>CAWBRF010000030.1:0-326651 GCA_963791075.1 uncultured Planctomycetia bacterium
GACCTTCAGCGAGTGGTTGTTTTTCAGCAGGCTCAGGGCTGTGCGACAAAGGATGCTGAAGTTCGCATCGGCGTGCCCGAGACGCAAGCGAGACTGATCTTCCTGAAAAGTTACATCGAGTTGCCAATGCAAGCGATTCTCGATCGACCAATGACTGCGGACTGCTGCGGCAAATCGCCTCGCCGAAAGCTTCTTGCTCAAGATGTAGTAGCGCTGTTCGTAGCACGGCTTGCCATCGCGCACCGTCTCGCTGACAACCATGCCGATGGCCGAAAGCTTGGGCCAGCGGTGGCGGTCTGGAAGATCGTCGGGAACCTCGCATACGAAGTACGTTCGCCTCTCCTCGCGGCCATGTCCCGCTCTTCGCTCGCGTGACGGCTGACCGACACGCCGTCGTAGTTGAACGTGCCGTGGTAGCAGAAGAACCACACCAGTCCGTCGTACAACGTTCGCTGGTTGCTCTTCACCGCCAACACGTAATCGGCCTTTGCGTCGAGAATCGCCTGCCGATCTTGGTTTGGCAACCCATCGCGTCGATAGTCACCAAACAGCCCGCGATTTCCAGGATTTTCAGCAATTGGGGAATGGCCGTGATCTCGTTGCTCTTCGCATCCACCACCACTTGCCCCAGGGTGATGTGATTGGCCGTGGCCCAGGCCTGACCATGTGAATGGCCGACTTGCTGTGGGCGGCGTCGAAACTGCGTCGCAGGGTCTTGCCGTCGATGGCCACGATCTGGCCGGCCGTGATTTCGTGCAATGCGGTGATCCAACTCAACAGGCACGCCTCGAACTCGGCGGGCTTGATCGCGCCGAGAATCGCATTGAAGCGATCATGCGAGGGGATGCCGTTGCGGAGGTCGAGAAATTGCGCAAACCACTTTCGTTTCTTGCGGCCGTACTCGGCGATCGAGACGAAATCATCGGCGCCGCAGATCACTGCGCAAATGGCAATAGTGACAATGTTAATCAACGGATAGATGACTTTGCGTCGTCGCGGATCGGTCAGTCCGACAAAATGGTCCTGAATACGGGCGGAGACTTTTTGGGCATGGTGAATTTCCAAGGCGGCCACGATCCGTCCGCCAGCAACATCGCGGCAGAACCGACGAATCGCATCGCCCTATTCATACCAGATTGCCCAATATGGCGCAATCGCCCTGGGGGACGCCCCCTTCGAACAACTGCTGTCCGATGCTCAGCGATCCGTCGCCACCGATGCTGACCAGGCCGCGAATGCTTAACTTCTGCATTCCCGACTTCACGCCGTCGATTAACTCCTGGGGCAGGCGGCGCGTCTCGCCGTGGCCAACCTTGGCTGAGAACCGGCCGCGGTTGGCGGTGCCCAGAATGGTTCCGCCACGAGTCAAGAGCGAGCCCAGCTTTTGATAATCGAGTTGCACATACTGCTGCGGGTCCAGGATGCCCTCGTAGCCGCCCAGGAAGCCGATCGTCGCCCAGCCTCGCTTGGCGGCCGCCTTGGCCACGGCGCGGATGACTGCGTTCAGCCCCGGGCAATCGCCCCCGCCGGTGACAATGCCGATTCGTTCGCTCACAACCGTTTCTCCTCGTTGAGCTAGCCTTTGATGGCTTGCGTTACCTTGAACCCCACGAGTCCCGCGACCAGGATTGCGAGGTAGAACTGACCGGTGATGGCTTCCATCCAAGCCAAGGTCCTGGCCAAAGGCGTGGTCGGCGTCACGTCGCCGTATCCTACGGTGGCCAGGGTTATGAAGCTGTAGTAACTCAGAACGCCACGGTCCGGTCGTGCAGCCACGGCAACGGCGTTTCCGCGCGACGGCATGTCAAAAGACCCCGGAGAAGCCCTTTCCAAAGCGGAGTACAAGACGCTCCAAATGATCCCCAAGAGGAGATAGCCGCAGACGGCGCCGAAGATCGCGTCGCCCGACGCCTGTTTCGCGAAGATTGCCCGGAGAATCCCGTACAAGGCGAATGCGAAAAAGCAGGCCGCCAGCAGGTGCGCTCCGACAAGGAACAGTCGGCCGGCGAGACCGCCGAACCCGCGGCTCACCCAGATGCCAAGAAAGGCGGCCAGTCCGAGAGAGATCGCGATTCGTCGGTGTTCTCTTTCCTCGAACACCAACAGCAGCACCGCGACGATCAGCAATGAGAAGAAGACGTCGAAAGAACCTTGATCGCCGAATAGCCCGGACGTGAGCGGCTGTGCCACAGCAAGCAAGAGCGTGGCCAAAAGGACAATTGCAAATCGCCAGCGGTGGTGGATGGTCATGGGTGCTGTGGGTGGGCACGGTTCTCCGACCATTTGCGATCCCTTTCAAGCTATCTTCGGGGCCTTTCGAGAACAAGAAGACTGCTCATGTCGGGTCCTTTTCTTGCACCGCGTTGGACTGAACATGCCCAGAATGCTCCTTTCCGGCAAATCGCATAATGATCGAGTAGAAGACTGGCGTGAAGACCAAGCCGAAGAACGTGACGCCGAGCATGCCGGCGGCCACTGCCACGCCCAGCGGCACGCGCATTTCGGCGCCTGCGCCTTTGGCCAGAGCCAACGGCAGCACGCCAAGGATGAAGGCGAACGAGGTCATGAGGATGGGCCGTAGCCGAGTGCGCGCGGCCTCGACCACCGCCTCTACCCGGCTCTTGCCTTCGTCTTCAAGCTGTTTGGAAAACTCCACCACCAGGATCGCGTTCTTGGCGGCCAGGCCGATCAACACCACAAAACCAATCTGGGCGAAGATGTTGTTGTCCAAACTCGCCATCCACAGGCCGATCAGCGCCGACAGCACGCACATCGGCACGATCAGCAGAATGGCCAGCGGCAGCGACCAGCTTTCATACTGCGCGGCCAGCACCAGAAACACGAACAGTACGGCCAGCGGGAAGACCAGCTTGCCAAGCAGATCCTTCTCGGCCTCAAGTTCCTGGAAACTCAGTTCGGTCCATTCGTAACCCATGGTGGAGGGAAGCTGGTCGCTGGCCACGCGGTCCATGATGTCGATGCCTTGCCGCGAACTGGTTCCCGGCGCAAGGATGCCGGTAATTTCGGCGGACGGGTAGAGATTGTAGTGGTTGACGATCGCCGGGCCGGTGGTGTCAGTCACGTGAATCAGCGTGGCCAGGGGCACGCGGTCGCCTTTGGCGTTGCGGACCTCCAGGCGGCCGATGTCCTCGACGCGCATGCGGTAGTTTGGATCGGCCTGGATGTTTACTTGCCAGTTGCGGTTCTGGAAGGTGAAGTCGTTGACGTAGAACGATCCAAGATAGGACTGCAGGGTGTTGTTGACGTCGTCCAGCGACACGGACTGGGCCTTGGCCTTCTCGCGGTCGATCTCGACGAAGACCTGGGGCTGGGCCACGCTGAACGTGGAGAAAAGTGCGGCGATGCCCGGCTGGCGCTCGCCTTCGTCGGCCGTCGCCTGAACGGCGCCTTGCAGGGCGCGGAGCCCGGCGTCCCGTTTGTCTTGGATCTGCAGCTTGATGCCGCCAGTCGAGCCCAAGCCTTCGACCGGCGGAGCCCCGAAGACGCCGACGGTGGCTTCCTGGTATGCGGCAAACTTCCGCCGCAATTCTTCGGCGATGCGACGACCGTAGAGGTTCGCGTGTTCTTTGCGCTCTTCAAAAGGCTTGAGGATTACGAACATGCCGCCCACGTTGCTGATGTTCGTGCTCAGGAGCGTGGAGTAGCCGGGCACGGCGATCACGTGGGCGACGCCGTCGGTTTCCAGGGCAATTGTGCTAAGCTGGGTCACAAGGCGGTCCGTGCGCTCCAGGCTGGCCCCGTCGGGGAGTTGCACGTTGACGACCAAATAGCCCTTGTCCTGGTCGGGGATGAAGCCCTTGGGCACAACCTTAAAGCCCAGGGCGGTCATGGCGAGCAGTCCGCCATAGACCAGCAGCAAAATGACCGACACGCGGAGCAGGCCGCGGACCAGGAAGCCGTAGCCGCCGGAAAGCCGGTCAAAGACCCAGTTGAAGCCGGACAGGAACCGGTTCAGAACGGAGTTCACCGGCGGAGCGACGAACCAGCCGAGTGCGCTGCCCAAGGCGAAGATCCCAAGACGGACGCCCCAGACGAGCGCCAAGGAATTGACAGACTCGCCGGCCGCCTCGCTTTCGTGCCCATGACCGGCGGCCGAGACGCCGAGCATGGCAAGAACCGGCGTCGCCAGAAGAAGATATGCACCGAAGCCGATCAATGCCGCAAGCCCCCAGCGCGGCAGGGCCTCCCGCTGGCTTTCCTGGCCGTGTACGTGCGGCTTGATCAGCGTTACCGCGCGCGCCGGGGCCATGGTCATGGCGTTGATCGCCGAGATGATCGTAGAAGCGGCGATGGTCAGGGCGAATTGCCGGTAGAACTGGCCCGTGATGCCCGCCAGAAAAGCCGTGGGAATGAAGACCGAACTGAGCACGAGCGTGATGGCGATGACCGGTCCGGTTATTTCGTCCATGGCCTTGATCGTCGCCTCGCGGGGGCAGACCTTTGGCCATCCATCGCTCGATGTTCTCCACGACCACGATGGCATCGTCCACCACGATGCCGATCGCCAGCACCAATCCGAAGAGCGTCAGATTGTTCAGCGAAAAGCCCAACAAGGCCATCACCGCGAACGTGCCGATCAGCGACACCGGCACGTCGATCATGGGCATAAGCGTGGCGCGCCAGTCCTGGAGGAAGACGAGCACGACGATGAAAACCAGAATGAACGCCTCAAAGAGGGTCTTGTAGACTTCGTGGATCGATTCATCGATAAACACGGTGGTATCGTAAACGATCTTGTAGCCCACGCCGCGGGGAAACTTTGCCTTCAGTTCCTTCATCTTCGCCTTGATTTCCTTGGCCGTCGTCAAGGCATTCGAGCCTGGCAATTGGAACAAGGCCAGGGTCACCGACGGCTCGCCGTCGAGGTAGCTGTTCACGTCGTAGTTCTTGGCCCCCAACTCCGTGCCCTTCTCGACGATTTTTCCGTGCTCGTCGCGCTGGACCTTGCGCACGACGTCGCGCAGGTTGACGACCTCGCCCTTCTCGCCGGTCTTGACGATGATATTGTCGAACTGCTGTTCGCTGCTGAGCCGTCCCTGGGTCTTGATGACGAGTTGAAAGGGCACGCCGGCGCCCGCGGCGACCGGCGGTTGCCCAAGCCGGCCCGCCGCTACCTGGACGTTCTGCTCGCGGATGGCCTTGATCACGTCGGCGGCCGTCATGCCCAGGGAAGCGAGCTTCTGCGGATCGAGCCACACGCGCATGCTGTAGTCGCGCGGGCCAAGAAACGTCACGTCGCCCACGCCTTTGACTCGCGCCAGGTCGTCCTTCACGCTGAGCGAGGCGTAGTTGCTCAGGTAGAGTTGGTCGTAGTAGAAACTGCCATTCGGCTTCTTCTCGGAGACCAGATTGACGCACAGCAAGATGCTGGGCGATTTCTTCTTCGTGGTGACGCCGATCCGCTTGACGTCTTCGGGCAGCTTGGCCTCGGCCACGGAAACTCGGTTCTGCACGAGCACTTGGGCCGTGTCCAGATTCGTGCCCAACTCGAAGGTCACATCCAGAAACATTTGGCCGTCGTTCGTGCAGCGGGAGGCCATATAAAGCATCCGCTCGACGCCGTTCACTTCTTGCTCGATGGGGGTGGCCACGGTGCTGGCCACGGTCTCTGCGTCGGCGCCGGGATAGACGGCGGAAACCTGGATCGTCGGAGGGGCGACCTCGGGATACTGGGCAATGGGCAAGCGGGTAAGCGCCACCAGGCCGACAATCACGATCACCAGCGAGAGGACGGTGGCGAAGATCGGCCGATCAACAAAGAAACGAGCGAACATAAGCGAGCCTCTGGCGGTTCGTAAATTGGTCTACTTTGTGACAGCCTTTGTGTCCACGGGCTGGCCGTTCGAGTCCAGCGGCAGGACCGGATAATCGATTCGCGCCCGCTGGAGACCTACCGTGATCACCCACTCCTTCTCCCAGTTCTTGCTCCAGTCCTTGTCGCCTACAGCCTTCTCGTCGTCGGGAGCGGGAAGAAGGACCCGCATGTGGTCGAGGAGCAATCTGCCGGGAGTGATGTCGCGGCGGAGCACGACATTCTCTTTGCCAAGGACGAGCAGGTACTTCCGATCCTGATCGGAGAGCACGGCGGTGTCGGGAACCACAGCCGCTTCGTACTTGTCGCTCACCGGCACGCGCACGCGGACGCGCGAGCCGGGAATGAGCCGCCCGTCCGGGTTCTGGGCGAGGCCACGAACCATGATCGTGCCGGTGCCCTCGGTGTACTTGTTGTCGGCGAACACGAGATAACCCTGGTGCGGAAAGCCTCGCTCCGTGTCAAGGCCGAAGGAAAACGCGATTTTCTGAGCGCGCAGCGGCAGCGGCTTGTCCTTGCCTTGGCGGCCCGCGCCGATCTCCTGGTAGCGCTGCATCGCGCGTTCATCGACGTTGAAATCCACGTAAACTGGATTGACGGCCACGATTGTCGCCAGCACCGGGTCGCTGCCGCCCGCGTTGACGAGGTTGCCCTCGGTGAGCATCGCCCGGCCGATCCGGCCGGCGATGGGAGCGGTGATCCGCGCGAATTCAAGGTCCAGTTTGCACCTCTCCACCGCCTGCATCTTTGCGGCGATTCGAGCGGTGTAAGACTGTGCATCAGCCAGGGCCTCTTCGTAGTCCGAGGCTGCCGCGGCCCGCCGCTTGAGCAACTCTTCGAGGCGGGTCGCATTCTTGTCCGCGGCAATCTTTTGCGCCTCCAGCGCCTTTGCCTGCGCGAGGGCCTCGCTTACCGCCGCCTGGAAGGGACGCGGGTCGAGCTCGAACAACAACTGGTCCTTCTGGACCAGATCGCCGTCCTCAAAGTAAACTTTCTGGATGTGCCCGCGCACCCGCGCGCGCACGTTCGACCGTCTGCGATGCCTCCAGCGAGCCGTTGTAATCGTCTTCGTCCATCAGGCTGCGGACGACCGGATGGGCCACGGTGACTCGGGGCGCCTCCTTGGTCTTGTCAGTCGCGGCAGAGGAACCACAGCCCGCGAGGGCCAGGGGGATAAGGACGAAAAAGAGACTTGATGATCGGAGAAGACAGACTCTTACCATGTTAAAAACATCCTTAAGTGAAGGAAAACAGTCGTGCGCCGCATGGTTGGCGCCGCCAACACCGAGCGATGGCCATGCCAATCGCTGCGCCGTTGTGCGCACCGTAGTACAACAAGGACGCAATGGCTCTGGCAGGGCCCCGCAGAACGCAACTTTCGCAATCATTCGCATTCCTCTCGGCGGTCCCCAATGCGCAGATCCGCCGTGGCGGTTCTGGTGTGTTTGCCTCAATACTTCTCCAGCACGAAATTCCTGCCCGCAATCGTGGCCTGGTCGTCGTACTTGCCCTTGTTCGACCGCTTGGGCAACTTTACCTTCTCTCGCGGCACTGCTTCATAAGGGACCAGGCTCAGAAAATGCGCAATGCAGTTCAGGCGAGCCCGCTTCTTGTCATTCGATCGCACGATGTGCCACGGCGCGTGTTCGGTGTCGGTTGTTTCGAGCATCATGTCTCTGGCGCGAGAGTAATCGTACCAACGGGTCCAGGACTCGACGTCCATCGGACTGAGTTTCCACTGACGCATAGGATCCTCGATCCGAGCCTCGAACCGCCGCTCTTGCTCTTCCTTGCCCACCTCCAGCCAGAACTTGACAAGGATGATTCCGCCATCGACGATGTACTTCTCCATAACCGGGCAGTTCTCAAGGAAACGCCGGTGCTCCTCTTCCGAGCAGAAGCCCATGACGCGCTCCACGCCGGCGCGATTGTACCAACTGCGGTCGAAGATCACGACTTCGCCGGCGGCCGGAAAGTGCTGCATGTAACGCTGTATGTACATTTGCGTCTTCTCGCGGTCCGACGGAGCAGGCAAGGCGACGAGGCGGAAGACCCGCGGGCTCACGCGTTCCGTGATCGCTTTGATGGTCCCGCCCTTGCCGGCCGCGTCGCGTCCCTCGAAGATCACCATCACCCGCAGCCCCTTGAGCTTCACCCACTCCTGCAGGCGGCAGAGTTCGGTCTGGAGCTTGCAGCTCCTTTTCGTACTGCTTGCGTTTCATCTTGGGTCTGGCTTCGTCCACGTCGCGCTCTTTCATGACTTCACCTCCGAGCCCGCCGAGCGGGTCAAAGACCAACAGTCGTTTCTGTCAACCACGTGTTTGATTACTGCCACAACATCCTTCCGTCGGCCCGCCCCGGAACCGAACCGTCCAGGCGTTTGTTAATGGTTAGCCTCTTGGTGTTGTCCGCACTTGCTGCCCATTCCCTGGAAATCGCTGACATCGGCCAACGCCCGGTCCTCCGGTTCCGGAAAGAAGCGTTCGGCGGACCGGTGCAGCAAGCTCAACTCCTGGCGCAGCAGCGGGACTCGCTCGTCGGGCAATGTCTGAATCAGGTTCTCCAGCATGGCGTGCAAACGCCGCGAAACCTGAATGCTCGCGCCGCCGAAATGGCGGATTTCCGTGACCGCCAATTTGACAAAATCCTCCCAAGCCGGGGTGCGGCACACGAGCCGGACCCGGCCTGCCGCGTCCCTCACCCGGTCGTCATCCAGGCGCCGACTGCCAACGTTCCGAAGGAAATCGTGGATTTGGTCAATCGCGAGGACCGCGGTGGTCGGGTCGTTGATTGCCGGCGAAAGTCCCTTGGCGGCGATGTCCACCATAATCCGCAGCGGAAGGGCCGGGTCCTGCTCCAAGGTGCGTTCCTGGCCGACGGCGACGGACTGGCGCAAGGCGTCGGCCGTCACGCCTGGCCCGCCCTGAAAGACGCGGAACAAAGGGTCCCCGATGGCGACGAAATCGCCAACCTGCGGCGCCATTTCGATGACGCAGTCGGCACGCTGGGCCATGGCCGCCAGTCCATCAATGTCAACCGCGAGGACGACGCCGTTCTTGAGGTTCGTCACCGTCAACGTGGGTTCGCCGCTGAAAATGGCCGAAGGTTCCCGCGGCGATTCCTGCGCCTCCGCCAGACGCCTCGGATACACGTTCTCGACGACGCCGCGTCCCATCGCGGCCACGGTGCGCAAGGCGCCGCTTGGTCGCAGCCATTTCCCCACGTGGTCGATAAGAAACAGGAAGACTCCCAGGCATGCTATACAGCTATAAGCGGCCAACCTTGCCGAAAGCGTGGGAACTTCCGTATTAATCCGTACAAGAACCGCCTGCGAAAAAGTGAAGGTGAACACGAATATCGTCAAGGAGAGCTTCGTGACCGGATCGCGGAATACGAGGGCAATGATCCGCGGAGTAAGTTGGCGCTGGCGAGCTGTACCGCAATCAGCAAGGCGGAGCATACGAACACGATGAAAGTGAACATCGACGAGGACATCATTTCCAGCACCGTCCGCACGGTTTCTGGATTGATGCCGGACTCCCAGTCCAACGACTGATCGAGATGGTGAAGCAACGGAACTGTTGCGAGGGCCAGCACGATGCTCAGCACGGGCAGTATCCAAATCGAGTTCGCAAAATAATGGCGAACCCGATAGCGCTGAAGCCAGGTCATGAGGCTTTCTCCGCACAATGGGTTTTGTTAGCGCGACGAACTTCAGCGCGTCAATCAAGAATTCAATTCCCTGGAGCTTGTCGATGGTGCTGAAGTCGACTTCCGGGGGCTCAAGGGACATCTCGATATAGGGCAGAAGCCTTCGGAACCGCTCCGAACGGAGGTGTTCTTCGATTTCCTCCTGAGTGTCCCACCGCACGAGGTAAGTAATTGCATGATCGTCTTCCACGTCTTGGAGAATCCGGCAGGCCCCGCATCCTTTCGCCACTTCCGTCGGACCTTTCAGACACAATAGGACATCGAGAATCTCTTGGCGTTTATCCTCCGGCGCCACAATTCGAAACGACGCTTGAATCATCACACCGTTCCCTTCACCGCAGCCCATTAAGGCTGCCCATTGGTTGTTTCCACTCAGAACTCCACTTGGTATTTCAGGGTCATCTTGCGGCGCGTGTCGTTGGTGGCTGCGATGATTTCCTGACGAACCTGCTGGATGTTGGTGGCTGCGATGGCCTTCTCTTGCGCGGACGACCCGCCGCTCATCGCCAACAGAAGTGCCATCATTGTAGTAGTAGTCCCAGGATGGAATGATTGAAGCCTGTCGAACGCCCGACTGGATTCCCATCGTCTTGATTGCCATCGACGATTGGCCGAGCGCGTTGGCAACATAGGCGCTGTACTTCAGCAGATCTTCGTCGATTCCAAGGATGGGCATCCGTTCGATCCGCTTGGCGTACCTTTCGAAGAACAACTGGGTCGACGCCAGGTTCGCCGCGTTCTTCATGTCGTCCTTCAGATCGTCGGCCATATCCATAATCGTGCGGAAGTAGCGGCGCGACTTCTCCGCCTGCGTCGCCTGCGGTTGGCCAGGGCTGGCGTCCGTCTCTTTCGCGGCGCTGAAATCGTCGCCGACGGGCGAGTCAACGACGCTCAAAAGCTCCCGCAGCCCTTTGCTGGAGAGTCTGCCGGAGAGCAAAATCTCGCTGCCCGCGGCCTGCACGGTCCACGACTGAAAATCGTTGATCAACGCGCCGTTGTCGGACAAGATTTGCAGCAGCAACGGCTTGGCGATGCCGGCGAGAAGATAGGCCTCGTCGCTTAGATCGACGACGATCCGGGCCGTGGGTTGCTCGCCGATGCGAACGCCGATGCGGATGCCCCGCACGCTGCTGACCACTCTCGCCGCCACGGTCAGGCTTATCGACGACTCGCCCTTTCCTTGCCACTCGCGCAAACTCTTCTTGTGCTTCGCCAGGTAGTCGCAGACCCGCTCCCACGACATGGCGCCTTCGAGATCGATCGCCATGATGATCTCGCTGCCGGCCTCGTCCGAGTAGACGGCCGCCTTTTGCAGGTAAGGGGAAAGAGGGGGGGGCGACCGCTTGCGCACGTCCCGCATCCAGCGTACGACCGTCTGGCGATTGCCCGGACGCATTGCGGCGAGCCGCTTCGGGCCGAGTTGCAGAACGTATGTCCCGTTTTGCAGGAGGGCCGCCGGCAGCCCTTCAATCTTCTCCTCCGCGCCTCCGCGGGCTTTGACGACTTGTGCCATCGCAAGCCCTTGGTCGAGGTCGATCACGGCAGCTTCCCAATAAGGCTCCTCGGACTCGAAGTCGATCTGGGAGGCCATTACAAATCGCGTCGCCTGCGGCGGCACGCGAACCAATCCATCCTCGAAAGCCTTCTCAACGTTCTCTTTCCAATGTTCCTGCAAGCCCAGGGGACTAGCCTTTGCCTTCTCCATGTTCAACAGCACCACCGCGTTGGCCGAACGGGGAATCTGGCCGACCAGATCCTGAAACTCGTCGGCGGCAAGTCCGCAGCGGCCCGAGAGTATGGCCAGCACAAGTGCGGCAGGCAGACGCCATCGGACCGTCGTGCCCCTGGACAACCTAGCGGAGAACGCAATCTGTCGTTTCAAGGATCGAACCTTTCGCAAAAGAGGTTGGCGGCATTACGACGACTTCCGGCCGCTGGGGACAACGGCCATTCGTTGCGTCCCGTAGGCAAGCAACGAGCGTGCCGGCGGAAAAAATGACCGACAGGAAAGGCGTCAAGGCGCCACAGGCAAACGAGATGCGCGAAAGGCAGATCGCCGAGAATGGCAAGATCGGGCGATGGAAGGCTCCAATATATTGGAGATTTCTACGATATATTGGAGCCGCGTTTTTCGCGTTTGATGCCCAATTTCATCATCCGCGCCTCCAGTGTTGTCGCCTTGATCCCGAGGATCTCGGCGGCGCCGTGGGTGCCTCGGACTCGCCAGCCGGTCTCGTGAAGCACGCGAAGAATATGGGCGTGTTCGCTTTCTCTTAAGGTCATTTGGGGGGCTGCGGCGATCTGTGCGAGGGAGGGCATTTCCACGCGCAGCGTGTCACCCGCCGTCAGGATCATTGCGCGTTCGATGATGTTGCTGAGTTCGCGAACATTGCCCGGCCATGAGTATCGCTGCAACTGCTCGATGGTCCTGCGCGGGATGCTCTTGATCGTCTTGCCCATGCGACGGCCCAACGCCTCAACAAACGCCCATGCCAACGGCGGGATGTCTTCGGGGCGCTGCGCAGCGGGGGGACATGAATGGGGAAGACGTTCAGCCGGTGATACAAGTCGGCGCGGAACTTGTTGTCCCGCACGGCCTGCTCCAGGTCGCGATTCGTCGCCGCGATAATCCGCACATCGACCGCCACCGTCTTCGGACTGCCCAGCCGCTCGAACCGGCCGTCCTGGAGCACGCGAAGCAATTTTGCCTGCAACTCGACGGGAAACTCGCCTATTTCATCGAGAAACAGCGTCGAGCCGTCGGCGACTACAAAGCGGCCAACCTGCGCGGAGGCGGCGCCCGTGTACGCCCCAGCCTCCCTTCCGAAAAGTTCGCTCTCGATCAACGTGGCGGGCAGCGACGCGCAGTTGACGATAACCATGGGGCGGCCTTTGCGAGCGCTGATCTCATGAATCGTCTGCGCCAACAGTTCCTTGCCCGTCCCTGTTTCGCCCAGCAAGAGAACCGGCGTATCCGTGACCGCCACGCGCTCCGCCTCGGAAAGCGCTCGCTTGAGGGCATCGCTTTGGCCGATAATCCGCCCGTGGCGATGTTTCAGGATGATCTGCTCGCGAAGATAGAGGTTCTCTTGTTCGAGGCGATTGCGCAGCTCCTCGTTCTCGGCGAGTGCGGCGCGGAGCGTCTCGTCGGCCTGTTTGTGCTGAAGGGCGTTGGCAAACACCTCCCCAATCAGTCGCAGGCGGGCGAGAATCTCTTCCGGCCAGTCGCACCGCCGCTTGAGGAAAGCGAATGTGATTGCGCCCAGGACCGAGCCGCCAGCCTTCAGCGGAATGGCGACATTGGACTTGACGCCGTGCTTCTCACAGTAACGCTTTTCCATACTCGCCTCCGGGGGCAAGTCTTCGGGCAAACAACGGAGAAAGACGGCATTTCCCGAGCGAAACTGCCCGATAAACCAAGGGAGTCGGTCGTCGGCAAGCAAGCCCAACGGGAACAGTTCGCAGCCGGGTACCGCGCAAGAATGAGTCACGAGAACATGTTGCTTGTCTTTGCCGAGCTTGACCAGAGTGCTGCGATCGTTGCCCAGAAACTCCACGAGCATTTTCAGGCTGCTGTCGATCTGTTCGTCAAGTCGCTCGGACGGCAGGTTGACAAAAGTCGCCGAGAGGTCGGCCAAGAGCTTCTCGAACCGCAAGCAGTCCTCGGCGGCCGCCTCCATGTGCTTCCGATCGGAAATGTCCTTGAGGGCCCAGGGGTGTCCGAGCTTCTCGCGGGTGCTCCGCGAGCCTTCCCATGCCCGCCTAAACTCAGCGGCCTCCCCGTCTTCCACGTCCTCCCGGGCCACCAGCGTTTCGGCTATCTCGTTCATCGAAACACCTCCCAGCCCCCGGGGCTCGCCATCGTAGGTTTGGGAATGCCGGAATCGTCGGATCAGAACTGAGTCCCGACGAACGCGGCCGCGTAATTACAACGCAAATTGTACGGGCGGGAACATGACAAACAATACTCGAATCTCCAAAATATTGGAGGATTCGGCGCATTCGGTCGCTCCGGCCTTGCTGCCTGGTCTTCCGTAACCCTTTGCTGCCACACGAGTTTCTCCGCTTCTGTCTCTCGTACGTGCGTCAGGCACGCCCTTTGCTGATAAAGTGGGCCGACCCGGCAGTGACGACGACCGGACAGTGCAAGTTCGCTTTGAGGGCGAGAAGCACAAGTGAGCGGCAGCGACGGCCAGACCTTTGGTGCATCCGATCAATCCCAACAGCCAGGAGAGACAAGTCATGTCGCATTCATTGTTCCCCCGTATTGCCGCCTTCCGGCCGTTTCTGGCCGTTGCGGCGGTGTTGATCGTTGCCTTCCCGACCTACGCGGCCGAGAAGAACAACCCCGGCGCGAAGTCGGACGAGGCCGCGATCCGGGCGACGATCGAATCCTACGTTGCCGCCTACAACCGCGGCGACGCCAAGGCCGTCGCCGCGCATTGGAGCGACTCCGGCGAGTGGATCAGTCCGTCCGGACAGCGGTTCCAGGGAAGGCAGGCCATCGAGAAGGAGATGCAGGCTTTGTTCAGTGAGAACAAAGGCGTTCGCATCGAGGTAATCGACCCGTCCATTCGCATGGTGTCGCCCCAGGTGGCCATCGAGGAGGGCACGGTTCGTGTCATTCGCCCTTCGGAGCCACCAAGCGACTCGACCTATCTCGCGGTCGACGTGAAGGAGGGGGGGCGATGGAAGCTCAATACGGTTCGTGAAACCGACGTTCCCGAAACTCAGGCGGCGAGTTCACAGTTGCAGGAGTTGGCCTGGCTGGTCGGCGATTGGGTCGACGACAGTCCCGAAGCGGATGACACGGCTAGCGTAACCTGGACGAAGAACAAGACGTTCCTGACTTATGCGTTCAAGATATCGGCGCCTGGAACGGATGACGTCCTCGAAGGCACGCAAGTCATTGGCTGGGACCCGGCGGCAGGCACGATCCGCTCCTGGATGTTCGATTCCGACGGCGGCTTCGGCGAAGGCGTCTGGTCGAAGCATGAGAATACTTGGGTCGTCAAGTTCAATCAGGTCTTGCCCGATGGCCGGAAGGCTTCTGCCACCAATATCTACAAGCTTGTGGACGGCAACACGTTTGTCTGGAAATCGATCGGCCGGAAACTCGACAAACAGTTCCTGCCCAATATCGATGAGGTGAAGATGGTTCGCAAAACGGCCGGTGGTGTGGTGGAGGCGGCGGAGAAGGCTGCCGTGAAGCCTCACGCTCCGAGGGTGAAGAAGTAAGGGGCCGGATATTTGGCCAGCCAATAACGAAACCATCAATTCGAATACGAATGCCAAGGGAGGCAATCCCATGAAACGAGTTGCGATTGCGATGGCCGTCGTGGGACTGAGCATGTGGTTGTTTGACGCGGACATCTTCGCTCGCGGCGGGGGCGGAGGGGGAGGAGGCCGCGGAGGCGGCGGATTCTCAGGGGGAGCACGGCCGTCGGGAGGGGCTGGGTTTAGTCACAGTCCGTCGATGAGCCGGGCAGCCCCAGGTCCCGGCGCATTCCAGCCGAGCGCAGCGGCAAGACCCACCCAACAACCGAGCAATGTCCGAAACATGGGCACGGCAGGCGGTGGAAGCGGTTTGGCAGGCCGTCCGCCCCGCGCCACAACGCTTCCCAGCGCACCAGGCCGGGCGGGCGGTTACTGGACGCCCCAGTGGCACGCTGCTCACCCAGGAGCATGGGTGGCGGCGGGCATTACAGCCGCAGCCTGGTGGACCACGGCGCCATGGAACTCGGCGTACGCCTATTGCGGCTGTGGCTCGGAGCCGACAACCTACGACTACGGCGATACCGTCGTCTATCAGGACGGCCAGGTTTATTACGGTGGTCAGCCGGTGGCTTCAACCGAGCAGTACTATCAGCAGGCAGCCGAAATTGCTGCCGCCCGGGCACAAACCGAAAATGAGGAATGGATGCCGCTCGGGGTCTTCGGCGTAATCGCCCCGGGACAGGCCAACCCCGACAAGTTGCTCCAGCTTGCAGTGAACAAAGCGGGGGTCATCCGTGGAAACCTTCAGGACACCCTCACTGACAACGTCGTTCAACTCCACGGCGCCGTCGAGAAGGAGACCCAACGCGTGGCGTTCAGCCTTGCGAGCAATCCTGCGGCCATCGTTGAATGCGGGCTGTGGAATCTCACGCAAGACTCCTTGACGGTGCTGGTCCACTTCGATAAGAACCGGACGGAGCAGCGAACGCTTGTCCGTATGGAAGCCCCGCAACCCTAGGAATTCCTTAAGAAGCTCAATTGAGGTGACATGATGAGTAAACTCATGATTTCTCTGGCGACAGTGACGATTGCAGCTTCGTTGCTCGCGACCGATTTGTTCGCTCGGGGAGGTGGAGGACGTGGCGGCGGCGGCGGTGGCGGACGCGGAGGCGGCGGATTTTCCGGGGGTGGCGCCCGTGCAGGCGGCGGAGCCCCGGGAGGAGCGCGACCGGCGCCGAATCCCTCTTTCAATCGCAGTCCTTCGATGAGCCGTGCGGCGCCTTCTCCGGCGAATCGTTCTGCCCCGCGTCCTTCAACTGGCGCCAATCGCCCCGGGCAGGTTCCCGCCACGTCGCGTCCCGGCGGTCGGCCCGCGACAGGCGCAGGGCAAGGGCTTGCTGGCAACCGCCCGTCCCAGCTTCCTGCCGGCAGACCTGGCGCTCGCGCGCCAGCCACGGGTCGTTCAGCGTTCCAGTCTTCCCAGTCGTATCAGCGGCCTAGCCAGGGCCAACTTAACAGCTTCTTGAACATGCCCCAGCAGCCTCAGGCGGGATCTCGCAGCGGCGGTCCGCCATCGGCTAGCCAACTGCCGAGCACCGGCCAAGGACCTAGGACGGTTACGACTCCCGGCGGCTCGACGATCACGGTCGCTGGAGGGAGCAGATCCGGCGTGACCCAAGGCGGCGCGACCGTTGGTGGCGCGGCCGGGGCAATTAAGATTGAGGGCGCGGGCGGAAACACGGTGGTCAAAGGCTCAGGAGTCGCCGGAGCGAGTAAAGGCGACAACGCCGTCATTGCCGGAGGTTCGCGATCAGGAATACAAACCGCGGGCGGCGCAGAAGCCGGACGCGCTAGTGGATTCCGTGGCGCCACGAATGGAACAGACTCGGCCGTCCGAGCGGGCAGCGTATCCGGCGCAAGGGATGCTGCCGGAAATTCGATTGCCAATGTCCGTGGCGGATACGCCGACTCATCCGGTTATCGACAGGGCGGCTCTCTCACCGCTGCCCGAAATCAGTGGGGCTATACCGCTGCGGCCGCTGTCGGCGGGGTCGCCGCGGGAGGTGTCGCTCGTGTTGGCGGCGTCGCCGGCATTCGCGGCCCGGGCGGCAACGTGGTCACGGCAGGCCGTGGCGCAGCCTTTGTTAATGGGCAATTCGTCGGCGGCAAGGCGTGGACGGCCGTCAATGGAGCCTATACCCGCTGGGGAGCTTTCTCGCCAGGCTGGTACGGCGGTTATCCCGGCGCTTGGTGGCCGGGCAAGTGGGCGATGGCGGCCACGGCTTGGGCCGCGTCGGGCTGGGGCACGGCAGGCAGCTACTGCGGTTGCAGCGGCGAAGGCTGCTATTACGACTACGGCGGCAATGTGACCTATGAAGACGGCACAGTCTACTACGGTGATCAGCCGGTGGCCACGGCTGAACAATACTACGATCAGGCCGAGCAACTTGCTGATTCCGGTCAGACGGCCCAGAACGAAGAATGGATGCCCTTGGGCGTGTTTGCCGTGATCACCGAACCGACGCAGACTCAGACCGACAAGGTTATCCAGCTAGCCGTCAACAAGGAAGGCGTCATTCGGGGCAATCTCCACGACGCACTTGCCGACAAGGTAATTCCGCTCGTTGGCGCCGTCGATAAGAAGACCCAGCGCGTGGCCGTCAAGATGGAAGGCAACGACTCGGTCGTCATGGAGACCGGCCTCTACAACCTGACGAATGACGAATCGCCCGTGCTCGTGCATTTCAGCGCCGATCGCGAGGAGGGGAGGACCTTGATTCGCCTGAAGCAACCGGAGGAGCAAGGCCAGCAATCTACAACAGCTTCGCTGTAGTGAGTCCTTCCCGCTTCAAAGCAAAGTCCCTGTAAAGCAAGACAAGTGCGCCTTCGTTGTGTATAATGAGTCGCATGCCGATAGGGTCCATATCGCCACTGCATCGGTTTGTCCACTTGTTGCCATCGTGCCGAAGCATTTCGGAGGTTGAAAATGAATCGTCGAATTCTCGTCACTGCGCTGGTCGCCGGCGGAGTGCTTGGGCTGGCTGGCCCCGCTTCGGCACAGTTCTATCCCAGCTATGGCTACGGCGACTCGATTGGCGCGGCAGCGGTGCTTGGCAGTAATTACCGGCAGGCAGTCACTTCGCAGCTCAAGGCCCAGAGCATGCAGACCGGGCAGCAGGCCGCGATGGCGCAAAACTATGTCGTGCAAAGCGGCATTCGCAATACGTTGTCCAGTCAGGCCCAGAGCCGGGCTGATGCGACTCTGAGCCAGCAGCAATCGCACCGAGATTGGTGGTTTCAGCACCAGACCCAGCGATCGGCCCAGGGCGCGGCTATGGGGTATGCTTCCGGCGTTCCAGCGGATTCGCTTGGCTTCGTGCCTTCGCGCAGACCGCCTCCGGCAGCCATGGACATCATCAAGTGGCCGACCGAGCTCCAGGAGAACTGCTTTGCCGCCGACCGGGCCCGGATCGAGGCGCCGTACCGCCGTACGCCTCCGAAGCTGAGTGTTCCCACATCGGCCGACTATCGCGAGATGGCCGACACCGTGGAGGATATGGAGGCGGTGTTGGAGTGGCGACTGAAGAGCGGCGTTCACACGGCCAACTACAACGCGGCCAAGACATTTCTCGATCGGTTAGGTCACGAAGCCACCGCACGGGCGGAATCGGCCGACAGTTCGAATTAGCCCTCGTTTATGAAGAATTCTCGTTCATGGAGCCTTAACATGCATCGCTTGGTTGGTCCTGTTTCTGCCTTTCTCTGCCTCGCTGTGACCGCAACCGTGCTCGCCCAAGACACTGCCTTGGACGAGGCCGCGAAAAAGGTCGCTGCCAAGACCGCGGCCGCGTCAGCCGAGCGACGGGATGTTCTTCGCCTCCTAACGCAACTTGAGACCAGCTTCAATGAAGGCGACGCCAAGGGCGCAGCCGGTTGCTGGACGGAGAACGGCGAGTTCGTCGGCCATGGCGGCGCCCGCGCCGACGGTCGCGAAGCCGTCGAGAAGCAATTCGCTGAGACCTTCGCCGCAAGGAAGGGCAGCAAGCTCCAGATCCAGATATTGAACTTCCGGTTGGTGGACGACAGCCTCGCATTGGTCGATGCCGCTCCCGAAATCAAGTTGGCCGCGGCCGATTCCCCGGCGCCGGCCCCGCGGACCGCCGCGATCGTCCTCGTCAAGCAAAACGGCCGCTGGCTGATCGAGAGCGTCCACGAGACGTTCCGACCAGGTCGCCACGCAGGCCAGTCGCTTGAAAGAGCTGGAGTGGCTCGTGGGCGATTGGGCGAGCGAGACCTCGAAAGCCGGCATTTCGCTCAGCACGGTCTGCGATTGGACCGCAAACCAGGCATTTCTCATTCGCAAGTTCAAGGTTGAAGGCAAGGGGGCTATTCTGCACGGCGGCACGGAGATCATTGGCTGGGATCCTCGCGACAATCGCATCCGCTCCTGGGTTTTTGATGCCGACGGCAGCTTCGGTGAGAATGTCTGGGTCCGTGATGGCGATCGCTGGCTGATCAAGTACGCCGGCAGGCTGGCCGACGGCGGCGAAGCCTCCGCCACGCACGTTATTACTAGGGTCGATGCTCAGACCGCGACGCTGCAATCCAGGGACCGCGTCGTCAACGGCGAGCGACAACCCGACGTGCCCGAAGTCACGATCAAGCGTCAGGCCGCAGCAAAATCGGCGGCCAAGGAGGACGAGGCGGCAAAACCGGTGAAAGAAAGCCAGCCGTAGAGGCGTCATTTGCCACGCGGAGCGCCTCTGACCGAAACGGAGGCGGGAAGCACCGACAAAACGTGTTTCTTTGGGCGAGGCCCGCGTTCTTCCTGCGCACCCGTTAAGAAGGGCCTTTCACGACCTGGCTCCAACGCGATCGGGCTCACTATTTCCTGCAATTTTCGTTCTGGTTTGCGCCCGTTTGTTGCATCATGGCGGCACTGATCGTTTTATCCCTAGTCGTGGCGGTAAGTGGCTGGTTTTGACCCTGCCGACCCGGCGGGCGAAATGGCTGGTTTTGGGCCGGATTTCGCCCGCTTGAGGTACTTTCCCACCGTGCCGCGGTCGATGTCCAGGTGGCGTGCGATCCGCCTGGCTGACCAATGTAACGCTCGTAACTGAAAAATCGAGTCTACAATCGCCATTTTGAGTTCGTGCGCCATAGAAGGTCTCCGTCAACAAGGAAGATGTTGACGAACCTCTACGGCGCAATTCGCTCCGCTCAAAATGGCTGCTTTTCATTTCGCCCACCTGGCTGGTTTTGACCGCCCGCTGACACCGTGGAGGCCGGCAAGCCCGTGCCCAGCCGGTCAAGCCGACGCAACCGGGGCAACCTTCTCGACGCCTGTTGCCAAGACAGGATTTGGCCGTTGCCGACAAGGGCCGGAGAATCGAGAAGGTCAAGTGCCTACGCCCCGGCTGGCCGGCCTTGCCGCACCGGGCCGCCTCTTGACGCCGGCCGGCAGGCTTGTCCACCCGGCCGCCATCGGCTCTAATTCTGGGGCGGGGTGCGCTGGGCGAGGGCCAATGACCGGCGTGAGGAACAACCATGAACGCACAAGAACCAGCGGGGGAGCGGCGGAGAATGGGTATCGGGCCGGTGGGACCGCCGCTTCCGAAGCGGCGCGACCGGAAGGAGGGGGACGACATTATGTGCCTTGAAGACTGTGGGACCCCCGGCTGTTCCGGCGAGTGCTGCCGGCCCGCGGGCCACGATGGTCCACATTGGTGCCATGAGTGCCATGCGGACTCGTAGCCTCCGAACTTGACCGCCTGGCAATGATCGGCTCTAATTCTGTGGTGGGGTGCCTCGGACGAAGGCGAGAATCAGCCGCCGAATATGGGCTTCGATTGACGCGGCACCGCGTCGGAAAAGTTCTACTGGCGTCCAGTCGCCCCGACTAAATAAACCGTTGTGAGTCAATGACTTACGACGGTTTTTTCATGCGCAGATTTGTGGCTTCTTGTGATCGTGGCTCTTTTTGTGGCTTCTTGGGGAGCCACAACGGCTTTTCGACTGCTCCCTCGCAGGCACCCCGGAAGCCACAAGAAGCCACAAAGTTCTCTCCCCGTCGCTGGCAAACTCCGACGCCACACATCTGAAGACCAAGTTCGCAACCGCCGGCGCCGCTAAACCGCCCCCCTTCTGTGCCAAATCAGTCTAAAAGTCTAACGGTTTTTTGCCTGCCTGCCAGGTAAGAGCCCCAGCACCGCCGGCGAAGTTGGCGGCGCATTCCATCGCACCGCCGCCAGCCTGCTTCCTTGTGATGAAGTTCGGATTGCTTCTCCTTCCTTCGTAACTTGTCATTGTAGCTCACCTTACGGCTGAGTTCTCGTTCCACCCCCTGTTGGGGCCGGATCTTGACTGAATCCGGTGTATGCCTTTTGGGCATGAGTTCCACCCTAATCGTTCAAGGAGAACAGTCAGCCGCGCCTCCAAGTCCACGTGGCGGCGCGCCATTTCCAGAGTCTCATGCATCGTTGGGTCGAGGTCTGGTCTGTTCTGGAGCATCGACGAGCCCATTGCCACCGGCGTCAGGGGCGTTCACAGTTCGCGGCTCAAGAGCGCCAGGAAGTGGTCCTTGGCGCGGTTGGCCTGTTCGGCGGCGGCCTTCGCCAGTGCGCCGAACGAAACGATTCGACAATGCTTATCCAGCGGGGCCTCTTGCTATTGTGCCTCGACCTTCCCTTCCGAGAACAACACCGTTGCGCGATCGCCGGTCTTGCCCACTACGAAGGAGGTGCAATTCTCCAAACGCAACCGGAATCCGAACCGGTTTACCGTCTCCGTGACCGGCCGGGCCTGCCGGCCGACGCCGGCAAGAAGCTTCTCCTCGCCGCGCTGATAGGCGAACAGCACGCAGCCGCAAGGCGTGCTGACCGTCGCGTCCTGATTGATCCAACTTTCCGGCAACCCGGCAAAATGCGGCCATTCCGTGGCGAAGTACGTTACTCGACCGTGCCGGACGCCCACGGGCTTCCCCTGGATCGTGGCCACGGTCTCAGCATCCGTGCCGGGAACAAGTGCATAAGCCTTGAACTGGTCTGGATAGCTGCTGCTTTCATTGCTGCGATAACGCGGCTCGATCGCAATTGGCGCAAGCGGCCATGTGCGGCCGCCAGCTTGCAGCGAATCGCCCTCTTTCAACGCCAATTCTTCGGGTCGCTCTTGCGGACGAATCCCACAGAGCCGGGAAAACTCCGCCGTCTGCGGGCGGCCCGAGGCGTCCAGCTTCGCGGGCGGCCCGAAAATCAGCACTTCCGTCCCCTGCGCGCCCAGGGTCTCCAGATGGGCAAGAAGGCCGGGCGGGAGCAAGTCGGGCCACGGAACGATCACTCGTCGCCAGCCCCGCTTGCGCACGAGCGACGTTTCGTTCGACGAACTGGAATTGCACTTGGGCGTAGGTCAACGCTTTCCCCAGCAGAAGCAAGTTCCTGCGGTGGACGTGGAGATAGTTGTCGGGAAAGGCGGCCATCGCCCGCCAGTTGTAGAGCACGGCTGTATCCGGCAGCGGCCGGGCCCCGTCGAGCGCGGTCAAGAGTTGGTTGTGTGCGGCCAGATGTTCTTTCATCGTCGTCCATAAGGGATGATTCGGATAACCGGGACCGAACATCAACGAACTGTGATACATGTGCCCGAGCCAACGCACCTGCATCGCCCCCATGAGCCGCAAGTAATAGGCGTGATGCACTTCGCGCGGTTGGAATCCCCAACTGTTGTTCCAGGCCGGTCCGCCGTTGGCCGCCGCCAGGGAACGGGCCAGTTGCAGCATCGTCGCCATGGAGTCCTCGCGTTCGAAGACGCTGTCGGTGAAGCCGCCGGAAGTGTGGCGGTTGTGTCGGAAATAGTCGCAACAGCCGATGTAGAAATCATCGCCGGTTTCCTCGTGCATCGTCCGATGGATGCCGATGAACCCATCGGCGCTTCCCTCGAGCCGCTCCTTGGCCTGCCGGGCGAAGTCGGCCTCCAGATCGGCCAGCGATTGCTCCAGAAGCTCGGCGTAATGCAGTCTTGTCAGCGGCGATCGACCGTCGGGCTGATCCCACCAGAGGTCGGCAAGTCGATCGCGGAGGTCGCATCCGAATCGCTGCTGAAACACCGCGTAGAGATGGTCGCTGATGGCGCGGCCGTTGTCGCGATAGAAGGCAAACCCGAAGTGCGGCTCGTCCCAGGCAAACCCTGCGAGCGGCAGTCCGCGATACTGCGCGATCCATCGAGAGACATACGGTCGCAACTTGGGATGGCTTAGATCGATGCTCGTATAGTCAAACCGGCGGCGGCTCACCACGAACAGTTCACCCTGCTCGACGCCGTCGAGGCGATAGGTCAGCCGGGCCAGGGCGCGGCCCTTGACCTCGGTCATCGCGCAACCGCCGCCCTCGGTCACTGCTTGAGCCAAATGAACCCGGGGCGTCACGTCGCAGAGCAAGGCCGCGGCGCCGCCTGTTTTCTTCTCGATCAACCAGCAGCGCTCGATCGAACGATGCTCGATCTCATCGCTAAACGTCAGGGTGAAACATCCCTTTTCGATCGGCACGCGGCAAGGCAACAGCGAGTCGGAGAACACCTCCGGCGAATCGGCGCGCATGACGTCGGCAAGCCGGGCGTATGAACCATCGACGATCACGCCTAATCCAAGCGACTGCGCTTTGTTGCATCCCGCTCTTAGGGCGTTGCGGAAACGCTCGCCGATGCATCCGGAGTGGACGTTGCGGTATTCGAAATAGACGCCGTGGAACCCCCGCGAGACGACATCGGCGATGCCCGCCTCCAACAACCGGGGATCGGAGACCTCGGCTTCGGTAATGCCGTAAAAGATGGCCTGTTTCATTGGCTCGGTTGCCGCCGAGTGCCTCGTTGCAGCGATGCAAGAAACCGCAAGGACCATCGCGGTTGCGGTTTCACGCCAGACTCGCGGCCGCTTTTGCAACATTCCGATGTCTCCTTCACCTTTCCCGCTCAAGATATTGCCCGCTCCGACCACCAGAGAGGATGCTCTTCTGTCCCTTCCTTCCAGGCTGCGATTCTACATCGCCTCCGGTGGCCGCACCAGCAGGGGGCATGGCCGGGATTTCGAATCCTGCCAATGACCTGCGGGAGGGCAGAACTGCCGCAGCTTCGCCTTCGGCGTGCCCACGATGTACTGGCCGCCCCGTTCCCGCAGAAACTTCAGGTTCTCTTCGCCCATCATGCCGCGGTCCATCACCCAGATGCGGTTGGCCCGGCCGTACTTCGCCACCATCGCCGCGACGATTCCCGCGGGTGCAACCTCGAGAAATCCCTGCTCGCCGCGGGGACTTGACACGCGCAACAAGTAGTGTACAATGCACAAAGTCAAACACAAATGAACATACGTGGGGCATCTCCAAAAAGGAGCCTTCGCTCATGGCGAGCACGACGTTTTCCAGCCTCGATTGGGCGAGGGTGGACCTCCAGGACTGCCCAAAAATCGCACGTTCTTCCCCCCGGTCCGGCGTCGGACGATTATCACCGCCGCTGCACGCGGCATTTCAAGGGACTAAGCAGCCAGGTCAAGCTTTTTCCCGTCGCCTTCGAATCGGGCGAAGGATGCGTGCTCGTTGACGTGGACGGCAACCGCTACATCGACTTCTCGTCGGGCATCTACGTGACCACCCTGGGGCACTGCCACCCGAAGATCAGCGAGGCGATCGCCCGGCACGCGCACCAGTTGATGAACGCCCATGACTTCACCACGCCGATCAAGACCCAGTTGGTGGAGAAGCTGGCGGAGGTCTTTCCCGGCGACTTCACCGGCTTTCAGTTCTACGATGCGGGGACGGCGGCGGTCGAGGCGGGGATGCGGCGTGTTGCGGGCGGCCACGGGACACAACGAGATGCTCTCCTGCTTCAACGATTTTCACGGCAAGACCTACGGCGCCGTGTCGCTGGCGCAGATCCGTTCGCAGGTCTACGGCCGGGTGCGGATGCCCGGCGCCCACATGGTCCCTCGGCCCGATCCTTATCGGCCGCTGTGGACCAAGCCCGACGGCACCATCGACACCGACCAGTATCTGGCCTTCTACGACGAGTACATCGAGAAGGCCACGGTGGGCGACGTGGCCGGCTTCGTGCTCGAACCGATCCAGGGCTGGGCCGGCTCGGTCATGCCGCCGGACGATTTCTTCCCCAAGCTGCGCAAGTTCTGCGACCGGAAGAATCTTCTGCTCATGGCCGACGAAGTGCTGACCAGTTGGGGCCGCACGGGCAAGTGGCTGTGCATGGAGCATTGGGGCGTGGTGCCCGACGTCGTCGCCATCGGCAAGGGGTTTGGCAACGGGTTTCCCGTGACCTGCGTCGCCGTGCGCGAGCCGTACCGGGAGAGTTTCGAGAAGATTTCCGCCTCCAGCAGCTACGGCGGCAACCCGATGGCCTGTGCGGCGGCGCTGGCCTCGACCGAGGTGATCGAGGAAGAGAACCTGCTCGAACATGCCCTGCACCTGGGCCAGCTTGCCCAACGGCGCATGGAGCAGATGAAGAGCCGAGCATGCGATCGTCGGCGACGTCCGCAGCCAAGGGTTGCCTGATGGGGATCGAGCTGGTCAAGGACCGCCGGACGCAAAGAGCCTTTCGACAAGGCGGGCGAATTGGTTTACCAGAAGGCCTTCCGCAAGGGCCTGGCCTGGATTCCCGCCGGCCACATCCTCCGCATGAGCCCGCCGATCGTCATGGACGACGACGACGTTGCTCAAGGGGCTGGACATCATCGACGAGGCCATCGGGGAGACGCAAAAGGAATTGGGATGCGGTAATGTCGCAATAAGTCCATGAAAACGCGTTCGTTTCGGCGATCATCGGCTGCGGCCTGATGGGCCGGGAGTTCGCCAGCGCCGCGGCGCGGTGGTGCCACCTGCCGGAGATGGACGTGCGGCCGCGAGATCGTCGGCGATCTGCGACACGGACGCGGCCCTGCACGCCTGGTACACGCGAGCATTTTCCCTCGATCCGGCAAGCCGATGCAGGACTACCGCGCGCTGTTGGCCAATCCGGACGGTGGACGCCGTGTACTGCGCCGTGCCGCACCATCTGCACGAGGAGATCTACTGCGCGGCCATCGCGGCGGGAAAGCACCTGATGGGCGAGAAGCCGTTCGGCATCGACCGGCCGGCCAACGACGCGATCCTGGCCTGCCGCGCCGAGCATCCCGAGGTCTTCGTGCGCTGCTCGTCGGAGTTTCCCTTCTTTCCGGCCGTGCAGCGGATCGGGCGGATGATCGAGGCCGGCGGCCTTCGGGCGGATCATCGAGGTCAACGCCGGCTTTCTGCACTCCAGCGACCTCGATCCCGGCAAACCGATCAACTGGAAACGGATGGTTCAGTTCAACGGTGAGTACGGTTGCATGGGCGACCTGGGGATGCACGTCTGCCACGTGCCGTTTCGCGCCGGTTGGATTCCGCGGAACGTCCGCGCCGTGCTCTCGAACATCGTCACCGAGCGGCCCGACGGCCGCGGCGGGCCGGCGCCCTGCGAGACTTGGGACAACGCCACGCTGCTGTGCGACGCGGCCGACCCGGCACGCCGGCGAAGCGTTTCCGATGACGCTCAAGACGCAGCGGATCGCGCCCGGCGAGACGAAACACCTGGTACCTGGAAGTCCTGGGCACGCGGGCCTCGGCGCGCTTCTCGACGAAGAATCCCAAACGGCTGGAAGTGCTCGAGCTACAGCGGCGGCGAACAGGTCTGGGGCCGCGATCGACATGGGCCACGAGACGGCCTTCAAGAGCCATCACCGGCGCAATCTTCGAGTTCGGCTTTTCCGACGCGATTCTGCAGATGTGGGCCGCCTTCCTGTACGAATTGGAGCACGGCCGGCCGCCGCGCCCGCTCGCCGGTTGCGTCACGCCGGAGGAAACCGCCCTGAGCCACCGCCTGTTCACCGCGGCGTTGGCCTCGCACGATCGCCGGGCCACGGTTGAACGTGGAGCCTTGTAAAAGTCCCGCCTGAATGACACGATGGAAGGAAAGTCCTGTGCCCGGCGCAAGCCAACAGACGCGATTGGAGCGGATCGGCGCGCGGATTGCGCAAAAACGGCGAGTGCTTCGTCAACGAATTGGCCGCACAGTTCAACGTGAGCGGAATGACGATCCGCCGCGACCTGCAAGCCTTGGCCGATCAAGGCAAGGTCATCCGCACCCATGGCGGAGCCGCCATGGCCGAGCGAATCAGTTTCGAATTTGACTTTCTCAAGCGGGCCGAGGAACAGGAGACGGCAAAGACGGCGATCGGCGAAGCCGCCGCCGCCATCGTCGAGGACGGGCAATCCGTGCTCTTGGACTCGGGCACCACCACGTTGGCCGTCGCGCGTCAACTCAAGGGCAAGAAGAACCTCATGGTCGTCACCACGTCGCTGCCGATTGCCAGCCAGCTCCAGTACGACGCGGAGATCGCCGTGCTGCTCTTAGGCGGGTATCTGCGGGCCGGATCTCCCGATCTGGCCGGCGCGCTGACCGAGGCCAACCTTCAGACCCTGCACGCGGAAGTCGCCTTCATCGGGGCCGACGGCATCGACGCCCGCGGAAACGTCTACAACCAGTCCCCCGAGGTCGCCCACTTGCTCGCGAAGATGGCCGCCGCCGCCGACCGGGTGTTCGTCGTCGCGGATCACTCCAAGCTGGGCAAGACCGCCTTATGGCGGTTCGGCCGGCTCAAGGATTGGGCGGGACTCGTGACCGACGCGACGGCCGACCGCGGACTGGTCGCCGCGCTGAAAAAATCCGGGGTTCGCATTATCAAGGCCCGAAAGAAGCAAGCATGACGCTCAAAGCGGGAACCGCAGTCAGCCCCATCAACCCGGCATTGCCGGCGCCGCTGTTCGGCTATCCCCACGCGGCCCGGGTCGCCACAGGGATTCACGATCCGCTCTTGGCCTCGGTGCTGCACCTGGAAAACGGTTCGGACGCCGTCGCGCTGATCGCGCTGGATCTTCTCTTCGTCGATCCTCCCACGGCGCGATCGCTCCGCCGCGCCGTGGCCCAACGGATCGCCATTCCCGAACAGCGCGTATTCATTAGTTGCACGCACACACATTCCGGCCCGACGACCACGCGGCTGTTGGCCTGGAGCGAAGACCCGACGGCCTCTCCGCCGGATGCCGGATACTTGCAGTTGCTCAGGGAACGAGTCGTGGAAGCGGCGGCCCGCGCGGCCGCAGACGCGACGCCCGCGGAAATCGCCTGGACTTCGGCCGATGCTCGCGGCGTGGGCGGAAACCGCCACACGGCCGATGGTGCGACCGATCCGGAGGCGGGCATTCTGGCGGTCCGGCCGCGCGGCGGCGGTTCGCTTCTGGCGACGGCGATTGTCTACGGCATGCACCCCACGGTGCTGCACGAAGACTCGACGCTGGTTTCGGCGGATTTCCCGAATTACACGCGGCGGCAACTTCGCGAGACGTTCGGCGAGAATTTGGCCGTTCTCTATCACATGGGGCCCAGCGGCAATCAAAGCCCGCGGTTCTTCGTCCACGGGCAGACGTTTGCCGAGGCGGAGCGGATCGGCCGGCAACTGGGCCGGGCGGTCGCCGCCAGCTTGGAGCGACTGGCGGCCGCGGACTTTCGCGGCGACGTTCCCTTGCGCGGAATGCTCCGCACGGTCGATCCGCCGCCGCGCGACGTGCCGCCGCCGGCGGAGGCGCAGGCGATTTTGGCCCAATGCCGCTGCGAGCATCAACGGCTTCAACGCGAGCGGGCCAGGCCGGCGGAAATTCGCACGGCGGAGTGCGCGGTCTTCGGCGCGGAAGGGACGCTCGCGCTGGCGCGATTGCAGCAACGCGGCGCGATCGCACAAACGATCGGCGACTATCGCCCGATCGAAATCCAGGTCCTGCGAATCGGCGACGGTTTTTTGGCCGGATTGCCCGGCGAATTGTTTGCGGAGTATGGATTGGAGATCAAGCGCCGCTGTCCGCGGAGGGTGTTCGTCGCGAGCCTGGTCAACGGGGAGCTGCAAGGGTACATTGTCACGCCGGAAGCGGCCGCGCAAGGCTGCTATGAATCGCTCACCGCGATCTTCCGCCCGGAGGCGGGAAAGATGTTTGTCGAAGCGGCTTTGGAACTGCTCGCCGCCGAGGGGAGCGAGTGAAGTCCATGGCAAAAACCCTGGCGATCGACCTCGGCACAAGCTGTTTCAAGTTCGCGCTGTTCGACGGCGCGGGGCAGTTGTGCGGCCTGGCTCGCCGCGCCCCGCCCTGCGACGTCCCCAGGAGGGACGCCTGGAATTGCCGGCCGATGATTTCCAACGGGTGATCGTCGATGGCGTCGCGGAACTGGCCGCCGGGGCCGGAGGGCTGGCCGACGTCGCGGCGATGAGCTTCGCGACGCAAACCAACAGCTTCCTGCTGCTCGACGGCGGCGACCAGCCGCTGACGCCGATCATTCTCTGGTCTGACCGGCGGGCGATCGACATGCAGGCGGAGATTCTCGCTTGCCGCGAGTCGCCGTCGCTTGCGGCGACCACCGGCGTCCCCGGCGTGAACTTCCAGTTCATGTTGGCCAAGCTTTTCTGGCTCCGCCGTCACGAGCCGCAAGCATGGCGCCGCGCCCGCCGGCTCTGCCTGATCGGCGATTACTTGACTCTGCTGCTGACGGGCCGGCATGTCTCCGAGGCGGGCGCGGCCGGGCTCACCGCGATGGTCGATATCCACGCTTGCCAGTGGTGGCCGTCGATGTTCGCTCGCTTGGAAGTTGATCCCCGCTGGCTGCCGGAGATCGTCCGCGCGGGAACGGACCTGGGACCGCTTTCCGCCGCGGCCGCGGCGCGATTCGGCCTGCCGCCCGCCTGCCGCTTCGTCGTCGGCTGCCTCGATCAGTACGCCGGCGCAGTCGGCGCGGGCAATGTGACGCCGGGGTTGATTTCCGAGACGACCGGCACGGTCTTGGCCACAGTCCGACCGGCAAACGGCTTCGCCGCGGACCTGGGGCCCGCGGTGTTCCAGGGGCCCGGCTTTGTCCCCGGGCAGTATTGGCGGATGGCCTTCGGCGAGGTCTCGGCCAACTATCTGCAATGGTATCGCGATCTGCTGCCGGAGCGGCCGGATTTCGACGCGCTGACGGCGCTGGCCGCCGAGGTCGAGCCTGGCGCGGGCGGGCTGACGCTTGCGACCGACGCGCCGCCGAGCACTGTGGCGGCCGTTTTTCGCGGCTGGACGGCGCGCCACTCGTCCGGCCACGCCGTGCGCTGCATCCTCGAGGCGGTGGCGGCGGCGCTGGGCGAGCAAGTGGCGGCGATCTCCGGCGCGAGCCGTCCGGAAGAGATCCGCTCCGCCGGCGGCGCGGCGCGAAGCCCGCTGTGGCTGCAAATCAAGGCCGATGTGCTGGGCATTCCCGTCCGCGCCACGCAGTGCCCGGAGCCGACCAGCCTGGGCGCCGCCATCTTCGCGGAGTCGGCGCGGGCCGGCGGTGCGGTCGCGGAAACCGCCGCTGGCTGGGTCCGCCTGGGTCCGCTTTACCGGCCCGATCCCCAGCGCCAGCGGCGCTACGAAGAGTCGTTGTCGAACTGCCGTCCGCAATGATCCCGACCGAGGTTCTCGATTTCAAGGAGACACGTGATGCAAACGCTGGTTGCCCCGCCCCAGAGCGAACGGCCGATACGCATGGGTTATCTTTACATGATCACGTTTGTCGCCGCGGTGGGTGGATTTCTCTTTGGCTACGATCTGTCGCTGATTTCCGGGGCGATTATTTTTTTGAAGGCCGAGTGGAGCCTTTCGCCGTTTTGGGTGGGGGCGGTCACGGGCAGCGCGATCCTCGGCTGCCCGTTCGGCCCGTTGGCCGGCGTTTGGCTGGCCGACCGCTTTGGCCGCAACAAGGCATTGCTGTTGTCGGCAGCTCTGTTCATGGCATCCGCCATCGGCAGCGCGCTGGCCCGCGGCATGATCGACTTTAGCGTCTGGCGGTTCGTGGGAGGGATTGGCGTCGGGCTGGCCTCGACCGTGTCGCCGATGTATATCGCCGAATTGGCGCCCGCCCGCTTGCGCGGGCGCCTGGTCGTGGTCAACCAGTTGGCGATCGTCATCGGGCTGTCGTTGTCGGTTTACGTGAGCTACCTGTTTTCCTTCGGCGGGCACTGGCGGTGGATGTTTGCGACGATGGCCCTGCCGTCGGGAATCTTGCTCTTCGGGCTGTGCTTCATCCCCCGCAGTCCACGCTGGCTGGCCGCGCGCGGCGACTACCAGGGCGCCTTGGAGGTGTTGACGTGGATCAACGGCGCGGCCCAAGCCCAGCGGGAGATCGAGGAGATCCGCGACGGGTTGGCGGAGGAATCCGGCGGCTTCCGCGAGTTATGGCGGCCCGGCGTGCGGATCGCCCTGGTCCTTGGCCTCGTGCTGATGGTCCTCTCGCAGATCAATGGCGTAAACATGATCCTGCTCTACGCGCCGACGCTGTTCATGGAAGCGGGAATCACCCACGCCCCCGACGCCATCCTCAACAGCGTGTATCTCACCGCCTGGATCACGCTCTGCACGGTGATTGCCTTCTGGCTCGACGGCCAGGTTCGGCCGCCGGCCGATCCTCATTGTGGGCACGATGGGCATGGCGGCCGGGCACCTGTTGATGTTTCTCCGTTTCACCTACGCCATGCCGACCGTAGTGACGTTGGCCGGGATGTTTGTCGCCGCCGGGGCTTTTACCCTCACCTTGGCTCCGCTGAGTTGGGTGATTCTCTCGGAGATCTTTCCCAACCGCGTCCGCGGCAAGGCCATGTCGCTGTGCACCCTGGCCATGTTCACCGCCTCCTATGTCACGGTCAACGTCTTTCCCGTGATCCTCGACAAATTCAAGACGGCGTTCGGCAACCCCGGCGGCACGTTCCTGATCTTCATGGGCATCTGCCTCGGTTGCTCGCTGTTTGTCTGGCTGACGTTTCCCGAGACGAAGGACAAGACCCTGGAGGAGATCGGGCGGTTCTGGCTGCACTTGGATTCTCAAAAGAGGAAGCGATGAAACGCCCAAGACAAACACGGCTTGCACGACGGCATCCCGCCGGAAAACATCCGCGCGCTGGTTTCCAAGCCGGTCGTGAAGAGGCTTGCCGCGGGGCGATCCCCGGGCAGGCGGCGGCGGATTGTCGAAAGCAATTGCTGGACTTCCGGGGATAGGGGCGGTTCGCGATGAGAGAAAACGATCACCCTCTTATTTTGTTGAGTTTTGCCGTTGACAATCCGCGGCGGTTGACTCCCGCATCGCGAACGAGTACGATGGATGCGGCCGCTGCGCTGGCCATCGGCGCGCCAAATTTCCCGCCTGCAACCCTGCCGCGCATCGCCGCGTCCACAAAAACAACCCGCCAATCCTTTGCTGCGGAGCGCCGTCATGCGTACGCGTTTTCTCTTGCTGTTTGGCCTGATGGCGACGATTTCTTCCCCTGGCCGGGCGGCCGTCCAGCAGCGGGAGATCGACGCCCCGCCGCCGCCGGCCGTCTTGCGCCGGGCAGCGTTTGGCCGTCGGAGCCGCCGGCCGGTTGTCCCTTCCCGCCCTCGGAGACTCTCAAATGCCTGCGGTTCAGCGGACGTCATGCGGAGTACGGCGGCGCCGACACCTGGTATCCGTCTTGGGCTGCCGACGGCAATATGTACTCTCCCTGGACCGACGGCGAAGTGAACGGCGTGAAGTCCAACTCGTACGGCGGCAATCCGACCACGGGACACGCCGCCATTCTCGGCGACGATCCGATGAAATTGAGGATCGTCAACGCGGGCGTTTTCAAGGGAGACCCTTCCCCTTACGAAGGCCGATATCCGTGCGGCAGCCTGGTGTACAACGGCGTGTGGTACTACGGGACGTACTGCCTGAAGGCTCCCTTCGAAGAGCACGACGGCATTCTCTACAATTGGCCGTGGCTGGGGCCCTTTGTCGGCTTCCGCTATTCGACCGACTTCGGCAAGACCTGGACGGACACGCCGTGCACGCCGGCGAAGCCGCTGTTCGGCGAGCGCGCCTTGAAGGGCGAGCCGATCAAAATCGGCTCGCCGCACGTCGTCGATTTCGGCAGGAACATGGAGCATTCGCCCGACGGCAAGGCGTATTTCGTCGCCCACGGGGCATCGGACGGCAAGAACCGCCGCTTCGGCTACGACAGTTGGGGCACGGGCGACGAGATTTATTTGTTCCGCACGACGCCCAGCATTGAAAACATCAACGACGCGTCGAAGTATGAGTTCTTCGCCGGCCGCGACGCCGCCGGGGCCGCCGTCTGGTCTCACGATTTCGCCAAGATCAAGCCGGTGGCCGTCTGGCGCGACAACATGGGCTGCGCGACGATGACCTACGACGCCCCGTTGAAAAAGTACATCCTGTGCGTCCTCGACGCCGGCAAGACCATCGGCTATTTCAACACGTACCTTCTCGAGTCCGATCAGATCACCGGTCCCTGGAAGCTGTTGACCTATATGAAGCGGTTCGGCGAGCAGGCGTATTTTGTCAACATTCCGTCGAAGTTCATCGGTCGCGACGGGCGGACGCTGTGGCTGTGCTACGCGAACAACTTCACGATTGACGGCGGCCAAGTCCGCATTCGCAATCGGCCGGCGGGCGCACACTATTGCATGAGTCTCCAAGAGGTGAACATCCTTGCGCCGGGCGATCCCGCTCCGCCGCCGTCTCCGCCGCCGAGCCCTCTGGACGGCGAAGACAACCTCGCGTGGAAGAGAGGCACGGTGGCGACGGCCAGTTCCACCAGCGAGGGTTATTCGCCGCAAGGCGCGGTTGACGGCCTCGTCGGCGGCGCTCCGAATCATCCCGAACAGGAATGGGCGAGCCGGGGTGAAAAGGACACGGCGATGATTCGCCTGAATTGGGGGGCGCCGCAAAAGATCGACCGCGTTTGGCTCTTCGATCGGCCCAACGAAAAAGACCAGGCGACCTCGTCGCTGCTGGTGTTCAGCGACGGCACGACCATTCCCGTCGGCCCGCTTCCCAATGACGCCAAGAAAGGGATCGAAGTGAAATTCACGCCCAAAACCGTCAAGTGGGTGGCAGTGTTTATTACCGGCGTCAGTCCAACGACGCAGAACGCCGGCTTGTCGGAAATCGCCGTGTTCCGCGCTGCGAAATGAGGCCGCGACAGCCAAGTCTCGCTGCTTGTGTTTCCAGACTGCTTCCTGGTCGGAGGGAAGGCGCAGTTCACGCGACGCGCGAACATCAACCGGCAGCGGCGCTTGCGCGTCGGCTGATTCTTGTGGCCGCGTGCGGCTATGATTTATCGGACCGCCGAAGGGTATACGTTCGTCCCGCCTGAGCCGTGAAAACGACCGCGCCGTCTTCCACTTTGAAGGCTCCGGCCTGCAATAGCCGACCGTCGCATTTCAATGCCGGCCTCAGCGGTCCCGCTGTGCCGGCGAAGACCACCCGGAATTGGCGATTGAACGCCGAGCGGAGTTCGACAACGTCCTCTTCCGGATAAGAAACTTCGAGCTTGCCCAAGCGAAGTCGTCGGCCTTTCGCGCCGGCGGGAACGAGAATGGTGCGGAAGTCGTCTTGCACGCCGTATAAGCTCTGGACCAGCAGCAGCCACGCCGAGCAGGTCATGGCGACTCCGGGATCGCCGATGGGCGCCGCCGGTCTTGGCGTTGTAGCGTTCGTTCAAACCGTGCGCGGCAATCAGCCGCCGCATGCGATCGGCCAACTGCCGAGCCGCGTCGTGGAAGCCGTAGCGATGCAGCCCGCAGGCCACCAGGTACGTGGTCGCCGGCCACATGTCGCCGCACCACATCGCCTCGGCGCCGAACTTGGGATCGTCCATGGCCACGGTGGGCACGGGGAAGGCGGCCCACCACTGCTTCGGGTCTTGCAACTGCCTCACCAATGCCGCGGCCTGCTCGCGCGTGGCCGCGCCGCAGGTCAGCGTGAGGAAGCCTTGGATGGTGCGCACGGGAATCTTTGCGTGGCTGTCGCGATCGAGGCTGTAGAAGAACTGCGTCTTCGGGTCCCACATTTTCTCTTGCACCGCCTTGATTCGCCAGGCGACAATCCCCCGATACTTCTCCGCCAACTCCTTCTTGCCGAACTCCTCGGCCAGGTCGGCGATCGCCTCCTCGCTCATCAGCAGGAAGCAGGTCTGTTCCACCCCTTCCACGTTGCCGTACCAGGGGCCGCTCCCCGCCCGCTTCGGATGCGGGGTGAGTTTCATGTCGTCCATCGGCGGATGGTAGTCGAAGGTCTCGAAGCGGGCGGTCTGCAGCATGTCCCATTTGCCGATCGGTTTGTAGGCGCCGAACTCGATCAGCCCATCGCCGTCGAACGTCTCGCTCGGAGGAGTACCATTGGTCGAAGAGGACGAGGTAGGGCAGGGCGCGCTGGACCAGCACCCGGTCGTTGGTCTGGCGGTAGACCATCCGGCAGCCCCAGCCGAGGATCGGAATCTGCGAATAGCCCAAGGGCGGCCAAGGGCCGAGGAAGTTGGGAACCATGCCGTAACGGCACGAGCCCTTGGGCGCCTCCGGGTTGTGGTCGATGGTGTGCCAGTAGTTGTCGAACACGCCGCGGATCGTCGCGTCGTCGTCCAGAGGGGCAAAGGCCGTCGATACGAACATCGCGTCCCAGAGCCATTGGCCCACGTAGCCTCCGCCGCCGGTGAACCACCTGTTGGGCAGCGCCGGCAGACGCGGCTCGCGCAGGGACCCCCAAACGCAGCGCTCGTAAAGCGACTCGACCAGCGCGTTGAGCTTCGGGTCTTCCGTCTGGATCCGCCCGGCGAACCGCTCCCGCCATGGCGACAAATCAAGAGCGTGAGCGATGAACAGGTCGGGCTTCAAATTGCAATCGAGCCGGGCCAATTTCGCTGCCTGCTGCGCGGAAAGGGTCCGCCCGGCGAACCACCACAGTCCAGCGTCCAGGGTCACGCGGTCGGGGGAATCCTTCGAGGCGACGATCTGGACGTGCAACATGCCGTCGCCGTCGAGGTCCTCCGCCGCGCAAGCGATCACCGCCAGACGGTGCTTGCCGCCGGCGACGGCGATCGGATCGATGCGGCTGGCGCGGACGCGGCCGTCGATGAGGATGTCCATCAGTCGGCGGCCGGGTTCCGCCCAAGACGCCTCGCCCACGGCAACCGCGATCGTTCCCCGCGCGCCCTTGGGCACGCGAATCCAGTACTGCAAGTTTCCCGCCTCGCTGCACAGGACGCTCCGCAGTTCCGGGCGGAACTCCGGCCCAAGTTGAAGCCAGTCGCAATACGCGGCCGTGTTCGACCTGTCCACCGTCCAGGCTGCGCTGGGCGCCATGGGAAGCGGGGCGTTCTCGCCCGCTGTCAGGCGACTTGTCGTGAGACCCAGGAGCAGCGTCGCAAAAATCATTGATGTTCGCATCGGTTCAACTCCAAAATCGCCTTCAGGCATTTCTCATTCCGATTCCGCATACATGCGCTCCGAGCGGCATTGCTCTTTCCATGCCAGCACGCGGCTCACGGCCTTTCAATCGGCGCACAGATTCATTGAAGTCGGAACTTGATGGTTTTGATTTCAAAGGGCCGGAAAGCGACTTGCAACGAATTGCCGGCCAGGGTCAGTTTTTTGCCCAGGTCTTCCATCAGGTTGACCTCCTCGGCCGCCGCCGCGGCAGCAGAAAGCCGAATCTTCGCAGTGGTTGGCTGGCCGGCCGCTTCGTACATCCGCAGCACCGCGGTTCCGTCCGCGCCGGGCTTGAGCGATGAGAGCACGATGTTTTGGGGGACGATTTCGAGGAATCCCCATCGCTTGGACAATGCGCCGGGGTGCGCCGCCGCCGCGCAGACCACCAACGGATGGTTGAACTCCCACCCTTCGCGATAAACGCCCGCCGCGCACCAATCGCCGGCATGAGGAACGAGGGCGTAGTCAAAGGTCAATTCTTTGTTCAATTCGAAACTGGAGTCGGAGCCCGGGACATACCCGCCGCTGTCGCCGCCGTAGCTGACAATCCGCGTGCTCCGCAGCAGGGAGAGCATCATCGTGCCGTCGGCGACATTATTGCCCGGCAAGCCGCGGTTCAACAGCGCCAGGCCGCGCCGGCCGTTGCCATAGTCGATCCAATTCTGCGCCGGCAACTCGATCCCGTCGGGCCGCCGGAGGGCGCCGAAGGGAATCTCGTGGACGCTTTGGCCCCCGCGAATCGACGTGGGAAACAGCGCGCGATAGCGGACGAACGTCTCGTCGTTGACCAACTGCGTGCGGATGTCGATCCGCCGCAGGCCCGTGTACAGGCGGACGGCGGAAGCGAAGCGGCCCTTCTTGCCGAACGGATGCGAGACCTTGAACTCCGCGAAGACGGGCCCGCGGCTGACCGTGCCCGGCGGGCCGGCCTGTTCGCCGCTGAAGACGGCCTTACCCGGCCCGGGCGGCGGATGCCGCTCTTTCATCGTGAGGAGCTGCGCGCCGTTGAGCGTCCGATAGAGTTCCCACAAATCGCCGCGATCCTGCTCGCGCGCGACGACGTTGCCGGGACCGCGAAGGGCTTCCCAATGGTCGGTCTTGACCAGCAGGCGGGCGATGGCGCCGCCGGACGGGTCGAATTCAATCCGGTAGTATTCATTCTCGATCGCCGATTCATTCGCCGCCTCGGCGGCCGCCGCGGCAGGCGTCCGCAGGGGCAGCAGCCGATAGACGGCGTACCCCATTGCGGGAACATCGCGGGCGACGAAGGCGATCTCGGCGCGGCGGAGGCCGCCCGCCGCCTTCCGCTCGCTGTTGACCAATTGCACTTTTTCCGGCTTCCCCTCGGGCCCCGCCAGGCCCAATCCCATGACGTTGTCGGCGGCGAAATCCACGTCGGCTACGGCGATGTCCGTCCGCGGCCAACCCAGCATATTGAACACCGTCAGCGGGATGCCGTCGCCCTGCGTGTCGATCGCCGCCGAGAGAAGCCGCAAGCGAGCCTCAACCTCGGCGTCGGCGATTTGTTTTGCGCGATCGTAGCCGCGGAGCGTGTCTTCGTACACGCGCTCGTTCATCACGCCGGACATCAGGTCGTGGGTCTGATTGAAGAGCATCGGCTCCCACGCCTGCCAGAGGAGTTCGCCGTCGGTCTTCGCGCCGCGCCAATTCAGCAGCACGCCAAGGTTCTCCGCCATGGTAAGCAGCCGTTCGAGTTCGCGGGTCCGCTGTTTCAGCTCGATGCGGCTGCTGTAGGCCCCCTGAAAAATGGGATTGAGCTCGCCGGCGACGACCGGCGGATTGCGGCGTTTGGCCACCAATGCCTCGAAATCGGTGGGCACGGCAATCCTCAACTCGAAGGGTGCATTTGGCTGGCGGTTGAACTGCTCGACCAGCGCCGGCACGTGCTCCTCGGGCGGAGTGACATCGGCTCCCTCCAACCCCACCCGGCCATATCCTCGCGCGTAGGGGGCCAGGCCGGCGAACCGCGACTTGAAGAAAGCGGTGAAGCCGGGCAAGTCGTGCGGCGAGCCGTAAAGCCATACGTACGTCCGCGCCTGCCAAAACGTGGGAATCCGCGAGCCATCGATCCCTTCCCACAAGAACTCCGAAGGCGTGTTGTCGTCGGCCGCGCCGCGCTGGATCCAGAACGACTTATAGCCCCCCAACTTCAACAACTGCGGCATCTGCGCATGGTGTCCGAACGTGTCGAGCTGCCAGCCGACGGTCACGTCCACGCCCAACTTCTTGCGAAAGTATCCCTTGCCGTAGAGCATTCTGGCGGACGAACGATTCGCCGCTGGGGATGTTCACGTCGGGCATCACGTCCGTGCCGCCGACGATGGCCAGCCGGCCTTCATTGACAAACTTGCGGAAAGCAGCCTCTTCCGCCGGATATCGCTCCAGGAAGGGCTTCACGTAACACGCCTGATCGAGGACAAAGCGGTAGTTGGGATGCTCCTTGAGCAGCTTCAGCGCCCGCAGGATGTTGGGAAGCCCGATCTTGAGGTAGCCTTCGCGGGTTTCAAAGACCGCGCCCTCCCAATGCGTATGGGGGATAAGGAAGAGGACGTCCTTGGGAGCGGGCGCCTCGCCGGCCGGCCCTGCGGCGATTGCAGTTCGGCCACAGAGAACTGCGACGACGACAAGGCACAGTGGAAAACTGCGCGAGGTTGCATGAAAAGTCTTCATAAGGCGGGATCCTATCTTTGGTGGAAAAACGTGCGGTGAAACGCCCGCAGACGCATCCCATGTCGCCCTCACTGGCCGACGATCGCTCGCTTCGATTCGGACGACCATGCCGCAACGCCCCGGCGTCGGCAAGGACTTCGTGAATTCGCCCAATATGGGAGTAGGTCTATTTCAGGTCGGCAATGCTTTTCGGCCGTGCGCACTCCTTCCCCTTGTCGAGCCAATTGCGGCCGACGCGGCGAATATCGTCCCAGTTGGCGGCCGAACCGAGCAACACATAGAACACCCGGCGCGCCGTCCAGCGGTTGAATTTCATGTCTTTGCAGTATTCCGAGTAGTCCTTCCAGAACGACTTGAGTCGTTTCCCTTCCGGGACGAAGAACTGCCCGATCGATCCAAAGCTGTAAGCATACGGCGATCCTGGCTTCCAGTTGTTGCCTTGGGAGTTGAGCCAACCGATTGGCCAGTGGTCCCAGAGTCCCGTGCCCCAACCGGAACCGCCTTCGGCCCCCGGCGTGCAATGGTTGACGAACTGGTTCTTCCCCGGCGGAAAACCGCTGGCGTCGCCCATCGCGGCGAAGAGCAGCCGATCCTTGAACGGCATCACCAGGGCGCAACCCGGCGACCGCGCGATGGCCGCCATCGCGGCGTCGTCGCCGCGGCGTCGGACTTCGCCCTTTTCGCCCCAGTAGATGTCGTATCGCCGATCGCTGTACAGATCGAGCGCGGCCAGCGTGTGATAATCTCCATGTTTGGCGTCGCGCGGGAAGAGGTCCTTGACCAGCGAACCCGCCGGCAGCACGCCGAACAACTCGACCGGTTGCGTGCTGTAGCCGACGACATCGTCCGGGATAAGACTCTCGTAAGTCATCCGCCGCAGGACCAGCCCGTTCGGATAGGCGAAATAGTCCTCCGTCCCCCGCAAGCGAGGTTGCGTATCGTTGCCCGCGTTGACCGCAAAATAGGTCCACCGCACCCAAACGCGCTGCGGCCCGCTCTGAATGACATCCACGAAACTGTTCCTCTCCTTTCGCCCCAAGTTATTCATCAGTTCGGCTTCGCCCAGGTTGCCCTCGAAGAACTGGTCGCACATGGCCGCCCCGTTGGGCAACTCCAGAATCGGACAGTAGCTGGCCTCGTGACTGAAGACGAACCGCTGGGGATGGTCTTTCCAAAAGACGACCACCGCCTTCTTCGCATTCCCGTCGGCGTGCGGCGGACTCGGCGTCAACGCGCCCCGGTAGTGTCCGGGAGCGTAATCGCTGACCTCCAAGGCGGAGACTCCCGGCGTGGTTCGCTTGGCCAGTTCGGCCATGGTCACCGGCTCCGGCTTCTCGAAGATCGGATCGGGGCCTTCCTCCGCCTTCGCGGGGCCGATCAGGCCCGACGCCGACGCGGCCAGCGCGCAGCAGAACGCGATCGCAACGCCGTTCGCCAACGCCTTCAACATTCGCCTCATCATGAGAACCCTTTCTCTTTTTCGCAGGGGCGGGGATGCGCGAAGCGGAGTCCCCGCCGGTTCGTTTCGCGGAACCTTGCCATGGGATTTCGCTCCGCTTGTCCCATTGCATTCCACCGCTTACGCGTCAACGCGGCAGCGGCCTCCATACTCGCGGCCGACTCGGAACATTGTGCGGATGTTCTCCAGGGGAATGCCGTCGTGCAACGAGTGGTCCGAGGCCAAAACGTAGCCGCCGCCCGGCGCGGCGATGTCGATCGCCTCCCGCACCTCCGCGGCGACGTCGGCCGGCGTGCCGAAGGGCAGGGTCCGCGAAGAATCGATGTTGCCAATGATGCAGAATCGCTTGCCGTAATGCTCCTTGACCCAGCCGAGGTCCATGCCCGCCGTCCGTTGCAGGGGATGGATGGCGGCGATTTTCGTTTGCGCCAGATCGGGCAGATAATCGGTGAAATGGCCGCAACTGTGCAGCAGCGCCGGCGCCCCCAGGCTGTCCACATAGCCGACCAGCTCCGCCAGATAGGGCAAGTAGAGGTCGCGGAAGTGTTCGAGCTTCAAGAACCCGTGCGAACTGTCGCCGAGGTCGTCGGAGACCCACAGCGCGTGACAACCCGCCTCAACGCAGCGGCGGGCCGCCTCCATGTTGAAGGCGTTGGAGAGTTTGAATATCTCGACGAGCATGTCGGGATCGTCGTAGAGCGCATAGCAAATGCGCTCGTAACCCATCAGGAGCCAGCAGGTGATGAACGGGCCGGTGACGCCGCCGGTGAGCGCCAAGTCGTCGTGCTCGGCCTCCCAGAACGCCTCCAGTTCCGCGGTTCGGCCCGGCAGCGTCGGGTCGGGCGGCCGATAGCGGGCGAGGTCTTGCCGCGACTTGATCGGATAATCGATCGGCGCATCGATCGGCCAAGACGCGTCATTGTGGCGATAGGTCGTGCCCCATTCGTCAACGTAGGTGTTCGCGTCGAGAAACTTCGGCAGGAAGCCGTTGAATCCGCCGAAAGGCAGCCACACGGCGTCGTGGTCCAGCGCCAGCGCCACGCCACGGCGTCGCGGGCGTTGTAGGTCCCCGGCCGATGTCCGATCAACTCCTCGTACAGCGGCTGTTGGAAGAGGAAATCGAACATCGGCGCCCGATCCGGTTGCCCGCCGCGGATGGCAGTAAGAAAACGCGCCTTGCGAGTCTGCAAATTTCCACGCTCATCGGCTGTCATCGTCCGTCTCCTCGTTCAATGGTTTAGCAGACCGCCTTCGCCGCATCCACCGGCAGGCCGGCGGCCCAAGGCCGGTTTGACACGGGGCCGATCAACTACAAATAAAACCTCGCCTCTCGCGGCAACTTGTCAGTTTCGATCTTGAATGGAAAACGTGTGCGTCTTTCCTTCAGCAACGTCCAATGCGAAGGCCGTGTATCCGCCGGATTCTTCGTGAGGAATCTCCTTGCCGTCTTGGAGCACTCGCACCGCATTCACGTTTCGAGGCAGGAGCACTCTCATCGACTGGCGCCCAGGCTTCCCCTTCACCCAACCGCGAATTCTGTCCGAACCACCATTATATCCGATGTCCCTGTCTTTCAAAACGCCGGGGTTCTCGACGCCAAACCCCAACTTCCACCAACCGGCGGGAACGCATGGATCGATCACAATCGTTCCCTGAACATCCGCGGAAACCCCCAGCAGGGCCTCGCCGACCGCCGTGGCGTTGTATTCCGCCGGATACTCCGCATATTTGGGGGTCGAGTCCTGGGCGTCGTCGCCCGGGGTGAAAAGGCCGAGATCATAACGCTCGCCGAAAAAGCCGGGCCCGCCGCCTGACGGACGGTGATACAACGCGTTCGCATAGCCGATGGTCTTGTAGATGCCGTCGCCGTCGCGCATGCGCTTCCGCATCCAGACGTCGTGACGCCACATCCGCCCAAAGGCCGTGCGGTCTTTGTCCGGGTTGATGGAATTCAGCTCGTCCGCGGCGTACGTTTCCGGCAATTCGGCCGTCCATGTGGGGCAGGCGACGCCCTTGCGGATATAGAAGGCTTCCTCGTGGGCCTTGAAATACCGCCAGACGCTCTTCGCTTGCGCGTCGTCGGCCACGCCATAGCCGACCAGGGCGAAGTTGACGTCCGTCATCCCGTGAGTGTGTTTCAGGTAGGGCTCGGCCGAGGGATGAATCTCGAATTCGGCCAATCCGGCGTTGCCCTTGCCTTCGCCCTGCATCTTGTCCCCCGTAAATTTGACCCAGCTTACGGTGCGCGAGGCAAAGGGCGCGACGGCGCGAGAACCGGGCCCGGGGCCGAAACGCGCCTCCACCCGCGAACCATCGCTGAAGTCGAGATGACCGGCGGCGAACGTTTCGCACGGCCGTATTCCGGCGACTTGTCGGTTGTACAAGATCACCCTGCCGACGGCCGTGGGCGTTTTCAGATCGACGCGAATCCACGCCCCCACGGTTTCGCCCTTGGCGACCCACTCGCTTTCTCCCGCCGCCCCGCCCACGCTGACCGCATTGATGCCGTAGCCAAGAACGCCGTCGATCGCCTTCGCCGCGGCGTTATTCGGCCCATACACGGAACTGACGCCGCCAATCGAGCCGAGGCGGTTGTAGCGGGCGATGTTGTTCGTCTCCGCATATTCGTAGAAATAGCCCAGTTTTGCGTCCCAGAGGTGTTTCTTCGCGCCGGCGGCCAGTTTGTTCGCCACCGCTTCATCGTGGTCGCGCTCGGCGTTGTTTCCCAACACGTCCTCCAACGCGGCGAGTTTTCTGAAGGCCATGTATGCAGACGCCTGCGCCGTGCCGTCCGTGCCGCGACGCATCAACGAATCGTGGTCGTAATCCTCGCTGGCCAACATTCCTTGATCGTCGATCCAGCCTTCCAGCCAGCGGGCGGCGTCGCGCATGTAATTGATGTTCGTGCGCAGCCATGCCTTATCCTGCGAGAAGCGGAAGATGATGTCGCCGGTCAACGGCAGATCGATGGACCCCGAGGCCCGCAGGGGATACGCGATCGTCGTCTTGTCCTTCGATCGGTAAGGCCAAACTGTGCCCAGTTGGCCGCCGCCTCCTTCGCAAAGGAAAATGCCCCCGTTGGACAACCGGCAGCGTTGCATCGTATATTGCCATCCGGTGAGAACCAAGGGCAAGTTCTTTTCGCAGAACAGATAGGCCCGCGTTGCGTATTTGACGTCGATTGCGGGATACCAGCCGCCGTAATGCCCGTTGACATCGACCATCCACGGCCGCTCTTTGGGGTTGCCCGACTGAATCTGGCACGGTTTCAGCGTGTTTTTCCAATTCCCCTGAAAAACGACGCTGATCTCGCGGTCGGGCGTGTTGATCGTCGGCAGCGCCGCAAGCTCGCCGCAGAGCGCGAACACACTGAGCAAGAATGCCCCCAGGTTCAACGAGATGGAGCGCAGCAACCCTCGCGCGAAGGCAGAAAAGTGTGCTTTGGCGGCCATAGACGCTCCGTAACGGCAGGCTCGAATTCCGGGTGGGATGCGCTTCGGCGGGACACTGGAGATTCTACGGCATTTCGCCGCGCAACTCAACCGCCCTGGCGCAAATGCGCAAGATTCGCGGGGCTTGCCCGCCGCCTTCCGGCGTCGCGGTTCACTTCGCTGCGTTTTCTTCGCCGGATTCCGGCGTCAGGTCGAAATCGACCTTGTTTGCGCCGGCATTGAGGTGGGCGGAAAGCTTGGTCTGCGGCTCCTTGTAGCGTTTTGGAATTGCGCTGACCATTTCTGGAGACTCGACGCCGCCGGGCAATTTCAATATCCGGCCCGTCTTCCGCCAAGCGCGGACCTCAACGCGATAGTCCCCCGGCAAAACGAGCATCGGAACGCGGTAATTCCCTTCGGCCACGATGCCGGAAAAATCCGGGCCCGCCGTGCCCGCCGTGGGTCGAAACGTCACCACGCCATCGGCCAACGGCTTGCCGCCCAGCGTCACCGCGCCGGCGACCTCCGCGGTCTCATTCCCCTTGCGGCAGCCGGCCAACAGCACACAGCAGGCCAACGGGAACACGCAGAGGATTCGTCCAACGCGGATGGCCATGATGCGAAGCTTCACAATTATGGGACCTCGGCTTTCGCAAATTGTGGGTTCATGGTCCCCTCTCCCTTCGGGAGAGGGTCAGGGTGAGGGCCGATTCGGCGGTAATTCTGTCAACCCATTTCATGCACGATTCCAAACTTGCCCTCACCCTAACCCTCTCCCCGAGGGAGAGGGGACCATTTGCGCTATTGCGGAACCTGGACCACCTCGCCGCCGGCGATCGTGGCCATCGCTTGCCACACGGAAAGACTGATGCCATTGACGACAAAATGCACCGACCCGTTACGCCACACATTCTCGCAAACTTTCCATCGCCCATGCCGCTGTCGCAGCAGCCGTGCCTGAGTTAGCGCCAAAAAAGTTCTCGATTGCCGAAGACTACTCGCACCAGGATTGCCGGGTACTCGCAGTATTTGGCGGCGCCGCCCGGCGCGGCAGTGCCATTGGTCCGGGGAAAATACCGCTCGCGCCAATAGCCGTCAGCCTTCAAGCCCGCACGACACACCTTGCGCGCGGATTCCACCAGCCGCGCGCGTTCCTGCATGCGCCGGCAGGCGATTGCCTCCAGATGCCAAACGCGGCCCATGGCGGCCACGTCGTTCAGCGGCGCGACTGGAAACGGCAGCGGCTCAGGATATTCCCATTTCTCGTAGCGAAACGGTTTGCTGACCGACTGGGTCGGCACGTCGCCGAGCCAAAACCCCGGCTCCTTGATGAGGCGGGGCCAGAGCAGTTCGAGCTTTCGGCCCGCGGCCACGCCGAAGGCAACCGCCGCCCAATTGACGTCGGACAAGCCGTGACAATCGACCAGCCCCCGCTCCGGGTGAATGTACTCGCCGAAATGATCCTCCCGCCAGAAGGCGGCCACGAATCGCTCCGCCAGTTGGTCGGCCCGGGCCGACCAGACGGCTTCCGCGGTCTTGTCGCCTGCCGCTCGAAACAGCCGCGCCAACTGGCGGAAGGCATGGATGACGTAACACTGAGCGACGCCGTCCCAGGCGTATCGAGGCGGACATTCCGTGTAAAACCCCGAGCCGCCGATCAGCCCGTTGGGACTCTTGCGACTTAGCAGGTGCTTCGCGGCCCCTTCCACCGAAGGAAGTCTTTCTTGCAGCCAAGGCTGCGAACCGGCGGCATCAAAGATTTCCGCCGCCGTAAGGATGTAACAAACGGGAGCCAAGGCGCTGAGCGGATTCGCCTTGAACTGCCAATGCTCGAACAGCCCGATCCACTTGCGGGTCTGCTGACTCGATGCGGGAAGCCCCTGGCGTTTTGGCGGCTTGTACGTAAACACGTCGTCCGGGTGCTTCAAACCGCGCAAACACCCGCCGTCCGGCCGCATCTCCGAAAAAATCGCGAACGGAATGTTGCCTTCTTTCCGTTGAGACGCCCGCACGAAATCAAAGTAGTCGCGAACCAGGCGCGTGCGGCCCAGGAGCAGATACGCGCCGGCCATCTGCCATGAATCGAGCCCCGGCCAGGTCGAATCGCCGCCATACGCCTGGCCGTCGGCGGTGATGTTGAAATGGCCGGGGTAAGGGATTTCGGTAGCCGGGGGAAGAAGATTCTTGACAATCGCGGCTTCCACGCCGGCGCGGATTTCCGCGTCGGCAATCCCCTGAACCAACGATTTTACGTCACCCGGCGTTTCGGCAGCACATAAACCGTGCGGCAATCGCTCGAATCCGGCCGCCGCGGCCAACCCGATGCCGGCGGCAGTCGATCGGCGGAGAAACGCACGGCGTGAGAGGCGGGATCTGTGAAACATGGCTGTCTCCAGTTGTGGATGGGATAAATTGGCGGGACGCATCTACTTCCTGGCGGCGTCGCGGTTCACTTCGATGCGTTTTCTTCGCCGGATTACGGCGTCAGGTCGAAGTTGACCTTGTTCGCGCCGGCATTCAAATGGGCGGAAAGCTTGGTCTCCGGCTCCTTGTAGCGTTTTGGAATCGCGCTGACCATTTCTGGAGACTCGACGCCGCCGGGCAATTTCAATATCCGGCCCGTCTTCCGCCAAGCGCGGACCTCAACGCGATAGTCCCCCGGCAAAACGCGAATCGCCACGCGATACTTTCCTTCGGCAACGATGCCGGAAAAATCCGGGCCCGCCGTGCCCGCCGTGGGCCGAAACGTCACCACGCCATCGGCCAACGGCTTGCCGCCCAGCGTCACCGCGCCGGCGACCTCCGCGGTCTCATTCCCCTTGCGGCAGCCGGCCAAGAGCAAACACGCGGCAAGCGCCGACACGCAGAGGATTCGTCCAACGGGAATGACCATGCTACGAAGCTTTCACGATTACGGAGGAATCTGAACCGTCTCGCCGCCGGCGATCGTGGCCATCGCTTGCCACACGGAAAGACTGATGCCATTGACGACGAAATGCACCGACCCGTCGCCCATCGCCACGTACACGCCGCCGGGATGCTGGCTGCGGGAGGCGACCTCATGATCGGTATCCGCGCCGCCCGAGCTGGCGCCGGTGACGCAAGGCAGGTTCGCCAACGGCTGATTGACGCACCACCAACTGGGATAGAACACGTCGGGAGAGCCGGAATTGGGCGCGTACGAGGCAAACAAACTTCCGCCGCCCGGTTCGTCCGACTCCCAGAGCAGGCCGCGTTGGTCTTGGCAATATCCGCCCGATTGTTCTCCGGTAGACCGCAGATACTCGCCGAAGATCATTGTGTTGCTGGTTCCATCGCGAAAATCGGCGAAGCGGGCTCCCCAGTTGATGCCGAAGGCCGCCTGTTGATTTGCCGGCAGTCCCGCCCAGTTCGCGCCGATATCGAGGCCGCCGAAAAACGGCGCGTAGTTGCCGTAGAAGAAGTAACCCCAGGGAAGATATCCCTGCTTGGCGCCGCCGTCCGAAGGACAAAGAAACGTCGGGACGATGACATTCGTCGGCGAGTTGGGCGTCGCCGAGTTGGAGGTGCTGTAATTGACGTTGCCGTAGCTCGGGCTCCGCGCATTGAAATTGTACGCGATCAGGAGGTTGCCCTGTTCGAGATATGGCAGCACGAGCGGAAACCAACTCTGCCGCGTGCCTTGCCAGAGCCCCCCTTGATTGAGCGCCCCCTCGGGCACTTGCCCCTCGGCTTCCGCGTAACCGCGGACCGCCAGGGCGATTTGCTTCAGATTGTTGCTGCACTGTGTCCGCCGGCCCGACTCCCGCGCGCTCTGCACGGCCGGCAACAGGAGCGCCACGAGAATGCCGATGATCGTAATGACCACCAGCAATTCCACGAGTGTAAAACCGGGGGATTCCTGATTTCTGATTTCTGATTTCTGATTACAGCCGGGCATCGACGAACCTGAACGCGAACATGAAAGGCACGACCCTATGAACTCCGGCAAAGCGTCAAATGAGAAATCATAAATCCTATTGAGGCCGGCACTGCTTGTGGAGCTAGGGCGACCAACGGGAGCCCGGTTTCCCGGGCCGAACGCATCGAAGCGTTCCGCAATTAACAACGGAATCAATAAACCATAAATCTACTTCCGCTTCCGCCAGGCGTAGGCCAGCGAGGCGAGCAGGCCCGCGGCCAGCAATGCCAGCGTCCCCGGCTCGGGCACGGCCGCGGCCGTTACGCCGACGGCGCTTCCCCCACCGCCTTGCGACAGTGAGGGAGCGCCGCCGAGCGTCGCCATGTTCTCAAAACTGTTTCCTATCGGCGCGAGCGTCGCCGGAACTGAAGCTGCCGCGCTCAACGCCACCGCGCCCGAACCGATCGGCGCCGAGGCCGTCAACAGCGCCCCAATCCCCGAGCCGCTGCCCAACACGAGTCTGTCCGCCGCCGCTGATCGTCACCACGCCCGTGCTGGATAATGCGCTGGCAGAAGTGATCGCGAGCGTCGCGGCGCTGACGTTCGTGCCGCCGGTGTAGGTGTCCGCGCCGCTGAGGATCAATTCCCCGCCGCCGCTGACGCTCACCGACGTGCTCGGGCTGCTCTCGCTAATGCCCCCGGCGATGGTCAATGCGCTGCCGGTTGTGGCCGTCACGCTCAAGTTGCTGCCCAGGACGATGGGCGCGTTGATCGCGTGGTTGCCGCCGCTGTTGCTCAGCGCCGCCGTGCTGGTGAGCGTGTTGGCCAAGGTCAACGTGCTCGCGCCCGACGCGGCGATTGCATAACTATTGCCCCCGGTCGTGCTGAAGCCGAGGCTTGCAAGGCTGCGGCTGCCGTCGAGGGTCACTGTCGCCGTGCCGCTGGTCAGGGCCGTGCCGAAGACGGCCGTGTCTTGGCCGCTTCCCGGCACGCCGCCCGTCCAGTTGCCCGACGTGCTCCAGACGATGTCCGCCCGGGCGGTGGAGTTCAGGGCGAGAATTGCCAGTGCGGCGGCGAGACCGCAGGCGAAAAGAGACACCCGAATCGTTCCCCTAGAAAACATGGCTTTTTCTCCCAATGCAGTGAAACAGATTCACACAAAAAAACCTAATGACCTGAATTCAGGTCGCGACGTGTTTTGGAAAAGCGATTTGCCTCGCCCGCCCTTTCGCGCCATCTCTATGCTATCGAGGCAGCGAGGCTCCTGTCCAATTTCTTTCTACTTCTTTCTATGCTGACATTCGCGGCCGCGCATAAGCCGGGCGAAACCCACAACGACCTCCCCATCAATGGCAAATGTGAAAGACGCACATGGCATGCGCGTAGATTACACCTACCTGTTTTTTTTGTCAAGCAATTTGTTGAAATAGACAGAATACCCCGTTTGTAGGGGGATAAAATCGCGAATCGCGCTCCCACCGGGCTCAATTGCCACGTTGGGCGCCACTGCTCGCTTGTCCAGCAGTGCTCCGCGACGTGGTGGTTCAACACTGGTGGGCAAGCCGGCAGTGGCGCCCGTCAATTCAGGTCGGTTGGGGCACTAGCCTGGGGCGGTCGCAGGGTAAAAGGAGCCGAAGCAGTTGGGGATGAATGACCAGTGTCCGAACATCGACTGTAAAATTTTCTCACGGTACGTTGACTTGCGCCCGCCGTTTGTGGTATCCTGAGTCGGCAGCGGCGATTGCCGCTTTTTGCACACAGCAGTTCGCGATCACCGGAAGACTATCATGAGCCCGACGGAACGCCAACAGTCGATTGCCGACTATCTCGACTCCGTGGGAGTCTGTTCCTACCAGGACGTGGCCCGCTTGTTGAATGTCTCGGAAATGACAATTCGTCGGGACGTTGAGAAGCTGGTTTTACGGAACAAGGTGATCAAGATTCTTGGCGGCGTGCAGACGGCGCACGCCCCGCGGCATCTCTACGAATCGCCGGTTCAGCAGCGGCTGCCGGTGCATCGGGCGGAAAAAGAGCAGATCGCCCGCGAGGCGATGCGGCAGATCGAAGCGCACCAGACGATTTTCCTCGACGGCAGCACGACCTGCCTCGTGCTTCGCGGCATTTGGCGAAGCAGATGACGGGGCTGACGATTGTCACCTACTCCTCGCTGGTCTGCCTGGAATTCGGGCCGAAAACGGGGAACACGATCTTCAGCTTGGGGGGGCAGTTTGATCCGGCGAGCGGATGTTTCATCGGCGCGACGGCGGAAGCGGCCGCGCGCGATTTCTTCGTCGACATTGCTTTTTTCTCCACGAAGGGATTTCTTCCCGACCAGGGGACGTTCGAGTCGTCGATCGCCACGTTTCGCATCAAGCAGGTTGTCGCGGAGCAGGCCGCCCGCGTCGTGTTGCTGGCGGATCACTCGAAGTTTGGACAAAATGCGCTGTGCAAGGTGTTGGATATTGGACAGATCCACGAGGTGATTACCGACGCCGGCGCAACGGCGGACCATGTGTCCTCGCTGAAACAACGCGGCGTCGTCGTGCGCGTGGAGTCCGGCGACCGTGCGCCTATGGAGACCGCGTCCCATGCCAATTGAACCGGTGACCGAGTTGTTGGCTCATGCGCGGCGGAACCACTACGCGGTGGGCTACTTCGAGTCGTGGGACATCGCCTCCTTGGAGGGCGTGATCGACGCCGCCGAGCAGAGCCGGGCGCCGGTCATCGTCGGTTTCAACGGCGACTTTTTGGCCCGCCCCGATCGCGCCTTGCCGGCGCGGATCAAATGGTATGGGGCGTTGGGGCGTGCGGCGGCCGAATCGGCGCGCGTCCCGTGCGCGGTGATGTTCAACGAGTGTCCCGTTGACGCCTGGGTGGAGCACGCCACCCGCGTCGGCTTCAACCTCGTCATGCTCGCGGACAGCAACGCGAGTCACGCCGACCTTGCCCGGCGCGTGGCCGACTTGGCGCCGGTGGCCCATTCGCGCGGCGTGGCCGTCGAAGCGGAGCTGGGCGTATTGCCGTGCAGCGCGAGCGAGCATTGTGAAGCCGGATCGCTCACCGATCCCGATCAGGTGGAGGCCTTTGTGCGGGAGACGGGCGTGGACATGCTTGCGGTCAGCGTGGGCAACGAGCACGTGCGGCTCGACGACCAGTGCGATCTCAACCTCGGACGCCTGTCGGCGATTCGCCGCAGGGTGAACACGCCGCTTGTGCTCCACGGCGGAAGCGGCATTGCCGCCGATTCGCTCGCCGAGGCCATCGCCATCGGCGTCGCCAAGGTCAACTACGGGACGTATCTGAAGCAGCGTTGCTTGGCGGCGGTCCGCCAGGCCCTGTCCAGCACGGACGCCAATCCGCACCATCTCCTCGGTTTTGGCGGCGACGCCGATCTGATGGTGGCGGCGCGTCGGGCGGTGCGCGACGCCGTGCTTGAACGAATCGGACTGTTGGGTTGCTGCGGAAGGGCTTGAAGTGCGTCGCCGAAAGTCCCTTGCCGGTCCGCCATTTCCGCGCAGCCCCCACTTTCACGACTTGCCGTGAGTTCTGCAATGGGTATGACTTCAAAACAGCGGATGTTGACCGCCCTGGACGGCGGCAAGCCGGATCGGCTTCCGGCGACGACACACTTCCTCATGCCGCAGTTTTTGAACGGCTGCATGGGGGGGATGTCTGAGGATGAGTTCTTCGACGCTTGCGGTTGGGATCCGATCGCCTATGCCGTGCCCCATCGCCCCGATCCGACCCGCGGCGAGCACTATGACCCGGATCAGGGAAAGCCGGGCTTTTTGGAGAGTCGGCGAATCGCTTCGGACAACTGGCGCGTCCGCTGCGAAGCGATCGTCGGGCGTCAATATCCGGCGGCCCGCTACCGCTTCGTCACGCCCAAGGGCGAACTCAGCATGGTTGTGGAGTCCGATCCGTTTACGGCTTGGCTGGTCGAACCGCTGATCAAGGAAAAGCGAGACATCGAGCTGATCGCCGAGTACGCCACGGCCCCGAAGTGCGACGTGGATGCGGTGAATCAAGCCGTCGACGCCTTTGGCCAACGCGGGCTCTTGCGCGGCTACATTTGTTGTTTCGACGTGTTCGGTCAGCCCGGCACGTGGCAGGACGCGACCTGCCTGGTCGGCGTCGAGCGGATGATTATGGAGACGTACGACGATCCGGCCTGGGTCCGCGAATTGCTCGGCATCTTGTTTCGGCGGAAAAAGGTCTTCGTCGAGTCCTTGGCGGGCGCCCGCTACGACATTCTCGAACTGGGCGGCGGCAGCGCCTCGTCGACGGTGATTTCGCCGCGGCTGTTCGAGGAGTTTGTCGCCCCTTACGACAGCGAATTGATCGCCTTGGCGCACCGCGCCGGCCAGAGGATCGCCTACCACACTTGCGGCGGAATGATGCCGATCCTGGAGCGGATCGCGGCAATGAAGCCGAATGCGATGGAGACCCTCACTCCGCCCGCCATGGGCGGCGACATGGATCTGGCCGAGGCGCGTCGGCGAATCCCCCGCGACATCTGCATGATCGGCGGGTTTGACCAGTTCCATTTCTTCAAAGGGTGTACGCCGCAAGAAACGCGCGCCGAAGTCCGCCGTTGCTTCGATGCGGCGGGCAGAGACGGCGCGTACATCCTCTGCCCTTCGGACAATTTCTTCGACGCCGAACCGGAGCTGATCAAGGCGTTCGCAGACGAGGCGAAGCGGTGCGTCTACGATCCGCCCAACGGCGACGGGGCTTCGTGATGGCCGACGCGGGTTGTGCGGGAATCCTGGTCGCGGATGTCTTTTGCGGGCCGATGGAGCGGCTCCCCCGCGAAGGCGAACTGCTCGCCATGGACCAGATGCCGTCCAAGGCGGGCGGCTGCGCCGCGAATGTGGCGATCGACCTCGCGAAACAGGGAATTGCCGTCGATGTTTGCGGTTGCGTCGGCGCCGACGGATCGGCGGAAATGCTCATCGAGAGTCTACGCGCCGCGGGAGTCGGCTGCGACGAGGTCCAGCGGCTTCCATCGCACCCCACCAGCAAGACCGTGATCTTGTTGGTCAAAGGGGAAGATCGCCGCTACCTCCATGCCTTCGGAGCCAACGCCGCTTTTCAGATCGGACGGATTCGACGCGATTGGATCGATGGTTTGAAGGTGTTTTACCTCGGCGGGCTGTTCGCCATGCCCGGCGTCCGCAGCGACGAACTGGCCGATCTGCTTGCCTACTGCCGCCAACGCGGAATTGTCACCGTCGTCAACGTCGTCCTCGCTCAAGGACAATCGGGGATGGAGGAGTTGCGCGGCCTGTTGCCGTGCATCGACTATTTCTTGCCGAATGACGACGAGTCGCAACGTCTGACGGGCTGCGCCGATGCGGAACAACAGATCGAGGCGTTCTTCCGCCACGGCGCGAAGACGGTCATCATCACCCGCGGCGCCGCGGGCGCAGTCGCCGCCCTGGGCCGGCAGCGTTGGCGGGCGGAAGCCTGCCGCGTTCGACTGCGTCGATCCCTCCGGCTCGGGCGATGCGTTCGCCGCGGGCGTCGTTGCGGGAATCCTCCGCCGCTGGGACATGGCGCAAACGCTCCGTTGCGCGGCCGCCCTCGGGGCGTCGGCCGCCACGGCCGTCGGCACGACGGACGGAGTGTTTACCGCCGAACAGGCCCAGGCGTTCCTTGCTCAACATCCTCTCAGCGTCCGCCAACTGCAACAGGAAGGATGAAATGCGCTTCGAGATGAAAATGCCCGATCTGGCGACGACCGATTCCGAGATCCGCATCGTTCGCTGGATCGTACCGGCCGGCGAGAAGGTTGCCCGCGGCCAGCCCTTGTTGGAGGTGGAAACGGACAAGGCGACGATGGAAGTCGAATCGGTCGTCAGCGGCGTGCTCGCCGAGGCGCTGTGCCAGGCGGGCGAGTCGGTGTCCGTGGGACAGGTGGTGGCGAAGTTGGAGGTGGAGGGGGCGGCGGCGGAAAAAACCGCGGCCGCCGCCGCGGAGATCGCCGCCGCCGCGCCGCCCGCGCAGGCCGCCCCCATCGTTCGCAAGCCGCCTGCGCCGGCCGTTGGCGGCGCGGTCGGCATGTTTGCCCGCAACCGCGCCGCGGCCGCTTCCCCGGCGGCGGCGAAAGCCGCGATTCCGCTCAGCGTCGCGCAGCGCGTCGCGGCGAAGCGGTTGCAGGAGAGCAAGCAGACGATTCCCCATTTCTACCTGCAAACCAGCGTCAACGCCTCGGCCATGGTCGCGCGTCGCAAGGCCGCCGAACCGGCGAAAATCGCCTGGGACGCCTTTTTCGTCCTCGCCGCGGCCAACGCGATCGCCAAATTCGATCGTTTTCGCTGTCGCCTCGACGGCGAGCGATTGGCGCCCTTGGAAACGGATGCGATTGGCGTGGCGGTCGATCACGAAAACGAGTTGTACGTGATTCCCGTCGCCGCGCCGTTGACGAAGACGGTCGAGCAACTTTCCGTCGAGATTCGTCAGCGCGTCGAACGACTTCGCCGCGGCGATCCGGAATCGCGAAAGATCGCGCCGGGTTTGCTGACCGTAACCAATCTGGGCGTCTGCGGAGTCGAGGCGTTTATTCCGATCATCAATCCGCCGGAAGCGGCCATCTTGGGCGTTGGCAAGGTGGCCCCGACGCCCGTGGCGCGAGACGACGGCTCGATCGGCGTCGAACCGCGTTGCACGCTCACGCTGAGCGTGGACCACCGCATCGCCAGCGGGAAGTGCGCGGGAGACTTTCTCGCCGCGATCGTCAAGGAACTGGAGTCGATGTGAATTGAGCAGCCGACATGGCCCGATTTGACCTGAAAATCGATTATTCCCCCGAAAAGATGGCGCTGAGCCGGCGGCGGCTGGAGGCGCGAAACACGTTTCGCTACGTGGATCGCGTGCCGGTTCTCTACGGGCTGTTTGCGCGGTATTTCGCGCCGCTGTTCAATCTGCGTTACATCGATTTCTTCCAGGACGCCGAGACCCAGTTCCACTGGCTGTTGCAATTTGCCAAGTATCGCATCGAGAACATCCCGGAAGACTTCTGCCTGGAGCCGACGATCTGGGTGCATCCATTTTTCGACAACGTCATCCCGCCCAGCGCGCATGGCGGCGAGGTGGGATGGGTCGAGGATGGTCCGCCGCGGGCCATCCCGGTGATCAAGACCGTCGAGCAGATGGAGCGGTACGAGCCGGCCGCGCCGGACGCCGGCCTGCGGGGGAAGGCGATCGCCTGGTGGCGCGAGATGAAGAAACTTGCCGCGGAGACGAAAGCGACGTTCAACGGCCGCGAAGGCCGCGTCAACGTGGAGCCGTTGGCGTTGGGATTCTTGAGCCCCCACATGATCGCCATCGACCTGGTCGGCGAAAACTTCTATTGGTGGATGCTGGAGTATCCCGAGGCGTGCCATCGGTTTCTTGACAAGATCACTCAGGCCGAAATCATTTCCGAGGAGAACACGCGGAAAATCGATCCGCGGCCGCGGACGACGTACGCGTTGGCCGAGGATTCCGCGCAGATCATGTCGCCGGAAATGTTCCGCGAATTCTGCGTGCCCTACAGCAACGTCCTCTTCGCGCGGTTCGGCGACAGCATTCCTTTCGGACGCACGGTCCACATGTGCGGCCGCAGCGCCCACTTGCACAAGGTCCTCAAGGAGGACTTGAAGATGAACAGCTTCTTCCTCTTTGGTTATCTGGTTCCGCCGAAAGTCGCCGCGGCCAATCTCGGCGGCACGACGCTGATGTGGGGCAACATCAATCCGATGCTGATGAAGGACGAACCCTATGAGGAGGTCAAGCGGACCGCGCGAGAGTGCATCGAGGCGATTGGCCCCTGCGGCGGGCTTCTGCTGGGCGACGGCGCCAACGTCTGCCCCGGCACGCCGCCGGCAAGTTTTCGGGCGGTCATGGACGCGGCGGAGGAATTCGGCATGGGCGACGGAAGACTGCCGCGGGCGGAGAAATAGCGATCGCTGAAACAGCAATTGTGTTGCGCAACATGTTTATTGAAGGCCGCTTGTCCTCTTGATGGAGGTTTGATCATGAGACTTTTGGGCATCCACGGTGGAGTTGCGGCGGCGTTCTGTATCGTGGTTTGCAGCATGGCTTGCGCCGACGGCGGCAAAGCGCCCGCTGCCGCCAAGCTCACGGTCGAGCCGGGGCATCCCTGGACGCCGCCGTTCGGGCTGAAACGTTGCGGACGGCCGCTCGACGCGGTCGTGGAAGTTTCGGCGGGGGTGAAGCCCAATGAGGAATATATCGTGGCCTGCTATCGCGACGGGCGCGAAGTCCGCCGTCAAGCGGTGATCTTTCTCGGCAGCCCAAAGCGCTTTGGCCGCGTCGCCCTGGACGACTGGCCGTCCGAGGCGGCGTTGCTGTTCAAGGCCGATGCACAAGCCAAACCGGTCGAAGTGGCGCGGGCAGAGGTCAAGCCGCCGGCGTTCGAGGCCGATGCGGCGGCGCGGCCGGAAACGGTCATTCACCCCGTAGACCTCGGGACGATCCTGCCGCCCGCCGACTGGCTGCTCTTGGCCGGCGGTCAGAAGGCGGAGATCGAGGCGGCGGCGCTGAGCCGTGGCGGCGATATTGCCGGGGCTGCGGCAAGCGCATGGTTCGAATCCCTGCCGGAGCGGCGCGCGAGTGCCCGATTGGATTTGAGCCGCGGACGCACGGCGCAGGTAAAAATGACGCTGGGCCCCGCCTCGACGAGTTTGAAAAGGGACGTGCTGCACGTGGTCATTGCCGACGGCGCGGGCAAGGAACTCTGGCGGAAGGACATCCAAGTGATGCTGGTTCCCGATCGGCCCCAGTGGCCCGCGTTTGGGGCGATGGCCACGAAGCTCCGTTACGACCAACCCATTCCGGTAAACGGCAAGCCGCCGATCCGCTACGATACGGCTTGGGACCCGAAGCTGCAAGACGTGGTCGTGTTCTTTCCGAACGGGGCGCGGTTCGTCTTCTGGCGCGGATCGTCGTACTGCCCGTTCTGGGCGGGCCGCTCGAACACGGGATTTTGCTACGAATGGGCGGAAATCCATGGAAAGCACATGGTCGGCGGCTACGACTGCGTGGAACCGCTGCAAGACAAAGAGCTGCGCTACGGCCGGGTGGCGATTGTCGAATCGACGCCCGCCCGGGTTCACCTCCGCTGGAGCTACCAATCGTGCGATCTGAACTACAAGGTCTGGGGCGACTTCGCCGTCGAAGATTACTACTTCTACCCCGACGGACTTGGCACGCGCGCACTGACGCTGACGGCGAATCCACACCTGGATTTTGTCGAAACGGATGAATTCATCATTTTCACGCCGCAGTCGGCCTACCCGCTCGACATCGTGCCGGCGAATCTGGTGGATGTCATCTGGCCCGCGGGCAAAGCGTCCTTCTCTCTGCCCTGTTGCAGCTATGCGCAGCCCGAGCAATGGGCAAAGCTCAAGACCCTTCCTCGGGATACGCCCGTGTTGCATCGCATTCGCTTCGGCAAGTTGGACCGGCTGGCGGCGATTCAATATTCGCCGTTGGGCGATTTGCCGGGGCTGCCGCCCGATTTTGCGCCGTTTTTTGACCGCGGCGCGCTGGTGACGCCGATGTATTGGGGTTGCCATTGGCCGCTCAGCCGCGGCTATGCGACGGCTTATGCGATCAGCGATCGCATCCACGAAACGCCTGGGCACAACTCTTCCATTCACACGGGCACGCCAAGACCGCTGCACAGCGAGACCGGCCGGATGCCCAACGCCCAAGGGAAGCTGGAGACGATGAAACGCGACACCTGGGCTTGGCTGATCGGCATGACCGACGCCGGCGACGACGAGGTGCGGCAGTGGGCGGACAGCTTTGCGCATCCGCCGAAGATGGAAGTCCAAGGGGCGACGCTGGCGGCCGAGCCGTATGCGCCCGAGCGTCGGGCATTGTGCCTGAACGTGGAAAACAATGCGGTCGTCGTCAAGATCACGCCTGTCGGCCATTGCGTGAATCCCGTTTTCGAGTTGAAAGGCGCGGCAAAGACACTGGCGGCGATCCGCTTGAACGATCGTCCGCTGGCCGCGCGCGAATATCGTTGGGACGGCGCCACGCTCTGGTTGAACGTCCATCTCGACCGGCCGGCGACGCTGGCGCTGGACCTTGCAGGCGCGAACGATCCTCGCTAAACTATCTCTCCATTGACTGCCCCACGATAACAGGACACAACGTGACGAAAACGACGACCATCTCCAAGGATCCCGCAAATCGGCGGGCCGACGACGACAAGGATTTCCTCCTCGGACTCTACGAGCGAATGGCGATCATTCGGCAGTTCGAGGAGGGCGTCAAGTTTCTCTTTCTCGAAGGCGTCATGCCGGGCACGATCCACCAGTGCCAGGGACAGGAGGCGACGGCCGTGGGCGTGTGCGCCGCCTTGCGGCAGGCGGATTTCATCACCTCGACGTTCCGCGGCCACGGACACGCCCTGGCCAAGGGCTTGACCATGCAGGAACTGCTCAACGAGTTGTTCGGCGCCGCCGCCGGCTGCTGCCGAGGCAAGGGAGGCAGCATGCACGTCGGCAACTTTGCCAAGGGCATGATCCCCGGCGTCGCCATCGTCGCCGGCGGCATCCCCGTCGCCGCGGGAATGGCGTTGGCGTTCAAGATGCAGAAGAGCGATCGGGTCGTCGCCTGTTTCTTTGGCGACGGCGCCGTCGCCGAGGGCGCGTTCCACGAAGGGGTCAATATGGCCGCCATCTGGAACCTCCCCGTGGTTTTCGTGTGTGAAAACAACTTCTACGGGGCGAGCACGCACGTGTCGAAAGTCATGCGCGACGCCAACATCGCCCGCCGTGGCGCAGCTACGGAATTCGCGCCGAACAGGTTGACGGCAACGACGTGTTGGCCGTCTACGAAGCCGCCCGAAAAGCGGTCGAAGAGTGCCGCGCTGCGGCGGGGCCCGTGTTCCTCGAACTGCAAACCTACCGCCGGACCGGCCACTCGCGACGCGACCCGTGCCACTATCAGCCAAAGGCCGAGCGGGAACAGTGGGCCGCCAAGGACCCCATCGCGCGGATGGCCGAGTCGTTGAAAACCCGCGGGTTGATCGACGACGCGGGACTGAAGGAGATCGACGCCCGCGCGCTGGAGCAGTTCAACGCCGCCGTGGAAATCGCCAAGCGCGAGCCGCCGCCAACCCTGCAGGAACTGACCACCGATGTATTTGCCTGATGCGAGAGGAGAATCATGACAAAGCGCCTGGGCATCGCCGAAGCCTTGCGCGAGGCCATTGCGGAAGAAATGGAGCGCGACGAGCGAGTCTTCTGCATCGGAGAAGACATCGCCGTGCCGGGCGGCTGGGGCGGCGCCTTCACCGTCACCTTGGGCCTGGAAAAGAAGTTTCCCGATCGCATGATCGACACGCCGATCGCCGAACTGGGTTTCTTCGGCGTCGCCTGCGGGGCGGCGATGATGGGCATGCGCCCGATCGCCGACGTGCAGTACGGCGACTTCTTGCTCTTGGCCTCCGACCAGATCATCAACAACATCGCGAAGATGCGCTACATGTCCGGCGGGCAAATCAAGATGCCCCTGGTCATGCGCGCGCTGCTGGGCGCCACCGGCCGCGGCAGTCAGCACGCGCAAAGCTTGGAACGCTATTTTACCGGCGTGCCGGGGTTGAAAGTCGTCGCCGTTTCCAACGCTTATGACGCCAAGGGCGTCCTCAAGGCGGCCGTGCGCGACGACAACCCCGTGATGATCTTCGAGCATAAGCTGCTGTATGGCTCCAAGGGCGCCCGGGCCGAAAGCGGCGCGGTTGACGCCACCAGCGACATCCCCGACGGCGACTACGTCGTGCCGCTGGACAAGGCCGCCGTCCGCCGCGAAGGCGCCGACGTGACCATTCTCGGCTGGCTGTTGATGTTGCACCACGCGCTCCACGCCGCCGAACAACTGGCCGGCGAGGGCATCAGCGCCGAGGTGATCGACGTCAGAAGCCTTTCGCCGTTGGACTTGGAGACGATCGGCGCGTCGGTCCGGAAAACGGGCCGCGTGGTTGTCGTCGAGGAGGGGCCGAAGACGGGATCGGTCAGCGCGGAGATTGCCGCCAGCGTCATGGAGCGTTTTGGCGAATGCCTGCGCTGCCCGGTCCGTCGCGTGGCCTCGGCCGACGTCCCTGTGCCGTTCACGCCGGTTCTCGAAAACGCCTACCGCCCCGACGCGCCGCGGATTGTCAAGGCGGCGGAAGAAGTCATGCAATTCTAAACCAAGAGGCCGTCTCGTGGAAGCCAGTGCACAGGTTCGTCCCGACCGTCGCGTTGTCGTCGGCGCGGCCATGGTCGCCGCGCTCGGCGGATTGCTCTTCGGCTTTGACACGGCGGTCATTTCCGGCACAAACGAAGCCTTGCAGAAGGTGTTCGGCCTGGATTCATTCTGGCTCGGCTTCACCGTGGCGATTGCGATGATTGGCACGATCGTCGGTTCATTCGCCGCCGGCAAGCCGTCCGACCTGTTCGGCCGGAAAAGCGTCCTCTTTGTCTTGGCGATCGGTTTTTTCATCTCCGCGCTCGGTTGCGGCTTGGCGCGGAGCTGGCCGGAGTTCGTGCTCGCGACGTTTCATCGGCGGACTGGCGATTGGCGGCGCGTCGATGGTCACGCCGATGTACATTGCCGAGATTTCGCCGCCCCATCTCCGCGGCAGGCTCGTCATGGTGAACCAGCTCAACATCGTCTTGGGGGTCCTCCTGTCCTATGTGTCGAACTACCTGATCGCTCAGCACTTTGAATTCAACGTCGCATGGCGGTGGATGCTCGGGCTGCTCGCGGTCCCCGCGGGCGTGTTCTTCTGCTTGATCTTCACCGTTCCCGAGAGTCCCCGCAGTTTGGTGAAGCGGGGGCGGTCGGCCGACGCGCGCAAAGTGCTCCAGCGGCTCGGCGACAGGGACGTGGACGGCGAACTGGCCGCGATCCAGGCGTCCCTGACCGACCAGCCGGGCCACGCGCAGGATCGTCTCTTCCGAAGTCCCTATTGGCGATTGGTGTTCCTCGCTTGCGCGATGGCCGCGTTCAATCAACTCACCGGCATCAATGCGATGCTGTATTATGCGCCGAACATCTTCCGCATCGCCGGCGCACTGCGCGATTCGTCCTTGCTGCAATCCATCGCCATGGGCGGGACCCTGCTGGTGTTCACCGTCGTCGCCATGTTCATCATCGACCGCTTTGGGCGGCGCATTCTGCTGCTGATCGGATCGGTGGGCATGGCCGCTTGCCTGTTCTTGCTTGCCGGCGCATTCGCGAACAGCGGCCACGTCAACGGCCGGCTGGTCCTCGCCGCGCTCGTCGGCTCGATCGCGTTCTTCGCCATGTCGCAGGGCGCGGTGATCTTCGTCTTCATGTCCGAAATCTTTCCCAACGCCGTCCGCGCCAAGGGGCTGGCCTTGGGCGTTTTCGTGCATTGGACGATGGCGGCGACGATAACCTGGAGTTTTCCCGTCGTCGTCGCCAAGTATTCCGCCGCCAGCGCGTTTGGATTCTTCGGCGCAATGATGGTGCTGCAATTCTTCTTTGTCCGGTTCCTTGTGCCGGAAACAAAGAACGCCAGTTTGGAAGACATCGGGAAACGGCTGGCAACGACAGGCCGAAACTGACAAGCCTTTCCCCGCGTCGCGAGGCGTCAAGCCTGCCGAGCAAGGACGCAATCCATCCCTATCGCGCACGCACAGGCCGCGGCCTTGCAGCGGAAATCACTCGGCCTTCACGACGGTTGTCGCGATGGAGGGAAGTCCCGTGGGGGCGCGGAATCGCCGGCCATCCGCGCCTTTCACCTCGATGTAGTATTCCAGCCCCTTCTCCGCGACCGCGGACCCGGGAATGGTTGCCCGATAGACGTTCCGAAATCCCCGCGTCATCGGCGTGGCGACGAACTCTCCCTCGCCCAAGGCGCGGTAATAAAGTTTTGCGGATTCGATGGACCGCCCGCCCGTTGCAATGATCTGAACGGGAATGGGTTCGCCTGCCGTCGCGATCTTGTTGGGTTCTTTGAACGCCATTTGGATCGGCGAGTCGGCGGAGTCGCCGGCGGCAGGCACGACGGCGTGGGCGCAGTTGACGCAGCGTCGATAGAGTTGTTCGAAGGATGCATAGGCTTTGACATTGACCGTGGCGAGCACGCCCCAATCGCTTTGCGTGCAAAGCAGGCGCGTATAGGCGCGCATGGCTTTGCCCAGCGGCGATTTTAGCAACAGTTCCGCGGCCCCCGCGCCGTCTCCAACAGACTTCGCCTCCGCCTGCAAAATCTGCACCGCGGCCTCATCGTAAAGCGTTGCCCAATCGATTTCGTTGATCAGCCGTTCGACGCGGTTGAGAAATTGGGTCTTCCCATTTTGGCGGTCGCGGTCCGCGATCAACTGAAGTGTTCGCCGAATCCGCCGCAGTGTCCGCATGTTCTCCGCCTTCGGGTGGTCTGAATTGAGCGTCCACGTGAAGGGCCAACATTCTCCCTGGCCGCCGCCGCCGGTCCAGCGCGGGCCAAGCGCGTCCAACTCCATCAGGACCTTCGTCATCGCCGCCGCGTCGGAGGGGCCAAAACATCGCCGGGCAAAATCGGCCCAGAAGGATTCGTATGTCATTTTCGTCGGCTGCCAAGCGAAATCCATCGTGTAGGCCGCCACGTCCTCCACCGCCCGCGTGCGCCAATGAATTCCCAAAACGCCCTTGCAGCCCTTTCGCAGGATATCGGGCAAGAGCACGGAGAACGGTTTGACGTTGCACTGGGACATGAACTGGTCGTGCCGCGAGCCGCCGCCGTCCGACTCCCACCACGGAATCGCCCAACGCTCGCGGTCCGGCGGAAGCTTGCCGTAGAATTGGCTCACGTTCGGCTCCCAAGTGGGATCAATGTTGTCGAGCGCGGAGAAGACAACATCCTTCGGCAAAACCTCGTCCAAACCGGGGAACAGATCCGTGAAACGATCCCACCTGTCCCCACCCCAGCCGGAGATCACCGCGCGCTTCTTCGGCGCGACCGCCATGAGCGCTTGGCAAGCGCGGCGGATGTAGACTGCTATCCGACCGCCCTCAACGGCCCGCTTCTCATCGTTCAAGTAGCGAAAATGCGGCGTGAACTCTTGAATCTGGCTGGAAACGGCGGGATCAACCGCTTCGGTCGGTCTCAACGTCGCCGCCTCGGCCTGCCAGAACCACACATACTCGATCCCCGGATACTTCGCCGCCAACACGCGCAGCCGCGATTTCACGTCCTTCAGGTTGGCGTCGGTCGGCAGCCCATCGAGCTGAAATCCCAGACTGACCTTGATTCCTCGCTGCTGTGCATAGGCAACCGCTTGGGCAAACAGCTCCTGGGAGCGTCGGATGGCGTCTTGATCGTCCTTGGCTTCGACGGTTGCTTTCGAGCCGAACGCCGGCGCGGTAAAAAACTCTCCCGTGCCAAAGCCGAACTCATCTGTTTTCATCCCGCGCACGGCGCCCCAGGTGCAGTCTTTGGAACTGTTCTTCCATTCGGAAGTGGGAAAGGGAACGCCCGGCACGAGCTTCCCATGCGACAAGTAATTGGTCAGCCCGTGTCCGTATTCCGGAAAGCTCACCAGATTGGCCTTCATCTTCACCATCTGGTCGAAGAAATATTTGTAGTCCTCCAGGTCCCAGGCCGCCGGCCCATCGAGGAAGTTGTACCAGATCACACAGCCGCGGATCGGCAGCGCCGGGCTCCAAAACTCATCCGTTCGAGCGACCTGCAAGGGAACATTCGCGCCGGGATACGCGTCGCCGCCCAGATAAAAGCCAATGCCGAACTTTTCCAGGAACGCATAAGCGCCGTAGAGCGCGCCGATTGGCTCGTTGGCGAGCGCCAGCGCGGTCGGCGCGCCGTTGTGCGCGCCGACATAAAGATCGAAAGCCTCGCCGGTCCCTTTCTTCAATCGGGCGACTTGCTCGGGAAAATCGGCGGCGATCGCGGACAAGCTCGCGACGGTTCCGACGATGATCGCCGCTTGGCCGTCGGGCTGGCCGTGGACCAACTCGCGGATGGCCAGCTTTCTCTGCGAGATGCTGTACAGATGCGTCTGCACTTCCTTCGCCGCCTGCACTTCTTTCGCGGAGGCATTCGCGCCAATCCAGAATGCTGCCGTCGGAGAAGTCCAGTTTCTCGGTCGGCGCATCGCCTCGACACCGGTCGCATGCCCCGGCTCCCAAGACTGCCGCGGTCAGCACCAGCGCTAGATGAACCCTATACGGCATTCGCGCCGACGTTTGTTTCATCGCAGAATCTCCTGAAAAAGTCGTCTCACAACGCCGGCTCACGGACCGGGAAACGCGGAAAATCGATGGGGGGGGTCCGGGTGGGGCAAGCCGGCGCGACTTTCTCCATTATGCCGCCGCCGTCGCTGTTCGGCAATGATTGCATGTGTCATTCCTTATAACACACCGCGTCACCATCCCGTTCTGCAACGGCCGCGGAATCAACGCGGGGCGGCCGGCGATTCCAACAATCGCTGTGCAAAGATGGCCGCCGCGGGATTGCCGGAGATGCGATCGGCGAGCTCGATCTGGCAGATGCACCAGCGGCCCTTGCCGTCGGCCTTGCATCCCACCGCCATGTTGTTGAACGTCGAGAGGACCGGCTCCCAACCGACGGCCTGGAAGCCGGGCGTCCTGAGCAGCGGGGTGACGCGATCGTATTTGGCGTTGTACCAGAACTTGAAATCCTCCGGCTCGAATCCGGCCACGAGCGGGTGTCCTGTCGCCCGGGAGACGAAATGCAATCCGCCGGGACCGCCCACCGAAACGCGGGCATTGCCGACACGATGCTCCCCGGCCTCTAAGTTCAGGAGCAAAGCCGCCGCGCCCTTGTGGACGGCGGCGGCGATTTGCGGCTCCGCCTGGGCGAAAGCCCGCATGTCGTCGATGAGAATTGCGTCGTCGGGCTCGATCGGGCCGCTGAAGACAGCCTTCGCGCCGAGCGAGTCGGCCAGTCCGGCCGCCTTGCCCTTGGCGCCGCCAACCACAAACATGCGGCGCAGCGCGACATGGGGGCGCGGGAAAACGTTCGAAGACGAGCGACGTGTCGTGGAGAACCTTGCCTTCCGCGTCCAGCAGTCCCAGGCGCACGGTCACCGCGCCGCGAACCGACAAAGCAGGCGACCGGAAGCGGAGCGTCCCTTGGCAGGCGGAGTCGAGCGGTCGGATCAGGGCGGCCGTCGAACCCGATTGCAGCGACTTGCCCTGGAATTCGAGTTGATAGTGCAAGGAGGCGTTGCGGGGGACGTCGTCGCGGTCGTTGCACACCCAGGCCTCCGCCTCAATTGGCTCGTCGGCGAAAAACGCCCGGCGATCCGAGCGCAAACTTACGGCCAGCGGCGTCAGCGCGTCGCGGTAGACGAACCAAGCCGGCTTCGGCCGGCGGTCGCAGTTAACAATGGCCTTCATCCAACTCGATGGAAACGCATCGACAAACAGATGGATGGCAAAGCTCTGCATGCGGTTGTCGCGGCGAAAGGCTTCGCTCATCAAGCGAGTCGCCCACGCCTGGTGCGCCTGGCTTCGCTCGACCCACTCGGCCAACGAATGCGGAGTCTCGAAGAAATAGCAATGCATGCCGCCGGTTTGCGCGCGGGAATCTTATCCGGCGTCCATTTTTTTTCCTCGCCGGCCGTCTGCGGCAGCCACGACTTGGGGTAGCGCCTCCGCATTAGTTCCACGGGATCGAGTCCTTCCGCCCCGAACTCGCCGCAGCCGTAATTCCAGCCGGGCTTCACCGGCATCCAGCATCCTTTGTGCAGCGCCCCGAGGTCTACGCCATGGCCATTGTACCAGCCGCAATAGCAGTGATTGTCGGGCAACCCCGGCCCAGGCGGATCGTAATCGCCGTCAACCGCCTTGACGACGCGATCGGGATTGGCCATGTGGACCGCGATGTCCGCCGCTTCAAACATGCGCGTCATCTCCGGGCGGGTGAGATTGCGGTGCGGCGCGCCCATGCCGTTGGGAAACGGCTCGTTGATGTACGTCGCCATGATGTTCGACGGATGGGACCGCACCAGCCGCTCCATCTCCTCGGCCTGGCGGACCACCTCGCAAAATTGACTGCGATGCACCGCGCCGAACAACGGCAAGTCGGTCTGGAGCATCAACCCCAATCGATCGCAATCGTCGTAGATTTCCGTTTGCACGGGGCTCTGCGTCAAGCGGATGTAGTTCATGTTCGTGATCTTCGCCAACAAGATGTCGTCGATCAACTGCCGCCAGTCCTTGCGGACGACGCATTGCTGGAAGGCGCCCATCGTGTTGGCCCCGCGAAGCTTGACGCCGCGGCCGTTGAGATACATGCGGCCCTTTGGCTCCGCGGCGCATTCCATGCGGAAGGTGCGCAGGCCGAACTGCCGCTTCGCCGCGTCGAGAACCTCGCCCTTGCCGTCGAGCAGTCGCGCTTGAAGCTGATAGAGCCAGGGGGCGTCCGGCTCCCAAAGGCGCGGCTGCGGGATCGACAGGGGAATCTTGTAGAGGTTGACGCCGGATTGGACGCTCACGGCGACGGGCGGCTTGGCGCCCGCACTCGCGGGCGGATTGTCGGCCGGGGCGACGATCTCGCGGCGAAAGACCGTCGCCGGAAAGTTCTCGCCGAACACGGACAACTCGATCGCGACGCGCTCGGGCCTTGGATCGCAGGCAAAGATCTCCACCCAAACCTCCGCCTTGCCGTCCGCCGACATCGGACGGACAAAAAGATCGTGGACGTGAATCCGCCGCCGAGCCTCGATCGACACGTCTTGATAGATGCCCATGCCCGGCGGACAACAATGCCAGCCGACCTCCGGTTCGTCCCAGCCCGGACCGACGGCCGCATAGACCTTGTCGCCGCAAAAGCGAGCCCCGCCGATGAAACCCTTCTCGGCGCTGTTGCCCATCATGACGAAGTCATTGTCCACCTTGACCAAGAGGACGTTCTTGCCCAGTCGGGCGCAAGCCGGTGAAGTCGAATTCAAAGGGAGCGAAGAGCCCCTCGTGGGAACCGACCAGCGTCCCGTTGACGAACGCGTGCGCCTTGTAATCGACGCCCTTGAAACAGACGAACAGGGCCCCCTTGGCAAGCATCGCCGCGGTCACGTCGAACTCCGTGCGATAGTACGTCGTCGCGCGGCCCATTGGCGGGCCGTAGTGCGGAATCTTTACCCGCCGCCACTCCCCCTTGCCGGCGAGCGTCGTGGAAAAATCGCGCCGATCCTCGTCGTTCTCAATGCGCCAGTCGAATGAATCCAACGCGGCGCGAAGCCGCAAGTCCTCGAACGGCGGGCGCCAAGTCCCGGAGGTAGGGCGCATACATCTCACGCTGACGTTCGACCTCCGCGCGCACCTGCTCCGCGGTGCTCAGCTTTGGGGCGGGCGGAAAGGCGGACGCCGCGCCCTGAGCGTCCAGCGGCAGGATGCGCCGAACCAGTTTGCGCGGACTCGTTGAAGCCGGCTTTCTCTCCGCGTAATCCAGCTTTTTCGCGGCGATGTCGGCAAACGGATCGGACTGGGGAGAAACGCCCTGGACGACGTTGTTTTGTCCGGCCGACGCAGGACGGAGTCGCTCGTTCAGCCAGGCGAACGCCGCCTTGTCGTCCACCTTGTGGCCGGCGTCGTGGAACTCGGTCGTCACGCTGGCCGGCGCGCGGCGAGCGCATACGCCCGCTTCACTTCGGCAAACGCCGTTTCATACTCGGCCAGCGGCATCACGGCGAGGTTCCAATCCAAGTTCAGGAGTTTCGCGTCGGCCCCCGGGCAGAAACAAGCGTCTTTGCGCCCGTGCTGGAACTGGACGGGCTTGGGGACGGCCAGGGCGGCCCAGTCGCATTGTTCCAGCTTGAGCCCAAGCTGCTCGCCAATGCCGTCGTCGCAATGGGGCGGAATCCGCAGCCGCCGGCGGCAGTGGTTCCACGTGCTGAGCACGCAACCGACCACGCCCGCCTGCACGCGATCGTCCAGCGCCAACACGTTCATCGCCAGATGGCCTCCGGTTGAACAGGCCGCACACGGCGATGCGATTCGCGTCAACCTCGGGCAGCGCGGCCGCGTAATCGAGGGCGACGATTGCATCCCAGGTCCATTCGCCCTGCAACGTCCAATCCTTATGTTGAAGCGCATGGTTCATTGTCGCCGGCTGGACCACGGCCCAGCCGCGCTGGGCGAAGTCAGGCGCAGAAGTCGTCCGCTTCGCCCATGCGATAGGCGCTCGCGGCAGCCTGCCCCCAGGCGTTTTCGTGTCCGTGCAGGCCCAAGAGCAGCGGCGCCCGCTTCACGCCTTTGGGCAGCGAGATCAACAAGACATTGGTGCGGTCTTTCTGCGAGCGATATTCAACGCGCCGGAGGCTGAAGTCGGCGAAATCTTGCGTCTCGATCACCCGCGCCTCCAACGGCACGCGCGGCGGCAGTCCGCCGCCCATCAGCCATGCGGCCAGCTTCGCGCGATGCGACGCCTGCCAGAGACGAAATGCCGCGGGATCGCGGGGAAATTGCGACGGCCGTTGGCGAAATTCGCGTTGAAAGGCCGCCATCTCCGCTTCCGTGGTTGTCAAGGGCGCCTTGGGCGACGCGAGCGTCCGCAGCGCGACTTTCACTTCGCCGGCCGCAGGCACAGTCAATTCCAGCAGATAGTAGTATCCAAGCGCGTCGTCCCAATCGCGGCGAAGCGCGGCTTCCGCATTGCTGACCGAGGCCACGTCCGGAAAGAGAGAAGTAGTTGTCGGCCACTCGCGGCGCGGCCCGGCATAGGCATGATCGACCGGGCCCGCGCCGGGAATTGACGGCAAGTCAGCGCCAGCCGCGCGGTCGTCGGCCGTTGCGCTTGCAAGGTCAGCACGCCGTCGGCAAAACGGACAATTTTGATTCCATCCAGCCGACTGGCGGCATGTTCGGGACGGAGTTGAATTTCGGCCCTGGCAATCGCCAGTGCAGACAAAATGTGCACGAGGACCATCGGCCCGCAACTCAACCATCGCTGCGGAAAGTACAGAACCATAATCTCTTCGCTCTTTCACACGGCTTTCAGCATGAGGACGCTAAGGGCGCGAGGGCCCGTCGGGAGCAAGGCGGCAACATGCCAAGTTTTATCACTCGGCGGACTGCGGACAACGGCCGAGTCGATCGCCGAGTCCGGGTGCGGCGTGGACGAATGCAGCGCAGTGTCGATGCGGCGGCGATTCGTCTGCTGCGGAAGGGTGAAGGTTTTTCGGGTCAAAACGACTCCACTCTCCCTTAAGTAGTATAGCCAGGGCTTTGAAGGTGTGAAAAAGTCACGAAACAACCTCCCGTTGGTCCAGGATGCGTTTGGTGGAGATATGACTTCGGTGCTTCTTGTTGAATTGCTTGGGCGGTGGATGCTTCGGTCCGCGAGGATGCTTGCGGAACTGCGAGAGCCGCACCAACTTCGCCAGGCGGATCAAAGCGGCAGCCATGCGCGCAATCGACAGTTCCGCAAATTGCTCTCGCCAGGCCGGCGGGGGCAAGACGATCATCATGCCTCGATACGTCGCTGCGATTTCGTCGGCAAGGTGGTACGCAGAAATCTTGTCGTTGCCGATGCGATGTGCCGCCCGGATTGCCGCTTTCACTACACTCAGCAAGTTGTACATCGTCAACGCGGTGCAGAAGCCGAACAACGCGGCTTTGGGGTAGGCCAACGTCTCCACTTCCCCGCGAAGCGTCGTGGCGATCTCTCCGAAGGCCGTCTCCACCGTCCAGCGTTGCTGGTACAGATTGGCGATCGTTTTCGCGGAAATCTCCGCCGGAAGATTGCTCAACACATGGACTTCCGTGTCGCCATCTCGCGTCGGCTCGTCGAGTTGCACCGTGATGCGGCGGAAGGCATGTTCTGTTCCATCGGCCTCCGTCACCATCGCCCGTTGCTCGTACACCACGCCCGTGGCGCAGCGGCCGACGCGTTTGGGTTTTCCTTCCGGCCGCCACGGAAGGTTCCCGTGCTGGCGGATCACGAAATGCGCCTCGCGCCGGACAATGCCGCAAAGGAAGCCCACCGTACAGAAATTGCGGTCCGCGATCCACAGGTCGCCGGGGCGAACGGTTTTCAGCACGGGCCCCAACAGGGAACGCTCTTGGGCATGGCCATCCTCGCACGGGAACACGTCGATCGCCAACATCCGCGCCGGGTCCAGCACGACCAACGCCTGTCCGGGCAGCGGGGCCCCGTTGATCTCCCGCAACTCCTTCAAACGTCGTTGCGTGCACCGCCGAATGATTGCCGTCGAGAATCTTAACCCGGTAGCCGGGCAGCAGTTCGGGCAGTTCGGCCTTCATCGCCGCGATCAACTCCCCCAGCTTGTCGGCTCCGGGTCACAAGGGCACGGCACACCTGCGGCTCGATGCCGTTGAGTTTGTCGTAGACCGCCTTGATCGACACGTCCACCCGTTCCTTGCGGTGCTGGTAGGCAGCATGGACGGAGGGGCGTACCTTGGTCACTGCCAAACTCATCAGGTCGGCCACGGTGGAAAACAACAGTTCGCCCTCATATTGCCGACTGGCTGCATCACGAAACCATTGATCCAGCCGCGAAGCGGCGAACACATTTTCCAGCGTGGCCCGCATCATCACCGTGACCGGGCTCTCATGGGAAAACAACTCGAAAACTTCGTTGTAAATCATCATGCCACCCTGCTCAGAAGAACGTAAAGCTAAGCACATTGGCATGTTACACCGTAAACGGCACGCTGAGCAAACCACAGTCGCGTGCTAGCACTGAAAGCTTCAAAGCCCTGGTAGTATAGCCCAAGGCAATCATGCCGACAATCGCCCGATTCCCGGGCCGGCGGCCGATGCCGCACAGAGAATTGGCATCGGCCGCGCTCGCCTTCATGCCCTGTCCGACCGATTTTGGCAGCGGGCGTCGGCGGCGTTGCCAAGCACACAGAGTCGAATCGGACGAACCGGCTTTACGAGCAAGATGCGGACGCCGTCCACAGCGGTGATTGCATTCGACGCCGGCGGCGGCGGGCGTAGAGCGAGTTGAACGGCGATGACCTGAAGTTGGCGGTCGTCAAGCCTTCGCCCCGCGCCGCCGCAGATAGACGGCCCCAAGGCCGAACAGCGCCGAACCCAGAAGCGCAAGCGTTGCGGGTTCGGGGACGTATTCCATGTATGCCCCTGGGGTTAGCCACGACTGATAACCATCGCTGAGGTTCGGTTGGTCCGAAACCAGGACCTCCAGTTGGTCGAGAAACCCCTGGTTGATTTGGTCGAAGTTCTGAACTGTCCAGGTTAGACTGACCTCCTCGCCTGGTGCGATCGGGGTCGATGGGGTAAAGCTGGGGGTGAGCGTCACAATCCAGTCGGTTACATTATTGGTTACTTGAGTTGACACCAACGCACCCCACGTCTCGGCGTAACAGGTCTCCGTTCCGACATTCGTCAACCACTGCGTGGCCTGTTCAGTCTGTCCAACCGGGCAGGTGATGTGTGGGTCGGTCGCCATGATCATATCGGCGCGCAACTGGGCGGGCGCAAACGACAACAATGCTGCGAGCATCGCGGCAAACTGCGTCATCCAAAGGAGCTTTCTCATTTTCTTATTCCCTTTGCTTCCATTTCTCTGCATACCCAATTACAGCCCTACGCCGCCTGTCTTCGCCTTCGCCAAACGAAGACGACCAGGCCAAGGCCGCCGGAGAGCAACAAGGCAATGCCGCCGGGCTCGGGAACCGCCGTCGTGAACTGGCTAACGTCGGTGTTCCCAAAGACGCCGTAGTACGTGAAAATGTCGCCCTGGGCCGTCGGCTCGCTCGAACTCGCTGTGCCCTGATAAACGCTCAACTCGAAGTTGTACGACGTGCCTGGCAGCAGATCCACGTTCGACGTCCACGACGTTTAACCGATGTCATACGGGGCCACGCCCGCCAGCTTATAGAAACCCGTGGGATCGGTGATTTGGCAACCCAGGGCAATGCCCGTGTCGCCGGACACGGGGTTCCAAGAGAACGTCGGCGAAGAACAGGACACGGCCGTCGCCAGCGGAAGGGGCGAAGTCGGCATCACAAAGCTGGTTGGCGCCGTGGGGGTGAAGAGCAGGCTTGCCGAATCGTAAGTTCCGTTGTTATAGGCGATGCTGAACGTGTAGGAGCCTTGCGGATAGGCGTCTTGCAAGGCTTGCAACGTGCTGTAAGCAGTGCTGTCCAACTCGAAATTGGGACTGCCGCCGCCGCCGCCGCTGGGCGGAAGTTGGAATGGGCTGCCGCCGTTCGGCGGCGTGACCGTCACGCTGCTGATTCCGATCCCTTGGAGATTAAAACTCTGCTGATAGGTCGAAGTGGCCGTGTTGCTGTTGGAGATGTCCTCCTCGGTTTGAATGACCACCTGCTGCAACTGGGCCCAACCGGGACTTGCCAATCCGGCAACCGCTGCCAACGAAAACAGCCCGAGCCGGATGCCGCACAACAATGTTGCTCTAGAAATCATGGCCTGGCACTCCATCGTCTAGGGAAAGCGAAAAAATGATGAGGGGGGGATACTAGCGAAACCCGGGCGGCGTGTAAATGCCGATTGGCCGATATTTCCCCTGCCCGCCATGCCTTCTCCTCTGCGAAAAACCGAACCAAGCCGCGCCGCCGCCTCAGCCGACTCTTGTTCGTTTGCATGGAGGCTGGCAAATGCCAACATGGTTCAACGTCGGCCCATTGTCCCCACCGTTGAGCGGGTAAAATGACCGTTATATTTCACGCAGGACCACGCCTTGTGCTTGGGAAGGCAATGTCAAGACATTGAAAAGCGAGGAGATCGAAACATGAACGGCAACAAAAAGGCCCTTGTCGCCCCGATCCTAATAATCGCCCTGGGGGTCGGCTGGCTTCTTACGGCTCAAAACATCGTCCCCGGCGTCAACTGGATTTGGGTGGTCGGGCTCGGCGTCACCGGGATATTGATCCTGGCGGCAAGCATCGACAAGGTGACGGCTGTCGTTGGGCCTTTCCTGATTGCCGCCACTTTTTTCTCCCTCATGCGGCAGACGGGGCACATGAGCGTGGACACGGAGGCGCCTTCCTTGGTCATCGCCTTTGGAGCACTCATGCTGCTGGCAACGATCCTGCCGATCCCGCTGCCGGCATGGATGGTCAGGTCTCCCAAGTCTGAAGCGTAGCGCTCGCACGTCCTGGCCCTCTCCCACTCCAAACACGTCAATGGCGCCGTCGCTCGGCGCCTGGTTTGTGAAATTTTGTGAAATCCACGTTCGCCTGCCAAAATGGCAATCGACCTAAATGACGCAAGCCCTTACAAAATAAGGGCTTGTGAGTGAGGCTGATGGGACTCGAACCCATGACCTATGGATTAAAAGGCCTGACTTTCCGCTTCCGTGCTGCTCCCTCGGTGACTATTACCCGCGAAAACGCCGGGTTTTCCGGGGGTTTTCGGGCCGCCTCTGCAAAAAGGCATTGAACGCAGGTTCGGTTTTAGGTTCGGTTTCAGGTTCGGTTGGGCCCCGAGGCCGCCTTGCCCAGGGTAGCCCCGGCCGCGGGTCCCCGAAGCCCTGCGTCGGCCCGCCGTTTGCCCCATGTTTGCACCAACGGTCTTGGCGGCGGCAGCTTCGTCCACCGGTCGGCGGCCATGCCCAGGGCAACGGCTGCGGCGGCGGTCCACGCGGCGATCAGCGAGTGATAGCGCCGCATGGCGAAGTCTTCTCTCTTTTCGGCTACTCAGGCAAGTAGTGCCGGCGGAACGTCCGACCCCAACGGTATGACGGACGGAAAGCTTCGGCCATTTGACATCCCGCTTGCAGCCCGCGAAACTTTGCGGGAATCTCCAAGAACGCCTCCAGCTCGTAACCGAAGAGGTGCTTCATCCACTGACCCTGGCTGACGTGGCAGCCGACCATTTTCATTTTCGCGGCAAATGTGCGGGTGATGTCAACGTAAATCTCCGGCGAGAAGTTTACGCCCGCCGGCGTGTCCATAAAGTACACGTGGGGGATTGTGTCGGTTGGCGGCGACGCTGTTTTAATGTTGGGAATGCACGCCATCGACACGCATTCGTCCACCAACATTCCGGAGATGGAATGATCGGGGTTATAGTCCTCGCGCCAATGGCAAAAGACCACCTCGGGCCGGGCGATGCGGAAAACCTCGATGAAGGCGTGCCGCGTCTCGACGGAGTCCAGGAGAAACTCATCGTCGAAGTTCAGCCAGATCAGTTGCGCCCCAATGACCGCTGCACCGTCGATCGCCTCCTGACGGCGGATGGCTGCAATCTGGTCTTTCGGCAACGTCGAGGAGCCGACATTGCCGTTGGTGGCCACGCAGAAGAACACTTTGTCGCCCTGCTCGGCATAGCGCGCGGCGGCGCCGCCGGCGAAGGTTTCAATATCGTCCGGATGGGCGCCGACAAACAGCACGTTCATTGCAGGTTTCCTTGATTCACCAGAAACGCCAATATAAATAGAACCAAACGACCGACACGACGCCCCACCAAAACTTCAATTGCTGCCACCACGGCCGCCGCACGCCGTCGTCATACTCCTTGAGAAGCTGGATGCGCCACACGAAGGGCGCGATCTTGGCGTAATCCGGCGGCGCGGTCGTCAGCGCGACAATGACAATGCCAACCGCGGTCGCCGCCTGGGCGATGGCTCCGACATAGAAAAAATGCAGCTTGGGAATGCCGTCGAACTGCCCGCTGAAGATTATCGCCGCGACGATCTGGATGATCAATCCCCCCATCAATCCGAACAGTCCGGCCGCATAATTGACGCGTTTCCAAAAAATGCCCATAAACAGCGTGGCCATGAAGGGACAGGCAATATAGGTCATCGCCGTCTGGAAGAAACGGAAGATGCCGCCCAAGTGTCCGACGATGGGTGAGATGGCGGCGGCGATCAGCAAGGCGACAAAGGCCGACAGTCTGCCGATCCGCACCATTTCGCGATCGCTGGCCGAGCGATGGATGAACTTCTTGTAGATGTCGGTGGAAAAGAGCGTGGAGGTTGAATTCACCAGCGCGCTCAATGTGGCCATAACGGCGGCCAGCAGACCGGCCAGCACAATCCCGCGCACCCCCCAAGCCGGCGCGAGGTTGCTTAGTGCAAACGTGAAGGCCAAGTCATGGTTTGTCAGCGGCGGGGCCTTGTGCATCACGTGGATCCAATGATACACCACCAGCCCGAGGAAGCACGTAACCAACGGCCGACAGCAATTGATCAGGGAGGCCAGCACCAGCCCCATCAAGGCGTCCCAAGTGCTGCGCGCGGCCAGCATGCGTTGGATCATCGCCTGATTGCCCACCTGATAGAAGATGAACATCCCAAACGTGGCCAGGATCATTCCCAGGAAAGGGGCCATCTCGTGATTCGCCGGTTGATACAAATGCATGCGTTCGGGGCTGGCGGCGACCAGTCCGGCCCATCCGCTGTCAATGTGGCTCAGGGCAAAGAAAAAAAGCGTGGCGCCGCCGACCATGAGCAACACGCACTGGAACAGGTCCGCCCACATCACCGAGGTCAGTCCCCCGTGGATCGTGTACGCCCCCACGCCCACGGCGATCAGCAGGAGCACGTAGTGGAAGGGCCAGCCGGTTACTTCGGAGAAGGCCAGACTGCCGCTATAGAGCACAGTCACCATATAGATGAACACGTAAACGAAAGAGAAGGATGCACGAATAGATCGTTCCACAGGCGGGGCCAAAGCGATCGGCAAGGAAGCCAGGCACCGTCGTCACCCTGTTTTTCAGGTAAATCGGGATGAAGACGATCAGCATCAGCGAGTAGATGGGCAGAAAGAACCATTCCCAGTTGGCGATGCCCATGCCGTGCAGATAGGTGATGCCGACGGTGCCCACCATCTGCTCGCTGGAAATGCCCGTGGCCACAAAGGCCGTTCCGATCAACCACCAGGGCATGCGATTGCCGCCGAGGAAGTAGCCGCGTGCGGAATCGGCCCGATTGCGGCCGGCAATGACGCCAACGCCGATCACAACGGCCATGGAGGCCAGAATGATCGCCACGTCGATCGTTGTGAGCATCCGCACGGTTCTTTCCATCTATCGCAGGCAAAAATCCGCCAGGTCTTCCAACACCTGGTCGGCCTGGGAAAGATCTTGTTGCGGGGCGCCGGGGCGCCGCAATGCGATGCACGCCATGCCCGCCGCTTTCGCCGCCTGCACTCCCGCCGCAGAGTCTTCAAACACAAGACACTCGTCCGGCCGCACGCGCAGCCGCTCCGCCGCCAGGCGAAAACACGCCGGATCCGGCTTGCCGGGCGAATAGTCCTCACAGCCCAAATAGAAGGCCGCGCTGGCGCCGATTCCCAAAACTCGATCGCCTCGGCCACGTCTCGCCTTGCGTTGCCGGAAACGATCGCCACGGGATAGCGCTCCGCCAAGCGGGTCAGCAGATCGATCGAGCCGTGAATGCGAACGTCCCGCTCGCCCCGCAAGGCGAGAAAGTGCCGTTGCAGCGGCGTTTCCAGACTTTCGGGCGTGGGATAGGCGTGGGGAAACCGCGCATGGAACGCCGCCCAGAACGTCGCTCTTCGCCCGACCGTAAACCATCGCGCCGGCCTCGTTGAGTGAAACAGAACAGCCCTTCTCTTGATACGCCCGGCGCCACGCTTCCACGTAGAGGACTTCCGTGTCCTGCAGCGTGCCGTCAAGATCGAAGAGGAATGCCTTAAACATGCAGGAAACACGATAACACCCCGGCCGACGGCGTGCAAGCGGGCGCGGCCTCTCTCGTGAGCGCTCCTACGTTCACAATTTGCGTCGGCTTGACGCCTTCGCGTCAACCCTCTTGGCATTTATACATGGCGATCTCTCCCGGCGACATGAACCGACTCTCGCTGGCAAGCTTGGCGGAACAAGTCGGCCGCCGCCGCAATTTCCTCGTCGGTCGAATTGATGTTGACGCCAAAGCCGGGATCCGAGGCCGGGATCGACCACGCCCACGCTAAGATTGATCGCCCGGCTAAGGAGGTCGTCGGTGCGCGGATACGCGCCTTTGCCATAGGGCTGGCCCACTTCTTTCAGATAACGGTTGACGTGCTCCATGTTGGCGTATACGTGCCAACCGCTCTGATCGACGGTCGTGCCGCCCAGCGCCTTGGCGACCTCCGCAGCCTTGTCGGGGTTGTCGAAAAGGACGGTGCAGAGCGTGCCGCACTCCCCCTCGGGGTCGTGGATGGTGCGGAATCTCAGGCCGGGAAGGTCGGCGATCGCAGCCTTCAGCCGCTGTTTTTTGCGCCGCAAAGTGTGCGTGATGTTGTCGATCTTTCGCAACTGGGCCAAGGCCAACGCGCCCACGAGTTCGTTGACGCGGAAGTTCAGGCCGAGGATGCTGCGGCGGCCCACTTCCAGGCCGGCGCGCATCGGCTTGTGCCCTTGGTCGTGGACGCCGAAGGCCCGCTCGTACAACTCCGGCTCGTCGGTGATCACCACCCCTCCGTCGCCGGCGGTGATCGTCTTGAAGACGTTGAGCGAGAAGGCGCCCATGCGGCCGATGGAGCCGAGCTTGCGGCCGCGATAGCTTCCGCCCGCGGCCTGACAGGCGTCTTCCAACACGGTCAGCCCGCGCTTGTCGGCGATCGCCATAATGGCCGCCATGTCGCAGGGATTGCCCAACATGTGGACCGGCATAACGGCCTTTGTCTTTGGGGTGATTCGGCGGGAGATGTCTTCGGGGTCGATCGTCAGGCTGTCGTCGATTTCCGCCAGCACCGGCACAAGCCCCAGGAAGATCAAGGCCGAATACGACGCCACGAAGGTGTAGGCCGGCACGATCACCTCGTCGCCGGGCTTCAGTCCCAACGCCAACGCCGAGATCATGATCGCGCCGGTGCCGGAACTGGTCGCCAGGGCGCGGCAGACGCCGCAATACCGGGCAAATTCCTCCTCGAACGTGTAAACCTTGTGGGTGAATTTCGCATCGTTGAGGTCGCCATATCGCGACAAATGGCCCGACGCGAGCACCTCCATGACTTCCCGACGCTCCTCCTCGCCAATCCAATACAATCCTGGACCCGACACGATAAATGGCTCCAACAAAATCGATCTACTGGGGATATTGGTGCGTTCCGAACCAGCGGCGGCCGCCAGTTTGCGGAATCGCGTTACTTGCCGTTGGCCGATGTGGGCGGCTTTGCGGATTTTTCCAATTGCGCCCTCCAGCGATCGAACGCCGCCGAGGCTTTCGGCTGGAATTGGTCGGAACGAACGTAATCGAGGAATTGGTCCAAGAGAAAAACAACCTTCGGGGCAGTCCGCGAGCACATTCAGACCGGCGGCAAAAAGCTTTCCCCGAGAGGCCCGTGTTTGGAACACATACGCCAGGTATCCGTCAACGCCATGACCGACCATCAGCGGTTCGACGCCTCGGTAGAGTTCGTCGCTCAACAAGACCGTCCCGTCAACAAGCCGGAAGAACAAGGGGCTGAGACAGCCATCGTGCGGAAAGAGGCCGAAGGCCGGATGCCGAGCGACGGCCGCGCCGCGTTGATTTGCCATTCCCCACCAACCGAGTTCTACGCCCGGCTTCGGCCCGGCAAGTTTCACGAGGAGCACCGTTGCTCCTTGCTCTAGCGCCTCGAAGGCGTCGCGATCAAGTGCGTCGGTCAGGAGAATGTGTTTGGCGGCGGCCTCCGGCGTTCCCGCCAGCACGGCGCCTGGATAGCGCGAGGAGACGATTTTGAACACGCTTTTCGCTGCGGAGAGGTCGTTTCCCGAGTCGGGCCGGGGTCGGCGAGTCGGGAACAGCCACAGAATCCCATGCGTTCGAAAGATCGCCGCCCTCAAGCGCGATGGTCAATTTCGCGCGCTGAGGCTTCTGCACGGCGGGCGCCGTGAGGATGGTCTCGCCGACCTTCTTCACTTCCCCCGCCCCCGCCTGAACGCCGTCGATGGTCCCGGCCATTGGAGTCTCATCATTCGCCAAAGTCCATTTAAGGGTCTTGCCGTCGATTGGCTTCGCGTCGAAGTTGGAGATCCACCATTCGACTTTTCGCGTTTCGCCTGCGGCGAGGACCGGCGCGTCGGGAGTGATTTTGGCCAGGATCGCCGCAGGTCCGTTGAACTGCCGGAATTCCGCCGGCATCGTCTTCTTGGGTTGCCAGAATTGATCGAGCAGTCCTTGGGCCGAGGGGCTGCCGACATCGACGATCGTCCAATAGATGTAGCCGCCGCAGGCCGGATCGAGCCGGGCTTGTTCCAGCCCGCGCTTCTGGCAATGTTTCTTCAACGCATAAGCCGCATCCAGACAGGCGATCCCCCAGTCCCACGACAGGCCGTTGCGTTGCAGTTCCCGTTTGAACGCCGCGGCGGTCGCCGGCGGCCGCACCGCCCCGGTGTATTTCGCTTCCAGCCGCGGGTCTTCGTCGGTGGCCAAATTCAGGTACTCGTGGGCGAAGAAGGGCCGCGTGGCAACCACTTTGGCCGGCTTTCCCACTTGGGTCCAGCCCCAGAAGGACAACGCTTGGCCAGGCGTCCAAGGGATGTGCGGACCCGTGTCGAAATCGGAGTTCCCCGGCTGGTTGTTTCCGCCGTCCTGATGCTGCATGAGCCGCGTAGGGTCAAGTTGCTTGCCGAGGCGGTAAAGCTCCCGATCTAAGGGCGATCCCATGTACCCCTCGTTGCCGGTGCAATACGTCGAAAATGACACGTAGCGGCGATAATGGGCGTACAGCTCCCGCAGATCCTGCTTGGGACGGAAGAATTTCGGATCGCCTGCGGAAGGAATGGCGCCGTAATACGGCAATTCCGGCTGAATCATCAAACCCAGCTCGTCGGCCACATCGAAAAACTCCGGCGTCTCGCAATGCGTGTGATGCCGAACATAGACGAAGCCGTATTGTTTCGCCGTCTCCAAGTGCTTGCGGTGGAACTCGCGCGACGCCGGCGAACTAAGCGTCAGCGGGTAGATGGAGTCGTCGCCGAAACCGCGGACGAAGAACCGATGATTATTGAGATAGAAGTCGCCGCCGCGCACTTCCCACTTCCGCACGCCAAACCGCTCGATCCACCCGTCCACCGGCTTGCCGTCCACTGTCAGCGTGATCGACGCCTTGTACAGGTTTGGCTGGTCGGGAGACCACGGCCGGAAGGGATCGAGCGGCGTCTGCAGCACGATCTCTTTCACGCCGTTGTCCGCCAGCGCGACCTCCCGGCCGGCCCGGCCGGCCTCAACGCCGTCCAACGTGCACACGGCGACGTTGACATACCAGTCGCCGGCCTTCGGCGCCAAACCGACATTGCGGAGGATCACGTGGACCGCCGCTGTCCGCTTGTCAACATCTCCGACGACATAGGCGTCGTCGATCGACGCGGCCGGAGTGGCCTCGATTTCCACGTCGCGGTACAACCCGCCGAAACGATGAATCCAATTCATCAGCCCCTTCCCGCTCGGCACGTCGTTGCGGACCTTGGCGACGACGACTATGCGCTGGCCGGGTTTGACCAGGTCGGTGACGTTGTACTTGTAAGCTCCACAATAGGACTCATTGTGGCCGACATACGCGCCGTTGACCCAGAACCAGCCTTGAGCGTTGACGCCGCCGATCTTCAGCCAGATCTGCTTTCCCGCCCAGGCCTCCGGCGCCGTCAATTCCCGCCGATACCAAGCCGCTCCCACGTAGGAGCCGCTCAGCGGCCGAAGGCTGCGTTCGGGCGTCGCCGACTTGCTGTCGCCCGGCCCGCCGACGCCTTGCGCCTCCCAGCAGCCGGGCGCCTGGATGGTGGTTTTGCCTGGCAGCGGCGCGTCGGGGCTGAACCAACGCTGTTCGTCGCCCACCTTGTTCGGATCGACGGCGAAATCCCACGCGCCGTGCAGACGAATCGTTGCCCGCAACGGCGATGCGATCGGCGGATTGACCACCGCCGGGGTTGCCTCTCGCTCCTGGGCCGCAATCACGGAATCGCCGCCCTGAAGAATCCCCAACGACACCAGCAACCTACAGCAGTAGTTCACGGTCGGCGTTCTCCTGAAGGCAAGGTTCTTGCCCAGCGATGTTCTCTATGATACAAGAACCCGCGTTCTCGGCAATATTCTTTCGCGCATTTCCTTTGTCGTTTTGCGCATGCGCGGCTTGCTTCAGGGATGCTGGCAACTTATCATGGAGGGGGCGGCGGTGAAAATGTTTGCGTGGAGGCGGCGATGAGAACGTCCGTTGCGAATTGCCTTGCTTATGGGGCAGGAATCGAGTTTCTGCCGCGATGTGCTGGGCGGCATTCGCATTTATGCGATGCACAGGAAGCCGTGGGTGTTCCGCAACGGTCCGCCGCGGCTGGAGATGATCCGCCCCTTGCGCGAATGGAAGCCCCACGGCATAATTGCCCACCTTTTTGACGAGCAGGTGGCTAGGGCGGTTTTGCGTCTGCGCCGGCCGGTGGTGGACATCGCCTGCACGCTGCCGAAGCTGAAGATTCCCACCGTCGACGTGGACCACACGGCCGTAGGCCGCATGGCCGCCGAGCATTTTCTCGATCGCGGCTTCCGCCGCTTCGGCTTCTTCGGCAGCAGTCGGGCGCGGTACGCCATAGCGCGGGAGGCCAGCTTTCGTCAGCGGCTTGCCGAGGCGGGGTTCGAGGTCTCTTCGTGCCACGTCGAGTATGTGCCGCAATTGCCCACGGCCGCCAGTTGGCGGCGCATCGACAACCAGGTGTTGCGGTGGCTGAAGCGATTGCCCAAGCCGGTGGCCGTGCTGGCTTCCAACGACGTGCCTGCCCGCGATTTGACCGACATGTGCCGACGACTCGCTTTGCGCGTTCCCGACAACGTCGCCGTGCTTGGAATCGACAACGACGAGGTGGAGTGCGGGCTGAGTTCCCCGCCGCTTTCGAGTGTGGCCATCCCCATGGAACGGATCGGCTGCGCAGCGGCGGAACTGCTCGACCGACTGATGGCCGGCAAGGCCGCGCCGACAGAGACGGTCTTTCTGCCGCCGGTGCGGGTGGTCGCGCGACAATCGACCGACATGCTGGCCATCGACAACCCGGCGGTTTCCGCAGCGCTGAGTTACATCCGGAAACACGCCGCAGAAGGCGTCAGCGTTCGCGCGACAGTGAACCGCACAGCCCAGGGGCGCCGCTCGCTCGAGTGCAGATTTCGCGATCTGGTCGGTCGCACGATGCTTCAGGAGATTCATCGAGTGCAGGTCGAAATTGCCAAAGGCTTGTTGGCGGAGACGAACCTGGCCATGCCGGCCATCGCCCGCCGCGCGGGCTTCGTCAACGCCGCGCGGCTGTGTGTGGTCTTCCGCCGCGTAACCGGTCTGCCCCCCACGGCATACCGCCAGCGTTCGATGATCCGTAATCGCCCAATATATCCTCGACGCGTCTCTTGAAGTAATCGCCATAGACGCCTCATCCGTTGCCCTCGGTAATCGTGTTGGAGTTCGCAAAATGAACGCCGCCCCCGCCTAAACATTGCCCTGCGGGCAAACATTGCTCGCCCGACAGCCCTTAACCTTGCTTCGATCGAGTGCGCGAAATGACAAAGGAAATGCGCGAAAGGATATGGTGCGGGCGATTGACAGAAAGAATTGCAGAAGTACAATAGAGGCATTCGCTGAAGGAAAACTTCGGCGAGGACAATCCCAGCCGTAGCAGCCGCCGCCGTTGGCTTGCCGCCCTCCCTCCCAAACATTGCCCTCCAGACAAGTATCGTTTGTCGTTCGTCCGATAGTCTCCTTAATCGCGACCGCAAAACGAGAAGGACTGGAGACAACATGCGAAACAGCGGCATCCGTTCATCGTGCGCAGTTCCCCATTGAGGAATACGACACGGTGAAGCAAAGCCCTGATTCGATCGAGGTTTTCGTTCCCAAGGGCGACCGGCAGGAGATCGATACGATTGTCGTGTTGAAGCTGGACGGCCCGGCGGCGGACGCCAAACCCCGCTATAAGAAGCATTGATCCTCCGTTAGTGTCAAGTCAGCGTTGGTGTAAGGTTCCTTGTTTCACCTTTTTCCCAAGGATGCTCGTCATGAATCGTAATTTGACGCGTGTGACGTTCGTGGTACTGCCGATTGTGGTGGTTGTCGTTGCCGTCGCTTCTGCATGTCGCGGAGCGATGCGGATCGACATCTCTTCGCCGCAGATTGTCCACGGCAAAGAAGTCAGCGCCATGGAGAAGCTGGCCGCGCGAGAATTGTGGCGATGCCTTGCCCGAGTGTCTGAAAAGCCTGGGACAATTGCCGCGGACGATGGCGTTGTGTCGGATCGGGCCATGATCGTGCTGCTCGACGTGGCCGGCAACAACCGGCTGGCGGCGGAGATCGAAAAACAGCAAAAGATCGCGGTCAACGCGGCGACACTCGGTGAAGACGGCTTCCGATGGAAGGCAACCCAGTGTCAAGGCAAGCCGGCTCTGTTGATTGCAGCCGCCAAGCCGGCCGGCGTAATGTACGGCGCCTATAAGCTGCTGGAAAAGCTGGGGTTCGGCTTCTATTTGGGCGGAGACACGTTTCCGCCCGCCGGATCGCCCTTGGCCATCAGCGATTCGTTGGACGAAGTCCATAAACCGGTTTTTGCCATTCGCGGCACTCTGCCGTGGGGCAATCTGCCGAACGCCTATTGGGACCTCAACGACTGGAAGTTCTATTTCGATCAGGTTCGAAGCAGGGGTACAACTTCGTCGGACTTCACCAATACTGTAGCCCTGTGGCGGTTAGCGGCGAGCCTTGGTGCGCCTACCCGTGGAACGGCAAGCTGGTCGGTGGGGCGCCCATGCAGGATAGTATGACCGTCTTCGGATTGAAGACGGAGCAATTTGGTTTCGGGACGGGCGACTACTACGATCGAGACCCGTTCACGCAACGGGTTACGCTCGAAGGGACAAGCCCGGAGGACAAGATCCGCCGATCGCAGAAGATGATTGCCGAGGCGATGACTTACGCTCACACGCGGGGAATCAAGATGTGTCTGGGCTTCGGCATCGGCGACAACCCGACCATCAAGGACTTTTCCGAACGTTTGGACGCGATGATCGGGTCGCTTATCAAAAACTATCCGCTGCTGGATTACGTTTGGTTCTTCCAAGAAGAAAGCCAGGGAGCGGCCGGCTGGAAAGTGGAAAAGGGCTCGGTGCAAGAAAAGCTTGTGGCGGCCAACTCCGGGCCATTTAAGTATCTTAGTCCCCCCCAGAGAATGGCCGAAGGGGTGCGGCTCAACCACGTCTGCCAGTTGGCGTATCGGAGCGTGAAGAAGTATCGCCAAGACCTGCCCATGATCGTCAGCGGCTGGGGGTATTTGGACTTCACGGAGTATTATCTCGGGCTCGATAAGACGTTGCCGAAGGACGTGATTTTCGGCGCCCTGGACAGCATCAATCCCGGGGCAAGCCAGCAAGTTTCGGAAGTGTATGGGAAGCTTCCTCCCGAACGCGGCCGCTGGCCAATTCCGTGGTGGAATAACGACGAAAGTATTATCGGTCCGCAGTGCACTGCCCGCCCCCTCGTTCCTCTTTGTCGAGACGTGCTCAAAAAGAAGTGCCAGGGAATGCTCGGGGTCCACTGGCTTACGCACGAGGTGGAGGAAGTAGCCGCCTATCAAGGGCAATTTGCCTGGAATCCGACTCTTACCTACGAAGGATTTTACGAGGGCTTCGCCGCGCGATGCTACGGCAAGCCTTGGGCGGCTCGGATGAGCAGAATTCATCGCGATCTGGAATCGCTCGGTCCGCGCTGGACGGGTGCGCCGGGGGAACGCGATCAGGGCATGCGGTGGAACATCCAGAATCGCACCGGAAAGAAGGAAAACCGGCAGAAACTCAGGGAGATTCACGCTGAGTTGGAAACCATCCACAAAGAAATGGTCGCCCAGAAAAGGCTCGAGGGCATTGAGCGAATCGAGTGGCTATTGACGACCATTGATTGGTTCACCCGCTATGACGACGCCTCTCTGAGTCTGGCGCTCGATGGACCATTTGGAACTCTGTTGAAAGAGGCCGAGGCGGCCCAAGCGAAAGGCGACGCGGCCGTAGCCAAGCAGAAGGCGGCGGCCGCGCGGGACATGATGCTCAAGAGCGGCTTCCGCGAGGCGATTCAGACGTATCCCCAAAAAGTCAGCGCCATGAGCGACTTTGGAGAATTCACATCCATCCAAGGCAAGTGCTATGTCTATTATCTTGGCTTGTGGGATCGAGTGAAAAAGGTTCTCGGTCCGGTTGCCGACGATCTCGGCGGTCCGGCCGTGCCGGCGGGCACGCCCCCGTTGTTGGTCGGCAAGACTCCGAACAGCGTGATCGAGCCGTCGCAGAACCTTGTGGTGAACGTCGTGGCCATCAGCGGAAGCCCAATCGCGTCCTGCACGCTGAATTATCGCACGGCCGGTGATGTGAATTGGAAGCAACTTCCAATGACGGTCAGCTACCGGCGGACCTACACGGCATCCATTCCTTCGGCCGAGTTCAAGGGATTCGCCCTCGAATGGTATGTCGAGGCGATGGATCGGTCGAAGGGCGTCGCCCATTGGCCGAAGGGATATCCGAATGTGGTTTGGTCGGCGAGCATCCGGCCTGCGAACCACACGAGTGTTGTTCGGCCAGCAGGCGCCGCTCAAGAGCAATAACAGAAGCCTGCGGTTCACGGCACGATGGTCAGCAGTTGGAGTCGCGCGAAAACGTCCTCACGCTGGAGGTGACGATTCCCGTGAAAACGACCGCAACGGTGCATGTGCCGGCCAAGGACCTTCCATCCGTGGCCGAAAGCGGCCGTGCCGCAGGCGAAGCCCAAGGGGCGAAATACCGGCGCATCGAGAACGGCCATGCGGTAGCAACCTGCCACCCGGCACTTACATGGTTTACGACTACATCCGGGCCGAAGCGGAATGACCGGTCCACGCCAACAGTGGAACTACCGCACGATCGTGTTGGAAAAGAAACAATAGGCTTATCGCGAACATGATGAGATGAGGAGAGACCAATGAGTAGTCGCGCGATGCCGGTTGCAGTTTGTTTGGTCTGGCTTCTTGCACCGCAGGCGGCAGTCAGGGCAGCGGGCGGGCCTGTCTTTCATCTGTCGTTCGAGAAGGGGCTGACGCCAGACATCGGTCCTGCGGAAGAGTGCAAATGGGTCGAACACTACACGGGAAAGGCGACGGCGCCGCCTCGGTTTTATGAGAATGGCCTGACGGGAAGGGCTTTGCTCATTGAAAACAAGCCCCCCATTGTCCGTTGTATTCTTGTTCCACAGGGGATCGTTGACAAGATCAAGAACAGCGGCACGATCTTGTTCTGGCTCAGGGGACTGGAGAACTGGAACCTCTGGAACGTGGGGGGGGACGGAAGCAAGGGCGGCGCCGCCACTTTTCTGACCATGGGCGGCGGACAAATCTATAAATGGTCATGGTACGGAGAAATATGCCTGTTCGGACATGGACCAAGCATGTTCTATCCGGTGTTTGACCAGTACCAGTGGACGCAGCTTGGCCTTTCCTGGCAGAGCGAAGGAGGCGGGAAGACGCGGAACCGAATCTACCTCAACGGCAGACGGGTCGGTGAAACGACCGGCACGATGAATGTGGACGGTCTCCGTTTCGTAAGCGATCCGCAGCAAAAAGGCGCCCGTTATCTGCTCGACAACCTGAAAATATATGACCGCGCGCTGACCGAATCCGAAGTCAAGCGTTCTTATCGCCGCGATGCGCAGTTGCTGAACCAGCCGATTGTCTCCATACCCCGCCTGAAAAGCGCGCCGGTGATCGATGGAAACATCGACGGCGACGAATGGGCCGGCGCAGCCGAAATAACCGGCATGTTGGCAGCTCGGACCGGCGAGATGGCGGCGGATCAGAGCAAGTTCTATCTGGGCTACGATGACAAATATTTCTATGTCGCCATGAAGGGTGAGATGACGGAACAGGCCCGCTCCAATCCGGCGCTGGTCTATGAAAAATTCCAACGTTCGGAGGGAACCGGCCGCGACGCCAAAGTGGAGACCGACGATGCGGTGGAGCTTGTCCTGTCGCCTGACTATTGGAAGACGGAAGACCACCGGCAACCGGGAAAGTGGACAGAATACCGTCTATTGGGCAACGCCGTCGGCGCCTACAGCGCGTGCTCGCATGGCCCCGAGGGAGCAAATCCGAAATCGGGACGTCAAGTGGGAGTCGGCCAGCACGGTTGGTTCCAGCGGCTGGCAGTTCGAGGCGCGCATCCCGCTGGATTCTTTAGGCGTTCCTGCGCCTGCGCTGGCGAGCGCTGGGGGCTCCAGCTTGGACGGATATGGAAACACCTTAAAGAGGAACACGACGTCTGGTGTTGGGGCGCCCGCTGCCTGGCGGACAAGGACGTGTCCGAGAAAAGGCGCGCCGCGCGGGCGGAAAAAGACCCGCCCGTTCCGGAACAGCCCGACCCCATCCAACGCCTCTACCTGCACCAGACCACGAAGTTCCCGCTTTCCAATGTGGGCGTGCTGCAATTTGCCGGAGACAAGACGCCCGTGGTGCGCGTGGACAAGGTGGGCAACCTCAATGACCGGCATATTGATTTTCAGGCAACGGTCGCCAATCCCGCCGCGGAGGAACAGCAGGTCAAGCTGAGATTGTTTACCGACACGGAGGAAGTAAACCACGAAGAGACGTTCATGCTGCCGGCGGGCGGCAAGAAAGCCTTCAACGAACGCCATGAAATAGCCGACTTGGCCGCGTCGCGTCTCAGCTTTGAGGTGTTCGACGCCCGCGGCAACCTCGTGCACCGCTCCGCGGCGCCGTTCTATCTCGACCAGGCGTTCGACGTGCGGATCATCCAGTATCCCAATTACGAAAAGGCCCTGCTCGAACTCAACTTGGGCACATTCTCGCAGACTCCGCTGAAGGATATTTCCGTGAACGTGGCGATGAAGAATGCCGCCGGCGAAGCCGTTCTAGCGAAAAACTGGCCGAGCATTTCCACCTACTGCGCGTCCCTGGAAATGAGCACGAAGGGCGTCGCTGTTGGGGACTACGCCCTGTCCGTGGCGGTCCGCGCCGGCAAGCGGACGCTCGCCCGCAATGAGAAAACGTTCACCAAGAAGAGCAAGGCGCCGTGGTGGAACAACCGCCATGGCTGCGATGACATGGACAACGACATGGTTCCCTATCCCTGGACGAACATGAAGATCGCCGGCGACGCCATTGGCGTATGGGGCCGGGATTATCGCTTCGGCAAGGGGCTCTTCCCCGAACAGATCACCACTCTGGGTTGTCCCCTGTTGCGCGCGCCGATGCGTTTGACGATCAAGACGGCGGACGGCGCGGCGTTTGACGCGTCCAAGGCGGAAGCGAAAGGGGAGTGGACGAAGAAGAACAGAACCCGGATTGAGGGCAACCGGACGATCGAGGCGAACGGGTTTTCACTCCGAAACAGCTTCTGGGCGGAATACGACGGGCTGTTGTGGAACACGCTCAGGATCGCTCCGAAACGGAAGATCGCCGTCGCTTCGATGGAACTGGAAATCCCGCTTACGAAAGAATTCACCGATGTGATCAACGGCGGCGGCCAGCTCGGAAAATTGAAGCCCGAAGGAGTGACGGCTGAAGCCGGCGTCGTCTGGTTGGGCAACGGCGACGGCGGCCTCCAGTGGCTGATCGGCGACGGCCAGTGGTGCGTCAGGGATCCGCACAAGGCGATGCGGGTGGAGGTCGGGCCTGAAGGCGCGACGTTGCGGCTAACGTTCATTGATGCGCCAACCGACTTGGACGCTCCGCACGAGATTCAGTTCGGCCTGATCGCCACGCCTGTCAGGCCCAAGACCTGGCGCACTCCGGAACATCCGTTTTACCGCGGTTATGGCATGGGAGGTCCCGGCGCCTGGTTCCCGCCGGGGCTCGAGTATAAACCGGCCGCCGACCCGGGGACGGATTTCTACGGCGGCGGTTTGGGGTGTGGGTGCATCTACGTGCACACCTCGCCGGCGAATACTGCGATCGACGCCTCGGGCACGGATGACTGCAAGAACTACGGCTATGAATGGCTGACGGACCCGAACGAGCGTCCCGCCCCGCAGGAGCCGTTTCTCACCACGACGACGAACTCCAAGAGTTTTCGCGACTATTTCGTCTGGCGGCACTGGCGCTATCAGCAGAAATACGGGCTCAAAGAGTTCTATTTCGACAACCCCGCCCACAACACGCTGGGGACGCGCGAGGTGATGAAGCGCATGTACAATGTCGCCATGCTCAACAATCGTTTCGCCGCCAGAGATCACTTGATTGCAATGGCCTCCAATGGATATATCAACATGGGATACATGGGATTCGTCATTGGTCACCTCGACGGCGAACAATTCAACTCCGCCATCAATGAGCGGCAGCCCACTTACAAGGGCCTGATCGATCCGGATGTCTTCCGCGCCGAATTCATGGGCCATAATTTCGGTTGGCCTGTCGCGTTCCTTGGACAGGGACGAATCAAGCGAGAGTGGGTGGAAGCCAACGGCGGCGCCGAGGCGGTTTTCGATCAAATCGCCGGACTTTATCTCCTGCACGACTCCGGCGGCGGCGTGGGCGATAATATATTGCCGGCGCCCATGGAAGAATGCGGCAAGCGAATGCAGAACGCCCTCGACCGGCACAATTTCAATCACTGGATTTATCAGTTCGTCCCCTATTGGCGTCAGAAGATCGTCTCGCTGCCCAGCGCAAATATGTGCGCCTCTTTCTACATTGCGCAGCCGTCCAGGCTGAAGGCGAACGACGGCATCAATGGGTGGTATCATGCAGATGCTTTTCAGCGCTATTTCAGCCAATTCCTGCCCGACTACATGAAGATCGCCGCTTTCCGAGAAACTGAAGCCGTCCGCAAAGACCTCGAAAAGATGCAGGACAAGGCGATCATGATCGTCTACAACAACAGCGACTGGGAAGGCGTGATGCGCCTCAAGCCGGACTGGCAGAAACTCGGTCTTGGTTCACCCAACGGCCTTGCCGCCGCGAACGCCGTGCACAGTACGGGATTCCGGCTTGAAAAGGCGAAAGACAAGGACGGTAAGGAAGTGGAGAAGGCGGTTTTCTTCAACAGACCGGAAGAGTACGCCAAAATAGAGGGAGAGGAACTGGTATTCCCGATGACCAAGTGGAATTACCGGATGATCGTGTTGGAGAGGAAACAATAGTCTTATCGCCAGCACGATGAGATGAGGGAAGGGTTTCAAGACGCCGCTTGGCTCGCGACGTTGCAAGCTGCGCTGTCAAGAACGGCCGCTGCGGCGTGGGCCCAATCGGCCAAAGTCGCACTGGACCGCGCCAGGAAGTTGACCGCCGCTTCGGACGCCGCCGATGTCCTCTTGGCCATCCGGGCCGCGGTGCTTATGTTGCTGGAGACGAATGAGAATCAATGAATCCTAGGCGGCAAGAGCGTTGTTGGCAGGCATCGCTGCCTCAGGGGTGTTGAAATGTTGTCGCACAATAAGGAATCACAAGCAATGGTCAGAGCATTGTTCTTATCAGCAGTGACGGCGTCAATCAGTCTCTCGACTGGCGGAGTGGCCGCGGCCGGGGATGCAGCGGAGCAGGGCGCGAAGCCGGCGAAAATCGCCGACTGGCGCAATCTGAAGTTCGGCCTGATGATGACCTGGGGACTTTATTCGGCGCCCGGCGGCGTGTGGAAGGGCAAGAACATCTCCGGCTACGACGAGCAGATCATGCACCGGGCCAGCATCCCACGCGAAGAATATGTGCAACTGGCCACCCGCTGGGCACGGCGTGTGCCCACCGCCGTGCTTATGCGGCTCATGCGGCATGAGAGCATCCAGACCACCAACGCCTACTACGTCAACCTGAACGCCGACGAGGTCGCCGAGGACCTATACCGATTCTTCGGAGGAGTTGGTTCGGTTTTTGCTTCGGTTGTCCCCGCCGATGGGGAAAACGGTGGCGAGGGCGAATGACGTAAACCTTTACGGGAAAAAGGTTTAGGATAGTGAGGCTGATGGGACTCGAACCCATGACCTACGGATTAAAAGGCCCCGGATCGAGTTCCCTCGCTGCTTCCTCAGTGCTGTTTCCCGCAATTCTAGGCCCTTTCTGGCCGGGAAAACAGGGACGGATCGGAAAAAGGTTTTGGTTGTAGGCGCCGTTTGCGGTACCGTTGCGGCAAAAAAGGTCCCGGGCCCACGTTGGGGCCAACACGCCCGACCCACGAGGCCACGCGGTTCGAGAGGCAATGGCCTTTGGACACCTCGCCGGTTCGAATTGACGCGCAACCCATCTACAGATGGGTATGGTCGTCAATTTGGCGGTTGAAATTATGTGACAAACTTTGCGAAAGATGTGACAAACTTTGCGAAAGATGTAACAAACTTTGCGCTTGATTGTTTCATCACTCTGAGTTCTACTGAATTTACTGAGATTTCCGATTCTGCAGACTTGTCCGCCGCAACAGCCAGTTCGAAGTCTTTGTCTTTTCCAAAAATCTGGGGGTTCACCATGTCGCTGAAGTCTCTGCACCGCTGTCAGCTTTCGTTTACAGTTTTGCGGTAGCCATCGGGGTACTTCTCTGCGGCGCGACCGCCCAGGCCCAGTACTATTGGGACAATGGTTTCGGGAATTCTTCCTGGGACACCACCTCGACAAACTGGAGCGGCGCCACTTGGGTCAACGGCGGCGACGCGGTCTTCGGCTCCACGGGCGTCGGCACGATCACGCTCTCCGGCCAAATCTTGGCGGACTCGGTTGCCTTCAACACGTCCGGTTATACGCTCACTGGCGGTTCGCTGGCGCTCAGCATTAACCCAGCCAACGACTACGCCACGGTGATCACCGGCAGCAATGTCAATGTCACGATCGCGTCGGTCCTCACGGGCGCTGGCGAAGTGGTCACCCAGGGCGCCGGCACAGTAACCCTCGTCGGCACGAACACCTTCACGGGCAACGTCTTCGTCGGATATTCGGACTTTGGTGTAACGGGCGGGACCCTCAGCGTGGCCGATGTCGCCAGCCTGGGGAGCGGCGACAAAAACATCTGGGTTGGCTACTACAGCAACAACCCCACCGCCATGTTTCAGTATACCGGGTCGGGCTCCCAATCGCTGGACGATGTCATCGGCGGTTATGGCGGGGTGATCGTGAGCGGCTCCGGGATGTTGACGCTGGCCGGCGCGAACGGCTATAGCGGCTCGACCACTATCAGCGCCGGCACGCTGCAGATCGGCAACGGCGGCAGCGGCGAAGCCCTGGGCAGCCAGAGCATCAGCGTCGGCAGCGGGGCCGTGCTGGCCTTCAACCACAGCGACACCCTGAACATCTCGCCCTCGGCCGGCATCAGCGGCAGCGGCTCCCTGGTGAAGTTCGGCAGCGGCACATTGGTGCTCGGCAGCGCGAACAACGCCTACACCGGCGGCACGACCGTCAACGGAGGCGTTCTCGTCGCCACGAACAGCGGGGCCTTGCCCGGCTTCGCTTCCCTAGGCAACGTCTCCGCGGCCAGCGGCGCCACGGTGGTCGTGTCCATGAGCGGTTGGGCCCAAGGCGACATCGACACGTTGCGAGCCAACGCCTCGATCCCCGCCGGCGCCTGCCTTGGATTGGACACGAGCGGCGGGGACGCCACGTATTCCAGTTCGATCTCCGCCATTGGAAGCGGCGGCGCAGGCAGTCTGGTAAAACTCGGCGCGAACACCCTTTACCTCACCGGCGCCAACACCTACAGCGGCTCGACGGCCATCAACGCCGGCGCGGTGGCGTTGTCCAACACCGCGGCTGCCTCGCGAAACAGCACCTTCTCGATCAACGTCGATGGCGGCTTGCTCTTCGGCAACGGCGTCACTGCGGGCACGCTCGGCGGCCTGGCTGGGACCGGCGCCCTGAGTTTGGCCAGCAGCGACGGCTCGCCCGCGGCGCTCACCGTCGGCGGCAACGGCCAGAACACCGCCTACAGCGGCGTAATGAGCGGCGCCGGCGGTTCGCTGACCAAGGTCGGCGGCGGCGTTTTGACGCTTACCGGCGCCAACACCTACACCGGCGACACAACGGTCAACGGCGGAATGCTCGTCCTGAACAACGGCGGCCAGCCCTATCTCACGCCGATCCTGGCGGCCAATTCGCACCTGACGATCAACGCCGGCACGGTGAGCCTGCAAGGGGCCAACCTCTGCGACATCTACAACACTTGGCAGACTGGCGGCACGGTCACGATCAACTCCGGCGGCCTGCTCTCGAACGACGCCACGGGCTGGGACCCCAGCCTGGGCGGCAACGTGCAGTTGCTTTACGATCTCGTGCTCAACGGGGGAACGCTGGGTGCCAGCGTGCCGGCAACCTTTTACAACGACCATTTCGGCATCGACGATGCGATCACCGCCAGCGGCGCCGGCTCTGTGATCTCCGCGAACATCGGCTTACGGGCCGGTTACGGCAACACCGGCAAGACTCAGGTCAACTTCAACGTGGATCCGGCCGGGTCCACCCTGCTCGTCTCCGGGGCCATCAACGCCTATCAGAATGGGCCCTACGGCCTCGCCAAGAACGGCGCCGGGACGATGATCCTGACCGGCGCGAACACCTACACCGGCCCGACGACAATCAGCGGCGGCACGCTGCAATTGGGCGACGGCTCCGCAGGCGACGACGGTTCGCTCGCCACGAGTTCCATCAGCAACAGCGGCGCGATCGTCTATAACCTGAACGGCAATCAAACGGCGGCTTACGCCATCAGCGGCAGCGGCAGCTTGACCAAGACCGGCCCCGGCGCGCTCGTGTTGACCGGCGGCAACAGCTCCTACACCGGCGCCACGACCGTCGGCGCCGGCGCCTTGGAGCTTGCCTCGGCAATTGGTTACAGCACACTCGGCGGTTACACCGCGGGGGCCTGGACCATCACGGGCACAATCCAAGTGGATAACGGGGTCTCCCAATACTTCCCCGACGCCGGCGTCACCCTTTACGGCGGCACGCTCACGGGTGTGGGGACGGGAGTCTACGGCCTTGGGCAGTACCTGGTGGATACTCCGGGAGTGACGATTCACCAGGTCGGCGCCGGCACATCCACCATCAATGCCGCCGGCGGCGTGACCATAACAGGCGCCGGGGCGCTCACGTTCAACGTCGACAATGGCGGAGAGATTCGGGTCTCGTCCGTCATTAACAGCGGCGGCGGGGGCGTGACCGAGACCGGCGCCGGTTTGCTGCTCCTGACCGGCGCCAACACCTACACCGGCCCGACAACGATCAGCGGCGGCACGCTGCAATTGGGCGACGGCTCCGCAGGCGACGACGGTTCGCTCGCCACGAGTTCCATCAGCAACAGCGGCGCGATCGTCTATAACCTGAACGGCAATCAAACGACGGCTTACGGCATCAGCGGCAGCGGCGGCTTGACCAAGACCGGTTCCGGCGTTTTGACGCTTACCGTGGCCAATAGCTATACCGGGCCCACAACGGTCAACGGGGGAATGCTCGTCCTGAACGGCGGCGGCGCACCCTATTCGACGATCCTGGCGGCCAATTCGTACCTGACGATCAACGCCGGCACGGTGAGCCTGCAAGGGACCAACCTCTGCGTCATCTACGACAGTTGGCAATCTGGCGGCACGGTCACGATCAACTCCGGCGGCCTGCTCTCGAACGACGCCACGGGCACGGACCCCGGCGACGGCGGCAACGTGCAGTTGCTTTACGATCTCGTACTCAACGGGGGAACGCTGGGCGCCACCGTGCCGGCAACCTTTTGCAACGACCATTTCGGCATCGACGGTGCGATCACCGCCAGCGGCGCCGGCTCTGTGATCTCGGCGAACATCGGCTTACGGGCCGCTTACGGCAACACCGGCGAGACTCAGGTCAACTTCAACGTGGATCCGGCCGGGTCCACCCTGCTCGTCTCCGGGGCCATCAACGCCTATCAGGGGTATCCCTTCGGCGTCGCCAAGACCGGCGCGGGCACGATGATTCTGACCGGCAACAACACCTACACCGGCCCGACGACGATCAGCAACGGCGCGATACAATTCGGCCAGCCCAGCGCGCTCTACAACGGGACGACGACGAGCTGGACGCCCACGAACATCACCGTCGCCTCCGGGGCCATGTTTGCCCTGAACGTCGGCGGAAGCGGCTTCGCGGCGTCCGACCTCAGCACCCTCCTCGATGGCAGCCACCTCGGCGCCAGCACCCCCAGCTCGGGCCTGGAGAGCGGGGCCATCCTCGGTCTGGACACGACCAACGCCGGCGGCTCCTTCAGCTACGGTGGCGCCATCGCCAACGTCAACGGCAATGCGTTGGGCCTGACGAAGCTCGGGACCGGCACGCTAATCCTGGCCGGCAACAACACCTACAGCGCCGCCACCAACGTCAACGCCGGCGCCCTGTCCGTGACCGGCTCGCTCAACAGCAGCGGCGCGGTCAACGTCAACGGCGGCGGCCTGCTCAGCGGCAACGGCAGCGTCGGCAACGTGACTGTCATTTCCACGGGCACGTTGGCCCCGGGCTACACCGCCGGCGCGGGAACGCTTAATGCAACCAGCTTGACGCTCCAAAGCGGCAGCGTGCTCAACTACACGCTCGGCGCGTCCCCCGGCGGCAACGCCTTCGTCAACATCAGCGGGTACCTTAACCTGCCCGCAAGCGGCGTAACGCTGAACATCCTCGACAGCTCCTTGAGCACGGGGACCTACGCGATGTTCCAGTACGGCACGACGGTCAGCAACAGCGCCGGCGTCTTCATCCCCGGCAGCGTGCCCAGCGCGCTCTCCGGCGACAGCTTCAGCTTCAGCGAGTCCTCGGGCAACGTGATCGACCTGGTGATCTCGCCGTCGGGCAGCCAGACCATCAACGGGACGTGGGCGACCAACGGCCCCGGGACGTGGAGCACGTCGGGCAACTGGACGGGCGGCGTGCCCGGCAGCGGCCAAGACACGGCGGTCTTCGGCACGGCCCTGACCAGCGGCACGGCGACCGTGACCCTCGACGGCAGCCGCAGCCTTGCAAGCCTCGGCTTCAGCACGACCGGGGGCAATAGTTATGTAATCGCCGCGTCGGGCGCGAGCACGTTGACGTTGACCAACACGCTCACCAGCACGGCGGCGCTGAGCAACAGCGGCGGCAATCACACGATCAACGCGCCGATCGTGCTGGGCAGCAACTTGAGCGTGACGGCCACGACGGGCAGCGCGTTGACGATCGCCGGGGGCATCAGCGAGAGCAGCACAGGCACATCCGTGAGCGTCGGCGGCGGCGGCGATTTGATCCTCAGCGGCACGGACACGTACACCGGCGGCACGAACGTCAGCGCCGCGACGCTCGCGATCACTTCCGCCAGCGCATTATCCAGCACGGGCGTGGTGACGATCGGCGGCGGCGGAAAGCTGGTGTTGGGCAGCGGCTCGGGCATTGGGGCGCTGCTTGGGGCCTCGGCGCCGATCGGTTCGGGCGCGGTGGCGTTGAGCGCGGCGGCTTCAGTTCCGGCGACGCTCGCGCCGATAGGAAACAGTGTTGAGAACATGGCGACGCTCGGCGGCGATCCCTCACCCTCCCAAGGCGGTGGGGGAAGCGCCGTCGGCGTTACTGCCGCGGCGGTGCCGGAGCCGGGAACGGCGGCATTGCTGGCCGCCGGAGCGATCCTTCTTGCAATCGCCGGATGGCGGCGGCGAGGGTCAGCGCCGCCCCCGCGGCACGTCGCGGGAGAGCAAGTCTCTCGGGGTTGGCAAGGAACAGGCGGCATGAACAGGCTCGACGCTCGCAAAGGAAATCGCCGCGGTTTTACGTTAGTCGAATTGCTCGTGGTCATTACGATCATCGGCATTCTTTGTTCCCTGTTGCTGCCGGCGGTGCAGGCGGTGCGCGAGACAGGGCGGCGAATGCAGTGCGCCAACAACCTCAAACAGTTGGGGCTGGCGATGCAATGTTATCATACGGGCTGGGATTGCTTTCCCCCCGGCGCCGTGTGGCCCACCGGCATGTATGCATTTCCGCGAGCCAACTTTCACATGCTTCTCTTGCCGTATGAAGAACAGGGCGCTCTGTATCAGGGCCTGGATTGGACGAATGCAGGCGATGTCGCCGTGTGGACGAAGAAGGACAATGCATCGCTGGTACGGATGGTGATTCCGGGAGTGCTTTGTCCCAGCGATGGAGTAGGCGGCCTTGATCTGTATGCGCCGGCCGTGTGGTTGTCGTGGTGTGCGCCCGCGTGGGCTCATTGCAACTACTTCGGCGTCTTCAACGGCATGGAAATAGGCGACTTGCAGACGACAGTCCGCAGCAAATGGGCCGTCTTCGACGCCAACCGCTGCACGAGTATCGCCGCCATCAGCGATGGCACGAGCAACACGATGTGCATTGCGGAGAGCCTTACCGGCCCCGTAGGTTTCTTCCGTGGAATGTCTCTGGAGCGACCAGCCCTGCGGGACGCAGGTGTACACGCAGTGGCCGCCGAACACGCCCCAGCCCGACCTGTGTTCCCCGATCCCGCATGGTGCCTCAACGTTCCGGAGCAGAACTTGCCATCCGCCTCCGGCGACGGCAGAACAACCGACACCTGCGCGGCCCGCAGCAGACATCCGGGCGGGGTCCAAGTGGTCATGGCCGACGGCTCGCGTGCATTTCATCAACGACTCGATCGATCTGGCAATATGGCGGGGATTGGCCACGATTGCTGGCGGCGAGGCAGCCTCCTTCGTTCTCGAGATGATCCTTCCCACTACGCAGCCTGCAGGCAAGCCGATGTGCGTTCTCAAAAAACTTCCCGCTTGGATGGCGATCTTGATGCTCCTGGGCGTGGCACGTCTCCCTTTCACTCTGTGTTGGCCAGCGAGCGGCGGCCACGGAGGCGGTCAACGTGGCGTTGGCCTCCAACGGGGCGTCGGCCCTGGCCGACTCGATCTACGGGGGAAACGAACAACTCTTCGGGGCGGCCAACGCCATCGACGGCAAATGGATCGGGCCCGGGCGATCAGCCGGAGAAGAACCGCATGTTCCTTTGCGGCCGACCGGCCGCACCCGCACTGGCTTTGGATTCACTTCCGCCAGCCGGCCAGAGTGTCTCGCATGGTGTTGCACCGGGCCGATCTTTGCGATTACCCCGTCGACTTTGCCGGCGAGTACAGCGCCGACGGCGGCGTCACTTTCAAGACCCTGTTTGAAGTCAACGGCAACAAGATGGGGCCGAAGGACTTTGTCGTCGAGCGGTCTTTCAAGCCGGTCGTGACCGACAACTTTCGGCTGCGGATCACCCGGTCCTCCTATCGTGCAGATGCCCAACGCGGCTCAGCTTTCGGAGGTCGAGGTGTTTGGCCAGCTTCGTGAAGGCGAAGCCCAAGCGGCACGCGTTGCCCGTGCTGCCGAATTGCCGCCTCCGATGCTGACGCCGACGGCATTCGAGGGGCTGGAAATCCGGGAGGGCGAAGCAAGAGATCACGTTCCGCTCGAAGTGGCTGCGATTGGCCGTTGCCCGAGGCCGGCCGCAAATCACGGCCTTCAGTTGGGACAACTTGGGCAAAGGAAACGTGGAGCAAAACCTGCTGCGAGCCGGGGAATCGCTCGGCGGGCAATTGACCGTTCCGGGCTCGGCATTCTCGCCGGCCAGCGGTCGCGCTGCCCGCGCCCGTCGAGCGCCAAGGAAACGTGCTTCGTTACGCGATCGAGTTTCCCAACGGAATGCGGGCGCGTTGGGAGATGCGGGTGGAGGCGAAGTCGCTGCGGATGGCCATCGGCTGGGCCAATCCGGCCGCCGTGGTGCTAAGCGACCCGCCTGCGGTGCAACTGGCCTTCGACTCTTGGCGTCTCCTCGGTGGCCCCGCTGGCCAATCCACCGGAAGGGCCGCCCGCCCCGTTGCCGCTGCCTGTGCATCCTTCACAGCGGCAAAAACGGCGGCATCCTGGTCCGCGGTCCTCAGGCGGGCGGCGGCTTTGTCAATGGAAGCCGCGACAACGATCGGGCGGTCGTGGTGGTGGAACTTGCTCGTGCTCGGATCGCTGCGCCCGCGCGAGGACAGCCTCTACGTCTTGCCGCGGGGGAACTCGTCGTGGGACTTCACCTTCTCCGTGGAAACGATTCCCATGGCGGCTCCCGCGTTGGTCGCCGCCGAGCCGCGGCTGTGGGCGTTGCCGCGCCACTGGCTCACCGGCCTCCAATACCGTCCGGATGTCGGGCTGCTGGCCAACAACATCGTCAGCGAGCCCTGCGCCAACTGCCTCTCATACCAAAGCAATCTGGCGGTTTTTACGCCGCCACTGCCGGGCGGTCTTCACGCCATGGACGTGGTCCGGGCGTCGCTGGACCGTTGGCTGGCCGGTCAACAGGGCTATGGCATGGGCATGATGGACGGCCCGCCGGTGCTCTGGATATCCGCGTGGGACGTGATCTTCACCACCGGCGACAAACGCCTTTTGCACCGTTGGCTGCCGGCCCTGGAACGCCTGGCTAGCGAGTGGAAACAACGAGACGTGGATAACAACGGGCTTTACGAGTCGTCTCTGTCGGGCAATCGCGGGGATTGGAGGGGGCCGTGCAACGCCTGGGACTGCGTCAACTTCGGTCATGAAGACGCTTACTCGCTGTCCCTGGGTTATCGCGGTCTTCGCTGCCTGGCCGATCTCGAACGTCTGGCCGGCCGGACCGCGCAGGCCAAAGTTTACGACCGCGACGCCGACCGCATCCGCGCGGCCTACGTCCCCACGTTCCTCAACCCCAAGACCGGAATTCTGGCCGGCTGGAAAAGCCGCGACGGTCAACTGCATGACTACTGGTTTACGATGGTCAATGGCATGGCAATCTCCCTCGGGCTGGTGCCGGACGACGTGGCCAACAAGATCATGGACCGCATCATGGCGAAGATGCGCGAGGTCGGCTACACGCGGTTCGATCTTGGGCTGCCCTGGCAATTTGGTTCCCATTCCCAAGAACGATTACCTGCCCGGGCACGGCAATATCCTAGGGCGGCTCCGTCAAGGAAGACGGCAGCGATGGTTTCCAGAACTTCGTCAACGGCGCGGCTCAAGCCCAATCGTATTTCTTCATTCAGGCCCTCTACAAGCTGGGCCGGCGAGCGGAGGCCGACAAGATCCTCTGGGCCGAGTTGGCCAAGTATGCCGCCAATGGCTTCCAGAACGGCATCGGTCATGGCGGCGAAATGACCCGCTGGGACGGCAAGCCGTCGGGCTACGAGGGTTTCTTGGCCCACTGCTACCGCGACCAGTTGGCCCTTTACACCGGTTACTGGGGCATCGGCTTCAACGCCAACGGCTTTTATTTGGAGCCGTGGTCGCCGTTGAAGGGCAAACGTGTCAAGCTCGGGCTGATGTACATGGGCAAAATCGTCGACGCCATCGAATAGGACCGAGGAGACGATGCGCGGGGACGCGCCCAGCCAAACTACGCCCGCCCATTTTCACGCCTCGAAGGAGTTGATGATGAATCTTGTGAACGCAGTGCGCACGATTGTCGTTTTTGGGTCGCTCTGTGCATCGCTTGCCGCTGCCCACGGGGCCGACAAAACTGTCGTGCTCGGCGACGATCAGCTCGGATTGGCGTTTGATCGCGAAACGGGCGCGTTGAAAGCGATCGAGAACAAGCTTGCCGGCGAAACGTACGGAGTCGAAGGCGATCGATTCGACGTGGAGGCGGTCGAGTTCCGCGCGGATTTGGCCGACGCCAAACTGATCGGTTTGAAGGTTGAAGGCAATTCGCTTACGGCCGACTATCAAAGCCAAGACTTGGCCATCCGCGTGCAATATGTCGTGCGCGGGCATTTCGTGGAGAAGCAAATGACCCTCACGTCTCCGCGAGACTACGGCCTGAAGAAACTGGTTGTGAGCCGGCCGCGGTTTTCTGGGCCCAAGTTGAAGCTGATTGCCTACCGCTATCCGAAGTATGGCCGCAATCCGGGCGAGGAGCCGTGTTGCACGTTCTTCGGCCGCACACCCAAGGGCGGCCTTTTCAGCGGGACTGAAGTTCCCTTTGACGCCAGTTCGCTGGCGGGCGAACAAGTCGTCTTGGCCTACTCGCCCAGTTTGAAGGTGAAAGCGGGGGAGGAATTGAAATCGGAGCCGGCGTATTTCGGCGTTTACCGACGCGGACCAAACGATGGCAATGAGCAGAAGGCGGAACTCCCCTTGCCGAGCGAGTCGGACGCGATGGTCGCGATGACGTCGACGATCCTCGGGCCGCCGCGGTTCGGACTGGTTGCGATGGCTTGCGGTTGGCACTCGGAGATGGCGCAGGGCGCCTACACAGAACAATCGGTCGCGGGAGACATGAAGTCGCTCGATTTCCTCGCCGAATGCGGCATCGACTGGGTTTCCGATAGCCATCCGTGGGGCGGAGAGACGTCAGAAAATGAACGGCTTGGCGGCCGCACGACAAGTATGAGCTTGGTCCACAGGTTCGCAAGTTCCTCGAACACGCCCAGAAAGTCGGCGTCAAGGTTGTGATGTGGTTGACGATGACCAACACGCACCCCTGGGGAGGCGGAAAGCCGTTTCGCGCCGACAAGCCGGAGTGGCTGATGACGCCTCTCAAAAATGCCAACTGCATGGGCAACAAGCCGTTTCTGGAATGGCTTGCCCGCATCAACCTGGAGGGCTTAGCCACGGGCTGCTACAAGTCGTGGGTGATGGACGGCGACTTTTTCGGCGGCGGGGGCTATTACACGACCGTCGTGCCCGTCAAGTGTCCCTCGGACAAGCACGACCACTTGCCGGGCGACTCCAACTACGCCTGTCAACGTGCACTCGCTCAACTGATCGAAAGCGTACGAAAGCACTATCCGGAGACCTACATCTTCACGTGTCGGCCTCCCCAGGATCTCGGCGTCTGGGCGATGCGGAACGTCGATGCCTGCTTCACCCTCCTTGAATCGGGCACAGGGAAGAACCTTCCCGCAGGCGATCAGATCCGCGTCTGGTCTCGCATCCGGGTGCATCGCGATTTCTTCCCCCACTACATAGACCAGCCGCTCTTATTTCCCAGCAGAGCGGGCGGGCCCGGCGAGCCTCGCAACTGGCCGAGCGAAAACATCGACTACATCATGCTAAGCGCGCTGTCGAGTTCGCCCAATCAGCTCTACTACATGCCCACCAAGTCCGGCATCCCCGACAGGGACAAGGCGGAGATCCGCAAGTGGCTGGACTGGGGTCGCAAGAACGTGGATTACCTTAAGGTTCGCAAAGACCTGCCCGACTGGCCGGCTGCCGGCAAGGTGGACGGCTCGGCGCATCTCCTCGGCGACCGAGGGCTGATTTTCCTCTTCAACCCCAACAAGGGCGATTTGCGCGGCGAGTTTGCACTCACCGGGGAAAGCATCGGCTTGACGCGGGAAGGCTCGTTCAAAGTGACGCAGGAATATCCGCAGTCGGATCAAACGGCGGTGGTTCGCTCTGGCGATACGGTGCACTGGAGCGTTCCGATGGAAAGCGCGGCCGTTTTGAGACTCGAACCCGTCCAGGAAAAGCACTGATTCATGATTTGCAATCTGCGGCCGCTTGCGGTTTCGCCTTGCCCAGGGCCGCCCAAGGCTACGGCACCGCCGGCTATCCGCGGCCGGCATCAGGCGACGCCAGCGGGTACCTATTACGTTGACCTGGACGCCGACGAAATCACCGAAGGCCTTTACCGGGTCTCCGGGCAAGCTGGTACCGTTTTCAGTACCGTTGCCCCCGCCGTAGAGGGCTAGGAAGGCGGGGGAGAATGACGTAAACATTTACGGGAAAAAGGTTTATGATAGTGAGGCTGATGGGACTCGAACCCATGACCTACGGATTAAAAGTCCGTTGCTCTACCGACTGAGCTACAGCCTCTAAGGTATTTATATAAAAAGACTTATGACTCGTCTTTCCGCTGCTGATTTGCCCTCTCGATACGCTTCTGATATGCTACAAGAATCGCCTGAGTTGTCTATTGTAGCAGTTTGGCGTCCGAACGGGAGGGGACAATGCCTCGTAAACCCGAGCCTTGGTACTGGGAAAAGCGGAACGGGTGGTACGTCCAGCTCAACGGAAAGCATGTGTTCCTCGGTGAGCATCCTGCTGACGCTCCGAAGCCTGAAAAGAACAAGAAGGGGCGGTGGAATGCTCCTGCGTCGATTGATGATGCATTCCACAAGCTGAAGGTTGCCCCGACCATCGTGGCTTCCGGCACGGTCTGGGAGGTCTTCGATTCCATGCTCGACTGACGGAGCAAGCGGGGCGAGTCCGCTGGCGTACGTGTGGGCTGTCTCCGACCCGGGCGGACGGCACACGGCGGTGAAACAGATCTCCCGTCGTAACGTGAACGCCGTGCAACGGATGATTCACGACGCCATTCGTCACCCCAGCATCCGCAACGGGGCAGGATTCAGGGGGTTGAGCGACAACGAGGTCGGCACCCGGTAGGGTTGGATCTCCGGGAGTCGCCATGCGAATTGTCTCACGACAGGATTGTCCCAGCCTTCGCCCTGCACCGTGATGGCGAAGTGCAGGAACGGCTCAGAGCTTCGCGCCGACTGACAGTCCACGTCGGCACGCACCAACGCGGACGTGAGCACAACGGTTCGCCCCTCGCAGCAGAACCGAGAGGTGTCGATCCACTTCTCAAGGAAGCGGTCTACGCCTCCGAGCAATCGGGCCAGGTAGGCAAGCGCCTTGTTCCTGCGATCCTCGGAGGATTCTCCGTCGCAGTCGTGCTTGAAGAGACGCGATTCGATGTGAATGCTCTTGAGGACCTCGTGCGCGAAAACGCCCCGTTCGTTCGCCGCACGCTTGAACTCGCCCAAGGTCGTCCACAGCCCACTGAGCACCACTTCCACGGGCCCCCCGCTCAGCTTGCTGATGGTCTTCTTCTCCTGGTCGGGCGGGTCCGGGTCCTTGGGGGCGCGGAACGATAGGATGCGGTCCCTGATGGTAACGAAGTCACAGTCGAGGAGCTTTGCCCTGCACGTGCGGTCCGCCGTTGCCACGTACTGTCTGACGGCTCCCACAAATGCCTGGTCCGTCGCGAACGGCCGCCTCTCGGCCGGATCGAACACCTCCCCGAGCGGATTGTTCTCGACGAACGTATTTACGGTCTTCATCGCCTTCTGGCGACTGCGCTCTTCAAGGAAGGAATCGTACGCGAAGAATCCCAACGCATCATCCAGGTACGTTCCGAACGCGCGACGGCTCGCGAACTTGTACGTACTGAATTCAGGCAGGTTGAACCGTCCCAGGCTCGTCAGCAACACCCTCTCCGCGTCCCGGCCGTCTTGTGCCCCGGACAAGTCGAGATTCTGGAGGAGCGTGCTGATCTGGAGGACGTCAGCTACTCCCCGTTCGACGAGAGGTTGGAGAACCCAGTCGAAGTGCCGCACCGTATCATCGTCGTACCCCACCGATGGGTCCAGGGCGGCACCGATCCACTTGGCAAAGGTGCCCCCCAATTCCTGCTCCCAGATCGTCCGGAGATCGCAGTGATGAAAATCAGCCATACTCGATGCGTCCGTCACCCGATCGACGCCGATCAGCAGCACGACCGTCAGGGATCCGTCCGCCGACATGAGGTTGCGGTAGCTCGTCAGGTTCTCGTTGTCGTCGCACCACCCCTTGTCGGATATCGTGTGCGCCACTTCTCTGGAGGAAGGGACATCGGAGTCCATCCACTCCCGGGCCAACGGCGCCGCAACTTTGATGATCGCTGAGCACGGGGCTGGTCTCTCGGCACAGTAGGACATCAAGCGGTCGCCGATCTCCAGGACAACCCCCGCGGGCAGACTCGGCATCATGAACAGCAGCCTGCCGCCGGCTCCGCTGTCGCCGGCATACTGTTCAATCTGCCGGTGCATGTACTCGAAACTGCTGCGTGCGAAGAACCTCATGTCAGCCTCTCCCACCGTCGAACGGATTCGTGACGAGAGAGCACGAATCGGAAAGACGAATCAACATACCCGACGCATCCAGCATCCTCGTTAACCATCCGTCCGCATCGCCACCGAGGGTGGTGAGCCGGGACGTTCCAGACCACAGACAGGACTGCCCGATCGTCTCGTCGTCAACGGCCAGCCCGTGATGGGCGAACAGGAGTCTCTTGAAGCTCTCGAACGTCACGCGCTCCCCAGGACGGATGGTTGTAAGGACTAAGTAGCGCAGGAGTTTCTCGTTCAGCACGAACCGCGCCCCTGCTCCCCTCTTGGGGACGACCAAGCCGATGCGCTTGGCCACGGTCAAGAACAGCTTGTGGCCGTAGCGGCTGTCGGCCTCCTTGTAGACCTTGGCCGATGAGCTTCTTCGATGGGGAGCGGACGCCGTCTCCGGAGCGGACGGGTACTGCCTTCCCGTCTTCCACGTTCCGTACTACGAAGAGTTGATGCTGGCGAAGGACGATGAAGAGACGCGTCGTGTGCTGCTCCACTGCATTCATGACGAGGGAGACCGCATCGGCAATCTCTTGGCCGCTCGCGACCTCAATAAGAACGATCCGCTGTTGCCCCGAGTGCGGGAGCTTGCGTTCGAGTACGACCGCTTCATCCAGAACGCCAAGACGAACGGTCTTCACGCGGCGTTCTTGGACACCTGGGACGGCGTTCGGAAGGCCTACGAGCAGGCGTTCGAGGCGTACGTGAGCAGTCCGGCCTGCGCGAGCAGTCCTCTGGCCGCGCTGCTCTTCCGTTCCTTTCAAATCATCGCCCGACGACGGAGCGAGGAAGGGGATCGATGGATGTGGGAGGCGCACGAGCCGTCGTGTGCCGTCACCGTGCTGCACCCGGCTCTGCTAGAGATGCTCCAAGCGCACATCCTCTACCTTCTCACGTCCTTCACGACTATCGCCGCCCGAGAGTCTGGAGAGCCTCCGGGCGCGCGGTCCTTTCGTGAGTTGGTGTGGCAGGGGTATGTCGATCTGGCGGCGATCCAGATGCCCCTTTCCGGGCTTATTAAGGACAGGAACCGCGTTCTCGATACGGACGTACGGGGTGAGAGCCTGATCTACCGCATCAGTTCGGCGGGCGATACCGAAGCGTCGCTGACGACGCGGTTGTTGCTGCGGTACGATGCCGTCAACGAGGATGACATCAGCGATACGGAGCTGTTCCGCAGAGGCCGTGAATCGATGCTCATCTGTCGTATTCTCGACGACTATCGCAGGCTCCATCCCCATGCTGAGGACGGTCTCAGCATTGCCGTGTACCGGAATCAGGACATCCAGCCCGTCATCGCGGCGATAGATGAGTACCTCAAGGGGGTATGCTCGGAGCGACCGGAATCGATGAAGGACTACGCGATGGCAGTGACCGTCTTCACCGAGTCGAGCGACGACAGCAGCGTGTCACGATGGGTGGGACAGTGGAAGGAGCGATGGGAGGCGGCCGAGACGCAGGCGTCCCTCGCGCACTACAGGCGGATAACGCTGTCGGTTGCACACCGGATTGTCTCGCCGGAGCACTACTACCGGCAGTTCACGCAGTTGGTGACAGACGGGCTCCAGATCGATATCGCATTCCTCAACGGGTTCATTCGGGCAGGGAGCCAGGGCAACGACTTTGAACTCGTGGAACCGTACGACGTCCGGACGCGCACGCTAAAGTTCCCCATCCTGGAGAAGTCTTTCTGCGCCTTCCACGATCCCGGCCGCAGGCTGCAGCGGGCGCGTATCCTGAGCAATCGCCAGTTCCGTCTCACGACACACCATGCCGAGTTGATGGCTCGCCTGAAGAGCCGCGAGACGCCGCAAAACACCCACCATGTCGTGCTGGGGTATGGGGACTACACGCCATGGCAGGGTGTCGTAGATGCATTGCACCAGAGGGCGGAATGGCTCGTCTGCATTGATCCGAACATCGACGAGCGGCTTATTGCGGAAAAGGGGCGGGACACCAAGGAGGCAAGGGAAATCATCGGGTTTGGCTCCGGTGTCGGAGCGCACGGGGAGGCGAATTTCACGATTTCGACCGAACAGTTCTGCCTCTCGGACGTGCTCCAGAAACTCCACGCGTCCATCGGGGAGGTCTACAGCGGGTGGACACCCGATACCTACCAGATGATTGCGGAAAGCGTGCTCGCGGAGTCTCGGCGGCTCTCGGGGCTATCGCTCGTGCGGGCTACGGGTGTCGGGCAGTACGTGCGAGACTTCATGGCGTACTCGCTCACCCGCAAGCTGTTGCAGGCTGATGGGGACGTGCTGTGCGACCAGATCGTGTCTCTGGACGCGTATCAGCACTGGTTCGATTCGGCCGAGAACGGGACGCGACCGGATCTGCTGTGGATCGTGGCCCGCATCGGCAACGACGGCCGGCTGTGCTTGGACATGCGGCTTATCGAGTGCAAGCTGGCCAAGATGTCCGACGCGCATCTCGACAAGGCGCGTGAGCAACTGGAGAACGGACTCCGCCATTTGACTGCGGTCTTCCAACCGTGCGTCGGCGGTGATCACGTCGAGGATGAACGGCCGGACCAGCGGTACTGGTGGCTTCAGCTGCACCGCCTCATCGCGAGTAAAGCGGAGATTCTGGAACGAGATCAACGGCTCGTGTTGACGTCGCTCGAACGCCTCGCCGAAGGCGACTACGACGTCGAGTGGCGCGCCGCGGCAGTGACGTACTGGACCGACCAGGCGACCCCCGGCATTGCCCACACGGATGTCTGGCCCTACGCCGTTGACGGGAAGGAGCTTGGCATCTCCGTCGTATCGGCCGGGAGCGAATTCGTCCGCTCACTCTGTAAAACGGCCAGCAACGCCGAGTTCCCGTGGGAGGGTGGATACGTCGCTTTCCATGCGGCTACCTGCAAGCCCGCGCCTGAACAGGACGAGCCAAGTGGTAGTGACGCTGTGACCATTCCGCCGGAGAAGAAGGAGATGAGACAACTTCCCTCAGTACGCGGCAGGGGAGCGAGACCGGCGTCACTCGGCGCAGGACGAGATCGCCGGGCCGCCACCGAAAGTCCCGGACAGAATCATCTTGGGGACAACCGCAACCGGATCACGGAAGGTGTACTGGGAGTTTGGGCACAAGGAACTGAACAACCGACATATGCTCATCTTCGGATCGTCCGGGATGGGCAAGACCTACACGATTCAATGCCTGCTGTTCGAACTCGGACGGAGCACCCAGAACTCGTTGATCGTGGACTACACCAACGGGTTCTTCGACAACCAGTTGGAGGCGGAATTCAAAGACCTCCTGTGTCCTGTGCAGCATGTCGTCCGGAGGGAGCCCTTGGCGATCAACCCCTTCCGACAGCAGGCCGAGATCATCGGCGGGGAGGCGCTCCCGAGAGATCCCGTCCACGACGGCGCAGCGCGTGAGCGGCGTGTTCTCGGAGGTCTACACCTGGGCCATGATGGCCTCAACATCGACATAACGACATGTTTCGGGCTTCATGCAAGTGAAAGATACTGTACCAACGCACGGCGGATGCTACCTTCACCGGCCACTCATGGCAACATCGTCCGCACCTCGGCACCTCACCGACCGCGATGAGGAGATCCTGCTGGCCCTCAACCGCTGCCCTCTGACGGTCGTTCAAATCCTCAAACTCAGCCAGGCGTTCCCAGGGCAGCCGTTCACGAGCGCCCGCAGTGTCCAGGACCGCCTCTACAAGCTGCGCGAAGCTGGTTGGGTTCGCTCGTGGCCCTACGCCATCGCCAACCGAGGCAGCCCGCCCGACTATTACCGGCTTACGCCCCTCGGTTTTCGACTGCTCCACGGCGAGCACTCCGCTCCGCCCGCCAAGAGGCACTTTTCCGAGGTGTCAATTGCGCACCACCACCACACGCACTGCCTGGCCGATTTTATCGTCCACACGCTCGTCGCCGCCCACAGACGTGCCATCCGGCTGGCGCACTTCTACCGCGAGAATACGTTGCAACTTCGTGTCGGTGCCGACGTTCTTCTTCGCCCCGACTGCGCCTTTGAATTGCATACGCCCGGCGGCCAGCAATTCAATTTTCTTGTCGAGCTTGACGGGGGTACTGAACGTGTACGGTCGGAGAAGGACACGGATTCATGGCAGCAGAAGATCCGACTCTACAATCTCCTTCAGGACCGCAACTATCCAGATCGCTTTCGCGTCCTGGTTATCGCGACCCGTTGTTCCACCCGCCTTCAGTCCATCCTCACCCTGGCCGCTCAGAACGCCACCAACCCACAACGTGCGCTCTTTTATGCCGTTGCGCTACCTGATTATCTCGCACAGCCCGACGCCCTCTGCTTTCCCTGCTTCCGCGACCACCGTGGCAATTCTACCGCAATGGTGGCCCAACTGCGACCACCCGGCGTCGCCATTCGCGGCCCCCTCGGCAAGTAACTCATTGCGCCACATTCCCCGTCTGGTAATCTCCTCCCCTTGCCGGGCGGCCTCGTCGCGACCGCGAGGGTCGCCACCGCGCATCCTCCCCTCTCCGTCATCGTATGCCCTCGGGATCAACGCTCAGTCGGGGTTTGCGATGAACCCCGGCAAGCGCTCGTGGATTTCGGCCCTCTAGGCGCCGACCGCTTCCCGGATTGGGCCCACGGCCTGCGCCATCAAGGCCCCGGCAGAACCCGCCCCTACGGGCCTGCGCACGTCCCGGGGGCGGGTTTCCAAAACAACTCGTCTCGGCGATACAACCTGCTGGAAACACGCAGCAGTCTACGTGACCGACGCAAATTGACATGAGCGCTTCGCTGCTGTCACGGGGCGCGTTGAATCCGGCCACTGATGGGCGCGTTATACCAGCCAGTGATTGGTTGGATTTCTACCTGTTATCTCCTCGAATTTGCTCGTTGGCAAGGGGCGGTCTTACGGATTTTGCGGGTTTCGGGATCGCCGGGAGCCGGTGGGCGCGTTTGGCTGGTATCTGATCGCGTCGATCGACATGTTTCCCGGTGGGCGCGTTTGGCTGGTATCCGGCCCAATCGGTTCTCTTGCATGGTATGCTTCCTGTTGCCTGGCGAAACGGAGTTGGGCTCTGCTGAGGAGCAACCCAACAAGGGATAGCCAGGCCAAGGCGGGAGAATGAACCCGCAGGCCTGGGGCAGCTTTGCCCCGGGCCTCTTTCGCTTCTGCGGATCATTCTTTTGCCTTGCCATGCCTGAAAAAACCTTTTCCTCGCCACGATCCGGCCCGCGGTCGGCCGTTCATTTGTCTTCGGGCTTGTCGCCGCCGCCCAGCCGATAACTCTTGCCGGTGATCTGAAGGATCTCGGCGTTGGCCAACAGTCGGTCCAAGATCGCCGTGGCGGCGGGAACGTCGTTCATCAGCTTGCCCCAGTCCTCCAGGGGCCGGTTGCTGGTCATCATCGTCGAACGCAGTTGATGCCGCCGCATGATGATCTCGAACAGGTACTCGCCCGACTTCTTGGGCAATTGCTTCAGGCCCATGTCGTCCAGGATCAACAGGTCCGGCTTGAGGTACTTGGTCATGATCCGGTCGTGCCCCTCGAAGGCCTCGTCGTGGAGGAAGTCGCGCACCGCGTCGAAGATCGAGCGATACAGGACGGTGAACCCGGCATGGACCAGTTGGCGGCCAATCGCCTGGGCCAGATGACTCTTGCCGACGCCCGGCGGCCCGGCGAACAGCACGTCGCGATGCTGACGGACGAATCCGCCCGCCGCCATGTCGAAGATTTGCTTCTTCTTGATCGAACGGTTGAAGTCCCAGTGGAAGTCCTCCAGGGTCTTCTGCTCGCGGAAGCCGGCCGCCTTCAGCCCGCGGGCAATCAGCCGTTCCTGGCGCACGGCCATCTCATCGGCTAATACGAGTTCCAGGAACTCGGCATGGTCCAGGCGGTTGGCCATCGCCTCCTGCAACCGCACGTCCAGCGTCTGGGCCATCCCGCTCAGACGCAACTTCTTCAGACACTCAGCCAGTTTGGCGTTCATCGTGCTTGCGATCCCTTCGGAACTGGAGTAAAGATGCGAGCGAATAGTCGCTCAGGGGACGAATGATCGGATGCTCTTCAAGGAACTCGAACTGCTCCTGGGCCTGGCCCTTGCGCTGGAGCAGCTTGCGGACGGTCCGCAGGCGATAGGCCCCGTGGGAAAGGGCCACGCGGCAGGCTTCTTCCAAGGCTTCGCTGGGGTGTTTTCCCGCGAGATTCTTCAGGCCCACCAGGACCCGCACCGCCTCCACGCCGCGGGCCTGCGTCGTGGCTTCCGCCCACTGCCGCGTGTGCGGACCGATCGCCGCGATCTGCCGCAGCATGGCGTCCGTGCCGCGTTCCACGGCGGAGAACTTTTCCTTGGGGATGTGCTCGTTTGCCGTGCGGAAGCGCCCCGGCTCCGCCTTGGCGTGTACGGCCACCTGTTCCCAACGGTCGTTGAAGATGCGGACCAGGCGGCTGTCCCAACGGACCCACAGCCGATGGCCCACGTACTCCGGCGGCGCCGAGTAGTAAGCCTTGTCCACCTCCAGGTGCCCGTCGCGATGCACGGTATGACGGGCCTCATGGAAGAACGGGAACCGCTCGGCGGGCAACGGCAGCAATGCCCGCCGCTCCGCTTGCTCGAAGAGTTTTTCGACCTGCTGCTTCGTCGTGCCGTGGATGCGCTGGTCCGCCACCTGCGTCTCCCAGTTGAAGAGGAACTCGTTCTCTTCGGCCAGGCTCGGAAAGACCCGCCCTTTCAGCGCGTTCCGCTTCACGTACTTCACGCCGCTTTCGATCTTGCCCTTGTGACGGGGCGTATAGGGCTTGGTGGGCAGGAACACCGTGCCGTAGTGGCGTGCGAACGATTGCAGCTTGGGATGGACCTCGGGATCGTACCAGTCGCCCCGGGCCACGGCGGCTTTGAGGTTGTCGATGACCAGCCGCTTGGGCACGCCGCCGAAATGACGGAAGGCGTTTTCCAAGCAGGCGATGAACGCTTCCGAGGTCTGCCGCCACACGGCCTCGCTATACGCCTTGCGGCTGTAGCTCAGCACGATGCGAAAGACCCACGGACGGCGGACCTTGCCATCGGCCGTGCGAACTGCCGCGCCGGTGCCGAAGTCCACCTGGGCCTCCTCGCCCGGCTCCGTCTCCATCCGCCGAAACGGCAAGGGCGTTTTATGCCGCAGCCGGGCGATGAACCGCCGCACACTGTAGTAGCTGGGGGCGCTGTCGCGGTGGTCTTCGGCCAGGTCCTGGTGAATCCGCACCGCCTCCAAGCCCTGCTCGATCTTCGCCAGGATCTCTTCCCGGAACGGCTCGCATTCGCTGGGCGGCCCGTTGGGTGGAGGACTTGCCGAGCCGGTGGGCGCAGTTTGGCTGGTATCTAGACGTGTCGCCCGCACGACCGTCACCAGCGTCACTTCCGGCGGGCACGTCGTTCGGATCGTCGGTCGGATTCCCGGTGGGCGCGTTTGGCTGGTTTTGGGCCTTGACGCGGGCGAGATGTTTGCCGACCGTCTCCCGGTTCACCCCCAGAAGGGCGGCGATTTCGCGGTTGGAGTGTCCGGCTTTATGAAGTGTAAGGATCGTGTCGACTGCGGCCATCGTGAGTCGTTTCGTCATCTAAGCTCTCCTTCAGCAAAGGGTTGTTGAAGGCTAGATGACGAATCTTCTCTCCTCGTAAGTGGCCGGTATAACGCGCCCTTACGTGGCCGGTTTTATGCGCCCCGTGACAGCTGCGTCGGTGGGGGCGACCGATGCGCCTTGGCAAGTGGGCGTTTGGACGCCTCGGGCGATGCGGCCGACGCACCCAACGCATGCCAGAACGATGCCATTCACAATCTCGGCAGGCAGACCTGCCACTGGTGTTGCCTTCGACTTACCACCCCAAGGCCTCACAACTACCGAACTCCGCCAAGCATAAACTCCTGTCCGGTCATTTCAGCAGCCAGCTCATCAAGAAATTGATCTAGCGCGAGGTGGATGAATTCAGAGAGCAGCCAGTTATGCTGCGAATCAAAATGCCGGGCCAAAGAATCAGGACTATAGCGCGCAATCTCGCTCAGCCTATGCAAAGCCATATACGCCAGCGTGAGTGACGATCGGTTCAGCCGGCCGGCCGTTGCTCCCGCTCGCTTGACGTACCAAAGGCGCCGGAACCCTTTGATGTAGAACGTGGTTCGCCGCATTCGCCTGTAGTAATTCCGAAATCGCACGAGGTTGGCTGCGACCGGATCGGCATCACGCCATGTAAATCGGTTTGTTCGCCTGACAAGATACTTGTCCTGGACGCCAATGTCTCGTTCACAATGATCGAGAGAAGAGATCAGTTGGTGGTGATGGTATCGTGGGTCTACGATTTCGAAGCATAGGTATGCCTGACTCGTCCCGTCGATACGAACAAAGAGCGGTTTTTCAATAGGAATGAAAAGCTCCTGCTCGCTCGTATACGTCAGGGTGTAAGCACGATGAACGTAGGGCAGATTGTATAGAACACTTTTTAGCGTGAATTGCGTGCCGCGCACCGTCGGTTCATTCAAGTAGCCGCACAGAGCCGTGAATACGCCACCGCGGGTTATCCGAATGACTTCTCTCGTTAGGCTCGTTTTTCCCGCGAGCCTTTCGCCTGATACTCCGTGGTAGGGGGTCGTGGCCACGCCTTTCACTAACAAGAATGCCTTCGTCGCATTCATTGCGGCATAGTAGCTGGTTAACGGTGACGATGTGTTTGGGAGTACCTTTGATGCGTTGTAAAACGCCTCAGCCTGCTTCCAGAAAAACAGCGCGTCTGCCATGTTTTGACGCTTGAGCCACATCTCAACGTAATCCCATTGATTTTCAACGATGATCGTCGGTGCGTCGAACTCGGGAGAGACGACGCATTTGTGGAGACGTAGCTGTTTTCCGTTGTAAACCAACGGCGAGAAGGGCATTGTGGTCCTCCCTGCTCTGGGTGCTAAATGACCAGGGTACAGACACGAGTATAGTTGTAGCCCGGTTACGATTCAAACTAGCCGTTCGGTCGTGACCAACGCAACTCCGTGCTTGCGGCGGCGAGGTGACTGCCCTCTGCGGGCAGCCGCACTATCTTTCCTTACGCCGACGATAGGGAGCCCACCTTCCGTACAACCGCGAACCAGTCAGCCCAGTCGTCCGCTGGCGGTTCCCCTCGACCGCGCCAGCGGAAATAGGCGACTTCATGGCGAACGGTGTCGAGTAGGAAGTCCCGAACCACCTCGGCGCGTGTGGCGACCAAGGATCCGGCATCCATATCCCAGAGGATGAGCACGCCAGCTATTTTGGCCAAGTCCGGGGTCCAGACGTCGGCCGCGGTGGACGAGCGATGAGTCTGCCAGAGGGCTGAACCGCTCATGCAGTACGCATCCGGCCTGGGGATCGGGCCATTCGCATCGAACCATCCGACGTTCGGGTAACCCACCACGGTGTGGATCGCCGGATCGAATTGATCCCAAGTAGTCGTGGCGTGCGAGGTGTGGAAAGGCATCGATTCCGAATGGACGCCCCCGCCCTCGATCCGAATGGGCCTGCTCTTGTGGCACGGATATCCGTGGCAGAAGAGAAACTGTCTTTCGAGGCCGGAGGAGTCAGTGGCGATTGTTTCGACGTTGAACGGGAGGACTTCAGTGTTCTCCAGCGCGCTGTCGTCGATGCGTGTGACTGCAAAATCCAGGGGCTTGGGCAGGCAACGAAACGGGTTAGTGAAAGGGGCCGGGTGCCCTCCGAAACTGGTCGTATGCGCCAGCAAAGCGTAATTCTTGGCGAGGTCAATCACATGTTTTGCCGTGAGGAGGTAGGTCTTGCCTCGGATGCGAAGAAACGTGCCGGAGCCGATCACTTCCCCCTCGTTCTTGGAAATTACGCCGTAGATGGCAGCGAGGGCGGGCTTCGTGTGCGCTGCCATCGCGTCGGAAACGCGCTTCATCTCCTGCTTCTTCTCGAAATCGCTGATCTCTCTCAAGGGACACCTGCTTGGTTGCGAACGTCGTCGGGCAACGCCTCTTCGGGCTTCGCTTCCGGGGTGCGCAGGCGTAGCTCCTATTGTAGGTGCTGCGTGCAGAACAGCATAGGCGACCACGACAACGCCGCGGGTTGCGCGCGATGGGGCCGCGGCCGTCGCATCGGGGGCGTCGTCCTTCGCGTAAGCCCATCGGTGCGACACTCCGCCGCGCCTACATTCTTTAGGGGGGTACTTCGGTGGGGGCGAACCGACGCGCGAAGAAATGAGGCATCGGTGCCTTGGCCGATGTGACCGGAGCGCGCCACGCGACCTCCTTTTGCACGATCCCACCGAGCGGTGAGCGGCGATGGGCTCGGCGCGATAAGCGGACCAGGCCGGAGGCCTATGCGGGAATCGCCAAATGTTCCCAAGGTGTTGTCGGCGTACGCGTTGCCGACTAGAATGATGGCCAAGCCGACGGTTCTTCGCCCGCCGAACCAGCGGGACTAGAGAATTAGCACGGTCGCAGGCCGGTGGGATAAATCCAAGTTCTGAACACAAAAGGAATCGCACATGGAACCCAAGGCACCAGACTTGACCAACATCCGTGAAGTGATGGAAATTGACCATGGCTGTGATATCAAGGCCGTCAACGAAAGCCTTGCGGAAGGTTGGGTTCTCTTAAGAATACGTACTGTTACCAAGAAGGAGGGCGACGACATCGTTGAGTACCCGATCTACATTCTGGGCCGTCCGTCCGAGTGAACGCGGATTATGCGTCCCCCGGTCACTTGCAGTCGTTGCTCAGCTTCGCCGTGCCCAATGAAGCACGAGCCGCCGTAGGACGTTCGGAACGCGACAAACATAACATCCGGCGGCGTTTGAGGGGTTGGGGACTGGCCACGCATCGTTGATTCAACGTTACTAGAAAGCCCCTTTCAGAACCAGCGGGTCAAGCCGACCGACCAGCGTTGTTGGAAATTCAAGGTCCGCGCGGCTCCGGCGGCTGACGCGTGACGCTATGTGCCACATTCGTGAGGACCTCATTTGTACAACCTACTCGTCACAGCCAACAAAGGTGCGTGGGATCTCTCAGCATACGAGTACGATCGCACCCGGTTTCTGGAACACACCGTGGAAAGCGTGCAGGCGCGGTTCAAACCGCTCACCGCCGAGGCGATCGAGGAACTTAAGTCGTTCCCCACGCTGTTCACTTACGAGGGGTCGGACGAGCCTGTACGAGTAGGATACTTGAGGCGCATACGCGAACGTGGCCGCACCATCTTGGTGGAGTACCAGTTTGATGACGCCATCGGAGAATTCAGTTTCGATGTGCTGCAACCTCTCCTGGTACAACTCGATATCGGCGGCTGGGAAATGTCGCGCACCCACTGGGCCGTAAAGGATGAGGATCTCTTTGCGATTCTTGCCGAAGCCAAGATCATTGACGAGACGCTTGTTGAGTCGGAGAGCCAACTCGGCCGAGTCGAGGAGATGACGTTCAAGGTAGCTTTGTCGTTTCCGGGTGAACACCGAGAGTACGTCTCGGCCGTCGCAGCCGAAGTCAAGACGAGACTTGGCGCCGGTACGGTATTCTACGACAGGGACTTTACCGCCCAACTTGCACGGCCCAACCTCAACACTTTGCTTCAGCGAATCTATCTCAACAATTCAGAGTTGGTTGTAGTCTTCCTCTGTGCCGAATACGAGCGGAAAGAGTGGTGCGGACTAGAATGGCGGGCGATACGGACCATTATCAAGAACAAGAACGATCATGCCATCATGTTCATGCGCTTTGACAACGCCAACGTCTCGGGCTCGTTCTCCGTTGACGGCTATGTTGAGTGCAACGAATATACGCCTGTACAGGCGGCGCGAATGATCGTTGAGCGTGTGAGAATCAACGAACTCCCAACGAACAGCACATAACGATCGGTTCAACCGAAGCCGCGGACCGTGCGGCTTCTGAAATCAACGTCGGTTGGCCGCGGCGCGGTTAACCGTGTCGTTACACAGCCGACCACTGAACCGGAGCGTTCGGCCCGCGCCTGCCTGCTTCGGTAGCGACACACCGAGGTGCCTTAGGCGAAGCCGCCACCACTCGCTGAAGCCAGACCCTCCATCCCCTCGCAAGATGGTGATCGTCGAATGTAGACGGCCAACTTCGGCCGGGATCCGCTCGTCAGGAGAGATGTAGTGGCGCCGCCCGCCGGTGTCGGCGGGCGGAGAGGAGTCAAGAAGTTTCTCGGGCCTATCGGCCCGGGACGCACCCGCTCTGCGGCTAATCCCGGCGACGGCCGGGCGGCGTGCGGGACCGCACGAGCGGCTCGGAAGTCCCGGTGAAATCGTGAAGCGACTCGCAATGATTCCCTGGAAGATTCTGTAGCCCGCGAGCCCCCGCGCACGCCCGGCCGAGATCGGCGAGGTACGAGTCGTCCGGCGAGGTGCGGGTGCGGGGGCTCGCGGGCGAAGCTCCGCGAGTGCGGTCCCCTCGCAGAGGCGACATTCCCGCTGCCGCACGCCGCGAACTGGTCGGCTCCGGCCGCCAGCGGCGTCGCGGCAGACCTCGGAGGTGAACGCGGAGCGGACGCGATCCCCGTAGTGGACCTGGCGGGCGGTTTTCGGGAGCGACATACTGGACTTCGCGGGCGATTTTCAGTGGGAAGTACTGGACTTGGCGGGCGGTTTTTCGCGCGATTTCGCAGGTGGATGATCATGACTTCTTGGCTTCGGCACGCGATCCAGCGTGAATATGCGTGTTGAGTTGGGGGCTACGCCAAATAGATTGTTTCAAATATACTCTGTTAGCAAAGTAGAACTGCCTGAAAGAAATGTGCTGGGAAAAGGACGGAACGCACGGGCGTCAGTTGACCTTGGCTCGCGCGTTAAATGGTCCCGCGCGAATGGCGGCCGGACGGACGGGCTATGCGTTCCACTCGGGGTGTTCCGCACGGAAGCGGTGCACAAGATGCGTGCGTGCGAAGTAGGTGGCGTTTCGTCTCGCGTCGTCATCAGGTTGACCGGCAGTCTTGAGGTCATGGAAGATGCGGTCTATCACCCGAGCAAACTCGTCACGGGCCTGAGTTTGGAGGTAGGCATCCAGGGCTTGCTCGAAGCCATCTGCGGCGGACGCGCCTGCTTGGTCCGCCTGCCGGCGTTTCTGCTCCTCCTGCTTGCGCAGCTCGCGCCACCAGTCGGGCGACGTGCGGCGGCCGGCCGCTTGCTCCTGGAGATTGTCGATGAAGTAGGCTTGCGGACTGGTCTTAAAAAAAGATTGGCCGTTGCGTTCCTTCGCGGCAAGGGTCATGTCTGCGATCTCTGCCACGAGGCGCGGCGCGTAGGCCCGAAGGACACGGCGAATGGTGCCATGGTCCAGACCAATCGTCTGAAGGGGCTGGTACAGTGGAGAGTCGGTCAGATTCATACGGAGAGAAGGGGAGCGGTCCTGATCGAAGTGTGGTCCACGAAAAAGGCGGAGACGGTACTGGCCTCTTCCATGCTTCGTGAAGAGTGCTTTCGGCGACGTGGATCCTTCGGGTAAACGGATGATCGCTCCGTCGAGCAGGACGTCGATACAGCGGACCACCTTCTGCCTGAGTTTGCACGTCTCCTGGGTCGGACTGAAGCCGATGACGTTTATGGCCAGGTCACGAAGGTCGAACTCCGGGGAAGCGTCGTTGCGCCAGAAGATTTTTTTGAGCAGCAGGTAGAGACGGCGGCAGGCAGGGTCCAGGGAGCGGTAGGTCTTGAAGTCAAATCGCAGGGCCCCGCCAGTAGCTTGGCAGAATTCGAAGAAGATCGGGTCCCATGCAAATCGCCAGGCCCGCCTGGACTGCGGGTCGAGTGGAAGGCTGTAGCTGAGGAATCCGAAGCCCACGTCACGGTGCTCGCCGCGGATCGGATCGTAGAAATGATCGTTGCGATAGGTAACGGCTGCAAGGCGGCTAATCGCGTTGCGAAACAGCACGTAGTTCTTTCCGCCGTCGCGGTTTTCGGGATCAATGCAGTGCAAATGGTGGAGGCAGTAGTAGGGCGTGGCGAAGAGATCGGGCGTTGGTTGGGGCTGAGAGAACGTCAAGCTCAAGAGGCCCCACAGATAGAGTTCGTCCGTGGGCGAGAGCCCCTCCGGGCAGGTAACCCGGATCTGGGCCCGCTTGCGGTTTCGGTTTTGGTCGCTGTAATAATACTGTGTCTCGTGGACTAAGGGGCCTGCGAGTGACGCCCCGGCGTCGAGCGGGCAAAGGGCATGTTCGACCAGCGACAGTTGCGTGTGGCCCAGGTACGCTGCACTCGGGCTGCGGGGCGGAGGACATGTGGGTGCGAGCGCTGCTCCCTGGGGCCGGGGAGGGGAGTCGAGTGCTGTGGGCATGGGGACGCTATTGACGAGTGTAGCCACGGCCCGATCGTCGCCGCGCCGAAACTGCCTTGACAAAAGGCCAGGAAGGGGTCCGCTCGGGAACTTTCCCCGGGAAACTCGGGCGGCAAATGGCTTCGTCAAGCGGTTTTGCGCGGCGAATTCACAGCGTTATCACCCGACGATGGATATTTCTGTTTTGGAGGGTGCGGCTTGGCACCGGGCCTCGTCGAGTGCAGCAAGGATGTCCTCGGTCGTCACGTCCTTCTTCCGGAAGGTCAACGACACGGTGGCTTGGCTGGTCGAGAAGCGGTGATGGCTAACCGGTGCTCCGCGTCGCCTGTGGCTGGGGGGATCACCCGTTTCTTTGGCGGCCAACTGTTCCATGTCCGTGGCGGTCATGGCCTCCTGCTGGGCTCGACGGAGAAACGAGAGTTGACGTTCAGCAGGAAGTGCCCGGATCGCGTAGAGGTGCCGCCGGGTAATGTGCCCGGTCTGGTCGTCTCTCGCGGCCTTCTGAACGGCCGGGTTGAGGTCGAGAATCGCCAGAAGCTTGGAGATTTCACCTTTAGATTTGCCTGTTTCGCGGACAAGATCCTGCTGGGAGTAACTGTTGGCGTCCCGCAGCCGAGCCAAGGCATCGGCCAGGTCGAACGGGTGCATGTCGAGCCGCTGCCAGTTCTCGACGATCTGGTGCAAGAGCACCTCTTCTTCCTTCGGCGACTGCACCCAGCAGGGGATTTCGGAAAGGCCCGCTTCGCAGGCGGCATGGAAGCGGCGTTCGCCGGTGATAATACGATAAACGTTCTCCGCCTCAACATAGCGGACGGTAATCGGCTGGAGGATGCCCAGGCGGCGGATAGAGGCGTTCAGTTCTATCTGCGCGTCGGTATCGACTCGGCGACGGGGCTGCGCGGGATCAGGGCGGATGCGGTCGTGGGCAATGGCGAATGCCCCGCCTAGCCGGCGGCGGCCATCGAGCGAACCTTGCAGATGGCTTTGTTCCTCAGCCGGCGGCAACGAGGGCTTCTCGCTGAACGTTGCGTCGGCCGCCCGGAGGGCCGCCTCGACGACTCCGATGGATGCGACGCTGGACCTCTGCGAAGAGGCGGCGGGCGATGCCGGCTTCGATGCTGGCGGGGGCATGGAGGGTGATGGGAACACCGTGGGTGACGGATTTCTCGTAGCCTGCCAGGTCAGGGATGATCGTGTCAAACGCCAGAGTCCCAAAATGTTCCCGGAGTTTGGCAAGGTAACTGCGCTGGTATCCCCGGCCCCGCTTGAAACGCGACACGAGATAGCCGAGCAGGGCCAAGTCCGGGTTGTAGCGGGCACGGACGTGGTCCACGGCGGCCGTGACCTGAACGATGCCCTGGGCGCCCCAATCAGCCGCCTCCAAAGGAATCACCACGAAATCTGAGGCGCAGAGGGCCGCAAAGCTCACCAGCGACAGTCGCGGCGGGCAGTCGAAGACGATGTAATCGTAGCGGTCTTCAATTGCCCGGAGCCCTTCCGCAAGCGACAAATGCAGGTCGGACTTCTCCCAGGCCTTCTTGTCGGAGAGGTCGTAAGTCGCCAGCAGGGGATTCGACGGCAACAAATCGACGTGGCTGTAGCGCGTGGGGCGAATGAGATTCCCAGGATGGATGTCTGTGCGTGGATCGAAAAGCGCCGCCACGCCGGGGATTGGATTCCAGACAGGCAGGAGCAAACTCTTCGTGATGTTGGCCTGGGTGTCGGCGTCGATCACCAGCAGTTTCTTGCCGCGTTCCTGGCAGACGCCGGCCAAGAGCCAGACGGTATGGGTCTTGCCCACCCCGCCCTTGAGATTGATGACCGTGACGGCCGTGGCGCGACGATGCGAAGCGGCGTTCATGCGTGGATAGTAGCATTGGCCGGGCGGGGGAGTCCAAGGCACTTTCTGCCTATCTTCTACACACTCGCGGCCGCGGTGCTTCGCTCACCTTCGTGTTTCGGCGCTCCTTGATGGCGGAGGAAGTGCGTTGTCACGCACCGGCCCCGTCCTTGACGGATGGGGTAAATTGCAAGGATCGTTCTTTTCTATCCTTTGGCAATGGAGTTGTGCGATGGCTCGCTTTGTCGATTCGGGGAAAGAGGGTTGGAGAAAGCAAGGGACACCGGCGGTTGAGGTTTACTTGCCCAATGGGACGAGGGTCTGTTTGCCCAGCGGTGATGTTGTGATGCTGCGTGTCTCCATTCAAGCGGCCGGAGAGTTGAGTGGCGTGCCGCTCGTATCGTCTGCCGTGTCGCCGGTCAGGGAGGCAATGCACGAACCCTCGGATCAACATGAGATCATCGAGCGGCTCGAACACATCGAGGCTGCCATGCGGTCCCTGACTGAGCAGCCGCAGGTGCAGAAATGGTACGATACGGCCACCGCCGCCAAGCTTCTCGGGAAGTCACCGTACAGTGTCCGGGAGTGGTGCCGGCTCGCACGTGTCCGGGCGGAGAAGAGGGCCTGCGGTCGAGGCAGAAGCAAGGAGTGGATGATCGCTCACGAGGAACTGATGCGGATCAAGGCGGAAGGGCTACTGCCCCTACGGCTCAGGGCGGCGCCCGTAGGCGTTGCTCTGCGAATCCGGAGTCCAACTGGTGCAAGAGTCGGCACAAGTATGCCAGCCCGGCAACGCAGCTAAGATAGTCGATCTGGCTGGGGGGAATGGGTAAAGTGCTTGCCGGGCTTGACTTTGGTGACACATGTTGTATTATTCACTATGTAGTGAAAAATAGATTTATAGTGAAAATCATGCGGTCCAGTCTCGCCAAGTCCGTGGTCGAATGGTTTCGGGCGGCCGCCGCCCGAACGGGCGCATACCGCGTGGGAAAGGTGGAGCAGATTCCCTTTGCCGCCCCCGGTCGAAGCCGCGCCACATGCTACTTGGCGGTCGATCTCCATGCCCGCACTCGGCGGTCGAGCGATTCGACTCGTTGTGGAGGCCCAAGAGCGGGTCTCCCCCCTGCTGGCGATCGGGATTCTGCGGCGCATGGCCGAGTCGTCGGTCAAGGGAGCGCCGACCCTTTGCACTCGGATAATCTCCGAACGGGTGGCAGAGCTTTGCCGCACCCAAGGGGTTAGTTACCTTGATGAGGCCGGCAACTGCCGACTGTCCGCCCCCGGGTTCTTCCTTCAAGTGGAAGGCAGGAAGCCCGTCCGGGCGGCAAGACAAGCGGAAATCGATCCGTTTGCCATCAAATCCAGCCGCATTGCCCGGGTTCTGCTCGGCAGCCCCAAACGCGGTTGGCAACTTCAGGAACTGGCTGACGAAGCCCAGGTGAGCATCGGCCTGGTCGCCAAGGTCAAACGAGCGCTCTTGGATCAGGCGTTTGTCGAGGAACGTGAGCGACACCTTCACCTGCGCGATCCCAAGGGGTTGCTCGATGCGTGGGCAACGGCCTACGAATCAAGCGGGGAGCGCGTAGCGATTTACGTGATGCAGAAGGCCGGCGAAGCGGAGCGAAGAATCGCCCGCTGGTGCGCTGAAAAGGCGGTGCGTGTTGCCCTGACCGACATGGCCGGGGCATGGCGACTGGCGCCAAGCGTGCGCTATCAGCAGAGCACTGTCTATGTGGAATCGAAGGACGATGTGGATGTCGTCAACGATCTGGTCGAGCATTTGGGGGCGAGGCGCGTGGACAGCGGGGCGAACCTGGTGTTGGTTCCCCCCAAGGATCCTTACGTGTTCTACCAGTCGCGCAAGGTTGACGACATCGACGTGGCTTCGCCTCTCCAACTCTATTTGGACCTGCGGAAACAGCCGGGCCGTGGCGAGGAAGCCGCCCAAGAAATCCTCAAGCGGGAGATCATGCCGACATGGTGAAGCTCGACGATTACAATGACGATTCCGTTGCCGCGTGCAAGTCGGTCCTTGTTGAAGCGTTTACCGTGCTTGGCAGGCATCGTAGGCACTTGGTGCTGGTCGGCGGCTGGGTGCCACCGCTCTTGATGCCCGGAACCGGTCACATCGGCTCCATCGACGTGGATCTGGCGATCGACTCCCGGCAGATCCCGCCTCACCTTTACGAAACGATCGGCAACGATCTTCGTCGGGCAGGTTATCGGGCGACGGACCTGCCCAACCGCTTTGAGCGGGAAGTCCGAATCGCCGGCAGTACCTTCACGGTCAGGCTCGATCTGATTACCGGTGAATACGGTCATCCGCCGGACGGCAGCACGCACGAGATGATCCAAGGGATGCTCGTCTGGCGATCGCGTGGGGTCGATGTTGCCCTTGACCACTCCTTGGAGATGGTCGTCGTCGGCACCCTGCCGGAGGGTGGCGACAATGAAGTGCGGGTCCGCGTCGCCGTCATTTCGGCCTTCCTCGTGATGAAGGGCTTTGCGCTGGACGATCGCAAGAAGGAAAAGGATGCCTACGACATCTACTTCTGCCTCGCCAACTACCCCAGCGGGATCGACGGATTGGTCAAGGAGTTCCAGCCGTTGATGGACAACGGCCTGGTGCGGGAATCGCTGGCCAGGATTTGCGGGAAGTTCAGGACGATCGACTCGATCGGCCCGGTTTGGGCTGCTCAAGTTGTGCAGGCCGCTGGCGGGGATTACGAGTTTGCCCAACGCGACGCTTTCGAGCGGGCAAGGGCACTCTTTGACAGGCTAGGCATAAGGCCATGGCCCGCGCCGTAATCAACGTTGCCATCAGCAAGGAGGCGCTGCCGGCTGACGGCATGTGAAAAAGGCCCCTGCGATAGCACAGGGGCCGGGCCCGAGTCTCAGAAGTACCCAGGATCGTCGGTCGTATCGCCGACGTGCGCGCGGAGAAAGTCGTGCGCCTCGGCGATCATTTCCCCGACCGTTCGGTGTTCGCAGTCGATCGTGCCGTCCGTAGTGCCGCAGGGGCATGGCGTCCAGCCGAACGTGGCCGCGAGGCTGGGCAGATCCCAGTCGAGTTGCACCAGCCGCGCGCGGCCGCTGCCAGCAACCAGCAGGAAGGTGCCGCAGCCCGCCTCGTGGAGCGTGATGGTCATTGGACTCTTCCGCTCATCTGATGCTGGTTGCGGTCATGGAACGGGCCGTGATAGGCGAAGCGGCGAACGGGCTTGCAGGCACGCTTCATGCGTTCCACGTCGTCTTCGCTGTCGTCGGAATCGACACCGATCGCGGCGCGGTCCGTAACCCAGACCTCACGGCAACGGTTTTCCAGCAGGGCGAAGACTGCCAGTGGAACGAGCATTTCGTGGGTGAGCATGATCGAAGCGACGTGCGGGTCTTCTTTCGACCCGCCGTTCCAGTTCTCCGACTGGATTTGGACACTCAGGCACCGTTCGACGATGCGTTTTCCATTCTGCGTAAGATCGCAGAGAATCCGGTACATGAGGCTGCACGCCTCGCCCGTCAGGGCATCGACGCCATACTCGCGTAGGGCATCCCAGTTGGAAACGGTCTTCATGGCATTACCTCCGGTGGTCAAAGGAACAGAGACTTAGGCCGAGACAGAATGGCAGGGAGATGACCGGCGCACAATGAAGAACGAAGTCCGTGAAACATAGACTGCGGCGTTGGCGAGGGGCGCATGGAAAAAGCCCCCGATGGCGTTTCGGCGGGGGCTTTTTCGTCAGTGGCTGATGGCATCCTCGATTGCTGCGTGGATGTCATCGTAGAGTTCGGCGAAACCGGGGATGACCGCCACCTCCTCTTTATTAAGGTAAAGGAGACGGTGGGCTTTGAGGCAGACGCCGAAGAGGTCGAGTGGCAGAGGCGCCGACAGGGAAGGAGTGGTTTCGGGCATAGGTGGAGTGGGGGAATGGAAATGAGGAGAGGGTCAGTAGTCGGATGGGAGGAGAGCGGTAATCGCTCCGCCATCGCCATCTTCGATGTACCAGAGAGGCTCCGATTTTCCCGGGCAGAGGAAAACTTGGAGATAGTCGATGCCGTTGTGCTCCTTCGCGAGGCGTTGGAGCGTGGCCAGGCAAGGGAAGATCACGTCGCTGTAGGCGGAGAGTGCCGCGGGCGTGGCGAGGAACGGCTTCTTGTCGCTCGGCAGGAAGAAGTTGCAGGACGCGGGATGGTCGAAGGGAACCTCCTGGGGCTTCAGGGTCGGGAGGGGCATGGGAGAGAAGGGAAGGAAATAGGAGGGGAGAAAGAACGGCTAGGTCAGAGGTTGTACTTGCGGGCCGCAAGATCGACGGCGGACTCAGCCACATCCCACCAGTCCATCGCCTCAGCAAAGAGGTGACAGGCGCAATCAAGCTCTTCGCGGGTAAGGTCCCGGCGAAGCCTATGGCGGGCAACAGTCTGGATGTCTTTCTCGATAATGGTGTATATGGGGGTGTTGAGTGAGAGGAGTGAGGGAAGCATGGGGAGGAAGGAAAGGAAAGAAAAAAGGGGCGAAGGTTGTGTGCCCTCGCCCCCATGGGGCCTATGCGGGTATCTGTGTTTGGTCTTCCCGCGGCTGGATTGACCGGGGTCTGGGCTTCAGGGAGGCGAAAGCGATTGCCTGAGCTGCCTCAATGATGTGCTTCGCGTTCTCAAACGCCAGCGGCTCGTATTCCTGGAGAGCCTGTTCGGTCTCCTGGAGGAGGGTATAGAGTTCTTTCATGCGTCCCATAGTGAAAGTGGGAAGGAAATAGAAGGGCTCAGTTGATGGAGCCGTCAGAACAGAGTGCCCCGCATGCTTCGCAGGCATACATTTCGTCCCCGACGGGGACGAGGCGGGCGATGCAACAGTCGCTCTTTGGGCCGTTGTCGATGGGCAACGGGTTGCGCGGACGAAGCGACTCGATTACCATGTTGAGGCACTTGGCGTGGTATTCCAAGATGTCCATACGGAAGGAGGGAAATGGCGAATAAAGCTGTTTCTCTCTTTGTCTGTGGTGGAGAACGGGCAGTGGCCATGGCCAGTGGGGGAAGAAGGTAAAGAGCTTCGGATCGAAGCAGGCTTCAGTCAGCAAGCCGCAGCCCGCCGTCAAGGAAGCGAGCCGCCGGCGATCCCGCAGGTTCACGAGTCGCCTTCCTTCGCCCTATCGAACGCCGCGGCGACGTGAACCTCTTGCGCGGTCGCCCGGCAAGCGCCCTTGTACGGCATGAGGGATCGGCTTGCTACACTGAAGAAGCTGCGAGCAAAGAATGTTCGGGGCTCTCAGAACCGGGATACCGCAGGAGCGGGCGATGGGCGACGAAGAGGAGTATGAAGAGGGGATGAATCCCTGGAGCCTTCTCGAAAAGCCGAAGCCCATTCGCACCAAACAGGCATCTCCCGAGGAGATGCACCTCTACGCCAAAGAGGTCGAAGAGGAGATGATTGCGGAGGTCCGTCAGGCGGCGAGGGAACTTATGGAGGACTGGAAGGGGAGCCACGATCCGTGCCTCTGGCCCGAATTAGAGGAGCGTTGTCAGGAACTCGCGGAGAGGAGAATTTCCGCTCTCAGGATGTTCTTCCGGACGAAGCGGACGGGAAATCCTTACCACACAGATCCAGCCACACCTTGATGCAGAGGTGAATGTGCTGTGATACAGAAGGGGGGTATGGGTACCAAGCGTGGACTCCTCCGGGAACTGGATCGGCCGGAAGATGGCGCTACCCTGGAGAGGCGGCCCTTCAGCGAACGCATGAAGTGCGCCGGCGAGATCCGGAACGCGATCACCGCGATGGGCGGGAAGCTCAGAAAGCAGCGGCTGTGGACGCTGGTCTTCGACACCCCACCGAAGCTTCCCGCGAAGTTGCCGGACGGATGGGAGCTCGACGGCAAGACGCTGACGGTGCGGTACTGATTCCCGGGGGATCAGTGAGAACGCTGCCAGAGAGCCACGGATCAAAACTCCGTTCCTCTTGCGTGATACGCTATCTGATGCGCTACCCCTCCAAAACGCAGCGAAGCTATTGGACTTATGGAAAACTTGGAAACGTGCCGCTTTGAGGTGGGACGATCGGAAGCGGTTTGTCTGCCTGGACTTGCGACGACGTTTTTCGGCAGGAAAGGTTGTCGGTTGCGCTATTAAAAGTCCGTTGCTCTACCGACTGAGCTACAGCCTCGTACATTCAACTGGCGTCATAAGTCCTTCATTTTCAGCGCGTTGTGTCGCTTGACTCCAGGGTGTCCGATGGTACTCTAGAGTGTGGTGTGACTCGAATACGCCCATTACTACGCCGTCACACCCGGCTACACCTCGGGCCACGCCTTGCACTACACCTCGGCTACACCCCGTTGAAAGGTAGGCTTTCCTCATGGCGACCAAACCGCTGAAACCGACGCCCGACTTTCCGTTATTTCCTCATTCCTCCGGCGTTTGGGCGAAGAAAGTTGGCGGCAAGCTCCACTACTTCGGCCCTTGGCCCGATTCACAAGCGGCCCTGGACCGCTACACCGCTTGGCTGGCCGGCCGGAAGCCTGAGAAGACCACAATCGTAACAGGAAACGGGAAGACCGGCAAGCCGCACAAGGATTACCCCCTCTACCGACACAAGAGCGGCCAGTGGGCCAAACGGGTTCGGGGCCGGGTCCACTACTTCGGGACCGATCCTGACGCCGCGCTGGAGAAGTGGGCAAAACAGAAGGATGATCTTCTGGCTGGCAGGGCGCCGGAAGACGGCGACGGCCTTACGGTGGGCAAACTGGCAAACCTCTTCTTGAGCAGCAAACAAGCGCGTGTAAACAGCCGGGAATTGGAGCAGCGAACGTGGAATGACTACAACGCGATTTGCGAGCGAGTTCTGCGGGTCTTGGGTCCGGGGCGACAAGTGGCGAATCTACGCCCGGCCGACTTTGAGAAGCTACGGGCTGACTTCGCCAAGACCCACGGACCGGTCGCGCTCCATAGCGACATTACCCGAGCGCGGGTCTTGTTCCATTACGCTTTCAAGCAGCACCTGATTGACCGGCCGGTTGCTTTTGGCGACAGTTTCGACAAGCCAATGCGTTCTTAAGTGGAAATCCAAGCAGCGATCGGCTATCATGGGGGGAAATTGCCGCTCGGAGCATATCCGAGCAGTGCCCAAACGGGAAACTTCGATGTATACTTGATGTGTTGTTTCCTGTTCCCTCGTCCGCCACGGTGTGCCCATGACTGCCCCCTGGATCACGTATCGCCCCGACTTGAAAGTGCTCGATTGCACGATTCGCGACGGCGGCCTGTGCAACAACCATGCCTTTGAGGACGGGTTCGTCAAGGCCGTCTACGAGGCGTGCGTCGCCGCAGGCATCGATTACATGGAGATCGGCTACAAGGCCGCCAAGGGCATCTTCGCCCGCGACAGCTTCGGCGCGTGGAAGTTCTGCGACGAGGCCGACCTGCGGCGGATCGTCGGCGACAATCCGACGCGGTTGAAGCTGGCCGCGATGGTCAACGCCGGAAAGTCCGACTGGCGGACCGACGTGTTGCCGAAGAAGGACAGCGTGCTCGACCTGATCCGCGTGGCCTTCTACGCCAACCAAGTCTCCGAAGCCGTCGAAATGATCCGCGACGCCTTCGACAAGGGCTACGAAGTGTCGGCCAACCTGATGGCCGTCTCGACCGTCAAGGAGCAGGAAATCGACCAGGTGCTCGAAGAACTCGCCCGGACGCCCGCGCACACGATCTGCGTCGTCAACAGCTACGGCTCGATGTACGCGGAGCAGGTCGAGATCCTCGTCAAGAAGTACCTGCGGTTCGGCGCCGATACGCACAAGGAAGTGGGCATCCACGCCGCACAACAATCAGCAATTGGCCTTCGCCAACTCGATCGAAGCGATCATCCACGGCGCGAACCGGATCGACGCCTCGATGATGGGCCTGGGCCGCGGGGCCGGCAACTGCCCCATGGAACTGTTGGTCGGCTTCCTCCGCAATCCAAAGTTCAAGTTGCGGCCCATTTACCGGGTCCTGCAGGAGCACCTGCTGCCGCTAAGCCGCCAAATCGAATGGGGCCCGTCGGTGCAATACAACATCACCGGCCAACTCAACGAGCATCCTCGCAGCGCGATCGTGGCCCGGGCCGGCGATCAACGCGACTGCTACGTCGCGTTCTACGAGAAGTTGGTCGACGACCGCGACATGTAATCCGTCGAGACTGCCGGTCGCCACGGCGCTGATTTGCCGCAGCGCCTCGAAGAACCGGCCGACGTGCGACGCGCGTTGGCGCGGATACGACGGCGATTGGCCCCGGCGGCAAGGAGGCCCGATCCGCAATCTCTCGCGCGGGTCCGCGGTCGCAGGAGCCGGCGATTCTACGCCGCCGCGTCATGCGGTCGCGCAGCCCACGCCGCCGCACTAACCGATGAGTCGGTTCAGCAGGGACTCAAGCGAGACCATCGCGATGCGGGTAATCATGTCGGACGTGGCGAACGGCAGGTAGAGACGCCCGTTGTGGATCATCGCTCCACAGGAGTAAACTACGTTTGGCACGTAGCCGTCGCGCTCCCTTTCGGTTGGCGTGATCAGCGGCTCGTCGAGACAGCCGATCACCTTGAGCGGGTCGTGCAGGTCGAGCAGCATGGCGCCGATGCCATAGGTGCGCATTGGTCCGACGCCGTGCGTCAGCAGCAGCCAACCCTCGGGCGTTTCCAAGGGCGAGCCGCAGTTGCCGATTTGCACAAACTCCCAGGGCTGGCGAGGCGTCTGCAACAGCTCGGCAGTCTCCCAGAAGTGAACGATGTCGGAGACCATGATGAAAAGGTTCTGGCCGTCGATCCGCGAGCACATCACATAGTGTCCGCCGATTCGCCGCGGGAAAAGCGACATGCCTTTGTTCTGCGCAGGCCCCGTTGATCGTGTGCACGCCGACCCTGACGAAGTCGCGCGTCTCGATCAGTTGTGGGAGGACGCGGTAGCCGTCGAAGGCCGTGCAGGTGCCGTAGTAGGTGATCGCGCCGTCGTCCTCCACAAAGCGAACCATGCGCAGGTCTTCGATGCCGTGGCTTTCATTGTCGGTCTGGGGAAAAATGACGACCTCGGACGCCTCCGCTTCCCGCGGAAGCTCCAATTGATAGTTCGATTGGGCGAGCCAACGGATGTCTTGCAGCGATGTTTCCAGTTGGAGCTTGTCGGACGCCGCGTCCCGCGCCTCGGTGACGGCATGTTCGAGCTGCGCCGCGGTGAAAGAGTCGGCCAGCCGGTCCAGCACCAGCGCCATCGCCTCCTCGCGGACGCCGATGTCCTTGAGCTTGCGGCGAAACAAGGGCTTGTCGTATTGCGCGTCGGGAACAACGCGGATGGGCCTGGCGAGGCGTCCGCAGGGATCGATTTGGATTTGATGATCGGCGGCGATTACGCCGCTGCGAAAGACGATCGACGACACGTGCCCCTCGCCCGTCGCACGGAGACTCATAATGAACCGCACGGCGCCGGCGGGAAGATTGCGCTGGTTGTGATGCGGGACGATCGACGGGTTGAACAGGGCCGCCGACTCGATCGAATACTCGGCAGTCAAGTAGGACCCGATCAGCAGGCGGCGATTCTGCGAAAGGTCGTCCGACAGGCCGATCATCGCCATGGCCGTGTGGTAATTCTCTTCGAGCCAGGGCGAGGTTGCCGTGGCGGGCGCGGAACTTCAGAAACACCTCGTGCAGCAGCCGATCGACCTGCCCGCCGCTCAGGCTGTTGACCCGATCGACGACGCTGCGGATCCTCACCTCCCCGCCGGGATCGAAGAACCGGGTAATGACGCGGCGAATATCGCTGGCGAAGGTGACCGGCAGGCGCCGGACGCTCAAAGCGTCATGGCCGTCTTTGTGATTTGTTGATCTCATCAACATAGTCTACCATATCGTGGGACATCGGCCATCCGTGTGGGGCAGGGCGCGTGAACGCGGCCGTCAACCGAAGGGGGCCTCTTGACGGGGGGCGGTGAGGCTTGTACCCAATCAGGAGTGACGAAGACTTGGCGAATATCAAGACTCTGGCAAAGGCCGCAATGGAGAGAAAGGCGAAATGAGGAACACTAATTTTCACTGATTTACGCTAATACCAGCAATCAGTGAAGATTAGCGATGATTAGCGTTCCCGCTGCCTCAACGTCCAGGAAGATGACGATGTTCAAAGAAGAAGGCTACCAGTTGATGGGCGCGGCGTTCGAAGTGTACAATCAGCTCGGCTACGGCATGGCTGAGGAGATTTACCAGCAGAGCCTTGAGATCGAACTGACGCTGCGCGGCATTCCGTTCCTGTCGAAGACCCCGTTGACGGTATTCTACAAGGGCCAGTCGCTGGAGACTCACTACAAGCCCGACCTGTTCGCGTTCGGCGGCATTGTGGTCGAACTAAAGGCAGTCGCCGAGTTGATCTCGGACCATGAGGCTCAGTTGTTCAACTACATGCGCATCGCCCGCCAACTCGTAGGCCGCCTCATCAATTTTGGGCACAAAGGCGAACTGCAATGGAAACGGTTCATCCTTTCCGATCTGCACGAAAAGAGCGAAGGAGCGCTAACCCAAGTTCGCCAGTCATTGACGTAAGTACTTGCGGCGCAAGGGGCGCTTTGTAAAAGTCTACACTACACACCCCTCGTTGGCTGTATCTTCGGAAGCCGCCATCGCAGTCGCGTCAACAGGATCGCTTGATGATCCGTCGGCTCCGTAACGCACCTCCGACGAATCTCCGTTCCCTCGCGCGTCGGCAGCACCACATCGACCAACTGGATCTTGCCCAACTCCTCCAACACCCGTCGCGGCTCGTCGCCCAGGCCGGCCCGCCGACACGTCTGCCCCAGCGTCTTCCATAACACATAGGCCAAGAAACAGACCAGGATGTGGGCCTTCACCCGCTCTTCCTTCTGATGCCAGATCGGACGCAGTCCCAGGTCGCTCTTGTGGATGCGGAACGCCCCCTCTGCCTCCGTCAATTGGATGTAGGCTTTCCAAAGATCCTCATCGCTCCAGTCCCTCACGTTGCTCCGCAGCAGGTAGCAGCCTTCGCTTAACACGGCCCAGTCCCGCCAGCTTTCCACCTTCTTCCAGGCCAGCGTCGCGCGACCGTCGGCGGTCGTTTGCACCTCGGTTTGGAACAGTCCCGCCGCGCGACTGTTCTGGCCCAGCAGACGCCCCAGTCGTTGAGCCACGACCAGCGGCTTCAGACGCTGTTTCTGGCAAGCGGCCTCGATCCGCTTGAGCCCCTCTTCGATCCGCTTTTCAAAGCGATCGTGCATCGCCTTTTCTTTCTCGCGGCGATCGCGGCTGCGGCAAAGCACAAACGTTTCCTCGCCGTCCGGCGCGGGGCAAAGCCTCACCTCCAGACCGTCGCGGATCGTGTGCCAATCTTCGGCCAAGAGATCCCGCTCGAATTGCTTCAGCATGCTCTTCGGCGTGCCGACGATGTAACGCCTGCCGCCTTGCTGGAGAAACTCGATGTTCTCCGCCGAGACCATCCCCCGGTCCACCACCCAGATTCGATCGGCCTGCCCGTAGCGACGCTCCATTGTTTCGACGATCTCCTGAAGCGTGGTCACATCGGCGCGATTTCCCGCGAAGATTTCGTAGCCCAAGGGCAGCCCGCACTTGGAGACCACCAAGCCGATGCAGACCTGCTTGCAGTCGGGACGATGATCGCGGGAGTAGCCGCGTCGGGCGAGCGCATTGCCGGCGGCCTGGCCCTCGAAGTACGTGCTCGTCACGTCGTAAAGCAAGAGGTCGTACTCGAGCCCGAACAGTTCACCGAGGCGGTTTTTCAAGAATGCTTCAATCGCTTCTTTGTACGGCAACAGGGCGTCCAGCGCGCGGTAGAGACGCTGCTCGTTGATCTTCTCCGCGGGGATTCCCAAGAGGTCCGCCAGCGCGCTGTGGGCGTAGAAATGCTCGGCGATGTGCAGTTCGCTCGACGGTGCGCACAAGCGGCAGAGGATCAAGACCAAGGCCGTCAGCGACCAGGGGACGTTTTCCTCGCCGCAAGGAATCGTGTGCGCGAGAAACTCCTTCAGTCCCAACTGGTCGATCAATTTCAAGCCCAGCCAGGGACCGCCGAAATCGCGGCGGTTTTCCACGCGCAGGCGTTTGACGTCCACTTCGACCCACTCGGGCCGCACCTCGTCGAAGAGCCGCCGTTGTTGCGAGGCGGCCGCGCCTTCAGCCGCCCGATGCACGCCGAGGCATTGGGATGGATCGAGTTGCCCCAGATAGGCGACGACGCGTTGTCGCGGGCCGCGTTCGGTGCGATACGACTCCATCAAAGCCCAGTAGGCATGTCGCTTGCCGTCCTTGGTGCGGTAATGCGGGCGAATGAACATGCCCGTATTTTATCCCCGTCGTCGGGTGGCCCGAAGGGCAAGGTCTACACTACAACGCCTTTGGTGAGAATGCGTCTGCTGGCGGGGCACGTGGCGAAAGGAGTTGCGTCAAGAATCCCCACCTTTGTGCGATGATCGAATATGCCAAGATTCTTGCCGCAAGGTACGTTGCTGGCGAACTTGGGCTAATTCCCGCGAATTGACACGGATACGAACAATTAGCGAAGATTCGCGGCGATTGGCGTTCCCGCGGCTCGGTTAGGGCACGTGTGTAGATAGCTTAACACGTCGGAAAGTTGGGCGGCGGCAAGGGCCAGGCAAGTGTCGGCGCCGCCGTAATAGAGACGAATGGCGCCCGTGGGCTTGTCCAGAATCCAGCCGCAGGGAAATACGACGCCATTGACGTTGCCCTGGCGCTCGTAGGGCATCTCGGGAGCAAAGACCCATTCGTCGCTGCGGCGAAGAACCCGGCAAGGATTTTCCAAGTCCAACAGCGCCAATCCCAGTCGATACAAACACCCGCCGGCAGTTGTTCGCACGCCGTGGTAAAGGATCAACCAACCCTCGGCTGTTTCCAGGGGCGGCGGGCCCAGGCCGATCCTCTTGGCGTCCCACCACGCGCCCTGCCGCGCGTGGAAAAGAACTTGATGGCTGCCCCAATGAATCAGGTCGGGTGAGAAGGAGAGCCAGATGTGGCGCGCCCGAACTTCCCGTGGAAACGGGCCGGTGAATCATCGCGTAGCGATTGCCAAAGCGGCGGGGAAAGACGGCCGCGTCCTTGTCCTCGGGGGGCATGACCGGGCCAAGCCGGTTGAACGAGGCGAAGTCTTTCGTCTCCGCCAAGGACACCAACGGTCCGCTGTGCGAGTAGGCCGTGTAGGCGATCACCCACACTCCGCGGTCCTCGATCCAAGTCAAGCGGGGATCTTCCACGCCCCACGCCTCTTCCGCGTAGTTTGCCGGATCGGGCGCGAAACTGGGTTTGGCGTCGATCCGCCAGTTCGACGCGCCGTCATTGCTTCGCGCCACGGTCAGATGCGAATGTCCGCGGCGGTCCTCAACGCGGACGAGCAAGACCGTCTCCTCGCCCACCCGACACGCGCCGGCGTTGAATGCCGTGTGCGCCGGATACGGCCAGTCTCGGGCCGTCAGGATGGGGTTGTCGCCGTGGCGATGGAACAACTCTCCGCATGGATCAGGGGCTTTCGATTCTCGACGCATGTTCCCTTGTCCTTTTTGTTCAGTTCCGCCCACAAATAGGCAAGCGTCGATTCCGCCCCTTGGTTCCGATTCACGCCCGACGGTTGCAGACCGTCGCAGCAGGCGCCGCTGTGAACATCGACAAGCGGCTGGCGAAGACTGTTCTGGCCATGAAACCAGGCGTTCGCGCGACGGAACGCAGCCAAGTATTTTTCACCGCCCGCGTCGCCCCGCAACGCGAATCCGGCCAGCGCGGCGTCGGCCATGGTGACGGCCTCAACCGGTTGCTGATCGTACAGCGATTTTTCTTCGCCGTGCGGATACCAATCGCTGCTTCCGACCGGCCAGAAGACGCCCTCGACGGCGGTCACGCGGTCCAAGAATTCAAACGATGCTTCCGCGACCTCAAGAAAATCCTCCTCCGGCCAGCAGCGGGCGGCAACGAACAGGGCGTGCGGCAACACGGCGTTCGCGTAGGTCATGCGCGACTCGAACCAGGGCCAATCGGGCCGTTGAGAACGGCGCCAGCACTCCACCAGTCGCTTCGCCGCGGACCAGGCGACGTTCTCGACCGGCTCCATGTCCTTCACCTTCGACATCGACAGATGCCCCCACGCCAAAATCACGTACGCCTGTGCCCGCAGACTCCGCAGATCGGCCAGGGCAGGCGTCACCGCGTCAATCAGCTCGCGCGCCAACTCGCGGAATCCGTCGGGCAGGCTGCTGCCGAGCGCTTCGGCCAGGGCGCGGACCGCCTGGCCCTGGCTGTCGCCCGTGCCTTTGGCGTCCAGCCAGTCGCGCTGATAACTCAAAAAATTGTGAAATCCGCGGACAGGGCAGCGGGCGTGTTCCAAGAAGCTCAGATAGGTCGTAACGCGGCCGAGCATCCGCTCCCCCGGCTGCCGCTCCCACAGGCGCGTGCAGAGGCGCAAGGCCCGGGCGTTGTCGTCGGTGGTGTAACCGCTCTCCCGCCGAGGGACGCTGTAGATGGCATGTTGGATCAACCCGGTCGAGTCCGTCATGCGGTCCAGATGGTTCAAAACGATCCCGTCGCCGACGTGCATTACAGGCCTCCGTGAATGAGTTCGCTGGGGCGGAGATGCGCCCCGGGGAATTGCCGACGCCCTGCGATCAAGCCAGGCGTGACTTGTGGTTTCTTGCATTGCCGCTCGGTCAAAGATGTCCAGGCATTGCTGTCCGACGTTTGGCCAAAACATGGGCGTTGCGTAGCGGTAGGCTTTGCGCCGCGTGCGAAGCTGAAATGCGGCGTCGCTGAGGAATCGCAGCGTGGCGTCCGCCATGGCGCCGCTGTCGCCGAAAGGCGCGAGCAGGCCGCGCCCATGGGCCAAGACTTCCTTGGCGTATAAGTAAGGGGTGCTGACCACTGCCCCGCCCGCAGCCAGGGCATAGGCCAAGGTGCCGCTGGCAATCTGGTCCTTCCCCGGATAGGGAGTGACATAGACATCGCAAGCCTGCAGGTGCAAGAGAAGGTCGGCAAGGCTGAGATATTTGTTCACGAAACGCACATGCCCGCCGACGCCGAGCGATTCGGCCATCGCAACCAGGCTTTCTCGGTAGACTTCCCCTTCCTGACGCTTGACCTGCGGGTGGGTGACGCCCACGATCAAGTACACGGCGTTGGGACAGGCGGCGACGATCCGCGGCATCGCCTGGATCATGTATTCCAGCCCTTTGCCTCGGTTGATGAGTCCGAAGGTGCAAATCACTCGGCGATCGGCGAGTCCCAACCGCGACTTTGTGCCCATCGTCGCGATGGAAAGGGACCACCGGGACTCCATGGGGAATCACCTGCACGCGCGAACTGGACTCGCCGTAGACGCGGGCCAAGAGCCGCGCGGCGACTTTGGTCATGACGACAATGCCCTGGCTGCGGGCCGCCAGGACCTGGATCACGCGCCGCGGCAGCGGGTCCGGCCGGGTCAGGAGCGTGTGGAACGTCGTCACGATCGGCTTGCGGCAATTGCGCACGAAGTCCAGCACGCCATTGCCCCATTCGCCGGGGTAGAGGCCGAACTCGTGCTGCAAGCTCACCACGTCGCACGGGCCGTCGTTGGCCGCCTCCGCGGCGCGACGGTACGCCCCCGGGCGGCTGTTGTCGATGACGTGGACCACGCGCGGATCCTCGTAGCGAAGCGACGCGGTCTTTTGGATCGCCGCAATCGAGCAAACCGGCTCGCCCGCCGCCATGTCCACGGCGTCGGCCGAGTCCCTGGCAAAGGTCGCCAGTCCGCATTCTTCCGGCGGATAGGTCGAAACAAATAGGGGCCGTATCGTGCTCATGGGTCATCCCTTCCGGTTGTTGGAAACACGCCATTCGTCGAGAAGTCCGACTCGACGGACGGTGTTTGCGCCATGCCGCCCTGCATGTTCGCTGATCAAGCGGGGTCGATCATCAAGTCCACTTCGGGCATGCCATTGAGCAGTTTCTTGAACGCCGAATGGCACATTTGCGATCCGTACACGATGCCGAAGACGCAAGCGGGAAAGAACTCTTCTTCGTTCATCGCCTCGCTGCTCTTAAAAACGAAGGAGCGACTGAGGCGATTAAGAAGCCACCTGGCGTTGACAACGCCATCGACGCGGACCTTGCAGCCGCTCTTCGAGGGACGCAGCCATACATGGAATCGGTTCATTTTTTCTCTCCCGCTTTCGATGTCGCGCCCAGTCGCCGTTATTCCCAAAAATGCCGCCTGCGAAGCCCGTGCCCCACAAAAGACAGCACCGCGAGAATGAGGAAGACGACGAACAGTATCTTCGCTCCTTCCCAAGAGATGGCCGCCACGCCGCCGAAGCCGAGGAAGCCTGCAATCAGAGCGATCACGAGAAACACAACAGCAAGTCGAAACATGTCCAGTTCTCCTTCACAAACCATTGAGCCCGGCAGGCGAATTTGGCCCTTCCGGCGCTTATTGATAATGGGAATGCCACCACTTCCTTACGGATTTCTCCATGAAGTTCTCCGTTTTTCGCCAGGCATAGCCGGGGATGCCGACCACGAGACGGCAGGCGTTTACGATTGCGGTCCACATTTTATCCCCCCTTCGCACGGCAAATGGCCGACGCATCGTCAGGCGGTCTCACCGGTCCCGGCGCAGGATTCGTTCCCACACCTCCGTGCGATGGACGGGAATCTCGTCGTCAACCTCGAAGCCTAGTTTCACGTTCGCGCCCTTTAATCCCGAGCACGGTGACTTTCATCAGGCGATGGACGCCATCGGCCCCGCCGACAACCACCGACTCCCGGCTTTTCCTTGACAGAACTAACATGGTAAAACCTCCGTTTTTTTTGACCGGTCGCCTGATTCACTCCTGTTCCCGCTCCAACTGTCCGCAGGCACGCCCTGGGCGAGCAAGAACACCTGCACCATCGTGCCGGTCGTGAAGACCTGCACCACTGTGCCCGTCGTCGTTTCGACTTCCGCGGTCGCCTCGCGCACCTCAACCCCGGTGATTCGTTTGATCTCCTGCCGCAGATCGTCGGCGGAATCGCTGAACAACTGCCGGTGAAACTCCTGCACCTGCACCGCGCCCTCGGGGCTCCGGGCCAGGGCCTTTTCGGCGGGCGACAACGCCCCGTGCAGCGTGATCAGCAGCGTGTCGCCGCTGAGAACCACGGCCACGGATTGGGGCTCGTGGCCCGTTCGCTGCTGCTGAAACGCGATTGCCGCTTGAGCAATCCGCTGCGCCACGGTCGCATTGAGGTTTTCCACGGCCGCCCCTTCACAATGGTGGCATGGGTCTTGCACAACCAAGAACAAAAAAAGCCGACGAGGCGGAACACCCGGGGGGTATTCGACCACGTCGGCTTACTCGTCAACGAGCCCCCCAGCGTGGCCGGGTTGCTCTCTATCTAGTCATCCGACAACAATGTTGGAGAGTCGCGGCCACGTACGCCGACACTCCTCCACCACGATCATTCTACCCCGCCAAGGGGCAAATGCAATAGCACTTTTCGTTTACGCCCCACGTTGGTATCATATTTCTTGTCGTGTCAAGGAATGATTCCCGTCGCGACTACCCCTTTCAGGTGATGTTGCCTTGAAAAGTGTGGGAGAAATCGAAGCCGCCGTTTGTGAAGGAGTCTCGCGCTTCGAGCAGGACTATATGGGCCGGGGGCCCAAGGACATTCGCACCACCTGCTCGGCGATCTCCTTGTGGTCCGCCTTCAAGGCGTTTTGACCGCGGCGGAACAGCATCTGGTCAGGTCGCTTTCCGCCGAGAAGGGGCGGGACCTGCTCAAGCAAGTGCGGACGCATTTGATCGAAACGGCCCGGCCGGTCATGGAAGCGATGGTCGAGGAGATCACCGGCGTCACGGTGTTGACCCTGCACCACGACATCAGCACCCTCACCGGCGAGGAGGTGATTCTCTTCACCCTGGCCGAATCGCCGATTCTCCGCGACGCGAAGAAGAAACAGCACTGTGCTTGAGGAATGCCCGGCCGAGGCCGGGGCGATGGCGAACGCGGCAGGCGCCGCGGCACGCTTGACGACGCACGTGCTTAATGCGGCTTGGCGGCCGGCGCCGCCGACCCGCCCCCGCTGCAAAACTGCTGAATCGCCTTGCCCGGCACGGCCATCTTGACGATCATCTGGATCAGCGATCCTTCCACCGGCTGCGACTCGTCGGCAGGCGGCTCTTCGGCCGCGCCCGGCGTCTTCGCCGCCGTCTTCGGGGCGTCTTTCTCCGCTGGCCTTTCCGTCGGCCTCGCCGGCGTCATCTCGCCGTGCTTCTCGTGCTTCTTCTCCGGCGGCTTCGGCTTCCCCGGTCGGCCTTCCTTGTCGTTGGGCGGCTCGGGGAGGAGGTCTTCGGCGGGAAAATCAAGGTTCGTGGTGAAGGCGGCCATGCCGACCACCGCTCCAAAACGGTTCATCACCGGCGCACCGCTGGAGCCGTAGGCGAAATCCGTGGTGATCGACATCCATTGCTGCGTCTTCCCGCCCAGCGCGTTCTTCATGTATCGGCTCACGTGGCCCTGGGTGAAGGTAAAGAACTGACCGCCGGGATGGCTCAGGGCGCCGACCCACGCCCCCACTTTTTCGTCCGCCGCCAACGGCAGCGGCGCAAACCCCTTGCCCGCCACGCGGATCACCGCAATGTCGGCCGTCGCGTCGCTTCCCAGGGCGTCGATGACCGGAAAGACCTCGCCGCGGCTGTTGGCCACGGCGAAACCTTCCACGGTCATCTTGTCGAAGACGTGGAAGTTGGTCGCCAGCACGCCGTCTTCGGTCAGCGCCCAAGCGGTCGCCAATCGCCCTTCCTGCCATTGTCCGGGACGATCGGGCAATTGCTCGACGGAACCGAGCACAAAGACGCTCGCCAAGGCGTGCTGATAAACCTCCTCCGGCGTCATCGCCCGCGTGCCGGGGCCTTCCAGGCGACGCGACACTTGCCGTGGGCGAGCCTTTTTTGCAGTTCCTCGGACTTCATGCACTTGCCCTGTTTGACCATGTCCGTCAGTTTCGCGGAAAAATCGAGGGCAAACTTGTCGTCGTCGAGATAGACAGGCTCCTCGGCCCAGCCCTTGGCCGCCGCCAGGAGGCAGGCCAACATAATCAGCGTACAAGCCAAACAGCGATGCATGACGGGTTTTCCTCTCTTTCCGGGGGGACGGCTTCGATCCTGCTATATTTTGATAGCTTATGCGCGTGGGGTAGGCGCGGTCAACACCGCGCCAAATGCGCCGCCGGACCCCACCAGTGGGGAGAAGGATGCGGGCGGAAGGAGGAAGCACATGCGGCGCAGTTGCCGCTGATCCTTCCAAAGCATGTGCGACGCGGGGTAGAATCACGGGGCGTCTTCATCCTTCCGCCTTCATTCTTCCGCGATGCACCGTCGATCCGTCGTCTTCATCATCGCCAACGATCCGGCCGCGCAGCGCGATCTGGCCGCCCGCGTCGCGTCCTTGGAAATTCCCTACAAGACCTGCCGCTCGGCCGAGGAATTCGTCGAGGCCGACTTGCCCGCGGAACCGGCGTGCGTGTTGGCCGATTTTCCCCGCCGCGCCGACGGCGATCTGCAATGGCTCCAGCGGCTTGCTGCGCACACCGGACCGCTGCCGGTAGTGGTCATCGCCGCGCAGGCCGACGTGCCCACGGCGGTCCAAGCGATGAAGCAGGGGAGCTTCGATTTTCTTGAGGCGAACTGCGCGGAGGAAGCGTTCGCACAGACGATTCTCGACGCCCTCCGCTGGGACAGGGAGCATCGCCGCGAAATCGCCCGAACCGCAAGCGCCCGGCGGCGATTGCTGCGACTCACGCCGGGACAACGCGAGGTCCTTGCCCGGCTGCTGTTGGGCAAGTCCAACCGCCAGATCGCCGCGGAATTGAAACTGAGCGTCCGCACGATCGAGGTCCGCCGGGCGAAGATCATGAAGACGATGCGCGGGATCGCTCGCGCAACTGGTTCGCCTGGCGATCCTCGCGGAAAAGGATGAAGGATGATCAGTTTTCATCCTTCATCCTTCCGCCTTCATCCTTCCTAATCATTCACCGGGGCCGCGGTGGGCACAAAGCGTCGCTCGGAGACCAAACCGGCGGCGCGCCACACCCGCTCCATCGCCTCGCCGGTCTGCTTGACGATCAGGTCGCGGCGGCGAGTCTGGAAGAGCCCGCGGGAGGGCTTTGGGGTGATCGGGCCGTCGTAGCCGACCTCGGCCAAATACTTGATCACCGCCAGCACGTCGCCGCGGGAGTTTTCCGCCCCGGGCAGCAGCCGCGACTTGTCGTCCAAGTCGGCCAGGGGGACGCCGGCGGGCAGCTCCGCCGCCTGCACCGCGACAATCTGGCCGACGGGCAGCTTGCGAATGCTGTCCAGCGACCCTCCGCCGGCCACCACGTCCCAGATGTCCAGCAGCAGGCCGACGTTCGAGGCGTCGACCATATTGACCAGCAGCGTCAGGGCGTCCAGGTCGTGGATGAACTGGAAGGCAACGTCCTTGCGCAGGTACTCGCCGGCGCGGAATCCCACGCCGAGGCGGACGCCGGCCGGTTCCAGGGCCTTGCAAATCTCGTGGAACCGCCGACGATGGAAGTCGAAATTCTCGTGATAGGGCCGCGTAGCGCTCCCGGGAACGAGCGTCGCCACGCAGCGGGTGCAATCGACCGCCGCCGCCGCCTGCGCGTATTCCGGCAGCTTTTTGAGTTCCTTCTGAAACGTCTCGTCGTCCGCCTCCCAATCGACCGGCAGGGCGAACGTCCCCAGGCGGATTTTCGCGCTGTCCATCAGCCGCCGGGCGTATTCCATGCCGCGGAGTCTCGCCCGAGTGGCAAAATCCACGACGCTGAGGTCCATCCCCCCAAAGCCGAAGGTGAGGGCCAGCTCGATGATTTCGCTCTGGTGGCCCGAGATGCCCAGGGCGGAGGGGTTAAGATTTTTGAACATCGAATGGCTCCGTGAAAGCTCTGTATATTAACGTCAAAGACCTGAAGTTTTTCACAAAGATCCCCGACCCATGCGAGCGGACCAAGGTCAACCAAGCGACAACTCATGCCGGTCCCCCGCCGCCGCCGCCCTGGGCAATTCGCAAAACGAGGCCGCCCCCCGCCGCCGGGATCAACTGCGGCATCGTGGGGGAACCGCTCATTATGCCACGCAACGGGCGTTCCTCCAAGGGGAGCCGAGGGAAAGGATGAAGGCGGAATATAGAAAGGCAATAGGCGGAAAACGGGCCCTTCTTGTTATTTTCATCCTTCCGCCTTCATCCTTCATCCTTTCGTTGTATAATCAGCGTCCAGCCCATTCCCGGAAAGGAAGGGGAATGAGACTTGGGATAAATAGGAAAACCGCGTGACTGCGACGCTTCCATTCTGGGCCGCCCTTGCCGGACTGGCCGCCGCCTGTCTGGCGGCGATCGGCGGGCGAGCCATCGCCCAGTTCTCGCCGCACGAGTTGAAAGAGATCTGCCGGCGGGGCAACCATCCGGACCGATTGGGGCACATCCTCAAACGCCGCGACCAGGTCGGCTTGGCCGCGGAAACCCTCCAGGCGCTGGCGACGATGGTCTACGTGGGGGCGGCGTCGCTCTGGATTCTCCCCGAGCGGCCGCCGCACGGACCGCTTCTGCCGGCAAGCGTCGCCGCGGCGGCGACTGTTTTGCTCGCCGGCGAAATCTGGCTTCCCTGGGCGATTGTCCGCCTTTGGGCCAGTCCTTTCCTCTATTACACCTGGCCGGCGTGGCGGGCGCTGGCGGCGGTGCTGTCGCCGCTGACCCTGGCCGCTCGCTTCGTCGACGCCATGTTCCATCGCCTCGCCGGCCGCCGCGGGTCGACGCGGACGAGGACTCGTTCGAGGAGGAGATTCGCACCATCGTCAGCGAAGGCCACCGCGAAGGGCTTCTGGAGGAGGAGGCGCGGGAAATGATCGAGGGGGTGATCGAACTCTCCGACGTCGACGTCTCGCAGATCATGACGCCGCGGACCGACATGCTCTCGATTCCCGCGGCCGCCTCGTGGGAAGAGGCGGTCCAGCAGGCGATTCGCGCGGGCCACACGCGGATTCCCGTCTTCGGCAAGACCCGCGACGACATCGTGGGCATTCTCTACATCAAGGACCTGTTGCCGGAGTTGGCCAAGCCGTCGCAGGACCGCGTGCAGCCGTGGACCGCGCTGGTGCACCAGCCGGTCTTTGTCCCCGAGACCAAGCCCGTCAACGCCCTGTTGCAGGACTTTCAGCGGGACAAGCGGCACATGGCGGTCGTCTTGGACGAATACGGCGGCGTCTCCGGCATCGTGACGATGGAAGACGTTTTGGAAGAGATCGTCGGCGAGATCGTCGATGAGTACGACAGCGACGAGGTCGAGCCGATCCGCGCGTTGGACGACGGGGCGTGCGAAGCCCTCGGCCGCGTCCACATCGACGCCCTGAACGAGCGGCTCGGACTGGGCTTGCCCGAAGACGCCGATTTCGACACCATCGGCGGCCTCGTCTTCAGCGAACTGGGGCGGATTCCCGCCGTCGGCGAGACGTTGGCGTGGGGGAACGTCCGCATCACGGTGTTGGAGGCCACGCGCCGCCGCATCGAGCGGGTGCGGATCGAGCCGCTGGAAGCCGCGCCGCGGTGAGGACCGACCGGAAATAGCTTCCGGATTTAGCCACGAATGGAACACGGACGAAACACGGATAGGACGCAGTTATCCGCCCGAAAGTGCCAGGGAATCGCCAGGGGGGCAAGCGGCGTGACGTACGGCGGGCGGCAGCCGCTAATGCACGCGCGTCCAGGTTAGCTGGTGCGGGTGTCGGTGAACCGGAGGGGGGCGTGTCCCTCTATCATCGGGGGCGACGGCGGTCTTTCCCCCACTACAGCGTTAAGGTGCTGGAAAAATGCGCAAAATCGTCGGAAAGAGGCTTGCAAAGTGCTTGCAATTCTGGCGGCAGTTCGTAGATTGGAGGGATACGGATAGGGAGAGGATCGGTACGTGTCTGGTGTAGTTCGACCGGGAGCAGGTGATTGCCATGTCGGCCACAATTTTGCCATTCCGCCGTCCGGAGTCGCTGCTGACCGACGAGCAGTGGGCAAGGCTCGCCCGCCGCTTGGCAATCTCGCGGCGCGAACTCCAAATCGTGCGGCTTTTGTTCGAGGACGAGCCGGAAAAAACTATCGCCGCTAGACTTGGAATCTCTCTCCATACGGTGCATGCCCACCTGATGCACCTTCACTGGAAGCTTGGCGTGAAGAGCCGCGTCGGGCTGGTCTTGCGAGTTTTTCGCGAATGCCTTGCCGCCGACGTGGAGCAGGACTATCCCGTATTTCCGAGGCTTGTGTCGCCGCCTTCAGCTCAAGAGGCGGCGTAATCTTCGATTCGCTGCGCGGGACGAGAAACGGGTCCCGCCATCTTGCCTCGCCTCACTCTGCCATTGGGCTGCACTGCATACAGAGTGCATCCCCCTAAGCGGGGATCCCCTGTTCAGGCAACACTGAATCGGCGATTTACAGTGCGCGGCGCCGGATGATAGAAGGGTAGAAGTCGGTCGCAAATTACCGCCACGCGCTGCCCGCTGGCGAGACGCGGCGACCAAACCAACGTTTACCTTTCCGTTTTTAGGAGCCACCCATGTATGCTCGAAAGCTTTTTGGTTTCTGCACCGCTGCGATGTTCGTGTTTTTGCCGGTGCCCGTTTGGGCGGACACAATAACGTATCAGTTCGCGAATTACCCCGACTACCAATCCGGATCCACACTCACTGGCAGTATCACAACAGACGGCTCTCAGGGCGAAATCGGCACGAGTGACATCTTATCATGGAACTGGCGCGCATCCGGTCCAAATGGGACCATCGAAGCTGCAGGGTCGGGGGGCGAGATAGGAGATGTAATAAACAACAATTCCTGTCCTGCCGACTTCATCGCCACGCCAACTACGCTTTATCTCCTTAGCGGGGACTTGACATTTCTCTATCCATGGCCCGCGACCGCATCCGACCCATACAGTCTCCACGCGGATCTCCAGTATTACGTCTCATCAAATGGGACTGTGCTGCAATATCTCTGCGGAAGTCTCAACTACGGCGGTGATGGTTACTGGCAGTGGCGCAACTACCCCACGGGGCTTCCCGGGGGAACTGGCATTATGGTGTTCGCTGACGACGGCGTCGGATACGTTCCACCCCCACCACCCCCACCACCCCCGCCACCCCCCCAGCCCGCTCCCGAACCCGCGTCCCTCACGCTTTTGGGTGTAGCACTTCTGGGGCTTGGCGTAATTTATCAGCGGCGGAGTAGGGCGAAGGCTTGACGACGGCGATCTCCAGGTCATAGCCGTCCAACCCGCTCCGCACCCGCTGCCGCCAGCGTCGCGGATTTGGTTAGGAAAGGTTGCGATTTTCGTAATTGCGGAGAAAAGGAATGTTCCAAATGACGATCGTGCGAGGTTTTTTGGGCGGCGGCCGCCTTTGTTCTTCTAATTCCAGGGCGAGCTGTCGCCCGCAACGTCAAAGGGGGGGGGTCGTGAAAAGTTATCTGGCAGGTCTGGCGGAGGTCGTGAAATCGGCAGGGGCTTGCGGAAAAGCGTTGCTCATGTTCGGGATTTGCATTTGGCTTTCTAACAACGTCGCGGCGGCCGCCGATTTGTTTGTGGCGAATCAGTATGCTCACGCCATTTACGAATTTACGCCAAGCGGGGTGCGGTCCACGTTCGCCACCGGCTTGGATGGGCGGTGGGCTTGGCCGTTGACGCCCGCGGCGACCTGTTCGAGACGGACAATGGTTCCGGCAACATTTACGAATTCACGCCGAGCGGGGTGCGATCCACGTTTGCCAGCGGCTTGGCCTCTGCGGCCGGGCTGGCATTCGACGCCCACGGCAACCTGTTTGAGGCCGATTGCAATGATCTCACGATTAACGAATTCACGCCGGGCGGGGTTCGCTCCACATTCGCCAACTACTTGAATGGCCCGGTGACCTTGGCATTCGACGCCAGCGGCGATCTGTTTTCCTCGAATTATTTCGCCGGCACGATTACCGAATTCACGCCGGGCGGGGTTGAGACCACATTCGCCTCCGGCATGTACAGCACATACGGCTTGGCGTTCGCCCCACCGCCCCCGTCCCCGAACCCGCAACCCTCGCGCTCTTCGGTTCGGCGCTGCTGGGGCTCGGGCTACTCTATCTGCGGCCGGGTCGGAAGTCATAGAGCACCAACGGACGGTCGGCGTCGCCGCATCGAGCGGGTGCGGATCGAGCCGCTGCAAGCCGCGCCGCGGTGAGGCGCCCTACACGCTCTCGAGCGTCGCCGCCTCGTTTGCCGCGGCCTGCATGGCGGCCATCGGCGCGCTCATCGCGTGATCGAGAAATCCCGACAACATCCGCGCGAATCGGATGCTGCAAGGAGCGAACCGCCTTCGTCTCGATCTGTCGCACGCGTTCGCGGGTGACGGAGAAGATCTTTCCCACTTCCTCCAGCGTGTAGGCGTAGCCGTCGGCCAGCCCATAGCGCAGGCGGATGATCTCCCGCTCGCGATAGTCGAGCCCTTCCAGGACGTCGGCGATCCGCGCCTTGAGCAACTCGTTGTTCATCTCCAGCAGCGGATCGTCTTCGCGATAGTCTTGGAGAAACTCGCCGAAGTACGTGTCGTCGTGGTCGCCGACCGGCTGGTCCAAGGAGAGCGGCTGTCGGCTCATCCGCATGACGTTGGCGGCGTCGGCGGCCGATATGCCCGCCGCCTCGGCGGTCTGCTCCATCGTCGGCTCGGCCTCGTTTTCCTGGAGCAAATCGCGATGGATGCCGCGCACGCGGCTCATCGTTTCGATCATGTGCACGGGCACGCGGATGGTGCGGCTCTGATCGGCGATCGCCCGGGTGATGGCCTGGCGAATCCACCAGGTGGCGTAGGTGGAGAACTTGTATCCGCGGGCGTGTTCGAACTTGTTGAACGGCGCGCATCAAGCCCGTGTTTCCCTCTTGAATCAGGTCGAGGAAGCTCAGGCCGCGGTTGCGGTAGCGTTTGGCGATGGAGACGACCAGGCGGAGGTTTCCGGCGGAGAGGCTGCGCTTGGCGCCTTCGTACTGGCCGGCCAAGGCGGCGATTTTCGTCATCCGGCGGCGAAGCGTGGCCGGACTCTCCTGGGTGATCCGCATCAACCCGCAAAGCTCCTTGCGCAACTCGATGCGGCGGTCAAGCGTTTCCCGGCCGCGGCCCAATTCGGCGATCTGCGCCTGGATGGCGTTCATCCGCTGGCAAACCTGCTTGAGCCGCTCCAGCGCCGGCTGGAGCCGCTGCGTGCGGAGGCCGAGTTCTTCGACCAGGCGCACGGCCCGGCCGCGACGTTGCGCCAGCCGTTTCCACGCCTGCCGCCGCTGCTTCCGCGGCCTGTGCTTGTTGATGGCGATGAAGAAGTCCTGCCGATTGCGGCGGCTTAGTTGAGCGAGCGTGCGGAGGTTCGGCTCCAACAACTCCAGCAGCCGCCGCTTCTTCCGCAAGTTGATCACGGAAACCTCCATCGTCCGGTCGAGGCGGGCGCGGCCGTCGCGAATGCTCTGCAACATGGCGATCGCCGCCTCCAGCATATAGTCGGTCGCCAACATGTGGCAGCGAAACCGCACGCGGCTCTGTTGAATTGCCCGCGCCGAGTCCGTCTCCTCTTGCCGCGAAAGCATCGGAATCTCGCCCATCTGCATCAAATAAATGCGAATCGGGTCGTCGATCTGGTCGTCGCCGCCGGTCGTTTCCTCGCAAATCGACTCCTCCACCTCCTCCTCCGACGAGCTTTCCTCAGGGAGTTCGTCCTCGCCAAAGCCGGCATGTTCCTCCTCGAATTCTTCCCCCCGGAACGTCTCGCGCGTCGCGACGGGACACTCCGCCTCTGCAGGGCACGGGCGGGAGCCGCGGACAGGCGTTTTGCCGGCGGGTTTGGCCGATGGCGACGGCTTGCGATCGATTCTCGACACGGCAGCCTCCGGAAAAGGGTGATTCGCTTGGGCAGCGATTGGAGAGAGGGTGCTCGACCTCCAGGAAAAGCACTTCACGCGCCAATGGCGACGAGAACTTGAGACAGAGATCGCAAACTATTATGGGATAATATGTTACGACCATTCCTCCGACGCTCCTGGCCATCGCGTCTGCAAGGAAACGTTGTCGGAAGTGAACATCGTCGGTCTTGCGGCGTTGCAAATCGGCCTCATTCGATTCGCAGGGGTGGGCATTTCCCCCCTATAGATTCACTGTCGCTACGTCCGAAACAGTACGATGGCGGCCGGTGTTGCGTCTGCGGCGACGCGTTTTTCAAAGGGAACTTCCCAAAATCAATTTATTGATGTATGCTGAGCGCTGGGGCCGCAAGCGATCGGCCTGCGGGCCGCCGCGCCAAGGGCAAAGGTGAGGCGAAGGAGAAACGGGGATGACGAGGCTTCAAAAAAACGACGCCGGGCGAGGTCTTCTTTGGCGAGGCCGCCCAGCCGCAGCGGGATTCACACTCGTCGAATTGCTCGTGGTCATCACGATCATCGGCATCCTCATGTCCTTGCTGCTGCCGGCGGTGTTCGCCGCACTGGAAGGCGCCCGGCGCATCCAGTGCGGGAACAACATGAAGCAAATCAATATGGCCATCCAAGCCTACGAATCGCAGATGCGGATGTTTCCCTACAACTGGTGCGTGCCTACCGCGGCCCAAGTTGGCACGGTCGGCACAGGCCCAGGCGTGGGCAACCTCGGAACCTCTGGGACGCCCGGTCAGTTTTCACTGACCAAGTCGGGCCACAGTTGGCTGTCGATGATCCTGCCGCAGTTGGACATGGGCTCCGTGTACGCGAAGATCGATTGGGGTTACCCGGTGAGTTCACCCACTGCCTCCGACGCCAATTCGGCCGCCGCCATTTCGGCGGGCAAGAGCAACAGCGTGGCGGCGAACACGGTGATCAACACCTTCCTCTGCCCCTCGGACAACGCCCGGGACGGTCAAGGCAACATCGGCAAAATGAACAATCAGAGCGGGATTGCCGCCGCGGGCTTGACCTCGGCGCCGATCACGAATTACAAGGCGTGCAACGGCATGAACTGGCCCGTGGATCCGCTGAGCTTGGTCAACGCCCTCGGAACGAACGGGGGTTCCGTGGCCGGCGTGAGCGGCGGGACGGTTGGCCGCAACGCCTATTGTATTGACGGCGTGGACCACGGCAATGGGTTTATGTGCCGCAATGGGTACACGGTCACGATATCTGGGACTCTGGTCACGCCGAACAGCTCGCCGTTTACGACGTACACCCAGGACATCCGCGACGGCTTGAGCAACACCTTCTCCATTGGCGAGGCGATTCCGAAGTATTGTCCCTGGTCGATCTGGTACTGGTACGACGGGACCACGGCCACCTGCGCCATCCCCTTGAACTACAAGCCGTCGATGCAGGCGAACGAGAGCAGCGCCGTTCTTAACGACTGGACGCACAACTACTCGTTTATGAGCCGCCATCCGGCCGGCGCCAATTTCGGCTTCCTCGACGGCAGCGGCAAATTCATCAACGAGAACATCGACCCCACGGTCTATCGGGCGTTAGCCACTATCGACGGCGGCGAGATCGTGACACTGCCGCCGTGATCCGGGGGAGGCCGTCGTGAGCAAGGTCGCCGTGATTCTGCCCGCGGCCGGACGCAGCCGCCGCTTTGTGGACAAGCACTACAAGAAGCCGTTTGTGCCGCTTGCCGGCCGGGCGGTTTGGCTCTATTCGGCCGAACGCTTCCTCAATCGCCCCGACGTCGTCCAGGTCATCCTCGTCATCTCGCCTGAGGACCGCGAGGACTTCAACTTCAAGTTCGCCTCGAACATCGCCATCCTCGGCATTGAGGTGATTCACGGGGGCGCGGAGCGGGCGGATTCGGTCGCCGCGGCCCTGGCCCGGGTGAAGCCGACGGCCGATTTGGTTTGCATCCACGACGCCGCCCGCCCTTGTTTGACCGACGCCTGGATCGACGAGATCTTTCACGCCGCGGAGCAGAGCGGCGCCGCCATCTTCGCCGTCCCGGTCACCGGCACGCTGAAGCGGGTCGCCGGCGGGAAGATCGAAGCGACCGTGCCGCGCGACGGCCTTTGGGAGGCGCAAACGCCGCAGGTCTTCCGCCGCCAACTCCTCTTGGACGCTTACGCCCGCCGCGATGGACTGGCCGCCACGGACGACGCCCAGTTGGTCGAGCGGCTCCCGTATCCCGTGGCGATCGTGCCCGGCTCGCCGCTGAACCTGAAGATCACGACGAAGGAGGACTTGCGGCTGGCCGAGCAGGCCTTGAAGGCGTTGCCCAAGCCGAAGCTGGCCGGTCCGCTGCACCCCTTCGCCGACGACGACAAGTGGCGGTGACGCGGTCGCTCGACAGACCGACCTTCCCCACCGCGAATGCCATCTTTCCCGAACTTCATCCTTTCTCCCCATCATGCACGATGTCTTTGCCGAACTGACCTGGCGAGAGTTGATCAACCAAACGACCGACGACGCCGGACTGCGGCCGTGGCTCCTGGAAGCAGCCGCGGACGCTCTACGTCGGCTTCGATCCGACCGCCGACAGCCTGCACGTCGGGCATCTCGTGGCGCTGATGGTCCTGCGGCGGTTTCAGCAGCCGGGCATCGGCCCATCGCGCTTGTCGGCGGGGCCACCGGCATGATCGGCGACCCCAGCGGCAAGAGCGAGGAGCGAAACCTCCTCTCCCTGGAAATGCTCCGCGCCAACGTCGCCGCCATGGAGCCCCAGTTGCGGCGGTTCCTCGACTTCGACTGCGGCGGCAATTCCGCGCTGCTGGTGAACAACTACGACTGGATGGGCCGCTTCGGATATCTCGAATTCCTCCGCAACGTCGGCAAGCATTTTCCCGTCAACGTCATGCTCGCCAAGGACTCCGTCCGCAGCCGCCTGGAGCGGAGCGACGCGGGAATGAGCTACACCGAGTTCAGCTACATGCTCCTCCAGGCCTACGATTTCGTCCATCTCCAGCGGGAGTTTGGCTGCCGGCTTCAGGCCGGCGGCAGCGATCAGTGGGGAAACATCACCGCCGGCATCGACCTGGCGCGGCGGATGTTCGGCGTTCAGCTCTACGGCGTCACCTGCCCGCTCTTGACCCGGAGCGACGGGGCGAAGATGGGGAAGACGGAGTCCGGCGCCCTCTGGCTTTCGCCGGAGCGGACCAGTCCGTATCGCTTCTATCAATACTGGATCAATCTCGACGACGCCGACGTGGGCCGCTGTCTGCGATTCTTCACGGACCTGGAAGAGGAGGAGATTCGCGGCGTCGAGGCGGAGCACCTTTCCGATCCGGGCCGGCGGATCGCCCAGCGGCGCGCTGGCCGCGGAGTTGACCCGGCTGGTCCACGGCGACGAGCGCCTGGCCGAGGCGCAGCGGGCAACGGAAATCTTCTTCGGCGCCGAAATCCACCACATGACCGACGCCCAGTTGGCCGGCATCTTCGCCGACGTTCCCAGCAAAGAGCTTGCCGCGCGGGCGGTTGGCCTTTCCGGGGCTGCCGATTGCGGAGGCGTTGTTTGCCGCCGGGTTGGCCAAGAGCAAGGGCGAGGCGCGGCGAATCGCCGCCCAAGGCGGGGCCTACGTGAACAACCGCCGCGTTGCCGACGCGGAAGCCCGCCTCGGCCCCGGCGACCTGGCCGGCGAGTCGATTCTCGTGCTCCGTTCGGGAAAAAGAGTTACGCCCTGCTGCGGTTCGTCGAGTGAAGAGAATGTCCAAGAAAGGCTCGTCTTGCGCTCTGGATCGCCTGCGGTCTGCTGGCGCTGACCGGCGCGGCAAGCTTGGCCCTCTATCGGGCGACGCAATACGTGCCGGAGTTCTATCGCAAGGCGATGGAAGCCGACGCGGCCGGCCAACGGCCAGCCGCCCAACGCATGGACCGGCAAGTCCTCGACCTGGCCAGCCGCATGCACACCTCGGGCCGCTGGCGGGCGATTTGGACGGCCGAGCAAGTCAACGCCTGGCTGGCGGTCCTGTTGCCGCAAAAGCTTCCCCACGCCTTGCCGCCGGAGTTCGTCGATCCGCGCGTGGCCATCGATCGCAGCGGAATCACGCTCGCCTGCCGCTATCGAGGCCCCTATGGACAGACCGTCCTGACCCTGGTCGTCGAGCCCTACGTGCCCGAGGCGGGCGTATTGGCGCTGCGGATTTGCAAGGCCCGCGCCGGGCTGGCGCCGCTGCCGTTGGGCAAGATCCTCGCCGCCGCCGCCGCCGCCGTCCGCGCCGCCGACTATCGCGTTTCCTGGCATCAGAGCGGCGGCGATCCGGTGCTGCAAATCGCTCCCGCGAAAGACGCCCGCGCGCGCATCGAGGGCCTCGAACTGCGCGACGGCGAAATCCGCATCGAAGGAACGACGCACAAGGCGAAGTGATCCGCGGCCGCCGCCGTCCCCGCCGGATCGCCGTCGCTTGCCCCATTTCGCCCTTTTGTGATATGCTAATATGGCGACTACACTCATCCCGTCGAGGACTTGCCGCCCGTGCGACTGAAACTCATTGCCTGCGAAATCCTCTTCCGCGAACTCTGCGCCGTTGTCGCCCGCTCGCCCAACCGCGTCGATTCTCGAATTCCTCCCCAAGGGGCTGCACGACATGGGCCAGGCGGGGATGTCGGCGCGGTTGGCGGAAGTCGTCGCCGCGGCGGATGACGCGAAGTACGACGCGGTGGTCCTCGGCTACGCCCTGTGCAGCAACGGCGTCGTCGGGCTGACGGCGGGCTCGATCCCCCTGGTCGTGCCCCGCGGACACGACTGCATCACCCTTTTCCTCGGCGGCAAGGAGCGGTATCTCGACTACTTCCGCGGCAATCCCGGCGTGTACTTCAAGACCACCGGCTGGATGGAGCGCGGCGAGGGGCTGGAGCAATACGCCGCCGATTCCGTGGCGCAGAAGAGCGGCATGTTGCAGTCCTACGAGGAGCTTGTGGCCAAGTACGGCGAGGACAACGCCGGCTTCCTCTTCGAGGAATTGTGCAACATGACGCGGCATTACCGCAAGCTGACGTTTATCGAGATGGGCGTCGAGCCGGACGGCGGTTTCGAGGCCCGCGCCCGGCAGCAGGCCGAGCAGCACGGCTGGCAATTTGAAAAGGTCGCCGGCGACATGGGCCTGTTGCAAGCCTTGGTTGAACGGGCCGTGGGACGAGGCGCGTTTTTGGTCGTTCCGCCGGGCCAGCGGATCGCCGCCAGCTTCGACGAGCAAATCGTCAAGGCGGTCGATGCGGCTTGAATTGCCGGGCCCCGCGCTGTATGCTGGCGCCATGGTTCGACAGTCGCAAATTCAGGATTCCGAAACTCCCATGAACGGACACGATCGCATTCTCGCCATGCTCGAAGGCCGGCCGGTCGATCGGCTGCCGCTGATGCCGATCACGATGATGTTCGCCGGCGATCAGGCCGGCATTCCCTACGGCCAGTACGCGCTGGATCATCGCAAAATGGTCGCAGCGCAACTCGCCGTCGCGGAGAAGTTCGACTTCGATTATGTTTCGACGATTTCCGACCCCGGCCGGGAAGCAGCCGACTGCGGCGCGACCGTTCACCTCTTCGACAACCAACCGCCGGCTATCGACGAGGTGCATTCGCTCCTGTTGGACAAGACCACGCTGAAGAAACTTGCGATTCCCGATCCCACCGGCGGCGGGCGCATGCACGACCGCGTGCAGGGGATCGCCTTGTTCCGCCGGCGGATCGCGGGAGAGCGTCTGATTGAAGGCTGGGTCGAAGGCCCTTGCGCCGAAGGCTCCGACCTCCGCGGCATCAACCACTTGATGCTCGATTTTATCGACGATCCCCCCTTCGTCCGCGACCTGTTCGACTTTGTCCTGGAGATGGCCCTGCGATTCGGCAAGGCCCAGGCCGAGGCGGGCGCCGACCTGATCGGCGTCGGCGACGCCGCCGCTTCGCTCGTCGGCCCGCAGATTTACGAGGAATTCGTCCTCCCCTACGAGAAGCGGCTGGTCAACGGCCTGCACGCGATGGGAGTCAAGGTCCGCCTGCACATCTGCGGCAACATCCGCCGCATCCTCTCCGGCATCGCCACGCTCGATTGCGACATGGTGGACATCGACTGGATGGTTCCCATGGAGCAGGCCCGCCGCGAACTGGGGCCGAAACAGGCGTTGGCCGGCAACATCGATCCCGTCGCCGTGCTCCGCAACGGCACGGCGAAGATGGTGAGCGAGGCGATCGCCGATTGTCGCCTCTGCGCCGGCGCGAATTACATTGTCGGGGCCGGCTGCGAGGTCTGCCGCGACACGCCGGAGGCAAACGTCGTCGCCCTGTGCAACGCCGCCCGGACGACCGCCTGACGCGGGAGATGAACCGAGCCGCATCGCCGGCGCTTCCCATGAACCATCTCACCAGCGTCATTGTGATTCCCGCGCGGCTCGCTTCGACCAGACTGCCGCGAAAGCTGCTCCTGTGCGAGACGGGCAAGAGCCTGTTGCAGCACACCTACGAGGCCGCCTCTCGCGCGGTCCGCCCATCCAGCGTCCGCGTCGCCGCCGATTCCGCGGAAATTTTCGCCGCGGTCCGCGCCTTCGGCGGAGTCGTCGAAATGACCGATCCGGCGGTCGCCAGCGGCACAGACCGTGTGGCCGAGGTCGCCCGGCGGCTTGTCGGCGTCGATGTCGTCGTCAACGTCCAGGGGGACGAGCCGGAGTTGTCGGGCGAGTCGATCGATCGCGTCGTCGCCCTGTTGGAAGAGCGGCCCGAGGCGGTCATGGCCACCTTGGCGACGCCGATTCGCAGCCGGCGGCAGTTGGACGATCCGGCGTGTGTGAAAGTGGTTTTCGATGCGTCTGGCCGGGCGCTTTATTTCAGCCGCAGCCCCATCCCTCGCGCCCGGCAGTGGGACGACGCCCTGTTGACGGCCGATCCGCCGCACTTTTTTCAGCATGTCGGTCTGTACGCCTATCGCCGCGAGTTTCTCCTGCGGTTGGCGGCGATGCCGCAATCGTCGTTGGAGATCGTGGAGAAGTTGGAGCAGCTTCGCGTGCTTCAAGCGGGCTATTCAATCATCGTCGGCGTGGTCGACGAGCCGACTTTCGGCATCGACACGCGGGAGGACTATCGGGCATTTGTCGCGAAGCAGCGGCGGAAGCCGGCGGAAGGGAGTTGAATGGAGCCGGGCGGTCCATCCGTTTGCGGTTTCGCGATGGGAGGCTGGCTCATTTCGCGACTGGACGCCGCCGTCCCATCTGCTAGAATAGAGTTGTTTCCCCTCTCGGGGGCGAACTGGATTCGACCGGGCAGTGTGAAGTGCAGGCGGCGTGCCGTGGTTGGTCAGCGGGCCACGTAAAAAGCCGACCAATAACTTCAATTGCCGAGTCTAATCTCGCAATGGCTGCCTAACTAAAGGCAACCCCGGCTGAGGGCCTTCGCCGGAGAGGTCCGACTGCTGGTCACAAATTCCGGATCGTCTCAGGTCGATGCTGGCCACGCCTGGGATTAAATAAGCTGCCGGCTAGCCTATCGCACACCCAGTCGGTTGGGGGGCGAATGGGCGAAGGCGAAAATGTTCCGACTACGCACGTAGAAGTCTGCATGGAAATGTCGCGGGACGCGGGTTCGATCCCCGCCGCCTCCACCTGAAGGCCACTTAGAAGCTTCTTCTAAGTGGCCTTCTTTATTGGACTTAGCATCAAAAGTCCATACTGCAAAGGACTTGCGAATTGTGGCTTGTGTCAGATAGCGTGTCAGATAAAGATTGAAAATGTGCAGATAAAGCGTATGATGATGGCGTTATCTGACAGGCCGCACGCCTGGAACTGACCACCATGCCTAATGGCAGCGCCCGGCTCCGGCAAGGGAAATTGGCGGGGATGTCGGGATTCCGCAAGAGAAAGGGAACGGCATGACACTGCGCGAATACTTCGAGAAAACCAAGGGGGTTGGCGTCCTGGCAACCACCGATCTTGCTGGGCAGGTGAACCAGGCGATCTACGCCAAACCCCTGTTTCTGGAGAAGGACGACGACGCCACCTGCTCCTTTATCATGGCGAACCGTCTGACGCACGACAACGTGGGCCACAACCCGAGCGCCTCGTATCTTTTCATCGAGCAAGGCGAGGGCTACGCGGGCAAGCGCCTGTCGCTGGTGGCGACCGGGGAAGAGACTACTCCAGAAAAAATCAAGTCGCTCCGCCGTTGCACCGCCCTCGGCATCAGCGAGGAGGACAGCAAGTATCTCGTCCACTTCCACATCGAGGGGGTGCGCCCATTGCTCGGCAACGAGTAGAGGTCAGCAGACAACTCTTGCCAAGGAGAGACGAAGGATGGCAGAACCCAAGATCGCAGGTCGGAGTCCGTTCAAGGTGCGACTGGAAGCAGGAGAGCACTGGTGGTGCGCCTGTGGCGAATCGAAGTCCCAGCCATTCTGCGACGGATCGCATCGAGGCACGTCATTCACGCCCGTGCAAGTCGTCGTTGACCAGCCGAAGGAAGCGCACCTTTGCGCCTGCAAGCGAACCGGAACTCCGCCCTATTGTGACGGCACACACAAGAAGTTGGGGTGACCCCAAGCCCTATCGCGCTTTCGTCGGCGCCGCGGATTGAAGCGCGGGCAATTCCGTCGTCGGGGCATAGCCGTCAAAGACCGCCCACGGGAAGGGTCGCAATCGAGGTTTCCTTGAAGACGCAGGGGAACATCAAGGCTGTCAGTGCTTTCAACACGCCCGGTCACAATCCGAACCCCGAATCTCCTTGGACCACCGCGCCGGACCAGCACAGTCATGCGTACAACACCTGGATCGCCTTGCTGAGATACTGATGGCTCTGCTTGATCGCCTGCCAGATGTCTCCGGCGCAGGTGTCGAGTTCCACAATCAGGCACTCGGCATGGTTGCGGGACGCCTGCACGATTGCCGGCATGTCGAGGGCTCCCGTTCCGACAGCAACCATCGGGTGGGCGTGGATCGCGGGGCCATCCTTGATGTGCAGCAGCGGCGCCCGATCACCGGCTTCGGCAATGACTGCCGCCGGATCGCGGCCAGCCGTCTGAATCCAATAGGCATCCAGTTCGAAGAAGATGTCCGGATGAAGAATGCTTCGGAGCGTTTCGTAGGGCAAGCAGCCGTCCACCGGCTCGAACTCCCACCAGTGATTGTGCAGCCCGGAGCGAATGCCGGCCGCCCGTGCGACCTCATGGGCGGCATTGTACGCATCCGCCAACTCTTCAATCCCGCGGCGCGACCCAAAGCGGACATCGCGGGGCCAACCATGCCAGATGGCGCGAGCACATTGGAGGTCATCCAACAGGGCAAGCGTCGGGCCCTTGAATTCCCCGAGAGGCAATGAGCAATGGGCAGCCACCACGGTCAGCCCCACGTCGCGGAATCTCCGAGCCGCTTCCTTGGGCGTTATGGAGTCGGGGAAAAAGGCCGTCTCCACCGCGTCATAGCCGATGTCGGCAACGCGTTGTATTGCAGAGTCGAAGTCTTCCGCCAACTGGTCGCGGATCGTGTAAAGTTGCAACGCTATGCGTGGTTTCATCGTATTCTCGGGTGTCAAAGATATGCAAAGGACTGGCGAACTCTTGGCCGCCTCTCGAGCCGAAACGGGTTGTTCGGCGGCACGAGACCAGGCGACCTGACGGCCAGCAGGCGCGGCGGTCACATGACGTCGGGGACGCCCGTATGGTGAAAAAACTCGGCCGAACCGCAAGTGCCGCTCTCGATGGAGGTTGGGAGTGGCCGGTGAATATCAATTTCGGCCGTTTCCAGCCGCTCAACGATGCCTACGGCACACCATGGTAAGTCTCATGTTCTCGATCTTGTGATCGCCGGGGCACGCGCCAAATATATATTATACATTGTCTAGGCTTGCCGTCGTCGGTGAGCTACCACATTTGCGGGTTGGGTGCTTGTGGCAGGTTGTAATGGTTGGTCGGAAATTGCCGGATCCTTCAGCGCAAGAAATCACAGCCCAGGCTATTTCCTCATTCGGGCGATGTCGGCGTCCTGTGCATGTACCTCGTTGAGGGGCAAGAGCTGCAGCATCGGGCGACGGCCAGGCGCTGTGAACCGGCCGAACCACGACTGATGTGTGCATTCGTAAGTTCCATATTGCCCGCCAGTTACAGTCCGCCTGAGTATTTTGACCTTACGGGAACCCAAAACTCGCTGAACCAGCACAGTCATCGCGGTTCCATGCAGGATCTGCGGGTCGAACCCAAAGCATAACTGCGGATTCTGCCGGAACGTCCCAGTGAACGGCCTGACCGGCGGCGACCTTCGCCCTCCGATCCGCTCTGGGATATTCTTGGATTACCTCGAAGTCCCCCTGTCCCGTTAACCCGATGCTGTCCTCGGTAAGCCCGAATTCGCCTGCCAGCGCCTTGTTGTTGGGGTTGAACAGAAACACCACGCCGCGATCGCCCACCATATGCGCCGATCCGTCTACCGCGCCGGTCCTTGGCCCATCGGGCAAGTCCTTCCGCACCATGAGATAGGCGGCGTGTTGCCGGCTCCAATCGAGCCATCGGCGAATCACCGCCCGATCGGATGAGGGAATGGAAGCGATCGGGCCAGTAAAATAGCACTGGTTCGGCGTCGTTGAAATGGCGCTGAGCATTAGATAGTCGAGCTTCGCGCCATCCCACGGGAACCGAACGCCGCCACACCCGTCAACCCCTGGAAAGAGTTGGGCTTGATCGAGGTAATGAGGGCAGAAGTGCTGATCGCGGCGAATTCTCGCCCACACGCGAATCTTATCGCCAAAAGTGATGTTCCGCGGCTGTCCGACAACGCCCGTTAGGTTTTCCACGTCGCCGTTTTCGAGGATTGTGAACACCGCGTCCCCGTTTTGGTACGTCCAGACGCCCAAATCCATCATCGGACGCATCAACCAGAGAAATGCTTTGGGATATCGGGTTCGCACCGCGGCAAGGTGGCGAGCCACCGCCCGCTGGCAAGCATACTGGGCTTCGCCGGGAACGTGGTCGTGCCCCCCCGCCTCGCATTGAGCGGGAACGCAGGACGCGGTAAACCATCCGCCGCCGCCGGCAAAGTCGCCATCAAGGGAGAAACCGCGGTAACCGCCTCGGGCCATGCGGTCGACGACAAACGCTGTGAGCCAGTGCTGATACTGATTGACCCCCATACAGTTGGCCTCCTCTTGGTGAGGCCAGGCGGCGAGATACTTGACTCGCCAGTCGGGTTTGTCGGCGCGAAACGCCGGCCTCGGCCGTTCTCTCCAGGGCAGCACATTGTTCATCGTGCTCCAAATGATGGGTTTGAGTCCTCGCTGCGCAGCATACGCGAGGAGCTCGCGGTTCCACGCGCAGATTTCGAGTTGTTTATCGTCGGTCAAGGCGTCCACGGCCTTGAACTCGCCGCTCCAAGGCAGGTAATCGTCGAAGTATTCGATGCCGCATTCGGCCGCGAAGTCGGCAATTCGCTTTAGTTTTTCCAATTCCTTGCGGTCTTCAAACCACCGTTCATCGGTTTTTCCCAAAGGAATCCCGCCGCAGCATACCGGGGCCAGGACCGATGTGGGACCAAGTCGGGGAGGGCCCAGAATCTGCGACACCATGGCCACCATCGCGTCGGACTCCGAGGCCAACGGCAGGTGTTGATAGTTGCCTTCCACGATCTTGCCGACGGCGAGCGCGTCTTCGTGCGCATGGCGGCGGTACACACCCCAGTAAGCCGGCTCACACTGAACCCATTGGCCGGCTTTCACCTTGATGCCGGGCCGGTAGGCGAGCGTGACGCGGTCGCCCTCCAAGAGCGACGTGTCGAAAGGAACCTCCACGCCCGTGAAAAAGCCCCCTTTCGGCGTGCGCCCGAAATAGGTCGCGTTCTGCTGATAGCGATACGGTACAATCAGCGAGAGACTTTTCGAGACGAAGCGCGGCTGACTGAGCGTTATTTTCCGCAGGCTGAATGCGCGATCGGCCCGGAGTGCAATGTGCTTTTCGACGAAATGTGCACCTAGCGTGTAGGCAACCTCAGCGGTCAGGCCACCGCCTGCATGGACCGCATGGACCGTCCGATCGCCGCGGTCAAAGCGAATGAGGCGACAGGCATTGGATTCGATGTGAAACTCATCGGCGTCAACCGCGAATCCATCGCCTTCTACGCCATAGGTCTCTTCGGCCAGTTTATTGCGGATCGCCGCGAGCGTCCCGGTTGTCCGGTCGAAGGTCAGTCTCAGACGACTGTTTTCGAGAGTGAGCGTCTCCCGTGAAGATATTGTCGCAGCGGGGGCATGCGCCGCCGCGCAGCAAGCCCAGACGATCGCGCCGGCAAGAAGCTTTCTCACGGTTGCCATTCTCCTGGTTTGAGAAGGTTGTTGTATTTCGGTCGTCAATCGAATCCAAAATCAACATGCCCACGGCAAGCGTGGGCATGGCGCCCATGTTGACGCCAAAACTCGGTCAACCAGCACAGGCGCCGTAAGCCGGGCCACCAGCAGGGGCATGATCGGCCAGGCGACGACGCCCATGCTCGGCCAGTAGGTCTTCCACGAGCGCGTTCTAACCTTGCCGAACAGGACGCAGAAGCTTCCGCGCCAGTCCGGCAACCGTCAATAAGATTGCGCCAAGCAACGAATTCGCCGTCATTGTGCCGTTGCCTTTCGGAAAACGCGCCAATCAGCCCCGTAGCCGCGGGTGCGGCGCTGCACGTCTTCAAAGCAAAGGGCCGCCTCCTTCGCCAACATCTCTTTGATTACGCCAGGTAGAAGTACTGCTCCAGCCACTCCGGCCCACTGGCAGCAACGTCGCCTGATTCTCCCTCGAAAAATGGGGCGACATGCGTCTGCCAGCGGGCGTTGGCCTCTGTCTGGGCCAACCGCCGCAGGGAGTCGCGGATGTCCTTTCCCTCGAAATAACCGACGATCATGCCGTTTGGACGGATGAAGAGGGAATAATTCCGCAGGCCGGACGCCCGGATCGCCGCCAGAACTGCCGGCCACACCGTCTGATGTGCGCGAAGATACTCCTGGATGCGATCGTCTTTGACCTTCACGAGAAAACAGGCTCGCTGCACGGCGTTATCTCCTAATACTGCCCATACTTGTGAATCGCGTTGATCATGGCAACGAAGTTTTCGTGCGGAATATAGTTGACAATGCTATGACTGCTTGCAGCGATCCATCGTCCACCCGGCTTGAGCGCGTCCATATGCTCGCGGACATCGTGTTCAACGTCGGCGGGCGTGCCCGTCGCCAGCGGCCATCTCAGGTCAATGTTGCCCAACAGAGTGACCCGGCGCCCATACCGCTTTTTATAGTCTCGGTAGTCGATGCCGGAGGTATCCATTGGCGTGACGCATTGAACGCCCATGTCGAGGAGCATGTCCATGGCGTCGTCGATTTTGCCGTCCGAATGGAAAAGGAAGGGAATCTTGGCTTCGTGGAGCGGAGCGAATATTCGCTCAAAATGCGGCCGCCAAATGCTTTCAAAGACTTGTGGCCGCACAAAGAGGCCGAGATTGAAAGCGAAGTCGTCGGCAATATAGAATGCATCGACGCCCGCCTGGATGGCGCGACGAGCCAACTCGACGAAGTAATCCGTCGATCGGGCCATCAATTCGTTGAAGAAGTCGCGGTCCTCCATGATCATGATCATGGCGTCGTGCAGGCCGATCACGAATTCGTAGAGCGTTTGGAACACGCAAAACCCCGCCAACATCACGCCGACGCCAGTTCCCTTTGCCGCCGCAACATACTCGCGGACATAACGCATTCGCTCCTCCAGGTCTTCTTCGCCGGGCCAGATAATGTGTTTGGCGTCCGCTCGCTTCGTGATGCTGCGGTCGGTGATTGGCCCGATGGCGCCGTCGGGCCGCATGTGCTTCAGCGGCGTCCAGAAATTTTCCAGAGCGACGGCGTCTTGTCCTATGAGGCGGCAGATTTCCAGGTAATCGTGCGGATACATGGGGCGCGTGCCCTCGGAAGCGGCGTTGCCCTTGGCCGGATCTCCGCCGACGCCGAGCGTGTTGCCCGCCTTCCGCCCCAGCAGCCGCTCCACATGCTGATCCTCAATCAGAATCTCGAAGTTGGGAACGCGATCGGTCGGCTGCCCGCGGACCACGGCGCGTAGGCGATCGATGTTTGGTTCGCCGCGGTATGGTTCGATGGAAAGTAATCGTTCACACCCCGGGGGGCATTTTTTGGAAAACTGATCTGGACACGGACGGCGTTTTCGGGGACGACTTGCATTATGTCGTCCGCCAAACAGACGCCGCTCACGATTCCGCCCGAACTCGAAGCCGAAATGACGCCGGCAGTTCGCGCCTTTGTGCAAACACTGTTTGACCGGATCGCCAGACTCGAAGCACGCTTGGGCATGAACCCGCAAAATTCCTCCCTGCCGCCCAGCACGCAACATCCACACGCCCGGCCGCAGCCGCCGAAACGCAAGTCGAAGAAGAAACGCGGCGGGCAGCCTGGCCACGAGAAACACGAGCGGCCGCTGATTCCCACCGACGAATGCGACGACGTGAGCCCGCTGAAGCCGACCGAATGTCGCCGCTGCGGCGCGAAGCTCTCCGGCAGCGACGCCGAGCCGCTGCGGCATCAGGTGTGGGAATTGCCCGAGATCAAGCCGCATGTGACCGAGTATCAGCGGCATCGGCTGACGTGCCCTGGTTGCGGAGAAACGACGTGTGCGGAACTGCCCCCCGGCGTGTCAGAGGGGCAGTCGGGGCCGCGGTTGATGGCCTTCACCGCGCTGTTGATGGCCTACTATCGTCAGAGCAAGCGGCGGACCGCCGAGTTCTTGACCACCATCCTGGGTCAGCCCTGTTGCGCCGCGCTGACCGTGAAGATCGAAAACCAAGTGACGGCGGCGCTGCGGCCGTCGTATGAGGCGTTGGCGGCGGAACTGCCGACACAGGGGCAGTTGAACATCGACGAATCGCCGACCAAGGAAAAGAACGGCAAGGCGTGGCTGTGGACGTTCGTGGCCCGGACGTTCACGGTGTTCGCGGTGCGCGCCACGCGCGAGGCGACGGCCCTGACCGTTTTCCTCGGCGAGCGGTTCCACGGAATCGTCACCTGCGACCGAGCGAAGATGTACTGGCAACTTGGGCAATTGCAGTGGTGCTGGGCGCACCTGAAACGCGATTTTCAAGCGATCATTGACGGCGGCGACGGCCCGGCGAAAGACCTTGGACGCCGCTTGCGACGGGCGACCTGCGAGTTGTTCGAGCACTGGGCCGACTATCGCGAGGGAAAGATTTCGCGTGCGGCGCTGCGGCGTCGGATGGGCCCGGTGCGCCACAAGGTGGAGCGTTTGCTGCTGCGCGGCGTGCAAAGCAACAATCGCAAGGCGCGGGGGACGTGCCGGGAGTTGCACGAGCATCGCCAGTGGCTATGGACATTTGTGCGTCACGAAGGGGTCGAGCCGACGAACAATGCGGGCGAGCGGTCGCTGCGTCATGCGGTGATCTGGCGGAAGCTCTCGTTTGGGACGCAGAGCGCGGGCGGCAGCCGTTTTGTGGAGACGATGCTGACGGTGATCGAAACCTGCCGCCAGCAGCGGCGCAACGTTTTCACTTTCCTCACTGCCGCTGTCGAAGCTCATCTCGCCCACCAATCCGCCCCTTCATTGCTTCCCAGGGTGTGAACGGTTACGATGGAAAGAGCAAGTTGCGACTTCATTTACCACGCCTTTTTGGGTCAAGCGTTTGTCATCATACTGGAGGCAAGAAATTCGCATACGGCGCCCGCGGCACTTGCGCCAGTCCCAGCCACGCCGCCAACTCCTCCAGCGCATCCGACGCGTCGGAAAGGGCCAGTGGATAGTGGTGTTGCAGGCCGTTGACCAAAATTGTATTTACCAGATCGACGACTGGAATCGGCTCCTTGTGCCATTGCACTTGGCCGACCCATCCGCGGCTGCCGTCGAACGACTTCTTTTCGCGGGCCAGCGTGCGGCCGGTGAAATAGTAATAACGGCTGCCATCGCCCGTCAGCCGGAACACCGTAACCGGCGACGGCTTGATCTTGAGGTCATTGACCAGTCCACATGTGGGAAACCGATAGTGCGCGTCATAGGTCGCGCCGTGATCGTCGGCCAGGCTCGCGGGCGTGGGGCCGCAGTGCCAAAGCAACACGGACTGATCCTCGCAGTCGAAGGCTGCCATGTCCAGCAGCGTATTGGGCTGGCCGGTAATATGGCGAAGGATCAGCATGGAAATTGCGCTGAGCACGTCGCCCTCGCATGCCGTCGGCAAACCGTCCTGATTGAGCGCCGCAATGGCCGCGCAGGGCCAGAATGGTTGAACGGCCTGGAACCTAGGCCAACAGCTTACCGCCAGGGCGTCCCATTGCTGCCGCCGGGCAATGGCCGCAAGCGCCAGTTGCACCCGCGCCGACCATTGCAGCGACTCTTGCTTGACCCGGTCCGAGAGGGGAGCAGCCGCGACCTCAGCAAGCCGCCGCTCGACCTCCGCGGGGTCGAGCTCGCTGGGCCTCCTGAAAGACATCCTCCACGGTTATGCCCCGAACGACGTCCACGCCAATTGCAGCAAACAGGGCTCGCTCGTCGAATTGCATATTTCGGAAGCCGGGCGCGACGTCGCCAACAAGCCCCACGCGTCCGTGGCGCAGCACTTTCATCGCCCGAATCGCTTGGAGCGTGACGCGAAATCGGGGGAGAAACAGGTCGCCTTCGACCGGCCCGAAAAACCACTTGCAGCGGATATTGCGGCCGGCAAAGCAATGGCGGACAATCGACATATTTTGGTTCAAGCCGACAAACGACGCCAGGGGAAGCGCGCCGTCCTTGGTTGGCTCCTCAACGCCCCAAAACCCGAATCGCAGCGAGGATGCGAGCAACTCAAAGGCAATATCCCCCAAAATAAATGTGCTGTGCAACAGCAAGACAAAATCGACCGCGGCGGCCTCCAGTTCCTTGCGGACGAGCACGGCGTCTTCTCGGGAGGCGACTTGCCGCTGCATCGGCAACAGCGCAAACCCCAACGAGGATTCGAGTGCGAGCAGCGATTTCGCACATTCGCCGGCCAATCGCGGACCGTCGTCGGCGAAGTTGGACATCTTCGCGGCAACCAGCGCTATTTTGATTGGCATGATCGCATCTCCTCATTCCTGGACGCTGTAATAGTCGCGAATGACGCAAATCAGGTTTCTTACCGCGCTTTCGAAGAGAATCTTTCCGAAGTCAGCCGTCGCCGGCGTCGGATCGCCGCACAGGCCGGTGGCGCTCTCCGCCAAATGCCAGGTTGAGATGTACACTTTCTTGCCGGTCGCGACGATGTCGATTGGGCAAGTGGACAACTCGCTGCGCATGCGGTCGTCGGCCGTCGCCTGCGTCATGTCAACGTCGGAGGTCAAGTGCAGCATGAGCGAGGTCTCGTCTTCGCCGCCGTGGCCCCAGCCGCCGGGCGGCGAGCGGCGATGCGGCGTTACTTCGGCGAGATCATATAATGTCCAAACGTTGCAGACCCCGCAGTAGACCTTGTGATTGTCGCCGATCATTCGCACGGCGCAGTCGATCGGCCCGGGATTGTTTCCGTGACCGTTGATGATGAGGATTTTTCGGAACCCGCTGTGAATGAGCGATTCCAGCACGTCGTAGAGCAGATCGATCAATGTTTTTGGCCTCAGTGTGATCGTCCCCGGCCACTGCTTCAGATGTGCGTCGGAATAGCCGGTCCACAGCGCCGGCAACATCAGCGCGGGAATTTCTCCGGCCACGCGCTCGGCGGCCGCGATCGCCATGCGTTCGGCAATGACGCTGTCCGTATTGACCGGAAGATGTCGGCCGTGCTCCTCGGTGGCGCCGATGGGCAGAAGGATGAGCGTCCGGGCCTTCGCCGCTTGCTCCAGTTGCGGCGACCGTTGCGTCTGAAAGTGGACTGCCACTGCCGTGTTCCTTGTGCGTTAGCAATATCCGTAATGGCGTTCGGTTTCGGCAATCGCCTCCTCAACGATGTCCAACGCCTTGGCAGCCATCTCAAGGTCCATGACGATCGGGGGCGCCAGCCGCAAGACATTTTTGGCCGGAATCCACGCCAACCCCTTGGCGAACGCCTTCACATAGACCATCTCGCCCGCCTCAACGAACGGTTCTTTGCCCTCCTTGCTCTTGACCAACTCAACCCCGAGCAAACAGCCCTTTCCGCGGACGTCGCCGATGATGGGATGCGCCGCGTGCATGCGCCGCAAGCGTTCAAGAATGAACTCGCCCAAGCGCACACAGTGTTCGAGAATCGGCTCTTGCTCGAACACTTCCAACGCCGCCAGGCCGGCGGCGCAGGCCATGGGATTGCCTCCGAACGACGTGGAGGCGGACATCGACTCTAGAGCGTCCGCGTACTCGTCCTTCACCGCGATGGCACTGATCGGAAAGCCGCTGGCTAAACCCTTGCCAAAGGTGAGAATGTCGGGAACTACGTCGTAATGCTCGACGCAGAACATCTTGCCCGTCCGTCCCAGGCCCGTCAACACTTCATCCACAATCAGCAGAATTCCGAGCCGGTCGCATAATTGCCGCACGGCCGGGAGAAAATCGTCCGGGTACACAACGGTTCCGCCATAGCCCTGGATTGGCTCCATCACCAGCGCCGCCACGGCGCCGGCGCCTTCTTTAATAATCGCATTTTCCAGGGATTTCACGCACTGCATTCCGCAATCCGGATGGCGCTGGCCGAACGCACAGCGATAACAATACGCCGTCGGCGCCAGATGGAATCCAGCAATGCGCGGACCATACGCCGCATTCATCGCGGACGAGAGGCCGATGGAACCGGTGGTTTTTCCATGCCAGTCGTCCCAGAAAGAAAAGAACGCCGCCTTTTTCGTGATCACGCGTGCGGCGCGCATGGCCGCTTCCACGGACTCCGTCCCCGCGCAAAACAACTGGATTCCGTTCAGAGGCCCTGGCGTGACGGCGGCCAGTTTTTCTAAGAACAAGACCTTCACCTCCGTCGTGAAGTCGTGACAATTCATTAGTTCGACTGTGTATCTCAGATTTGGAGTTGTTTCTTCAATGGTGGCAATTGGTTGCGTTTTTTCCAGTGATAGAAGCGGGCGGCCTGCTTGCGACGGTTGAGCCGCGTTGCCTGAGCGCAGAGGTGAGCCAGCGTGTTGCTTTGCAGTTCCTCATGCAGCAGTTGTCCAATGATCTGTCGCACCTCCTGGAGCGAGAGACACGGCGCCGCCTTTTCCCCCCGCCGCTTCTCTTGCGTCAAAAACCACGTGGCGAGCAAGACGAGCGCCTGATGATGCAGCCATCCGCTCCACGTGCGGACTTGGTATTCCGCCAGCCCCGCTTCTCCCTTCGCCCGCCGGAGACATTCTTCAATGCGATGTTCCGCGCCAACACCCGGGCGAACTCTCGCAACGGCGCATCGAAAGGCGCGGAAGACAGGCAGTAGTCGTGCTTGATCGTCTCGCCGCCTTGTCGTTCCCGAAAGATCACCAACGTCTCCGCGGGACCATTGCGACGCCCTCGTTTCGTCTGTCCCCGGATCGCCGTCATCTCGACCACCAACGGCCCCTTCTCGCCCGGCCGGACCGCGATCCGCGTCCAGTTCTTTGCGGCCTTCATGTGCGCGTCGGCGCGTCGGAAAGGAACCTTCGGCGGTCGCCCCGTCGCGCTGGCGGGCGGAGGCGCGGCGTCCAGATCGCGGACCAGCGTGTTGGACGGAACGGCCAGCAGGTAGGGCTCGTTCATCGCCCGCAATTCGTCGCGAAATTGGCTGCTTCGGCCCATTTCATCATCCCCAGTCACCCAGGCGTGCGGCAACGCGGATCGGTGTTCGCGAAGCATTTCCAAAGCCAGTTCGTGGCGCGTGCGAAAGCGAACATCCTTGGGGATTCCCGCCCGTTTGCACCGCTTGCGGTCCTTCGTCCATTCCTTGGGCAAGTACAACCTCGCATCGACCAAGGCGTGCTCCCTGCGGGTGACGTAGCCCAGGTAAACGCCGACCTGGCAGTTGTTGACTTTGCCCGCACGTCCGCACCACTGTCGCGCCACGCCCACCGACCCTTTGCCTTGCTTGGCGAACCCCGAGGGATCGATGACCAACACGCCGTCGGCCTCGCCCAACGCGGCGCCGATCTGGCGGGCCAATTCCCCAATCATGGGCTCCGTATCCCACGCCTTCTGCCCGATGAACTTCTGCAACGGCTGCCGGTCCTGCTCATGCAGGTAGGCAATGGTTTCGATGTTTTTGCGTTTGACGTTGGAAACCAAGCCCGCCACGTATTCCTCAACATGTTCGCGTTGGGCGGGGTGGATCAGGGATGCAGCGAACGGTCGCACGAACGCCTTCAGCCGCTCCAATACGCCCGCCAGGGCCTCGGGTTTAACCTCCGCCTCAGCCATCAGTTCGCCATATCGCACCGAAAATCGCCGATCCATGACTTACTCCTTCCCGTGGGTTCCATCCAGTGGAAGGACTGTTTACAAAACAACTTACGATCGATCAAGACCAATACACAGTCAAATTAGCTGGCCAGTCCATTTCTGCGTATACTCAACCACCTTCGGATGGCAATGCCCAAGGTTGGTCACATAAATCCCTGAGGAGAAGTCAATGAACGCGTTGCCGTCCACGTCCATCAACACGGACCCGCTGCCGGAGGCAAAGACCACCGGGAACATTTTGACCTGTGACGAATAGCCGCGCATGTGCCGCACGGCGCGAGCGTGCAATTCGCGCGACCGTGGGCCGGGCAACTCGGTTCGGAGAATAGGGAAGGCTTTCTGGGCATGCTTCGCACACATCGCAGTCACGGCGCTATTTCCTTTCGGTCGTTACGCAACATTCTTCATTTGTGGAGGATTTCAGCAGGCGGGAATACGATTCGTAGCGGCGGTCCCACGTTGCTGGATGCGCCGGCTTGTAGGTTGCAGGCGTGCACGAGCGGCGCACGACATTGCGCACATCGTCGGCGCCGGTCAGCGGACCACGCGCACATGCCTGCACCAACAGGTTTCCCATGGCAGTGGCTTCCGTGGGTCCCGCGAGGACGGGCAGGCCCGTCGCCTCAGCGGTAAATTGGCACAACAGGCCGTTCTGCGACCCGCCGCCGACGACATGAATGGCGTTGAAGGATCGTCCAAGCACTTGGGCAAGTTGCTCAATCACGCGCCGGTACCCCAGGGCCAGACTCTCGAGGATGCAGCGAGCAACCTCGGCCGGGGTCGCGGGCGACGCCTGGCTGGTGTCGCGACAGTAGTCGCGGATCGCGCCGACCATGTGCGACGGGGCAACAAAGCGCGGATCGTTTACGTCGATCAGCGGTCCATTGGCGGGCGCTTCGCCAGCCGCGCGGATCAGGTCGGCATGGGAATATGCGTTGCCGTCATTTGTCCATTCCGTCTGCGCTTGCTGCAATAGCCACAACCCGATGATATTCTGATACAAGTACGTCTGCCGGAAGGCGAGTCCATTCGACAGGCCGGCCCGAAATATTTTGGGACCGGTCATGATTTCCGGCGTAATGGCCCCGACGACGGACCATGTGCCGCAACTGATAAACGCCCAGTCGTCGCCCAGGCCCGGCATTGCCGCCACGGCCGAGGAAGTATCGTGTGTGCAAGGCGCGATCAGGGCGCCGTGGTGCAGGCCGGCGGCATGTCGAACATCGTCGTTCAGGCATCCCAATACCGTGCCCGGATCGACGAGTTTGGGCATCAGAGTCTTCGGAAGATCAAGCTGCCGGAGCATCTCGTCGCTCCATGTGCCTCGGCGCACGTCGTACAGCAACGTGCCAAAGGCATTGGAGCGCTCGCAGCATTGGGTTCCACCGAGAAAATGGGCCAGAAGGTCAGGCAGGAGCAATAACCTCGCCGCGGCCTCGATCGCCGGGCGCCGAGCAACGCGCATGGCCAACAACTGCGCCGCCGTATGAATCGTCGCCGGAATAACGCCCGTATGCTCGAAACACTGGTCGCGGGCGATTCTCGCGTCGAGCTCGGCGAGGATTCCTTCGGTGCGCCGATCACGGTAGGCGACCGGGTTTTGCAGCAATGTTCCGTCGCGGGCCAACAGGCCGAAATCGACGCCCCAGGTGTCGATCCCGATGCCGTCAACTTCCGACCCGAAGCGGGCCCCATAGGCCGCATCCCCTTCAGCAGGTGGTGGTGCATAAAGAGGATGTCCCAGTAGAGCGTTCCATGCACCCGTTCCGGCCTGTTGGAGAACCGGTGGAGTTCCTCCACGGCCAGACGCCCGCCGTCGAGCGTTCCCACCAGCGCCCGCCCGCTCTCCGCCCCCAAGTCGAATGCCAGATAACGCTGCGCTTTCACTCCTTGTCCTTTCGCATGTCGGGCAATCTCAGCGTTTCTTCGACGTAGCTGTTGAGCCGCTCCATCCTGGCCAGTGACACGTGCCTGTGCCGAGCCACCAGCAGATACAAGGCGTCGATCAGGCACGTCTGGGCGCTGCGGGCGAAGAGGGCGGCAACCTTGGATTGACTCTCGGGAAAAGACGTGCAGAAGAATATCCGGCTCGCTTCGTGCAATGGCGATTGCGGGTAATTCGAGATGCCGATTGTCATCGCGCCGTTGGCTTGCGCGATGCGGAGGGATTGGACCGTGACGGCCGATCGACCGCTGTGGGAAATGCCCACCGCGACTTCGCTGCTCCTCTTCATGCAAAACGATTGGCTGAGCATCTGGTAAGAATCGGAGTAGGCGTCAACCTGGATCTCCAAGTGGTGGAATTGCAATGCGGCATCGTGGGCAATATGGCCGCTGCCGCCGATGCCGAAAAAGACCACTCGCTGTGCATGGGAGAGAATCTCGGCGGCGCGAATCAGGTCACGGCGATTGAGAATCTTCAAAGTATTGTCCAGGCTCGCAATGTTCCCCTGAAAAACCTTCTCGATTACCGCGTCGTCGCTGTCGGACGAAGCGACAACCTGATAGATTTCACCGAACCCGCCCCGGGTGGCCTGCAAATCCTTGCCCAAGTCAATCTTGAAGTCCCGGTACGCATCGTAGCCGAGGATTCGCGCGAACCGGCTAATGGTCGATGCGCTTACGGCGGCTGCCTCCGCCAGATTATCAACGGAGCGCAAGAACGCCTCGTCGGGATGCTGGGCAATGTAATCGGCCAACTGCCGCTGGCTGGCGGAAAACCGCTTGTAAGACGCTTTGATCTTCGTCAGTGCATTCGACATGGCAATGGCTCGTGGAGGCGACATTTTTTAGACTAGCCTCCCGCCACGGGCCTGTCCATAAACAAAACGGTCAATCGGAGTTGTCTCTTTTGGTCGCCTGGCCGATCGGCCGATTGTTGACGCGCCGAGTGAGGACAGGGTAATATGGATGCAATGGGGGTGTCGGCGAACCGGCCGGCCAAGTGGGGGGAACGCGCCATGCAAGGCGTTGCCTGGGAGTTCATGCGATATCTGCCCGTCAGCCGCCAGGACCGCCAGTGGGGGTTGTACGTCACAGGGGCCGGACGCGTTGTGGACGCCGCCTCCGACTACGACAACTTGACGCATCCCCCCCCGTACGCCTCATCCTGGGACAAAGGCTGGGTGTTGCCCTGCTATGCGATTTCGTATCTCATCAACGGCCAAGGCGAGTTCGAATCGGAGGTCGTGGGGCGCCAAACTGTTCGGCCCGGCAGCGTCATCCTGCTGTTCCCAAACATCTGGCATCGATATCGCGTGTGCGAGGGCACGTGGACGCAGTATTGGGTCACCTTCAGCGGCGATTACCCCCGCCAACTGGTGCAGCGAGGCCTTATCTCCCCGTCCAGTCCCGTTCTTGAAACCGGCCTGGATGAAAGCGTGTTTCATTCGTATCGCTGCCTGCTGGACCGTGTACGCGCTGCGCCGCCGGCCCTGCAGCAACTGATTGCTGCCAACACGATGGAAATCCTTGGCGCCGCCCTGGCGGCGGCGAAAACGCCGCCCGACGTGAAACAGTTCGCCGCCCGGGTCGAACAGGCGAAACTCATCCTCGAACGGCACACCGAGGAATTGGTTGACATGGAGCAACTGGCCGCCTCGTTGGGCATCAGTTACGAGCGATTCCGCCACATCTTCAAGCAGCACACCGGGTTGGCGCCGTACCAGTACCACCTCCAGTTGCGGATCGATCGGGCCAAGGAACTGCTCCGGGAAACGACGTTGCCGCTGGGCGAAATCACGGCGTCGCTGGGCTTCGCCGACCTCTCCCACTTTTCCAACATCTTCAAGCGCAAAGTGGGCCTGTGGCCCAGTCAGTGGCGCGAAGCGGGAAAAAAGTAGTGGACGCCTATTCAACGGACCCTAACCCGAAGCGGAAGCGAAGGGTTTAGGCAAACCGGCGATCGTGTCCGACTCGGAAGCCCTTCCTTCCTTGCGATTCGGGTTGGCAGAGCGCCCAAAAGACACATGCCCAAATAGCCATTTTGTTTATGGACAGGCCGAACACCACAAATTAGGCTAGAAAATACGGCAAGTTAGCCTGGAAAAGGCGCCCTCGGATCCCAGGAAAGGAACAACAATGGGTTTTCGATCATCGAGCGTCTTAGGAATCGTGTGTTTGTTCGCCGTATGTTCGCTGTCCCTTGCGGGGGACGTGTTATTCGGAGACTCCCCGGCGCCGCAGAACTGTTTCCTGGTCCAAAATGGGCAAGCGAAAGCGGCGATTGTCGTTGGCCGCCAGAGCGGGCCGTTCTATCGTTGGGTGGCCGAGGAAGTTCAACGCTATCTGCGGCAACTGACCGGGGCCGAACTTCCCATTGTCCAAAGCGACGCGGCGCCCGCCGGCACACCGCTGATCGTTTTGGGCGGCCCGCAAAACAATCCACTCAGCGCGGCGGCCGAGCGGAAACAACTTGTAAAGTTCGCCGGGCTGAAGCAGGACGGCTTCATTGTCCAAACGGTTGATCTGGCGGGGCAACCGGCCGTTGTGGCCGGGGGCAACGACGAAGCCGCGACGATGTATGCCGCCTACGAGCTTTTGGAGCGGTTGGGCATCGCCTTTCAACTGACCGGCGACATTATTCCACAGCAGCGGCCGAACCTCAAACTGCCGGCGGCAAGCCTGCGAATGGAGCCGGCGTTGAAATACCGCGGCTTGCACATGCGGCACTTCGTCATGCCTTGGATGGGGCTGGACGACTTCCGCCGCCTGATCGACCAGATCGCCAAGCTCAAGGGCAACTATCTGGAGTTCTACTGGTACGTGGGCGAACCGTGGATCGAGTACGCGCACCGCGGCGAAAAGCTGCAAATTGACCCGCTCTGCACAAAGGACTCGGGCTATCTGACCTGGCACTGCACCGCCGACAACCACAAGGCGTCCGCGGTGAAGTTCGGCCGGGAGCTTTTTGGGCGGCAAGAGCGGGTCTGCGCCGGAGTTCGCCAACGTGCAGAACCAGGAAGAAGCCTTCCAGGCGGCGCGGCAGTGGCTCACCCAGGCCATCGACTACGCCCACCAGCGCAAAATCAAGATCTGGTTGGGCGCGGGCGACTGTCCCACCGTTCCGCCAAACCTGGCAAAGCACAGCCCGCTGGCGACGGGCGACTTTTTCAATGCCCGATTCATGCCGCCGGGTGATTCCGCGGGCGTGGAAATCTGGGAGGCGATGGTCGCCAGCATGATCGAAACCTACCCGAAGGCCGATGGTTACTGGATCTGGCTGGCCGAAGCGGGCTGCCCTGGCGCCAACAACCCGGCGACCCAAAAAGTGCTGCGGCAGTATGAAGTGAACGGCAAACGCCCCTGCTCCGATTCCGACCTCGTGCTCGTCCATTACGGCAAAGAGTTGATCGCCCGGTTGAAGCGGCGGCATCCCGCCGCCAGGGTGGGGCTGGCCGTGTTGTTTCGCTCGGGGCTGTTGCCGACGCTGGACGCCCTCGTTCCCAAGGACGTGCCGCTCGCGAGCATGGAACAGCAGCCCTGGAGTTGGCCGCATCCGAAAATGGAAAACTTCGCCGCGATCCGCCAACGCGAAACGTTCCTTGTCCCGCGGCTCGACGACGACACGCACGAATTCGCGATGCAGTTCAACGTGGGCGTCTACCAGGCCGATCGCTCGTTAAGCGGCAGCGTTGAGAACCACCTGGCCGGCATCGCGCCGCAGACGGGAAAACTCCGCGGGGCGGAACAAAACGCCCGCTATCTGATTGAAGGCGCCTGGAATCCCTCGATGACCACGAAGGAGTTTTACGAGAGCTACCTGCGGCGGATTTTCGGCGCCGACGCCTTGGACGAAATGCTGAAGGCTTACTTGACCCTCGATGAAAACAACCATAAGGCGATTCGCGCAGCGCCCGACTCGCCGGGAGTGAGTTCGCCGGGATGGTGCGACTTCTGCAACTATGCTGGCCCGGGCCCGGCCGTGGCGGCGGGGAGCCGGCTTGCGGACCCATTTCAGCCCGCCGCGGCGCCGTCCGGCCAGGTCGCGAACCGGGCTTTGCGAGCTTCTTTTGCCGCGCCACTGCCGGGAATCCGCGAGGCGCTTGGTTATCTCTATCGAGCGCAACCGAAGGCGCTGCCAGGCAGCCGCCGCGAACTGGAATATGTCATCTTCAAGACCGAAGCCCAAATGATGCGCTGGAAACGATTTGCTCGCTGTTCGATGGCTACATCGCCTACGACAAGTTGCTGCAGGCGAAACTCAAGGACGACAAACCGGAAGTGCGCAAGCAACTCGGCGCCTGCCGCGCATCGCTCTTCAGCGCCCGCGATTTGACCTGCAAGACGGCCAAACTGATGGCTGCGAATGCGAAAGACCCGGACGAGAAATACATCCTTTTCCGCTACAGCTTTGGTTGCGTGGCCCCCATCGAGAGTCTCTGTAGGTCGATCGAAGCCTGGTCGGTTCCCCGTGATTTTGGGCCGTCGTCCAAATGAACTCGCAGATCCTATTCCAACGGGCGGGATGGCAAAAGAAAAGGGGCGAATTCGCCCTACGACGCGTTTCCACGCACACGGGGTCAATCCACAACAGGGGGGTTAGCCCAAGTTACGAAGCAGTGTGAGGTTCGGTGGCGGTTTTCTTGAGGAAAGCAACGTAAGTCCAATAATTTCGGGCTGTCGGCGGCGGAAAGTCGTTGTAGTGGAAATTCCGAGCCGGGCGAGCTTGTCAAATGTCGGCTGGAAGACGATCCTGTAGCTCGTCACTGAGCGAGGGATCGGCCGTGTTTCTGCGACGTTACGAACGACGTTCGGGAGGCAGAAAGCGAACCTATTGGGCGCTGGCCGAGTCGATCCGCACCAAACGCGGGTCCCGCCAACGAATCGTCGCCTACCTGGGCGAACTGGCCGCCAGCGAAAAATCCGGCTGGGCGCAACTCGGCCGAAGTCTCTCGGGAAAACAACGGCCACAGCCCTCGTTGTTCGATCCACCTCACTACAATGATCCGTCGAACGACGAGCCGGTGTTGGTCAATCTGAACGGCATTCGCCTCGAACGTTTGCGCGACTTCGGCGACGTATGGATGGCCTTGGGCTTGTGGCGGCTGCTGGGTCTGGACTCGCTCTTGCAGAACGCGGCGGAGCCCGGACGCGAGGACGTTCCTTGGCCGGTCGTGGCCGCCATTCTGACCATCGCGCGATTTTGCAGGCCGTCGAGCGAACTGCACATCGAGACGACTTGGTATCGCGGCACGGCGTTGGAGGACCTGTTGGGCGTGCCGATGGAAAAGGTTTGCACCGACCGCCTCTACGCGGGTTTGGATTGGCTGCTGCCGCACAAATCGCGGATCGAGAAGCATCTGAAAGAACGCCTTGGCTCGCTGTTCGACCTGAAGTACGACTTGTTGCTATACGACGTGACGAGTACGTATTTCGAGGGCGAGTGCGCCGGCAACGGCCTGGCAAAGCGCGGCTATTCGCGCGACAGCCGGCCCGACTGCCTGCAAGTCTGCATCGGCCTGGTGGTGACCGCCGAGGGCATTCCGTTGGGCTACGAGGTCTTCGCCGGCAACCGTCACGATTCGACGACGGTGGAAGAGATCGTCGAAGCGATGGAGCGGAAATATGGCCACGCGAATCGCGTTTGGGTGATGGACCGCGGCATGGTGAGCGAGGAAAACCTGGAGTTTTTGCGGCAACGACAGGGCCATTACATCGTGGGCACGCCGAAGGCCATGTTGCGGCAATTCGAGGAGTATTTGACTCGCAAGGACTGGCGGGAAGTTCAGGAGGGCGTCGAGGTTCAGTTGGTTCCGGGACCGGATGGAACGGAAACGTTCGTTTTGGCCCGAAGCATGGATCGCCGCGAGAAGGAAAAGGCGATGCACCAACGGTTCGTCGATCGGCTGGAGACGGCGTTGCGGAAGATGCAAGCGTCGGCGGAGAGCGGACGGCTGAAAGACGAGGCGACGGCGAATCGGCGGCTGGGCCGGCTGATGTGTCAATACTGGCGTGCGGCCGGGGCGTTCGACGTGAAGATCGAACGGTTGTCGCCGCCGCAGGGCAAGGCTCGCCTGCGCGTCGCCTGGACTCGCAACGATCGCTGGAACGATTGGGCGGCGCTGTCGGAGGGCTGCTACCTCTTGCGAACCAATCTTCAGGAGACCGATCCGGCGGTCCTGTGGAGGCGTTACATCCAGTTGACGGAAGCGGAATGGGCGTTTCGGATCACGAAGAACGAACTGGAAATCCGGCCGATATGGCATCACAAAACCGAGCGGGTGTTGGCCCACATTCTGGTCTGCTTTCTGGCTTACGTTTTATGGAAGACGTTGGGGCAATGGATGCAGCGGTCGGGCTTGGGCGATGCGCCGCGAACGTTGCTGGAGGAGTTGTCGAAGATCAAGAGCGGCGACGTGGTGCTTCCCACCCGCACGAAGGACGGTCTTTACAACGGAACGGTTCGCCTGCGATGCGTGACGGAGCCGGACGAGGCCCAAAAAGTGCTGTTGGACCGTCTTGGGATTCCCCTGCCGCGTCGCCTTCGGAGAATCGACGAGTTCGCGCAAATGTAGTGGAAACTTTGGCGAAAAACTGAGCGTAAGTCCTTTGCTGTCAACGAATCGACTCCCACAACTCCGTAACTTGGGTTAGGTAAGATGTGCACCCTAGACCAGCGCGATCCCATGCTGCCAGCCATGTCAGAGGACCGGCGAGATGTGTGCCACGTTTGGGTGGTTCTGACATGAAAGTAGGATTTTTGTTGCTTCTTTCACCGGTTTCGCTTTACTTGAAGGAGGAAGGAGTGTTGTGGTGCAGCCGTCCCGGCTGCCCGAGCAGGCGAGACGCCTGCACCACAAGAAAACACCCATATCATCTCCGAATAAAGACCGCTTTCGCGGGGTTATACGCTTCCTAATTTGAACCCGTCCGTTTCAGGTAGGGGGCGGAGCAGACGATCCTCATACGACATGGCGGTCCCCTGGGGGATTAACGACGGCCGCGCAATTGTCGGAAGGCACTGAAGATTTATTGATTCCGTTGTTGATTGTTGAACACTTCGACGCGTTCGGTCCCGGGAAACCGGGCTCCCGTTGGTCGCCCTCGTTCGACAAGCAGCGCAGGACTCAATGAGAAAGAATTCGAAGATTGTTTTTCACTTTTCTGGTGGAGACGAGCTCATGAAGCGAAACTGTATTGCCGTCGCGATCTTGTTGGTTTGTGGAGGGCTGGCGACGTCGGCAGCGGCGCAAACGGTCTACACCTGGAACACCACCACCACTGGGCTCGATTGGAGCACCGCGGGAAACTGGACCCCTAGCGGTCCCGCCGCCGGCTCCGACAACACTGCCGATTTCAGCCAACTTGCTCCCACCTCCGACATGACGGTCCACCTCGACGCGCCCCAGACCATTGGAAACATCATCTTCGGAGACACCGGCGCCAGCGCCTCCGGCTGGACTCTGGACAACAACGGCAACGGGGCCAACATTCTGACCTTGGACGGCGCCGCGCCTACGATCACGGTCAACGCCCTGGGCGCCGGCAAGGTCGCCACAATCAGTGCGGTCATCGGGGGCTCCAGCGGCATGACCAAGGCCGGCGCGGGCGACCTCGTGTTGACCGCCAACAACGCCTACACCGGCGGCACGACCGTCAGCGCCGGCACATTGGAGCTTGCCTCAGCAATTGGTTACGGCACACTCGGCCTTTCCAACGCGGGGGGCTGGACCATCACGGGCACGATGAAAGTGGATAGCGGGGTCTGCCAATATTTCCCCAACGCCGGCGTCACCCTTTACGGCGGCACGCTCACGGGGGTGGGGGTGGGAGCCTACGGCTATGGGCAGTACGTGGTGGATAATCCCGGAGTGACGATTCACCAGGTCGGCGCCGGCACATCCACCATCAACGCCGCCGGCGGCGTGACCATAGCAGGCGCTGGGGCGCTCACGTTCAACGTCGACAATGGCGGAGAGATTTTGGTCTCGTCCGTCATTAACGGCGGCGGCGGGGGCGTGACCGAGACCGGCGCCGGCTTGCTGCTCCTGACCGGCGCCAACACCTACACCGGCCCGACAACGATCAGCGGCGGCACGCTGCAATTGGGCGACGGCTCCGCAGGCGACGACGGTTCGCTCGCCACGAGTTCCATCAGCAACAGCGGCGCGATCGTCTATAACCTGAACGGCAATCAAACGGCGGCTTACGCCATCAGCGGCAGCGGCAGCTTGACCAAGACCGGCTCCGGCGCGCTCGTGTTGACCGGCATCAACAACACCTACACCGGCGGCACGACCGTCAGCGGCGGCACATTGGAGCTTGCTTCAACAAATGGTCTTAACACACTCGGCAATTACACCGCGGGGGCCTGGACTATCACGGGCACGATGCAAGTGGATAGCGGGGTCTGCCAATATTTCCCCAACGCCGGCGTCACCCTTTATGGCGGCACGCTCACGGGGGTGGGGGTGGGAGCCTACGGCTTTGGGCAGTACGTGGTGGATAATCCCGGAGTGACGATTCACCAGGTCGGCGCCGGCACATCCACCATCAACGCCGCCGGCGGCGTGACCATGGCAGGCGCCGGGCGCTCACGTTCAACGTTGACAATGGCGGAGAGATTCTGGTCTCGTCCGTCATTAACGGCGGCGGGGGCGTGACCGAGACCGGCGCCGGCGTACTCGTGTTGACCGGCGCAAACACCTACACCGGCGCCACGACCGTCTACGCCGGCATGCTCCAGATGAACAGCACGGGGGCCCTGCCCGCCGCCAGCTCCATCGTCGCCAGCGGCGGCACGCTGGACCTCGGCGGCAACTCGTTCAGCCAGACCGGGGCGTCGATCTCCTTCTCCGGCGGCGTGGTGCAAAACGGCTCGCTTGTCTACGCGGGCGCGTACACCGCTTCGGCCGGAACGGTCTCCGCCAACCTGGGCGGCTCCGCCGGGCTGATTATGAACGGCCCCGGCTTGCTGCTCCTGACCGGCGCCAACACCTACACCGGCCCGACAACGATCAGCGGCGGCACGCTGCAATTGGGCGACGGCTCCGCAGGCGACGACGGTTCGCTCGCCACGAGTTCCATCAGCAACAGCGGCGCGATCGTCTATAACCTGAACGGCAATCAAACGGCGGCTTACGCCATCAGCGGCAGCGGCAGCTTGACCAAGACCGGCCCCGGCGCTCGTGTTGACCGTCAACAACGCCTACACCGGCGGCACGACCGTCAGCGGCGGCACGTTGGAGCTTGCTGCAACAAATGGTCTTAACACACTCGGCAATTACACCGCGGGGGCCTGGACCATCACGGGCACGATGCAAGTGGATAGCGGGGTTTGCCAATATTTCCCCAATGCCGGCGTCACCCTTTACGGCGGCACACTCACGGGTGTGGGGATGGGCTATGCTCCCTTTGGGCAGTACGTGGTGGATACTCCTGGGGTGACGATTCACCAGGTCGGCGCCGGCACATCCACCATCAATGCCGCCGGCGGCGTGACCATAGCAGGCGCTGGGCGCTTACGTTCAACGTTGACAATGGCGGAGAGATTCTGGTCTCGTCCGTCATCGAGCCGTACGGCGGCGCCACCGGGGGCGTGACCAAGACCGGCTCCGGCGTACTCGTGTTGACCGGCGCAAACACCTACACCGGCGCCACAACCGTCTACGCCGGCATGCTCCAGATGAACAGCACGGGGGCCCTGCCCGCCGCCAGCTCCATCGTCGCCAGCGGCGGCACGCTGGACCTCGGCGGCAACTCGTTCAGCCAGACCGGGGCGTCGATCTCCTTCTCCGGCGGCGTGGTGCAAAACGGCTCGCTTGTCTACGCGGGCGCGTACACCGCTTCGGCCGGAACGGTCTCCGCCAACCTGGGCGGCTCCGCCGGGCTGAATATGAACGGCCCCGGCACACTGCTCCTCAGCGGCAGCAACACCTACAGCGGCAACACGACCGTCAACGCCGGCACGTTGGCCGTCAACGGCTCGTTGGGGCAATTCAATCAACTCAACCTGTCCTCCGTGCTCACCGGCAGCGGCGCCGTGGGCAACGTTTCCGCGTATCAAGGCTCAACCATCGTGCCCGGCTTCGCTTCGGCCGGGACGCTTACGGCCACCGCGTTGAACCTCAATTACAACACGATCCTTGACTTCACCCTCAGCCCGACCGCCGCGAACCCCACATTCCTGAACGTCGTCGGCCCCGGCAACCTCACGTTGCCCTCCAGCGGCGGAACGCTGAATATTTTCGACGGCGGCGGCCTGTCCACCGGGACCTATGCGTTGATGGGGTTCCCCGGCAGCGGACTCAGCGGCGCGCTCAGCGGCTTCAGCACGGTGAATTTGCCTTCCGGGCTGGCCGCGGCCGGCGACTTGCCCAGCCTCACCACCTCGGGCAACGTGATTGACCTGGTGATCTCGCCGTCGGGCAGCCAGGCGATCAACGGGACTTGGGCGACCAACGGCGGCGGGACGTGGAGCGGCACGGCCAACTGGACGGGCGGCGTGCCGGGCAGCGGCCAAGACACGGCCGTCTTTGGCACGGTGCTGACCAGCGGCACGGCGACAGTGACCCTCGACAGCAGCCGAAGCCTTGCAAGCCTCGGCTTCAGCACCACCGGAGCCGACAGCTACGTGATCAGCCCGAGCGCTGGCGTCGCGCTGACTCTGGCCAACACGGCAACCAGCACGGCGGCGCTGAGCAACAGCGGCGGGAATCACACAATCAACGCGCCGATCGTCCTGGGCAGCAACTTGAACGTCAGTGCCGCGACCGGCAGTGCGTTGACGATCGCCGGCGGCATCAGCGAGAGCAGCACGGGCACGTCCGTGAGCGTCAGCGGCGGCGGCGAAGTGATCCTCAGCGGCACGGACACGTACACCGGCGGGACGAACGTCACTGCCGCGACGCTTGCGATCACCTCGGCCAGCGCCTTGTCGAGCACGGGCGTGGTGACGATCAGCGGCGGCGGGCAGCTCGTGTTGGGCAGCGGCGCGGGGATTGGGGCGCTGTTGACGGCCTCGGCGCCGATCAGCTCGGGCGCGGCGGCGTTGAGTGCGGCGGCGTCGATTCCGGCGACGCTCGCGCCGATAGGAAACAGTGTTGAGAACATGGCGACGCTCGGCGGCGCTCCCTCACCCTCCCAAGGCGGTGGGGGAAGCGCCGTCGGCGTTACGGCCGCGGCGGTGCCCGAGCCGGGAACGTTGGCCCTACTGCTGGTCGCTGGTCTCGCTGGATTGGGAGTGTGGCGGAGGAAATGTTGGGGTTGAGACGACCCTATCCTTCTTGCAAGAGGGCAAGGAGGAGGGGAAGCGGTGAAAACGCGACCCGCGCGGATCCTGCCTTTTCAGCGACCGCATTTGGAGAAAAAGTGGTCTTCGAGTCTATCGAAAGGGGCGTCCCTTCGGCGGTTTGTTTCTACTGCGAACAGTCAAGAATGATGCGAACTCTCCCCGCGAGGGTTGGCATCATTCGCCAACCTGTCGTCGTTCGTTAACTCCGGCGCCGCTGTCCTCGGAATCACGGCGAGATTATCCGGCTCGAACACCGCTCTCACCTTAACGACAACGCTCGACATGCGCGCCTGCAATCACAAATCAGAACGCAGAAATTATGAATCAGAATGGCTGCTGTTGGCGGGATTGGTTGTCCTGGTCCTCGTAGCTGGCTGCGGTCGGACGACCTTCCCATTCGCCACGGTCGAAGGATCAGTCGCGCTCGATGGCCGGCCGCTCGAAAAGGGAACCATCTCGTTTGTCTCGCAAGAGAACACCGGCGGCAGCGCCGCCGCCGAGATCGTTGCCGGCCAATACCGGGCCCAAAAAGTGCCCCGGGGCAAAGTGCTCGTCTACCTTCACGCCACCCACAGCACCGGCCGCATGGTCGCAGCCAACACCAACAAGTACGCGCCGCCGCAGCCGGAAATCATCAACATAATTCCCCACAAGTACCGTGACGGCGTCATCATTGAAGTCACGGGCGATAGCATGCACCGCGACTTTGAGTTACAGTTGAAGTAACGAACCCATGGGGCCGCCACGTGCAAGAAATCGGGCGACGAGTGTGTAATCGGCAAGGCGGATTTAACTATGTGCCCGGCTGTCAAGAGGGGTTGGATCGTTTTATGGTCGAACTCCCATGTGGCAGCCGGCGGCCGCCCGCAGCGCAGGCCCTTCCGCAGCCGGAGCGAAGGGCGCCCGCCGGCGGACCATCGCAAAAATGCTCGCACTGCCTCGCCTCGAAGTCGCCTCGAAGGGCTCTATCAACTATTCGGGCTCAAGGGGTGAAGTCCTCGGCTCATGAAATTCTATGCGGAACCAACGACGCCCATTCACGCTCTCGGGCTCCTCTGACCGCTGAGGTCGTGGCCCCTGAAACCGCGCGAGCTGCCGTTGGTCGCCGTACACTTCGAGGTTCCGCCTTTCATTGTTTCTTAGGCCGCTGGGCGGCTCTGATATTTTTTTCCCTCCCGGACCGCGTACCACATCCAGGTGAGCATCTTGCGGGCGATGGCCACAGCAGCGGCCTTTGGGCCGGCGCGGCGGCGGATTCGCTCGTAGGTGCGTCGCACGGCGGCGTTGACGCGGATCGCGGTCCAGGCCGTCTGTTGCAGGATCCAGCGCAAGTTTCGCGAGCCGGCCTTGGCGATGTGGCCGATGCGTTGCTTTTCACCCGAGGCAAACACCCGCGGGTTCAGGCCGGCGTAGCGGCCGATGGCCTTGCGGTAGGCGAAGCGGTTGAAGTCGCCGATTTCGGCGAGGATGGTGGCCGCGGCAACCATCGCCACGCCGGGAAAGCTGTTGAGGATTTCGCTCGCAGCCTGGAAGACGGGCGTTTGCAGCAAGAGGGCGATCTCCCGCTCGCTCTGCGCGATTTGTCGCTCCGTAAGACTGAGTTGGTCGGCGTATTTCCAGAGCATTTCGACGTGCCTGGCGGGCAGTTGGTCGCCGACGGCCTTGATATATCGGCTCAACCCGTCGCTTTCCATCCTCTGAGGGCCTGGGCGGTTGTTGGTCAGGAGGATGGAATGGACGCGGTGGAGCACGCGGGCATGTTGTCGGGCCAAACCGTTTCGATGGCGGGTGAGATCGCGGAGGATCTGCACTTCCATGGTCGGGGCGTAGGCCTGAGGCAAGCGTCCCAAGGCCAAGAGTTCGGCGACGTTGAAGGCGTCTTCGCGGTCGGTTTTCAGGCGTCGGGCGGCCAGGGCTCTGGTGGCCGTAGCGTCGGCCAGCACCAGCCGCTCGACGATCGGTTCGAGTTCTTCCCAGAGCCAGCGGTAGAAGCCGACGGTTTCGATGGCGACGACATGCGGTCGAGGCAAAGCCTTGAAGAACTCACGGACTTTCTTCCGGCACTTGCAAGGGATTTTGGCGAAGTCGATTTCGCCCGTGCTCGGGCAGAACGAACAGACGGTCATCGTGTCTTTGTGCAGGTCAATTCCGACGAACCAGGGTTGAATCTTCTTGGGCATGAGAGACTCCATGTTAGGGGCAAAGGAACTTCAGCACCTCCTGGGCGGAAGTATAACCGCTTCCGCCCGCCCCTACATGGTTTCACGCTGGTGGAGTTGCTGGTGGTCATTGTGATCATCGGCGTCTTGACTGCGCTGTTGTTGCCGGCGGTGCAAGCAGCGAGGGAAACGGCGCGACGGCCGCAATGTTCCAACAATCTTAAACAGCTTTGCCTGGCCATGGCCGGCTACGAATCGGACGTCGGTTGTTATCCGCCGGGGGTAATCAGCAATAATGGGGACGTTCCCTACGGCTGGCCGAACACGCCTTGGGCGATCCACTTGTACCCATTCCTGGACCAGGGCAACGCCTATCAACAGTTCAATTTTCAGGCGGTTCCAAACTCGGACAACTACGGCGCTTGGATTGTTTACGACCCATCGAACAAGGGCCCCGGCTCGCCGACCAACGTGATCCCCCCCTGCATGGTCTGCCCGAGCGATGGAATGGGCGGCAAGTGGCACCATAGCCCCTGGGGCCAGCTCGGGGGTGCGGCCGATTTCGCTCGGGGCAATTACGCGGGCTTCTTCGGTAACCTGGACCTGGGCGCGACGCTGCAACCCAAGTCGCCAGCAAACCTGGATGCTGTCTTCAACTGTTACAACCCGGTGGCGGCCGCCAATATCCGCGACGGCCTGAGCAACACGATGGCGTTTGGCGAGATGCTCACCGGGATCGGCGCCGACGATGACGCCCGCGGCTCGTTCTTGCTGGCCCAGGTCTCAAACAGCCAGATCTTCACCAAGTTTCCCCCCAACACACCCAGCCCCGACGTGGTGATTGCGTACTGGTGCGCCGGGGGCAGCGACCCGCGCAATGCACCCGGCTTGAACCTGCCTTGCACGCCCGGATCAACTAGCCCCTACGACTATACGGCTGCGTCGCGCAGCCGCCACCCGGGCGGGGTGAATGTCGGACTGTGCGACGGCTCCGTGCATTTCGTAACCGACGCCGTAAGCATTGCCGTATGGCAAGCCCTCGGGTCGATCGCCGGCGGCGAACCAGTTGCGACATTCTGAGGGGCAGGGATCTTCAGTAAAACAAGGGAAATAATGCGTCGCCAGCAGCTAACCAAAGTTCGCCAGTCGTCAACGTAAGTGCTTACGCAGCAAGACGCGGGTGCCGAAAGGGTAGTGTCTGTCAAGGTGCGCACATTGGATTTTAGAGCGCGTCAGGGATTAGACTGGCGCGATCCGCGTAAAGAGGGTAAGTTGGGGAATCACTCTTACACAAGGAGGATTCCCATGGAGGCTTACTCGAAAGAGATGCGTCGCGATGTGTTGGCGGCGTGCGATGCCGCCGGCCGCCCGCCACGGCCGCCGCCAGGGGAGGAGGTCGGCTTCGAGCGTCTGAACGATCCGGGCAGTCACCTCGTCGCGGATTTGGCTTTGGCTGGGCATCGTAGTCGTTCTCCGATGCCCTTCCCTTATACAACTTGACCGATCTGCTCGATCCCTCTATCAAGAGGAGGCAGCCTGCCTGGAGGCTTGCCACTCCCTTGCCCGCACTCTGGGCGATTCGCTGCCCAAATCCCCAGTAGACCTTCATAGGTCTCGCCTGAACCAGTTCGGAGTCGCCGTTTGTGAAATCTTGTGAAATCGGGAACGGGTGGCGAACATCGACAAAAAAAGCCTTGCCGGAACTTCTTTCCCTGCAAGGCTTTAAGTAGTGCCCCCTGAAGGACTCGAACCTTCGACTTTCTGATTAAGAGTCAGACGCTCTACCAACTGAGCTAAGAGGGCTTCGGAACTTGTCCGATGCGTAGAACCCGTAATTCTATTTCTATCGACGTGGATTACAAGGGCGCTAAGGGCGTTTTCCCAGCCGCCTCGAAAAGCCGAGACGGCGAACTGCCGCGAAATCGCGTGCGAATAAACAGATCGCCAGCCCCATGAATGTTCTCTTACCTGCGTCCTTTATCTATCTTCGACGCCACTTCTCCCTTCCACCATTCCCAATTGCCGCATCTTGCGGTAAAGGTTCGCGCGGTGGAGGCCAAGCCTTTCGGCCGCCGTAGTCATGTTCCCGTCGCACTGCGAAATGACGCGGCGAATGTAATCGCTCTGAAATTGGAGGGTCGCCTCGGCTAGCGGCTGGAAAAAGGCCGCCGCCCCCGCGCTGTCCGCGTGGTCCTCCGAATTAATAGGGGCGAGCGTACCGCGAATCAGCAGCTCCAAATCGGTGTCCGCCGCACGATGCACCGCCGATCGGAGGGCCTCCAACGCCTGCCGCAACAGTTCGGCCGCCGTCGGATCAAGTTCTTCCCCCGCTATGCGAGGCCCGAACGATCCTAAATTGCGAGGCGCCGGAGACATGCCACTGGCCACCAAAACGGAAAAATATCGTCGTAAAGCCCATCGGCTTTTATCATAATGACGACATGTTACCACTTGTGCGTCATTTTGACAACAGTCACCATCCCTTTTCGCGCGTGATTTTCCCTTGACCTTACCAAATTGGTCTGATACGCTGCAAACCTTTACCACCTTGCGGCTTCCGGAGTTTTTCACAGTGCCGTACGACAGTATTGTGTGCGTCAAACAGGTGCCGGACACGGCCAATGTCACGGCCGAGGCGATGAAGGAGGACGGGACCGTCAACCGCGCCGCCCTGCCGACGATCTTTAATCCCGAGGATCTTCACGCCCTGGAGACGGCCTTGGAGGTGCGGGATCAGCTACGGCGGCACGGTCACGGTGGTTTCAGCATGGGACCGCCGCGGGCGGCCGACGTGCTCCGCGATTGCCTCTATCGAGGGGCCGATCGCGTGATTCTGCTGACCGACCGCCGGGCGGCGGCCAGCGACACGTTGGCGACCAGCTATATCCTCAGCCAGGCGGTCCGCACCATCGGCCGCTACGATTTCGTCTTCTGCGGCCGGCAGGCCATCGACGGCGACACGGCCCAGGTCGGGCCGCAGTGCGCCGAGAAGCTGGGCATTCCGCAGGTCACGTACCTGGAGCAGCGCCGTGTCGCTGTGCGACGGCGTGGTGCAGCATTCGCCGCAACATCGGGCACGGCTGGGAAGTTGGTCGAAGCCAAGTCTGCCCGTGCTGGTCACGGTGGTGCAGACGGCCAACACGCCGCGTCCGCCGTCGGCCAAGCGGGTGATGCGGGCGAAGCGGGCGCGGGTGGCCGCCGAGGTGGCCGGGGAAGTGAAGGCCGCCATGCCCGACGCCTCGGAAGCGGACGCAGGCGGCCGAGACCGGCGACGCGTGGCGGCATTGAAACAGCAAGGGCCCTCGATCGAGCAATGGAACCTCGACGACATCCACGCCGACCTTGAGCCGTTGCGGCCTGGCCGGCTCGCCCACCAAGGTCTTCCGCATCCAGGCGATCGTGTTGACCAAGGAGGGCTACACGGAGATGCCGGCCACGCCGGAGGGCACGAGACAGTTGATTCACGAATTGGTGGTGGACCGAACGCTGGGATAATGCGGAGACGAGAGATCATGATGGAACCGAATCGACAGGGCGAAGTTTGGGTCTTCGCCGAGCAGGAAGACGGAATCGCTGCACGACGTGGCCTTGGAATTGTGCGGCAAGGCCCGCGACCTGGCCGACCGCCTGGGCGTCAAGACCGGCGCCGTGCTGCCGGGCGCGGGCGTCGGCGCCTGGCGAAGCGGTTGATCGCCCAAGGGATCGATACCGTGTACGTGACCGACGATCCGCGGCTGGCCCATTACCAGACAGGTTCCTACGCCGCAGGTGCTGACGACGCTGATCCAGAAGCACCAGCCGCAGATCGTCCTCTACGGGGCCACGCCGCTGGGCCGGGACCTGGCGCCGCGGGTGGCCTCGGCGATGCGGGCCGGGAATGACCGCCGACTGCACCGACCTGGACATCAGCGACGTGGAAGACCCGAAGACCAAGACGCTGCACAAGAACCTGCTGTTGCAGATCCGGCCGGCGTTCGGCGGCAACATCATCGCCACGATCGTCAACTACGATCAATGGCCGCAGATGGCCACCGTCCGCGAGGGCGTCATGGCCCTGAAGGACCCCGATTGGTCGCGCCGCGGGCGGGTCGTCGCCGAGACGGTCGAGATCGACCCGATGACCCTGGCCCTGAAGCTGATCCAGCGGCACATCGAGCCGCGGAAGATCAACCTCAAGGGGGCGCGGGTGATCGTCGCCGGCGGCGGCGGCATCGGCAGCAAGGACAACTTCAAGTTGATTTACGATCTGGCCGGCGATCATCGGCGGCGCCGTCGGCGCCAGCCGCGCGGCCGTCGACAGCGGCTACATCGGCAAGGAGCACCAGGTCGGCCAGACCGGCACCACCGTGCGGCCCGCGCTGTACATCGCCGTGGCCATCAGCGGCGCCGTGCAGCACCGCGCCGGGATGGAGGAGTCGGCCAAGATCATCGCCATCAACACCGACAAGGACGCCCCGATTTTCTCCGTCGCCCATTACGGCATCGTCGGCGATTACCGCCAGGTGCTGCCGCTGATGATCAAGGCGATCAGAGAGAGGGCGTAGAGTTGAGAGTTGAGAGCCGAGAGTTGAGAGCTTAGAGTCGAAAGCTGGGGGAAGGCAAGTTGCAGAATGAAAGATGCAGGAGGAGGAGGCGCGCTCGGCAGACGCTGCCGCCATGCGCAACGGCGTCGTCCGTTCTGTAATCCGCAATGCGCAAATCTCGCTTTGCGTTCCTTCATCCTTCGGCGCTCCGCCTTCGACTCTCAACTCTCGACTCTCAACTCTCAACTTTCACCTGGCTCCCCGCCGGAACCATCACGAACAAACGCACTAGCTCCGGAGATTGCCTGTGGCAAACTTCTTTCTCGACAACGAAGACATCCAGTTTCTCTTCCACCACATCGACCTGGGCGAGTTGGCCAAGCTCCAGGAGGACGGGTTTGCCGCGGGCAACGGGGACGACTACGGGCCGACCGACGCCGCCGACGCCGTGGACAACTACCGCCGCATCCTGTCGATCATCGGCGAAGTGGCCGGCGAGATGATCGCCCCCAACGCCGAGACCGTCGATCGCGAGGGCAACACGCTCAACGACGACGGCACGGTGACGCTCCATCCACTCGTCGCGGAAAACCTCCGCCGCCTGACGCAAGCCGACCTGATGGGCTTCACCCTGCCGCGGAAGTACGGCGGGCTGAATTGCCCGACGCTGATTTACACCATTGCCACGGAGATCATCAGCCGCGCGGACACGTCGCTGATGAACCTTTTCGGCTTGCAGGGCATCGCGGAGACGATCTACGCCTTCGCCAACGACGAGATCCGCGACGAAGTCCTGCCCCGCTTCTGCCGCGGCGAAGTGACCGGGGCGATGGTGCTGACCGAGCCCGACGCCGGCAGCGACCTCCAGGCCGTCCGCCTCCGCGCGTATCAGGACGAAAAGGGCCAGTGGCTGCTCAACGGCGTGAAGCGGTTCATCACCAACGGCTGCGGCGAAATCCTCCTCGTGCTCGCCCGCAGCGAGCCGGAAATCTCCGACGGCCGCGGCTTGAGCCTGTTCATCACCGAGCGGAGCGAAAAAGTCCGCGTGCGGCACCTGGAAAATAAGCTGGGCATCCACGGCTCGCCCACCTGCGAACTGGTCTTCGACGACACCCCGGCGCGGCTGATCGGCGAGCGGCAGCGCGGCTTGATCACCTACGTGATGGCGCTGATGAACGGGGCGCGGGTGGGCATCGCCGCGCAATCGCTGGGCGTGGCCGAGGCCGCCTATCGCCTGGCGCGGACCTACGCCCACACGCGGCAGCAGTTCGGCGGGCCGATCGAGCGGTTTCCCGCCGTCGCCGAGTTGGTCACGGACATGAAGATCGACGTCGAGGCGGCCCGGCGCTGGCCTACGAGACCGCCCGCGTCTGCGACCACGAAAACAACAACGCCCGCGTGCTGGAATGGAAGCCGGACATGGACAAGGAAGAGCAAAAGCAGCGGAAGCAGGCCGCCCGCGGGTTCAAGCGGCTCAACTCCATGCTAACGCCGATGAGCAAGTATTACTGCTCGGAGATGTGCAATCGCGTCGCCTACAACGCGATCCAGGTGTTGGGCGGGTCGGGCTATATGAAGGACTACGCCGCGGAGCGCGACATGCCGCGACGCCCGGATCACCACCATCTACGAAGGCACCAGCCAATTGCAGTGCGTCGCCGCCGTCCGCGGCGTTTCCTCCGGGGCCCTGGAGACATGGGTCGAGCCGTGGGAAAAGAAGGACTACGCCGATCCGCTGTTGGCCGATTTGAAGCAGAAGCTCGTCGAGGCGAAGCAGCGGATCGTCGAGGCGATCCAGTTCATCAAGACGCAAGGCGGCTCGTATCTCGACCTTTCCGGCCGGCGGCTGGTCGATGCGGCGCTGGCGGTGGTCATTGGGCATTTGCTCCTCGGGCAAGGCGCGGCCAACGAGCGGAAGAAGCAGGTCGCGCGGCGATTTATTCTTCGCGAGTTGCCGATGGTGCGGAGCAACTGCGGCAGATTCTCAGCGGCGACACGACGCCGACGGAGCAATACGCCCTCTTGGCCGGCCCCGTGCCGGCGGCGGAGTAAACGGTCCCCTCTCCCTTCGGGAGAGGGTAGGGTGAGGGCTGGTGGGACCCGGCATAGATTCCGCCGTTCGTCGCGCGCACGACTTTACCGTCCTCTTCGGCTGCCCGACGGCGATGCCATCGCCACGCGCGCCATGCCTGGGCGGCACGACCGCCTATTCCTTTCCGCCGCGGCACTGCATGTAATACTTCTGCACATACGCGGCGCACGACTGTCCGTTGGCGGCCAGTGCCTTGCAGCGCGCGTCGGGCGATTTCGCCTTTTCCAAAATCGCCTTCGTGCGCGTGACAACCCCTTCGCGCACATCTTCTTCGATGTCCTCGCGGGTCAGGCCGAAGCAGGCGCAGATCGGGGCGGCCGGGTCTTTCGGATACACCGGCTTCGGCAGATCGGCCGTCAAAACCACCCGCTCGAAACCATCGAAATACACGACCGCGCACCGCGGCGATGGGCAGAAGTTGGCCGTGTCGGCCACCTTGCGGATCAGGTCGCCGGGCAGGTGATGCGTCAGGGTTTCCGCGCCGACCGGCTGGCCCTGCGCGCCGCAGCGGGGACAATACTCGACGTTCCCATCTGGATCGCGGACAAAAGCTTTGTTCATGGCAGGTCAGGCCCTCTCGCCTCCACGATATCCTCCCTGCCCGCCGGGGGCAAGCTATCTCGGCCAACCGCGCCAGGCCGCTTCAACCACGGCGATCTCCCCATCCGTCAGCCCATATAGCCGATAAATCAGGCGGTCGATGCGGCGATCCACGGCGGCGATCTCCCCGGCTCCCGGCTGTAACGCCATCATCCGCTCGACGAGGTTCGCCAACTGAGCGTAGATCCTTTGGTCCTCGCAGCGCGAGGAATCGAGGATAGGAACGGGAAGCCGCTTCAACTGCGGCGGGCCGATGCGAAAATAGCCGCCGGCAAGCCGATTGCCGCCGAACACCGCGGAGAAAAAGAACGAGGCCGCCTTGCTGTTGAGAATGCCGAGAAGAAGCCTCGCGTCCACGCGCGGCAGGACGATCGACGTCGATTTCGCCGCCAACACGCGGCCTTGCAAATCGAGCGTACACTCCAGCCGCCGGGTCATGCCGGCGACAAGGATCTTCGCCGTGCGGGCCTGGGCGAGCCGCTTCGCCGACAACCGCGCGAGGTCGGCCGCGGCAACAACCGGCCGCGCGTAGGCGCCGCCGAGATAGCGAAGCGGCCTGTCCGACCAGAGGTCGCGATAGCGGTCGATCGTGCCGCTGTTGACAACGCGAAGCTGTCCGCGGCGGGGAAGCAGTCCCGCGGAAGATTGCAGGAACTCTTGCAACCGATAGGCCTCGGCGACGGTGGCTGCTCCCAAAACGGTCGCCGCCGCGTCCAACGGCGGAGACATTCGCATTTTTTCGATCACCGCCGCGTCACTGGCGCCGCCAAAAAGTTCCCACGGGCGGTCCGGCTCGGCGAAAAAGCGACGGTAGGGCAGCCGACGCGGCGCGCCGTCGCTCCATGCACACAGGACGGTCGCGCGGTCCGGCCGCGGCCGCTGCTTCGCCACGGTGAACACCAGCGGATAGACCCCGACGGGAAAGACGGCGGAGCCGGAGTAGTCGCGGAGGCCGAGGAGGCGATTTTCGACGGCCAGCAGGCGGCGGACGCCCGCGGCGTACTCGGCCGAGGCGAGCTTGTTCGGCACAACGAGCGAGACCGTCCCGCCGCGGCGGCAGAGTTGCACCGCTTTTTCCGCGAACACGCAGAAGATGTCCCAATTTCCCCGGGCGACGCAGTAGGTCCGCGTGCAATACTCGCGGAGCGGCTTCAGGCGGCTGGTCATCCGCTCGGAGTCGATGTAGGGCGGATTGCCGACCACCGCGTCGAATCCGCCGTCGGCGAGGATTTCGCCGAAACCGGCCGCAGGATCGCTCCAGTCGAAGGGCTGGAGCGTGGCGTGCCAGCCCGAATCGCTAGCGAGGGAAATACCGCCCGGGCGTCCCTCGCTGGCGCTTCGGGCTGGTATCGGCCCCGTTGGGTGGCACTGGCTCTGCCAGTGTTCTGCGGTGGTCCTCACGGCGCGGGAGCGAGCACTGGCAAAGCCAGTGCCACACGGCTTGTGGAAAAAGTCGGGGCCGACCAGGGCGTTGCCGCACTTGACGTTGGCGGACAGAGCGGCGAGCGTTTTCCGCCGGCAGGCCGCCGCTTCTTTCGGCGTTGCGGTCGTGTCTTCGAGCATCTTCAACAGCAGCGAGAGCTTGGCGACCTCGACCGCCTCGGCGTCGATGTCCACGCCGAAAACGCCCTCGAGCAGGATCGTCTGCCGCTGGGCGAGGGTCAGTGGCCGCCGGGCGCGTTTCAAGAGAAAGTCGTACGCCCCGACCAAGATCGCCCCGCTGCCGCAGGCCGGATCGAGCACGCGGATCGCATCGCGTCGCTGCCTTGCCGCCCGCCGCAGGCCGCTGCGAACGAGGAAATCGACCAATTCCGGCGGGGTGTAATAGACGCCGGCCGTCTTGCACGCCTCGGGCGTTTCTTTGCGATTGGCGGCCTGGCGGCGGTTGAATTGCCGCACCCGCTCGCCGATGGCCTCGACTGCCGTCATGGCCGCATCTCCTGCACGCGCGGAAAGCGGGCATTGTAGCGGCTGCGGCGGCGATTCAAAAGGCGAAGACGAGCGGCCGCCAGGATAGAGCCCCTCGCGCGAGTGGTGTGAAAACGCTCTGGCCGACCAATGCCGTTTCGCTACAATATCGGCGTGAGGAAGAAGGGATTGGGGATAACAGAAAGGATGAAGGATGAAGGCGGAAGGATGAAGCGTCGCTAAACCGCAAGCGTTGCACAGGCGGGTTTCGTCTCCCCAAAAAGCGATCCACGGTGATCTTCGTAGCGGCTTCTTTCATCCTTCATCCTTCCGCCTTCATCCTTCTTTTCAGGAGAACGCAATGGGGTTGTTCAGCGGAAAGACGGGCCTGATTATGGGCGTGGCCAACGATCACAGCATCGCCTGGGCGATCAGCGAGGCCCTCTACGCCGAAGGGGCGGAATTGGCCTTCACCCATCTGCCCAGCCCCTCGAACCAGCGGCGCGTGCATGCGCTGGTCGACGCCCATGCCCCGCGGGTGGTCGTCCCTTGCGACGTGCAGCGAGACGAGGACATCCTTGCCACCCTGGCTGCGGTAAACGAGGCGTACGGGCGGTTGGACTTCCTTCTGCACTCGATTGCCTTCGCCCCGCCGCAGGAGTTGCGGCAGCCTTACCTGCAAACCAGCCGGGCGGGCTGGCACTTGGCGATGGACATCAGCGTGTACAGCCTGGTGGCCGCGGCCCGCGCGGCAGCTCCGCTGATGACCGCCGGGGGCGCGATCGCCACGATCAGCTACTTTGGCGGCGAAAAGGTCATGCCCGGCTACAACGTGATGGGCGTGTGCAAGGCCGCTCTGGAGCACAGCGTCCGCTACCTGGCTTGGGACCTGGGGCGGCGGAATATCCGCGTCAACGCGATCAGCGCCGGGCCGATGCGGACCTTGAGCGCCGCGGGCATTGCCGACTTCGACGCGATGCGGGAGCACGCCGCGGAGAAGGCCCCGCTGGGACGCAACCTCGAGCCGAAGGAACTCGGCGCCGCGGGATTGTATTTGCTCGGCGATCTTTCCGCCGGGGTGACCGGGGAGACGATCCACGTCGATTGCGGGTATAGCATCGTCGGCCTGTAGGCGGGCAATTCGTGCAATTTCCTTGCAAAAACGCTGGCGATGGCGTATTCTGAAGTCTGCCCGTCGCGGCGGAAACAGCGGCGCCGCCAGCACTGCCAGCGGAAAAAAATGGTTTTGGCAAGAAACCGGTGTTGGCGTCTTTGAAGGTTGAGGCTACATTGAGATTGCAACAATTACAACCGTTGGCACGATTGGCTGGCGGGCGGCGCCGCGGACGAAGTTTTCAAACGTCTGCGGAACAAGGAGTTCCGTCGCGCGACCGCGATTGCGGGAAGACATTTTCACGATTGGCCCGCTGTTTGCAGACCAACCGTTGCCGGAAAAGTGTCCCCAAGGACGGGGCGAATCGATTCCCTTTCCGATATGGAGATCGGTGAAGCATGGAAGCGCGTCTGATGAAGATCGCCTTGCTGGCGGTCCTGCTGCTGGCGTCGATGGGCGCTCGATTTCAAAGCGCCAATTTCATCGTCGAGACCGCGGACCCCAAGCTGGCGGAGCAATTCGACCGGGCGGCGGAGCAGTATCGCCGCGACCTGGCCATGCTTTGGCTGGGTCAGACAATGCCGAACTGGGCCCAGCCCTGCACGATGACCGTGCAGGTCGGCCCGCACTTGGGCGCCGGCGGCGCCACCTCGTTCGTCTTCGATCGGGGCGAGGTTTTTGGCTGGCGGATGACGATTCAAGGCTCGGCGGAGCGGGTATTGGATTCCGTCTTGCCGCACGAGGTCACGCACATGGTCTACGCCACCCACTTCCGCCGTCCCTTGCCCCGCTGGGCCGACGAGGGCGGGGCGACGAGCATGGAGTGCGCCAGCGAAAAGGCGAAACACCGCACGATGCTCTTGCAGTTCCTCCGCACCGGGCGAGGGCTCGCCTTCAGCCAAATGTTCGCCATGAGCGAGTATCCCGCCGACGTCATGCCGCTGTACGCCGAGGGCTACTCGCTGGCCGAGTACCTCATCCAGCGCGGCGGGCGGCGGAAGTACGTGCAGTTCCTCGACGACGCCCTCCAGTCGGACCAATGGTCGGAGGCCGTGCACCGACACTACGGCGAGGCCGACCTGGGGACGTTGCAAAACACCTGGCTGGCTTGGGTTCGCGACGGCTTTCCCGCCATCGCTCCCACGGCCGTGGCCTCCGCCGCAGCGCCTCAGCCGCTGCCCTTGGCCGACCTCCGGCGTCCGCGGCCCGAGCCGAATCTGATTTATCGCGACCGCGACGGCGACGTGAAGCCGGTGTCGCACACCGCGGCGATCAATCCGGCGTCCGCGGCCGATGCGGCGGTCCTGCCGGCCGCCGGTTGGCATGCGCCGGGCCAGGCGGCGCGGAATGCGACGCCGGCGGCCGAGGTCCATTCGACCGAGGCCGCGCCGCCCGCCCTTGATGGAGGCGGCCAGGCCGATGGTTGCGGAATAGACAGGGCGGTCCGGCGAAACCGCGCGCGATGCGCGCCGCTTGCGGTTTCGCGATTCCGTTTCCCGCCGCGCTTTGCGGCGCTCAGTGCCACATCAGCCAGTAGCGGGTGAAGTGGAAGAACACGGGGGCGGCGAAGCAGATCGAGTCGATGCGATCGAGCACGCCGCCGTGGCCCTCGACCAACGTGCCGTAGTCCTTCACGCCGCGGTCCCGCTTGATCGCCGAGAGGGTCAGTCCGCCGGCGAAGCCTAAAATGGCGATCACGGCGGACATGGCGGCGGCCATCCACCAGGGAAAGGGCGTCGCCCACCAGAGCACCGCCCCGAGGAGCGTCACGCTCGCCGCGCCGCCCGAGCAGCCCTTCCCAGGTCTTCGTCGGGCTGATCGACGGGGCGATGACGTGCCGGCTGGGAATCTGCGACCAGGCGTACTGCAAGGCGTCGCTGAGTTGCACGATAAGCACGAAGAAGAACAACAGCCGGGCGTTGGCCCCCAGATCGAACTGTCCGTCGTCTTTCCGCGGCAGTTGCAGCGTCAACAGCGCCGGGGCGTGGCTGAGGCAATAGACGCAGATCAGCAGCCCGGCCTGAATCTTCGCCGTCCGCTCCAGAAAACGCTTGTAGTCGCCGGCAATGGCGATCCGCGCAAGGACGAAGAGGAACCCGTAGACGGGAATGACGATGCTGATAGGCCTCGTACCACGCCATGCCGACGAGGACGAACTGCAGCGGCGTGAGCAGGAAAAAGACCCAAAAGAGCGTGCGATGATCGCCGGGGCGAGTGGGGGTGAGCGTGATGAACTCCCGCAGCGCCCAGAAGGCGATCAGTCCGAACATCACCACCGTGGCGGCCTTGCCGATGATGAACGCGGCGGCCAACACGGAGCAGAGGACCCACCAGGCGTGGACGCGGAGGCGGAAGGTTTCCAGGATCGCCGCATTGATGCCGGCGTCCGGGCGGCGGCGCAGCGCCTGGACCAACACCGTCGCCGCGAGGAGGACGATCAACACGCCGCCGACCAGTCCCAAAGTCCGTTGATCAGGCATGGGAAGCCAAGGGAGAAGGATGAAGGATGAAGGACGAAGAAGGATGAAGGACGGACACGACGAGGGATGAGAGATGAAGGATGAAGGATGAAGAACCCGTGGAGCGGCCACGAGTGCAAATTGCAAATTGCAAACGACCATGCTTCGCACGGCGCCCGATTGCAAAATGGAAGACGCCGCCGAGACTGCGGCAAGCGATTTCAGACGACGGCCCGAAACCCCGCCAATTTGCAATCTTCAATTTGCAATTTTCAATTTGCAATTTGTCTTCCTTCATCCTTCCTCAAATTTCCTTCAGCCGCCGCACGGCGTCGCGGGCGCGCTCGAGAAACTGGGCCTTCGGTTCGTTCGCCATCAACCACATCGGCGCGCCGAAGGTGATGCAGCTTAACAGCGGCACCGGCAACACCTGCCCGCGGGGCAGGATGCGGTTCATATTGTCGATGTGCACGGGAATCAATTCCAAATCCGGCCGCTTCTTGCACAAGTAGTAGAGGCCGCTCTTGAATTCGCCGATCTCCCGGCCGTCGCTCCGTCCCCCTTCGGGAAAGACAATGATCGAATACTGCTGGCCGATCTCGCGGACCATCACGTCGATCGGGCTGTGGTGGACTTTGATTTCCGTGCGGTCGATGAGGATGGCGTTGAAAATCTCCGTGGCCATGTAGCGGCGGATGCGGCCCGCGGGTCCAGTAGTCCTTGGCGGCGACCGGCCGGGTGATCGATCGCACCGCCTGCGGCAACGCCGACCAGAGGACAATCGCGTCCAGGTGGCTGGTGTGGTTGGCGAAGTAGACCCGCTGGCAGGTGTCCGGCTGGCTGTCGATCCAGCGCGCCGTGGCCCCGCTCATGATTCGGGCCGCCAGCGCCAGAAAGTTCCTCACCAAACTCGTGTTCATTCCCCGCCCTACCGGGCCACGGCGACGCGAAACGGCGCCCTCGGACGACTGCCAAGCCTCTATCGTACCCGGCGGGGGCGGCGGTGAGAAGAGAGGAAAGCGGAAGGGATTGGGGGAATTAAGGATTCGGGATTCGCGGCGGCAATCGCGGCGGCGTGGAGTTGGCGGCGAACAGAGAGCCACACCCAGCTATGGGGGGGATCGCGCCCGCTGGAGCGTCCGAGGCATAAACGCCTGGGCAAGGGAAGCGTGAAGGCCGCCGCCCGCCCTGTGCGTGCACGCGCAGTTTCCTCCGGGCTGGCTGGTGCAAATCGAACCGGAAAACTGTTCGCCGACAAACAGTCGGAGTGATATCGCCGAACGTCGAAGCGCGCGAAAAAAAATCTTTCGCTTCTTATCTGCCGCAAGCACAACGACTTCCCGCTTCGATCGCCCGCGGCAATGCGCTCTTGCGCGCCGACTGCATAAGCAGTCAACCGTCGAGCAACGCAACAAAGCGACGCTGAATCTTTCCACGAACCAGGATAGGAACCAAATCATGAGCAATGCTTCACCGCAACCGATCACCATCGCGATCGTCAACGCAAATTCTTCCGATTACGACGAACTGCTCAGCGTGACGGACAGTTCCAACGTCAGCGTGTGCTTCCTCTCCAAGGGAAGCGACGCGCTGCGGCTTGTCCGCCGCTGGGACATCGATCTTTGGATCGTCAACGCCGCACTGGCCGACATGAGCGGATTCGACCTTGCCCAACTGCTGCGCCGCAGCCGGCGAGGCGCGAGGATTTTTCTCATCGACGACGAGTACCGCGTCGACAACGAGCTTCGCGCCCTTTCCCAGGGGATGACGAAGTACCTTTGCAAGCCCCTGGATCCGGCTTGGATTTTCGGCTGGGCGCTGCCGCGGTTGGCGCCGGCGATGGCCTTTGTCCCGGCGTCCGCGCCGCTGACGCTTCCGCTGGCGGAGAGCATGGTTGGCGACCGTGAAAGCGAGTCGCCGGCGGGCAGCCCGCACGACGTCCCCGTCATCCTCCCCTTTATTCCGCGGCCCAGCCGGCGGCCGGCCGCTTAAAGGGCTCCAAACGACATCGCCGGCGGCCGCGCGCGAAGACCGCCGCCGATTGCACGATTTTTCGCAGCCTTGCTGAGACCGTCAAGACAAACCCGATCGCTTACAACGCAACGCCTTTTTGCCGATAGGAGAAGCTCCCATGTCCCGAACGATTCTTGCCGCCGCGGCCTGTGTTGCCCTGTTGGCCGCCGCGGATCGCGCTGCGGCGCAGACGACGTTGATCGCCGCCGACGGCGGCTATGCCAGCTATGAAAATTTCTCCTCGGCCGCGGGCTACATGTACTCCGTCAATGTGTCCGGCGGCGGCTCCTACGCCGGCATCTCCACGACGGTCGGCTCGGGAAGCAACGGAATCAGCGTCCTCGGGAGCACGGCGACCCTCGAGGCCGGCGTGAACGACAGCGACGACGCGACGACGGTCTCCGTGCAGTGGCGCACGCGAACCTACACGGAAGCGAACAATCAACATCCGCCCTTGCCGCTGGGCGAGGCGTACCTGTGCAGCGACGTGCTCAACCTCCAGGGAGTCCAAGGCGCGTTCGCCTTGCAGATGAATTATTCGCCGGACGTGGAGTCCGCGGCCGATGCGCAAACCGACGCCCCCGCCGGCGCGCTCTTCCTCGGCTGGTTCGATTCTTCGACCGGCACGTGGCTGAACGCCGCCAACATGAGCTCCACCGTCGGAACCGACGCCAAGGGCCCATTTCTCGGCTCCTTTGCCCAATTCTGGTCGGAGCACTCGGGCGACAACCTCGCCGACTATGCCGGCTACTGGGGCGTGAACACGAGCGACACCGGCGAGGACGCCGATTCGGCCTGGGCCATCCTCGACGGCCTCAACGGCCAGTTTGCCGTCGTGCCCGAGCCGGGAACCCTGGCGATGACCGCCGCCGCCGCGCTGGCCCTGCTCCCTCTGCTGCGACGGAAGCGGGCCGCCATCCTCCGCGGACTCAATCGATGGGTTCGAGTTGAAAGTCGTCAATTTCAACCGACGCGCCTTGTTGGAGAAAATTGACGGCCACCAACAGCCGCGTCTGCCCGCGGCGGGTCAGCACCGTCCCTTCGATCCCCGCAAAGGGCCCCTGCCGCACGCGAACTCTCTGCCCAGGGGCCAAGCGGCTCTCCACGGTCAACGGGGCGTCGGCGGCAATCAGCCGCCGCAGGTTCCGCAACTCGGCCACCAACTGCTCCGCGTCCGGAACCATCAAGATTCGCGAAATGTGATTCGTCGTCAGGCTCGCCAGCCGCTCTTCCTCCGTGCCGAAAAGAAACACATAGCCGGAAAACAGCGGCAAATGCCGCGCCCGGCGGCGGCCGCGATAGAGCGAAGTCTGTTTTACCACGGGCAGATAGAAGGGCGCCTCGCGGCGGAGCAGGTCGCGGGCGAGCGCCTTCTCTTGCCGCGCCTTGGTATATAGCGCCATCCAGCGACGGTCTGCGGCCGCCGCCACCCCCGGATCGAGGAGCGTCTCTGGGAAAATGGTGATTTCGGCGCCGAGGATGGACATGCCAGCATTGCCCCCAAAGGTGGAAGGAATCCACGTAATTATACACCGCAAAGGAAGGATGAAGGCGGAAGGATGAAGGATGAAAAAGAGCAAAACCGCCGTTTTCCGCATTCATCCTTCTGCCTTCCCCCCTCTTGACAGGTGCGAAGCGTTGTTTTATCCTGATAATGTTCCGTGGTCGGAACTGGGAAGCTGGTGAAACTCCAGCACGGCCCCGCCACTGTAACCGATGACGAACGCCGTCGTGTGATGACCACTGTTCGCCTCAGGCGAATGGGAAGGTCGCGGCTAGTAGGATGATTCGGAAGTCAGGATACCAGAAGGCGCTTCGGCGCGTTCCTTCGAGGGAAGGGTCAAGCTGCGTTGTTGCGCGAGGCCTGTCCTGTTCGAGGGATGGATTTTCTTGGAGCCTCCCCCGATGGCCAGCCGTCTCATCTTGGTGCGACATGCACGCGTCGACGCCCGGTTCGCGGGACGGTTTGTCGGCGCAGCGGACCCGCCCTTGGACGAAACCGGCCGCAAGCAGGCCGAGGCTCTGGCCCCGCGGATCCGGCGGTTCGCCCCCGGGCGGTGCTATTGCAGCCCGATGCGGCGGTGCCGGCAGACGTTTTCCGCGCTGGCCCTCGATCTGCCGGTTGAGATTGACGGCGAGCTGCGCGAGATCGACTTCGGCCGTTGGGAGAATCGCCGCATCGATGACCTGTCCGACGAAGACCGGCCGCTGGTCGATCGCTGGGCGGCCTTCGAGTCCCGACTTCGCTTTTCCCGGCGGCGAAAGCCTGCAGGGCTTCTTCGAGCGCATCGCCAGCGCGGCCGACCGCATGGTCCGCGATCCGGCCGACACGGTCCTGGCCGTCACCCACGGCGGCGTGATCCGGGCAATGATCTGCCACTTGCTCGGCCTGGAGCCGCGGAACTACGTGCTCTTTGCCGTCGATTACGCCGCCGCCGTCGTCCTCGATCTTTTCGACGGCAGCGGCGTGTTGGCGTTTTCCAGCGGCGACGATTCTCCGGGAGGCGTCGCTCATGGCTGAGATCGTCCTAGTCGTCGGCGGTTGCCGCAGCGGGAAGAGCGCCTACGCCCAGACGCTCGCCGAGTCGCTGCCCGGTCCGCCGCGTCTTCGTGGCCACGTGTCCGGTCATCGACGACGAGATGCGCCGTCGCGTCGAGCAGCACCGCGCCGCCCGGCGGGGACCGCGGTTGGGAGACCATCGAGGAGCCGCTGGACTTGGCCGGCGCCATCGGCCGCTGCGCCGAGTACGGCGCCGTGCTGGTCGATTGCGTCGACGCTGTGGATCAACAATCTGCTCTACGCCGCGGAGCAGGCCGGCGGTTCCTTGGACGAAACCGCCGTCGTCCGCCATTGCCGCGACGGTGCTCGACGCGGCGGCACGCTGCCGCGGCACGGTCGATTTTCGTCAGCAACGAAGTCGGCATGGGCATCGTGCCGGAAAACGCCCAGACGCGGCTTTATCGCGACCTGGTGGGCCGGGCGAACCAGGTGATCGCCGCCCGGGCCGGCCGCGTGACGCTGGTTTCCTGCGGCATCCCGCTGCAATTGAAGGAGTCAACGACGTGAGTTTGCTGGAAACGACGCTCGCCGAAATTGTCCCCCAGGACGAAGCCTGGCGCCGGCAGGGCGAAGGAGCGATTGGACCAATTGATCATGCCGCATTGGGCGCTGGGGCGGCTGATGGACCTGGCCGTGGACCTGGCCGGCATGACCCGCTCGCTCCGTCCGCCGACGGCGCGAAAGACGATCATCACCATGGCCGGCGATCACGGCGTGGCGGCCGAGGGCGTGAGCAAGTATCCCCAAGAGGTGACGCGCGCAGATGGTCTACGGCTTCGCGGCGGCATGGCGGGGATCAACGCCCTGGGCCGGCTGGCCGGCGCCCGCGTGGTGGTCGTCGACATGGGCGTGGCCGCCGACCTGGGCCCGCTGGTCGCCGCGGGAAAGATCATCTCGAAGAAAGTCGCCCCCGGCACGGCCAACATCGCCCAGCGGGCCGGCCATGACCCGCGCCCAGGCGGTCGCAGGCCGATCGAGGCGGGCATCGAGGTGGTCGAGTCGCTGGCCGATGCGACCGACGTGTTCGGCACCGGCGACATGGGCATCGCCAACACGACGCCCTCGACCGCCGTGGTCGCCGCGATCGCGCGGCGAGCCGGTCGCCGCCGTGACCGGCCGCGGCACGGGCATCGACGACGGGCAGTTGGCGCGGAAAATCGCCGCGGTCGAGGCGGCCTTGGCGCTCAATCGCCCCGATCCGCGCGACGGCCTCGACGTGCTGGCCAAGGTCGGCGGCTTCGAGATCGGCGGCATCGCCGGGGTCATTCTCGCCGCCGCGGCGCGGCGGAAGCCGGTCGTCGTCGACGGCTTCATCTCGACCGCCGGCGGCCTTGATCGCCCAATCGCTCCGCCCGGCTGGCCATCGAATATATCGTCGCCGCCCATCGCAGCGCGGAACAGGGACATCGCCGCCATGCAGCGGCACCTGGGCAAAGGAGCCGCTGTTGGACTTGAACCTGCGGCTGGGCGAAGGCTCGGGCGCCGCCCTGGCCATGAACCTCGTCGAGGCCGCCCAGCGCATCCTCACCGAAATCGCCACCTTCGACGAAGCCCACGTCTCCAAGGCCAACGCGATGAAACGATTGCTGGCGGCAATCCGATTCCTCACCGATCGTGCCGCTGCCCGGCGACTTGGGGCACGGCCGAGTCCGATCTGGCCGGCAGCGTGCCCTTCTTTCCTCTCGTCGGGCTGCTGCTTGGGCGGCCTGGCCGCGGCGATCGCCTGGGGAATGGCCCGAATCGCCCCGCCGATGGTCGCCGCCGCCGTGCTCGTTGTCGCCATGCTGAGCTTCTCCGGATGTCTGCACCTGGACGGCCTCTCGGACACGGCCGACGGTCTGCTCAGTTCCCGCAACCGCCAGCGGATGCTGGAGATCATGAAGGACAGCCACGTGGGAGCGATGGGAGTGATCGCCGTGGCGTGCGTGTTGCTGTTGAAATTCGCCTCGCTCTGGCGTCGCTGGAGCCGGCAAGGCTTTGGCCGGCCGCGTTGCTCATGCCGCTGGCCGGGCGTGCGGCAATCTGCGTCCACCTGGCGCTGCTGCCTCCGGCGCGGCCGGAGGGGCTGGGGGCCGTGTTCGGCAGCAGGCCGGCGCGTCGGCGCCGCGCTGCTGGCCGTCGCCCTGCTGGCCGCCGCCGGCTGGGCGACGATGGGAGTCCGCGGGCTGGCCGCTGGCGGCCGCGTGCTGATTGCGGCGATGCTCCTGGCCGCCTACGTCTAGCGCAAACTCGGCGGCGTCACCGGCGACACCCTCGGCGCCGCGTGCGAAATCGTGGAAATCGTCCCCGCCATGACCTTGACCCTGGTTCTTCTGTGAGGTGACTTGTGGCGACAGGACATGGCGGAAATCTGCGAGAATTGGCTGCCCGGTCGGGCCGCGACGCGGCCGCAAATTCTCGACTTCAGCGCCAGCGTCAATCCGCTCGGCCCGCCGGAGTGCCTCCGCGCCGCCTTGACCGACGCCTTCGCGCAGTTGGTCCATTATCCCGATCCGGAAAGCGCGGAGTTGGCGGCGGCCATCGCCGCGCGCCATCGCATCCCCGCGGCAAGGATCGTCGTCGGCAACGGATCGAGCGAAATCCTTTTCGCCCTGGCCCGGGCGTGCGACTACGACCGGGCCGTCATTCCCATGCCGTCCTATATCGACTATGCGGCGGCCGTCGCAGCGGGCCGGCGGCGGCGTTGCGCCGCTTTCGCTCGACGAGCAAAACGGCTTCCGTCCTCGACTGGGACGCTCTGGAAGCCGCAATTGCACGGCGGGAGAATTGGTCGTGCTCGGCCAGCCCAACAACCCGACCGGCCTGGCCTTCGACCGCCGGCAAGTTCCTCGCCGTCGCCTCGCGTCGACCGGGGACGACGTTTGTCGTCGATGAGGCCTTCGCCGATTTCCTCGACGGCTACGTCTCGCTCGCCGGCGACGCGCCGGAGAACGTGATCGTCGTTCGCTCTTTCACCAAGTTCTACGCCTTTCCCGGCCTGCGGCTTGGGTTTGCCGTCGCTTGCGAGTCGCTCTCCGCGCGGATCCGCGGACAACTGACGCCCTGGTCGGTGGGCGCGCTGGCGCAAGCGGCCGGCGTTGCCGTGCTGGCCGACGACGCTTACGCCCGGCGGACCGTCGCCGAAGTGGGCCGCCTCCGCCGGCAATTGATCGAGCGGCTGCGACAATTCCCCGGGCTGCACGTCTATCCGGGCGAGGCGAATTTTCTTCTCGCGCGGCTGGACCGATCGGACCTGACCGCGGCGGCGCTGGCCGATCGCTTGTTGAGCGAGGGGATTGCGATTCGCACGTTCGGCCCCGGGCAGGCTCTCGACGACCGCTTTTTCCGCGTCGCCGTGCGGACGGAGGCGGAGAACGAACGGCTTTGCGATGCGCTTTCCCGTCTCCTCTCGCATTGGGAGAAGTTTGGGTTGGACGTGTCCGGTCCCCTCTCGCTTCGGGGGGGGGTTGGGTTGAACGTGCCCGGTCCCCTCTCCCTTCGGGAGAGGGTTAGGGTGAGGGGAGGCGCCGAGACGGCTGGCTTCAAAGTTTCCGCGTCCCCCCTGGGCTTCGATCGCCCCGAGCATTCCCCCGCCGCCGCGTCGACCAGTGAAGTGGCAGAATCTTTACCAGCTTCCCCTCACCCTAACCCTCTCCCGAAGGGAGAGGGGACCGCGTCCATGCCCGCGGCCATCATCCGCGCGATAAGAAAAGGCCGCCGGCCCTGATGCTCCAGGGCACGAGTTCCAACGCCGGCAAGAGCATGCTGACGGCGGCGATCTGCCGCATTCTGCTTCCAGGACGGCGTGCGGGTCGCGCCGTTCAAGGCGCAGAACATGTCGCTCAACTCGTTCGTCACGCGGGAGGGCGGCGAGATGGGCCGCGCCAGGTCGTCCAGGCCCAGGCCTGCCGCCTGGAACCCGACGTGCGGATGAACCCCATCCTGCTGAAGCCCAACTCGGACACCGGCAGCCAGGTGATCGTCCGCGGCCAGCCGGTGGGCAACATGCGCGTCGGCGAGTACGTCGCGCTTCAAGCCGACAGGCCTTCGCCGCCGCGTGCGAGTGCTACGACTCGCTGGCCGCCGAGTTCGACGCCGTCGTGCTGGAAGGGGCCGGCTCGCCCGGCGAGGTGAACCTCAAGCACCACGACATCGTCAACATGCGGATGGCCCAGCATGCCGGCGCCGCGGTGCTGGTGGTGGGCGACATCGACCGCGGCGGCGTCTTCGCCTCATTCGTCGGCACGCTGGAAGTGCTCGACCCCTGGGAGCGGCGACTGGTGGCCGGCTGGATCGTCAACCGCTTCCGCGGCGACGCCGGGTTGCTCGATCCGGCCCTGGAGTACACGCTCCGACCGCACCGGCCGGCCCGGTCCTGGGCGTCGTTCCCTATCTGGCCGTCGCTGGGCCTGCCGCAGGAAGATTCCGTGGAGTTCAAGAGCGGCCTGCTCGATTCGCCGGGCGGCAACGGCGAGGCGGTGGAAATCGCCGTCGATCGATCTGCCCCACATCTCGAACTTCACCGACTTCGACGCCTTCCGCGGCGAAAGCGACGTGCGGCTGCGGATCGTCCGCCACGGCATCCGACCTGCGGCCAACCCGACGCCGTCGTCCTTCCCGGCAGCAAGAACACCCTGGCCGACCTCGATTACCTCCGCCGCAACGGGCTGGCCGAGCGGATCGAGCAACTCGCCCGCGGCGACAAGAGCGAGGTGGTCGGCATCTGCGGCGGGTTTCAGATGCTCGGCCGGGAGATCCGCGATCCCGCTGGCCCTGGAGTCGGCCAGTGGAGCCGCCGGCGGGGCTTGGACTGCTGGACGCCGTCACCGTTCTGGCCGCCGAAAAGACGCTCGTCCGCGCCGCGGCGACGCACGTCGCCTTCCGGCCTGGAGGTCGGCGGCTACGAAATCCATCACGGCCGGACCAGCGGCAACGGTTCGCCGCCCCTGTTCGTCGGCCGCGGACGGCCGCTCGCTCGGGGCCGGCAGCGGCGACGGCCGCGTCTGGGGCACGTATCTCCACGGCGTTTTCGACGCCGACGCGCTTCCGCCGCTGGTTCATCGACCGCCTGCGGAGCCGCCGCGGGCTCTCTCCGCTGGGCAGAGTGATTGCGCCGTACGACATCGAGCCGGCCCTGGACCGGCTGGCCGACGTCGTCCGCCGCAGCCTGGACATGGAGGCGATTTATCGCCTGATGAAACTGTCATGACGCTGGAACAACAAATCCTGGCCGCGGTCGCCCTCGACTTGATCTTGGGCGACCCGCGATGGCTGCCGCATCCGGTTCGCGGCATCGCCGCTCTGGCGGCGCGGCTGGAGTCGCTTTCGCCGCGCCGTGGGCGATTGGCCGGGTTGCTCGTGGCGGCGGCGGTGTATGTTATCGTCGGCGGCGCGGTCTGGGGGGCCATCCGGCTGGCTGCCTTGGCCTCGCCCGCGGCAGCCGACGCCGTTTCCATCGTTGTCATCTACACGACCCTTGCCGCCCGGGACCTGGCGCGGCACAGCATGGCCGTCTTCCGGCCCCTGGTGGCCGGCGACCTGGGCGAGGCCCGCCGCCGCGTGGCGTGGATCGTCGGACGAGACACGGCGGAGTTGGACGAAGCGGGCGTCGTTCGGGCGGCCGTGGAAAGCGTGGCCGAAAGCACCATCGACGGCGTCGCCGCGCCGCTGTTTTATGCGATGGTCGCCGGCCCGGTCGGGGCGATGGTCTATCGGGCGATCAATACGTTGGACTCGATGTTCGGCCATCAGCGACGAGCGCTATGCCCACTTCGGCTGGGCGGCCGCGCGGATCGACGACCTGGCCAATTATCTCCCCGCGCGGCTGACGGCGCCGTTGCTGTGCCTGGCGGCGGCGCTGCTCGGCCAGCGGCCGCTTCAGGCCGTTCGCGTTTTGTTTCGCGATGGGCGAAAGCACGCCAGCCCCAACGCCGGCCTGGCCGAGGCCGCCATGGCCGGGGCCCTGGGCGTGCAACTCGGCGGACCGGTCAGCTACGACGGCCAGCCGATGGATCGCCCCGACGATCGGCGACCCGCTTGTGCCGCTTGCCCCGCGGCACATCCCCTTGGCCAACGCCCTGATGTGGACCGCGGCGGCGATGTTCCTTGCCGCCGGGCTATCGCTCCGCCTCGGCGCGCGCACTGGTGGCATCTCTGGAGGGCGACGGCATGAAAAGCTGGCCGGCTTCCGAAGGGGACAGGCCCATTTTCGTCGAACGAAAATTGGGACAGTCCCCTAGGCTGGTTGTCGCCGGAACGGCAAGCGGCGTCGGCAAGACGTCGCTCGTCTTGGGGATCGTTCGCGCGCTGGTGCGGCAGGGTCTGCGGGTGCAACCGTTCAAGGTCGGCCCCGACTTCCTCGACCCGACCTACCTCGCTCGGGCCTCCGGCCGGACCTGCTACAACCTCGACGCCTGGATGAGTTCGCACGACTACGTGCGGCGGCTTTTCGCCCGGGCGGCCGCCGACGCCGACCTGGCGGTGATCGAAGGCGTGATGGGACTGTTCGACGGGGCCTCGCCCAACGCGCTGGAAGGCAGCACGGCGGAGATCGCCGCGCTTCTGCGCGCCCCGATCCTCCTGGTGCTCAACGCCCACGGAGCCGCCCGCAGCCTGGCGGCGACCGTCAAGGGCTTTGCCGAGTTCGAGCCGGGGGTGTCGCTGGCGGGGGTGATCGCCAATCAATCGGGTTCCTCGCGTCATGTGGCGTGGTTGAACGAGGCCCTGGCCTCAGCCGGGCTGCCGCCGCTGCTGGGGGCGATGCCGCGCGGGTCGTTGCCCTCGCTCGAAAGCCGTCACTTGGGCCTGACAACCGCCGACGAATCCGTCCTCGACGAAGCGACGCTCGACGCCTTGGCCGACGCCTGCCAGGAACATCTCGACATGCCGCGGCTGCTGGAGATCGCCCGCGCGGAGGCGATAGACAACTGCCAGGGAGCTTGTGCAGAAGGTCTCCCTCTCCCTCTGGGAGAGGGCCGAGGTGAGGGGAGCCCCGGAAAAGGCCAGCCTCCGGAAATCGGAACTCGCTCCAGCTTCCCCTCACCCCAGCCCTCTCCCAAAGGGAGAGGGGGACCGGCTACTCGCCGCCGCGTCCGCTTGGGGATCGCCCGGGACGAAGCTTTCCACTTCTATTATCCCGACAACCTGGAGTCGCTCGCCGCGGCGGGGGCCCAGTGGGCCGAGTTCTCGCCGCTGGCCGATTGCCGCCTGCCGGAAGACCTCGACGGCCTCTACTTCGGCGGCGGCTATCCCGAGGTCCACGCGGCGCGGCTGGCCGCCAACCACCCGATGCTCGACGACGTCCGCCGCTTTGCCGCCTCGCGGCGGGCGGTGTACGCGGAATGCGGCGGCCTGATGTACCTTGGCCGCGCGATCCGCACCCTCGACGGCGTCCGGCAAATCATGGCCGGCGTCCTGCCGCTGGAAACCGCCATGCTCCCCAGGCTGAAGTCGCTTGGCTACGCAGAGGTCTCGCTCGCCGGCGATTCGCTTTGGGGCGCCGCCGGCGACGGTTGCCGCGGCCACGAATTCCACTATTCCCAGATCGTCGCCGACGACGCCCTGGCCGAAGGCTGGCGGCCGGCGTACTCGCTGCGTCGCCGCCGGGCGGCGGGCCGCCGTCGCGGAAGGCTTTGCAAAGGGCCGGCTGCTGGCCAGCTACGTCCACTTGCACTGGGCCTCGCGTCCCACAATCATCGAACGCTTTTTAGCTTGCTGCGAAGGAACCTTATGAACGACGCGCCCCTGTGCCGCCGGCCTCCTCATCATCAGCCACGGCAGCCCGCGGCGGAAGTCAATCGCCGTTTCATGGCGATGGTCGAGCGGATTGCGGCCTGCGGCTGGGCATGGAGCGCGTCATGCCGGCGTTCTTTTCGATCGCGCGGCCGAACATTCCCGATCGCGTCGCCGAACTGGCCGCCGCCGGCGTGCGGCGGATCGTGCTGATGCCTTATTTTCTCTACTCGGGCCAGCACGTGACGCACGACATCCCCGCGTTGTTGGACGAGTGCCGCCGCCAGTTTCCCGGGGTCGCCTTCGATGTCCTGCCGACGCTGGAAAACGACCCGGCGATTGAAGACCTGGTTCTCGAACGGCTGACGGCGGCGATGGACGTGCGCGACCGCGCTGCCGACGCTGGGCAAGGAGATCGAGCGGCGGAGCTATGAAATCATCGCCCGGCAGCTTGGCGGTGGTGAAGAGACGGCCGCGGCAACGGAAGATCGTCGCGCGGATCGTCCACGCCACGGCCGATTTTTCCTTCGCCCGATCGCTGCGGATTCATCCCCAGGCCGTGGAACGCGGGCTCTCGGCGTTGGCGGCGGGGAAGGCGGTCCTGTGCGACGTGAAAATGCTCCAGGCCGGCCTGACCAAGGTCCGCGGCGAAGTGCTCTGCGCGATCGACCGTCCGGAAGTCCTCGCCGCGGCGGAAGCGGGGCAATGCACGCGGGCGGCGGCGGCCATGGAGTCGCTGCGGCCGCGGCTGGAAGGGGCGATCGTCGCCGTCGGCAATGCCCCGACCGCGCTGTGGAAGATTTTGGAAATCGTTCGCGACGGCGGGCCGCGGCCGGCGCTGGTGGTCGGCTTGCCCGTGGGATTGGTCGGCGCCCGGGAAGCGAAGCTGGCCCTGTGGGAGAGCGGCCTGTGCTGCGTCACGAACACAACATCGCGCGGCGGGAGCCCTGCGGCGGCTGCCGCGGTCAACGCATTGGCCGCAATCGAAGAGGAGAAAACCGGATGAATCGAAAAGTCTCTTTTTGGCCCTCGCGGTCCTTGCCGCGGTCGTCCTCTGGCCGACGCCGGCGCTGGCGATGCACATCGACGAAGGGATGCTGCCGCCGCAATGGGCCGGTCTCTGGTTCGTGGTCGCCGCGCCGTTTCTCGTTCTGGGGACTGGCGACGATCCGCCGCCGCCAGGCCGTCGAGCCGCAATACACCGCCCTGGTCGCCATGGTCGGCTCGGCCATTTTCGTCATCTCCTGCATGCACGTCCCCGTCCCCGGGACCTTCTCCTGCTCGCATCCCTGCGGCACGGGACTGGGCGCCTTGCTCATCGGACCGGGGCCGACGGTGGTGGTGGCGAGCATCGCCTTGTTGCTGCAAGCCCTGTTCCTCTGCCACGGCGGCCTGACCACCCTGGGGGCGAATGTCTTTTCGATGGGGGTGATGGGCGCGTTCAGCGCGTATTTCACCTTCCATCTGCTGCGGCGGATGCGCGTGCCGATCGTTGCCGCGGCGATGGCGGCCGGCGTGATCTCCGATTGGGCCACATACGCGACGACCTCGTTCGAGTTGGCCAGCGCGCTGCACCAGAGCGTCTCGCTGTCGCTGTGGACGATGTTCGCCGCCACGGCGCTGAGTTTCGTGCCCACGCAACTCCCCTTGGGCATCCTCGAAGGGGTGGTCACCGCCGGGGCGTATCGCTTCGTGCTTGCCCGCCGCCCCGAATTGCTCCATCCGCGGCCGCTGGGCCAGTCCGTCGCGGGAGAAATATCATGAAGAGACGTATTGCGGCTGCTCGCCGCGGCGGCTGTCGGCTTTCGTTGCTGCTCGGCGGCGGGACCTTGACGCCGGCACGGCGAGGAGTGGAAGGGGGTGGACGACACGGTCATGGAAAAGATGGCCCGGGACGCGGGCCGCCCGCCCAGCAAGCCCCTGATCAACATGGACCAGGGCGACATTCTCGTTGTGCATGTTCCTCCTGGCCGGGGCGGTGGGCGGGTTTGTCGTCGGATACAACTTCCGCAACCTGTTCGGTCCGGGTTCGCCGTTGCGAGAGAAAAACGAGAGTTAGGCTCCAACAGACCATGCACCGCATTCTCGAACTCCTATCCATCGACAACAACCCCGGCGGTGGACCGCTGGCGCGGCTGGACGCCCGCGTCAAGCTGATCGTGGCGATGGCCGCGATCCTGGCCTCGTTGTTTTCGACGCGGGCGGCCCTGCCGCTGGCCACGCTGGGAGTTTCGCTGGGCTTGTTGGCGGCCTTCGGCGCCCCGTGGCGAACCGTGCTCTCCGCCTGACCGCTCCCTTGGGATCGTGCTGGTCGTCGCTGCGCTCCTGCGCGTTGCTGACCGGCGCGACGCCGCTTTGGTCGTTGCGGCTGGGCCCCTGGACGCTGGTTGTCAGCCGCGAAGGAGCGGCCGAAGGCGCGCTGCTGGCCGCGCGGGTGCTCGGATCGGTCGGCGTCCTCGTGGTCATCTCCACTTTCACGCAGGCCCACGAAATCTTCGCCGCACTGCGCTGGATGCGATTTCCACGCACCTGGATCGAAATCGCCACGCTGATGGTCCGCTCGATCTTCACCCTCTTCGAGCAGGCCGCCAGCGTGCTCGCGGCGCAGCGGGCCCGGCTGGGCCACGCCACGCTCCGCCGCACGCTGGATTCGGCCGGCCGGCTGGCGGGCATCGTCCTGCTTGCGGTCGATCGAACAGGCGGAGCGGACCCACGAGGCGATGACCGCCCGCGGCTACCAGGGCTGTCAGCCGGAAGCCGGCCTTCCGCCGCTGAGGAGAGCGAAACGCCGCGTTGTGCGCCGCGTGCGTCGCGGCTGATCGCGGCCGTCGCTGGCGGCGGAAAGGCTCTTCCTGTGACCGACCCGACAAAGCGAACTTCCGGCCATCGAAGCCGAGCGAATCGGCTACGCCTATCCCGACGGCGTGCGCCGCGCTGGAGGACATCTCCTTTCACGCCGCGAAAGGAGAATTTGTCGCCGTCATGGGCGCCAACGGCGCCGGCAAGACCACGCTGATGAAGGCCCTGATGCGGCTGCTGCGGCCGCAGCGCGGGCAGATTCGCCTCGGCGGAGTCGACGCCGCAGAGCCTGCCGCCGGCCGAATTGTACCGCTCGATCGGCATGGTCTTTCAGAATCCCTCGGATCAACTCTTCGCCGCCGACGGTCGAGCAGGACGTGGCCTTCGGGCCGCGGAACCTTGGGCTGGCCGAGGCCGAGGTCGCCCGGCGCGTCGACGACGCCCTGGCGTCCGTCGACGCGACGCCGCTCGGCAGCCGGCCGATCCATCACCTCAGTTTCGGCGAGCAGAAGCGGGCGTGCCTGGCGGGGGTGTTGGCGATGCGGCCCGCGATCCTCGTCCTCGACGAGCCGACCGCCGGCCTCGACCCGGTCGGCGAAGCCCAGATGATCGAAATGCTCCTGCGGCTGAATCGCCGGGAGAAGATCACGCTGATTCTCTCGACGCACTGCGTCGATTTGCTGCCCGTGCTCGCCGATCGCATTTACGTGCTGCGGCGCGGGCCGCGTACAGCAGGTTGGACCGCCGGAGGAAATCCTTGCCGACGCCCGCGCTGCCGCCGAGGCCGGCCTGCGTCTGCCGCTGATCGCGCAAGTCTTTCACGAGCTTTCCGCCGCCGGCCTGCGGAGCGAACCGCTGCCGTTGACGGTCCAGCAAGCGCGCGAGCAAATCCTGCAATGGATCGGCCGAAGCAGCGGCGTCGCGGCGAAAGGAGAATCGCCGTGACGCTCCGCAGCGGCATCACCACCGGCACGTGCGCGGCGGCGGCGGCCAAGGCGGCGGCGACGCTGCTGGCCGGCGGCCCCGCGGCCGATGAGGTCGAGGTCTCGCTCCCCGGCGGAAAGACCGTCCGCGCAGGCGTCGTCTTCGCCGCGCGACCGCCGACGCCGCCGCGGCCGCCGTGCGCAAGGACGCCGGCGACGATCCGGACGTCACCCACGGGATGGAGATCGTCGTCGCCGCGTCCTGGAGCGGCGCGGCGGGCGTGACCTTCGCGGCGGGGGAGGGCGTGGGCACGGTCACGAAGCCGGGGCTGCAAATCCCGCCCGGCCAACCGGCCATCAATCCCGTCCCGCGGCAAATGATCGCCGCCGCCGTGGAAGAAGCGTTGGGCGGCGCCCGCCGCGGCGTCCGCGTCGAGGTCTCCATCCCCGGCGGACGCGAGACGGCGCGAAAGACCTTCAATCCGCGGTTGGGAATTGAAGGCGGCCTGTCGATCCTCGGCACGACGGGGATCGTGCGGCCGTATTGCGGCAAGGCGATCTGCGATTCGCTGCAATGCGCGTTCGACGTGGCCGCGGCCTGCGGCGTTCGCTCCCCGGCGCTCGTTCCCGGCAACATCGGCGCCAAGGCCGCGGCAAGGCACTTTCGGCTCGGCGACCAGCAGTGCATCGAAGTCGGCAACGCCTGGGGTTTCGCCTTGGATCGCGTCGCCGCCGCGGCCTTCGAGGCGGTTTTGCTGGTCGGCCATCCGGGCAAGTTGGCCAAGCTCGCCGCGGGGCAATGGGACACGCATTGGTCGCGTTCCGCTCCCGCCGTGGAAGCGGTCGCGCGGCTGCACGCCGAGACGCTCTTTCGCCCGGCCGCGGAGAGTCCGACGGTCGAAGGCATTTTTTCCGCCTTGCCGCCGGCGGAGAAGATTCTCCTGGCCGATCCGCTCGCCGAGCGGATACGGCAAGCCGTCTGCCGGCGAATTTGCGACCGCCGCGGCGTAAGCCATTTTCCTGTCGCGGTGCTGTTGGCGGACATGTCTGGGGCGGAACTGGGCGCCGCGGGAGATTTCTCGCCATGGCAATGAACCTTCCGCAAATTGTCGTCGTCGGCTGCGGACCGGCGCGGCGGAGTATCTCACCGACGCCGCGCGGCGGGCGGTCGCCGAGGCCGAGGCGCTGGTCGGCAGCCGACGTTTGCTCGACCTTTTTCCCGATGCCGCGCGGCAAGAGCGATCGGCCGTCGAAGGGGACGTTGCCGCGGCGTTGGCGGCGATCGAAACGCATCGCGCCGCCGGACGCCGCGTGGCCGTGCTGGTCAGCGGCGATCCGGGATTGTTCAGCCTCGCCCGATGCGTCGTCGAGCGATTCGGCCGGGCCAGTTGCCGCTTCATTCCGGGCATCAGTTCCGTGCAAGCTGGCCTTCGCCCGGCTGGGCCTCGATTGGAGCGACGCGCGGATCCTCAGCGCCCATGGCCGAACGCCGCAAGCGAGCGCCGAGGAGCTGCTGCCGCTTCGACAAGCTGGCGGTCCTCGGCGGCGGACGCCGAGGGGCGGCAATGGATCGCCGGCGCCGCCGCGGCCCTGGCGGAGAGCCACGAAGCGCGTACTTGTGCGAAAATCTGTCCTTCAGCGGCGAGCGGATTCGGCCGATGACGCCCGCGGCAATTGGCCGCCGCCGACGCCGCCTCGCTCTGCCTGGTCCTCTTCATCCGGAGGTCGATGCTCTGATGACGGCGGGAACCTTGTACGGAATTGGCGTCGGGCCGGGCGATCCGCAATGGATCACGGTCCAGGCGGCCGAGGCGCTGGCCGGCTGCCGCTGCGTCTATGCCCCGCGGTCGCGCGACGCGGCGGAGAGCGTGGCCCTGGAAATCGCCCGCCCGCTATTTGAGGCCCGACGCCGCGATCCACGAACTGACTTTCCCGATGACCGCCGACCGGGCCGTGCTGCGACGGAGTTGGCGCGAGGCGGCCGGCCAGGTCGCAGCGGACGCTGGCCGCCGGCGAGGATTGCTGCTTCCTCACGCTCGGCGACCCGCTCCTTTATTCCACGTACATCTATCTGCTGCGGGAGTTGCAGGCGATCGACCCGGCGGCGAAGATCGTGACCGTGCCGGGCGTGACCGCCTTCAGCGCGGCGGCGGCGCTGGCGAGTTTTCCCGTCGGCCAAGGCAAGCAGATCGTCACGATCGTTCCCGCCTCGGACGACTTCGAGCCGTTCCGCCGCGCGCTGGACGCCGGCGGGACGGTCGTGCTGATGAAGATCGGCCGCCGGCTGCAACAGGTGCTGGACGAATTGGAGCGGCGCGGGCTGACGGATCGCGCCGTGCTGGGTGTCGCGGGCCGGAATGCCGCAGCAGCGGATCGAAACCGACCTGCGCCGGCTGCGCGCGGCCCCGGACGAGACGGGCTACCTTTCCATCCTGCTGGTGCAAACCGAGGCGGACAATCCATGAAGGTTTACTTTGTCGGCGCCGGACCGGGAGATCCGGAGCTGTTGACCGTCAAGGCCCAGCGGCTGCTGCGGCAGGCGCGGTGCTGCGTCTACGCCGGCTCGCTGGTCAATCCCGCAGTTGCTGGCGTTGTTGCCGCCGGACGCCGCGCCGCCGCGATTCGGCCGGCAATGACGCTGGAGGAGATCGTCGAGGTCTTTCGCCAGGCCCGGCGAAGAGGGCATCGACGTGGTCCGCCTGCACACGCGGCGAGCCGGCGATCTACGGGGCCATCGGCGAGCAGATGGACGCGCTGGACCGGCTGGGGATCGACTATGAAGTCGTGCCGGGCATCAGCTCGTTTCAGGCGGCGGCGGCGGCGCTGCGGGTCGAGTTGACGGCGCCGGAGATCGCCCAGACGGTCATCCTCACGCGCACGCCCGGCCGCACGCCCATGCCGCCGGCCGAGGAGCTGTCGCGGCTGGCCCGGTCGCGGGCCACGCTGTGCATCTTCCTCTCCACGGAAAAGATCGCCGAGGCGGCGGCCACTGCTCGCCGAGTCTTACGGGCGCGGACTGTCCCGCGGCGCTGGTCTATCACGCCTCCTGGCCCGATGAGAAAATCATTCGCGGCACGGCTGGCCGACATGTCCGGCCGGATCGCCGCCGCGGGAATCGCGAAGACGGCGATCTTCCTCGTCGGCTGGGCGTTGCTCCGTCCGCTGCCGCACGCCTCGCGACTTTACGACAAGACGTTCGCCCACGGCCATCGGCGGGAGGCCGGCCCATGAAGATCGCCTTGATCAGCCTGAGCGACGCCGGGGCGCGGATCGCCGCGCATCGCCGAGCGGATGGAAAAAGTCCGGTCCGCCTCTCCCCTTGGCGAGAGGGTTAGGGTGAGGCCGACCTGTCGCCGGCCGAATCGTCGTCGAGATCTTCCTCCACGCCGAAGTGACCGAATTGCCCCACGCCCGCGCGATTCCACAGCATCGCCGATCTGACGCGCGAGATTTTTCCCCGGTTTGAACGCCTGGTCTACGTCGCGCCGGTCGGGCTGGTGGTGCGGGCCGTGGCCCCGTGCCTGCGGCACAAGACGACCGATCCCGGCGTGGTGGTCGTCGATGTCGGCGGCCGCTGGGCCGTCAGCCTCGTCGGCGGACACGAGGGCGGGGCCAACGAGCTGGCCTTCGCCGTGGCCAACATCCTCGGGGCCGAACCGGTTGTCACCACCACCACCGAAGCGGCCAAGGACTTGATCGTGGGCGTGGGCTGCCGCCGCGGGACCGAGGCCGACGCGATCGTCGCCGCCGTCGAGGAGGCCCTGGCCGCCGCCGGCTGCGACCTGGCCCGCGTGCGACTGCTGGCCTCGGCCGATCTGAAGGCGGAGGAAGCGGGCCTGCTGGCGGCCGCGCAACGTTGGGCGTGCCGTTGCGGCTGGTCGCTGCCGACGAATTGCGAAACACGATCCGCGAGTTTACACGTTCCCCACTGCGTGCAAGAGAAGGTCGATCTGCCCGCCGTCGCCGAACCGGCGGCCTTGCTGGCGGGAAGGAGGACCCAATTACTACTCCCGAAGACGACAATCCACGGCGTCACCGTGGCCATCGCCCGGGAAAACTCTATGCCGTCGGCATAGGCCCCGGCGGGCGGCAACACCGCACCTTCCGGGCGGTCGAGGCCATCGGCGAAAGCCAGGTGATCGTCGGCTATCGCCGCTACCTCGAACTGATCGCCGACTTGACCGCCGGCAAGGAGATCATCTCCTCCGGCATGACCGAGGAGGTCGAGCGTTGCCGCGCGGCCTTGGCGCGGGCGGCCGAGGGGCGGACCGTGGCCTTGGTCTCCTCCGGCGACGCCGGGATTTACGGCATGGCGGGGCTGGCCATCGAGTTGGCCCACGCCGAGAGGCTCGACGTGCCGATCGAGGTCGTTCCCGGCGTGACGGCGGCCAGCGCCGCCGCCGCCGCCCTGGGCGCCCCGCTGATGCTGGATTTCGCCGCCGTCAGCCTCAGCGACCTGCTGGTGCCCTGGGAAGTCATTCGCCGCCGCCTCGAGGCCGTCGCCGCCGCCGACCTTGTGGCGGTCCTGTATAATCCGCGCAGCCAGAAACGGCATGCGCCAATTGGAAGAGGCAGTCGCGATTTTCCGCGCCGTCCGGCCCGGCTCGACCCCGGTGGGCATGGCCACCTCCGCCGGACAGGACGGCCAAACGCTCGTCGTGACCGATCTGGACCGCCTGCTCCAGCAGCAGATCGACATGCGAAGCACGGTCATCATCGGCAACAGCGACACCCGCGCGATCGACGGCCGGATGGTCACCGCGAGAGGATATCGCTTATGATCCTTTTGTTGGGCGGCGAAAGCTCGACTGCGGAGATCGCCCAGGGGCTTGCCGCGATCGGCTGCCGTGTATTGGTCTCCCGGGCGACGGAGATTCCGCTGAATGTCGGCCGGGACGACGTGATCGAGAGCCGCTCGGGCCCGCTGGACGAAGGCGGCCTGATCGAACTGATCGCCGCGCGGAAGATCCTCGCGCTGGTCGACGCGACGCATCCCTATGCGACGACGATCCGGCGGACGGCCCGGCGCGCGGCGGAGCGGATGAACATCCCTTATCTACGATTTCTCCGTCCGGCGGCGATCGATCCGCAGAGCGCCGACGTGCAGTTCGCCGCCGACCACGCGGCCGCGGCCACGGCGGCCTTCTCCCTCGGGCGGCCCGTGTTGTTGACCACGGGGACGAAGAACCTGACGCCCTATGTCGCGGCGTCGCGGCGAACGGGCCTGCCGCTGGTGGTCCGCGCCCTGGACTGGCCGGAGTCGCTCCTGCGCCTGCCGCCTCTCCGGCGTCGCGGAGGAATGGATCGTCACCGGCCGCGGCCCTTTCTCCGTGGAAGAGAACCGCCGCCAGATCCGGGCCTTCGACATCGGAACGCTGGTGACGAAGGACAGCGGCCCCGCCGGCGGCGTCCCGGAAAAGCTCGCGGCGGCCCGGGCCGAGGGCTGCCGAGTGGTCGTCGTGCGGCGGCCCGCCGACGACCCGGCGGCGTTTTCCGAGATCGAGGCGTTGATCCTTGCGGTGCGGGCGGTTGTTGCGGGCTTTCGTCCGAGGGCCGAGTAATTTACAATAGGACGATGGCTTTGCGAAGCGCCGCGGCAAGGTTCTCTCTCCCGAAGGGAGAGGGGGAGCTTGAAGCGGTGCTTTGCGAACGTCCAGATGCAAGTGAACTGCAAATGCGGAGGATGTAAAACATGGCGGAATGGCATTACGTAAAGAATGATCGTCAGTGCGGCCCCGTGTCGCAGGAGACGCTGATGCAAATGGCCGCCGCGGGCCAGATTGCCGCCGACGACCTGGTGTGGACCGACGCGATGAAGGACTGGGCGCCGGCCGGCGAGGTCCCGGGGCTGATCGCCCCGGCGACGGCCGCTCTGGCAAGGTCCGCGGCGAAGAAACGGTCTTCCGGCGGCTGGTGGGGCAGCCTATCCGACGGCACGAAGGTCGGCATTATGGTCATGGCCGGCGGCGGGCTGCTCGTTTTGCTGATGGCGATTGGCCTGGTGTTGATGAGCAACGAGCCGCCGAAACCAAAGCCGAAGCCGGCCGTCGCGAAGACAAAACCGACGACGGAGGAGTCGGAAGAGCCTAAGCTGCGGGTGATCGCCTTCGATCCCAAGTCTCTCGAGACGGAAGAAGACAAGAAGATCTTCGAGAAGGGGAGAAAACAGGGAGAGCATATTACGGACCGTCTGGCGCAGCAACTCGGCGAAAACGCCTCCCCGCAACAGAAGCAGAAGGCGGTCGACGAGGAGATGGAGAGCCGGCATGTGGCCGTTCAAGCCGCCGTGACCGATGGAGGGCCCAAGTGCGAGCAAGCGCTGCTGGCCTTCGGCCGCCGGGAAGGATTCAAGAGCAGCATCAAGCGGCTGCATCTGCCGACGCCGGCGAACATGGAGTAGCTTCGGCCTCGACGACTGTCGCCCTTAAGCGGCCCGCGTCTTCGTCGGGAAGGCAAGGGTCTGCGGGGCCTCTTCGCCCTCGGCGACCGACTCGTCGATGCGGAGCGCCCGAGGATACATCCCCGCCGGGACCGCCTGAGGCTCGGCGCTCGCTGCGCGCCGGTGAATCGCCGCAACAATGAACCGCCTCGTCGCCGGCAACAACAGCACCAGCCCCAACGTGTCGGTAATGATGCCCGGCAACAACAACAGAACGCCGGCCACAAGCAAGAGCAAGCCTGCGGAAAGCTCATCGTCAAGACACTCGTCCTGGTCCAACCGCCGCGCCACGACCGCAGCATAGCGGACGACGGCCAGCCCGATGACGCACAACCCGAGCACTCCGGTCACGACAGAGACGTTCACCAGGAAACGCCAGCCCAACCAGTAGCTGGCGCCGAAAAACACAGCGACCTCGGCGGCAAACAAAATGAAGACTCCGGCGATGAAACACGCCGCCGGAAACCGTCTCTTCTGGACCGAACTGATCGACAAAATGTCAACGGGCTTCGTACTCATTTTCAGATCCCTCCACTCCGCGCGTCAAACAAATGACGGCCTCTGTTTCCAAGGTTTCCGCTGCGTTACGCAAACCTTTTGTCATTATGCCCGATCGCTGCGAAAACTGCAACAGTCTGGATCGCTTTTTCGGTTTTTTCCTGGTGCAACGGCGGCGATATAAGCGAAACCGCGGTTGTCTTTATGCACTATGATGTTTACTCATAATGTGCAAACCACGGTCCGTCTTCGCGATCAACCGATCAGATAGCCCTCACTCAGGGGGGGGTTATGGCTGCATTTTCCCCCGCAGGGAAGTAGACGGGCCGTCGGGCTGCCCCAGGGAGAGCCGGCCGGTCGGACACTCGAATTTCGCCCAGAACGGATGCTGGCGGTCGCCCCGAGTGCGGACATCCTCCAACATCGTGTCCAGGTTCGGCGCCAGGTTCGATGAACGGTTGTTCATCTTCCGGCCGTTGACGAGGATGCTCATCGACCGCTTGAAATCGAGCATTCCGGCGGCGAGCCAGACGGTGATCCGCCCGGCCCCGGTCGAAATCGAGAGGTTGTTGTTGGCGGTCACGTTGGCTTTGACCTGCACCGGCTGGAGGTTGCGGGGCGGGGGCCACTCGCTGGGATTGACGATCGCCCGCGGCGGCAGCGCGGCAAGTTCGACCCACCAGAAGAAGTTGTCCCCCTCGCGCATCGTCGTGCAAGTGAACTCGCGGGGAAAGAAGTCGCGGTGGAAGCGGCCCATCCAGTCGAACAGCCGCAAGATCTCCTCGTAGAAATGCTCGCGGCCGCGCCCTAAATACTCGACCACGGTGGCGTTGTAGCCGCGTTGGAGATAGCGGTTCAGATCGCGGGAGTTTTTTGCCATGCGGTTGTCGTCCAGTTCGCCGCAAACGAGATAGAACGGCAAGTTCTTCGCGTTTTCCGTGTAGCGTGAACAGAAGCGGTCGGATTCGCCGCCGACGGGAATGACGCCTGCCCACAGGTCGGGGTGCGCCAGGCCGATGTCCCAGACCGCGTCGCCGCCCATGCCGTGCCCGCTGAGGAACACCCGGTCGGTGTCCACGGCGAAGCGGCGGCAGGCGTCGCGGAAGCAGGCCAGCACGACGGCGTGTTCGTGGGCGGAATAGCCATATTTGTCCTGGTGTTCGGCGGTCCACTCGGGAGCCATGACGATGTATCCGCAGCGGGCGGCCTGCCCCTCGCGGCCATTTTTCCCCCAACTCCCCGCCCACCAGTCGATTTGCCGCGGGGCCGTGCTGCCCGAGTCGTGCAAGCTGATGATCATCGGATAGCGGCGATAGGGGTTGTATTCCGGCGGGAGTTGGAGGAAATAGCGGCGCGGCGATTCCTTCGGCAGGACGGGGACTTCGATCTCGAAGTAACCCGGCGTCTTCTCGGAGACTGGCTCGGGCGGTTCGCCCGGCGGCTTCATGTGGGCCAGCAGGCTCGCCGCCATCTGCGGCGTCGCCGCTTCCTCGGAGAACAATTCGTGGCCGATGCGGACGCGGTTGAGCTTGAGCGGATCGGCCAAATACCGCCAAATCAGGTCGCGGACGCGGGCCAAGGAGAGCGCCGTGCTCAGTTTGGTCGTCGCCGCGTCCGGCCCCAGCAGCCAACCGCTGATCGCCAGGGCGAGCTTGTCGTCGCCGGACATCTCCGGATCGTCGGCGTTTTGCAGGAAGGCCGCCATGCGGTCGAGCGTGTCGAAGCCGAGATCCGCGGCAATTTCCTCCTCCAGCGGCCGGACCGCCCGCCGCGTCGCCGGGTCCTTCGCTTTCGCCAACAGGGCGGCGATCTCCGCCAGGGCCTTCGTCCGCCGCGCCTGCGTCGCCGCGTACTCCTGGATCAACTCCCGCACCGCCTGCAGCGTCTCGCCGGCGACGTCGTCGGAAGGAAACCGTTTCAGCGTCGAAAGCACCAGCTCGTGCTGGCCGGCGGCGCGCCGCTGCTTCAACTCGCCGAGCAACCGCTGCGCGTCGAGCTGCCGCAGCGAGCGGATCGTCGGGGCCAATTGCTCCTTCACTTCCGTGCTCTCCGGATAGGCCGCGAGGATGGCCTCCAATTCCTCGCGGGCTTCCTTGAACCGCTCCGCTTGCAGGAAGAATCGCGCGATTCTTTTCCGCTGGTCGATGTTCTTCGCGTCGCCCGCCTGGCGGAGGAGCACCTTGTGGAGGACGTCGCGGGGGATCGAGCTGGTGGCGATCCGCATGTCCCACATGTAGGTGATTCCCTCCACCTTGGTCCATTGCGGCGTGATCTCCGTGATGCCTTGGATGATGTCCACCGGGCCGTGCGACGGTGTTCATCGTGACGATGCGGCGGCCGAATTCGTCGAACGGCTGGATGTGCAGGATCGGCCCGACCGTCCGCACCGCCGGCCCGTCGCTGGCCGCGCGCTGCCGGACGTGGAACTTTTCTTCGATTTGCGTCGAGCTGTCCGGGCGGACCTCCTGGATTTGCCGCTGGGGAACGAATGTCCGCCGCAGGTCGTCGTCGAGGAAGACGATCAGCTTCAACTGCTCGGCGTCGTCGGCCGTGGCGAAGAAGTTCAGGTCGGCCAGGCCGCCGACTTTGCCGAGTTTTCCCCGCAGCAGACGGCCGTCCTTCATGAGCACTTCGGCGGCCGACGCCCAGGGGGCGGCCAACGCCGACGCGGCCAAGCAGGCCAGCGCCGCGACGAGAAGCTTCCCGCGGCCAAACGCAATGGAATTCATGGGGTTCGACTTTCCGCTGAGTGCCCTTTCCGCTTCCTCCATTGTGTGCCCCCGGGGGGCGTTGTCAAGGAAAAGGGGGGCAAAAGTCCGGCGGCGGCTGCCATGCCGAAGCACAAAGACAAATACCTGCTTCTTCTCTGTGTTTCACCTGTGTTTCATCCGTGGCTTCCTCTTTTCCGGCGGCCCGCCGGCTTGACAAGCGGCCCCACGCCACGCACAATTGGCACAACCGGAGGAACTGTTATGTGCCAAAAAAACTGCTGTGCCCACGCGATTCTGTCCCTGCTGGCCGCGCTGCTGATTCTGCCGATCGCCGTGACCGTGCTCTTTGCGACGACGCTCATTCTGCACGCCATGGGCGACGACGCCGGCGCCTTGGTGCTGGTGTACATCGCCCTGGGCGCGATAATTGTCTGGGTCATCGGCTTGATTACCCTCGTCCTCTTCCAGGGACTGCGGATCGTCAAACAGGCCCATTGCTGTTGTCACGGCCATCCATCGGCGGAAGCTGAAATCGCCGCGGAATCGTCCGCCGGGGAATAACCTCGCAGCGGTTCATCATGCTCGATCGCGCGCTCGACGTCGTCGGCCAGTTAGGACCCTGGGCGTACCTGATCGTCTTCCTTGTTGTTTTCTTCGAGTCGGCGGCCTTCATCGGCTTCCTCGCGCCGGGAGCGACGACGGCGATCTTCAGCGGTTTCCTCGCCGGCCAAGGCGTCTTGCGGCTGGACGTTGCGATGATGATCGTCGCCGCGGCGGCCATCGGCGGCAATCTCGTCGGCTATCAGTGCGGACGCCGGTTGCATCGCCCCTGGGTCCTGCGCCACGGCGGCCGCCTCGGGCTGTGCGCCGAACACCTCAAGCGCGTCGACGCCTTCTTTCGCCGCCACGGCGGCAAGGCCGTGCTCCTCGGGCGGCTCTCGCCGGTGCTGCGGGCGCTTGTTCCCTTTGTCGCCGGCGCCTCGAATCTCTACTACCCGATCTTCCTCTTCTATACCGTGCTGGGCGGATTGCTCTGGTCGGCGGGCGCCGTGCTGCTGGGCTACTTGGCCGGCGCCAACTGGCATCGGGTCGAGCACTGGCTGGCACGGCTGGGGTTGGCCGTCCTCGCCTTGGCCGTGCTCGCTTTTTTCACGGCTTGGGTCTGGCGGCGATGGAAGCCGCGGTGATCGCGAGCCGGGACGTCAATCCCACTTCAGCACGGCGCCGGTGTCGGCGCTGGTCGCCATCGCCGCGTAGCGGGCCAGGCAGCCGGTCTTGAATCGCGGCGGACGCGGCTTCCATCCCTTCGCCCGCTGGGCCAACTCCGCCGCCGAAAGGCGAACGGAGAGCGCGTGATTCGGCACGTCGATCTCGATCACGTCGCCGGGCTGGACGAGTCCGATCGGGCCGCCGGCGGCCGCCTCGGGGCTGACGTGTCCGATGCACGCCCCGGCCGTGCCGCCGGAAAAACGGCCGTCGGTCACCAAGGCCACCGTGCCGTCCAGGCCCATGCCCTTGATCGCCGAAGTGGGGGCGAGCATCTCCTGCATCCCGGGGCCTCCGCGGGGACCCTCGTAGCGAATGATCACCACGTCGCCGGCCTTCACGCGGCCGTTGACGATCCCCTCATAGGCCTCCGTCTCCGCCTCGAAAATGACCGCCGGGCCGGTGTGGCGGAGCATCTCGGGCTTCACTCCCGCCGCCTTGACGACCGCCCCCTTCGGCGCCAAGTTGCCGTAAAGGATCACCAGCCCGCCTTCCTCGCTGTAGGCGTTGTCGGCCTCGCGGATGCAGTCCTGGGGGTCGAAGCCCAATTTCTCGCTGTCCAATTCGCGGACCGAGCGGACCGCGCGCGGCACGCTCATGCCCTCGGCGTTGCGTCGCCCGCCGGCGGTGACGCCCGCCGCTTCCAGGGCCTCTTCGGCGACGCTCTCCGCGCGGATGTCGTAGGCGGCGATGTTCTCGCCGAGGGTCTTGCCGGTGACCGTCGGGCAGTCCAGATGCAGGAGTCCCGGCCGGCCGCGCTGGATGCTGCCGAGGATCGTGTGTACGCCGCCGGAGTTGTGCACGTCTTCGACGTGATAGTTGCTGCTGGGGGCGACCTTGCAGATGTTCGGCGTGCGGCGGCTGAGTTCGTTGATCCGCTCCATGTCGTAAGCGACGCCGGCCTCGCGGGCGACGGCGAGCATGTGCAGCACGGTGTTCGTGCTCCCGCCCATGGCCATGTCGAGGATCATCGAGTTGTCGATCGAGTCGCGGGTGACGATTTCCCGCGGCAGGACGCCGCGGCCTTTGCCCCGCTTGTCGAATTCCAGCGCCATGGCGACGATCCGCTCGGCGGCGCGGCGGAAGAGGTTTTTTCGCTCGGCGCTGGTGGCCAGCAGGGTGCCGTTGGTCGGCAGGGCCATGCCCAGGGCCTCGCAGAGGCAGTTCATGCTGTTGGCCGTGAACATGCCGGAGCAGGAGCCGCAGGTGGGGCAGCCCGCCCGCTCCAGCGCCGGCAACTCCGCGGCGGAAAGCTTGCCTTCCTGCTTCGCCGCGGCGCCGACGAAGACGTCGATCAAGTCGATTTTCTTGCCCTCGGGCGTGCGGCCGGCCTCCATCGGTCCGCCGCTGACGAAGATCGTGGGGACGTTGCAGCGGACCGCGGCCATCAACATGCCCGGCACGATCTTGTCGCAGTTGGGGATGCAGATCATCCCGTCGAAACAATGGGCCTCGATCATCGTCTCCACGCAGTCGGCGATCAACTCGCGGCTGGGGAGCGAATACTTCATGCCCAGGTGGCCCATGGCGATGCCGTCGTCGACGCCGATCGTGTTGAAGATGAACGGCGTGCCGCCGGCCTGGCGGACGCACTCCTTAATGAACTGGCCGACCTTGTCCAAGTGGACGTGGCCGGGAATGATGTCCACGTGGCTGTTGCAGACGGCGATGAACGGTTTTTGGAAATCCGCATCGCCCAAGCCGGTGGCGCGGAGCAGGCTTCGATGGGGGGCCCTGGCGTCGCCCAATTTAACGGTGTCCGATCGCATGTTTTTTCTCCGTGGTGCAGTGAGCTTCTATTCTACGCCGCCTTGGCGGCGAAAGGTAGGAGATGGGACGGCAAACAGCGGAGCGAAAGAGAGGAAGCACGAAATCCGAAACAAACCCAAAACTCAATATCAAAATGTCAAGAACCGCTGTTTCCATCTTTGGAATTTCGGATTTTGAATTTGTTTCGGATTTCGATACTCGGATTTCGTGCTTTCCCCCGCCACCCCTTCCCCTTCACCCCCGCGCGCAATTATCTTATCGGAATCAGAGTCCCTTGGAGCGCGCGAATGCCCCCGGAATTTCTCTACTTCGACCTCGGCAAAGTGATCCTCGACTTCGACATCGAGCGGATGTGCCGGCAGATGGGCGAGACGGCCGGGGTCGATCCGGCCATGGTCCGCGAGGTCCTCTACACCAGCGGGCTGGAGTTGGATTACGAGTGCGGCCGGATTTCCAGCCGGCAGTTCTATGATCTGTTTTGCCAGCGGACCGGCAGTCGGCCCGACTTCGACGCCCTGCTGCTGGCGGGCAGCGACATGTTCACGCTGAATCTGTCGATCGTGCCGGTGGTCGCCCAGCTTGCCGCCGCCGGACATCGCATGGGCATTCTTTCCAACACGAACCAAGCGCACTGGGAATACTGCCTTGGCCGCTACCTGCTGCTGGCGGGGAGTTTTTCGATCTATGCCCTGAGCTTTCGCATCGGCGTCTGCAAGCCCGACGCGGCAGTTTTTCACGCCGCCGCGGAGTTGGCCGGCTGCCGGCCGGAGCGGATCTTCTACGTCGACGACATTGCCGGGCATGTGGCCGGGGCGCGCGCGGTCGGCTTCGACGCCGTGCAATACACCTCAACGCCGCAACTGGTCGGCGAACTTCGCCGCCGCGGCGTCGAGTTCAATTACTGAGCGGGCGAAGCAATGCGAGGCCGGCCGCACTCTGGTGGGACTCGCTGCCGCTCGGCCCACCCTACGTTGTTCCCCCCGCCGCGCATCGCGCCCGCTCCGTCAGAAAACGAAGCGATTCACCACGTTTTCAAACAGCTCCTGCCGGCCGCTCGCGTTGGCCGCAACGTCGCCCTGTTTGAGCATGTATTGCTCCAAGGAGGCGAAGTTGTGGCGGCCGCCCTCGATCTCCGCGCCAACGCCCGAATCCCACGAGGCGTAGCGCTCCTTGACCATCCGCGCCAATTCGCCGTCGGCGAGGATGGCGGCGGCCACTTTCAGGCCCTTGGCGAAGGCGTCCATCCCGCCGATGTGCGCGTAAAACAGATCGATCGGCTCAAAACTCTCGCGGCGGACCTTGGCGTCGAAATTCAGTCCGCCCGTGCTGAAGCCGCCGTGCCGCAGCAAGACGAGCATGATCTTCGTCGTCAAGTAGACGTCGGTGGGGAACTGATCGGTGTCCCAGCCGAGGAGCAGATCGCCTGAGTTGGCGTCGATCGAGCCCAAAAAGCCTTGTGCGGCGGCGTATTCCAACTCGTGCTCGACGGCATGGCCGGCCAACGTCGCGTGGTTCGTCTCGATGTTCAGCTTCACGTGCTTTTCCAGGCCGTTGGCGCGGAGGAAATTGATGCAGGCGGCGGCGTCGAAATCGTACTGGTGCTTCGTCGGCTCCTTCGGCTTCGGCTCGAAGTAGAACTGGCCCGCAAAGCCGATTTGCTTTGCGTAATCGACGGCCATGTGCATGAAGCGGGCGAGGTGGTCGAGTTCGCGCTTCATGTCGGTGTTCCAGAGGGTCTGGTAGCCTTCGCGTCCGCCCCAGAACACGTAGCCCTGTCCGCCCAACTCCTTTGTGGCTTCGAGGGCCTTTTTCACTTGCGCGGCGGCGAAGGCGAAGGCGTCGGCGTTGGCGCTGGTCGCCGCGCCGTGGACGTAGCGCTTGTTGCTAAACAGGTTGGCCGTGCCCCAGAGGAGCTTGATGCCCGTCCGCGCCATCTCTTGGCGGACCACCTTCACCACGGAGTCGAGGTTCTTGTTTGTCTCGGCGAGCGTTTTGCCCTCGGGGGCGATGTCGCGGTCGTGGAAGCAGAAGAAGGGCGCGGCGAGCTTTTCCATGAACTCGAAGGCGACGCGGACGCGGTGGATGGCGTTGTCCACGGAGTCTTCGTTTCCTTCCCACGGCCGGACCATCGTGCCCGGCCCGAAGGGATCGCCGCCCGTGCCGCGCATCGTGTGCCAGTAGGCGACGCTGAAGCGGAGATGGTCTTTCATCGTCTTTCCGGCGACGACTTCATTCTCGTCGTAGTAGCGAAAGGCCAAGGGGTTGGCGGATTTCGGCCCCTCGAAGCGGATCTTCTGGATGTCTGGAAAAGCGGACATGGCAATCTCCTGGGGAAGGCGTGATGGAACCATTATCGTGTCAGATTGGCGGGCAGCCGGCAAGGGGGGGAGGAAGGACCAGGGCGAAAAAGACTCATGCAAAGGCGCAAAGGAAGGCGGGAGGGGAAGGAGACGCAACAAAAGCAGAGGTTTTTTTGGGATGCCCCGCTCGTCGGAGCCGCGCCCGTGCGCGGAGCGCCTCGGCGGACGGGCAGGCGGCGGCTGGTCAGTCGCGTGGTCTCAGTCTGATTGCCCAGTGGATGGCGCCGATGCCGCCCACGGCAGCGACGACGAAACCACAGAATACCGCCCACGTGCCGAGCGCCGTTAGGCTTTGGCCGGCCTGGGCCGATCCTGAGACAATCTGGGCCGCGGCGTCTCCACGAAACAGAATCCCCCAAATTTTTGCGGCCACGATGCCCAGTCCGACAAGAATTGAGGGAATCGTGCCCAGCACGACCAGAAGCGCGCCGATCGCCAGTGCCATCAGACACCAGTGCCGCGTACGCCGCCAGTAAAGGAAAGCGGCCGCGAGGAGGATGAACAGGCCGATCGCTCCCAGCCAAATCACCAACATGAACTGAATGAAGGGCCAATCGCCCGGACCAAACGCAGCAGCCATCGAGTTCAACCTCGTCGGAGTAGTTACTGTCTTCCCTAAAACCTCTGGAACTCCTCGTCCCCCGACGCCGTGTCCGGCGGCTGGTCGCTCGCGCGGTCGTTCAGCCCGATCAGCCTGTAGATTGCGCCAATGCCGCCGACAGCGGCGACGGCGACGCCACAGATTAACGTCCGCACGCCGATGCCTATAAGGCTTTCGTTGGCCTGGACCGCTCCGGAGGCAATCTCGGCCGCGGTGCGTCCGTGCAACGGCATCTCGCCAATTCTTTCGGCAATCATGCTAAGCGCGACCAGAGCGGCGCCAGTCGCCAACGCCACGAGATACCAGTGCCGAGCGCGTTGCCAATGAAGGAGAGCGGCCGCGAGAAGGATGAACATGCAGATCGGCGTCAGCCAAGGCATCAGCTTATACGGGACGCGCAGATGCGGGTTCATTGGAACAGTCACCAATCGCGACCTCCGCGGAGCGAGGCGGTTGGCCTCTTTGAAGTCGGCGGCGGCCTTGTCGGGGTCGCCCTTCTTCTGATAAGCCAGGCCGCGGCCTTGGTAAGCCTTCGCGTATTTCGGGTCGAGCCGGATGGCCTCGGTGAAGTCGGCGATGGCCCTGTCGAAATCGCGCTTCTTGCGGTAGGCAATGCCCCGGCCATGGTACGCCTTTGCCAGCTTCGGGTTGAGGCGAATCGCTTCCGTGCAATCGGCGATGCCTTTGTCGGGCTCGCCCTTTGCCGCGTACGCGCGTCCCCGCCCGCTATACGCTGCGGCATTCTTCGGATCGATCTGAATTGCCGCCGTGTAGGCGGAAATCGCCGCCGCAAAGTCGCGTTTCTCAAAAAGCGAATCGCCCTTTTGGACCGCTTCTGCCGCCGACGCGAAGTCCGCCCCGATCGCCGGGCGACAAGCGGCAAGCACCACGATCCCGCACAAGGCGACCGACCAAAATTCGCGTTGGTTCATCTTCGCTAATCTCCAATCCCCAATCCCTTCCTCCCTTACGTCTTCCGCAGCACGATCCAGTCGCCCAGGGCTGGCCAAAGCTGCGAAATGGCGAACACCAGCCGCGCGGAGCGGGGAAGGACCAACTCGGCCCGCCGCTGCTCGCACGCCCGGAGGATCGCCTGCCCAAGCTGTTGCGGCGGGATCGCCCGCGTCTTCACCCCCGCCCCCGGCTGCCGGGCCCGCTCCGGCACGCCTTCCAGCCCTTCAAGCGGATAGAGGCGTGCGTCCTGCCGCTCGATCGGACCGGGACAGACCAACAAGACGTGCAACCCTTGCGGGCCGAGTTCCAGCCGCAACTGCTGCGAATAGGCGGCGACAGCGTGCTTTGTGGCCGGATACGCCCCCACCCAGCGCGACGCCGCTTTCGCCGCCAGCGAGCCGATGTTGACCACGTGCCCCCGCCGCAAGAGCAATTGCGGCGCGGCCGCGCGGGTGCAGCGAACCAACGCGATCAGGTTCAACTCCATCAACTCGCGAAACTGCTCCGGCGTGGTGTCGAGCACTTTGCCGCGCATCGAACGTCCGGCGTTGTTGACCAACACGTCGAGCCGGCCGAAGCTCTCAAGCGTTTCGCCAATCATTCGATCAACGTCGTCTTGGCGGGTGATGTCGGCGTGGACGGCCAGGGCATCGACGCCGGCGGATTGCATTTCCGCGGCGGCTTTTTGGACCGCATCGGCCTCCAACGCGGCGACGGCGACCTTGCAGCCGGCGGCCCCGAACTGGTCGGCGATCGCTCGCCCCAGTCCGCTCGACCCGCCGGTGACGAGGACGACTTTGTCGCGCCAGAAACTCATTTCCCGGCCTCCAGCAGCAGTTCGAGGTAACTGCGGCGCTCGCTGCGGACGAGGCCGAGCTTGGCGGCCAGCGAGGCCAAGCGGGCCTTGGCGGGCTCCAACTCCGCCGCCGCGGCCATCAGCTCCAACTCGACGAACGTCCCCAAGCCCTCGATCGCGTCGAGCGAGACCTCAATCGTCCGCCCTTCCCAGGCGACAAACGCCTTGCAGCGCGACTTGCGCACCTCGGCGACGGGACGGAACCCGAGCGCCTCCAACAGGCCGCGCCACGCCGCGGTCGCGTCGGCCCCTTCGCCCAGCGGCAACTCGATCTCCCGCCGGGTCTTTGTCGCGGCGTCGATCTTCGGGCCTTTGTAGGTGATGAAACCGCTCGCGCCCTTCTGCCGCAGCCGCAGCGCCTCGTCGGTGGCGGCGAAATCTCTCGCCGGATGGGCGAAGTAAAGGTCCACCTCCTCCCGCGGCGCGGAGACCTTCGCCCCCAACGCCTCCAGGCCCGCCCGGATCGCCCCCAGGTCGGCGACGGGAAACTTCTGCTCGACTTCGTACGGCGCCGGTTGCATGAGGATGAAGTCTACCCAAAAACTGCCCTGCGTGGTAGATTGGCGATTATGAAAGCCATGGTTTTCCTTGGTTTGGCGGCCATTCTGGCGTGTTTCGGCTGTCGCGGCGAGTCGGGGGGCGGGTTTCAACAGCCGCCAGGCGTCGGCCACCCGCTGGAAAAGCTGGAACTGCAACCCTTGACCGGCGGCGGAAGCGACTTGACGCTGGCCGACCTCCGCGGCTGCGTCGTGGTGCTGAATTTTTGGGGCACATGGTGCCCGCCCTGCCGCGAGGAATTGCCCGAGATCGCCGATCTTTACCGGAGGCGGCGCGACGTGGCCGATTTCAAACTGTTGGCGGTCTCTTGCGGGGCGACGGAGGCCGACGAAGAAATCGGGCCGTTGCGCGAGCAGACCGCCGCGCTGCTGCAACGAATGCACATCCGCCTGCCGACCTACGCCGACCGCGACTTTGTGACCCGGACGGCGGTCGCCAACGTCGTCGGTTTTGCCGGCTATCCGACCACGGTGGTGCTCGATCGCCAAGGCGTCGTCCGCGGCGTCGCCGTCGGACCGGTGACGGAATATCAGGTGGACGGCCTGGTGGCCAAACTACTCAAAGAAAAGCGGGAGGGGGCAAAAGGTGTGAAGGCGGGGGAAAAATTGTAGGGTGGGTCGAGCGCAGTGAGCCCCACCATGCGTAATTTGGCGTTGAGGTGGGACTCGCTGCGATCGGCCCACCCTACACAGGCTTCCGCAGCAAAATTCGCAATTCTTTCACCGCGGCGGCGGGATCATCTGCCGCGGCGACGGCGGCGCCAACCGCGACGCGATCGACGCCCGTCGCCATCACCGCGCCGACGTTGGCCGAATTGATCCCGCCGATCGCAAAGGCCGGCAAGCGAATCTCCGCCGCCACCGCCCGCAGGAGATCGAGCCCGGGAAACTTCGCGAACTGCTTCGTTCCCGATGGAAATGTGGGACCGACGCCGATGTAGTTGGCCCCGTCGAGCACAGCCTGCCGGGCCTGCTCGATGGAATGCGTGGAAACGCCGACCAGCGCGTCCGGACCGACGATCGTGCGCGCGTCCTTGATGGAAACGTCATCCTGGCCGACGTGGACGCCGTCGGCGCGGACGAGCCTTGCCACGTCGGCGCGGTCGTTGACGATCAGCAGCGTCGGACGGCCGGCGGTCGCTTCCCGCAACAGCCGCGCCCGCCGGACGAGTTCCCCGTCGGCGAGCGTCTTGTCGCGCAACTGGATGGCGTCCACGCCTGCGGCGACGAGCGACTGGGCCAGCGATTTCAGTTCCTCCGCCGACCGTCGGCCGTCCACGAGGACGTAGAGGCGGACGCCGGCCAACCGCTCCGCGCTTCGGCGGGTCAACTCGACGGCCCGGTGCAGCGTGTAGGCGCGATAGCGGAGTTGCTCCAGCCGCGCGGCCATTTCCACGTCGATCAACTTGCTGAACTCCTCCAGCGTGCGGAGCGCTTCTTCCAGTCGCAGGAATGCGGCCGCAGCCACGGCCGTCGCGTCCGCGCGGCGACTCTCCGAGGGAGTGGTCACGGTCGTTCCCACGTCGGCCTGGGTCTCCGCGCCGCAAGGCAATGGCCCGCCGGCAGCCGCGACATGGCGTTGGCCAGTTCGTGCCGCAGCCGCTTGAGTTGCTCGGTCAAATGGCGATCGTCGCAGGCGAAGCGGACGTAGTCCTCGACCACGCGGAGTCCTTCGCGGGCGCGATTCGCGGCGGCGTCGAGGATTCGCAGGATGGCGATGGATTCATCCCGCGGCGCTGCGGCCAGCGCCGGCGACTGGGCGGCGTCTTCAGAGCAACCCTCGCCAGGCGTCAGTGCCGCTTGATCGAGAACGTGGCCGTAGATATGCCGAATTTCGTCGAGCATCGCATCGCACTCCATCCCCCGTCCGCGCAGCCAGCGGGAAGTTTCCTCTTCGGCGGCAACCAAGCCGAGGAGGAGATGTTCGGTGGCGAAGACCAACGGCCGGGGAAAATCGGCCAGCCGTTGGCGGGCGGCGGAGAGAAAGGGCTCGAAGGGACTAACGGCGGCGGCGGGCGGAATATCCGAGCAAATTGAACAAATTTCCGCATCCCCTAATTGGGCCCAGCGAGTGCGGACGGCTGCGGCATCGATTCCCGCGCGGGCCAAACGCAGCGCCGCGCGGCATTCCGGCTCGGCCAAAAGGCCCAAGAGCAACGCCGGACCCGACATGTCCTTGCAATCGTTACGATCGAGCCAAGCGGCCGCGGGGCCAAGGCGCGGCAGGCGGCGGAGGTGAATTCGTCCTGCATAAACGCCAGTCTCTCACATCCCCCGCCGACTGGTCAACCGGTTTGCCTTGATTCGCCCTGTTTTCAAAGTTACAATTCCTTGGCTGACAGGAGGATAGCAGCTCGGGTAGGGCAGGATGGAGCCGATTGCGATGCGAAGGATGGCCTGGGCGGTGTACTTGTGGCCGGGATTGCCTCAGCTTGCCGGACGGGGAAGCTGGGCGGCCCTGGTGGTGGCGCTTGGCGCCGGGGCGATGTTGCAAGTCGCTCTGTTGGCGACCTTTGTGTGGACAGAACTGCTCACCCCGGAATTGCGTATACTCTATTGGGTCTTGTTGCTGATCGCCTGGGGTGTTTCCGCAGTGCTTTCCGGTTGGCTTCGCGACCGGGAGGCGGCGCGGTCCCAGGGCAACGAAAAGAGCGACAACTTTCGCGAGGCATTGGATCACTACTTACAGGGCCGCTGGGTGGAAGCGGAACGCTCGCTCGGCCGCCTTTTGCGAAACGATCGCCGCGACATCGAAGCCCGCCTGATGCTGGCCACCTTGTTGCGGCACACGCGGCGATGGAGCGAAGCGGGCCGACAGCTCGACGCCCTGGCCCGGCTGGAAGAAGCCCAGAAGTGGGAACAGGAAATCCGCCGCGAGGCGGAATTGTTGGCCGCGGCCCGATTGCAAGACAACACGGACATCGAGAACAACGGAGAGACGCATGTACGAACGATTCACCGACCGCGCCCGGAAGGTCATGCAATTGGCCAACCAGGAAGCCCAGCGGTTCAATCATGAATACATTGGCACCGAACACATCCTGCTGGGATTGATCAAAGAAGGCAGCGGGGTGGCGGCCAACGTCCTGAAGAACCTGGACGTCGACCTGCGGAAAATCCGCCTCGAAGTCGAGAAGCTCGTGCAGAGCGGCCCGGACATGGTCACCATGGGCAAGTTGCCGCAGACGCCGCGGGCGAAGAAGGTGATCGAGTACTCGATGGAAGAGGCGCGAAACCTCAACCACAACTACGTCGGCACGGAACACATCCTCCTCGGCCTGCTCCGCGAGCAGGAGGGGGTGGCCGCCCAGGTGCTGATGAACCTCGGCTTGAAGCTCGAAGAAGTCCGCGAGGAGGTGCTCAACCTCCTTGGCCACGGGATGGAGGGCCCCGAGGGGGCCGAGCGGGCCGGCGGACTGGGCTCCCCGCCCGCCCCGGGCGGCGAACCGCAGCGGGCAGGCAAGTCGAAAACCCCCGCCCTGGACAGCTTCGGCCGCGACCTGACCGAGTTGGCCCGGCAGGGCAAGCTCGACCCGGTCATCGGCCGCGAACGGGAAATCGAGCGGACGATGCAAATCCTCGGCCGGCGGACGAAGAACAACCCCGTCCTCCTGGGCGAGGCCGGCGTCGGCAAGACGGCCATCGTCGAAGGGTTCGCCCAGCAGGTCGTCGAGGGCAACGTCCCCGAACTGTTGGCCGACCGCCGCATCGTCGTCCTCGACCTCGCGATGATGGTCGCCGGGACGAAGTACCGCGGACAATTCGAGGAGCGGATCAAGGCGGTGATGAACGAAGTCCGCCGCGCGAAGAACACGATCCTCTTCATCGACGAGCTGCACACGCTCGTGGGCGCGGGCGGGGCGGAAGGCGCCATCGACGCCTCGAACGTGCTCAAGCCCGCCCTCTCCCGCGGCGAAATCCAGTGCATCGGCGCCACCACGCTGGACGAGTACCGCAAGTACATCGAGAAGGACAGCGCCCTGGACCGGCGATTCCAACTCGTGATGGTCGAGCCCTCGACGAAGAAGGAGACGATCGAAATCCTCAAGGGCCTCCGCGACCGCTACGAGCAGCACCACCACGTGCAAATCACCAACGACGCCATCGAGGCCGCCGTCGAGCTTTCCAGCCGCTACATCACCGGCCGCTGCCTCCCGGACAAGGCGATCGACGTGATCGACGAGGCCGGCGCGCGGGTCCACCTGAAGTCGATGACCAGGCCGCCCGATTTGAAGGAACTCGACGACGCCGTCGAGAACCTCAACAAGGAGAAGGAAGAGGCGGTCGCCAACCAGGACTTCGAGAAGGCCGCCGCCCTGCGCGACCAGGCCGACAAGCTGAAAAAGAAGAAACAAATGATCACGCACGAGTGGCGGGAAAAGTCCCGCGAAACCGACGGCGTGGTCGACGAGGAGGTGATCGCCGAGGTCGTCTCGAAAATCACCGGCATCCCCCTGACGCGCATGTCCACCGAGGACTCGAAGCGGTTGATGGAGATGGAGGCCGACCTGCACAAGCGCGTCGTCAGCCAGGACGAGGCGATCAAGTCGATCTCGAAGGCGGTCCGCCGCAGCCGCAGCGGGCTGAAGGACCCGAAGCGGCCCACCGGCTGCTTCGTTTTCGCCGGCCCCACGGGCGTGGGCAAGACCCTGCTGGCCAAGGCCCTGGCCGAGTTCATGTTCGGCGACGAGGACGCCTTGGTGCAGATCGACATGAGCGAGTACATGGAGAAGCACAACGTCAGCCGGCTGATCGGGGCCCCGCCGGGCTACGTCGGCTTCGAGGAAGGCGGCCAGTTGACGGAAAAAATCCGCCGCCGCCCCTACGCCGTCGTCCTCCTCGACGAGATCGAGAAGGCCCATCCCGACGTCTTCAACATGCTCCTTCAGGTGATGGAGGAAGGCCGCTTGACGGACAGCTTCGGCCGCAACGTCGACTTCCGCAACACGATCGTCATCATGACGACCAACGCCGGGGCCGACGCGATCAAGAACGAGGCCGCCTTCGGCTTCCAAAAGCCCGACGACAACGCCTCCTACGAGAGCATGAAGACCCGCGTCCAGGAGCAGATCGAAAAGGTCTTCCGGCCCGAGTTCCTCAACCGCGTCGACGACGTGATCGTCTTCCGCCACCTGACGCAGGAAGACCTCGGCGACGTGATCGAGCGCGAGCTGTCGAAGGTTCGCGGGCGACTGGAGGAGCGCGGCCTGAAGCTGGTGTTGGAGGACGAGGCGAAGCAGTTCCTGATTAAGAAGGGCTCGAACCTCGACTTCGGCGCCCGGCCGCTCCGCCGCGCGATCGAGAACTTTGTCGAGGACCCGCTCTCCGAGGAGTTGCTCAAGGGCGAGTTCGTCGGCATGGAGTCGATCCACATCACCTGCAAAGAGGTCGGCGACAAGAAGCAGTTGGTCTTCCGCGGCGTGCCGAAGGAATCGGCCGTGCAGCCCGCCTCGACAACCGCCGCTTCCGACGGCGGCGCTTCCGCCGGCTCGACCGCCGTGGCGGGGTGATCTGTCGGACGTTTGCCCCGCGACTCGCCCCAAGTCAGTCAAGCCGCCCCTCCCTCGTTTCCGCTCTCAAGAACACCACGAAAGCAAATTGCAACAATGAAGGTCGCCAAGGTCCTTTTCGGCGCGGCACTCTCGGTCAACATCTGCACTGCCATGTCCGCCGGCGCGGCGGAGGACGGCAAACCGCCGATCGACAAGTTTGCTGAAATCACCGCGATCAAATACGACTATAGCGATCGGAATCTGGTCGGTACGCCTCCGCCGGCCTTGGTTCGGCGGCTGTTGCCGATGGCGGCTGATGCACAATCGGCCGCGTTCCGGCCGGCGGCGAAGATCACTACGGCGGACGAGCTGCGGCGGGAATTGCAGCGGCAGCGCGAGCGTCACGCCGCGTTTCTGCAGGACCTGGCCCCGCCGCTTGACGATGCGCGCGTTCGCCTGCCGCTCGAAATGTTCGACTGGCGCGTGGAAACGGAGCAAGACCGGGCCGACTTCGCCGTCACGCTGGCCGGAAAGGGCAAGTGGCAACAAGTAAAGATCCCGCACTACGGCCCGCCGATGGGCCGGGCCGCGACCTATTACCGCACCACGTTCGACGTCGCCCAGCCAATGCTCGACAAGGGCGCATTGTTCGTCCGCTTCAAGGGCGTCGATTACAAAGCCCACGTCTTCGTCAACGGCGCGCTGTTGGGCTCCCATGAAGGATATTTTGCGCCCTTCGAGTTTGAGTTCACGCAACACGCCAAGCTTGGCAAGAACGTCCTGGTGGTGAAGGTGGAGAACGACTACATCATGTTGGGCAACAGCGCCGATCGGGGCTTTCTGCCCGGCGGCGCGGAGCATCAGGGCGACAAGATATTCGCATGCGGCGGGCCGTGCTGGGATGATCCGGCGGTGGGTTGGCACGAGTGTCCGCCGGGCATGGGCATCAACCAGGACGTGACGATCGAAGCCCGACGCCCCATCCACTTGCACGACATCTTCGTCCGTCCGCTGGACGAGGAGGGCAAGGCCGAGGCATGGATTGAAGTCTTCAATTCCCGCCCGAATTCGGAGAATCTCACGCTGGAGTTGTCCGTTTTCGGCCAGAATTTCCCGGCCACGGCGCTGCGGGGTCAAATGCAGCCCGCATCGAACATCATGGCCGGAGTGAATTGCTACAAGGTTCCATTGACGATCGCCGAACCGCGCCGCTGGACGTTGGACGCTCCCTGGCTCTATCAAATCCAAGTCAGATTGCTGGACGACCAGAAGCGCGCGCTCGATGCGGCCAAGCGGCAGTTCGGCCTGCGCACGTTCCGCATGGAACGCGTCAAGGCGCCGAAGGGGCGAATGTATCTCAACGGCCAGGGCATCAAGCTCCGCGGCGCCAACACGATGGGCGCGTACCAACGCTGCGTGATGCGCAAGGACTGGCGCCAACTTATCGACGACATCCTCCTGGCGAAGATCACGAACATGAACTACATCCGGTTGACGCAAACGCCCGTCCAACCGGAGATCTACGACTATTGCGACCGGCTGGGGCTGATGCTTCAGACCGATCTGCCGCTGTTTGGCAACGTGAAGCGCAATCAGTTCTGCGAAGTGGTCCGCGAGGCTGAGGAAATGGAGCGCCTCGTCCGCGCCCATCCGTCGAACATCATGGTCACGTACATCAACGAGCCGTTACCCAACGGCATGGGCGCGCCGCAGCGAAACCTGACCCGCGAGGAAATGACGCGAATGTTCGAGGCGGCCGACATGGTGGTCCACATGGCCAATCCCGACCGCGTCGTCAAGGCCGTCGACGGCGATTACGACCCGCCCGGGCCGGGAATGCCCGACAATCACTGTTACTGCGGTTGGTACAACGGCCACGGCGTCGATCTTGGCTTGCTGCACAAGGGCTGTTGGCAGTCGGTCAAACCGGGTTGGGTCTACGGCTGCGGCGAGTTCGGGTCCGAAGGACTCGATCCCGTGGAACTCATGCGCAGGCGTTATCCGCCGTCATGGCTGCCGCGGACGGCCGAGGAAGAGAAAACCTGGTCGCCCAACAGCATTCCGGCGCACAAACCGGATCGATGCACTACTACTTTTTTGAGACGCCCCACACGCTCGCCGAATGGGTTCGACGAAGCCAGGAACACCAGGCGTGGGCCACCCGGCTGATGACAGAGGCCTTCCGCCGCGACCGCCGCATGCACAGCTTTGCCATCCACCTGTTCATCGACAATTTTCCCAGCGGTTGGATGAAGGCGATCATGGACTGCGAACGCGGCCCGAAGCCGGCCTGGTTCGCGTACCGCGAGGCGTTGACGCCGCTGGCGGTGAATTTGCGAACGGACCGGAAGGCCTTCTTCGCGGGTAAGCCGATTGAGTTGGAGGCGTGGGTTTGCAACGATCGGAACGACGTTCCCGGCGGCGCCATGCTGCACTATCAGATCGAGTGCGACGGCAAGGTGTTGCAGGCCGGTTTGTCGCCGGCAAGCATCGCGCCGTTGGACGCGACCTATCAGGGCTCGCTGCGATTCCTGTTGCCGGCGGTGAAGACGTGCGCCGCGGCAACGGTGCGGCTCGGCCTGTTGGACGCTGGCGGCAAGGTTTTGCACGACACGGCCGTCGCGTTGGATATTTTTCCAGACGAGCAGCGCCAACGGCGCCGCGTTTATGTGATCGGCGCCCCCGGCGGCGAGGCGGCCCGACTGGCGGAAGGCCTCGGAACGAAGCCGGTCTTTACCGGCCCGCTAAACCCCGACGATGCGATCCTCATTGAAGACATGCAGGCGTTCGGCAAGGTCCAAAGGGACGTTGCTCAAGCGGTGCGCGACGGTGCTCGTGCGGCGTTCCTGAAATTGCCCGGCGGAAAGCATCGGATCGGCGGGAGCGAGGTTTCGGTGGGCGGCACGCCGGCCGGCCAGCATTTTGTCTCGTGCGCCGCCGGCCATCCCATTGTCGAAGGGTTTCAGCCCGGCGATTTCAAGTTCTGGTACGACGCGAAGTTGGATCGGCCTTCGCCGCTGTTGAACGCGCCGGCGTTTCGTGTAGCGGGCTGGGAGCCCATTTTGTTGAGCTTTGACGCAATGGCGGTCGGCTGGAAAGCCGACGGCAAGGGCCGCTGGTGCATCAGTCAGATCGAGTTGGCCGATCGGATTGCCGGCAATCCCGTGGCGGCCATCTTTGCCCGGCGATTATTCGCAGCGGCGGCGCCTCGCCCCTAGAATCACAAGACTCCGGTAACGCAGCGAGATGTTCCAACTCGTCGCCCCTTTCCAGCCCGCCGGCGATCAGCCCCAGGCCATCGAAGCCCTCGTCGATGGCCTCCGCGCCGGCGCCAAGCACCAGGTACTCATGGGCGTGACCGGCTCGGGGAAGACGTTCACCATGGCCAACGTCATCGAGCGGATGCAGCGGCCGACGCTGGTCATGTCGCACAACAAGACCCTGGCCGCCCAACTCTACAGCGAGTTCAAGGAGTTCTTTCCGCACAACGCCGTCCACTATTTCGTCAGCTATTACGACTATTATCAGCCCGAGGCGTACATCCCGCAGCGCGACATTTACATCGAGAAGGACGCGGCGATCAATCAGCAGATCGACCGCCTGCGGCTGGCCGCCACCAGCGCGCTGGTCAGCCGCCGCGACGTGATCATCGTTGCCAGCGTTTCCTGCATCTACGGCCTCGGCTCGCCCGAGGACTATCGCGCGATGATGGTCGGACTGAGCACGGGCCAAACGGTCGATCGCGACCAGGTGCTGGCGAAGCTGGTCGACATCCAGTACGAGCGGAACGACGTCGAGTTTCAGCCGGGCAAGTTTCGCGTCCGCGGCGACTGCGTCGAAGTCTGGCCGACCTACGAGGAGTCCGCCCTGCGGCTGGAGTTCTGGGGCGACGAGGTCGAGCGGCTTTCGATCATCCATCCGCTGACCGGCGAAACCATCGAGCGCCGCGAGCAACTCTTCGTCTACCCCTCGAAACATTTCGTCCTGCCCGAGGAGCGAATCCACGCGGCCGTCGAGGAGATCCGCCGCGAATTGAACGAGCGGCTCGAGGAGCTGAAGCGGGCGGGCAAGCTGCTGGAGGCGCATCGGCTGAACGCCCGCACCCGTTTCGACCTGGAGATGATGCAAGAGGTCGGCTATTGCCCGGGCATCGAGAACTACAGCCGGCCCTTAAGCGGGCGTGCGCCGGGCGCGCCGCCGGACACGCTGATGAGTTTCTTTCCAAAGGACTTTCTCCTTTTTGTCGACGAGTCGCATGTGACCGCGCCGCAGGTTCGCGGCATGTACGCCGGCGACCACAACCGCAAAGTGACGCTCGTCGAGCATGGATTCCGCCTGCCCAGCGCGCTGGACAATCGCCCCTTGCGCTTCGAGGAGTGGGAAGAGCGCGTCGGCCAGGCGGTCTATGTCTCGGCGACGCCGGGGCCTTATGAGTTGGGGAAGACCGGCGGCGAGGTGGTCGAGCAGGTGATTCGCCCCACCGGCCTGATCGACCCGGAGATCGAAGTGGCCCCCGCCCGCTCCCAGGTGCCGCACTTGATGGAGTTGATTCGCTCCCGGGCGGCCGTCGGCGAGCGCGTTTTGGTCACGACGCTGACGAAGCGGCTGGCCGAGGACCTGGCCGACTATTTCACGAAGCAGCAGATTCGCTGCAAGTGGCTGCACAGCGAGTTGGACGCCTTCGAGCGAGTGGAACTGTTGCGCGAGCTTCGCCAAGGGGCGTTCGACGTGTTGGTCGGAGTGAACCTGCTCCGCGAAGGGCTCGATCTGCCCGAGGTGTCGCTGGTGGCGATTCTCGACGCCGACAAGGAAGGCTTTCTCCGCAGCGAAACCTCGCTGATGCAGACGATCGGCCGCTCGGCGCGGAACGTCAACGCGAAGGTGTTGCTCTACGCCGACAAGGTGACCGACTCGATGCAGCGGGCGATCGACGAGACCCGCCGCCGCCGCCAGATGCAGCAAGAGTACAACCGCGCGCATGGCATCACTCCGGAGACGATCCGCAAGGCGATTCGCATGGGGATCGAGTCCGAGTCGGCCGCCCACGCCCAGGCCCAAGCGGCGATCGGCCGCAGTGGCGAGGCGGAGTACATCACGGAGGAGTATTTGGAGGAGTTGCAGGCGGAGATGCTCGTTGCCGCGGAGGCGTTGGAGTTCGAGCGGGCGGCGGCGTTGCGCGACCGCATTGGACAGATGCGCAAGCAGATGGGCAAGTCGATGTCCGAGGCCCATGTCGAGCACGCCACCCGCGCCCGCCGGGGGAAAAGACGGAGCCGAGGCAGAGGGTGACAGCCCGGCGAGAAAATAGCCACACAGCGGCGATACCGCGAAAATGAACGATCGCCGATGATTTTCCCCGCAGCGTCAATGCTCTTTGATTCTCTCCGGCGCAAAAAAACATCCGCAGATTCCGCAATGCTGCTGCGAAATCTGCGGATCAATTCGCGGTTCGCGCGGGCGACGCGCCGGGTTACTTCGCGGGCGGGGCGTCGGCCTTCTTTTCCGGTTCCGCCTTCTTTTCCGGGGCCGCGGCCTTTGCCGGCTCGGCCTTCGTCTCCGTGGCCGCTGGCTTCGCCGGCTCGGCGGCCTTCGCTGGCTCGGCCTTTGTCTCCGTGGCCGCTGGCTTCGCAGTTTCGGCGGCCTTCTCGGGCTCGGCCTTCGCCGGCTCGGCCGCCTTCTCTGGCTTCGCGGGGGCTGCCGGCGTCATCTCTTCCGTCTTTGTCTCCGGCGCGGCCGTCGCGGGCGCCTCGCTCTTCATCGGGGCCGCCTCCTTCGCCGGTTCAGACGGCGCCTTCTTGTCCGGCGGCGGCGGTTCACAGCCGATCGTCGCCAGACCAAAACCCACCAGCATGACAAGCAGTGCAAGACTTCTCATCGCGATACTTCTCCTATCTTTCTTTAGGACCGGGGGTGCGCGCACAGGAACTTCTCCTGCTTCGGAAATTATTATAGCACCGCCTCTGGGAAACCACTCCCCCCCGAGTGTAATTTTGCAGGAAATTCGGCGTCGCCAACAGTTTTTCCTTGCATGGGGATAATTCGGGTCGCAACGCATCCTGCGAGGTGCGCCGTTGCTGCGGAAAATTTTGCTGTCGTGCGCGGAAGATTTGGCGTAAATGGCCGTGCCTGCCGCCAAGCCCGTTGAAGTCCGCGCCCCCCTCGGCTAGCATGGAGGCGGCGGTGAAGGGATGGAGGGCGTGCCTTGTTTCTCGGCATTGAAATCGGCGCCACGAAACTGCAATTGGGCGTCGGACGCGGCGACGGCTCGCCGCTGGTCGAACTGCGGCGCTGCGACGTCCTGGTTCGCGACGGCGCCGCGGGCGTGCGGCGGCAAATCGAGGCCGTCGCCCCGGAGTTGATCGCCCGGAACGGCGTCCGGGCGATCGGCGTCGGCTTCGGCGGGCCGGTCGATCCGGCCGCCGGGCGGACCGTCAAGAGCCACCAAGTTGCCGGCTGGGAGGATTTTAATCTGCGGCAATGGTGCTGCGAGACGCTGGGGCTGCCCGCCGCCGTGGCCAACGACGCCGATTCCGCCGGTCTGGCCGAGGCGCTCTTCGGCGCGGGCCGCGGCGCCGGCGTCGTTTTCTACACCAACGTCGGCAGCGGCATCGGCGGCGCGTTGGTCATCGGCGGAAAGCTCTATACAGGCAGCCGCGGCGTCGCCTCCGAGCTGGGACACCTTCGCCCCGGCCCCGACGCCGAGCGGCCGGAACAAACGGTCGAAGCGATCGCCAGCGGCTTCCATCTCGCCGCGGCCGGGCAGGAAGTCGTCAAGCGCGGGGCGAACGTACAAGCCGCCCACGGGGGACTGTCCCAGTTTTCATCCGATGAAAACGGGACTGTCCCCTTTAGCGCCCCGCAGAAGGGCGATGTCGCCGACCTCTTGCGCCGCTGCGGCGGCAAAGTTGGCCATCTCAGCGGCAAGATGGTCGCCGAGGCCGCGGCCGAGGGCAATACGTCCGCCCGGGCGATCCTCGACCGGGCATTGGAAACCTTTGGCTGGGCGATCGCGCAGATGATCACGCTTTTGGCCCCGGAAGTGGTGGTGATCGGCGGCGGCGTGCCGCTTATGGGCGAGGCGCTGTTTTTCGCGCCGCTCCGCCGCCAGGTTGACCGCTACGTGTTTCCGCCGCTTTTGGGGACGTTTCGCCTTGCGGCGTCGCAGTTGGGCGAGGCGGTTGTGGTCCACGGGCGCTGGCCGTCGCCGCCGCGGCGCAATAGTTGCCGCGGCGAGATTTGGCGATTCGCCGCGGAAGGCGCAGCGGCGTGCGGCTTACGGGGCGAGCCCCGGCGCCGCCGGACCGGGGTTCTCCGCGAGGACTTCCATCATCTCCGCCGCCGAGGGACATCGGGCCAAGAGCCGCGAAAAATCCCGCTTGTCCTCCACCGCCAGCTTCACGGCGGCGGTCAACGCGGCGCTGCCGAGCAAAACGGCGCCGACGAGGCGATTGTCGCGAAAGACGAAGCGGAAATAGCTCGCGTCCGTTTCGCGATCGATGGCGTGGAAGCTGGCGTCCTCGGGGTTGATCTGGCCGATGCTGAACAGATCGACGCCGAGGACCTTCAGCGTGTTCGAGCGGGGCACGCCGCCGAACTCGACGCAGCCGCCGGCCAGGTTCAGTCCGGCAATGCTGCCTTGATATTGCGCGGGGCCCCAAACGCCGTAGACCTGCCCATGATGCTCGGCGACGTCGCCGGCGGCGAAAACGTCCGGATGGGAAGTGGCGAGAAAATTGTTCACGACGACGCCTTGGTTCGTTTCCAGGCCGGCCCGCCGGGCCAGGTGGCTGTTGGAGCGGATGCCCGTGGCGATGACGACCAGATCGGCGGGAACCACGTCGCCGTCTTCCAAGAGGACGCCGCGGACGCGGGCGTCGCCGACGAGTTCGCGGGTGACGGCCCGATGGCGAAGCTTGATGCCGGCGGCGGCGACATAGCGGTGGAGGACTTCGCCCGCGCGTTGGTTCAACTGCCGCGGCAGCAGCCAGCCATGGCCTTCCAAGAGCGTAACGTCGGCCCCTTGCCGGGCGAGTCCGCCGGCCGTTTCCAGCCCCAGCAGCCCGCCGCCGATGCAGACGCATCGCCCGCCGCGGCGACAGGCCGCGAGGATGCGGCGGGCGTCGTCGAGGGTCCGCAAGCTGGTCACGCCCGCTCGATCGGCGCCGGGAAACGGCGGGATGAAGGGATGGGCCCCGGCGGCCAAGAGCAGCTTGTCGAAGGGCAACCTCTCGCCGCCGCGGAGCGCGACGACGCGATCGTCCAGCCGGATCGACGCCGCCTCGGCCCCGAGCAGGAGGCGGATCTTGCGCTCCTCGTACCAAGCGGCCTCGTGCAGCGGCAAGTCCGCCTCGCCGATCTCGCCGGCAAGATGCCGCGTCAGATTGAGCCGGTAATAGGGAAGCTCGGCCTCCTTCGAGACGACGGTGATCTCGGCGGCGGGCGAGGCGGCGCGGAGCGACTCGACCGCCGCGATTCCGGCAATGCCCGCGCCGACGACGACAACGTTAATCGCCCGCGCGGCGGCGGGGGCGGGTTCCGCAGTTTCGCGCAGCGGCTCGAAACGCTCGGCCGGGGCCCCGCAGTCCGGACAGACCGTGGGCGGCTGCGGCCCGACGTGGATGTAGCCGCAATCGAGGCATCGCCAGCGGCTCGCGGCGGCCCCTGCCGGGGGCGGCGGGGCGTCGGCGCGCGGCTCGAATAATTCGCGCGGCGCCCCGCAGACCGGACATGTCGCCGGCGGCTCCGGTCCGCGATGGACATATCCGCAAACGGTGCACACCCAAGCCTGGTTCGCTCCCGGCATCGGATCACCAATTTTCCGCAAGCAACTCGAAATACGCCTGGGGATGGGCGCAGGCGGGACAGGCCGCCGGGGCCTCCGGGCCTTCGTGGACGTAGCCGCAATTCATGCATCGCCATTTCACGCTCTGGGGGCGCTTGAACACCCGGCCGGCCTTGAGGCTCTCCAGCAGCCCGCGGTAACGCCGCTCGTGCTGCCGCTCGGCGACGGAGATCTTTTCCAGGACGACGGCCGCCGCGGGAAAGCCTTCCTCGCGGGCGACGGCGGCAAAGCCGGGATACACGTCCGTCCACTCTTCATGTTCGCCGTTGGCCGACGCGAGGAGGTTCTCGGCGGTTGCGCCGACGACGCCGGCGGGAAAGGCGCATTGAATCTGCACGTCGCCGCCGGGGAGAAACTTGAAAAACCGCTTCGCGTGCTCCTTCTCCTGATTGGCCGTCTCCTCGAAGATCGACGCGATCTGCATGTAGCCGTCGGCTCTCGCCTGGCTGGCGAAGAAGGTATAGCGGTTGCGGGCCTGCGATTCGCCGGCGAAGGCCATCAGCAGGTTTCGTTCCGTTTTCGAGCCTTTCATTTCCATTGCTTTTGCCTCGGTATCTCGGGATGCCGCAGGGCGCGCGGGAGGCGGCCTGCCGGAATGGGACGACATTGGCCTATTATCGAAAAAGGCCGGCCGAGCACAATCCCGCGCAGGGAATCCAGGTCCAGCGGCGGTGCCGTTGCCTGCGACACCCGCCATTGGAAGGGGTAAGGTGTTTTCCCGCCTGCCGCCGGGAAGATTTTCTTCTTCCGCCGCCGGCCATCCTTCCCTATAATGCCGCCGCGCACCTGATGACGAGGCCAATTTTCGATAGACCATGTGCATGCCCGGCGAAAATCACGATCCGCGCTGGCCCATGGCTGCCACAGCAACGCTAATTGCCATCGCCCTGCTGCGCCGGCCTCGCTCAGCCAGCCGGCCTTGCTGGACAACACCGAAAGCCGCTACGGCGGGATTGCCTGGCAAATGCACGCGTCGGGCGATTGGGTCACGCCGCGGATTCACGTCCACGGAGAGCTCAAACCCTTTAACGCCAAGCCGCCCTTGGAGTTCTGGCTGGCGGCGCTTTCCTATCGCGCCTGCGGCGTTTGCGAATCGTCCGCGCGGCTGCCCAGCTTTCTCCTCGGCCTGGCGTTGGTCGCCGCGACGGTTTGCTTCACCGCCCGGCTTTGGGACAAAACCACGGCGGCCTTGGCCGGGATCATTCTTGCCAGTTCGGTGCTGTTCTTCGTCCTCTCGGGGGCATGTGATCTCGATGTTCCGCTGAGCGTCGGCGTGGCTGGGGCGATGATCTGCTTCGCCCTGTTCGCCCAGGCTGGGCCGCTTTCCTGGCTTGGCCGCCGCATGACTTGGGGCCGGGGCATGTTCGTCGCCCTGGCCGTTGGCATGTTGGCCAAAGGGCCCGTCGCCCTGGTCGTGGCCGGCCTGGCCATTGCCGCCTGGCTGTTGTTGGTTCGTCGATGGCGGCTGGTGATCGAATTGCCGTGGATCTCCGGCCTTTTTCTCTTTTTCCTCGTCGCCGGTCCGTGGTATCTGCTGGCCGAAAAAGCGACCCCTGGGTTCCTTCACTACTTCTTCGTCGTGGAAAACTTTCGCCGCTATGTGTTCAACGATTATGGAGACCAGTTCGGCTACGGCCGGCTGCAGCCTTACGGCTTCATCTGGCTGTTTTTTTTCGGGGCAATGCTCCCCTGGTCGCTGTTGGCCGCCGCGGCCTTGGGGCGGCTGGCCAGGCATGATGTCGTCAAGCTCTGGCGCAAATTCCGCTGGACCCAGCCGCGGTTGGGCTGGTCCGGGCTCGTCCTGTTGCTGCGAAAGTTTGGGCAGAACGATCCTTGGCTCGCCTACGCGCTGATCTGGGGCCTTGTTCCGCCGCTGTTCTTCACCCTCGCCCGGCAGGTCCTTTGGACCTATGTGCTGCCTGGGCTGCCGGGCATGGCCATCGCCACGGCCGTGGCCTTGGAACGGTGGCGGCGGTCGGACTCCGCGGCAGGGCTGTTGAAGGCCCTCGAACACCATTTTGTCGCCATCGCCGCCGTTGTGGGGACGGCTACTGTCGTCGCCTCGCTTTGGTTCGAGAAACCGCCGGCCGGGACGGCGGCGTTCCTGGCCGCCATGGCCGTCTTGGCCTGGTTTGCCTGGCGGACCGCCCTCCGCCGGAACATCGTTGCCCTGACCGCGGCCGTCGGTCTGTTGACGCCGCTGGCCTTCATGTCGACGGTCTGGCTTGTCGGGCCGTGGCTGAGCGACAGGAATTCGGCGAAGACAATCGTCGCCAAGGTTTACGAAAACGCGAAGGATCGGCAGCGGCCGGTGCTGGCGCCGATCGGCGAGGCGAACTATTCGGCCGGATTTTACGCTGAGGCGCTCTTCCACGGCCGCTTCCTTTACGACTCGGCTCGGGGAAGCGAGCTTCTGCCGGAAATCCTCGACCATCGCGGCGACGCTGTCCTGCTCTTGAAGCGGCGCGATTGGGAGAACCTGGACCCGGACGTTGCTGCCCGACTCCGGCCAATCCTTTCCACCCGCCATTGGCTGGCGTGTGAGAAGGTTAAGAGGGATTAGGGATTGGCGATTGAGGATTAGAGAAGGCTGAAGGCTGAAGGACGAAGGATGAAGGACGAAGGAGGACCGGCCGATTTTCCACGATCTGCCTTTCCGCCAATCCCCAATCCCCAATCCCCAATCCCTCCTCCGCTCGACATCGTTCTGCCGACGTTCAACGGCGCCGCCTTCCTCGAGGAGCAACTCGATTCGATCTTCCGCCAGTCGCAGCCGGACTTCCGCCTCTTCGTGCGCGACGACGGCTCGACCGACGGCACGCGGGAAATCTTGGCAAAATGGGCGGCCGCGCGGCCCAACGTCGTTTGCATCGATCTTGACGGTTCTCATTTAGGCCCCTCCGCGGGCGTTTCGCGTCTCTTGGAGCGGAGCCAAGCCGCTTACGTCATGCTCGCCGACCAGGACGATGTCTGGCTGCCGGAGAAGATCGCCGTCCTGCTGGGGCGGGTGCGCCGCCTCGAAGCGGAATTGGGGCAGCGAACGCCGATCCTCGTCCATAGCGATCTGGTCGTCGTCGATTCGTCGCTCCGCAAGCTGCACCCTTCGTTTTGGGCGTGCCGGCGGCTCGACCCGGTCCGCGGCGCGACGCTGCGGCGGCTGGCGGTGGAGAATGTCGTCGCCGGCTGTTCGGCAATCATCAACCGGGCGTTGGTACAGGAATGCCTGCCCATTCCCCCGCAGGCGATCATGCACGACTGGTGGATGGCCCTTGTGGCGGCGGCCAGGGGACGGATCGAGTGCGTGGCCGAACCGCTGACGCTCTATCGACAACACGCGGCCAACGCCGTCGGCGTGCGTCGCCCGGGCTTGGCCGGAATTCTCCGCGGCGCGGGTTTCTTCTTTACCGACGCCGGTCTTCGCGGCCACCTGCGGCGGACACGGCGCCAGGCCCAGGCCTTTTTGGATCGTTTCGGCGCCAGTCTGCCGGAGGCGGATCGAGCAGCCCTGTCCGCCTATGCGACCTTGTCCGATTGCGGCTTGCTGCGGCGGCGCTGGTTGCTTCTGCGCCATGGCTTTTGCACGTCCAGTTGCACGGGCAACGCGAAACTTTTTTGGGGAGTGTAAGGGGACGAAAGACGCAGGCATGGATATACTGCGCACATTTCTCATTTCCCCCATTCTCCCAATTGCCCATTTCGTATTGGCCATTCTCCGCCAATGGATTATCTTTACGCAATCATCCTCGGGAGCGATAGGAATCCCAAAAACTCAGGGACGAGAGGGGGCGTATGGAGATCGCCGGCAAACGGATGTTGGTCGTTGGCGGGGCGGGGTTGATCGGCAGCCACGTCGTCGATGAACTCTTGAAAACCGACGTTGCCGAGGTCATCGTCTACGACAACTTCTTCCGCGGCAGCCTCGACAACCTTGCCGCCGCTTTGGAAGACCCGCAGGGTGAGCGTTTTTCCTCACGGCGGCGACATCCTCCACGGCGACATTCTCGAAAAGGCCATGGAGGGGATCGACGGCGTCTTTCACCTGGCCGCCCTGTGGATCCTCCAGTGCCACGAGTATCCGGAAACCGCCTTCGAGGTGAACGTCCGCGGCACGTTCAACGTCGTCATGGCGGCCATCCGCCAAAAGGTTCAACGCGTGGTCTACTCCTCTTCCGCCTCGGTCTACGGCGACGCCGTCGAGATCCCCATGGACGAGGACCATCCGTACAACAACTTCACCTTCTACGGCGCCTCGAAGATCGCCGGCGAGCATTTTTTCAAGAGCCTGGGCCGCCGCTACGGGCTGAATTGGGTCGGCCTCCGCTACATGAACGTCTACGGTCCGCGGCAGGATTACAAGGGCGCGTACATCGCCGTGATGCACAAAATCCTCGACCGCATCGAGCGGGGCCAGTCGCCGCTGGTCTACGGCGACGGCAGCCAACAATACGACTTCGTCCACGTCGCCGACGTGGCCCGGGCGAACGTGCTGGCGATGCAGGCCGACGCCGTGGGGCATTGCTACAACGTCGGCCGCGGCATCGGCACGACGATCAAGGAACTGACCGAGCTGCTGCTGCGACTGGACGGACAGCGATCTGCCGATTCAGTACGAGCCCGCCGGATTGACGTTCGTGACCAACCGCATCGGCTGTCCGCAGCGGGCCGAGCGCGACTTGGGCTATCGCTGGTCGATCGACCTCGAAGAAGGGATGCGGAGCCTCATCGAGTGGCGGCGCAGAACGAGGACTGGCGGATAATCGGCTGGAGCGAAAGACGCAGTGGCCGTCGAAGCGGAGTGAGGGATGCTGAGTCCGCCGACCGAACACGGATGTGCGGCATTGCGGGAATTGTGAGTTTGACGCGGCGGCCGGTCGAGCCCGGCCGGATCAAGCCGATGTGCGACGTCCAGGCGCATCGCGGTCCGGACGACGCCGGCTACGCTTTTTTCCGCAGTCGGCGAAGGGCGGCGGGCGAAGGGGGCTATTGGTGCGGTTTCGCCGACGCCAAGTTCCGCCACATCAACGAGCACCTGCCCGTCTTCGACGGCGACTACTGCCGCGACGAGTTGAGCAAGAGTTGCTTTTCGCTGGCCCTGGGGCATCGGCGGCTGGCGATCATCGACCTGACGCCACATCGGCCACCAGCCGATGTCCAGTTCCGACCGCCGCTATTGGATCACGTTCAACGGCGAGATCTACAATTTCCCCGAGCTTCGCCGCCAATTGCAGGCGGCCGGCCACGTCTTCCGCACCCGCAGCGACACGGAGGTCGATCCTCCACCTCTGGGAGGAGCACGGGGCGGATTCGCTGCCGATGCTGGACGGGATGTTCGCCTTTGTCGATTTACGACCGCGTGGACAACGTCTTGACGCTCGCGCGCGATCGCTTCGGGGTCAAGCCGCTGTACTACGCCGTGGCGGGCGATTTCCTCGTCTTCGCCAGCGAGATCAAGGGGATCCTGGCCAGCGGGCCTGTTGCCGCCGCGGATCAGCCCGCCGGCCCTGGTCGAGTATTTCGCCTTTCAAAACACGCTTTCGCCGCAGACGCTGTTTCGCAGACGTCTCGCTCTTGCAGCCGGGCGAGTTTCTGCAGTTTACGCCGGGTTCGGCGCGCCGCCCGCGCCGCGCCGCTATCATGCCGGCTTTCCGCTCTGCCGACCCGTCGCTGGCCGAACCGGGCCGGGCGGTCGAGCGAGGTGGCCGAGGCGTTTCGCGAAGCGGTCGGCCAGGCAATTGGTCAGCGACGTCGAAGTCGGCTAGCTATCTCTCCGGCGGCATGGACAGCGGCTCGATCGTCGCCGTGGCCGGCCGATCGATCCCGCGGCTTCTGACCTTCACCGGCGGCTTCGACCTGACCAACGTCAACGGCATCGAGCAGGGCTTCGACGAGCGGAAACTTGCGGAAAAGCTCTCCTACATCTTGCAGACGGAGCATTACGACGTCGTCCTCCACGCCGGCGACATGCCCGCCGCGATGGAAAAAATCGCCTGGCACATGGACGACCCGCGCGTGGGCATGTGCCATCAAAACTGGTATGTGGCGAAGCTGGCCAGCCGATTCGTGAAGGTGTGTCTGGCGGGGGCGGGCGGCGACGAGCTGTTTGGCGGATATCCCTGGCGGTATCGGCATGGACTGGGGGCGGCGACGCGCGACGAGTTCGACCAAAAGTACTTCGAGTATTGGCATCGCCTGCTTCCGGTCAACGAGTTGTCGCGGTTGTTCGTGCCCGAGTTGTGGCGCTATGGTCCGGCGCCGCGGGAGAGTTTTCGCGGCGTGCTCGCGTCGGCGCCGCCGCATCAGCCGGAACTGAGCATGGCCGACAACCTCCTCCAGCGGGCGCTGTACTTCGAGATGAAGACCTTCTTGCACGGCTTCCTCGTGACGGAAGACCGCATCAGCATGGCGCACGGCCTGGAGACGCGGGTGCCGTTTCTCGACAATCGCCTCGCGGACCTGGCCTGGCGGATTCCGCCGTCGCTGAAGGTGGACGCTCTCCGCGTGGCGGCCAACGGCGACGGCCATTTCTCCTCCGCCGACGGCAAGCAGGTCCTCCGCAACGCCATGCGCCGCTGGCTGCCCGAGGAATTCACCAATCAGCCGAAGCAAGGCTTCTCGCCGCCGGACGAGAACTGGTATCGCGGCCCGTCGATGGACTACATCAAGTCCGTGCTGTTGGACAAGCGGTCGCTGGAGCGTCCCTGGTTCGAGCAGAATTTCGTCCTCCGCACGCTCGGCGAGCACTTCGAGGGGAGGCGGAATCATCGCCTGCTGATCTGGTCGCTGTTGAGCCTCGAGTGGCTCCAGCGGCACTTCGTCGACCAGCCCGTCGGGACGGCGGCCGGCGAAATGTAATCGGATTCAAGGTCCCGGTCTCCCTTTGGGAGAAGGTTGGCGCGAGGGGAGTTTGCGCCGAGGTCGAGAGCCGAACGTTGGAATCTCCGCCGGCTTCCCCTCAGCCTAGCTATCTCCCGGAGGGAGAGGAGAGCGTCGCTCCTGAGCCCGCAGCGGCGGTCGGAGGGCGATCATGTCCCTGCTGAGCGCACGCACGCATTTCGACGCTTGCCGCGAAGTGATCGGCCTGCTCACGCGGCATCGGCAGCTCACCTTGGAAATGACCCGCCGGGAGATCTCCGACCGCTACGCCGGGCAGGCGCTCGGCGCCTTTTGGGCGATCGGCCATCCGCTGGCCTTGATGGGCATTTATCTTTTCATCTTCGGCTGCGTTTTCCGCATGAAGATCGGCGGCACGGCGGAGATGCCGCTGGACTACACCGTCTATCTCCTCTCCGGGCTGATCCCCTGGATGGCCTTCCAGGAGTCGATGGCCAAGGGCGCGACGGTGATTGTCGGCAACGCCAACCTCGTGAAGCAGGTGGTCTTTCCCATCGAGGTCCTGCCGGTCAAGGGCGTGATCGCCTCGTTCTCGACGCAACTGGTCGCGACGACGATCCTGACCGGCTACGTGCTGGCGACGCACCGTGCGATGCCGTGGACCTATCTCCTGCTGCCCGCGCTGTTCTTTTTTCAATCGCTGGCGATGATCGGCGCCGCCTACACGTTGGCGGCCGTAGGGGCGTATTTCCGCGACTTGAAGGACTTCATCCAGGTCTTCTGCATCGCCGGGATGTATCTCATGCCGGTGGTCTACTTGCCGAACATGGTCCCGCGCGTGTTTCGTCCGCTGTTGTCGCTCAATCCTTTCAGCTACATGGCGTGGTGCTATCAGGACGCCTGCTATTTCGGCCGTTTTGCCCATCCTTGGGCCTGGCCGGTCTTCCTGCTGGGTTCGTTGGCGGCGTTTTATCTGGGTTATCGCGTGTTTCGCAAGATGAAGACCTGTTTCGGAAACGTGTTGTGAAAAGGAAGAAAGAAGAAAGGAGTTAGGAGTGAGAAGGAGTTGAGAGTTGAGAGCGAAGAGTTGAGAGCCGGACAGTTGCTCGGCTCTCAACTCTCAACTCTCAACTCTCAACTCTCAACTGAATGGCACTGATATTTTCGTAACTCGTTATGCAGAAGTGATCTAAGTAAAAACGGCCTGCCTCGCTACAAAGGTGTTAACCAGACACCCCAAGCAGCAAGGAGGCCGCCGTGAGTGATTATACCCGATGGTCGTTTCGGCAACAGATCGATTGGTTCCGCCGCCAGTTTGCCCAGCAGACAGGGCTTCCGTTTTCGCAGGTCCTGCCGGCTCAACTGGTGGTGACTGCATTGCAGTCGCTGGGCGTGCGATTCTACGATTCGTTGTACAACCCAGTCACGGTCTTGTGGCTGTTTCTCAGCCAGGTGATGCATGCCAATCCGACGTTGGCCGTGACGGTCGAGTGCTTTCTCGCTTGGCGGTTGGCCCAGGGGATGTCGCCGTGTTCGGCCGACACGGGCGCCTATGCGCGGGCGCGACAACGCCTTCCCGAAACCTTGCTGGCCGTGCTCACCAGGCACACCGGCCGCGCGGCCGAACACGCCGCGCCGAGCGAATGGCGATGGCTCGGCCGGGTGGTGAAATTGTTCGACGGCTCGACGGTTTCGATGCCCGATACGCCCGCGAATCAGGAGGCATTTCCCCAGAGCCGCACCCAAGCGCGCGGGGTGGGCTTTCCGCTGGCCCGCATTGGGGTGCTGTTTTCCTTGGCGGTGGGGACGGTGTTGGACCTGGGCATTCGCCGCTGGGCGGGCAAGTTTCAGAGCGAACTGGCCATGCTCCGCGATATGATTCCGTCGCTTCAGGCGAACGACGTGTTGTTGACAGATTGCTTTCTCTGCTCCTACATGGAAATCGCCCTGGTGCGGAGGCAAGGCGCCGACTATGTGGGCCAGATGCACGCCCACCGGAACGTGGATTTTCGCCGTGGCAGGCGGCTGGGCCCGTGCGATCACGTGGTCGAGTGGAGCAAGCCCGGATGCCCCGACTGGATGTCTCCGCAAGACTACGCGGCGATTCCCCAGACCCTCTTGATCCGCGAGTTTCGCCGCCGGATCGTCCGCAGAGGCTATCGCACACGAACGATCATCGTCGCCACGACGCTGCTCGATGCCGAGCGGTATCCGCAAGACGAGATCGCGGATTTGTATCGACTTCGCTGGGATGCGGAAATCAATCTGCGTTCCCTGAAGACGATGATGAATATGGATGTGCTTCGCTGCCAAACTCCCGACATGGTGCGCAAGGAGATCTGGGCCCATCTGTTGGCGTACAACTTGATCCGAACGGTGATTGCGCAGGCGGCGGCCAGGCATGGCAAAAATCCACGTCAGATCAGCTTCAAGCGAACGATGCGGACGTTGGAGGCGTTCCGTCCCGTGCTTGCCCACATCCCACGGGAGCAGCTCGTCGCGCTTTACAACCACATGCTCACGGCAATTGCTTCTCATGAAATCGGCAACCGACCCCACCGCCTCGAACCACGTCAACGCAAACGAAGGCCCAAGCCTTACAAGCTGATGACCAAACCTCGTAATCAAGCCCGAAAGCAAGAAGCTAAAACACGTTAAGCAAATATCAGTGCCATTCAACTCTCAACTCTCAACTCTCAACTCTCAACTCTCGACTCTCAACCCCATGCAGCCGACCAACCCGATCATCGAGGTCCGCAATCTCTCGAAGATGTTCCAGGTCTACGCGCAGCCTGCGGACATGTTTTGGGAAATGATTTTCCGCCGGCCGCGGCACAAGCGATTCTGGGCGCTGAACGACCTGTCGTTCGACGTCGCCGCGGGCGAGGTGGTCGGCGTGATCGGCCGCAACGGCGCCGGCAAGAGCACCCTCTTGCGAATCCTCGCCGGCACGCTCGACAAGACTTCCGGCAGCGCCAAGGTGTGCGGCAAGATCTCTGCGATCCTCGAACTGGGAACCGGCTTTCACCCCGAGCGGACGGGGCGGGAGAACATCCTCCTGGGCGGCATGTGCCTGGGAATGAGCAAGGAGGAAGTTCGCGGCAAGCTCGACCAGATCATCGACTTCAGCGAACTCCGCGAGGTCATCGACCAGCCGTTTCGCACCTATTCCAGCGGCATGCAGGCCCGGCTCACCTTCAGCACGGCGATCAGCGTCGATCCGGACGTTCTCATCATCGACGAAGCGCTCTCCGCGGGCGACATGCTCTTCGCCTCGAAGTGCTATCAGCGGATTCGCGAGATCGCCCAGAGCGGGGCCACGGTGTTTTTCGTTACGCACGGGCTGGGGACGATTTACGAGCTTTGCTCGACGGCGATCCTCCTGCACCGCGGCCGGATGCTGGCCAAGGACGAGCCGCGGAAGGTGGGATACGAATACGAGCGGCTGTTGACCGAGGAGCGGGAACGGGACTTGCCGCGGCAGCTTGCGATTCCCGCCGCCGTTGCCCCCGCCGCTGTGCCGACGGCCCCCCAGCCCGCCGAGCCCGCGATGCTTCCGTCGCCGCAGGGAGAGTGGGTCCGGGTGGAAAAAATCTTCATGCAGGACTCCGCCGGACAGCGCACGACGACGGCCGTTTACGGCGAGAACTGCACCGTCGTGGTCCGCTGCAAGTTCCTCCGCGACTGCCGCGGCGTGAACGTCTCTTTTCGCGTCGAGAACGACCGCGGCTCGGTCATCACCGGCGACAACACGCTCTTCCGCCGGATTTTTCTCGCCGGACGAGCGGGCGACGTCGTCGACGTCCGCTTCGACTTCCCCTGCACGCTCAGCAATGGCGGTTATCTTGTCACCGGGGGCATCGCCCGGCCGCTCTCGCCGGACCGGCCGGCGGGCCTCTTTCAGATTCTCCACATTTGCCGCGAGAAAAGCGTCCTGGCGGTGGTCGGAAACCCCTATAACGCCGGCCTCTTTGCCTTGGAAAGCCGCGTGACCGTCCAGCCCGAGGCCAATTGTCTTCCCCAGTTCCAGGAGCGCGCAGCATGACGGGCGTCGCCTGGATTCAGCGAGCCAAAAAGCGTCTGCGGCAAGCGAGCCAGAGGCGCGAACTGCTTCGCGCCGGGCTTGCCGGGCGATTGTTCTTCGTCTTCGGCTGCGCACGGTCCGGCACAACCTCGCTCTGCCGCATCCTCGATCAGGCCAAAAACGGCGTCTGCCTGCTCGAACCGGAGCCGAACCTCAATCGGGAAAGCCGCCGTCGCCTCGATGGGCAACTGGAATCGCCGGGCGCGGCGCTGCTGGACGCTTTGCTGCCGCGGCTCGGCGATGGCTTGGCCGCGCATGAGGTTTACGGAGAAAAGAACAACACCCTCGCGGCCTTCGTCGAGGAACTGCACAACCTGCTCCGGGGCAAGCTCGTTTGGGTCGTTCGCGACGGCCGCGATACGGTCGCCTCAATGCACAACTGGCACAACCGCTTGTTTGGCAATTTCTATCGCGAGTGCAAAGACCCCGGCAACCTCAGCGATGCGGCGAATGCCTGTTTGGCGCAGCTTCCCCTGGAGGCCGACTCCTGCAACACCAGCCGCCCCCGGCCGCTGAAGGGCGACCCTTACTACGACCGCTGGCCGGAAATGTCGCGGCACGAAATGCTCTGCTGGTATTGGTCGCACATCAACCGCCGCGTCTGGGAGCGGCTGCAAACGATTCCCCCGGACCGCTGGCTGCGGGTCGATTACTCGGCCGCCGACCGCGTCGAAGAGGTCGCGCGGGCGGTCGATTTCCTCGCCCTCTGCGGCATCTCGCGGGAAACGATCGCCGCGATGCTCCAGGAGCGGATCAATTCGCTTGCCCAGCGCACGGGGCTTCCCGAGCGGCTGCCCGGCTGGCGCGATTGGTCGGACAACGAGTTGGACCAGTTCTGGGAGATCGCCGGCGCGACGATGGAGTTGTTGGGCTACGGCGGGCGGCAGCGGACCAACAGGCCGGACATCCCTGCTGAAACCATTGCGATCGCCTCGCGGCGGCCGGAGGAGGCCTAGCCGATGTGCGCCTTGAAACCCTATCGCGTTGTTCCCGGCCTGAGCGATCCGACGGAAGTTGCCGCCTTGTGCAACGCCCTTTGCTTTTCCATGACCACGCCGCTGGGCATGACCAACGCCCTGGGCGAGTACGTGCTCTTGCTCCTCGCGCTGCGGATGGACGATCGCATTGAAGTCGCGCCGCTGCGGAGTCTGCTCGCGCCGCTGGCGGAAGACAAGCTTCGGGTGGCCATTCGCCACGACGTTCGATCACGACCTGCCGGCGGCGGCGCAGATGTGCGAAGTGGAGCGGGCCGTCGGCGTGCAGGCGTCGTACTACATCCACCACGCCTCCGCCTTCTACTACGGCGAGTTCGACGCGGAGGGGGTCTTTCATCGGCACGAGGGCGCGGCTGCGTTCTATCGTCGCATCCAGGAAAGCGGCGCGGAAATCGGCCTGCACGCCGACCCGCTGGCCGTCTTTCAACGCGGCGTTGACGGCGTCGCGGCCCTGCGGACGGAGTTGGCCTGGCTTCGCGGCCAAGGCTTGAACATCCGCGGCTCGACGGCCCACAACTCGGCCCCTTGGTACGGCGCGGAAAACTTCGAGGTCTTTCGCGGACGCAAGTTCGTCGCCGGCGAGACGGTGTCCATCGCCGGCGAGGAGATCCCCCTGGGCTGCGTCTCGGAGGAAGAGTTGGGGCTGGAGTACGAAGGAAACTTCCCCAGCCCGGCGGGAAATGTCCGGCCGGACGACTTGGCCCGCTACCTGACCACGCCTGCCAACGGCGATCGGCGGGAGCACATGCGGCTCTATCTGCACGAAAATCCACACGTCCGCTGGGGACAGGACTACACGGCGTGGCTCTTGGGCCGCGACTCCTGGGTTGTGGCGGCGACCGATCCGGAGGGGTTGTTCGAATACGATGTCGGCGTCGAGGACGTGCTTGCCCTGTTGAAGGGCCTTCCCAGCGGGCGGCGGCTGGTGATCCACGTCCACCCCTGCTACTACGGCTTCCGCACGGCGGAGGACCAGGGTCCGCTGCCCTGGGAAAAGGCGTGTTGCGGAGCGTCGGCGCCGCTGGTGTCGCAACTTGACCTGGCGAACATCAAGCAGGACCTCGGCGCCGCGAAACGCGAGTTGGCGACCGTCTCCGCCCGGCTGGCCAACGGCGTCTCCGCCCGGCTGGCGCAACTCGAAGCCGGCATGGCGCGGATCGAGCAGCGGCTGGGCGACGTTGGCCTGCAGACGCGGCAGAACAACCGCATCCTTGAGGCCGCGCGGAAACGGAAGTTGGGAAAGTACATTTTTTGAGCGAGAAGGAATGTGAAACCATGCAAAGCGTCCTGCGTCCCCTGCGGCGGTTGATGCGGAAGTGCGTTCCCTCAGCGCGCCGGCAGGAGGAATCCGCGGCTTCCGGGCCGAAAGACTTGGACGCGCAACTGCGGTTGCTGGAGCGCCAGCGGCAAACATCGTCCCAACCGCATCAAGTCAACGCCCGCATGAACGAACTGGAGCGGCTCGCCGGCCGCGAGGAACTGCGTTCGTATCCGCCGTACGCGGCCATCAACCTGATTGGCCTGTGCAACGCCCGTTGCCGTTTTTGCTACTATGGCGATCAGGTTGCCGACAAGACGGTCTTGCGGCTGGCGGACATCCAGCGGATGCCCTGGCTGCGGTGTCTTTCCACGATTGATCTTTACGGCGGCCTCGGCGAGCCGCTGCTGCTGAAAGATTTCCCCGACATTGTCGAGTGGCTGCACGAACAGAACCCCGGACAACGGCTGCACGCCACGTCGAACGGCGCGCTGCTGACGGCGGCGATTGCCGGGCGGCTGGCGGGAAAGCTCGCGCAACTGAACATCAGCATTAATGCGGCGCGCCCGCAAACCTACGAACACTTGATGATTGGCTGCTCGTGGAACGTCTTGATGGACAACCTGCGGCGGTTTCAAGCGATCAATCAGGCGCAGGCGCGGCCCACCGACCTGACCTTCTCCTACGTCTGTTCGCGGGCGAATGTCGAGGAACTGCCGCATTTGGCCGAGGTCGCCCGACAACTCGGCGTCAAGTCGGCGGGCGTTGCCCATTTTTGCGTGAACGGCGTCTGGGGCAAGCGGCCGGAGCCGAGGCTTTCCCGAACCGACACGCTCTATTTCCACCAGGAGCTTTCCGATCGCTGCTTTCTCGAAGCGGACGCGGCGTTCCGCGAGGCGGGAGTGCCGCTGGGCCATCCGCCGCTCTTCTCCGAAGCCGTCAAGGTCTGTCTTGGCGCGGGTCCCGGAGGAAAGCCAAGCCGGCGGCGACTGTTTTGCCCCCTGGCAGACGGTCTATGTCAATCCGCACAAGAACGGCAAGTGGGTGTCCTGTTGTTGCAGCGTCAATGCGGACCATCACGACATGACGCCGCTGGACCTGGAGGACGCCGATTTCATGCGGACCTGGAATGCTCCCGTGTTTCGCTTGATGCGCCGGGAGGTCAACTCTCGCCCCTGCCGCCTGCGCAACTGCGCGTTTTGCCGCACGCACGACAAATCCTCGCCGGCGGCGGCGACGGCGACACATGGAAATGTCGATCGCGGCGACGCAGCAGTATCACGAATTGCTCGCCGCGGCGTCCGCGGAGACCGTGGCGGAGTCGATCGCCCAGTGCCAGCAACGGCTTCGCGAACTTCAAACCGGCGACAACGTTTTGTAAGGAAGGGATGCAATCATGGCTCTGCGAGTTCTTCATGTCGGCAATATCGCCACCAACGCCTACAACATCGCCAAGGCCCTGCGCCAGCGGACCGATGTCGAAGCCGACGTGTTTACCCGCGACTATCGCTACTACATCTCCGAACCGGAATGGGAGGACGCCGACATCGAGCCCGTGCAGTTCGCGGATCTCAGCGCCCGGATTGGTCCACGGTGGATCTCAAGGGATTTCAGCGGCCGGCATGGTTCATGCAGCGCTTGGATGCAGCGACCCGCCGGCGGCTGCGCACGCTGCCGGCCAAAGACCTGCTCCGCGTCGTCGAAGACCGGCTGATCGACGGCGATGCGGCGGGGCCAGTGCGTCAATTGCTCAACGAGGGGCGGCAGGGCGAAATTCCCGCGGAACGTCTTTGCGACCTCTACGACGGTTTGGCGGCTTCGCTGCCGACGACGCCGACGGCGCAAGATTGGCATCGCCGCGTCATGGCCAAGTATCGGCAGATCCTCGACGACTCGTTCGCGCCGCTGGAGGAAAGCGGCATCGTGGAGCAAGTCCAAGGCAAGGGCTACCTTGCCGCGCTGTTTAACCGCTACGACATCATTCAGACCTACGGCGTCGACCAGCCGATGTGGCCGCTGCTGTTTGCCCCCGCCATCCCTCGCGTGACCTTCGAGCACGGCTCCATGCGGGAGCATCCGTTCGCAGGCGGGACGATGGGGAACCTCCTCGCGCTGGCCTACAAGAACGTTCATTCCGCAACATCATCACCAACGCCGACGCGATCCACGCCATCCGGCGGCTGGGACTGAACAACTGCACGTTCATTCCCCACCCCGTTAACGACGAGAAATTCCGCCCAATCGACTCGCCGCTGCGCGCGGCTCTTGCAGGAGCACGGCTGCCGCCAGATCGTCTTCGCCGTGGCGCGGCACAATTGGGCGATCAAGGGGAACGACAAAGTCATCCACGGCTTCGCCCAGTTGCAGCGGCGGCTGGGCCGCGGCGCGAAGCTCTTCCTCGCCGACTGGGGCCAAGAAATGGAGCAGAGCCGGGCGCTGGTGCGGGAACTGAAGCTCGACGACGATGTCGTCTGGCTGCCGCCGCTGCCGAAGCGCCGCTTGGCGGAATACATCAACGCCTCCGACGTGGTCCTCGACCAGTTCATGCTCGGCTGCTTCGGCACAACGACGCCCGAGGCCATGGCCTGCGCCAAACCTGTGCTCCTGCACTACAATCGCGAGGACCACGATTGGTGCTTCTCCGAGCATCCTCCCGTGCTTGCCGCCGAAAGCGCGGCGGAGATCGCCGCCGCCCTGGAGCGGGTGCTCACCGGGCCGGAGGAGGCGGCGGAAATCGGCCGGCGCTCGCGGGAGTGGTTCCTCCGCCATCATTCGCTGGACCTGGTGGTCCAGCGGCATATGGAAATCTATCGGGCGATCGAGGGCTCGCCCGCGGTGGTTTGCATACCGAAGGAGTTTGCCGTGCGAAAAGAGTCTGCAAGGCCGGCGCAGTCCGGCCGACGTGGCGGCCGTGGTGCGAATTTCCGGCCCGCTGGTGATCGACGGGCAGCCGACGGCCTTGCGCGATCTCTGCGGCGCGCCGCGGATCCGCATTCTTGCCGACCGCCTCCGCAAGGTCCCGCAAATCCGGCGGACCGTGCTCGTCCTCAACGCCACGGAGCCGCGGACCATCGCCGCCGCGAAGAAGCTGGGCTGGAGCGTGTTGGTGACAAGCAAGCGCCGCGCGGAGGACGCCGCGACGCTGTTTCGCCTGGCGCGGTGCAAGCGGGCGGCCCTCTTCTCGCTCGACTCGCCGTTTGTGGATCCGGAGACGACCGCTTCGCTGCTCGACGAAAGCGACGGGGTTTCCGTGCTGCGGCTGATGGAAGGATGCGAATTTGGCCCCTCGCTGGTGGCGACGCGACGCTTCGCCGCGCAGGTTGCGCTGTTGCGGCTGATGCTGCGGGGGAGGATCGGCTGGCGGCGGGCGTTCGACGCGCTCGTGCCCTTGACGCCCCGCCGCGACGTTCGCCTTGGCGTCGAGGAGGTGGCGAAGCTCGTGCAAACCGACGCGGCGAGCGTGGCGACGGCGGAGGTGTTGGGCGGCCCGGACTTCACGCTGCGGCAATTGCAGGAGCGCGCCGCCGGCCGCGACTTTGGGCGGCAATTGGCCCTTGCTTTGCGGAAGAGATTGCACGCGGAGACGCTCCATGCCCCCGATCCGGTCGCAATCAACCAGCGGCTGAACGACCTCGAGTGCGACCTCGGCTGCGACGAATTGTTGAGCTTTCCCACCTTCGTCGGCTTGAACATGACCAGCGTCTGCAGCGCCCGCTGCGTCTTCTGCAGCTACCAGCCGTCGATGCTCAAGGAGCGGGACCACATCACGGTCGAGGACTTGAAGAAAATGACCTGGCTGCGGCACGTCGGCGGCCTTGCCGCCTGGGGCGGCGTCGGCGACAGCTTGATGAACCCCGAGTTCCTCGATTGTCTTCGCTACTTGAAGGCCGCGCATCCGCACCTGGCCATCGACCTCTGGACCAACGGCATCCGCATGACGCGCGAACTCGGCGACGAGTTCGCCGAGCATCTCTCGCAATACAATGTCTCGCTCAACGCCGCGCGGAAGGAGACCTGGGAGAAGCTCATGCGCACGAAGGGCTTCGACAACGTCTGCGAGACCTTCGCCCATCTGGCCCGGCGGCGGCGGGAATCGGGGGCGCGGAAGCCGTTGCTGTCGCTCTCCATGGTGCTCACGCGGACGAACGTCGCGGAGGCCGTCGAATTCGTCGAGCTCGCCGCGCGGCTGGGCGCCGACAGGGCGACGTACGCCCATTACCTGTCGACGACGTTGATCGGCCGGCGCGACCTGGCGCCCGAGGAATCGCTCTACCATGAAAAGGAGAAGGCGGACGATTGGCTGGAGAAGGCGGCGGCCCGGGGCGCGGAACTGGGGCTGGAAGTCGCCCGGCCGCTCCCCTTCGCCGCGGAATTGCCGCGCATCGAGCACGGCGCCGCGCACGGCGCGCCCCGCAGCCTTGCAGCGATCCATGGAAGACGTGCTACCTGACCGTGGACGAAGAGGGGCGGCGACAGATGATCTTCTGCTGCTCGGGCTTCTATTACGGCGTGAAGTACGACAAGAGCGACATGAGCGAGGAGAACTTTTGCAAGGCGTGGAACCATCCGGCGGCCCGATATTTCCGCCGCACGGTGAACAAGAAGGGCGCCAACCCGATCTGCGCCTACTGTCAATCGGTCGACCGCTTCGATCCGGAAAACAACCGCCGCTACTACGAGATCGGCGCGAAGGCGGCGGCGATGTTCCAGTCCATGGACCGCAATGTCGTTTTCTTTCGCCTTCCAGGCCAAGAGCTGCCCAAGGAGCCGCAACCATGCCGGCAGGACGCAATCCGCGAATCCTCTTCCTCGGCAACATAGCCGAAAACGGATACCTGGCGACGAAGTTTCTTCGCCGCGCGGGCTTCGCGGCCGACTTGCTCATCTACCGCTATACGCACCTGATGGGCCAGCCGGAGTGGGAGGACGCCGAGATCCGCGGCGACCCGCCGCACTTCGACGCGGTCTGGAAGGACTACGTCGCCGACGAGTACCGCCGGCCGGAGTGGGTGCGGGAAATCCGCTGGCCGCCGCGGTCGCTGCCGCGGCGAGCGATGAATCGGCTGCGGCGCGCGCGGTTGTGGCCCAATCCGGCCAACAACGCCGTCGGCGGCGCGGTGCGGCGGCGGCTGACGGCGCGATTCCAGGACCGCTTCGTGGCCGAACGGGGCCCCCTGCAAGCCGGCGACATCGACAGCGTCGTCAACTATTGCAACAACCCCGGCATTCCCGCCGCCCTCTTCCGCGAGTACGACGTGTTCATCGGTGCGGCCTACGACGCGATTCTGCCGATGCTGTTTGCCCCCGGCCGGCCGTACATCGCCTTCGAGCACGGCACGATGCGGGACATGCCTTTCGCGGATTCCGCCTGGGGACGGCTGCTGGCCCTGGCCTACGACCAGGCGGACGCGTGCATCATCACCAATCCCGATTGCATCGCCAGCGCGTTGCGGTTGGGGCTTTGCAACTTTCGTTTCCTGCCGCACCCGGTCGATTACAAACACCTCAGTCTTCGTCCGCCGCCGCCGCTGGAGCAATCGCTGGGCATTCCCGCCGGGCCGCTGGTCTTCGCCCCGGCGCGGCACGATTGGGGCGTCAAGGGGAACCAAGAGGCCCTGGCCGGCTTCGCGCGTTCCTGGCCGCCTCTGGCCGCAGCGACGTGCGCTTGCTCCTCTTGGAATGGGGGAAGGAGGTGGAGCGGTCCCGGGCGACTCGTTCGCCAACTGGGGATCGAGGGGAGCGTCGTCTGGCGGCCGGTGCTTTCGGGCAAGGCGTTTCGCGATGTTCTCGCCGCCGCGGACGTGGTGCTCGACCAGTTCGTGCTTGGCGTTTTTGGCAGCACCGTGCCCCAGGCGCTGGCCGCCGGCAAGCCGGTCGTCGCCGCCTACGACGAGGCGAAGAACTCCTGGGCGTTTCCCCTCGCGCCGCCGCTCTGCCGGGCCCGCGACGCCGTGGAAATCGCCGCCCAATTGCGACGCCTTTTCGACGATCCGGGCCAATTCCGCCGCTTCGCCGCCGAGTCCCGCGCCTGGTTCCACCGATACCACAGTCCGGATCGAGTCGTCGAAATCCTCAAGGAGATGATAGCCGCCTGTTATGAAAGAAAAGCTGCGAGTTCTCCACGCGCCGGTCAACGTCGGAAACCAGCCGTGGGTGCTTTCTCGGCATGAGCGGGCGTTGGGCGTCCGCAGCGACCTGGTGGTGAACTACTCGACCTGGCTCCAGTATCCCGCCGACCGCTGCCTCGGCCAATGGCTCGACAGACTCCTGGGCGACGCGCGCCCGGCGGCTGTGCTTTGCCCTGTCGGCGCCCTGGCGGTACGATGTCTTTCACTATTACTTCGGCCAATCGTTCTTCCATTGGGGCAACCGCGCCGAGCCCAGTTGGCGATGGTTCGCCGATCTCCGCTTGGCCAAGCGCGCGGGCGGCGGGTGCTGATGACCCTGCAAGGCTGCGACGTCCGCCTGGGCGACTGCTCCGCGAAGCGAAATGAAATTACGATGTGCCATCTCGGCGAGTGCGAATCCGCGGCGGCCTGCGGCAATGGCCAACAGCGGGCGAAGCGAGTCCTCATCGACCGCGTCTTGCCGCTGGCGGAGCGGGTGTTCGTGCTGAATCCGGAATTGGCCCACGACGTTCCCCGCGCCGAGTTTCTCCCTTACGCCTGCGTCAACATTGAGGCAATCGCGCCCCTCCCGCCGCAGACCGAGGGCCCGATTACGATCCTCCATGCCCCGAGCAAATCCGACAAGAAAGGCACGCGCTTTGTTCGCGAGGCCGTCGGGCGGTTGCAACGGCGGCACGAAATCCGCTACGTCGAGATTACGCAAGTGCCCCACGCCGCGGCGATGAAACTCTACGCCCAGGCCGACCTCGTCATCGACCAACTCCTCGCCGGATGGTATGGCGGGTTTGCGGTCGAGATGATGGCCATGGGCAAGCCTGTGGCCTGCTACATCCGCGCGGACGATCTGCGCTTCGTGCCGCCGGCGATGGTTGCCGAATTGCCGTTGGTTCCCGCGCGTCCCGACACGCTGGAGGACAACCTGGAGGCGGCGATCTCGCGGCGATCGGAATGGCCCGCCTGGGGCCGCCGGGGACGGGAATTCGCCCTCCGCTGGCACCATCCGCGGCGGATTGCCCAAGCGATGATCGACATCTATCGCGATCCGCTGCGCCGCTTTGCTTGCAACCGGCGGGTGGCGCCGGCGTCTCGCCGGCGATCGCGCATCGTGCCGACGAGGCGCCGGCGCTGCCCGCCGTGATTTGATTCGCGTGGAGAGTCTGAGGATCGATCGAACCGCAAATATTTGTCCGTGTTGGATGCCGTTGAGAATGTCTCACGCAAAGGTGCGAAGCCGCAAAGGCGCAGAGAAAATCGGGAAGAAAGAGGGCTGTAATGAGAACTCTTTCTTTCCTTCGCGCCTTCGCGCCTTCGCGCCTGTGCGTGAGATCTGTCTTCTGCGCACAACCGTGCTGCGGAAATGCAAAGACTGGTTCTTGCTCCGCCTGACGGCGGCCGCGGTCCGTCTGCTGCCGTTGGCGCGGCGGAACCAGCCGGTTCGCAGAAGCCTTTGGACCGGCGCCCCGATCCTCAACATGGCCGTCAACGCCCGCGCGGAGAGGCTCTTGGGCGTCGAAGCCGACAGCCTCGTCTACGACTGCTGCTTCATCACCGACGAGTTCACCTACAATCTCCGCCGTTGGTCGCGCTGGCGGCCAGTGAGTTGGGCGCTGCCCTATCTCGTGTTCCTTTGGGCGTGCCGGCGATATCAGCGGTTTCACTTCTATTGCAACCGCGGTCTGCTCAACCCGGCGTCAACGTTCGAGTTCCGTCCGGAAGAGCTTCGCATGTTGCGGGCCTTGGGCAAACAGGTCTTTTTTTGGACTTACGGGTCCGACGTTCGCACGGAAGAGGCGACGCGGCGACTGGGCGAGCCGAACTGCTGCAGCGAGTGCGACTTGCCCGACGTCGGCTGCATTTGCAATGACCGGCGCGGGCAGGCCAACCTTGCCCGCATCGCCGCCTCGGCCGACGCCGTATTCTCCATGGGCGACATGATCGAGTACACGCCCGGCAGCCGCAACGATTTGTTCTACTGGCCGGTCGATCTGGACGCCGACGGAGGCCGCAAGTACGCCCCCTGTTATCCCGCGGCCGAGGGCGACGGCCCGCTGGTGATCGTCCACGCCTCGAATCATCGCCACTACAAGGGAACGCGGCATCTGGCGGCGGCGGTCCAGCGGCTCCGCGGCGAGGGGCTGGCGATCGAACTCGTTGTCGTCGAAGGCCAGGCGAACGACCGGGCCCTGGAAATCTATCGCAGGGCCGACGTGGTCTTCGACCAGTGCCTCATCGGCTTCCATGGTTTTTTCGCCCTGGAGGCGATGGCCCTGGGCAAGCCGGTCGTATGTTTCATTCGCAAGCCGGAAGAATACCTGCTCGGCGGCGAAGAATGTCCGATCGTCAACGCCCGGCCTGAACAGCTTGAAGCGACGCTGCGCCGGTTGGCCGGCGACCGGCCGCGGCTGCGGGCGTTGGGGATGGCGGGGCGGCGTTACATTGAGGAGAATTTCACGCCCGCCGCGTTCGCCCGGCGGTTGCAGCGGGCGTATGAGGATCTGAAAAATCCGTAGGGTGGGCACGGCCAACAGGTGAGGTAGGCACCTTGCGACGCCGTGTGCGGTCGAGGCGCCGAAAACAGCGGTACAAAGTGCCGTGTGCGCCAGGGTGTCCCGACGGCCCTGATTGGCGCGGATGAGCCGCGCACTTATAATGCCAGCGGCTTGCCATTTCGCGGGGGACGAAACTGCTGCCAACAAACGCGAAGGACCCGTTATGAATTACAGGCTGGACCTATTTACCGGAACCACGTGGGAAGAGTTTCAAAAGGCCGGGCCAGCATTTCTGGTTTCCGAGAGAAACAACGGAAGCGAGCGAAACGCGTTCGGCCGGGCGACATTTTCCTTTGCTATCTGGCGGGCGTGACTCGCTGGGTTGGTTTGTTAGAGGTGGCTGGTGAGATGTTTGAAGACACCTCAAAAATCTGGGCCGAGGAGGTCTTTCCAATTCGCTTTCCCGTCAAGCCTCTCGTCATGCTCAAGGCGGAGTATGGCGTGCCGATGGGGGAGTTCAAAGGAAAACTATCATTCTACCCTGCGGAGGCCGAACCGGTCAGTTGGTCGGGCCTGGTGCGGGGTTCGCTAATAACGTACCAAAAAGCCGACGGCGACGTTGTAGCCGCTGCAATTCGCGCGGCGGCGAGCGATCCTGTATCACGTCCGGTTGACCCTAAGAAGCTCAAACGTTCCTCCAATCTGTACAAGCTCAACAAAAAGGTGGGCGACGAGGAAATCGAAACGGTGGTAACCGTTCCGACCGAAGACGAGGACGAGGGGCAGCCCGGCCTTGTTGAGGCAGGATCGCCGACGCATACCGAAATACAATGGCGCCTGTTGGACCTTGGCTCCCAGATGGGATTAAACATTTGGGCACCGAAGAGCGACCGTGGAAAGAGTTGGAATGGAAGCGAGATATCGAAATTGCCGCGGTTGCTTACGCCAGCTTCCCACGCAGTTCGATGAGGTCACCACGGGAACAATTGAGAACATTGACGTTCTATGGTTGTCCGGAAACGCCATCGTTGCCGCCTTTGAAGTTGAGCATACAACGTCGATTTACTCTGGCCTTCTCAGAATGTCGGACTTGTTGACAATGCAGCCCAACATCGACATCAAGCTCTACCTTGCCGCGCCGGACGAGCGGTACTCCAAGTTTAAGCGGGAGGTGCCCCGCCCAACGTTTGCAACAAGGGCAAAGCCACTACACAAAGTCTGCCGCTTCCTTCCATACTCGAAATTGTCTCAACGGTTGGAGAAGGCCGCGGACTTCCTGAGTCACCTCAAGCCCGATTTTATCGACGATATTGCCGAGTGTTACGACCCGGTCGAGGAGTTTGGTGCCTGAAGGTTGCTGGCCACGCCAGAGGCACGGCGTCAACGGGTCGGCCGGTGCCGGTCGGTCAGTTGGAGGAATCGTGAAAGCAGCGATCGTCGGCGCCGCCGGATTCCTCGGCCGCGCCTTGTGCAAACATCTGCAAGCGGAAGGCTGGGAGGTCGCCGCCTACGACACAGTTGCTCCGGGGACGGTTCCGAGCGGCGTGCAGTTCATCCCGCTCGACGTTTTGCGGGACGCGGTCGCTCTTCCGCGGGACCTTGCGGCGGTCTACTACTTGGCCCAGTCGCCGCGCTATCGCGACTTCCCCCTGGGGGCCGACGACCTCTTCGGCGTCAACGCCTTCGGGGCAATCAAGACGGCGCAGGCCGCCGCGGCCGCCGGCGCGGGGATGTTCTGCTTCGCCTCGACGGGAAACGTTTATCGGCCGTCGCTGCTGCCGCTGGACGAAGATTGCCCCGTCCGCCGCGACGACCCGTACGCCGCGAGCAAACTCGCCGCCGAAGAGGCCCTGCGGCTGTTTGCCGCCCACCTGCCGACCATTTCCGTGCGATTGTTCGGCCTGTTTGGCCCGGGCCAGCAAAAGATGCTCCCGGCGACACTGCTGCGGAAGGTGCAGTCGGGCGAAGCGATCGTCCTTGAACCCGCCGAGGGCGAAGGCGGCGAGCCGGAGGGGCTGGCGATTTCATTCAGCTACGTGGATGACACGGCTCGTTGTCTCCGCCAGCTTGCCCAACTCGCCCACACTTTGCCGACTTCGCTGCCTGCGGTATTGAACGTTGCTGGGCCCGAGGCCGTGTCGATTCGCCGTTTTGCCTTGATGATCGGGCGGATTTTGGGCGTCGAGCCGAAATTCGAGGTCGCAAAAACGCGGCGGTTGTTCAATCTGATCGCCGAAATCGGCCGGCTGCGGTCCCTCCTGGATGCGACGTTTCTCTCCCTCGACGAGGCAATGCGAAAAGCATATGCCAGATAATCCTGTGATTTTTTCCAAAACCCTGTCCACAACATCAACGGTCGTGCAAATTAGTAGTTTAGAGCGTCAGGCCGGCAGCCAACGAACAGTCCACGGACAAGGATGTTGTTCGAAGCTGCCCAGATTGCCGAGTTTTTCCATATTGGGCTGGCATTGCCGCTAACTCTCCCTTTATAATTGCCGGCGGAACGGGAAGATTCCCACATCGGTCAAGGAGGTCCCATGGCTGCCAAGGAAAGGCTGCGCTTGCTGACCGTGGTCGGCGCAAGACCGCAGTTTATTAAGGCTGCCGCGCTTAGTCGGGCGATCGCCGCCTACAACGAGGCCTCCGCGAGCGACGCGATCGACGAGGAAATCCTCCATACCGGGCAGCATTATGACCCGATGATGAGCCAGGTCTTTTTCGACGAGATGGAAATCCCGCCGCCGGTCGCGAATCTTCAGACCGGGCCGCACAACAGCCACGCCGAGGCCACTGCGACGATGCTCGTGGGGATCGAGCGGGAGATCCGCGCGCGAAAGCCCGACTGCGTGCTCGTCTACGGCGACACGAATTCCACCCTCGCCGGGGCGTTGGCGGCGGTCAAACTGCGGATTCCGGTCGCCCACATGGAGGCGGGCATGCGCTGCGGCGACCGCGCGATGCCGGAGGAGATCAACCGCGTGTTGGTCGATCACATCGCCAGCGCGCTCTTCTGCTCCTCCGAGCAGGCGCGAGAGAACCTCGCCCGCGAGGGCGTTATCAGCGGCGTCCACGTCGTCGGCGACGTGATGTACGATTCCGTGGTGCACTTTCGCGTGAAGGCGACGCCGCCGCGGGTGTCCGGTTCCTTCGCTCTATGCACCCTGCACCGCGCGGAGAACACCGACGATCCGCAACGTCTGCGCAACATTCTCCGCGCCCTGGAGACATCGCCGGTTCCCGTGCTCTTGCCGCTTCATCCGCGCACGCGGAAGACGCTGGAGCGGGAAGGGATTGCCGCCGGCGGACGCGTCACGCTGCTCGAGCCCGCCTCCTATCTCGCCATCCTCGGCTACTTGGAGCGGTGCAGCTTCGTGGTGACCGACTCCGGCGGGATACAGAAAGAGGCGTACTTCCTCGGCAAGCGGTGCATCACCGTCCGCGATCGGACCGAGTGGGTCGAACTGGTGGCCTGCGGGGCGAATCGCCTGGCCGGCGCCGACGTTCCGGCGATCCGCAACGCCTTCGCCTGGGCGATGCAGCCGCTCGATTCGACTGGCCGCCTCTACGGCCAGGGCGACGCCGGACGGCAGGTCGTCGAAATTCTCCTTCGCTCGATCCGCCGGAAGGCGGCAGCCGAACTCGTGGGGGCGTTGTGAGCGAACCGCTTGCGGTCATCGTCGCCGTCCACTATGCCCCCGAGATTTCCGGCGGCGTGCCGCGAATCCTCATCGCCGAGGATTTTCTTCGCCGCGCCGGCTTTCGCGTCCTCATCGTCACGCCGCAGCCGATTGCAAGGGGTTGCCGCGGCGGCGAAATCCTCCGCGTCCCCGCCTGGCGATTCCCTCGTCCCGCCGCAGCCCCGGGCTCCGCCGCCGAAACGGACGCAATCCAGCGGCTGCCCACGGCGCTGAAACAATGGGTCAAAGGCGCCGCCTTCTTTCCCGACGCATTCTGTTGGTGGGCGCGGTGCGCCGGACGGAAAGCCGTCCGCAGATTGCGCAGCGCGCCGCCGGACCTCGTACTGACCAGCTCGCCCCAGGAGTCTTCGCACGCGATCGGCTTGCGGTTGAAGCAGGAGTTCGGCTGCCGCTGGGTCGCCGACTTTCGCGACGGCTGGACCTTTGAGCCGCATCGCGCCGACGCCGGCTGGCCGCTGCGGCGAACGTTGGAGCGTCGCGCGGAGCGGAAGATCGTCGAGGCCGCCGATTTCGTCACCGCGGCGACGCGGCCGATCGCCGAGGACTTTCAAGCCCGCTTCCCCAGTCTCGCCGGCCGCGTCCACTTCCTCCCCACTGGGTTCGCGGAGTTTCTCCCGCCGGGGGAAAGTCGCGACCCGGAAGTCTTCCGCATGGTCTACACGGGCCGGTTCAGCCTTTCGCACCTTTCGCGCGGATCGGCGTTTTTCTTGAAGGGGTGCGGCGGGCGATGGCCGCCAACGAGGCCTTTCGCGCAGATTCCGCCTCGTCGTGGCCGGCGATCTTTTGCCGCGGGAACGCGCCGTGCTGAAGTCCTCGCCTGCGGCCGACCGCATCGACGTGGTCGGAGAGCAGCCCTATGAGACGGCGTTGCGGATTTCGGCTGGCGCGACGATGCTCCTGCTGGTCACTCCCGCCGGGCTTCGCTCGATCGCGACGCGAAAGATTTTCGATTATCTCGCCGCGCGGCGGCCGATCTTCGCCATGGCGGACGGCAACGAGGCGGCGCGAATCCTCGAACGAAACCCGCGCGGGAATGTGCGCGCCCCCGATCGGCCGAAAGCCGTGGCCGACGGCCTCTTGCGGGCCTTTTCCTCATGGCAAAGCGGGCGGCTGGAGCAGGAGTTTCCTTGCTCGGGCAACAACCTCTATCGCTCCGAGACCCATTTCTCCCGCGTCTTCGGCAAGATCATTTTGCCGGAGGCGCTTCGGGGTCGGTAGCTGGGTGCCATGTCCCACGCTTGCGTGGGCATGTTTCGCCGCCACGTCCTCGGCAGCGCCAAAAGCCTTCTCCCCCCACATGCCGACGCAAGCGTCGAGCATCGCGCCAAGCCGAACTACACATGGAGCAGGGCGTTCATGTGTGTTGCCACGGAATAATCCCACAACGCGTGGGAAATCGCCGCGGGCCAGAATGCGGCGGGTGGCGCAGAACGCGGTGCCCCAAATGATGCCCGAAACGCACGACATCGCGGCCGCGCCGAAGCCTTTGTGAATGTGCAGGAGGCCGAAGAGAACGGCGACGAGGAGCACGCTTTCCCATGTCGAACCAACAAGCGTTTCAAAACGCGGAATGAGGTATCCACGCATAATCAACTCCTCGGAAAAACCGATCGCGCAATTGCTCGCGAGGAGCAACAGAGCGCAGGCCAGGGGCACCGCCGCCGGCAACAAACTCGACCACCTCCAGTGATGAGAATGGGGCTTCAACAACCCAACTCGCCTCCTGGAGAAGGCCGACCATAAGCATGAGGCCCACGCCAATGAGGATGTCCCTTCCCAGCCTGGGTTTCACGAATCCGAATTGCGACCAATCATTTCCGCTGCGCCACATTATGTACAGAACAACAGGCGCCAGCCGCAGATAGCTGAAAATGCTCTCCGTGTGACTTATCGCGAAGGCGGTTTGTGTCCGATCCGTAAGTCGAATAATCTGCTTGTTGAACTGCACGTACTCGCTTCCCCAAAACATCCAGCACGTTATCGACCCGAGGGTTGGAGCCGCGACCAAGAGCAGCACAGCCCCCGTTTCGATCCACAGCGCGCGGCGGCTCTCGGCGATGCCCAAACCGGCGCCCCCGCGAGCCTTTCGCCAAAGACGGTCCGACACGAATCACCTCCTACCGCAACGATGGTCGCTCAACTGTCGCCCGCAGACGGGCTCGCCCTCACCCTAACCCTCTCCCGAAGGGAGAGGGGACCGGCTCCGCTCGCGAAGCCGCTGGCCGATCCAACTCAGCCACTCCCCGCTCGGCAACCCGTAGGGCCGAAACTTCTCCGCCTTCCCCTGGGCCTCGTCGTAGAAGATCGCCCGGTGCACGCCCAAGCGGCTGGCGTCCGGCGTCTCCATGAGATTGCTCGAATCGGTCCCGTTCATCTGAAACAACACGCGCAGCTCGAAGTCGCGCAGCCCCTGGCGATCCAACATGCGATTGAGCGTGCCGTAGCTGTCGCACCAGGCGAGCGTGTGGACGCCGACGGCCGGACCGTCGCGGAGAATCGTCGCGAAGAGTTTCGCCGGGCTGGCCGCCTTGCCGTCGTCGTCGCCGCCGAAGCCGTAGTCGTCTTCGCGGCGGATGTCGCGAAAACGCCCAAGATTGTAAATCAGCAGATAGATCGGCGGGGCCTTGTCGCCGCCTTCGTCCTGTCGCCGGGCCAACTCGGCGGCGATTTCCGCGAGGATCTCGCCCGACTGGCGAACCGCGCCCAAGGCAACCGCGTGTGGCAAGGCGGGAAGCAGCCGGTTCCAAAAGCCGACCTCGGGGGCGTCGGGCCGCGTGCCGTCGAGGATGTAGAACCGCGCGGCGCCGCTTGCCTGCGCACCTTCGCCCGCGCCGGCCGGCGGGTGCTGCGCCGCCAGACTCAGCAGGCTGGCGGCCATCACGCCCAGGGCCGCCTCCTCGCGATGTCCGGCCAAAAGGAAATTGTTGCCCGCCTGACGCTGAAAAACCGCCGAGGTTGGATCGGCGATCGCCACGGCGGAGCCGAACCACGCCCTGCCTGGGCCGGCCTCGGGCCAATTCGCCGCCGCGAGCAGATCGTGCAATTGCTGATTTTCGCTCGGGTCGGAAAGGACGTTGCCCTCGAAGACGATCGTTCGCGGCGCGACATAGCCCTGCCGCGACGCGTACGCGGCGATCTGCTGCAAACAACGGTCGCGCTCGTCGTCGGGAAGCCAGACCACTTGGAACGGATGATTCCCCTCGTAGACGCCGTTGGCGTCGTTGTAGATCGCCTCGCCGGGGCGAGTCAGCAGCCGGGCCGCCGTGTTCTCTTCGCTCAGGATCAGGTGGGCGTCGGCCTCGCTGCACTGCAACGCGATCCGCACGGCCATCTGGCCGATGGTGCTGCGGGCGAGCGAATAGGCGCCGCCAAGCGTCTGCGAACCAAGGAGGACGTGGATGCCGAACGCCCGGCCTTGACGCACCAGCCGGTCCAGCAACAGCACCCTTCCTGGGCCAGGCGGTCGTCGTCGACGAACAACTCCTGGAACTCGTCAACGATCAGGAGGATGCGGGGGAGCTTCGCGTCGGGCTGGCTGTTGCGAAAGCCCTTCACGTCCTGCACGCCCAGGCCGCGGAACATGTCGCCGCGGCGGCGGCAGCTCGCCGTCGAGATGCTGCAGCACGCTCAAGCCGAACTCTCGCTCGCTTTCCACGGCGACGACGCGGGCGTGCGGCAGGGCGAAGCGGGCATAGGCCTTGAACTCCACCCCCTTCTTGAAGTCAACCAGGTAAAGCTCGACCTCGTCCGGGCTGTAGCGCAAGGCGATATTTGTGATCAAAACGTGCAAAAGCGTCGATTTGCCCGAGCCCGTCTTGCCCGACATGAGCACGTGCTGCGACGTCCCCTTGCCGAGGTCGAGGTGTTGGAGTTTCATCGCCCCGGCCCGGCCCAAGGGGACGTTGACGCCGCTGCGGCTATCGGCGGTCCACCACGCGCTCGGCTCGGGGGCGACGCAGGCGAAGGGCACCTCGACGCGGCTGGCGTCCTTGACCTGGCGGCCGACGCCGCGGACGATGTCGGTGAAGCGGTCGGGCGGCGGCGGCGCGTCGATGGCCGTCGGCACGACGCCGTAGTCCGGATGCCGCCAGGTGAAACGCCCCTCGCTCCAATTCAACACCATTGCGTCGGCTTCGATGTCGGCGAAATGGAACTGCCGCGGCGGCGGCAGCGTCGTGTCCACGCTGGCGAGCACGAACACCCCGCAGCGGGCGCCGCTGGCGACGATGCTCTTCAATCGGTGCGCCGCCTCCTCGGAAAAGTTGGCGGGGAAATCGGCGACGACGAGGATGCGGTACGGCTCGGCCATCTCGCCCGCAAAGCGGTTGTATTCCTCAATCGAGGGGAACTCGTTGCGGAGGTAGACCTGGATGACGTTCTCCATGTGGTCGGTCAGGTCGGCCAGTCGCTGCTCGATGTGGCCGCTGTCGGTCCAGATGCGGCTGGCCACCAACTGGTCGTCGTAGTCGGCCAGGTGCATGAAGGCGGAGAAGTTCTCGCCAAGTCCGACCGGGTCGAGGATCGTGAAGCGGACTTTGCCCGGCGGCATCGCCGTCAACATGCGGAGCATGATCGCCTGGATGGCGGCGACGGCCTTGGCGCGGCCTTCTCGGGCGGCCTTCAACAGCAAGAGCGAATGCCGCGGGAAGGGGAGGAGAAGCGGCAGCGAGAAGTCGGTCTGCGACGGCTTCAGGCGGGGGTCGGCGGGCAGGCCCCCCTCGATCCGCGCGAGGCTCGCCTCGCCCTCGCCGAAGCGGATCGCCGCGGGGATTTCCGTCGGCGGCGCCCAATCCCGCCACGCATCGGCGTCCCAGGCGGGAAACAGCCCCGCGCTGCGCTTGCGGATGTCCTCGATCGACGCCCGCAGCCGCGCCAGGCCGCTCGTCCAGCGGTCGGTCAGTTCGGCCCACTGCCGCTCGTATTGCCGCTGATTCTCCGCGACCGTTTCGTCAAACCGGCGGCGGAGGGTTTGGGCTTCCTCGTCGAATTGCCGCTCGAGATTGCTTGTGCGGCGGGAATAAGCGGCTTCGGCCTCGGTCTGCGCGCTGTCCCGCCGCGCGATCATCGCCGCGAGGCGGGGACGGTGCAGTTCGTCCGCCTGCTGCACTTCCTGCTGCCGGCGCTCGCTCAGCTCGGCCATGACGGCGACGAACCGCTCCTCCGCCCGCTTCATCTCGCCGTCGTACCGGGCCTTCACCGCCGCGCAGAGCCGCTGGCATTCGGCCTTCGCCGTCTCGAGCACGGCCGGGCGGTCCAGGCCGGCTTCCAAAAAGGTCCTTCGCAGCGGCAGGTAGGCTTGCGTCGTCTGCCGGCGGGAGGCGACGCGAAGGTAGACGATCGTGATGAGGAAGACGACAAAGGCGGCGCCGCCGCTGGCGAACAGGCAAATGGCGTCGTCCCATCCGAGCACATACCTGCCCGATTTGAGCGCCCAAAACTGCGGACCGATGGTCGCCGCCCACAACCCGGCGAAGAACGCCAGCCACAAGCCGGCGAACAGGGCCAACATCGACCAGAGGCCCGTGAACAGCCGCGGCGTCTTTTGCGAAGACAGGGTTTGGAACTGCTCCTTCGCCAACTCCAAGGCATGGGTGAAGCGTTGCGCCGGGTGGCGCTCCAAGAGGACGCCGGCGACCGGCGGCTGGGGAAACTCGCGCCACTGTCCCCGCTGCTGGAGCAGTTCGTGCGAATGCCGGGCGATTTCGTGCAACTCCCGCCAGCGGCCGTCCAGTTGCGCCAACAGGTCGGCGAGGTTCAGGCCCGCCCCGCCGAGGGCCGCGTCGGCGATTGTCGTCGCCTCCCATTCGATTTCCTGCCGCTGCTGCTGGGCGGCCTGCTGGCCGGACTCGAAGCGGGAGATCGCATCGCTTTTCGCGGCGGAGTGCAGTTTTTCCTCGTTGCCGTACTCCGCGTCCAGCTTTTCCGCAGCGGCGCGCCGGGCCGCCGCGTGCTCCGCCTTGGCGGCGGCAAGTTCGCGCTGGCGGCGCTGCGAAAGTTCCTCGTGCGCGGCGTCGAACCGCTTCTGCGCCTCCGCGCCGCGGGCGGCGAAATCGGCCGCCAGGCGAACGTCCGCCGGACTCCGTTGGGCCACCAGGCGGCACAACTCGGCCAGCAAATTTCCCGGTCCGTCCGGCGTAAAGAATTCAACCATGGTCGCGGTCGCTGCATTGCTGTTCGGCGGCGGCGAGCGTCTCCGCGAGCCGTCGCACGACGTTGAGCAGGTCCTTCACTTGCGGCTCCAAAGGCGCCGTGTACGTTTCCTGAAAACGGCGATGCGTCTCGTCGCTCCACGACTCCTCGACGTCGCGGCACGCCTCGTGCAGCGCTTGGAGCCCCAACTGCAACTTCCCCGCCGGCCCGGTGAGATCGCACGTCTTCATGCCTCGGGCTCCTGCGCGGCGCGCGGACGGCAGCCGCCGATTTCTCCACGGGCTCCGCCGCCAACTCGGCGGGAACCCCCGTCGCCACGTAGGTTTCCAGCGACTCCGTCATCCGCTCCAACGCCGCGACCGCCTTGGCCAGATCCAGTTGAACCGTGCCGCCAAACCGCGTGCATGCGCCGCGGCACTCGTTGACGGCCCGGTCGATCACCCGCTCCCAGCGGCGGACCGCCTCGACCTTTTCCTGGACGACTCGCAGGCGGCGACTGGCCGCTTCGAGGGCCTTTTTTTCGTCGATACAGGAGGGATCGCGGTCGCCGATGCGGCGATAGGTCTTCGCCTGCTGCAACTGGACCTTCGCGTCGGCAAGCCGGTCGTAGGCGCGGCGCAGCTCGCGCGCCCAGTGCTCCTTCCGATCGTGGTGAATCCACTCCGTCGCCCGGCGCATCTCCATCTGCAACTCGTCGGCGGCCGCGGCGGACACGTCGCGAAACGCCTGCACCGCGGCGGCCATCTTCCGCACGGCGTCGATCGAGGTGAGCCTGGCCCCTCCGGACATGAGCGTCGCCTATCGCTGTTGCAGATACTCTTCGATGATTTCCGCCTTCCGCAGCAAGTACGGCACGTGCCGATCGATCACGTCGACGAAGCGGGAAACGATCTTCATGTGCTGCTCGAATTCCTCGGCGAACTTCTTGTTCTCCTGGTCGCGCCACGTCTTTCCCAACGTCGCCAATTGCGCGGCCAGCGAAGTCATCCGCTCCTGAACGTCGGCGTTGAACTTCCTTAACGATTGGGCGAATCGCCTCAACTCTTCAGGATCGACAATGGCTTGTGGCATGAGTTCCTCCTCCTCTCGCGGCGCGAGCGGCGGCCGCGTGAACCGGTGCGCGCCAAACACAGACCGGCGACGAGGGTTCGGCGCGCCGACGCCCCACAGCCGGATTGTATTCAATCGCGGTGAGGATTGTCAAACGTTCGATTCCGGGCGGCAAGCGATTGCACAAGTGGCTGACTATCCTGGGGGGGTCGCGATGCAGTAGTTCTAACGGCAAGGCGCGTGAAGCGGCGCCGCGCCGCGGTCCAGAGAAGTCCCGCAGCCGCCGCGGCAAGCAACAAGGCCGGCGATGCCGGCTCGGGCACGGACGTCGCAGGCCCGGCGGCGATCCCCGACGGCGCCGCGGTTTCGCCGGGCGTTGCCGCAGCGGCCGAGGCATTCTCGAAAATGCCGATGCCGCCGGCGTCGCCAACCGCCCCGAGCGAGACCTCGCCGGACGCGTTCGGCGGCGAGGCGGTCAACAAGGCGCCGATTCCCGCACCGCTGCCTAAGACGAGTCGCCCGCCGCCGCTGAGGACAATCGCCGATGAGGAGGACAGCGCCGCCGCCGAGGCGACGTTCGAGCGTGCCGCCGCTTATCGTCGTCGATCCCGTGTACGTGTTCGAACCGGTGAGAACGACCTCTCCCGGTTGGGCGACGAGGAGTCCGTCGCCGCCGCCGAGGGACGAAGAAACGGTGAGCGCGCCCCCTCCTCCGCCGAGGCTGTAGGTTGTTCCCGCGGGCGTGATCGCGCCGCTGTAGGCGGCGGCGCCGATGGCCCCAAGGCTTACATTTGTCAGTCCCGGGGCGTTAAAGTTAAGATTGTTGCTGCTGGAGACGGCCAAGGCGGCCACGCCGCTGGACGCGCTGCTCAAGCGGTTGAGGAACGTCTGGTTGATTGCGTATCCCGCCGCCGCGACGGAATTTTTGCTCAGGGTGATGTTGGCCGACGTCCCGCCGCCCATCGCGTAGGAGCCGGCAAATTGCAGCGTGCCGCCGGCGATCGTCGTCGATCCGGTGAACGTGTTCGTGCCGGCCAGAACCGCCGTCCCCGGGCCGAGCTTGACCAGGTTGCCGGTCCCGCTGATCGAGCCGGCGTAGATGAACGTGTCCGACTGATTGAAAACGAGGGCGCCGCTGTTGCTGACGCTTGGACTGGCCAGCGACTCCCCGCTGCCGCCCACGCCAATCTGGAGCGTGCCCGCGGCGATGGCCGTGGGGCCGGTGTACGTGTTCGAGCCGGCCAGCGTCAGTTGGCCGGAACCGATTTTCTTCAGCGAGCCGAGGCCGCTGAGGTTGCCCGAGTAGGTCGTCGCGGCGGAGTTGTTGCCGACGCTGAGCGCGCCGCCGCCCAGGGCAAGGTTGCCGTTGCCCGACAGGCCGCCGAGCGTGGCGCTGTAGCCGTTAAGGTCGAGATTGCCGCCTGTCGAGGAGAGGACGATGGTTGACTCGGACAGCGCGGCCGCGTTGGCGATCCGAAGCGTACCCGCGGCGATGGCCGTAGCGCCGGTGTACGTGTTCGAGCCGGCGAGGACGACCGTGCCCGAATTGATCTCCTGGACGCTGCCGTTGCCGCTGATTGAGCCGTTGTAGGTGAACGCGTCCACCTGGTCGAACATCAGGGTGCTGGCGTTGTTGAGGCTGATGCTTGGGCTGGCCAGCGATTCCCCGCTGCCGCCCGCGCCAATCTGCAATTGGCCGCCGTTGACGATGGTGGGGCCCGTGTACGTGTTCGCGCCCGCCAAGGTCAACAGGCCGGTGTTCGTGGTTTTGACGATCCCCGCCCCGGCGGAGCCGGAAATCACCGCGTTGATCAGCAGGTCCCAAGCCGCTCCGGAAGTGACGTCGATGGTGAGCATCGAGCCGCTGAAACTTAGATTTCCGTTGATCGTCGCCGTGTAGTTCGCTTGTTGATACTGCAGCGAGCCGGTCAGCGTCAGCGTTGCGGAGCCGGAGTTGACCAGGCCGCCGGACATAATCAAGCCGCCGAATGTCTGGTTGTGGCCGGCGGTTTCGAGCGCGCCGGCGGAGGCGATGGAGACGATCGGGTTGGCGGTGAGTTGGTTGTCGGCGGAGAGCTGGAGGGTTCCGCCGGCGACGTTGACCGCCGTGGCGGAGACGGCGCCGCCGAGGAGGAGGGCGCCTTGGCCGGCCTTCGCCAGGGTTCCGCCGCCGGCGATTGCGCCGGAATACGTCAGCGCGTCGGCATGGTCGAAGCAGAGAACGCCGCTGTTGGAAACGCCTGCACTGGCGAGAAACTCGCCGCTGCCGCCGTTGCCGATCTGCAGCGTGCCGGCGGCGATGGTCGTGGGGCCGGCGTAGGCGTTGCTGCCGGCCAAAATCAGCGCGCCGCCGCCGATTTTGGCCGAAGCGCCGCCGCCGCCGAGGTTGCCCGAGTACGTTGTGTCGGCGCCGTTGTTGCCGACGACGAGCGTGCCGGCGGCGATGGCGAGGTTGCCGGAGCCGGACAGTCCGCCGAGCGTGGGGCTCAGTCCGTTCAGATCGAGGCATCCGCCGCTAAGGACTACGGTCGAGTTTTGCAAGGCCGCGGCGTTGCCGATTTGCAGCGTCCCGGCGGCGATCGTCGTCGGCCCGGTGTAGGTGTTGCTGCCGCTTAAGAGAAGCGTGTTCCCGCCGAGCTTGGCCAGGGCGATGCCGCCTCCGATGGAACTGGAGTAGGTGAAATTGCCGCCGGAGGAGTCCAGGCCGAGGGTAGCGCCGGACGCGAACGTGGCGTTGTTCCGCAAGGCGTCGATATCGGCGGAAAGCCACTGGCCGCTTCCACCGACGTTGACCGCGACCATCGCCCCGCCGGCCACGGAAACGAGTGCCGGACTGTTGTAGCCCGGCAAGGCGGAAGCGGCTTCCGCCTGAAGCGTCCCGCTGCCGACGGCCGTCGGTCCGGTGTAGGTGTTTGTGCCGGCCAAGGTGAGCAGCCCCGCGCCAAGCTTGGCAAGCCCCTGGGAGCCGGCAATGCCGCTGGAATAGGTGAAGTTTCCGTCGGTGGTGTCGAAGCCGAGGAAAGAGCCGGCCGGAAAAGCAGTCGTGTTGCCCAGCAAGGCGCCGATGTTGCCCGTCGTCCACTCGCCAGAGCCGCCGACGGCGACCGCGAGCACGGCGTTGGCGGCGACATAAAGGCTCGCCGACGAGGCGTAGGAGGGCAGGGCGGCGGGCGACTTGGCCAAGAGGATTCCGCCGCCGACGGTTGTGCCGCCGGCGTAGGCGTTGGAGCCGGCGAGGACGAGTTCCCCCGGCCCGGTTTTCACGAGCGCGCCGTTGCTGAGGCTGCCCTGGTAGATCGTTGTGCCGGCGTTGTTGTTGCCGACGGTGAGCGTGCCGCCGCCGATCGCGAGGTTGCCGCCGCCGGAGAGGCCGCCGAGCGTGGCGTTGAATACGCCCAGGGCGAGGCTTCCGCCGCTAAGGACCACGGTGGAATTTTGCAGCGACAAGGCGTTGCCGATCTGCAACAGACCGCTGGCGACGGTTGTCGCGCCGGCGTAGGTGTTCGCCGCGTTGAGGAGGAGCGTCCCGGGGCCGGTCTTCGTCAGCCCGCCGATTCCGCTGACGCCGCCGCCGAGGATCAAGGAATCCGCCGGGTTGGTCAGGTTCACGAGGTTTCCCGGCGTGGCCAGGGCCAGGGGGGCGGAAATCGTGTGGCTGCCGCCGGAAACGTTGATGAGGCACTGGCTGGCGACGCCGTTGGTCGAGGACAGGGTCAACGTGCTCGTGCCCGACGCCACGATCGTGTAGCCGCTGCCGCTGCTGGCGAAGTCGATTTCCTCGACGCTGGCCGAGGCGTCCAACGTCGCCGTGCCGCCGCTGCCGCTGAAGCGGGCGACGCCGTCGCCGTTTTGCGGCAGCACGCCGCCGCTCCAGTTCCCCGTGTTGCTCCACAGCATGCTGCCCGAACTGTTGCTCCAACTGTTGACCGCGCCGCTTTCCACGTGAACGACGAACGCCCCGCCGGCAACCTGCATGCCATCGCTGTAGACGGCGACGGGGACGATCGTGTTGTCGCCGGGGGCCAGGGCGGTTGGGCTAAGACTGAGCGAGCCGGGCGAGCCGCTCGCCTGTGCCACCACCCGGCCGAGACACGTCAGTTCGATCTGCGACACCGTGCCGTCGCCGGCGGCGGCGGCGAGGCCGAACGTTGCCGTGGACGAGGTCAGCGTCGTGTTGCCGCCGTTGAAAGCGATCGAGCGGCCGTGGTTGTCGACGACGATCTCTTCCGCCGCATAGCCTTCGGAAGCGGCTTGGGAATTGTTGATCGCGACGATGCGAACCTCGTGGACGCCGTCGGAAAGGGTCCCCGTATTGAGGTTGAACGTCCCGCTGCCGCCGGCCAACGCGCCGGAAGAACTGACCATTCCATCGACGAGCAACTCCAGCGCGCCGATGCCCGTGGCAATGTGCGGATTGACAAGCCCCGCCGATGCGCCGATGGAGATGGTCCCGAGGACGGAGCCGTAGCTTCCCGGGCCGGAGGTGAACGCCGCCTTGGGAACGTCGGCGTACGGCTGCGACAGCATGTCGCCCAGGGGCATCTGGACGTTGGGCGATTCGACCGACTTGGCAAACGCTTCGCCGAAGGTCGAGCCGTCGGCGATAAACGTGTAGATGGAGGAGTTGGTGAAGAGGTTGGGAATGGCATAGGGCTCGACCACCGAGCCGGTCGTGCCGGAGGCCCCCGCGGCGATGAACGTCGTCGCCTTCGTCTGCGACGAAATGGCGAAGTCGCATCCATAGCTGGTCAGGTCGTCGGCCCAGGAGCCGCCGAGATAGGTCGAGCCGTTGGGGACCGCCATCGTCGCGGCGCCGCAGACCGCGCCGAGGACGTTGTTGCGGTTCTGCGGCGTCGCGCCGGGGGTGTTGTCTTCGTAAGTGTAGGAAAGGCTCAGCGTGGACGATCGCGAGGCGAGTTGCGATTCCGTATACGACCACTGATAATCGCGCGTCGTCGAGCGGACGTCGCCGTTGTCCTCAAAGTAGACGGCCCCCGTCGGACACGTGCCGTCCGCGGCGACGGAGCTTTGCAGGCTGGAGATGACCTGGGCGGCCGTGTTCCCGTTGGTCCCGGTGTAGCCGATCGTCCCCGACATGTAATACTGGGTGGCGATCGTCTCGTTGGCCACCGGGTAGTACACGTTGTAGGAAGCGGCGTGAGCGATGGCCGGGTTGCTGCCGATGGGAATGCTGTAGGGGTTTTGACAGAGGCCCGAGGTCGGGCCGAGGATGTCCGCCGAGTACGTGGCGTTTTGCAAGGTCAACCCCGAGCCGTCCGTCAAGGGGGTCAGCAGGCTCAAGGCAAAATTGAGCGAGTTCGCCGTGGTCGCGGGCGTGCTCGCCTGGGCGGTAATCGAATAACAGGTGGCCCCGCCGATCATGCCGATGTAGTCGATCTGGTTCGACAAGCCGCGCGCGGAGATCGCCGCGGCGATCGGCGTGAGGTACGTGTTCATCGCCTCGGCTTGCGAGATCGGGACGCCGTTGTTTTGGTAGTCCGAAGGCGGCGCGATGAAGAGGATGTTGCTGGCGGGGATGTCGCGGAGGGCGGCGTAGGCGTTGGCGATTTGCAGGGAACTGGGGTCGTCGGGATTGACCACGAGGAGCATGTTTTCGCCGCCCCCGCCGGCGAAGGCCGCCGCGGCGCCGCCAAGACAACACGCCGCGGCAAGAAGAAGCGCGCAAGCCGCCGTGCATGCCGCCGCGCGGGCGAACAAGTCCGCCGATCGCCATAAACTCTTGCCTTCGCCACGGCGCCATCTCTCGAAGTTTGGGCGACGATTATTTCACTCATCTCGCAACTTCAGATAAACAGGCCGCTCATACGACTCGAGGCTCGATTCGCTTAAGCCGGCTTTTTCGGCCTCGCGAAGCGTCTCGCTCGCATCGACCTTCCTGCCCAACATCGAGTACGTCCAGGCCAGATGGAAGAGGCGAACGGGAGTTCTCTCGTCGCCGACGGCCTCGATAATGTCCGGCAACGCTTTGTCCGGCTTGTCGGAGCACAGGTAGACCTGGGCGCGGGTGTCGAGCATCGAGGCCATGGCCCCGGACCACTCGATGGCGTGATTGATCAGAGTTTCCGCCTCATCGAGATGGGTTTTCTCCACGGCGAGAAGGAGGGCGAGGTTGTTGAGCGCCGCGCCGTGATTGGGTTGTTTGGCAAGGATGTTCCGGTAGCATTGTTCCGCATCCGCGAAGCGGCTTTGCGCCGTGTAGAAGTCGGCCAGGACGAGGAGGATCGTGACGTTGTCGTCGAACTTCTTCGCGGCGGCCAAGAGAATCTTCTCCGCCTCCGCGGCGCGTTGGCCGGTGAATTTGCCGCCGGTGCTGCGGATCGCCGCCTGCATGGCCTGGCCCACGGAAACGGCGTCGCAGTTGGCCCATTTCTTGCCGAGGATGGCGAGCGCCTCCTGGACGTTGCCGCAGCGGGCGAGAAACGAGGCCAGAGCCATTTCGCGGCCCGGCGTCTCCTCGGCTTCGGCGCGGAGCAGGATCTCCGCCTTTTGCAGGCAGCGGGCGGAGTCGGCCGGTTTCTTCATCGCGTGCAGCCGATTGGCGAATTGCTCCAGCAAGGCGGCCGTTTGCCGCTGCCGCAGCCGCAGGGTGGGCGTCGGCAGGTTCGTGTTCCCCACGAACTTATCCAGCAAAATCAACGCCGAGTCGGTGTGGCCGTGACGCATGAGAATGTCGGCGCGGAAACCAACCAGCACAAACTGTTCGGGAAACTCCTTCTCCAGCTTCGACAGCCACAACTCGGCTTCGTCGATCTCATTGTGGGCCAATTCGGCCTCAATGTAGTGGAGGGCGTACTTGCCCATTTTCGCCTTTTCGGTCCCGCTCTTCGCCAGCAGGGCGCGCATGTGCTCGCGGAACTTGGCCATGTTTCCCAACGCCAAGTACAACTGCGCCAACTGGAAACGGTCGTCCGGCGAAGTCAATTCCTCGCGCTGGAGGAGCGTTTCCATGGCGTCGATCGCCTGCAACCGCCTCGTTGGGCTGGGATCGATGGCCAGGAAGGACGCCTGGAGGCGGAGATCCTGCGGGGTCGGCTCGCCCGTCGCAAGGTTCTCCTCGATCAACTTCGACGCCCGCTGAAGGTTGGCGTACCCGCCGTACGACGCCCAGGTCATCGCCAACTGCCGCCGCGCCCAGACGACGTCGTCGGCCGGGGGGTTTCCCTTGCCGGCCAGCAACTGCTTCAGCAGCGGCTCGGCGGAGGCGAGCTGGCGGGAGCGCAAGTAGAAATCGGCGACGCGGCGAATGATTTGCGGATCGTCGGGGGCGGCCGCCATCGCCGCCTCATACTTCTGTTGGGCCCTGGCGCCGTCCTCGGTCGCCTCGTCGGTCTTCTTCTGCACCTGCTCCGCGTCGCGGAGGACTTCGTAGCATTGCGCCAAGGCGGCCGGGGCTTCCTTGGCGGGAATTTTTCCCGCCGCCTCGCCCACCACCTCCTTGGCCTTGGCGAGCTGATCGCTGCTGGCGAAGAACTGCACGAACGAGATCCAGCTTTCCACGGCCTTGTCGTTCAAAGTCAAGGCGCGACGGAACGCCTTCTCCGCTTCCGCGAAGCTTGCGTCGGCTTCGCCGCCGCGGCCGTCTCTTGCGCGCGCCGGCCGAAAATCGCCTGCACTTCCGCCAACCAAAGCTGATCCCGCCAACTCTTCGAATCGACCCCCGTCGACTTCGCCTTGTTCAGCATCGCCCACGCGTGCTCGTAATCCTTCTGCCGCAGCGCTTCTTCGACGCTCATCTTCGACAATTCCGGATTCAGCGCCATCTGCCGCTCGTCCAGCGTCCGCAGGAGCCTGTCGGCCTCGGCGAATTTCTGCCGCTTGTTCAAAATTTCGACGGCGCGACGGATGGCCTCCGGGTTGCGCTCCCCTTGCCGAATGGCCTCTTCGTAACGTTCCAGGGCAAGGGCGGGCTTGTGAAGCTGGTCGTAGATGCCCGCCTCGAGCAGCGCCAAGCGAGACCAAGTCTGCCGCCCGGCGCGGGCTTGGGCCAGGTACTGCAGGGCATCGTTGAGGGCCTTCTCGTCCGCCGCCTTGTCTTTTCCTTTCGCCGTCAGACTGGTGCGGACCGCCTGGCCGTACAGCCACATCGGGCCTTTCCCGGTGATCTTCTCGATGTCCGCAAGGATGCCTTCCAGTCTGGCGCTGTCCTGGACTCGAAGCGCCAACTCGAAGCGGAGGAAGTGGTTGTACAGGTTGCCCGGATCCTCTTTCGCGATGAGATCGGACAGACGGCGGGCCTGGGCGTCGTCGAGAGCTTGCAGACTCCAGCCGATCAGGCCGCCCCAAAGTTGCCGCTGCTCGGCGGGAGAGAACTTCTCCGTCTTCTCCGCCAGTTCTTTCACCCGCTTCGCCGCATCCGGACCGTAACGCCGAACGAGATGCTGGGCGCGAGCGATCCGCAAGCCCACCTTGTCGCCGAGCTCGATGCTTGGCGTCGTTGAGCAGCTTCTCCGCTTTATCCCATTCTCCCTGCCGCTCGGCCAGGTTGGCGAGCACGGTCCAGTACTCCATCTGCTCGGGATGCCGGTCGCGGAGTTGCTCCAGCAGGCGTTCGGCCTCGGGAAGCTGGTCCCGGGCGACGAGAACTTCGGCGAACAGCAGGGGCACTTGCGGCGAACTGGGATTGTGCTCCGCGGCGCGCTTGAGAGCCTGGTCCACTTCGTCCCAGTCGCGCTGCTCCGCGGGCCGGCGGAGATTTTTCATTACCAGCATCCGCGCCAACTCGATCCAGGTCTCGTCCGCGGCGTGTTCGCTCTTGACCACTTGCTTGTATTCCCCGATGGCCTGGTCGATCTTGCCTTGCCCCAGGTACACTTCCGCGGCGCCGGCGTGCGCCGGGGCGTACGTCGGATCGATTTCCAGCGCACGGCGATAGGCGGCCAACTCCTTGTCCGTCGCGCCCGCATGACGATAGCAGCGGCCGAGGCAAAAGTCAACCTGCTTCTGCAGGCCCGGGTTGTCCGTCATCTCGGGACGCACGTCCTCCAAGGGGGCGCGAGCTTTCAACCAGTCGTCCTGAATAAAGAGGATGCGCGCGTCCATGTAGCGGAAAAACACGTCCGGCGGCAGGTTCAGGAACCTGGCCGGGCGAATCCTGGCCGCCCGCAACGCGGCGAGCATCTCGCGCGTCTCCGGAACCTTCCTCGCCTCCAAATACAAAGTCGCCAGGCTGCAAATCAGCCGCGGATCGCGATTCGTCGCCTCCACTCCCGCGCACAAAATGCTCAACGCCTTCTCCAGATCGCCGGAGTGCAACTCGACTTGCGCGAGCATCAAGTGCATTTCCCAATCGTTCTTGTACAACTGCACGCCGCGAGCCGCGTATTTTTTCGCTTCGCTGAAATGCCTCGCGGCGAGTTCCGACCGCGCCGCCAGCCACAGCGCGTCGCGGTCGTCCGGCGCCAATTTTAACGCCTTCTCCACCACCTTCGCGGCGTCCTTTGTATTGCCGACGGCCAACAAGTAGTTGCCGTGCAACACACACGCTTTGCACGACTTCGGGTTCTTCTCCTCGACCCGTTCCATCCACTTGTCGGCGTCATGGGGCCGATCGAGGTGATTCCGCAGGATCCACGCCAAGGGGGCGTAAGCCTCCAACTGGTCCGGCGCCAGCTTGATGGCTTCCTCGAAGGCGGCGACCGCCTTATCGTCCTTGCCCAGCCTTGTCTCGCACCTCCCGAGGAGTTCATACAACGACGCATCCTTGGGCGATTCGACCAGCAACGGCTCCAGGTGCGATTTCGCGTCCGTGTAGCGGCCGACGCCCAACAACGTCTTCGCCAGCCGCCGCCTCGCGTCCGACCGAGTCGGATCCATGCGCAGAAGCTGCTCGAAAATGGGAATGGCCCCGGCGGCCGCCTTCGCGTTCGCCCCCGCCGTGTCGGTGATTATGAAGCCGAGGCGCTCCAGCGTGTTGGCCTCCTCGGGGGAGCCCTGGACGAGGTCCAGGTACCAACGCAGGTTCCGCATCGCCGCCGGGTAATCTTTCTTTTCCTCCGCCTTGTCGGCCGCGTCCTTGAAAACGCTGGCATTGCGTTTCACTTGGTAGTAGTGCATGGCGTGAACCGCGCTGGCCAAGACGATGCACCCCATCAGGAGTAGGGCAGCCCGCAGAACATTCAACGTTCTCATAATGCTTCCAGGAAAGGTTGAAGAGAAACCAACGGCGTCACGGCCGACAGAAAGCCGTGGCCCCCGAGACCTTCATTATACCACCGCCCCAACGTCGTTGCCCAACAACTGTTTACGTCGAACAACCCGCCAACCCAACCACAGGAGGGCGACAGCCGCCGCCAAATAGCCTAGATTGCCATAGCGCAATCGATAAAATCCCAATTTCATACATTCCCCTGCGATTGCGGCAAACCCTCGCTCGCTCCGCCACCACGAGTCTTCTTCGAACTCGTCCGTTGGGACCGAGATCGGGACGATTGTCGCCATTTGGCTGCCGAGGACCTCTGCGAAAATCCATCGCGCACGCCGCGTATGATATCCGTTGGTCACCAAGAGGATGCGGAGATGGCCAGCTTTCTCCAAATAGGCCGACAACGCCTTGGCCTCGTCGAAGGTGGTCCGGGCCTGGGCGTTCAACACGATCACGTCCTGTTTCGGCACGCCGCAAGCCAACAAGACGCGAACGTTGACTTCGTGTTCCGGCAACATGGCGGTTTCTTCAGGCTGGGGAGCAGCGGCCACGGTCGAGACGAGGATGCGCGGGGCCCAACCGCACTTACAGAGCGCGGCGGCCGCAAACGCCCGGGTCTCAGCACCCCCCGTCAGCAGCATGATTGCGTCGGCCGGCTGCGGCCGCTGACCAACGTCGAGCCAATGCGCCACCGCTGGCAGCAGCGCGCCGCGGGCGAACCAGAGCCCCGCCGCCATCGCTATCGCCAAAGCCGCCGCCAGCCATCGCGCTTTTCGCCGCACGCGCCGGCGCCCCGCTCCCGCCGTCAGAGCATCAGCGTGCGGAGAATCGGGACTAACCTTGGCCGCCACGATTGTGCGTCTTATCGACAGTCCCCTCGCGCCGATCCTCCCCCAAGAACGACGGGGGTTGCTTGTGCATCCTTTCAAGGAACTTACATCCGTGCGATCTTGATTTTGTTGCCGCCGCGGACCAAATCTTTCGGAAAGCGTCTTCTGATACGCCTCAACGCTCTGCGGCGGCGGCATCTGCCGGTCCGACCCGTGACGCCAGGCATAGATCATGTCCAGCCAGGCGAACATAAAACCCTTGACGCCGGACCGGCTCTTGTACCAATTGAACGGGGTGCATCGCAGATCGTCGAGAAGGAAAACAGGAGCGCGGGCGGCCTCCGACGGCGTCATGGCGGCGTCGAGCATGTACCGCACGCAACGGCTGCCGAGGGGATTGGCGGCGACGGCGACGATTGCCTCCGGCCTCGCCTTCAGCCACGCTGCCAGGAGGCGACAATCGTCCCAGTCATCGACGGCCTTGCCCTTCACGACCGCCACCGCGGCCGCCGGCACGCCCCTTCGCGCGAGTTCGCCGCGGGCGAACGTTTCCCAGGAGGGCAGGATTCCCAGTTCGACCAGGCGGCCCGGGTGGTGTCCGATCAAGAGGATGCGATGCGAAGGATCACGTTGGCAGAAGTCGACCGCGGCGCGAAACCCGCTTGCGCCGAAAACTCCCCGCTCGCTGCCCCGCAGCACGATGAAGTTCGCGCCGTCGCTGGGCTGTCTTACGACCAGAATCGACGCCAGCCCAGAGAGCAGAGGTCCATGCCCCAGGAAAATCGCCAACACAATTCCCAGGGCCAAGCCCCATCGCCAGCGACGGCGCGCGGAGAAGAGTGTCTTTGAAAACCGCGTTGTCATCGCTTCTGCGGCTGTCGCCAGAAGACCACGGCTGTGGCGGCCACGACGGCGACGGCCGTCAACATGCCGAGCGTCGAAGGCTCCGGAACTTCCGTTGTGCGGACCGACAGCAGCGAAAAGTCCACATTCGCCTCATAGGCCGCGTTGAACACAAAGGAAATGCTCTCGGCGTTGGTCAAGGGCGACGGACCTTCGACGGCAAAACTGGAGAAGAGGAGGTCGTAGACGCAGGGGCTGGATTCCTGCGCGACGCCGAGCGTCCCGCCGCCGCCGAACGTCGCCGTCCCGCCGCTGGTCCCGACGACGACGGCCTCGATCGGCAAAAATGGGCTGCCGCCGGCGTCGACGAAGCGGAAGTGAATCGCCAAGGCATTTTGCGAACCGCCGGCGGTCAGGTCAACGCCTCCCAGGCCCGCGCCGCCGCCGTTGTACAGGAGGGTCGTTTCCGCGCCCCAGACATCGACCGTGCCGATTGTCAGGCCGTCGGCGCCGCCGATGGAGCCGGAGACGGATTCCGGCAGGGCGGACGTTCCCGCGCTGGGATTGACTTGGATGGAAAGCGTCCGCCAACTGCCCAAGGTCGAGCCGATGTTCTGCTGACTCGTGTTCCACGCGAGCGATCCGGCGGCGTTGCCGAAACTGCCCGTGGAAGGGACGCCGGGAACGCCGGGGACGAGAAACGCATAGACGCCCGCGGGCTGGGTGAAATCGTCGAGCGTGATCGTGGAGGCGCTGGCCGATACGGCATATCCCACGAAGACAATCACCACAGGCGCAATGTTCCAAACGCCACGAGGGAGGAGGGTGAGATTTGCCGCTCGCAACGCTGCCTCCTAGACGATTTCGTCTGTTCAGGGGCCCCGGCAGCGCCGCTTTGCCGCAAACGCAGCACAACCTGCATCGACGCCGCCGCAACACCCCTGATTTTATGAGAAGCAGCGAAACGGTCAAGCGAAAGCATCGGGAGAAGCCGTAAATTCTTTGCAATGAATGGGACGCCCCCGGCATGTTTGTAAAATTCAGGATGCTTTGCGCACTCCGTAAACATCCTCATCCTGGCCCATCCTATCGCAAAATCGCGCTTCCGCGCGATTGGCTCAAGGCAGAAGGCTCAACAGGTACTGGCCATAGCTGTTGTTGAAGCGTCGGGCCAGGCCTTCCAGGCCCTGGGCGGTGATGAAGCCCTTGGCGAAGGCGATTTCCTCCAAGCAGGCGATCTTCATTCCCTGCCGTTCTTCGATCGTGCGGACGAATTCGCCCGCCTGGAGCAGCGAGGTTTCCGTGCCGGTGTCGAGCCAGGCGAAGCCGCGCCCGAGGCGTTCGACGTAGAGTTGCCGCCGCTCGAGGTACGCGCGGTTGACGTCGGTGATTTCCAGTTCGCCGCGCGGAGAGGGACGCAACGCGGCGGCGATCTCCAGGACCTGGTTGTCGTAGAAGTAGAGTCCGGTCACCGCCTGGTTCGACCGCGGCAGCGCGGGCTTCTCTTCCAGCGAAAGGGCCTTGCCGTCGCCGTCCAGTTCGACGACGCCGTAGCGCTGGGGGTCTTTGACCGTGTAGGCGAAGACCGTCGCCCCGGCCGGCCGACGCGCCACCTGCTCCAACTGCTCTTGAAAGCCCTGGCCGTAGAAAATGTTGTCGCCGAGGATCAACGCCGCCGGCGACTTGCCGACGAACTCGCGGCCGATGAGGAAGGCCTGCGCCAGGCCCTTCGGCTCGGGCTGAACCGCGTAGCGGATCGAAATGCCCAGATCGCGGCCATCGCCTAGCAGACGCTCGAAGGCGCCGATGTCCTGCGGCGTCGAGATCAGCAGAATGTCGCGGATTCCCGCCAACATCAACACCGACAGCGGATAGTACACCATCGGCTTGTCGTAGATCGGCAGCAGTTGCTTGCTGATCGCGCGGGTGATCGGGTGCAGCCGCGTGCCGGAGCCGCCGGCCAGGACGATTCCTTTGAGTGCGTCGCTCATGCGTCTATTGTCCTTCGTTTTCCATCAGGCCGAGGCGTTCGCGTTGATAGGCCCCGCTGGAGACGCGCTCGACCCAGCGGGAATTGTCCAAGTACCATGCAACGGTCCGCCGCAAGCCGGAGAGAAAATCATGTTCCGGCCGCCAGCCCAGCGTTTGCTGGATCTTCGTCGCGTCGATGGCGTAGCGGCGGTCGTGTCCGGGGCGGTCCTTGACGAACGCGATCAGCGACGAACACGGGGCATGAGGCAGTCCCGGACGCAACTCGTCGAACAACGGCGCAAATCGCCCGCACGACGTCGAGGTTCTTCTGTTCGCAGTTGCCGCCGATGTTGTATGTCTCGCCGGGCTTTCCGGCGGCGAGCACCCGCCGCAGCGCCCGGCAATGGTCCTCGACGAACAGCCAGTCGCGGACGTTTTGCCCGTCGCCGTAGACCGGCAGCCGTTTCCCCTCGACGGCGTTAAGGATCATCAGCGGCAGCAGTTTTTCTGGAAATTGGCAGGGGCCGTAGTTGTTCGAGCAATTCGTCACCAGCACCGGCAGACCGTAGGTGCGATGATACGCCCGGGCGAGGTGATCGGCCGCCGCCTTCGAGGCGGAGTAGGGCGAACTGGGATCGTATGGGCTGGACTCGACGAAGCGTCCCGTCGGCCCCAGCGACCCATAGACTTCGTCGGTGGAGACATGGAGAAAGCGGAACTCGCTGCGCCGCGGCTCGGGCAGTTCGCGCCAGTGGAGCCGCGCGGAATCGAGCAGTTGAAAGGTCCCCAAAACGTTGGTGTGGACGAACGCGGCGGGGCCGTCGATCGAGCGGTCCACGTGCGACTCGGCGGCAAAGTGGACGATCGCCGCCGGCTGGTTTTCCGCGATCGCGCGATCGACGGCCGCGCGGTCGGCGACGTCGCCCTGGACGAAAATGTAGTTCGGGTCGCCCGCAACGGATTCGAGCGAATCGAGGTTGCCCGCGTAGGTCAGTTTGTCGAAATTGACGATTCGCGCAGCGCGCTCGGCGATGCACTGTCGCACGAAGCAACTGCCGATGAAGCCCGCGCCGCCGGTGACGAGAATGGTTTGCACTTCCGCTCCTTCTTACGGCTTCAATATAACCCAGCGGACGAGCTGGTTCAACAGGAGCTTGCCGTCCCAGGGCGACTCGTAGTTGTTCATCAAGCCGGGGCGGACGCAGCGGGCGACGCCCGCCGCCGTGGCGGCCTCGGCGAACTCTACGGCGTCCTCGCGCCGGGCGAAGGCCGCCCCGACCGTCTGCACCTTGGGCGAAAGCAGCGGCAAAATTTCCCGCCAGGACGGGACCTCGGTCAAGAAAACCGTCCGCGACTGCACGGCTTCCTTCAGGGAAATTTCGCGGTCCATGCAGACGCTCCAGTTGGCGCCGTCGGACGAGGCGAGCACGTCGCGCGCCGGGTCCAGCGCCCACTCGGCGCGGACGTTGACGATCCGCGTCGTCGTGTGCGCGTCCAAGCCCGGCTTCGGCGGCAGCTTTTGCAGGCAACGGGCGAACATCGCGCCGACCTCGGCGAGCGAATAGCTCGCGTTCTGCTCGATGAAAATCGTTTGCGGCGCCGAACACGCCCGCTGATCGAAAATGGCCACGTCGCGCACAAACGCGGCAACCGCGGCGTCCAACGGCTCTCCGCCCGCCTCCAGCCGCTTGCGGTCGATCAGTCCAATCGAGTACTTCGGCCCGAAGAGGACGTCGACGCAGTGTTCGCGGCGGGGCAGGGCGGTGATCGCGGCGATGGCCTCGCGTCCGCCCCAAACGACGCGGGCGTCGGCGGACAGCGACATTTCCTCGTTCAGGCGGCGATTGCGATAATCGAACCAGACGACGGCCGCGGCGTCCAGCAGATCGGCCCCGCGCAGAGAGCCGGCCTCCGATTCGCCCAACACGGCCAGGAGGCGGTCCATGCCGACGGGATCGGCGGCGGCCAGTTTCACCAGGCAGACGTTCTTCGCCAGCAAGCCCGGCACCAGGGAGAACATCGGCAGCGTGGCGACGTTTCCCGCCATCCACATGGCGACCAACCCCTGCGGCTTGGCCGCCATCAGGTGTTGGTCCTGGGGCAGGAAGCCGTCGAGATAGCCGGGCTGGCCGCCGGTGTTCACTTGCAGCAGCTTCTGCAAGTTGGACTGCCGCAGCCAGGCGGAAAGGAACATCGCCCCTTCCAGCGACTTGGTCCGCGGATCGCGGAGCACGCGGCCGGAAAAATCGTCGAGCACGGCGAGAATGGCGGCCACGGGCTGCCGCCGCCAGCCACGCCCGACGACTCTGCAAATGCGCGATCAGCGGCGTCAGGCTTTCGCCGTCCGGGGCGACGCCTTCGCCGGTTATGCGGAGCACGTTCATCGGATTTCCCTCGCTTGGGCGAAGACGTCGCCGCAGCCGCGGACTTCCGCCTGTTCGATGCGGCCGGCAAAGCGGAATGATATCCCTTTGCGGCCGCAAGGGCAATCGTCCACGCCCACGAGCAAGCCCTGGTCCTCGGTCAACAGCGCCTGGCCGGGATAGCTCGTCGGCAGCGCGCTGAGGACTTCGATGACGCCGGTCTCACCCACTTCGACCGGCGAGAGCGTGCCGGGGCGGCGAATGAGCACGTCGGCGAAGGCGGGGGCGTGCTTGTTGCCCGCCTCGCAATCGACCAGCACCGTTCCCACCTGCTCGACCATGCCGTAGAAATCGAGAATTCGCCGCGGATCGGCCATGAGCGTTTCGGCGACGCGGCGGCGAAACTCCCCCTTAGTCACGGCCTGATCGGTCAACTTCTTCCAGCCGCCGGAGTGAAGCAACAGGGCGTGCGGAGCGCGGAACCGCTTGTCGCGCCGCTCGGCTTCCAACACAAATCGCGTCCAGACGATGAAGGTGAACCCGAACAGCGAGCGTCTCCTTCGCCCCATGCCGGGCGAAGAAACCGTCGATCGCGTTCCAGTCCGGCTCCAGTTCGCCCGAGGGGAGAAGCTTGAGGCCGAAGACGGTTTCCGAGGCGAAATTGGCGATGCCGCGGATCGCCGCGCCCGCGCGCCAGGTGCTCGCCCGCGGCCGCCGACTCCGCCGCGTCCAGCGCCAAGCAGCGGCCGCCGCCGGCCGCCCGACGTGCTCCTTGAGCACGGAAACCAGCGCCCGGGCTTGCCGAAACGCCGTCGTCTTGTCGATGACGATGCGGCTGGGCCGCTGGCTCGTCGTCGCCGAGGAAAGCAGCGTGCGGACGATTCGCTCCGGCGGCGTCGCCGAGAGCAGGAAGCGTTTGAACATCGCCACGGGCAGCGGCGGGATGTCGGCCAGGCGCTCGCCACTGCGCGGCCGGCGGCCCAGCCGGGCGAGGAATCGCGCGTACGGCGGGCAGCGCGAGGCAACATCGACGCACAACTCCCGCAGAATCGCCGTCAGCGCGGCGTCCTTGTCCGCCTGCGGCAGCGCGTATTGCGGCCCGCGAATCAGTTCGTCGATCCGGCCTTCCAGGGTCGCGTCGCTCATTGCGCACCCCTCCCGGCGAAGCCGCGGCTTGTCCACCTTGCCGTGGCCCGTCTTCGGCAGACTGCCGACAAGCGCGACGCACTCGGGAACCTTGTGGCTCGGCAGGCGGGCAAGACAATGCGCCCGCACCGCCTCGGCGGTCAGACGATCCGGAGGCGACGGGAACGACGAACGCGTGGATCGCCTCGCCGTAGATTTCGTGCGGCACGCCGATCACCGCCGCTTCGACCACCTGCGGCAATTCGGCGATCACCTCTTCGACTTCCTTCGGGCTGACGCGATTGCCCATCGCCTTGATGAAGTCGCGGCCGCGGTCGACGAGGAAGAGGAATCCGTCGCGATCGACGCGGGCCATGTCGCCGGTGAAGAGTTTTCCCTTGCGAAAGAAGCGGGCGGTCTCCTCCGGATCGTTCCAATATCCCGGCGCGACATTCTCGCCGCAGGCGGCAATCTCGCCGATTTCGCCGCTGCCGGGCAGGACCGGGGCGCCATCGGCGGCAAGGACCTCCAGTCGCGTGTGCGGCAGGCCCTTGCCGATCGAGCCCAGCTTGTCGTCCAGCCGTTCCGGGGGCAGATAGCTCAGCCGCGCCGTCGCCTCGGTTTGGCCGTACATGACAAAGAGCCGCGCCTGCGGCATCGCTTGGCGAAGCTCGCGGAGAAAAATGTCCGGCAGCTTTCCCCCGGCTTGTTGAAGCCAGCGAAGCGCGGGGAACTTGCGCTGGGCGAAACGGGTCTTGCGAAGAAGAATTTGATAAGTCGCGGGCACGCCGGCCAGGCCGGTGCACTGCATCCGCTCCAACTCATCCAACGCCTTCTCCGGAAACATGAAGCGGTTGAAGATCGCCAGCGATCCGCCGACCGCAAGGTGCGCGTGCAAGAGCGACATGCCGTAACAATAGGAGAACGGCAGCACGACGAGGACGCGGTCCCGGGCGGAAAGGCCCATGTACTCGATGATGTCGCGGGTGTTGCAGACGATGTTCGCGTGGGTGATCATCACGCCTTTCGGCTCGCCGGTGGAGCCGGAGGTCGGCATGATCGCGGCCAGGGCGCGGCGGGGATCGATTGGCGGCGGGGATGGGGGCGGGCCGGCGGCGCGCGTTTGCGGCTCGGCGATCAGCCCGAGGCGAAGTTTCTCCGCCAGCGGCTCGGCCATCGGCAGCAAGCGCTCGGAGACGAGAAGTTGCCTCGCCCCGACGACGCGCAAAATTCGCTCGAGCGTCTTTTCGCCGTCGCCGACGGGAAGCGGGACGGCGCAATAACCGGCCTGCACCGCGCCCAGGTAGGCGGCGACGAAAAAGGGGCCGTTCTCCGCCAGGATCGCCGCCCGGTCGCCGGGCTCCAGTCCTGCAGCGGCAAGCCTGGCCGCGCAGCCGTCCGCCCACGCGCGAAGCTCGCCGTAGGCGACGACCTCGTCGCCGCTGTAGACGGCCGGCGCGTCGGCCTTCCCGCCGGAGAGCATCCACGCGGCGGCGTTGGCGATCATGCCTCGGCGACTCCCTTGGCGCGGAGGATCTCGATGATCTTCCCCACCGAACTCATCTCCATGATGTCGTCCACTTCGAACTGCCGGCCAAACTCCGCTTCGAGTTGGGCTACGAGGTTCATATGCCCGACGGAGTCCCAGTTGGGAATGTTGTCCGGAGCGGTTTTCAGAGTAACGCGGCCGGCGTCGCAGGCGAACACCCGCTGAAACACCCCGGCCACGCGATCGATCAAGGGCATGACGGGCGTCCTCCTATCCGTTGTGATAGCTTCGATACCATTGGACGAATCGAGCGACGCCCTCCTCGATGGGCGTGCTCGGCTTGAAGCCGACGTCGCGGATCAAGTCGTCGACGTCGGCGAAGGTCTCCGGCACGTCGCCCGGCTGCATGGGCAAGAAGTTCTTCACGGCCTTCTTTCCCAGGCAGTCTTCGAGCGTCTCGATCAAGTGGAGCAGTTCGACGGGCTGGTTGTTGCCGATGTTGTAGAGGCGGTAGGGCGCGGTGCTCGATCCGGGGTCGGGCTGCGCGGGACCACTGCGGATTGGGCTGGGCGCGCGGCGGACAACGCGCGCCACCCCCTCCACGATGTCGTCAATGTAAGTGAAGTCCCGCCGCATTTTGCCGTAGTTGAAGACGTCGATCGGCTCGCCCGCGAGAATGGCCTTGGTGAAGAGGAACATTGCCATGTCCGGCCGCCCCCAGGGGCCGTAGACGGTGAAGAACCGCAGCCCGGTCGTCGGCAGGCGATATAAGTGGCTGTAGGCGTGGGCCATCAATTCGTTGGCCTTTTTCGTCGCCGCATAGAGGCTCACGGGATGATCGACGTTGTCGTGCACGGAGAAGGGCATCGCGCGGTTCGCCCCGTACACGGAACTCGACGAGGCGTAGACGAGATGGCCCACGCCCGCATGACGACAGCCTTCGAGAACGTGGGCGAAGCCGACGAGGTTGCTGTCGATGTAGGCGTGGGGATGGGTCAGCGAATAGCGGACTCCCGCCTGGGCCGCGAGGTGAATCACGGAGTCGAACCGCTCTGTGTCGAACAGCCGCGACATTGCCGGCCGGTCGGTCAGGTCCAGTTTGTGAAAGCGGAACCGCGGATGCGGTTCGAGCTGCGCCAGGCGGTCCTGCTTCAACTGCACGCTGTAGTAGTCGTTGAGGTTGTCCAGGCCGACGACTTCTTCTTCGCCGGCAAGGAGCCTGCGGGCGAGGTGGAAGCCGATGAAGCCGGCGGCGCCGGTGACGAGAATTTTGCTCATGGGGGAACGCTCATAGGTTGATGGGGCCGTCGCCGTCGCCGCGAGTCCAAAGCATGTCGTCCAGGCCGACGCCGGCGGCGCGGAGCCTGGCAGCCAGCGGTTTCGACGCGGCGAAGTGGAAATTGGTCGGCCCGGATAGAAACCCCGCGTTTCTCATCGCCCGCCGCCAGGCGGAGTGCGTGCGGTTGCCGACGATCAGTTCGACGCCGCGGGACTCGAGGAAACGGGTGGCGCAGGCAAGGACCTCGTCGGCGTCGGCCGGCGCCGCAAAGCAATCGGCGATCGAGCCAAGCCGCATTCCGCCGAACTGCTTGTGGTTGAACCAGCGGTTGTTCAAGAGCACGGCCCAACCGACGATCCGTCCCTGGCGTTTCACCCGCAGGAGGATGAAGCGGGCGTCCTCCTTCGGGTACAGGATGCGCAGAGTTTCGGCGTTGCGGACGGCGCACATGCCGTACTCGCCCTTGCAGGCTTCCCAAAGGTCGTCGGCCCAGGGGCCAAAACCATCGACCAATTCCATGCTCGTTCCCTTCGAGGGCCACGCGGCGTCTGGCCGCCAAACCATGGAGCGCCCTGACGCCAAGCCAGCCCAACCCGCTAAAGGCGAGAAAGTTCAGCAGGAGCCGCATGACGGGATTGCGGCGGAGGTAGACGATGTTGTGCAGGAAGGCGAAGGGGCGAACGATGCGGAAGAAAAACGGCACCGGCGCGAGGCTCCAACCGGCGGCCACCAACATCCGCGGCATCGCCTCGCTCGCGTCGCCCATGCCCAAGGCGTACAGCAGCGGCTCCCTCCGCTCGATGTCCCGCAACAACGCGATTCCCACGCCCAGCCAGCGGCAGTTGACCACTCCCTCGGAAATCGGCAACTGGAAGTCGCCGATCGAGATCGTCTTGCCGCCCAGCCAGAAGTCCTGGCGTTTCAGTTGGTAGCCGCCGCGGACGCAGCGGTCGCGGTTGACGGCGAGGAACAATTCCTGGTAGATCTTGCGGCCGGGAATCTTCGGCAGCCACTCGGGAATCGGCGACTCGGGAAAGAGCAGCGTTTGGCCGCCTTCGCGCAGTCGGCCGTTGAACCGGGCCACCGCCTCAGTCCACTCCTTCTGAAATGGGACGATATCCACGTGCACGGTCGAGTTCAGCGCGCGCCGGTAAGCAATTTTTCCATCAGCCAATGGCTTTCCAAATGTTTTCGTTCGCTCGGCGTTATGTCGTACCGCCCGCGAAGGCTCAGCAAGTGGTCCAAGAGGGTTGCGACGGGGACGAACCAGCCGTTCTTTTGCGAGAGCCGCCGCATGAGTTGCTCAAATCGCGGCTCCACGCGGCCCTGATCGGCGAAGCCGTCGGCGAAGCGGGCGTACATGATGCACGCGCCCCCGCTGGCCTCCAGCTCGTCCTGTTTCCCCTCGGCGATGCAGCGGTTGAACCGCTGCGCGTTGGCGCCGTCCGAGGCCGCAAACCAATGGTTCACATAGGGCCGGTCCGTGTCGTGGTACGGCATCATCGGGCAACACCGCAACGTGTCAATGTCTCGAAAAATGAAATTGCGGACGTACCTGATTTTCTTCCGGCACAAATCGCCCCAAAAGTAATCGTCGCCTTCGATGTGGCCGCGATACTTGCCGTCGTGGCGATAGAGGGTCAACAGGTTGTACAAAAGGAAATGAAAGCCGGTGAGCCGGGCGCTGCCCCAGTAGAGGGCCTCGTCGTCGTTGTGATTCGCGGCGGAAAGGGGATAATGGCCGAAAATCTCGGCGAACTTCTCCAGCGCGGTGCGCAACTCGCGCCGCCGCAGGCTGTGCCACGTCCCGCCGTGCCAGGCGATCTCGAATCCCTGCGACTGCAAGTCGAGCAGCCAGCGGCGATGCGCGGGGTCGTCGGCGGTCTCGCCGGCCGCGGAGCCTCTGGCCGGGTCGCCGCGGACCACCCAGCACGACTTCGTCGTCCGCAGGCCGCAATCCGCGAGAAACGAATACACGCCGCCGACCTTTGCCGCGGTTTCCCAATCCGCGTCGTCGAAGACGGTGAAGGCGAACTGTTTTCCTTCGGGCCAGACGATTCTGTTCGTCACGACCATCTTCTCACGTGAGGCTCGCCCCGCTTCTTCCCTTGGCGGCGCTTCTGGCGGCGGTGTGCGATCCCCACAGTCGCCGGCAAACGCCTCCTGGTCGGGACGTTTTTCCAGGGCCCTGCCGCAGTCATCCAGGTTTCCTTGAGCGGTTCAAATCGCAGCACGATCAGGCGGAGCCCACACGGAGCTTCTCAAGGAACCACTTCCGCTCCAGGAGCCGCCGCTGGGCGGCGGCGATCTCGCCCGTCCCGCCGTGGGCGGTGCGCAGATGATCCAGCAGCGCGTGCGTCGGAACGAACCAGCCCGGCTTGGCGGCCAGCCGCTTCATCAGTTCCACAAATCGCGGCCGGAGATGGCCGTCTTCGAAGAATCCCTTGGCGAAATGCGTGTACATGATGCAGGCGCCCCCTTCCGCCTCCAGCCGGTCCTGGTTCCGCTCCGAAAGACATCGGAGGAACGTCTCGGACTTGCTCCCGTTCGACGACGCGAACCAATTATTCACGAACGGCCGCCGCGAATCATAATACGGCATGAAGGGACAGGCGCGGAGGGTATTGATGTCTTGATAGACGAAGTTCCGGAAGTACTTGATCCGTTCCCGGCAGAAGTCGCCCCAGAAGTGCTTGTCGCCGGGGATTTGGCCGCGGAAGCGGCCGCGGTTCCGCAGCCCGGTCACCACGTCGTAAAGAAACGCGTATTTCCCCGACAGCCGCGCCGCGCCCCAGTAGATCGACTCCGCCACCGTGCAGTGATTCGCCCCGGTGTACGGGTAATGCCCGAAACAGTGGGCGAATTTCTCCAGCGCGTCGCGGGTCGCCTCGCGGAGCGAACTGTGCCAGGTGCAGCCGTGCCAGCCGATTTCGAACCCCGCGGCCTGCAACCGCAAGAGCCAGTCCAAATAAGGCGCGTCCTCGCATGTCTGCCCTGCAAACGAGCCTTGGTTGGGGTCGCCGCGAACCGGCCAACACGATTTCGTCGTGCGAAAGCCGCAGTCCGCCAGGAATTCGTACACCGGCGCAACGTTCTCCAACGTCGCCAGATCGGTGTCGTCGAACACCGTGAAGGCGAATCGCTTGTTTTCGGGCCAGAGAACGCCGCTGGTCATGATTTACAATCAAATCGCAGCGCCGCGCAGCGGCGGCAAAGATCGCGGACCGTCTCCACGACGCTCGCTTGCTCTTCGACCGTCATTCCGGGGAACAAAGGCAAGCTGATCAGCCGCTCCCACAGCCGGCTGGCGACGGGAAACTGCTGCGGACGCCAGCCGAACGAATCTTCGTAATAGGGATGCAAGTGCAGCGGCCGCCAATGCACCGAGCAGCCGATCCCGCCCTCGCGCAGCAGCGCCATGAAACGGTTCCGATCGACGTCCAGCCTTTCCAGCCGCAAACGGATGGGAAACAGGTGCCAGGCGTGGATGCGGTCGGGAACGACCGGCGGCAACTCGATCTCCTCCACGTCGGCCAACGCGGCGAGGAAGGCCGCGGCAAGCGACTCTCGCTCCTGCCGCAATTCCTCGCGCGGGCGAGTTGGCAACCACCGATGGCCGCGGCGACGTCGGTCATGTTGTACTTGTATCCCGGGGCGACGATGCGGTAGTCCCACGACGAGTTGCCCTCAAATCGCTTCCACGCGTCGTGCGAAAGCCCGTGCAGCGACATTTGCCTCATGCGGTCGGCCAGGGCCGGGTCGGAAGTCGCCGCCATGCCGCCTTCGGCGGTGGTGATCGTCTTGTTCGCGTAGAAGGAGAAGCAGGTCACGGCCGCCGTGTCCTCGCCGCACCGCCGCCACGGGGCGGAAGGACCCGCGCGCCACGCGGCGGGGAAACTGTGCGCGGCGTCCTCGATCACCCAAAGCTTGTGCCGGCGGGCGAATTCGCGCACCGCCGCCACGTCGAGCATCAGCCCGCCCACGTGGACGGGAATGACGCCCACGACGTCCAGGTCCGGCGGCAGCGGGGTTCGTCCCGCCCTCAAGTCCGCCAGCTTCCGCTCGGCGTCGTCCAGGTCGAGCAGTCCCGCGACCGGATCGCAATCGACCAGCAGGGGCGCGGCCCCTTGGTAGCGGACCACTTCCGCGGTCGCGGCGAAGGTCATCGTGGGGACGAGGACGGCCTGGCCGGGCTTCAAGCCGAGGGCTTCGACCGCCAGGTGCAGCGCCGCGGTGCCGGAATTGACGGCGACGGCCAGCGGCGCGCCTACGGCGGCGGCAAACTCGGCCTCGAAACGCCGAACCCGCGGACCGGTCGTCAACCATCCGGAACGCAAACACGCCGTCACCGCGGCGATTTCCGCCTCGGTGATCGAGGGGCGGAAGAAAGGAACTTCCCGCCGCGAATCTCCATCACGCGCCATGATTTCCCGCCGCGATTGTCGGATTGAGAAGAGAGGACTTCATTCTACTTGCACTGCGGCAATTTTTCAACTTGATTGACCGCCCCGTTTCGACCACGGCAACATGTCCCAGGCCAAGACCCAGGCCGTGGTCGCGAGAATCGTCAAATCGAACCAGAACGAGGAGCGGCGGACGTACTCCTTGGCCAACAGAATCTTCTCCGGCAGCACCCGGTTGACGTACTCCCGCTCGGGATCTTCCTGCGCTGAAGGATGCGCGCCTCGTCGCGGTAGCGGATCGACGCCAGATCGGTGATCCCCGGCCGGACCTGGAGAATGACCGCGTAATCGCGGCGAAACATCGCGACGTAGCGAGGGACTTCCGGGCGAGGGCCGACCAGGCTCATTTCGCCGCAAAGGACGTTGAGCAATTGCGGCGCTTCGTCAATTTTCGTCTTTCGCAGGAAGCGGCCCAGCGGCGTGATTCGCGGATCCTGGCCGACGGTGATCGCTTGCCCCCGGTTCGGCGCGTCCGCGACCATCGTGCGGAACTTGCAGATGAAAAAGGGCTTAAATCCTCGGCCAATCCGCTCCTGGCGGAAGAGGATCGGCCCCGGCGAAGTCAGTTTCACCAGCAGTGCGATCACGAGCAACAACGGCGAAAGCAGCGTCAATCCAATCATCGCGACGATCACATCAAGCGTTCGCTTCACTGCCGCTTTCCGACCTTCGCTATTCCAGAGGCCTTGCAAATTGACGCAGAAACGCCAGCGTCCGCTGGGCCTCTCGCCGGCCGACTTTCGGATGGGTGGGAAGATTGATCGTCGTCGCCGCGGCGGCCTCCGCCTGGGGACACATTCCAACGCGATAGCCAAACTCCTCCAGGGGCGTCTCCGCCGGGTGCAACGGCGACTCGAACCAGGAGCCGATCTCCACCCCGCCTGGCCGCCCGGGACAACGTTTCGCTCTTGTTCGCGACGCGCAGCGGAAAACGCACCAGCGGCATGCCGCCTGGATCGACGGCCGGACTGACGGCGAAGCCAAGCCGCGGCAATTCCCGCCGATACCAGGCGGTCAACTCCGTCCGATGGCGAATGTTCTCTTCGATTCCCGCCAATCCCTTGAGGCCTTCTCGGACCTGGCAGGGCGCCAAGGTTGACAGGTATCCCGGCGGCATTTCGCAAGTCGCCGTCTCCGTCGGCGAGGAGCTGCCGACCACCAGCCCCATGCGGTTGAGCCGGCGATACAACGCGGTGATGCGGGGCACCAGCCCCGGCCGCGCGAAGAGGCGATAGGCCAGAATCTGCGCCCCCAGTTGCAAGTTTCGCAATCGGCTCGGCGAAGTCGCTTCCGCCCGGAGAATCTCCGCCACACGGTCGGCCAGCGCGGGCTCGTGGACCAGCAACATGCCGCCCAGGCCGGTGGAGAAGAACTTGTTCCATTGGCCGGACATGAAGGCGAAGGCCCCGAAGGTTCCGCAAAGGCGGCCTTCCGCGCGGGCGCCGAACGTGTGGCAGCAATCTTCGATGATTGGCAGGCCATGCGACAACGCCCAAGCGGCGAGCGGCGGCATCGCCGCGGGAATGCCGTAGGTGTGCTGCACGACAACGGCGGCAACGTCGCCGGCGGGGATGCCGTCGAGCAACTTCGGATCGAGGTTGTAGGTGTGCGGATCAATGTTCGACATAGAGCGGCTTCAGGCCGGCGTACTGCACTGCGGCCGGGACAACGACGCACGTATAGCCCGGCATAAGGATTTTCGCCCCCGGCGGCAAGCCCAGCGCCCGCAAGCCGACGTAAAGGCCCACGCGCCCCTTGGCGAGGAGGAAGCAACGGCCGCCGCCGAAGAATTCTTCGATCCTTCGGCACAGGGCCTCGGCAGGTTGGTCGTGGGAGAGAATCGCCATTACGATGGATTTTCCAATTGGCGCAATGCGCCGGTCAACACGTCCAGGAATTGCCGTGCGAGCACTGCATAGTCGTGATGGGCCAAGGCGTAGTCCCGGCCCCGTTGCCCCATCGCCTCCCGTTCCGCGTCGCTGCGCCCGCGCAGTTGCACAATCGCGTTGGCCAGCGCCGAGGAATCGTCCGGGGCGCAGGTTTCGCCGCAGCCGCTTTCGGCCACGGGGTTGTTGGCCGCCGCCGAGCCGTGAATTACCGGCTTGCCGGCCATCATGTAATCGACCAGTTTGTTCGGACTGATGCCGAAGCGATAGATGGGGCGTTTCGGCCAACCCAGGTAGAGGGCGTCCATGGCCGCCAGCAGCGCGGGGACGACGTTTCGCGGGACGCTCGGCAGAAACGCCACGGCGTTCGAGGCCCAACTGTTTCGCCTTTTCCTGTAAGCGTTCCTTTTCCGGCCCTTGGCCGACGAGAACGAACCCCAACGGGTGCTCCTTGAGGATGGCGGCGGCGTTGAGGAACGTTTCCAGGCTGTTGCCGTGTCCGTGCGTTCCCGCGTACCCCACGAGAAACCGTCCTTGGCCGCGGAGTTTTTCGATGGCGCCGGCGTGTTCCGCCGGCAGGGGCGCTTGCTGGCTGCGCCACAGTTCGACGTTGATGCCGTTGGGGATGTAGGTGAAGCGTCCTGCGCGGAGGCCGTGCCGCCGCAGGTGCTCCTCGACGGCCGGCAACGTGGAGACGACATGGTCCGCGGAAGCGTAGGCGAAGTTCTCCGCCCGCTGCATCATCATCACCAACGGATGCCACGGCGACATGCCGCCGAGTTCGATCTGCGTCAGCGGCCAAAGGTCGCGGACTTCGTAAACGAGCGCGGCACGACATCGCCGCGCGATCGCCCGCGCCGAATACGCCTCGAAACGATAGGTTGAGGAGGCGATCACCGCGTTGGGACGGCACTGCTCCGCCAGACGCCTGCGGAATCGCCGCAACTGGGCCACAAAGGCGAGCATGTTCAGCACGCGGCGGAAGCCGTTGCCGCGGTAATCGGGCGTCTTCAGCCAGACGTAACGCACGCCGTCGATCTCTTCTTCCAGGCTGGGGCCGGCGAAATTCGGCTGCTGGACGCGGAGGTGCGAGCGGGAGGCGGCGACCACCGTTGCGGCGTGGCCCAGCTTGACCCACTCGCGCGAGACAGTGCGAACGGAACTCCATGCCGTGCTTCGGCGATCCGGCGTAGTGGTTGATCAATAGGATGTTCATCTTCGCGAGATGGCCGCTCTCCCGGCCTCTCGGATGCGCTCGCTCAGTTGGCGGATCACCGTGGGCAAGGCGAATTCTTCATCGACTCGCCGCCGTCCCGCTTTGCCAAGCCGGCGACGGAGCGCGGGGTCGGAAAGCAACCGCTCCAAGACGTCGGCCAAGGCCAACGGGTCTTGCGGCGGGACCATCACGCCCGCGCCGTCGTGCAGCAATTCCGGAATCCCGCCGGTGGTCGTGGAGACGACGGGGACGCCGTAAGCCATCGCCTCCATGAGCGAGACGGGGATGCCCTCATGGAGGTTGTTTCCCAGGTCGAGGCTTGGCAGGACCATGATGTCGACGGCGGATTCCTCGTACCGGCGGATGATTTCTTCATTCAGTCGATGCCCGAGAAACCGCACTGTTTCGCCCAGGGCCAGCGCGTCGGCCTCCGCGCGGAGTGAATCCATGAGCTCCCCGTCGCCGGCGATGTCCAAACGGCCGGCGACGCGGCGCTGCTTGAGAATCGCCATCGCGCGGAGCAGCCAGCAATGGCCCTTTACCGGGAGCAGGTTGGCCGGGCAGAGGATGACCGGCGTCGGCCGCTCCGCGGGGGCCGCGGGCGAGCAAGCCGGCGTCTTCACGCCCATGTGGATGATTGCCGCCTTGCCGGGCGGGTGGCGAACTCCGAGCGATTCCGCCATTTTGCGCCCGCTCTCGGAGATGTAGCGGACGAAGGCCGCCCGCGAGACCTTGGTCGAAAGCAGGTTGCTGCGGGCGATGTCGCCGCGGTGCGCCGTGAAGCTCCATGGTATCCCCGACGTCTCGCTCGCAATCATCGCCATCGTCGCCATCGTCGTCGCCCAATGGGCGTGAATGTGGTCCGCCCCCCATTGTTTGGCCAAGCGGCCGATCCAGAGCCCCTTGGGGAAGACGGCGAGATTCAATCCCAAGCTGGCGGCGCCGCGGGGATTGAAGAGCAACCCCAACGCGCCCAGCGACCGCAGCGGACGACGAAGCCCTTGCGCCAAGGCGCCCATCGCGATCTTTCCGTTGAACACGGGCGCGGACAGGCTGCTCTTCTGCAGCAATTCCCCTTCGCGCTGCACGATGGGGCCGGACTCCTGTCGCGGCATCACCAGCAACTCGTGTCCCTGGCGGAGCCATTCGACCATCTCGGAAATGAAAAACGCCTCATGGGGGCCGAACGGCGCCACGCCGGTAATGTAAACGATCTTCACTCTTGGCCGTCTCGCCGCCGCGCGTCCCGATCCGCCTCCGCCAGGATGCGAAAGAGGTCCATCAGATCCGCAGTAATCGTATCGCGATATTTTGCTTTTCCGAAGGAGTAACCGGGGTTGGTCACTTCCATCCCGCCGTCAACGACCATTTCGGAGGTGGGGATGTATCCGCAAATTCCGTCCATGTAGCCGACCGGCGCGACGATCTTGCCGGAAAACAGCGGCCGCACCAGGGCGGCGTATTCGATCACGGGCTCTCCGGAAACCCCAACCACGGTCAGTTCGTCGTCAAGTGAGACCACATGCGCGCTCATGGGCCGGTCGTCGGCCAGGCCGTCCAGCAGGAAACGGAAGGGGCGAACGACGCGGCGCGAGCGGAGGCGGGAGATGCGGCGCGGCTGCGCCAGCGTCAACGCCGCCAAGGCGGCCTCCGCCAACGAGGCGACCCAGCGCCGCCGGGCGTCGGGCGTGAAGTCGGCGAAGACCGGGCCGTTGATGATCCGGTGCAACATATAATAGAACGACCGCGGCAAATTGGCGATCCGGTTGGGGCGAACGTCGCCGGCGAAGCCCTGCAGGAACACCACGGGCATCTCCGCTCCCGCGCGGCGGCGCAAGGCCCTGCGCACGCCGCCGGGGTAATCGGCGGAAATGGCCCGACGGTCCGCCATCGTGACCGGATGGCAGGCGAAGCTCCACAGCGCGCCGGCCAGTTCTCCGCGGCCCTCGCCCGCCGCGAGGCCGAAAACTTGCAGTCTGTCGTCGCGCGGGCCTTGGGGGTTCGGATGCCGGGCCATGATCCGCTTCACCGGCGGCAGGCCCCAAACCGGCGTCAGGCACCACTTCCGCCGATTGATCGTGTGCGCCGTTTGCGCTTCGCCGCAGCAGAGATCGACAGGCCGTCCTGCGGCGGAAATCACCCCGTCCAACATCGCGCAAATCCGATCGACCGTGCGCGCGACGTACGCCGCGTCCACGTTGGCCATTTCCGGGAGCCGGTCGTCGAGGTTCGGCGCGGAATGGGTGTGGCTGGCAACGAGAAACAACTCTTCCTCCTTGAGCCGCCCGCCGAGGCCGGCGAGAATCCGCCGCCGGCAATCGGCGCCGACGGAGAGCGCGTTGACCTGGAGGAAAACGACCCTCTCCGCTTGGCTGCGAAGCACGATCGCATTCGCTTCCAAGGGGTCTTCAACGCGGTTGGAAGGCTTCCATCGCGTTCCGTGGCCGGCCAATTGCAGGGGAACGTCCGGCGTGATGTCAACGCGTCCGCCGGCGAACATCAGCCGGCTGGGGTCAGCGGCGCTCATAGTATTCGTTTCGTCCTTTCACGCAATCAGTGATTCACGGTCTTGTTGCGGCCGAAAAGGCGCGCGGCCAGCTTGCCCGCCTTCCGCGACGCAAAACGCGCCACGCGCCGCACGTCCCCAGTCCTGACAATCTGAATTGCCTGCGAAACGAGGACGTCGCCGGCGCAGGCGGGAAGGCTTCGCGCCGGGAGAATCGAGCCGGCAAGGAGCGAGTCTTTCAGCGGGCCGCGGTTCTCCACCGTCACGATGGCGCGGGTCAAGCTGGGCGCCAGGTGCGCATCGGACGCCCAGTAGCCGGGCTTGCCGCACCGCGCCGCCAGCGACTCGGCCGCTCGGTTCGCGTCCCCTTTGGCCCGTCCGTTGAACACCTCGATCAAGTCCGCGTCCCGCGCCAGCATCTCGACGTCGCGATGATTGACGAAGGGATGCGGCAAGAGGACGAGCCCGCCCTGGGCGCGGACCTCGGCGAGGAACTCGTCGAGGCGGCGCGAAACCACTTCTTCTTGAAGAAACGCGGCAATCATGTCGCCGTGGTCGGTGAGATATTCAGCGGCCAGCGGCGCTTGCAGCGGCAGGCCACGCGCGGCGATTCGTCGGGCAAGCTCCCGCGAACCGGTCGTCGTCTCGTGGTCGGTGAGAATGAGAAAGTCGAGCGATTCCCGCTGCGCCGCCGAAAGGATCTGGCCGATCGTGGTGAGGGAGTCGGGTGAATAGGAAGAGTGGAAATGGATGATTCCCCGGTAAATCGACGGGTTTGACGGCATGGTCACGGCCTCGCCAATTGCCAGCACGTGCGGAGGGCCTTTAGCGCGTCGGCGGTGTGGGAATAGCCGAGGTTCGTCCGCGCGTGGGGGCCGAAATACTCGCGAATCTTTCCCGGCTGCCAGGCGCCAAGCAGGTGGAGGAGATCGCCATCCAGCGGCCAGTAGAACTGCAACTGCCGGTCGTAGTCTTCGCTGTACTCGAGCTTCTCGCCGCGAAAGACGCGGACCAGGTCGCTGGCGAAATCGACCCCCGCCTCCAAGGCCAACTCGACGGAGCCCCAAAACTTGGGATTGATCTCCATGAGCACCAAGCGGTCCGACGCCTCCTGCAGCTTGAATTCGACCATGGCGACGCCGTGCCACGCAAGCGAGGAGAGGATTCGCAGACCGTACTCTTTGAGGGTTTCGTGATAGTAGGCGCGCGCCGCGGAGCTGGCCCCGCCCGTAGCCGGATACTCCCGCAGCCGCCGGTGCATGAAGACGCGTTTCGGCTGACCGCGGTCGAAGAGGGCGAAGAAGCCGACGCCGACGCCGACGATGCGCTCTTGTACGAGGACGCCGCGACCGGCCGGCCTGGCTGCGGCGAGCAGTTGCACCACTCGCCGCCGCCGCTCGGCCTCGTCCGCGGCGTAGAAGACGCCCTTCGCTTCCACTTCGCAGGCGGGCTTGACCACACAGGGGAAGCTGATCTCGCAGTGGGACAGGTCTTCCGGCGAGCGAATCACCGCCGTCCGCGGCACGGGCACGCCCAGGCGCTCGGCCAGCGCGAGGCTGGCGCCCTTGTCGAAACAGGACTCCAAGCTCGCCGCCGAGGGGAGCGCGGCCGCCTCGGGACGACGGGCGGCCACCGTCGCCACCGCCTGCGCCCCGACGGGGAGAATCATGTCGAAGCTCTCCCGCCGGATCGCCTCTTCCAGGGGAACGCGGCGAATCACCCGGTCGAGATAGCCATAGTGTTTGCACAAAGGGTAGAAGTGCGCGTCGTGGCCGATCAGTTCGATGTCCGACAGATGTCGCGCAGGCTCCTCTGCAACGGGAGGCTGTGCTTTGAACTGGCGTCGGTGATCAGGATGCGGAACAAGGCTTCCCTTTGCGGCACAGACTATAAATCTTCTCCCCCTGGTCGGCGATCGCTAGCAGCAGCAGCGAGGGGAAGAAAATCCCCGCCGGAACGACCAGCCGCGAGTCGGCGGCGGACCCCGAGAGGCAAACGAAGCCGATGCAGGCGAGGAAGTAGGGGACCGCCAAGACGGCCATGGTCGGCAGCAGCCCGGCGTCGCGCCGCAGCGACGAGACCTCCGCCCCCGCCTCGCGGGTCGTTGCCAACCAGAGCCGGAGGAGGAACAAAATGGCCGCGGCCCTCAGCAGCGGGGGGACGATCCACTCGAAGCTGACGACCTTCGTCGCCGCGCGGAGAAAAGTGGCTCCGGACCAAAGCAGGAACCGGCCTTTTCGCAAACCGATGACTTCGCGGGAGAAGGCCGTCAGTTCCCGATTGGCAACGACCGGGTCGGCGCCAAAGAAGCGAAGAACGTTCGGCTTGCCAATGCGGAAAACGTTGACGCCGAAGTTGTCTTCGTACTGTCGCATGCCGACGCGCATTCCCGGACCAAATGCCGGCGGCACGCCCAAGCGGCGGCGATCGGCCAAAATGGCCTGCCCGAACTGGTGAAAACGCGGTGAGAGTTCGCGATCCACCATCGGTTGGTCCAGCAATTCCACGGCCAACCCCGAGAGGTTGTTCCCGGCGAAGCTGACCAATCCGAAATCCCCAACCATCCACAGCCGCAGACAGCACCAAGCCAGCAGCGGCAACGCGCAAGCGGCCAGCAGCCCGGAGAAGAAACATTTCCAGGCGAGCCTTTCGCCAACGGCCTTTTTGCGCACGAGGGTGAAAACGACGCCGAGGACGGGAATCAAGGGAACGAGAAAGAGATAAGCGGGCCGCACCTGGTATGTGGCCGCCAGGCTTGCCGTGAGTCCCAGCCAGGCTATCGGGGCTTTGCGGTTCGCGACCAGACGCAGAAGGAATCCCACCGCGATCACGGCAAGCAACATGGAGCAAAAATCAGTCAGAAGTTGAGCCACCGGCGTTCGCACGGGCAAGGCGGCGTAGATCAGCCCGGAACTGGCCGCCAAGGACATCCAGGGAGACGCCCCGAACCGCCGCAGCGAGGCGTCGAAGAAAAACACGGACGCCGCGAGAAGGGAAAAACAGAGCCAAGGCATCGGGCGATATTCGGGGGAGAACCAGGCCACGCATTTCAGCAGCAGCGGGTAGCCCAAGGTGCGCGGGCCGGCCAGGGCCTCGCGGAAGGGAGCTTTGCTCGCGTTGATGTAACTCACGGAGTCGCCCACCGGGGGCCAAACCGTCTTTCCCAGCCCTATCCATGCACAGGCGCCGATGACTGCGCCCAATTGCAGGGCCAGCCAGAAGCGAGGGCAGCGCGCCAACTCGCCGAGGATTTTCGATCGTTGCATGCTTCTTAACGCCCTCAGAGAAATAATCTCATTTTCGTAAAACAGAACCCGGGGTCGCCCCCAGGGCTCGGCAGGGCAGTCGCGCCGCTTGCTTGGCTTTTGTGCGGAAGGCGGTTGCCGCGAGAAAGCGCATTTTGGTCGGGATGAGGGTTGCCTATTTTATTCGCGTCGGCATCGCGTGCATTCGGCGCTGCGCTGCCGGAGCCCTTCGTCGTCCACGTCGCGAATGTCTTCGATCACTCGCCGCTGCGGTGCACTGCGTTTTCTTCGTAGTGTATGACTTGTGTGCCAAAGGTGTCGAAAGCAAACTTCATCTCGCGAAGATCGGAGAGCCCTCGTCGGAGTTTCTCCTGATGTTGCCGGTCGCAGTAAATGAGCAGGAAGCCGCCGCCGCCGGCGCCGAGCAGCTTGCCGCCCGTGGCGCCGCCCTCGATCGCCCGCTCGTAGCAAGCGTCGATCCACTCTTCGGAAATCTTGTGCGACAGAGATTTCTTCAACTGCCAGTTCTCGTTGAGGATCGGTCCCATATCGTCGATCGCGCCGTTCACCAGACTCTCGCGAAGCTGCATGGCCAATTCGACCATGCGCGTCACACAGGCGAACTTCTTCTTGTCGCGGCGGATGCTGGTCTGCTGGTCGTCGAGAATGTCGCGCGCAGAGCGCGAACCGCCCAGATAGAACATTAAGAGGTTGTCGTTGAGTGTGTCGCGCTGACCGGCGGGCATGACGATCGGCTCCACTTGCACGGTTTCGTCGGGATAGAACGTGATCGCATTCAGGCCGCCGTAGGCCGCGGCGTAGATGTCCTGCTTGCCGATCGGGTCCTTGAGGATGTCGATCTCGATTTCGCAGGCCTTCCTGGCGAGAAGTTCTTTGGACGCGAATTTGCCCGTGTAGGTGTACAGCGCGTGCAACAGGCCGACCGTGAACGAGCAGGAAGACCCCAATCCCGTGCCGGCGGGAATATCGGCGATCGAGTTGATGTCCACCCCATGCACGCGGAATTGATCGAGCGCCACGCGAACGATTGGGTGCTCAATGTGCGCGACGCTGTTGACCAATTCCGTGCGCGAGTACTTGACCTGAATCCGCTCGTCGAAATAAGGGTGGATCAGGATGTACATGTACTTGTTGATGGCGGTGCTCACGACGCATCCGGGCTGCGAAGAATAGAAGCTTCGCAGATCGCTCCCTCCGCCGGCGAAACTGATGCGGAACGGCGTGCGTATTCCAATCATGTCCTGTTCCTTTTCACCTCGAGCTTCATCGGCCGTCGTTCAACAAGCAACGAGCGGCCTCGTCGAGATCGTTGAAGATTCTGTCCGGCTTGCGATCGCTGACGCCGTCGGCTCCCGCGCAGCCGGTGCGCACCAGGGCCGTCCTGACGCCTGCGCGGGCGCCCGCCTCGATGTCGGCGGTGCGGTCGCCGATCATCCAGGAGCCGGCCAGGTCAATATTCAATTCGGCGGCGGCCGCAAGCAGCAGCCCGGGCGACGGCTTGCGGCATTCGCACGGGATTTTATACTGAGGCGCTTCACCTGGGAATCCCTTTTCCGGATGATGCGGGCAATAGTAGATCCGGTCCAGGTAGGCGTGCCCTGCGCCAAGCATGGATTCCATTTTCGCATGAATCAAGTCAAGCTCTGTCTCCGTGAGCCAACCCTTTGCGACAGCCGGTTGGTTTGTCGCGACGATCGCCAGAAACTCCGAGCGATTGATGCGCCGGATGGCTTCGGCGGCGCCGGGGAGCAATTGCAGGTCATCCGGAGAAACAACTCGGTCGGCCTCGGCGTTGAGCACGCCGTCGCGGTCGAGAAAGATCGCCTTCCGCGGGTTGACCCGGTTCAGCCGGGCGACCTTGCCCGAGAGGACGTCTCGCTCCACCGCCTGCAGGCGCTCGGGAGTGCCGACGTCGGCGATGTACTCGGGCGTGTTGTAGGCGAGGAGAGTGTGGCCCGAGGCGAGGACGGCGGGAAAGACATGTTTTCCCAAGTCGGCATACTCGCCGGCGCGAATGAACTGCAACAAATCGCGAGAAAGCACATACAGGCCCGCGTTCGCGCAGTTGTGATAGAACTTGCCGGCGTCGTGGGGTTTGGGGTGAAAGGCGACGATTCTGCCGTCTTTGCCCGGCTCGACCAGGTCGCTGTCGTAGGGATGATGATTCGGATGGACGACGAGCGTTGCCGACGGCCGCCCCTCGAAATGAACGCGCGTCAATCGATTCAGATCGAGATCCATCAGGGTGTCGCCGTAAAAGACGAGAAAGTCGTCGGCCAGCCAATCCTCGACTTCTTTCAACGCGCCGGCGGTCCCCAGCGGTTCGGACTCGCGATGATAGCGGATCGAGACGCCCCGGTCGCGTCCGTCGCGGAAGCAGGCTTCAATCACCTCGCCGAGATGTCCGGTCAAAACAATGACGTCGGCGGCGCCGTAACGGCGAGCCAGGTCGATCTGATGCTCCAAGATCGGCTTTCCCGCCAACGGCGTCATCGGCTTGGGGATCGTGCGCGTCAATTCGCCCATCCGAGTCCCTTTGCCGCCGGCGACAATCACGACTTGCATGGCGCTGCGACTGCTACTTGCCGAGGATTCTTTGCACGGCGATCCGAACCGCTTGCGTCGAGTCGTAGGCGGGCTCGAACCCCAGGGCGCGGATCTTGCTGCTGTCGTACTGGAAAAAGGGCACGTCGCCGAGCCAACCGGTCTTGCCCCCCGTGTACTCGATCGACGCGCCGCGAAGGCCCATCTCCTCGACGACGATCGCGGCGATCTCGCGCACGGTGGTCATTCCCTCTCCGGCGACGTGATAAACGGCGAGTCGCTCGGGCGCCTTGTCGAAGACCGTAAAGATCGCGCGCACGAGGTCCTTGACGTAAAGATACGGCTTCTTTTGCGATCCGTCGCCGAGGACTCGCAGGCGGCTGGGATCGGCGCGAAGGCGTTGGATGAAATCGTGAACCGCGCCGTGCGTGCTTCGCTCGCCGACGACATTGGGAAATCGGAGCACGCTGGCGCGAATGTGGAAACTGTTGGCGAAGACGGAAACGAACGCCTCGGCGGCCAGCTTCGCCGCGCCGTAGAGCGAAACCGGCTGCAGCGGCCCGGATGTCTCGCGGAGCAGTTGCGGCGTGTCGCCGAAGACGGCCGACGTGCTCGCGAAGAAAAGTTTTTCGACCTTGTGCCGCAGCATCGCCTCCAGCACCGCGACGGTCGTTTCAAAGGTCAGCCGCAAATCCAACGCGCGGTCTTCGCTTCCTCGCGAGATGTCCGAATTCGCGGCGAGGTGAAAGACCGCGTCGAAGCGCGAGTTCGCGAAGAGTTCCTCCATCGCCGGCCGGTCGAGAACGTCCGCCTTCGCGAAATGAAAACACTCGCGGGCGCGCAAGTGGTCGATGTTCTCGACCTTGCCGAGGTGCAAATTATCGACGCACCACGCCTCGTCGCCGCGCGCGACCAGGGCGTCGCAAAGATGACTGCCGATGAATCCGGCGCCGCCGGTCACCAAGGCTCGCATGCTTGACCCCAAGACTTCATAAAGCGTTCAGGAAAACACCCTCGCGACGATTTGCGCACTTGTTCATCGAGCGCCCGCAGAACCTGGTCCATGTTGAGGTATTCGAATTCGCCAAAACGACCAAGGAGGAAGAGGCCCAACTCCTCTTCGCAGTGCCTGCGGATGACCCCGGTGTTCTTCCGATGATCGAGATCGTAGATCACGTAGGCGAATGGGAAACGGGCCAGCTCCTCGGCGAGCACGTCCTCCCGGCTCTCGATGAAACCCTCGCGGCAAAGGTCCGCAATCACCCGATCGACGATCTGGCGGTCGTCCATCTGGTCGATCAAATCGCCCTTGCGATAGGTGACTTCGGCCATGACCGTCGTGGAGCCGTCGCCCGTTTCCGGCGGAAAAAGAAAATTCAACTTGCTCAACCTGTGGAATAGAACGCTCTTATCGGCGATGGCAATGGCGAAATTATTGCCCAGCCGGTCCCCTTTCAATCGGAGCAGGCAGAGAGCGATCGAGTTGAAGCGGAGCAAGGCGGCTGCCTGAACGACCTCCGCGGGCGCGTCGGGTTCCAGCGCGGGCGCGAGTTTCGTGAGCGGGATTGTCGAGACGAGCCGATCGTAACGCCGCTCGCCGCCGTCGGCGCATCGAACGCTCCACTGGGCGCCCGCGCGCGAGATTCGGTTGACCTCCTGCCCCGTGCGGACCACGGTCTTCTTGCCCAAGCGATCGAGGATTGCCTGGACGAGCGAACCGATGCCGCCGCGCTTGGGATAGCTGAAATGCAATTGATGAACGTATCCCTCGGTCGCCGTGCCTTGGGCGCTCTTGATGATGTCCTCGGCCGGCGGCTTGGGAATCCGTTCGACCATTTGCGTGTCCATGAACGCCGGATCGAACTTCCAGATTTTCTCGTTGTAGGGGCGCAGGTAGAGGTTCGTAATGCCCTCGCCGAACGTCGCAAGGAAAAACTGGAGCATGTTCTGCGGCGCGTAGTCCACATAGGGATTGTTCAAGAAGCCGTTGAGGCAATACTCCTTGTCGCGATCGGAAAGCGCCGACAGCTCGTTTTCAAAGGGATATTTGACGAAACGGCCGTCGTGCCAAACCTTGTTCGATCGCCGCAATTTGTGGATGTTGTCGCCAAGCAGGGCGAGCATCATATCGAGGACCTCGGCGTCCTTCGAGAAGATGATGTGCGGACCGACGTCGTAATGGATGTTGCCGAAGGGAAAGGAACGGCAGAGACCGCCCGGTTCATTTTCCTTCTCCAAAATGTCGATCGTCGCCGCCTCCTGGCAATTCTGGAGGAAGTAGGCGAGCGACAGGCCGCTTAGCCCCGCGCCAAGTATTCCAAACTTCATAGGGTTTCTCGAATGAGTCGATTCACTTGAAGCGGCGAGCGGGGCGGGCGATGATCGCCCGGCCGCGAGTACACTTTCGTGCGCTCGGTGAGCGGTTCGCATACCAAGGGGACGCTTCCGCTGGACCAAACCGCAAGCTGAGTTCTCGCAAGGGTCTTCGACGAACGGAAAAGCGGCGCCTTGCGACAGCTCGATTCGGCGTGATTCAATCCGCGGCGCCTTTAGCCAGCCCCCCGGGTGTTCGCCCCGCGATGACTTTCAAAGTTGATTCGATGGAGTTTTCAAATTAAAACGGTACTTGAGAAAACATTTCAAGTAGGCCTTTCCGCTCTTCCACCTGTTCAGCGTAACCTCGCCGACGCGAAGTTTGTAGGCGATGGGAACCTCTTTGTAGCGAAGGCCGGCAAGATGCGAACGGATGATGATTTCGGCTGGGAAGGAATAATTGGTCTCCCAGTCGATTGCGTGCGCAGCCTGCCGCCGAAAGCCGAACATGCCCGTCGTCACGTCGTGCGTGCGGATTCCATAAAGCATGCGAACAACGAAGGCAAAGCTTCGATTCGCCCAGAGGTTGGCCCCGGGCATTGCCCGCCGGACTTCCGCCGTGCCGAGCCGATTGCCCGAAACGAGATCGAAACCTTGCGAATCGAGCAGGTCGATGAAGTCCGGAATTCGATCCATGGGGTAGGTGTTGTCGCAATCAGCCGTCACGATGTAATCCCCGGACGCCGCCTGGATCGCCGTCCGCAAGGCAATCCCGTGGCCTTGCGGCGGCTGCGAGATCACTTTGACGCCCAGTCGTTCGGCAACGGCGGGAGTGCTGTCTTTGCTGCTGTCGACGATGAGGATTTCAGTATCGTACGCCTCGGCATGCTTGCGAATGTCGGCAACCACGAGCGGCAGTGCATTCTCCTCGTTGAAGGTTGGCATGACGACGGAAATCTTGATTCGGCTCATGGAAAGCTCCTTGGCGTCGATTGGCCCCATTAGTCCAGTTTAACCTCGATCTGGGCTTCTGTAAACTCTCAAGCGGCGTTGAAAAAATGGAGGCTTTGGGGTGTATTCGCGTCCGCATTCATACGCGAACACTGCGATGAAAACTGCTTACGCTGTTTCCGGTCTCCGTCCCACGACGATCAACCGCGAACCCGACAGCGGCAGGCAGCAATCCAACAGCAGCGTCAGGGGCCACAACCGGTCCGCCCAAATGATTTGCCAGGGCTTGATGCGGCGAAACACGCGGCTCTGCAGCGGCCAGAAAAGCGAGCCCAGCCGGCCGACGCTGCGAGAAGAGACGACCTCGAAGCCGGCGCGGCGCATTTTCTCCTCCATTTCGGCGGCGGCGTAACGGCGCAGGCGGCCCAGTTGGCGGTCGGCGGAGCCATAAATCCGGGGTCCTGCCGGCACGACGACGACGCAATGGCCGCCGGGTTGGAGCGTTTCACGCATCCCCCGCAGCGCCCCCTCGTCGTCGGCCGCGCATTCGAGGACGCCGCGGCAAAGGATGGTGTCGATCTGTTCGCCTTTCCAAGCGGAGACGTTTTTGGGATCGGTTGGGTCCGCATGAATCACGCGAAGATTGCCGCGCATGCCGAACTGGCTTTGCAGCCGGGCGACGCAGATGGGGTCGCGATCGACCAGGACCAGCCGCGTGCGGCCCAAGAGCAGCGCTGAGCCCGCCGATTCCCGCCCCCAATTCCAAAATCCGCCGCCCGATGCGGTCGCCGCACTGTTCGAGGAGCCAGCGATTGAACTTCCGCGCGCGGGCGGTGGCCTTGCGCAAGTAGAACTCGCGGTCGGCGCAGAACTGCGGGTCGAGCCAGCGGCAGCGAAACAGCGCCCCGAAAACCTTGAAGCCGTCGATCGCCTTGACCTTCTTTCCTTCCAGGTAGGTGCGGCCGGAATAGCTGATGGGAACCTCGTAAATCCGCGCGCCCCATTGCGCCAGACGGCAGGTGATTTCCGGCTCCAAGGTGAACGTGTCGCTCTGAAGGCGAAGTTGCCGCAGGACGTCGGCGCGCACCATCTTGTAGCACGTTTCCATGTCCGTGAGGTTGACGTCGTTGGCCATGTTGGCGAGCATGGTGAGGAGCTTGTTGCCGACGCTGTGCCAGAAGTAAAGCACCCGGTGCGTTTCGCCGGCGAAGCGGGAGCCGAACGCCGCGTCGGCGCGTCCGTCGCGGATCGGAGCCAGCAGCCGCAGGTAATCGTGCGGATCGTACTCCAGATCGGCGTCCTGCACGACGGCCACGTCGCCGCTCATCTTTTCGATCGCCGTGCGAATGGCCGCGCCTTTGCCGCGGTTGCGGTCGTGGCGGAAAGCGCAGATGCGGCGATCCTCGGCGGCCAGCCGCTGCAATTCCTCCCAAGAGCCGTCGCTGGAGCCGTCGTCGACGACAACCAACTCCAACTCCAGGTCGAGCGGCACGGCCAACACGCGGCGAATGATTGTCGCCAACGTCCAGCGCTCGTTGTACAGCGGAATCAGGACGGAAAGTTTGCGAAGCGGTTGGAGATCAGACGCGGGATTCATCGACATATTGGTGTCTCAATCGGCGGCATTGGGCGCCGGCAATCTGTCCGTCTTTCCCGCCGGCAGCGAGATGCGTGCGATGGCGCCACGCACGCGGTCGTTTCATAGAAAGTCTGCGGCGCAAAGCCACGTTTGGGTATAAGACAAAGCCGTAAGCACAATGAACATTGCCAATGCGGAGCATCGGACAACCCTGCTTCTGACCTTGAAGAAGGCTTCGTGCAGGACTATGGCCACAGCGGGATAAAGCAGCGGGAAGAAATCTGAACCATGGCGCGGAATGAAGAAGCCGGCAAGCGTTAAGAATACAACAAAGGGGACCAGATAAATCCCCGCGAACAACGCAATTCTCCTGCGAAAGTTTCTTCGCCAACGGGGGGAGATGGTCATTTCGTCAATTGCCGCCGCGCGGTCTGGATTTGAACGCCGTGAAACTGCCGTCAGACCGCCTTGGGCCGGAAAACTTCTCTCCGGGGCCGCCCCCCCAGCGGCGGAACCGACTTCTTGCGTCCGAGCAATTTGTTTTGAACCATGATCATCGCAAAGACGAACCAAACCGATTTTCCGTATTCCATACTGGCCGTCACAATATGCGGAGCAAGGCCGGCGAACATGCTCAACCAAAGCATCTTTTCCGCTCGCGGCAACTTGAAAACTCCGGCGGTCAGCATGCCAACGGCGGTAAGGTAGAGCACAGCCCGACGAGCCCGTGTTCCAGCAGAACGGCGAGAAACGTGTTGTGAACGACATTGCCGACGATGCCGCTGCTTGAGCCTGCTCCGCATCCCAGCAACGGATTCCCTATCCAGGCCGTCACCGCAGTGGTCCAATACTCCACACGTACTTGAAACGTGTGGGCTTCCGCCCCCTGTTGGACACGATTCAGCAGGGCCTCCGGTACGAAATGGAGGACGAGATAGCCGCCGGCTCCCAGACAGAGAAGAAACATTGCCGTCGGCTTCCATCCGGCGCGCGCGGAGGTCATCAGGATCACGAGCACTGCGGCGGCCAAGCTGAGGACGCCGGCGCGCGAGCCGGTGAGAAACACGCCGACTCCCGCCACCACAATGAACGCCCAATAGACCGCCTTGAGGAGGCGATTTGCCTCCTTGCTTTGTCCGATCATTTCTTGCGTCCTTCTCGTCGGGGAGGGGACGGGCGGCGGCCGCGGGAGACCGGACGGGAAGCAATCTGAGCAGCTTCAAGACGTCTTTGCCCTGCCCGGCGATCAGGTAATAAGCAAAGGTCATTGCGGTGACAAGCATAACGGCCACGCCATTGACGTTTGACGCTTCCGCCCCGTAGCGAATCACGCGTGCCGGATCGACTTCTGGGCTGAAGCGGAAACGAAGGAACATGTTGAACGTCATCACCATGGTCCCGATTATGAAGGCGTGCATCAGCCATCGCTGCCGCGACAGCGAATTGCCCAATTGCCAGATGAGCCAAAGCATAATTAACAGCAGCAGGTAGGTTTCGCTCTTTTGCAGGGCTAACTCGGGGTCGCTCCAGGCCATCGAAGCGAAACTCCAGACGACGAACAGGAGCAGGAAAAGAAACGCCCGCGGGGGCGGCCTCAGCCCACCGCCTTCGAACACGCTGACGACGCCGAAAAGGAATGCCACGGCGCCCGAGAGGCGGCTCACCGTTGCCATGCCTGCAAGCGCCAATACTCTTCCCAGGGAATGGCGAAAACCATCAAGCACATGAAGAAGAAGGCCAGCTTACCCACGCGACGCCTCCTCTCGCGACAGATCGGCCAACAGAGCGGCAAAAATCTCGGCATACCTCCGCACGACGCCCTCCTCGTTGCGGGCGCAACGAGCGCGTTCCGAGGCCGTTTTTCCCAGCTTCTGCCGCAGTCCAGCCACAGTAAGCAACACGAGTACTCCCGACCAATTCATTCCAGTCGTTCCGATATGGCCACCGGCTCTGCGGCAGCGCCGGGGGGGGCGGGGGCGGAAGGGATTCCCTGGATGGGTTCAGAAAACGCCTTTCGACGAGGAGATGAAAGATCCAGCCGGCCGCGATTGTGGTCGCCACGCAAAGCGGCGCCACCGCCAACAGCACGAACAGATCGCCCGACGGCCCGTAGAGCTTGAGACCTCGGCTAATCGCAATCACGATGCTCTCATGGATGAGGTACATGCTATAGCACATCGCGCCGCAGAACGCCAGCGGCTTGAGCCAGCGGCGGGATGACAACCATTCGTCCCATGGATACAGCAGTACGATAAAAATGGCAAAGACGAACCCCGCGGACATTCGCCGGTCGAAGAGGCAATTGCCGATCGAGAGCGCAACGCACGCGAGGAGGAGGAGCCGCAGCAGCCAGGACTGAAGCTTCGTCGCACAGTTGATGTCGTAAAACACGGCGATTCCGGCCGCAAACAGGAACCACTGCCCGTCGAAAAAGAAGCCGTAAGTCTCCTCGCCGAACCGCGGAAGGCACACATGCGCGGCCGCCACCACGGAAGTCACAACAGCGCTGGCGAGAAAAATTCTTCGCGGTGCGAGCAAGAGAAAGATTCCCACAACGAGATAGAATTGCTCCTCGTAACAGAGCGTCCAGGAAGAACCAATGAGGAAGAGTCGCGGGCCGCCCACGAGGTGTCGCCGCCACATTTCGGTCAAAGTCACGTTGCCCATCCACTGCCATCCCCCCAGCCACCGCGCGGACGTCGCTCTCGCTACGCCGCTCACCAGGAATCCCGGCTTGTAGAATTCAACAACCGCGACAACCAGGGCGATTGCGCCATATTGGGCAATCTGGTATGAATAGGGCGATGCGATTCGTCGGTTCTGCCGCGATGTTGCTGGCGGACGGATCGTGGCCGCCTTGGAAATTCACCATGCCCAAAAAAGTCTCCGCCCGTATTCAGGACCATTTTGTCGGACTGACCGATCCGCGACGACGCAAAGTCATCTATCCGTTGATTAACATTGTCACTATTGCCATTTGCGCAGTGATCTGCGGCGCCGATGATTTCGTCTCGATCGCCGAGTACGGCCGCAAGAAACGAAAGTGGTTTGCGCAATTTCTCGACCTCCGCAACGGCATCCCCTCGCATGATCGCTTCAATGCGATTCTCGGCGCGATCAAGCCCGCCGAGTTCGAGGCGTGCCTGTTGAGTTGGATCACCGCATTGCACGAAATCACGGCCGGCCAGATCGTGGCCATCGACGGCAAGACCCTGCGACGCAGTTTCGACGCCGCCCACAGCAAGTCGGCCATTCACATGGTCAGCGCCTGGGCCACGGCCAATCACATCACCCTGGGGCAAGTGGTGGTGGATGCGAAGAGCAACGAGATCACGGCCATTCCCCAATTGCTGAAAATCCTGGAAATCGCGGGCTGTTTGGTGACTATCGACGCGATGGGTTGCCAAACCAAGATCGCGCAGGCGATTCTCGACGCAAAGGCCGATTACGTGTTGGCGGTGAAGAGCAACCAGCGAACGTTGTACGACGGACTGGTGTGGTTCTTCTGCTACCACGGCACGTTCAACTACGACGGCGTGTCGGTCAGCCGTCACGCGAGCGAAGAGGCGCGGACATGGCCGCGAGGAGAGGCGAACGTACTTCGTATGCGAGGTTCCCGACGATCTTCCAGACCGCCACCGCTGGCCCAAGCTTTCGGCCATCGGCATGGTTGTCAGCGAGACGGTGCGCGATGGCAAGCCGTGCTACGAACAGCGCTACTACATCTTGAGCAAGAAGCTTTCGGCGAGGCGATTTGCCGCAGCAGTCCGCAGTCATTGGTCGATCGAGAATCGCTTGCATTGGCAACTCGATGTAACTTTTCAGGAAGATCAGTCTCGCTTGCGTCGCGGGCACGCCGATGCGAACTTCAGCATCCTTCGTCGCACAGCCCTGAGCCTGCTGAAAAACAACCACTCGCTGAAGGTCGGCGTAAAGAACAAACGTCTCGCTGCCGGTTGGGATGATTCCTACTTGGAGCAAGTCCTATTCGGACAGTGACTTATGGTGCAATCGCCCTGCCGCGACAACCAACACGTAGGTGAGCATCGCGGCCCAGTAGGGCGGGTATATTCGCCGGAAACGGCGAACCAGATACGTTTGTACGGGTTGGGCGCGTTTCTGCATGCCGGCCGCGGTGGCGGAGATGCAGTAGCCGCTGATGACGAAGAACATCGGTACGCCAATCCACAGCCGTTCCGTTAGGAACAGGATCGATTCTGGAACGCTTCTGAAACCTAGCGACGCCGGCTCGTGACGCTGCACACCGTGCAGCGTGGTCGAATGGAAGATCACCACCAGCAAACAGGCGACTCCCCTCCACATGTCAAGGGAGCGATAGCGGGTGGATCGATGCTTCTCGTTAGGTTTCCGCATGCGCGCTACGCACAAGGCGCCTCCCGTCGCGACAGATCGGCCAACAGACCGCCAAAAATCTCGGCATACCTCCGCACGACGCCCTCCTCGTTGCACTGGCAGCGGACCCGCTCCAGGCCCGCTTCTCCCAGCTTTTGCCGCAGCCCAGGGTCGTCCAGCAGCCGCGCCAAGGCGTCGGCCAGCGACTGCGGAGATCCCACCGCCGCGAGCAGTCCAGTGCGCTCGTGCTCGATCAGTTCCGGCGTGGCGCCGACGGGCGTGGCGACGACGGGGACGCCCTCGGCCATCGCTTCGAGAATCGCGTTGCTGAGTCCCTCGCTGCGGGAGGGGTGGGCACAAATGTGCGCCTCGGCGAGCAGGTCGTGCGCGTCGGCAACCTCGCCGAGAAAGCGGACGCGGTCGGCGACGCCGAGTTCGACCGCCAACCGCTCCAGCCGCCCGCGCTCCTGGCCGTCGCCGGCAATCCACAGCTCGAACGCTTTGCCCCTCCCCGCCAGCGTCGCCGCCGCCCGCACTAAGACATCATGCGCCTTTCGCGGGATAAGCGTGCCGATGGAGACGATTCGCGGCACGGGCGCGGGCTCTCCCGGGCGAGCCCGGCCTGGGGCGGAGACGATGTTGTAGACCACCTCGGCGCGGCGAAAGCGGACGCCTCGCTCCCGTAAAATGTCGAGATTTCTCCGTGAATTGCTCACGGTGCAATCGGCGTGTTCCAAAATGTCCCTGATCCACCAGAACCCTGCGCACCGGCTTCGAGGTGTTCGAGTTGACAGTCAAGTCAAAGCGGACGCCGACGACGTGCAGCGGATCCCGCTGGCCGCAGATCCAGCGGGCATACGCCGCCGCACCGGCCGACCAGGACATGACGACTTGCGGTTGGTGCTGGCGGATAAGGCGGGAAAGCTGCCAAAGCCGCCACGGCTTGATGGGATGCTCGGAAATGCAGGCGACGGGAATGCCGGCCTGCAACAATCGCGGCGCCCATGCGCCGCCGGCGCGGAAGGCGACCACGGCCTGTGGCCACCCTCGCCGCAACATCGCCGTACTCAATCGCCAGAGTTGCTTCTCCGCTCCACCCCGGCCCAATTGGCCGATCAAGTGCATGATTTTCGCTGGGGATGTCATCGGCACAGGAAGGATGGCTCGACCGCCGCCGCAACGATCCGACGAGGAAAGGACTGGTTCATTGCGATGAAAGCGGCAATCGCCGATTCGCCCTGAACGAGTGCATTTGGTTCACTGCTGCGAATTTCGCGCTCCACCGGCTCAGCAATGCCCGCACCGGTCCCGGCAAGGCCATGACCGCTCCGATCGGAAAGCGGTAATGGATGTACAGATTCGTCGGCATCCGCTCAAGCTGAAGTTGCTTACTCAGAAACTTCTGGAACTCGGTTTCATGCAACACGGTGCGGAAGCCGCAGCTCAGGTGATCGAAGTTCTCCTGGACAAGATAATACTCATTCATCGTGTAAATCAAGGCATAGGAGGTGTTAAACCGGAAGAATCCCGGGTGAAATGTCATTCCGTCATAAGCGATTTCCTCGCGTGCACACCGCTGGTTCTGCGCGAACCCCACCATTTTGCCTTCACGGAACACAGCCCAGAAGTCAATCACATCGGCGAATTCCCCCGCCACGAGGATGCTGTTATAGAATTTTTCCGGACTCTTGGGCGGCTTCTGTCGCCCTCTTGTGTAGCGGTGAACGGCTGCCGCATATGTGTCATAACCCTCGTTCGCGACGCGCTGCGCATCCACCTTCTCCACAACGCATTCTCGGAGTCCGCGGCGAACCTCGTATCTCACCCTCGAATCCAATCGGGCCAGGTCCACAAATCTTCTTGCGATCATGACATGCCATTCCGAGCCGCTCTCCGGTTGAAAGCCGTCGGTGCAGATCACGAACAGGCCGCCTTTAAGGCGGGAGAGCAAATGGCGGGCCTGACTTTTTGTCAGCGAATAATTCGCGCTGCTCGCTCCCACAGGATGGATCGTTCGTTGCGATTCGATCCAGAGCGCGCCGTGGAAAAGTTCACACGGCGTGCCGTGCCGCCGGAAATACTCGGCGAAACGGCGCGCATAGGCCGGTTCGGGCGTTGCGCCGTCGCTCGTTTGCTGCAAGCAATTGGACATTTAGGCTTATCCTTCAGGCCAACCAAACGGCGTCCCGGCTTTCGGAGACAATCTGGCGCCTGGCCGTGACGAATATTGTGGATACAACCGCTTGAGCTTTATCCTCGCTTTGGAGGCGGTGAATTGCCAACCAACGCCTTTGCGGGAAGCGTTGCGTCGGCATTGCCGCGCAGCAACTTCTCGGCGAAGGGTTTGGATGTTCGGAATGCGACGGTCAAGGCATTGTCTGTCACAATGCTCAGTTCGATTTCGGCGGCGCCAAACCAACTTCCGTGTTTTGGCGTATCCTGAATCTCCAATCGCTTCATATCATTCCGAGTTGGCTCGGCGGAAACGCTTTCGTAAAACGACGCGATGGTGCGCGTGTTCAAGTTGTCGCAGACCAAGACAACCTTTTCCGCCTTCGGAAAATCTGTATCCAAAAGCCGAGCCGTTTCCTCCGCCCAGTCTTTCGCGGTTTCCTCCAACTGTTCGCGCTCTGCACGACGAAGCGTGACGATAAATCGTTTTTGTGGCAGGAAGGACTTCCTTGTTCGAGAAAGACTTCTGCGGATCAAGGAGAATGCCCTTTTGTCTCTTTTTGCACAACATTTGAATTGGTCGGGCATTAGCACTTTCCGCACGTCGTGGCCGAGAGCATACTGAGGGAACGCCGTCCTTTCAAGTCCGGGCTTCCTCACATGCGCCGCAAAGCCCGCAAACCTTCCCGGAAAGCCGGAATGAGCCCCTTTTCCCGCAGCCGCCTGAGCCCCGCCAACGTAAACAATCGGCGAAATTTGTTGGCCGTGTTGATCCGCTCCACTTGTCTCTCGACACCGACAAGCAACTCCCGCAGCTTTTGGTGCGACAGGTGTAAAGTAAAACTGTTCTCAGGACTCGTATGGTTGTAGAGCGACGGATCGAAGCTGTCGTTGACAAGGCCGTGTTCTCTGCAGTATTCAAACGCCTCGGTGCCCGGATAGGGGGTGAATATGCTGTAGACAATGCCATCCGGTGAGATTCTCTTCATTGCGGCCAGCGTTTCCCCCAGGGTGGCTTCCGTCTCCTGCGGAAAACCGACCATGAAGAAGGTGTGAAGCGTCAGGCCGTGCCGCTTCACGGTGCGGCACGCTTGGCATGCTTCGTCGATTGTGTAGCTCTTCCGCATATCTCGCAGTATCTGATTGCTGCCCGATTCGATTCCGATCTTAACCGTGTCACAGCCGCCGAGTTTCATCGCCCGCAGCACTTCGTCGTCAATCAGCAACACTGGCATTTCGCACACCCAGTGGATTCCGCGGCATTGTTCCGCCAACAGCCCGCACAAACCGAGAAGATATTTCTTATTGACGCCGAATGTGTCATCGCGAAAATCAAAGTAACGAATCCCTTTCTCGCCAAGAGCTTTGATCTCCGCGACGACGTTCTCAGGCGAGCGGAAACGGACTTTTCGGCTCCAGACGTTCCGCGACCCGCAGAAGAAACAATTGTAGGGACAACCTCGGATTGCGAAAAGATTCCGAAACGCCTGGGGCGGATACTGCTCATACTTGTGAAGCGTCCGAGGCGCGCTGGCGTGTGGAAAGGGCAGCGAGTCCAGATCGCTGATGAACTCTCTCGGGGGCGTCTGAACCACGCGGCCATGCTCGCGGTACGCAATCCCATGAATCGATCGGAAGTCAGATCCGGAACTGATGGCCGCAAGCAAATCGACGATCGTTCTCTCTCCCTCTCCCATGACCGCGACATCAATGTTCTCGCACTTCAGGCAAGCGGTCCCGACCATAGACGGATGAGGGCCGCCCACGACAACGATTGCCCGTGGATTAAGTTGTTTGGCGATCTGCGCCACGGTGCACGCCGAACCGAAGTTCTGCGTCTTCGAGGATATCCCAACAACGTCCGGCTGGTATTCTTGCAGTACGGCGCGCACCTCCTTCCATACCCCGTAGCTAAGATCGTTGCGATTGGTTTGATAATTGGCGAACCCCTCCCCGCTCAGGTACTCGATTGGCGCCTCTTCCGCTTCAGGGAAGAAATCCGCGTTGTAAGTCCGGACATGAATGGCACTGATATTTGCTTAACGTGTTTTAGCTTCTTGCTTTCGGGCTTGATTACGAGGTTTGGTCATCAGCTTGTAAGGCTTGGGCCTTCGTTTGCGTTGACGTGGTTCGAGGCGGTGGGGTCGGTTGCCGATTTCATGAGAAGCAATTGCCGTGAGCATGTGGTTGTAAAGCGCGACGAGCTGCTCCCGTGGGATGTGGGCAAGCACGGGACGGAACGCCTCCAACGTCCGCATCGTTCGCTTGAAGCTGATCTGACGTGGATTTTTGCCATGCCTGGCCGCCGCCTGCGCAATCACCGTTCGGATCAAGTTGTACGCCAACAGATGGGCCCAGATCTCCTTGCGCACCATGTCGGGAGTTTGGCAGCGAAGCACATCCATATTCATCATCGTCTTCAGGGAACGCAGATTGATTTCCGCATCCCAGCGAAGTCGATACAAATCCGCGATCTCGTCTTGCGGATACCGCTCGGCATCGAGCAGCGTCGTGGCGACGATGATC
>CAWBRF010000031.1:0-440282 GCA_963791075.1 uncultured Planctomycetia bacterium
CCTATCCTTTCCCATACCCATGATCCCTCGTCAAACAGGGCTGCCAAACGGTCGTCCAGTGTACGCCTGAGCAGTGGCCTTTGTCATGAAGTTGTTGGCGTTGCCGGACGGCCAAGGCGGTATGGCATTATCCTTGCTGGGTCGAGAAGGAGGAAACGTCGGAGAGGGCTTGGCAGGGGGCGTCTTTGTGGTAAAATTAGCGTCCAATGGTATCGCGGGTCTCCTTGCGAGAGAGTAGGTTGAACTGTCCTACGCCCTAAAACGGGCGTAGGCCGTTTGACTGCAGTTTCTCGCCTACCAACGCCAAAGATGGAAATCAATGGCCAGTAACGACTTGCGACGCATGGGGACGTAGCTCAATTGGTCAGAGCGTCGGACTGTCGATCCGAAGGTTGCGGGTTCGATTCCCGTCGTCCTCGCTGAAGAAGACCCGATGGCAGCAGTTGTCAGCGGGTCTTTTCTTTTTTTGAGGCCCCCGGAGCGGCTTCCATGCGCGTTTGTGCCGGATTTGCCGCGGGCGCTGGCCCGCCGCGGGCCGCAACGGCGGGGGGTAACGCCTATCCGTCGCCAGGGGCGACCTACAATTCATTACGACGCCCTTCGCACAATCCGAGCGGGCCATCGCCGGCATTTGATTTTCCGATCCTCCCGTTCAGACCAAGAGACGCTGCGATGCAAGTCTTCGACGACGCGGAACGACGCCAGTGGCCAAGGACTGCCGGCAAGCTTCCACAACTGATTGTCTGGACGGATTCCGCGGTCCAGCACGCCGCCGCCGTCCTCGATGAATCGTTGACCGGCGTTTCGTTGTTGGTAAAGGACGGCCTGAATTTCCACGAGGACCAAGAGGTGCGGCTCACTTACGGTTCGCAAGAGGCGTTCGCCGTGGTCAGGCACGTTCACCGCAGAGCCGACGGCAAATACCACGTCGGCTTGGAATGGGGGCCGTCGGAAATCCGGCCTGTTTCGCTGAAACTCCTCTTGGCCCAACTGGGCGATGCGCAGTAGCCGCCGCAATCGCCTTCCGAAGAGAATCGCCGCTGCGGACGCCGCGGCCGTGCCCGGCGCACTCGGCTCTACGGCCACTTGAAGGAAGCCGCGGCGCGTCGATGACGGATCCGCACATGCGGGACGTCTCGTCTGTGGCGTGGCCGCCCGTTCGCATCGCAATGCGCCCCATTTCGTGCCGGCCGGCGGACAGCGGCGGAAATCAGGACTAAATTTTATCGAGAGGCCGTCGGCGCTGCGTCACTCCAACCGCACAGGATCCAACCCATGTTCGCGCATTTCAACAAGGCGACGGCGAAAACGCCGCAGTTCATTCCCTGGAAGGGCTACTATAGCGTCGGAAACGAGGCCTTGGACGCTCAGCACAAGACGCTCCTCTCGCTGATCAACCGCCTCTACGACAGCATCGAGAAGGGGACGGAAGAGGAGCTGATGCAGCCTGTGTTCGAGCAATTGATCGAATACGCGAAGGTCCATTTCGTCCAGGAGGAGGAGTTGATGGAGGGCGCGGATATCCCCGCGCGCCGAGCACAAGCGGCTCCACGAAAACCTGGCGAAGAAAACCCGTGAGTTGTGGAAGCAAGCGGGCCAGCCGGGCGGGGCCAGCGGCAAGGACGTGCTCCACTTCCTCAAAGAGTGGTGGGTCAACCACATCTGCGGCGAAGACAAGAAGTTCAGCCCCTACCTCGAACGCGCTGCGGCCGGCGTCAAAGGAAGTTCATGACGGCGTCGCACTGCTGCTCGCCGTCGCGGCTGCGGAAGTAGATGGTCACGTCGCCGTCGGAGCTGACCTTGATCGGATGCGCCGCCCCAGAGGATACGCGGAGCGGGCGGCCTTGGTCCGGGCCCCAAGCTGGTTTCCCACGCTGGGATGCGAACGCACCAGGGCGTCCGACGGCCAAGAGGTGGTTGTCGTCGAAAATGACCGCCCCGTCGACGCAGGCCATTTCGATGAGCCGCCGCTTCCGCTTCAGCGAGCCGGTCTTCTTGCCCACCGCGATGTCTTCGATGGACCGGCCGATCAGGGCCTGGCCGCAGACCGTCGGCAGCGGACCGTCGCCGTTGGACCCCTGCTCGGCGACGATGATGCTCTCCGGGTTGAGGATGCGGTCGGCGATGCGAGTGCTCGGGGTCGTAGATCAGCAGCGACGCCCTGGCGGCGGAAGCTCAAGTCGAAGACGACCTCGAAGAGGTTCGCCCCCACATAGGGATTGCCCAGGCAGTAGGAAAGGCTGTTTTTGAAGGTGCGGACGTCGTAGATCTTCCACTTCCGCTTCCGCCGCGTGGCCAGCAGGCCGGCCTTGTTCATGATGATCAGGTCGCCCTGGGCGGTCAGGTGGGCGGAGATGTCCGTCTCGTCCATGATGCTGTGGATGGGGTGGAGAAACTCGGGATGGAACTTGTTGGCGGAGTCCTGTTCCACCTGCGGCCATTCCACTTCGCCATAGTGCATCAGCCGCAGGTCGCCGTCCACGGCCAGATAGGAGAACGGCGAGGAGGCAAGCTGGTCGAAGAACTTCTGCAATCGCGGGGCGGAGATGTCGCCCACCCCCGTTGCCTGTGCGAATGATCAGGTTGAGCGACACCGGTTGGTTCTCGTAGGTCCGCCGGGCGACCGTCTCCAGATACTTGATCAGCCGCGGCCAGTCGGTGGCCGGCGGAGTGCATCCGCAGCCATTCGATGGCAAAACTCTCCAGGAGCACGTCGATCAGACTGGGCAAATTGATGAAATGCTCCAGCGGCAGCTCCGGCGTGCGGGCGCAGATCTTCGCCAGAAAGGCCTGCAGGTTGGGCGTGAGCTTGCAGTGGTTGCAGAAATGGGCCGTGTGCTCGCCCGACGCGGGACGCGAGTAGCGCTCTGGGACCGCAGTCGGCCTCGTACCAATGGGGGACGAGGCGGATGATTTCGCGGCCAATTTCGGCTTCGGTCACGGCGCGGAGGACGTCCAGGGGCGTCATGGCGGCGGATGATACTGGAAAACCGGCCGCGGCCCAATAGCTTTTCTTGCGGCATAATGGGCGATTGTGCCAGTTTCTGCGCATGCCGGGCGCGGCCCAGACGCACGATGATTTCCCCCGGCGGCCGACGCCCAAATTTCCGTTCGGGGCGGCCCCTTCGGACGGAGGAGGTTCTGGCTCTATTCCACCGTCACGCTCTTGGCCAGGTTCCGCGGCTTGTCCACGTCGCAGCCCCGGGCGACGGCAATGTGATAGGCCAATAACTGCAAGGGAATCACGGTGACGATCGGCTGCAAAAACTCCGCCGACTGCCGGCACCTCGATCACGTCGTCGGCCAGGCCGGCGCACCTCGCGTGTCGCCCTCGCCGACCACGGCGATCACCGGGCCGCCGCGGGCCTTGATCTCCTGCAGGTTCGACATCACCTTGTCGTAGACCTGTCCGTGCGGCATGAGAAAGACGCTCGGCGTGTGGCGATCGACCAGGGCGATCGGGCCGTGCTTCATCTCCGCGGCCGGGTAGCCCTCGGCGTGGATGTAGCTGATTTCCTTCAGCTTCAGCGCCCCCTCCAGGGCGGTGGGGAAGTTGAACTGGCGGCCCAGGTAGAGGAAGTTGTTGCAGGCGGCGTATTTCTCCGCGATCCGCCGCACCACGTCGTTGCACTGCCGAGCGTCTGGCGGACTTTTTCCGGCAGTTCCTGCAGCTCCTCGATGATCCGCAGCCCGGCGGGAAAGCTCAGGTGCCGCAGCCGCCCGAAATACAAGGCCAGCATCGCCAGCACCGTGCACTGCGAGGTGAACGCCTTCGTCGAGGCCACGCCGATCTCCGGTCCGGCGCGGAGATAAACGCCGCCGTCGGACTCCTGGGCGATCGTGCTGCCGACGACGTTGCAGATGCCCAGGGCGGGATGCCCCTTGCGCTTCATTTCCCGCAAGGCGGCCAGCGTGTCGGCCGTCTCGCCGCTTTGCGTGATGGCGAAAAGGAGCGTGTTGTTGTCCAGCGGCGGGTTGCGGTAGCGGAGTTCGCTGGCGTATTCGACTTCGACGGGCAGCCGGGCGAGCGACTCGATCTGGTATTCGCCCACCAGGGCCGCGTGCCAACTGGTGCCGCAGGCGGTCATGACGCAGCGTCCGACCGCGAGGAGTTGCTGCGGCGTGAGGTTCAGGCCGCCGAACTTCGCCGTGGCCGCGTCCGCGTCGAGCCGGCCGCGCATGGCGTTTTCGATCGACTCCGGCTGCTCGAAGATTTCCTTGAGCATGTAATGGGCGAAGCCGCCGAGGCCGACGTCGCCGGCCTCGATTCCAGCACGTGTACGCAGTGGTCGACGTTCCCCTGGTCGCGGTGAATGACCCGCAGCGAGTCGGCCGTGAGCACGGCCACTTCATGGTCGGCCAGGTAGACGATCTTGTCGGTGAATCCGGCCAGCGGCGAGGCGTCGCTGGCGACGAAATGTTCGCCCGCGCCCACGCCGACCACCAGCGGGCTGCCCAGCCGGGCGGCGATCATCACCTCCGGCCAGTCGCGAAAGATGATCGCCAGGCCGTAGGTTCCCTGGAGCTGCGCCAAGGCGTGCTGGACGGCGGTCACCAGCGGGCGGTATCCGGCCGCCGCCATGTCCGCGACCGGCGGCTGCCGCTTCAGGCAACTGGCGATCAGGTGGGCGATCACTTCCGTATCGGTGGCGGAACGGAACTCGTAGCCCTCGCTTTGCAGCGATCTGTTTGAGCGACTGGAAGTTCTCGATCACGCCGTTATGGACCACGGCCAGTTCGCCGTCCCCGCCCAGATGGGGATGGGCGTTGACGTCGGTGGGCACGCCGTGGGTGGCCCAGCGGGTGTGGCCGATGCCGGTGTGGCCGTGCAGGGGCGATTTGGCCAGGCAGGCCTCGAGCGGTCGATCCGGCCCGCCGTTTTGCAGACGGCCAGCTCGCCGCCGTCCGATGATGACCGCCACGCCGGAGCTGTCGTAGCCGCGATATTCCAGCCGCCGCAGCCCGCCCAGCAGGTAGTCGATCGCTTCCCGAGAGCCGACGTAACCGACGATTCCGCACATGGATTGCTCCTCATGCGTACAGGGTCATGCCCGGCGACAGGCGGATGGGGCTCGCAGGGCGCCGGCGAAGCCGGGCCACCCCGCCGGCAGCCGCGCCATCCCAGTCGCCGCTCGCGATGCCGCTATCAATATAGTGTGACACTTCGCGCGGCGTCCATGTCGAGCCGGCGGCCGGCCGATCTTCGCACTTGACAGACCGGCGCAAGATGACCTACTGTAATGCCTGGATTTCTCGCCTTTCCCGGAGAATGATCATGTCGGCCCATCTGCAACGAGAAATCGAGCAGACTCAAGAAGCACGTCCTCTCGCTGTGCGCCTTGGTGGAAGACCAGGTGCAGATGGCGCTGCGGGCGGTTCTGGACCGCGACGAGGCCCTGGCCCGCGAGGTCGAGCAGCGCGACCTGGACATCGACCAACGCGAGATCGAGGTGGAAGAGGAGTGCATGAAGACCCTGGCGCTCCATCAGCCGGTGGCCGTCGATTTGCGGCTGATCATCGCCACGATGAAGATCAACAACGATCTGGAGCGGATCGGCGACATGGCGGTGAACATCGCCCACAAGGCGCCGGGCGCTGGTCGGCGAACCCCCGGTCGAAGTCTCCTTCGACCTGGGGGCGATGTGGGCGAAGACGCAGGCCATGCTCCGCGACAGCATCGACGCCTTGGTCAACATGGACGTGCAGCAGGCCACCGAGGTCTGCCGCCGCGACGACGAGGTGGACGGATGAAACATCAGATCCGCATCGAGATCGAGGAGCTGGATCGCCCGGCACCCGAACCGCGTCGCGGGCCTACCTCCGCCTGCTGGCGGTCTCCCGCAATCTGGAGCGGATCGCCGACCTGGCCACCAACATCGCCGAAGACGTGGTCTACCTGGTGGAAGGCCGAATCATTCGCCACGCCTTCAAGGGCGGTTGACGCGGGCGGCGGCCCTTGCTCCCCCCGGCAAGTTTCCGCCGCCGCCCCACACGATCGCACTGGCCGCGGCGACCGTTTTCTGGCATAATGGAGATGGTACAGTCTTCTCCCCCTTGCCGTCCGAGAGAGGGACGTGTGAGCACCAGCCATTCCCACAACATTCCGAAACCGCCTTCCGAGCGGCTACGGCCGAGGACGAGTCGTCCGGACTGCTCAGCCAGCGGGTCATTTCCCTGCACCTGCCGGAATCGAGGCCGGCCAGGAGGGCTCGACGCTCGGCGGGCCGCCTGGTTCTGGGATTGCTCGCGGGCGGGCGGGGTGGCGGCTTATTTCCTCGTGCCCGGCAAGTCCGCCCAGTCGCCCGCGGCGCCGCTTCCGGCGGCGACGGCGGCGCCGCCCGAGCGAGCCCCGGCGGCCGAGGCGGCAAGCTCCGGCGACATCGCCCTGGAGTGCAAGGGTTATGTCGTCCCCGTCCACCAGATTCTCGTCAGCCCGAAGGTCAACGGGATGATCGTCCGCCTGCCCATCCAAGAGGGGATACGGGTGAAGAAGGACGACGTGCTCGCGGAACTGGAAGACACCGACTACCGCGCCGAGTACGAACATTGCGTCGCCGCGGAGGAGTCCGCCAAGCAGCGGCTGCTCGAATTGGAGCGGGGCTACCGGCCCGAGGAAATCTCCGAAGCCAAGGCCGAATTGGACGAGTGCGAAGCGCAACTGGTGCAGTTGAAATCGGAACGGCAGCGGTCGCGGGAATTGATCACGCGGAAGGCCATTTCCCAGCAGGACCTCGAGGTCGCCGACAGCAACTATTGGGCCATGTTCCGCCGCGTCGAGCGGCTCCGCTTCGCCCTGAAACTGATGCACGACGGGCCGCGCGTCGAACGCATCGACAACGCCCGCGCGGAACTCCGCCAAGCCAAGGCCGACGTTGCCAAGGCGAAGTGGCGGCTGGACAATTGCACGATTCGCGCGCCGATCTCGGGCACGATCCTGAAAAAGAACGCCGAGGAAGGGAACGTCGTCAACACGATCGCCTTCAACGGCTCCTACAGCGTTTGCGAGATGGCCGACCTCGCCGACTTGGAGATCGATCTGTCGATCCAGGAGCGCGACGTCGCCCGGGTGTTCAAGAATCAAAAGTGCAAAGTCCGCGCCGAGGCCTATCCGGAGCGGACGTACGAGGGATATGTGTCGCGGCTGATGCCGATCGCCGACCGCGCCAAGGGGGCGGTGCCGGTCCGCGTGAAAGTCGCGGTCCCCGCCGCGGAGGAGGGCGTCTATTTGAAACCCGAGATGGGCGTGAACGTCTCTTTTCTCGTCGCCGCGGCGGCCAAGGCGAGCGTTGTTTCCGCGGCTCCGCCCCAGGCGGCGGAGAAGAAGCCGGTTGCGCGGTAGCCCATGTCCGACGAAAACGGAATGATCGTCCGCATCTGGGGAGTCCATAAATACTTCCTCCGCGGCAGCGAACGGGTCGATGTGCTCAACGACCTGACGCTCGACGTGCCCAAAGGCGAGTTCCTCGGCCTGATGGGACCCAGCGGCTCGGGAAAGACGACGCTGTTGAATCTCATCGCCGGGCTGGATAAGCCGAGCGCGGGCGAAGTGTGGGTCGGCGGCGATTGCGTGTCGAAGATGTCCGAATCGCAATTGGCCCGCTGGCGGACGCGGCGGCTCGGCTTCGTCTTCCAGTTCTATCACCTCCTGCCGGTGCTGTCGGCCTACGAGAACGTCGAGTTGCCGCTGCTCTTGCTGCCGCTGACGGCCGCCCAACGGCGCCGCCAGGTGATGACCGCCTTGGAACTCGTCGGCCTCGCCGACCGCCTCCGCCATCGTCCCGGGCAGCTCTCCGGCGGCCAGCAGCAGCGGGTGGGAATCGCCCGGGCGATCGTCACCGATCCGACGCTCGTCGTCGCCGACGAGCCGACCGGGGACCTCGACGCCCGCTCCGCCGAGGAGATCCTCGACTTGCTCTCGGAGCTGCGCAGCGAGTTGCGAAAGACGATTCTCTTGGTGACGCACGATCCCCGGGCGGCGGCGCGGGCGGACCGCGTGCTGCACTTGGACAAGGGGCAATTGATCGAACGCGGCGTGGTCCCGATTTAGGTCCCGCTCCCAGCGGGAGAGACTTAGGCATTAGGTCTTGGGCCTTGGCTTATTAAGGAAAAAGTCACGGCAAAGTTCCAAGACCGAAGACCCAAGACCGACCTGCAAGGCTCCAAATAGGCTGCCACGGTTTCAACGGCAATGAAACAACTCCTGCTGATCGTCAAGAACGTTCGCCGCCACCCGTTGCGGACGTTGCTCACCGCGCTGGGGACGATGGTGCTGGTGGGCGTGGTGACGCTGGTGTGGTCGGTGCTTGCCTTCCTCGACGCGATGAGCGTGCAGAAGGCGAGCGACTTCAAGGCGATCGTCACCGAGCGGTGGCGGATTCCCAGCTTGATGCCGTTGTCCTATGCCGCGAGCCTGTCGAAAGGGGCGGCGCGGCGGCCCGGCGACGAGCGCCCGCTGGATTTCATGCTCTGGCAGTTCTACCTCGGCACGCTTGACCAGGGCCCGGCGACGCGGGAAAACACCATCTTCGCCGTCGCCACCGACCCGCGAAAAATCCGCACGATGATGGACGAACTCGACGACCTTCCTGCGGAACAGGCCGCCCCGCTGGACGCGGCCGTCGCCAAACTGCTTGCCAATCGTCAGGGCATCATCATCGGGCGGGACCGCTTGAACTCGATGAACAAGCGGATCGGCGAGCGATTCACCATGTATAGCCAAATGTACCGCGGCATCGACCTGGAGTTCGAGATCGTCGGCGTCTTTCCCCCGGGGCGATGGGACGGCACGGCGGTGATGAACGCCGAGTATCTGAACGAGGCGATCGACGCCTACGGCCACAAGCCCGGCAATCCCGTCCACCCCATGGCCAACAAGCGGCTGAACCTGGTGTGGCTGCGATTGCGGAACGAGGAGTCGTTCCAGCGGATCGCGCGGCAGATCGCCGCCTCGCCGGAGTTTTCCAATCCGGCGGTGAAATGCGAAACGCTCTCCTCATTGGTGACCACGGCCTTCGAGGCGCTGCGGGACATTATTTGGGGAGTTCGCTGGCTGTTGGCCCCGGCGGCCCTGGCCACGCTCTCCCTGGTGATCGCCAACTCGATCAGCATCGGCGTCCGCGAGCGGCGAATGGAATTGGCGGTGCTCAAGGTGCTGGGCTTCCGTCCCCGGCAGATTCTCGTCCTCGTGCTCGGCGAGGCCCTGCTGGTGGGGACTGTTTCCGGACTCTCCAGCGCGATCTTCACGTATGTGCTGATCAACGACGTGATCCAGGGGATCAAGTTTCCCTTGGGCTTCTTCGCTTCGTTCTACATTCCCGCCAGCGCATTCTGGTGGGGCGCGGCGATGGGCGCCGGGACCGCCTTGCTCGGCAGCGCCGTCCCCGCCTGGACGGCGCGAAACGTCAAAGTGGCGGAAGTCTTCTCCAAAGTGGCGTGAGTAGCGGTCCCCTCTCCCTCCGGGAGAGGGCTAGGGTGAGGACTGAAGCCGTTGAGGAATCCTGCGACAAAGAGCGTGACTTGAAACAAACTGTGCTGCCGAAGGGGCCGAGGGGCGCCACGAACATTCGGCCCTCACCCTAACCCTCTCCCGGAGGGAGAGGGGACAGAGTCAATCCATGCTTGCCCTCGCTCCCGCTTTGACGATCCCCTCCGCGACGGCCGTCCTCCTGATTGTTGTCCTGTTGCTGCTGGGGAAAGTCCCATTGGGCTACAACCTCCGCAACCTCACGTTGCGGTGGAAGACGACGCTGATGACCGCCCTGGCCTTTACCCTCGTCATCGCCTTGCTCACCGTCATGTTGGCCTTCGTCAATGGCATGTACGCATTGACGCAAGCCTCGGGCCATCCGGACAACGTGGTGATTCTCTCCGACGGGGCGACCGACGAGGTGTTCAGCAACCTGAAGCCGGTGGAAGTTGGGGACATCGATCATCAGCCGGGCGTCGCCCGCGACTCTCTCGGCCGCCCCTTGGCAAGCCGCGAAATCTTCCTCATCGTCAACCAGGCGATTCCCGACGCCCCGCCCGGCCAACCGAAAGGGCGGCGACTCCAATTTCGCGGCATCGAGAACACGCAAATGGCCGCCGTGGTGCATGGCATTTCCCTGCAACCCCTCGGGAAATGGTTCTCCGACGCCGGCGTGGAATCGCCGCCGAACCGCTCCCCGGCCGACGACTCGCGGCGAACCGCCGTCCAAGTCGTGCTCGGCTGGGCGATTGCCAGGGACTTGGGCCGCGGTCGCGCCGCAGCGGAGTCGGCCTCCGCGCGCAACCGCGACCGACTCGACGTCGGCGACGCGTTTTCCTTGGACGAGCGGAGTTGGATCGTCGTCGGCGTCATGCAACCGTCCGGTTCGACGTTCGATTCCGAGATCTGGGCCAAGGCCGGCGTAATCGGCCCCATGTTCGGCAAGGAGACCTACACGACGGTCACCGTTCGCGCCGAAGACGCCGCCAAGGCGCGAACGCTGAAGAACTTTTACGCGAATCATTACAAAACGGCCGCGATTCAGGCCCAGGTCGAAACGGACTACTTCGCCAATCTCGGCGAAAGCAACCGGCAGTTCCTCTACGGCATCGCCGTGGTGACCGTCATCATGGCCGTCGGCGGCGTATTCGGCGTGATGAACACCATGTTCGCCGCCATCTGCTCAGCGGACGAAGGACATCGGCGTGCTTCGTCTCTTGGGCTACAATCGCCGCCAAATTCTCGTCTCCTTTCTCCTCGAATCGCTGGTCATCGCCCTGATCGGCGGCGGCACGGGCTTCGCCCTGGGCTCGCTTTCCGACGGCTGGACCGCCAACAGCTTCGTCAGCAGCGGGCCGGGCGGGGGGAAGTTCGTCGTCCTCAAACTCAGCGTCAATGCCACCATCATTGCCACGGGCGCGATCTTGACGCTCGTCATGGGTGCGCTTGGCGGCCTCCTTCCCGCCCTCTCCGCCATCCGCCTCCGCCCGCTGGAAGCCTTGCGATAACGGTCGAGCGACACTGGCCGCACCAGTGTTTTCCCGACTGTGCATCAGGCGAAACTGCAAGCGTTGCGCGACGCTTGCAATTTCACCCGCCGCGAGAAGCCTGGGAAGCTGGGCAAGATTTATCGAACGAACCGGTTCTCGGGGCTATGCGGGCTATTCTGAAGATAGCGAATCTTCCGTACCGATCGGTTGTAATGACGTGCGCGTTCGGTCCCCTCTCCCTCCGGGAGAGGGTTAGGGTGAGGGCAGAATTGCCAACAATCGCAGACCTCGCCCCGGGCCTCTTCTGGAGATGAGGGAGGTTCGCACACCAGGACGAAAACCCGCGTGGGACGGTGACAGATGGGCCAACAGAAGGCGACGGGCTGGACCGGGCTGGCCGTGTTGAGCCTTGCAATGGGCGGTCTTTTGGGCTGCGCGTTTGGCGGGAATCCGAGTCCGCCGACCCCGGCGGCGGCGATTTCCGCCCCCGTTGCCGAGCCACCGCCACGGGGCAGCCTGCCCGAGCCGCCCGCCGACCCGGCCCCGCTCCCGCAGGAACCGATTCCCGCCGGTCCCGTCGGACCGTCCTCCCCGTCGCGACCCAACGACGGCTGGGACCCGCTGGCCGGCCAGAGCGAACTTTCCGCGGAATCGTTGGTGACGGAAGTCGAGTTGCGCAACCCGTCCTTGGAGGCCGCGTCGGCGGCGTGGCGTGCGGCCGCGGAGCGATATCCGCAGGCGATTTCCCTGGACGACCCGATGTTTGGCTTCGCGCTGAGTCCGGGAGGCGTGGGGCGGGAAGACAATGGCGGCTGGATGGTCGAGGCGTCGCAGAAAATCCCCTGGAGCGGCAAGCGGGCGCTGCGCGGAAACGCGGCGTCGGCGGAGGCGGACGCCGCGCAGGCCGACGTTGGCGAGGCGAGATTGATGCTGGATGAGGCGGCGAAGATGGCCTTGGCCGACTACTACGCGGCGGTCCGCGAGGAAGAAGTGAATCGGACGACGGCGACGCTGTTGAAGCAGTTCCGTCAGATCGCCAAGAGCAAGTACGAGGTGAACCAGGCCACGGAGCAGGACGTTTTTCAAGCCGACGTTGAGTTGGCCGACTTGGAAAGCCGCCGCGGCGAGTTGCTCCGCGATCGCCAGGTGGCCGCGGCGCGGATCAACACGTTGCTGCATCGCGAGGTCGATTACCCGCTGCCGCCGCCGCCGAGCCAGGTCGAGACAGCCGACGCCCTGCCCGGCGTTGAGGCCCTGCGGCAGGCGGCGCTGCAATGCCGGCCGGACCTGGCGGCCCTGCTGGCCCGGGTCCGCATGGAAGAGGCGAACCTCGAATTGGCCAACCGCGAGTACTGGCCGGACTTGGAGGTCATGGCCAAGTACGACGCCTTCATGCCCGTGGACATCCGGCCGGAGGTGGGCTTGAACATCAACGTGCCGCTGCGGCAACAGCGGCGCGACGCCGCGGCGGCCGAGGCCGCGGCGAAGCTGCAGCAGCGGCGCGCCGAGTATCAAGCTGCGCGTGGATCAGGTCGGCTACGAGGTGCAGACGGCCTACGACCGCCTGACTCAGCAGCGGCAGTCGATCGCCATTTTCAACGAAAAAATTCTTCCCTCCGCGGAGCGAAGTCTGCAATCGGCGCAGGTCAACTACACGGCCGGCAAAGTCGATTTCCTGCGGCTGATCGACGCCGAGCGCCAGCTCCACGCCCAGCGGGAGAAGTATTACAAGGCGTTGGCCGACTCTCAGCGCGGCCTGGCGTCGTTGGAGCGGGCCGTGGGCCAGCGGGTGGCGTCCGCAGCGCGGTGACGATGCACTGGGACTGTCCCCTTCGAAGCGGTCGGCGGCGTGGGAGAGGCCGCTTCCGCGGCAAGCGACGGCAGCCCCTTGCCGGGTGGGGCGGCGTATGCTATTCTCGACTGGTGGGAAAAATCCCAGCGGCGCGTGCAGCGAAAAATGGGATTCTCCCTGCGAGGGGACGTAGCTCAATTGGGAGAGCACCGGCTTTGCAAGCCGGGGGTTGACGGTTCAAACCCGTTCGTCTCCACTTGACGTAAGTTCTTTTGATATCACGACTTTTGCTACCTGCCGATGGTCGGCAGTGCGGCCCAGATGCCCCCAGATCACGCGTCCCTCGCCTACACGGCGCTGGCCGCGCGGCGTCGACCTCGGGCCCCACAACTCGTCGGCCAGACGCTTCACCTGGGCGTCGCTGGCCGGGGCGTCCGTTAGTCCGATCGCCCGTTGCGGACGGGGGCCAATCAGCGTCACGCCGCCGCGGACTAATTCCTTCAGTTTCCGCAACGTGGCCGGCGAAAGGGCCAGCGGTTTCCCGCCGTCGGCGGCCACGCGGGGCAGGGGCGCCCCGCTGTCGGACGGCTTGGCGAAGAAGATCTCAGGCGGCGGCTTCCGCCAGCGTCCGCCCTGCCAAAGGGCCAGATAGCGGTAGGACTGGCCGTCCGGCAGGACCAAACGCCCCTGCCCGGCCGCCGTGCGGGTCAAAAGGGCGTCGGCGTTGATCATGTCGCAGTCGCAGCCGGGAGGCAAGGCCGGATCCATGGCCCAGTTCGCCGGGACATAGGCGGGCGCCCATTCGCCCTGGAAATAGCAGACGTTGGCGGCGAACCGGCCCGCCTGCAACAAGCGCTGGCAGCGACCGAGGTAATCCAGCCATGCGTGGCTTAGCCCAAGTTCGCCAGCAACGTACCTTGCGGCAAGAATCTTGGCATATTCGATCATCGCACAAAGGTGGGGATTCTTGACGCAACTCCTTTCGCCACGTGCCCCGCCAGCAGACGCATTCTCACCAAAGGCGTTGTAGTGTAGACCTTGCCCTTCGGGCCACCCGACGACGGGGATAAAATACGGGCATGTTCATTCGCCCGCATTACCGCACCAAGGACGGCAAGCGACATGCCTACTGGGCTTTGATGGAGTCGTATCGCACCGAACGCGGCCCGCGACAACGCGTCGTCGCCTATCTGGGGCAACTCGATCCATCCCAATGCCTCGGCGTGCATCGGGCGGCTGAAGGCGCGGCCGCCTCGCAACAACGGCGGCTCTTCGACGAGGTGCGGCCCGAGTGGGTCGAAGTGGACGTCAAACGCCTGCGCGTGGAAAACCGCCGCGATTTCGGCGGTCCCTGGCCGGGCTTGAAATTGATCGACCAGTTGGGACTGAAGGAGTTTCTCGCGCACACGATTCCTTGCGGCGAGGAAGACGTCCCCTGGTCGCTGACGGCCTTGGTCTTGATCCTCTGCCGCTTGTGGCGCCGTCGAGCGAACTGCACATCGCCGAGCATTTCTACGCCTACAGCGCGCTGGCGGACCTCTTGGGAATCCCCGCGGAGAAGATCAACGAGCAGCGTCTCTACCGCGCGCTGGACGCCCTGTTGCCGTACAAAGAAACGATTGAAGCATTCTTGAAAAACCGCCTCGGTGAACTGTTCGGGCTGGAGTACGACCTCTTGCTTTACGACGTGACGAGCACGTACTTCGAGGGCCAGGCCGCCGGCAATGCGCTTGCCCGACGCGGCTACTCCCGCGATCATCGTCCCGACTGCAAGCAGGTCTGCATCGGCCTGGTGGTCTCCAAGTGCGGGCTGCCCTTGGGCTACGAAATCTTCGCGGGAAATCGCGCCGATGTGACCACGCTTCAGGAGATCGTCGAAACAATGGAGCGTCGCTACGGGCAGGCCGATCGAATCTGGGTGGTGGACCGGGGGATGGTCTCGGCGGAGAACATCGAGTTTCTCCAGCAAGGCGGCAGGCGTTACATCGTCGGCACGCCGAAGAGCATGCTGAAGCAATTCGAGCGGGATCTCTTGGCCGAAGATTGGCACACGATCCGCGACGGTCTGGAGGTGAGGCTTTGCCCCGCGCCGGACGGCGAGGAAACGTTTGTGCTTTGCCGCAGCCGCGATCGCCGCGAGAAAGAAAAGGCGATGCACGATCGCTTTGAAAAGCGGATCGAAGAGGGGCTCAAGCGGATCGAGGCCGCTTGCCAGAAACAGCGTCTGAAGCCGCTGGTCGTGGCTCAACGACTGGGGCGTCTGCTGGGCCAGAACAGTCGCGCGGCGGGACTGTTCCAAACCGAGGTGCAAACGACCGCCGACGGTCGCGCGACGCTGGCCTGGAAGAAGGTGGAAAGCTGGCGGGACTGGGCCGTGTTAAGCGAAGGCTGCTACCTGCTGCGGAGCAACGTGAGGGACTGGAGCGATGAGGATCTTTGGAAAGCCTACATCCAATTGACGGAGGCAGAGGGGGCGTTCCGCATCCACAAGAGCGACCTGGGACTGCGTCCGATCTGGCATCAGAAGGAAGAGCGGGTGAAGGCCCACATCCTGGTCTGTTTCTTGGCCTATGTGTTATGGAAGACGCTGGGGCAGACGTGTCGGCGGGCCGGCCTGGGCGACGAGCCGCGACGGGTGTTGGAGGAGTTGGGCAAGATCCAGTTGGTCGATGTGGTGCTGCCGACGCGCGAGGGAACGGAGATTCGTCGGAGGTGCGTTACGGAGCCGACGGATCATCAAGCGATCCTGTTGACGCGACTGCGATGGCGGCTTCCGAAGATACAGCCAACGAGGGGTGTGTAGTGTAGACTTTTACAAAGCGCCCCTTGCGCCGCAAGTACTTACGTCAATGACTGGCGAACTTGGGTTAGCGGCCACCAGGTGGTTTTGCGGTTGATTTCCACGCCGACATTTGGCCAGACGTAGCCCGGCGCCCGATCGTCGGGCTCCGGCTGGTGAAAGAAGTGGTGCAGGACGAAGCGGTTCGCGCCGGCGCAGAACGCGCGATCGCCGATGTCCTTCAGCGCCGCCGGGTCGCGGTCCCAATTGGGATACGTGTCGCTGCGCATCACTGTGAAAGCTTCCGCCTGGGCGATCTTTCGCCCGTAGATGTGCGCCGCCGACGCGGCGTTCTTAATGCCGTCGTGGCAACACAATTGCGCCGCCGAAAGCTGGTGGATTACCGGCCGGGAGGTCGTCTCCGATTGCCGCGACCAGAACTCCGACATGGCAAGGTCGTTGCAGCCCATCGCGCAAAGCGCATCGGCCGTGGGCTTTTGATATCCGGCCGCCTCCGAATGCGTCCCCAGCCCATGCCGACGGGCCAACTCGCCCAGGCGGCCGTAGTAGCACTCGATCATCAAATCCCCGATCGTCCGCTCGTAGTCCTCCAGGAACCGCTCCGTGGTCGCTGCGTCGTCCACGGTCTGTCCCGCCTTGGCGGCAAAATACGGGAAGGGATCATAGCCCCGCAACCGCCGAAACTTCTCGCGGAACCGCGGCGTCCAATCCGGGTCGCCGATCTCGCCGCTGTCGATGTGGACGAACTTCCACGTCTTCCCCGCGTACTCCGGCACGTCCGCGAGCAGCACGCCGGCGGTGGCGGCAAAGTGACGGTCCAGGGCCGCCGCGCTGAGCGGATCGACCTCCAAGTGCAAGCCGTCGCCCGTGCACTTGGTGTACGCCTTGCAATCGATGCGGCAGCCGAAACGCACAACCAGCCAATCCCCCGCGGGAACGTTCCAGGCCAGTCGTCCGTCGGCGGCCATCTTCGCCGTCAGGTCGACCCAGGTCCGGCTCCGCACGGCGCGGCCCCAACAGCGGCGACATGTTGCAGACCTGCTTGCTACAGTGCCGATGAGTTGAGCGTCAAACCGTCGTTGCGGCAGCAGGCCCGGCGGAAGACTTCCGGATCGACGCTGAAGTGGATCAGCGTGACCGAACCGTCGCAAAACACGAACTGCGCGCCCCCTGCGTGCGATGAGCCGTACCAGAAGTTGTGGCCGTCCACCAGCGAGCCGGGCGAGTCCAATGGGGCAGGTCGATCCATGAGCGGTGGCCAGAACAAGAACCCGCTGCTAACAGTGCCATTGCTTTGCATAACGCCGTAGCCGCCCCAGCGAATCGAGTCGTCCTGAAAGCCGCCGACGTAACCTTCGTTGTCGTCCGGTTGGCACTCTTTGGTCCAGAAGTTCGGGTTGAGGCGCTTTTCGCCGAGCATGATTGTGTTCGAGGCCCCGTCGGTCAAGTCGCTTGCGCTCATTGAGGCGGCGTTTCCGGCGGCGTTCTGCCGTTGGCAGATGACGCCGTCGTTGCCGTCGCCAGCCTGCCCCCATCCCAGGCCGCATTCCCCCTGGCTGCTGCCGGCGTTGGACGTTCCCCCGTTGCCGGCATAGTCGATCATCGCCATCGGCGTCAGTTGCGTCGCCCAATACCCGCCGCTGAGCGCGACGGGGCGCCGCCGCGTGGGGCAGAAATAAAACGACAACGGCGTGCCCGCCACCAAGTTGTCATTTGTGTTTTGCCAGAGCGGCATTTGGTCGATGTAGGGCAGAATTTGGTAACCCCAGGCCCAGTCCTGCAGATTGTAATCTGCCGGTTGTCCGTTGCTCCATATGCGCGGCGTAGCAACGTCATAGTTGTCGAACCCCATGCCACCGGTGGGGAGCACGCCCTTCGCCTCAAGATGCGACAAACAGGCAAGGCCGATCTGTTTCAAATTGTTCGCGCACTGGACTCGCCGTCCCGCTTCGCGAGCGCTTTGGACCGCAGGCAGCAGCAGGGCCACGAGAATGCCGATGATCGTAACAACCACCAGCAGCTCTACCAGCGTGAAGCCACTTCTCTTCGACACGACATGCGCTCTGGACGACACTGCGATTCCTCTCAGAACTCGGAATGATGGCCCGGTGGAAAACTGGCCGCGCGGAACTCCGCGTCCGGCATCAGTTCCACGCTGTGTATCGCGGTCAACACGTAGCGGCTGCCGTTGACGCCGCGCCTCTCGTAGGCCAGCACGGGTGTCGATTTGGCCGACGAAAGCAGCTTCCGTGGATCGGCTCCCCAACAGATCACCAGCGGCTGCCCGTCCCGGGGCGATCGCAAAATCTCGTCCGGGCTGCCCATCTTCGCCAACAGCGGCTGGATGTCTTCCGGACCTCGGGGCGGCCGGTGATTTGCCGCAATGAAGCGACAGTACGCAATGTTGATCTTCACAAGGTTTGCGTGGATCGGTTCGAGCGGCGCATTCACGATCAACGGGCTGGATGGCTCGCAGCCCGAAAGAACGACGACAGCCAACAAGATCAGCGCGCACGCTGGACGCATAAATCCCTCTTTTCTCCAGACGCGCTCATCCACCAATTCTTTGGCCCAAGTCCGTTCTCAAGTTGGCCCGATTGCCCTATCTCGACTGCCTTCGCCGCCGGGCGCAGGCCAACAGGCCGCCGACGGCGACGGCGAGCAATGCCAGCGTTCCCGGCTCGGGCACGGCCGCGGCCGTTACGCCGACGGCGCTTCCCCCACCGCCTTGCGACAGTGAGGGAGCGCCGCCGAGCGTCGCCATGTTCTCAACACTGTTTCCTATCGGCGCGAGCGTCGCCGGAATCGCCGCCGCCGCGCTCAACGCCACCGCGCCCGAACTGATCGGCGCCGAGGCCGTCAACAGCGCCCCAATCCCCGAGCCGCTGCCCAACACGAGTTGTCCGCCGCCGCCGATCGTCACCACGCCCGTGCTCGACAACGCGCTGGCCGAGGTGATCGCAAGCGTCGCGGCGCTAACGTTCGTGCCGCCGGTGTACGTGTCCGTGCCGCTGAGGATCACTTCCCCGCCGCCGCTTACGCTCAGCGACGTGCTCGGGCTGCTCTCGCTGATGCCCCCGGCGATCGTCAATGCGCTGCCGGTCGTGGCCGTTACGTTCAGGTTGCTGCCCAGCACGATCGGGGCGTTGATCGTGTGGTTGCCGCCGCTGTTGCTCAGCGCCGCCGTGCCCGTCGCCGTGTCGGCCAGGGTCAACGTGCTTGTGCCCGCCGCGTTGATCGTGTAGCTGGCGGCCGTGTTGCTAAAGGCAAGGCTGCTAAGGCTGCGGCTGCTGTCCAAAGTCACGCTCGCCGTGCCGCTGGTCACGGACGCGCCGAAGACCGCGGTGTCCTGAGGATTGCCGGGGATGCCGCCGCTCCAATTGCCCGCCGTGCTCCACGATCCGCCGCTGGTGCTCTGCCACTGCCCGTTGATCAGGCTGCCCGAGGCCGAGATCACCAGGTCGATCACGTTGCCCGAGGTGGTGAGGCTGGGCACGTCGCCGGCCGCGGCCAGCCCGGAAGGCAAGTTCACCGTGCTGAAAGCGCTGCCCAGCGTGCCGCTGAGTCCGTTGGTGGGGAACTGCATCAACGCATAGGTTCCCGCGGACAGGCCGCCGCCGTCGAAAATGTTCAGCGTTCCGCCGCTGGAGGGCAACGTGAGGTAGCCGGGACCGGTGACGTTCAGGAATGCGGTGTTCACGGCGGTCGGACTGAGGGTGAAGTCAAGGGTCATGTTCGGATTGAGGTACAACGTGGTGGCCGTCAGGGTCCCGCCCGAGGCGTAGCCGGGGGCGACGGTCGAGCCGGGATATGCGGAAACGTTGCCCACCGTGCCGCTGCCGCTGAGCACGGCGGACAGGTTGAGTTGATTGAATTGCCCCAGCGAACCGTTGACGACCAATGTGCCGGAGTTGACGTTCGTGTTGCCGTTGTAGTTGTTGCTGCCGGCCAGCACGAGCGTGCCGGGGCCGGCCATGGTCAGCCCGGCAGCGCCGTTGAGGTTCGCGGAGACCGTTCCCGCCGAAGCGGTGTACGTCCCCGCATAGGACAACGAGCCATTTTGCACCACGCCGCCGGAGAAGGCGATCGAGGCCCCGGTTTGGGCGAACGCGTTGCCGCCCAGGTCCAGGACGCCGCCGTTGGCGGCGATTGAGCTGGCGGCGGGCAGCGCGTTGGCGCTGTTCATCTGGAGCATGCCGGCGTTGACGGTCGTCGCGCCGCTGTAGCCGTTGTTGCCGGTCAGGGCGAGCGTGCCGCCGCCGAGCTTGGTCAGCGAGCCAGGCCCGTTGATCGCGCCGGCGTAGGTGAGCGAGTCGGCGTGGTTAAAGACCAGTGCGCCGCTGTTGCTGATCGTCGGGCTGGCCAGGGCTTCGCCGCTTGTGCCGTTGCCGATCTGGAGCGTGCCGCCGTTGACCGTTGTCGGGCCGGTGAACGTGTTCGGGCCGGCGAGCGTCAAGCTGCCGCCGCTGACCGTCAGGCCCAGCTTGTTGGTCGTTCCGTCGGCGAGCACGCCGTCGAATTCGCTCGTGCCCGCGACGGTCAGGATGGAATCGTTCGCGCCGCTGTTGGTGACGGTTCCATAGGTCGTTGCGCCGCCGGCCGTGCCGCCGCCGCTGAGGCCGGCCACGGTCTGGTTCTGCCCGGCAAGGTCCAAAGTGGAGTTGGCCGAAATCGTCACCGGCGTGGTCGTCGGCAATTGGCCGCCGGCGCCGCCGCTGCCGCCGTTAAGCCAGGCCTGCGCGAGGTAGCTCTCCACGGAGCTGCTCTGCGCCGCGGTCATGCTCCCGGCATAGACGAGAACTTCCTCCATGTTGCCGACGAAACTCGTGTAGCCGTCGCCGCGCGTACCCAGGTAGATGTAGTTGCCGGTATCGTCGTAGGCGCCGGCGGAAGGATTATAACTCATTTTTTGCGTGCCATTCACATACTCCTTCAGGTTCGCAGAGTTGCCGGTCAATTCGAGCACGGACTGGCTGGTCATGGCTGCAATGCTTTGACCGGTTCCGCCTGCTACTCCAACAACCACCGAATTGTTGAACATGTCCCACGGCGAACCGTAAGGACTGTCGTAGTAACCGCGACTCACGAGCCCTGTGAACCCGCTTGGCGACGCGCCCGTCGCCTGCGCCACGACGAAGACGGTGTAGCCGCTAGCAAACTGTCCCGCGGAGACCGATATGGCCAGGCCCTGGCTGCCGTTGAAATTCACTTGGCCGGAAGAATACGTCGGCGCGGAGTTGACGAAGTTACCGGTATATATAGCGGCGGTGTTGAAGGTGGCGCTGGTGCCGGCGTTCGCGTTGGTGGCAAGGTTGTTCCATTGCGTGACCACTCCGCCGCTGGTCTGCACGCCGTTTGCCGCATTCAACTCGACCAACAAGTTGTTCGCGGTAACGGGCAGTCCGACGGTGCCGAGTTGCAGCGTGCCGCCGCCGATGGCCGTCGGGCCGGCGTAGGCGGCGCAGGCGTTGAGCGTCAGCGTGCCCGCACAAACTTGGTCAATCCGCCGCTGTTGGAACTCGCCAGAGGGCTGTTGAAGGCCACGTTCTGGCCGTTGGTGTCCAGGGCAATGGCGCCGGTGCTATTGACGATCCTGGTGGAATAGTCCTGCGTATTGCTGGCGGTGAACTGCAGCGTGCCGCCGCCGAAGGTGATGTTGCCGCCGCCGGCCAGGGCCGCGGAATTGGCCAGGCTGAGCACGCCGGCGTTGACGTTCGTGTTGCCGCTGTAGGTGTTGCTGCCGGAAAGGACCAGCATGCCGCCGCCGGTCTTGGTGATGCCGGCGCTGGAGCCGGGGCCTTCAAAGATGCTTGCGGAGATCGTGAGCACGTCGCCGAGATTGACGACATCGATGCCCAGCGACGTGCTTCCCTGCAAACTCATGCCGCCTGGCGCGCGTTGATCAGCGAGTCTGCCGCTGCTGGTGATCGCGTACGACGCTACGGCGACCGTATAGTTGCCGTAATTGCCGTACCCGAGTCCTGGCGAGGCGCTGCCGCTAAGCGTGCCGCCGCCGAGCGTGAGGTTGCCGAAGTTTTCATTGACGTTGGCGCCCGCATAGACCGTGCCGTTGACGAACCAGGGCGCAAAAGTGGCCCCATTGTAGATCACGTTGGTGCCTTCGGCGTTGAACGTGGCGCCGCCGGCCACCGTGAGTGAGGAGGTGTAAAGATAGCCGTAAGCCGCAAGCGTGCCGCCCGAGACCGTCGTTGGACCGCTGTAGGTGTTCGCCTGGGTGAGCGTCAGGGTTCCCGAGCCGGCCTGAGTCAGGGCGCCGGCGCCGCTGATCGTGCCGGAAAACGTCTGATTGCTGCTGGTGTTCACGACCAGGGCGCCGCTGCTGGAGATGGAGATGCCCGCCGCATAATTTCCCGGAGACCCGGCCCCGCTGCTGAGGACGCCGGCGCCGCCGATCTGCAGCGTGCCGCCGTTGATCGTCGTCACGCCCGAATAGCTGTTGGCGCCGGTCAGGGTGATGGCCCCCGTCCCGGTCACGATCAGGCCGCCGCCGGTAAGCGGGCTGGCCCCGCCGGAGTCGCTGATCACGCCCGCGAAGGTCGTCGTCGCGTTGCCGCTGCCCACCGTCAGGACGCCGCCGCCCAGGGCTACGCGCGTCGTCGAATCGGCGGAGCTGAGCGAAGGAATCGCCTGGCTGATGGCATTGAGGTCCAGCGTCGCGCCGCCCGAAATGGAGACCGGGCTGGTCGACGAGAGATTCGCGCTCGGTCCGCCGCTGGTCACCACACCGCTTGCCGCGCTCAACTCGACCAGCAAGGTCGCGGTGGTGGCCGGCAGGCTCGGGACGGCATTTGTCGCGGCGGCGGTCTGGAGATCGCTCAAAACTGCCGAATTCTGCGCCGAGGTCAGGGTACCGCTATAGACGAGCACGTCCTCCATGTTGCCGACGAAACTCGTGTAGCCGTCGCCGCGCGTGCCCAGGTAGATCTCGGTGCCGGTATCGACGTAGTTGCTTTTGCTAGGAGTATAAGTAAGTTTTTGGACGCCATTCACATACTCCGTTACGCTCCCGCCGTAGATGCCCGTCAATTCGAGCACGGACTGGGTGGTCATGGCTGAGATGTTTTGACCCGTTACTCCCCCAGTTATGGCCCCAGTAACCACGTCATTGTTGAACATGTCCCACGGCGAACCGTAAGGGGAGTCGTAAGAATTGCGACTCACCAGCGCCGTGTACCCGCTTGGCAACGCGCCCGTCGCCTGCGCCACGACGAAGACGGTGTAGCCGCTAGCAAACTGTCCCGCGGAGACCGGTATGGCCAGGCCCTGGCTGCCGCTGAAATTCACTTGGCCGAAAGAATACGTCGGTGCGGAGTTGACGAAGTTACCGGTATATATAGCGGCGGTGTTGAAGGTGGCGCTGGTGCCGGCGTTCGCGTTGGTGGCAAGGTTGTTCCATTGCGTGACGATGGCCGGCGTGTTCACGCCCGCGACCAGGGTTCCGCCGGAAATGTTCGTCGATCCGGAGTAGCTCTGCGCGGCGGCAAGCGTCAAGCTGCGGCTGCCGCTGACCTGCAGGCCGCCGGTTCCCGTGAATTGCGAGGAAATGGTGGCGTTTTGGTTGACCGTGACGGGCAAATAGCCGAGGCTGTTGTAGTTCAGGCTGATGCTGCCGCCGGTGATCGTATAGTTGCCGGCGGCGGTGGGGTTAAAGGTAATGCTGTTCGGGGCAACCGGCGTGGTGGCGGTGATGGTCACCGTGCCCGCCGTGCCGCCTGCGCCGAAGACGGCATCGCTGCCGTCCGACCAGGCGGTGGCGGACGTGGTCCACCAATTCGTAGTCGAAGTGTTCCAGTTCCCCGGGCCGTTCAACGGGACCGGACGGCCCGTTGCCGCCATTCCAGGTGTACGTGTCCGCCGAGACCGGTTGCGCGAGAAGAACCAGAGTCGCCCCCAGGACAAGGAGGACGAGCCTGCGCCGCGGCGAAACGACGAACCCATGCGAGGCGATGAAGCCGAGCCTTCACGGCAGTCCCAAGAAAAACGGAAAACACGCGCTTGCAGGCAGCAATCATGGCATTGACCTCAGAGAATGGCGTTTGCGGACGGACGATGGCGAGCCCCGTTGGGACGAGGTGAAAAACGCGATCGAGGAGAACTAAATTAAATTAAACAGCGGCGCTGGAAAAAATGCAAACACTAAATACCCTCATTTTGCGACACACAACCGAGCCGCGACGTTCCAGGCGAAATCGCCCCTCTCGGCAAATTCGACCTGGAGAGTGATAGCGATGCGATTTCTTATGAATTTGCAACCTCGTTCTTGTTGCGAACCGCGGCTCCGCACAGCCCGGCCGCTGAAGATGGCCGGCTGAAGTCGCTGCAACCGGCGCCGCAAGAGTCGGGCGTCGCAAGGCGCCACAGCGTTGATTATAATCGATCGCGCGCGAAGACGGTACAAAAAAACGGACTTGACGAGATTTCCCGATGAACGCGCGAGAACGAATCGAGACGGCGCTTGACCACGAGGCGCCGGACCGCTGTCCGATGCAGATCGCCTTCACGCCCGAGTTCGCGGCGCGGTTGCGGGCGGACATGCGGCTGGGCGGCAAAACGAACCACAATCCCCACGGCGGCGGCAACAGTTACGAACTGGAGATCGCCCTGGACGAGGACATGCTGATCGCCTGCGTCGGTTGGGCGAATTCCTATTATCGCTCGCCGGCGCCCTATGTGGACGAATGGGGCGTGGGCTGGCGGCCGACGGAGTATGTCACGCCGTTCGGCAAAGGCTTCTACACGGAAGTCGCCGTCCACCCTCTGGCCGACGACGACGCGATCAGCCGCTACCGGCCCCCCGATCCGAATCGGCCGGAGTTGTACGAGGACGCCGCGCGGTTGGTGCGCGGCACAAGCGAGATCGCTGGATCGTCGGCGGCGCGGTGACGACGATTTTTGAGACGGCCTGGGCGTTGCGCGGGCTGGAAAAGCTGTTGATGGACTTGGTCGCCGACGCGGACCTCGCGCAGGCGGTCCTCGACATCCCCTATCGCTATCACTTGACCGCCGTGAAGAGACTCGTGGAACTCGGCGTCAACGCGATTTGGGTCGGCGACAACGTCGGCGCGCAGCGGTCGATGGCAATTTCGCCCGCCTTATCGCGCAAGGTCTTCAAGCCGATGTGGGGCGAGTTCTTCGCGGCGCTGAAGCGAATCAACCCGGACCTCAAGATCCTCTACCACTCCGACGGCGCGATCGACCCGATCATTCCGGACATGATCGAGGTCGGCCTGGACGTCTTGAACCCGGTGCAGCCGGCGTGCATGGATCCAGCGGCGATCAAGAAGCGGTACGGCGACAAGCTGTGTTTCTGGGGTTCGATCGACGAGCAATGGACGCTGCCCTTTGGCTCGCCCGGGGACGTGCGTTGCGAAGTGCTGCACAGGCTCGACACCATCGGCCGGGGCGGCGGGTTGATCCTCGGTCCGACGCATCACGTTCAGTTGGACACGCCCCTGGAGAATTTCTGGGCGATGGTCAAGGCGATCAAGGAGACCCCGTGCCGCCGCTGACGGAGTCGCCGGAATCTGCGCCGCGGGAAGGCGCCGGCAACGGCGGCGCGTCGCAAAATGGGGGGGCTTCCTGCTTGTGTTTTCCCAGGCCTGCGCTTAAATTGGGATTCGAGATTCGAGATCGCCGTGCGCCCCACCCCACCCCACCCCACCCCACCCCAGTCTGTCGGAGCCCGTCCATGAAACGCATCGTTCTTGCCGCCCTGTTGGTCCTCGCCGGTCGCTCGTCAACCGCCGGCGAACCGCGTCCCTTGGAGGCCGGGTTCGTCGCCCCGCCGGCCGCGGCCCGGCCATGGGTCTATTGGTTCTGGCTCAACGGCAACATCACCAAGGAAGGCATGACGGCCGACCTGGAAGCGATGCAGCGGGTGGGCATCGGCGGCGTGCTCATCATGGAGGTGGACCAGGGCGCCCCCGCGGGCTCCGTGGCCTTCGGCGGGCCGCAGTGGCGCGAACTCTACAAGCACATGCTGCGGCGAGGCCGCCCGCCTGGGCCTGGAAGTCAACATGAACAACGACGCCGGCTGGTGCGGCAGCGGCGGCCCGTGGATCACCCCGGCACTTTCCATGCAGCGGGTCGTCTGGACGGAGACGGTCGTCACGGCCCGAAGGCGTTCGCGGGCGTGCTTGCGCGGCCGCCGGCGGTTCGCGATTTCTACCGGGACATCGCCGTGCTCGCGATGCCGGCCCCGCAGGGCAAGGCCCGGATGAGCATCGAGGGCAAGTCGTCCGCCGCGTCCGAGCACTTCCCTCCGCAGCGGGCCAGCTTCGCATCGCTGCCGCGTGAGTCCCTTGTCCCGCACGCGCGGATCGTCGATTTGACGCGGAACATGGATTCCGCCGGCCGGCTCGCGTGGAACGTTCCCGAGGGCAAATGGCTCGTTTTGCGATTTGGCCACACCTCGACCGGCGTGGACAACCATCCTGCCCCCGCGCCGGCCGCGGACTGGAATGCGACAAACTCAGCCGCGAGGCGGCGGAGACGCAGTTCAACGGGCTGATGGGCCGGCTCATCGCCGACAACCGTTCTTTGGCCGGCAAGGGCAGGACGCTGGTGTCGACGCACATTGACAGTTGGGAAGTCGGCTCGCAGAACTGGACGCCGCGGATGCGCGAGGAATTCCAGAAACGCCGCGGTTACGACATGGTCCGCTACCTGCCCGTCTTCACCGGCCGCGCGGTCGATAGCCTGGAGGTCTCGGAGCGTTTCCTCTGGGACCTGCGGCAGACGGTTTCCGACATGCTGATCGAGAACTACGCCGGGCATTTCCGCCGGCTGGCCAACCGCCACGGCCTGCGGCTCTCGATCGAGGCCTACGATGGCGTGCCCTGCGACGAGATGAGCTACGCCGGCCAGGCCGACGAGCCGATGGCGGAGTTCTGGTCGTGGGACAAGTTCGGCGCGGCCTACAGTTGCACGGAGATGTCGTCCGCGGCCCACGTGTACGGCAAGCGGATCCTCGGCGCGGAAGCGTTCACGGCGACCGACGGCGAGAAATGGCTCGGCCACCCGGCCTCTATTAAGGACCTCGGCGACTGGGCGTTCTGCGAAGGGATCAACCGCTTCGTCTTCCATCGCTACGCGATGCAACCCTGGACGGACCCCACACGCGCGCCGGGCATGTCGATGGGCCCCTGGGGGCTGCACTACGAGCGGACGCAGACTTGGTGGGAGCAGTCCCGCGCGTGGCACGAGTACCTGGCCCGCTGCCAGTGCCTGTTGCAGCAGGGACTGTTCGTGGCCGACGTCTGCTACCTGCAGCCCGAAGGCGCCCCACGGCGGTTCGCGCCGCCGCCCGCGGCGATGAGCGCGCCGCACGTGCGCGGCGGCTACAACTTCGATGGCTGCACGCCGGAAGTTGTGCTCACGCGGATGGCCGTGAAGGACGGCCGCCTCGTGCTGCCCGACAGCATGAGTTACCGCGTCCTCGTGCTGCCCCAGGTGGAAACGATGACTCCGGCGCTCTTGGGCAAGATCAAAGAGTTGGTCGAGGCCGGGGCGACGGTGGTGGCGCCGTCGCGTCCGCGGAAGTCGCCCGGGCTGAGCAACTACCCGGCGTGCGATGAACAGGTCAAGAGGCTCGCGGCGGAAATCTGGGGCACGGGCGCGGCGCCGGCGGAAGTCTCCGTGCGGCGGCTGGGCAAGGGCCGCATCGTTTGGGGCGGTGCGTTGAACCCGCCGCCCGCGGCGGCCCCCGCCGCGCCTTCGCAGTTCGGTCTTGCGCAGTGGATCTGGTACAACGATGGCGACCCCGCGGCGTCGGCCCCGCGCGGCAAGCGATACTTCCGCCGCGTCGTGACGCTCGCTGCCGGGAGCCGCATCGTTTCCGCCCAACTGGCGATGACCGCCGACAATGAATTCGTCTGCTATATCAACGGGCGGCGCATGGGGGCGGGCAACGACTTCCACCAGGCATACACCAGCAACGTCGCCGCGGCGCTGAAGCCGGGCGCGAATCTGATCGCCGTGGATTGCACGAACACGACCGGCAGCCCGACCGCGGCCGGCCTGATCGGGCTGCTCTCGATCAAGCTGGGCGACGACCAGACCATCGAGGCGCCGACGGACCGATCGTGGGAGGCGTCGACGAACGCCGCCGCGGGCTGGAACTCCGTCATGCAGCCGGCCAAGGGCTGGATCGCAGCGATGCAATGTGGTCCGTTGGGCATGGCGCCCTGGGGCGAGGTCGGAGCGGCGCCCGCGGCAGAGGTCTTCGCGCCGGCGACGGCGGTTCACCAGTGGTTGGCCAAAGACGGCCTGCCGCCGGACTTCTATGCGGATCGTTCACTCCGTTATACCCACCGCCGCATCGGCGCCGCGACGTCTACTTCGTCGCCAACGGCGCCGCGGAATCCTGCGAGGCAACCTGCTCGTTCCGCGTGACCGGCAAACAACCAGAGCTGTGGCAGCCCGAGAACGGCAGCGTCGCGCCGTTGCTGTGGTATCAAGAGAAGGACGGCTGCACGAACGTGCCGCTGCGGCTGGGACCGACGGAAGCGGTGTTCGTCGTTTTCCGCCGCGCCGCCGTTGCCGCCGCGCGGGTCTTGTCCATTCGCAACCGGACGGGCGAGGGCGCCGGCGGCGGCAATGCCTCGCCGCTCGATTTCATGCGGAACGAGATCACGCAGCCGGGCCGTTACGTGCTGACGATGGCCGACGGCCGTCACCGAGAGATCGATTGCCGGCGCCTGGCCGCGCCGCTGCCAATAGGCGGCCCGTGGGAGGTCGCCTTCGACCCGAAGTGGGGTGGGCCCAGAGGAAAGGATGAAGGCGGAAGGCGGAAGGCGGAAGGCACGCCTGTGATCTTCGAAAAGTTGGAGGATTGGAGCAAGCGGGCCGAAGAGGGCATCAAGCACTACTCCGGGACCGCCCGTTACCGCACGACCTTCAAGGTCCGCGGCGAGGAGATCAAGGCCCCCGCTCCCTCGGGAAAAGGGGCAGGGGGTGAGGGCTTGCAACCCCACGTGCATTGGTATCTTGACCTGGGCAAGGTGGCCGTGATGGCCGAGGTGCGGATCAACGGCCAGGACCTTGGCATCGCCTGGAAGGCCCCCTACCGCGTTAACGCGACCAAGGCCGTGAAGGCAGGCGAGAACGTCCTCGAAGTGAAGGTCGTCAATCTCTGGATCAACCGGCAGATCGGCGACGAGCAACTGCCCGACGACTGCGACCGCAACCCCGACGGGACCCTGAAAAGCTGGCCAGCCTGGCTCCAGGAAGGCAAGCCCAGTCCCACCGGCCGCTACACCTTCAGTTCCTGGAAGCTCTGGAAGAAGGGCGACCCGCTCCAGGAATCCGGGCTGCTCGGGCCGGTGACGCTGCAACAGACGGCGCGATTGAACTGACAACTGCCAGGAAACTCGGACGCTTCGGCACAGGACTCGGCGGCAGTCCGAGCCTCGATCGCAAATGCTCGATTGCCGATCGCCTACGGCAACGCCTGCGTGTCGCAAAATGAGGGTGCTTTGTGCTTGTCGTTTGTCCAGGCCCGGTGTTCAATGAACGTGTCCGCCGCGTCCGCGATGGAGATGCTCTCCCGGGCTTGGCATTTCCATCGTCCCAACGGGGGTTAGCCGCCGTCCCGCCGCAAACGCCTCACCCTGGGGCCAACGCCCGCGAAAACTGCTTGTAACCGCATCTTTTCAATAATTTGCAATTTGCGGGGACCGCCACGAAACTTGAGAAAGGACATCCTATGAAGACGAACGTATTTGCAACCTGAGCGCTGTCCGCGCTGGCACTAATCGTCGCCACGGCAGCGCGGCCGGCGCAGGGCGAGGACGCCGCGGCACTGTCGCAACGCATCGCCGCCGCCAAGCCGGGGCAAATCATCAACCTGCCCGCCGGCAGATTCACGCTGAGCGTCGTGCTGCCCCCCGGGGCGAGCCTCAAGGGCGCCGGATGCGGCGCCACGATCATCGACGCCAACGGCGCGGACAGCGGCGTCAAAGTGACGGGCGGCAGCGGCGCGGTCATCAGCGACCTTACCGTGCGCGGCGCTTCCGCGGCCAACGTGCTCATCCAGGACGCAGAGAACGTCACGCTGCGGCGTGTGCGCGCACGGGCGGGTTGATCGGGGTGAGTCTCCAGGGCGCGCGCGGCGCCCGCGTCGAGAACACGATATGCGACGGCAATCGCTACGGCGTGATCGTCGCCCGGGGCGAAGACAATACGGTCGTGAACTGCACCGCAGTCGGCAATTCGTGCATGGGACTGAGCTTCCCGTCGGGCAAAGGCGCCGTGGCCTTCAACAACCTGGTGACGGACAGCGCGGTTGCCGTGAGCGTCGGCCCGGACGCGGACGGCATTGTGTTGGATTACAACCTCTATCTTGGCGTGAGCGTGGGAAAGTGCGCCAAGCGGATCGAGCCGCGCGAGACCTTGAATGACTGGCGCTACGTCAGCGGCCTGGACGCGCATTCGGTGAGCATCCCGGTGAAGTTCGCCGATGCGGCACGCGCCAGGTATGCGGCAACCAATGTGCTGGACTGGTCTCCGGATCGAACGGCGACCTCCGGCTGGGGCACAGCGAAGCTGGCGGGCAAGACGGCGCCGCGGCAGGACATCGACGGTGTGGACCGGCCCGGCACGCCGGGTTTGGGCGCGTTTGAGACAGCCGCCCGGGCGCCCCGCGCCCGACGGCGTGTTCACGGTTCCCCCAGGCAAGGGCCTTTCACGTCGATGCGCAGGATGCGGTCGCGATGCTGATCGAGCACGTAGAAATCGCCGCTGGCGCCCGCTACGACGTGCCCCGGCGCGTCGTAGCCCATGGTGTCGCTGCCCAAGAAGTCCCCCACCCTGGCGATCTCGTTGAACCCCGGATTCCACAGGGTCAGGTATCTGGAGAGATGCGCGTTGGCCGAGCCGATGATGCCGTTGGCATTGGCCGCCAGGTTGCGCGGGGCGTGTCCCACCCGGCCGCCCGACTTCCCGCTGCCGTCCGGGTTCATTCGCAACGCATAGCTCTCGATGATGGGGTTATCGCTCCATACGTACACCTTGCCGTCCCGTCCCACGGTCATCCGCGCGAATTGGCAGCCGATCCGCGGGTTTTCCCGGGAGATGATCTGCTCCAAGGTCGCGGCAAGGGAGCAGCAACACGGCGAAGCCAGAACGATTGCCGCAAAGAGAAGTTTTCTCATATCTTGGCGAATTCTGCTTTCGCTGGATCGTCTTGTCCTTGAAGCCCGCTGTATTCCTCCAGCAAGCGCAGGAACGTGCGATATTGATCGAGCGAGACTCCGGGCGGCGTCTGGTGGTCGACGCTGGGAATAAAGCCGCCGGTTCTCATCACCGGAATGAGGCGTTCGAACTCCGCGCATCGCTTCCTCGCCCCGATTCATGACCATCTTGTCGTAGTGTCCCACCATGCGAAGCTTGGGGAACCGTCGGCGAAGTTCGAGGGCGTCGACGCCCGCCTGGCGTTCCAGCGGCAGCACGCCTTGAATTCCCTCCCGCAGAAGCCAGGGAACCAGTCGCGTGACATCGCCGTCCGTATCGGCAAGGATCATGGCCCCCATCTCCTGCAAGCGCGGCACGATCTGCCGATAGTAGGGGGCGACGAACTCGTCGAAATGCCGCTCGGAGATCATCGGCCCGTTGTTGTACGACATGTCCTCGGCGATCGTGGCGAACGTGGGCGCGCAGACCTTGCCGACCTCCTCGAGGATCTTCAGGTTGTAGTCGGTCAAGTCCTGGTTGATGCGGTGCAAGAGTTCCGGCTGATCGTAGAAGGCCAGGCTGATCTTGGTGAAACCCATCAACGTGCGCGGGAACCAGAAGAAGCCTTCCAGGGTGATCCAGACCACGGCCTCGCCCCGGGCCTGCCGGGCGGCCCAGGGGCGCATCGATTCGAGCGCCCGGCCGTGGTCCGGAAACAGTCCCGGTCGCACACGGAGGTAATCGTCCATGTTCGAGACGATCCCCTCAACGTGGTGCTGGACGGCTTCGATGGTCGGCTCGGTCGTCGAGAACCAGAACTGCTGATAGGGGTCCAGCCCAAAGTACCGGGCAATGTCGAAGACCGTGTCGAGTTCGACGGGCAAACCCTCGCGCTTCCAGCGTGCGAGGGTGTCATCCCACCACATGGCCCATTCCCACCTCGGCAAGCGATCCACCGGCTGGAAGTTCATCAGCGCGCGGAAGCGTTCCACGTGGTTCATGGCCTCCGCCGGAAGGTGCATGGCTTTCGCCGGAAAGGGCCCTCGGTGATGCCCGTCACGTCGATCAAGTCTGCTCATGAATGTCAGCATACCACCTCTGCGCCAGGCCCACAAAGCACAACCACCCTCATTTTGCGACATGGCCTTGGGCAGGGGGAAGTTGCCATGTTACCATGAAGGGGACGTGGCGGAGGCCGATGGCGAGCGGAGTGGCCGTAGGGAGGCCCTCCGTGGCGCTGGCGAGCCGCGTGGAGCGCCGCCGAACAGGTTCCCTCCAGTTGTACAAGACGTTCTTGCTGTCGAGCCAGTGAATGCCGAACCATGTGCCGGTTTCCGCCTCCGCCCCCGGAAGTTGCCGTTGAGGAGTAAATCATGCCTGAACGGGAGGCTTTCTTCCACTACTTGCCCATCAGTAATCTGGCCATGCATTGGGGCATTTATGTCACCGGCGCCGGTTTCACCGCGATTCCGCCAGGCCGGGAATATCCGCCCAAAAGACATCCGACGCTCTATGACTTCAATTGGACTCGCGGGCGGACCCTGCCCGAGTTTGCCTTGGTGTATGTCAGCGATGGGCAGGGCACGTTTGAATCGCGCGAGTCCGGCGAAACGGCCATCGGGCCCGGTTGGGCATTCTTCTTAGTGCCCGGCGTCTGGCACCGTTACCGGCCGGATCCCCAGACCGGATGGACGGAGCGATGGATCGCCTTCAACGGAGAAGTGACGCACCGTTTGGTGCGTTCGCTCGGCTTTCCGCGTGCATGCCTCCTGGGGAAGGTGCGCAATCCGGAACATCTTGCGGCCAGGTTCGACGAACTGCTCGAGCGGATCCATTTTCATCCAACGCAGAACTCGGTCTTGCTGTCCATGTACGCCATGGCCCTGCTGGCCGAGGCGCTGGAGCACTCATCGCTCTTGACCGGGCGGAGTCCGAAGTCGCCGGTTTCCGACGGCGAGAGCGTCAACGACGATCTCGTCGTCCGCGCGCGAGAACTGATCTGGACCTTCAGCCATCGCAACTTGTCCGTAGCCCAAATCGCTCGCGAGCTTGCCATCACGCGACGCACGCTCGAGCGGCGTTTCCAAGCAGCTACGGGCTCTTCTTTGCTCACGGAAATTACCGCCTGTCGCGTCAGCCGTGCGAAGCGGTTGTTGGATGAAACCGATCTGCCCGCGAAAGCCGTGGCCTACCTGGCCGGTTTTGGCAGCGAAGAACGGATGCGCCTGATTCTTACGCAACTCACGGGCCTTACGCCCGGCAAGTACCGGGATAAAGGTCGAAGGCATAAGACCCGTCGCCAGCAGCCGCGGGAGCGTTGATCGCAAATACTTGATTGCCAAGGGTTTACGGCTCGGTCGCTCGTCGGCGGGCTTTCCAGGGCGGATTCCCGCCGCGGTCCCAGTCGCCGTATCGGGAGATTGGCAGATGGTGTCCTTGGCGGCAGTCGGCGTGGAGGACGACAACCCCAGGCTGCCCCAGCCGCCAGGTTGGTGTTGGTTCGCAGTAACACCGCATCGCCACTCGTTTCCAGCCGGTCGATTGGGGGGCTTGGCTGAACAGATGGAGGCACACGATGGCGGGCTGGACCCGCTGGAGCCAGGCCAAGAGCCGCTCCAAGCGGGCGCGGACCGAGTTGACGTTCCATGTGGCGATCTTGATTCCGGCCATTGGGGGCGGTGCTGCTTTTCCTGGGCTGCAACTATCCGGGCATGTTTCCCAGCCGTTGGCCCGTGCGACCTCCGGCACGCGGCGCCCTGATTCTACCAGCCGCTGGATCGCTCAAAAACGCCCAAAACAAGGCAAGTTCAGATAAAGGGGCCCGGTTAGGTATCCGAAGGTCAGTTTTCGGGCGAAATTCGCCCGATTCTGCCTCTTGGGACATTATTCGGCCCTGGCCGCCGTCCTGGGCAATTTTCCACACGTCTGGAAATTCTCCCTGCTGGCCACCGCCCGGCCGTCGCCCTTAGCCACCGGCGCCCCCAGGACCAACGGCCATCTGGTGCGTTTCCGCGCCGCCTCGCCGGTCGAAATCACTGCCCGCAACCTGGCGATGGCGGCCGTCGTTGATTTGAGCGACGGCGTACCTTGCCAGCACGGTCGGATAGGCAATGCTCATCTTGCCGCGGCCGACAAGTCCGACGAAGGCGACCAGGGCATTGGCCATCGTCTCTTGGATGGCGTCTTGACGAGCTTCGCCCCGCAGATGGCGGAAGCAGACGCGAGCGTGAGCGACGATCTGAGGCAACATGGCAAGGAAAATCTTGTTCCATGCAGGGACGGGTTTGCGGCGACGCGGATTGGGCGCAGCGGGACACGCAGTAGCGATGGACATGCGGGTGGCTCCGAAAGTTTGGGCCACCCGTAGGCCGGATGGCCTTTGGGATGGGGAAAACAGGTGCCATCGGTCGATGCGATGCTCAAGACGCCCGAAGGCGGATTTACATCGCGAATGCACGCCTTCTGATGGCTAACGGCGACGGCAGGTTACAATGCCGCGAAAATGGCCGTAGTTGACGTGCCAGCCGCCACGAGGGCCGGTCCAAAAATGAGAATGGCCGCGCAGGTAAGCTCAGCCTTCGGGACGGCGGAGTCCCGCACTGCACGGCCGCGGGTCATTGTAGCATCGCGTGGAGTGCGGCGTCGATGGCGCGATTGCGTTGTGGACTGGCCGCTGTGCCGACCTCAAAAATCGTCGAGAAACCAAAACGGTATTTACCGTTTTGTGCCCTTCGCCATTTTGGAAATACCGCTATTTCCCGAGAGAAAATGCGATTCGGTGCAAGCCCTTGCAATAGTTGCTCCGAGGGGTAAAATCTCAGTATTCTTCGGCAATTTTGGCCTAAACAGTGGTTTCAGGATAGGACTTTGCAAGCCGGGGGTTGACGGTTCAAACCCGTTCGTCTCCACTCCAAGCAACTTCTTTGAGAAACACGACTTTCGCTGCCCGTCAGTGGTCGGCAGGGCGTGGCGGTTGCCCGGGCGGCAACGCACAAACGCAGCCCCTTCGACGGCAGCAGGCGGACGTGGGCGCTGGAAATGGAGAGATATCGACTGTCGTCCTCCCCGCGGCAAACGACATGCGAAGCCAGCGGACGCAACCGCTCATGCCAAGCGGTGCGCCAGCCGTTCGTCCCCCGCCTCTTCACGACACACACATCCTTGGCTTTTTGCCGCGGGCAGGCCGATAATTCGCCGGGCCTCTTCCCCGCTGGCCGGTTCGCGTCCCAACTGCCTGGCAATCGAGACAACGCGATCCACAAGCTGCACGTTGTCGGCAAGCCGCCGGCGTTGGCGGTCGTAATAGGCGTTGTCTTCCAGTCCGACGCGGACGTGGCCGCCGACAGTCATCGCCATCACATTCGCGTCGAGTTGAAAACGGCCGATCCCGCCGACTGCCCAGACAGCCCCTTCCGGCAGCAGGCTCAGCATATGTCCCAGGCCCACGAGGTCCAGCGGCGAAGCGCCTAGCGAGCCGAGGATGAGGTTGAAGTAATAGGGCGGCGCCAGGACGCCCTTGCGCGAGGTGCGTCGCATAGTTGATGAAGCCCGGCTCGAAAATCTCCAATTCCGGAATCGCCCCGCAGCCGTGGATGCGACCGGCCAACTCGGCGATGGTTTGCGGCGCCGTGACGCTTGCCTGGGTGGGAAAGTTCAGCGATCCGAGCGTGAGGCTCGCCATGTCCGGACGCGAGGCCAGGGCCGCCGCCCGCTGCCGGACGTCCTCGCCGTGGCGACCGGTCAACGACGCGCAAACGATCAGCTCCGGGCAGGCTTGCCGCACGGCCGAAACCAACTCGATCCAGCCTCGCGGCGTCACAGGTCGGCTTCTGCTGTGCGTCGCGGACGTGCAAATGGACGATCGACGCTCCCGCCTGATGCACACGACGCGCGCAAGCGACGATCTCGGCCTGGGTTGCGGGGAGATAAGGATTGTCGGCCTGCGTGAGAACACAGCCCGTAATGGCGGCATTAACGATCAGTTTGTCCGACAGGTTCATAGGCGTTCCTCCTCAGGCACTTGCCCGACGACTCGCGCCGGATTGCCGACGACGATGGCTGCATCCGGCACGTCGCGCGTGACGACGCTCCCTGCGCCACCAGGGCGTTCTCGCCCACGGTGACGCCGGGCAGCAGCACGCTGCCGCCGCCCACCCTGGCCTGCGCGCAGAATCCGCGGGGCGGAGCGCACGTAGGACAAGTTGCCGCGTCGGTAGCTCATCCGCTTGTCGTTCATGGTAATCAGTCGCGGACCGCAGAAGACCTCGTCCTCGATGACCACGCCGCGGGTGATGTAGCAGCCGCTTTGCAGCGACACCCAGCGGCCGATCGCGACCTCGCCCTCGATGTCAACGTAGGAACCGATCACACAACCTTCGCCGACTCGCGTTTTGCTGCGGATCAGCACGAAGTTGCCCAGGCGCGTGTCTTCGCCGATGTCCACGCCGGGAAAAATGAGGCAATGCTGCCCTTGGACAAGCGACATCTCGACGACTCTGTTCCCTGAAGGCGTTTGCGAAAAAACCGAGCAAGTTGTGTTTGGACTTTGTGAGGGTGGGAATGGTAACGTGAAGAAGCGGCGGGGACAAGGCGAATTCGCACACGTTGGGTGTGCGGGTGTGCGGAAATTGGGGAGCGGAAACCCCGATTCGCCGGGACCGGATCGAACAAAGATCGCCATCAAGACGCGGGCTCAAAACGCAAGTGATTGTCCTCCATTGACTTAGAGTCGTTGAAACTCCCCGATGCCCGCGGCGAATGGCGAAAAACGGGGCTAGGCAAAATGACCGGTTCGCTGTATACCTTGCCCCTGTTTTCCCTTGCATCCAGGGAGGGCGCGATGCAGCGTCCGCTGAAAGTCCTGTTTACGAACAACACGTTGGCAAGCCGCTGCGGCAGCGAATTGTATGTCCGCGACGTGGCCCTGGGCTTGCTCGAGCGCGGTCATACGCCGCTGGCCTACAGCACTGTGTTGGGCGAAGTGGCGGAGGAACTCCGCCGGGCGACGGCGCCGGTGGTGCAGGACCTCGCCGCGATCGCTTCGCCGCCGGACATCATCCACGGCCAACACCATCTGGAGACGATGACGGCGCTGCTGCACTTTCCGCATGTGCCGGCGGTGTTTTTTTGCCACGGTTGGACGCCCTGGGAGGAGATGCCGCCGCGCTTCCCGCGAATCTTCCGCTACGTGGCCGTGGACGAACTCTGCCGCGAGCGTTTGGTGTACGAGTCGGGCATCGCGGAGAACCGCGTGGAAGTCTTGTTGAACTTTGTCGATCTGCGGCGTTTTCAGCCGCGGGCGCCCTTGCCCGAGCACCGCGCCGGGCCCTGGTGTTCAGCAACTATGCCAACGAGGAGAGCTTGACGACAATCCGCCGCGCCTGCGCGGTCCGCGGTCTGGCGTTGGATGTGATTGGTCTGGCCGCCGGCACGGCGTGCGCCCGGCCGGAAAACGCGCTCGGACAGTATGATCTCGTATTCGCCAAGGCCCGCTGCGCGCTGGAAGCGTTGGCGGTGGGGGCAGCCGTGGTCCTCTGCGACCGGGTCCGCTTAGGGCCGCTGGTGACCGCCGCCGAAATGGATGGTCTCCGCCGTTTGAACTTCGGCGTGCGTTGCCTGCGCGAGCCAATCACCAGCGAGGGACTCCTGCGCGAAATCGATCGCTACGATCCGGCGGACGCCGCGGAGGCGACGCGCCGCATCCGGATGACGGCGGGGCGGGAGGCGGTTCTCGATCGGTTGGAATCCCTGTACGCGGAAGTGATCAACGCGCATGCGGCCGGCGGCGATCCCCATCCGGAGGCGGAATTCCGCGCCGCCGGCGCCTACCTGCGGACGCTGTCGCCGGTCCTCAAGCAATCGATGTCTCAACCGCTGGGAGAGCAGTGCGCGCGACTTCGCGAGGACCTGGCGCAAAGCCGACTGGCGTCGCAATCGCGCGCGGACGAGTGCGCCCGACTGCGGCAGGAATTGGCGCTGTCCGAAAGCCGCGGCCACGGCGTCTTCCGCCGCGCCTTCGCGCGGTTCCTGCTCTCCATCGCCTTGCGGGTCAGAGAACGCTGCACGCGCTTCCTCCGCGGTTTCCGGACGCCATAGGAATTGACGTTCGCACGCCATTTCCCAAGGCGCCCTTCGCCGAAGATCGGACCCGCGACGCCGGCCCGACGCATACCGGCGCAGGACACGGGCTGCCGCTCGTATGCCGGCCATCAGCCCGCGTGCGGACGAAAATGCTCGCGGGCGTTCTCTCGAAATCGGGCGGCGGCGGCGTCGAACTCGGCGTGGATCGCCGCCGCGGATTTTCCCGGCGAAGATCGCGCCGCGCCGATCATCGTGCGAAGTTCATTGTTGTCCATGAACGTCGCCGCCTCCAATAATCGCGCCTCGTCCTCCGCCGCGACCGCGAGGAAACCGTGCTTGTCGGCGTGGATCAATTGCCCGGGGAGCACCTTGCGGCCGAACACTTCCACTTCGCAACCCCAGCGGACCGGCGTGGCGTACGCGTGGCCGACGCACAGCCGGCGGGCGAGGACCTTGAAGCCGGCGAAATTCATTTCGTCGAGGTCGCGGACGCCGCCGTCGGTGATCGTGCCCACGCAGCCCACGGCCCGATGAAAACTGCTGGTGACTTCGCCCCAGACGGCCCCGATCACCCGCGGCTTGTCGAGGTCCTGCACGACGACGATCTTCGGACCGGAGACGCCGCCGACATACGCGCGATATTCGCTCCAGGCGTTGGGGTTGCGGCGGGCGTGTTCCGGGTTGCTCGGCTCGAAGACCGCGGTGACGGCGTAGCCGCACATCGGTCCCATCTGCGGCATGAAATCGCAAACTTCCTCAACGTTGAATCCGTCCTTGCCGGCGTCTTGCCGGGTGATCTGCTCCCAACCGTTGTAGATCGTCGGCGTGTTCCATCGCCGCAGTTGCAGCAATTCGGCGTCGCTCAGCCGCGGCAGCCCCGCGCGGTCCCGTGTCATCGCAATCTCCCTTTCCGCCGCATCAGGCCGTCAGTTGTCCGCAATCGGCGATCAGGACCTTTGCCTTGGGCTTGCCGGAGTCGGTCCCCAGGCCCTCAACCTTTTTCAGCACGTCCAGCCCCTCGACGACCGCGCCGAAAACGACGTGATGGCCGTCGAGACAGGGGGTCTTTACGGTGCAGAGGAAGAACTGCGAGCCGTTGGTGTTCGGGCCGGCGTTGGCCATGCTGAGGACGCCGGGGCCGGTGTGCTTCAGCGTAAAGTTCTCGTCGGCGAACGACTCGCCGTAGATCGACTTCCCGCCGGTCCCGTTGTGCCGCGTGAAGTCGCCGCCCTGGCACATGAAGTCGGGAATAATGCGGTGGAAGCCGGAGCCCTTATAGCCGAAGCCCTTTTCGCCGGTGCACAAGGCGCGGAAGTTCTCCGCCGTCTTCGGCACGACGTCCGTGCGAAGCTCGACCACCAGCCGGCCCAGCGGTTTTCCATCGGCGGTCAAATCGAAGAAACATCGCGGCAACTTTTTCGCAACCTTGGCCATCTTCATCTCCAGGCGGTGACAGTGGGCACGCGCAGATTCGCGCCGGGGGCGTCGTCCTCGGGGGACGGCGGCGCGGACCTTGCCGGGCCCCGTCGCCCCGCGAAGAACAACGCCATTGTATCCCCTGGGACGATTCTTGCAAGGGAGCGGTTCGGCCCTCGGCCGTACACTCGATGTTGGGCGCGAGAATGTAGGGTGGGTCGAGCGAAGCGAGCCCCACCCACAGCGCATCGCCGATTGTTTCGGGTGGGGCTCGCTTCGCTCGACCCACCCTACGAATTTGCCCGCCTTGACCGAGAACAATCACCGCACCCAGTCACTTCTCGGCCGCCGCGCGCTCGAGGTTGAGCGCAAGGAGCTTTGTGAGGAGGTCTTCATCCGAGATGCCGGCGTCCCAGCCGTAAGCGGCGAGCACAGCCGCGTCGAGCTTCTCGTGGGCCAGCGCGGGCCAGGCCGGACGCTGGTTGTAGAGGCTCGTCAGGGTCCGCTTGGCGAGGCTCGCGGCGCAATCGGGGTCCTTTGGCACGACGCGCGGCCAGCGGACCGTGCCGACTCGCCCGGTCCCGGCGCGGTCGGTCCCCTCTCCTGTCGGGAGAGGGTTAGGGTGAGGGCGGACTGTCGCCGGATCAACATATCGCGCCCACGGGCCGTCCACCGAGCCGGGAAATTCCAGCACCTCCGTCTTCGTCCACTCCGGCGGGTTCAGCCAGCGGGTGCGGAGGTCGTCGAGTTCTTTCGCCGCCGCGGAAATTTCCGCTTCCTGTTCGCCGGTCGGTTGCGGCATGGGGAACGTCTCGAAACAGGTACTTGGTGTATAGCGAAACCCGCTTTCGACTTCTCGAAGTTGCGTGCCCTGCACCCTCGCCCAGACCTCGTGTACGCGGGACTGTAGGACGCCGAACGTGAGGTCGTCGTCCCTGGCGAAGACGACGGTTGCGTCCGACGGGTATGTCGGCAGCGCCGCGAATGCAAACAGCCGGTGCTTCCCAACGCGTGGCGTGAGAATGAATCGACGGAGCGAGTTGATTCCAGCTTGCATCGCCGGACGCGCCTCGCCGTGTATCCACCAGCGATCACGATACGCCCTCCGGTGATTTTCCTTCCTTACAGGCAGGACGGTCGTACGAACGAACTCGAACGGCATTTGATAACGGCACGCCTCGTCGGCTGGCATGTCGCAGGGAAACGCGACCACCCAGCGAGCGTCGCGGCTCTTTACCAGTCCGTCCGCGTTAAGGATCGGCCGAATAACATCAGCATTCGCGTTCCCGGTCGGGTTGCCGCCTTCGCGCATCATAGCGACCGCATCGGTCTCCCCCACTTCGAAGGGGCCGTGCATAGAAACACCGATAAACGAGACGCCCAGATTGGCGGCCATGGCGGCGGCGGTAGTGACGTCTGCGTCCGCGGTGAGGTTTGGGTTAATTCGGCAGACGCTTTTGCCGTCCAGCTCCTGGGCTTCCGCCTCGCCGGACCCGAAGCCGACCATGCTTACATGGACATTTGCGCCGTCAAGAATCCAGTCGCGATCGCTCACCGCGAAGAAGATTCTTGCCGCTTTCTGGATTCTCTCAAGCACTCGCCGGTTCGCGCCGCCGCGGATTCCCTGCGTCGCCAGCAGCCCCGCTCGCCGACACTTCTTCGCGGCGACCTGACGCGCGTGCCTTTTCGAACCAGTAGCAGCACAGGTCGGACTGCCCTGGTATCCGTTCGGTATAATGGCCGCGGAGGGCCGTGACGTACTCGACGCCCAATCCACCGCGCATGAGCTTGTCGCCCAAAAACGGCGGATTCCCGACGATAAACTCCGCCTCCGGCCACTCCGGCTCCTTCGGATGCTCCGGGTCGGAAAGGTCCAAAATCGCGTCCATGCAGCGGATGCTCTCGATGGGGTTGAGCACGGGATGGTCGGGCATCTTGAAGCCGTTATAGTGCATCCACTGGAGATAGCCGATCCAAATCACCACCTGGGCAAGCTGCTGGGCGTATTGGTTGATCTCCAGGCCGTGCAGTTGCGAGGGATTCACCTGAGGGACCGGCGACAGGCCGCGGTCGCTCGCGTACGTAATCACCTCCTTCTCCAAATCGAGGAGCATGTGGATCGCCACGTAAAGGAAGTTGCCGGAGCCGCAGGCGGGGTCGAGAACGGCGACGTGCGCCAGCCGCTCGATGAAGTCGAGAATCGCGCGGTCAAATGCCTTGCGCTGCCGCGTGTCCTTGGCGGCGATCTTGCCGCTGCGCGCCTTGCTGGCCTGGACGACCTTTGGCCAAAGCTCCTCCTCGCAGCGCCGCTTCACCTCGTCCCATTCCCGTCGCAGCGGGGCGAGCAGCACGGGAACCAGAAGGGTTTCGATGTCCTGGGGGCTCGTGTAGTGCGCGCCGATCTGGCTCCGCTTGCTCGGATCGAGGGTCCGCTCGAAGAGGGTCCCAAAGATCGACGGCTCGACGCTTGCCCAATCATATTTTGCGATGTTGGCCAGCGCGTTCAACTCCGCCACGGTCAGCGGGATCACGTCGGAATCGGCGAACAGGCCGCCGTTGAACCACGCGATGACATCGCTGCCGAAGGTGCCGCCGTTGGCCATGGCGTCGAACAAGTTTCCCAAAAGCTTGGGGAGCACGGCGGGGTTCGCCTTGGCGGTGTCCAGCAGCTTGCCGAAGAGTCCCGGCGGCAGCAGCCCGGTGCCCTGGCCGAACATGCAGAACATCAGCTTCATGAGGAAGTGGGCGGCCCGCAACGGGTCGATCCCCTTGTTGCGCATCCCGTCGGCGAGTTTGGCGAATCGCTGCGCCGCCTCGACGGTGATCTTTTCGCTGGTGATGCCGGGCCGCAGCGAGTTGGGTTCGGTGAAGACTTTCCGAAGGACATCGAGGTTGGCCGGGTCCGCCAGGCCGGCCAGGTCGAAAACGTGCACCTGCTTGGCGGTGCCGGTGAAGTTCGTATGGACCTCGAAGCGGTCCATGTCGCAGACGACCAGAAGCGGCGGGTTTTCCAGGGCCTCGCGGTACAGGAGCAATTGGGAGTAGGCCGCCTTGAGGTCTTTGTGTTTCCCCTTGTACTCCCAGCCGAAATGGTCGCGCATCCAAACGTCGGCCCACCCCTGGCCGCCTTCGGTGGTTTTGACCCCTTTCTCGAAGGTGTACCACGTGCCCTCTGGGTCGGCCTCGGCTGGCTTGCGCTGGCCGAGGAGCTCGCAGAGGTCGAGAAAGTGCTGCTGGCAGGCGCTGCGTTCGGAGAGGCTGGTTTGCCGCCACTTGGCGATGAACTGTTGCGGGGTCATGGCGATGATTGGGAAAATCGGAAATAGCTGGCATCGGCGGACAAACCCCCATTATACCTACTTCGGCCGGGAATGCCGCGCGGGCGGCCGCGCTTTTTGCACGGATTTCCTCCGATCCCCCGGCCGGCGTCGGCGGCTTTGGGGCATTGGGCGGCTTGGGGGGCGATAAAAATCGCAAGGTTTTACCCAACCAATACAAATTGGCCGGGACACTCCGTCGAAAGCAGGATACAATGAGCGACCAATCGAGGTCTGATCTGCGACTGCTCTGATCTGCGCGGCGTACGGAACTCCGCCGTTTCTTAGGGTTGCGGCCCGGCTCAGGTTCGGTGATCGATGACGTATGCCCCAGGTTCCACAGCTTTGAGCCCTCATTCCTTTCACATTCCGGTCATGGGCACGGGCTTCATGATCGACGCCCCGTTGCGGGTCGCCAAGTACGGCATCTCTTCCGTGATCTCGCTGGTGGACGACGTGCTGATCGAGCAGATGCGCAGGTTTCATTGCCAGCGAGAGGGCCAGCCCTACGAGGAGATCGCCGGCGACGCGGAGGACTCGCGGGCCCGCCGCATCCGCGCGTATTTGAATCTTCTCGATCGGCTCGTGCGCCGCCAGGTCGCCGCCTTGCAGGCTTCGCCCTTTGAGCCGGAAAGCGAGATCACCCGCTATTACGAAATGCTGCCCGAGGGACCGCTGGCCAAGGAGTATCGCGCGATGCTCGCCGCCGGCGACGCAAAGGAGCGGGCGCTGCGGCAAGAGCGGCTGCGCGCGCAGGCGACGCCCGGCAGCATCGACGTGAACATCATGGCCAAGGGCGACCGCGACATGTATCGCCGCGGCGAGAAGTTGCCGCACCGCTTCAGCGACGCCTCGGCGGCCTTGCGCGGCTTCGCCACGAGCGAACTGGCCTCGTCGATCGTCTTCTCCGCCGGCATGAACCCCCGCTTGTACGGCTACGCGGCGGAGTTCCCCGACTTCTTCCCCGACGATCGCGGCCGGCTGAAGAAGAAAATCGTGCTCAAGGTCAGCGATTTCCATTCCGCCGCCGTGCAGGGGAAGTTTTTGGCGAAGCGCGGGCTGTGGGTCTCGGAATACCGGATCGAGTCGGGCTTGAACTGCGGCGGCCATGCCTTCGTCACCCGCGGGCTGCTGATGGGGCCGATCCTCGAAGAGTTCCGCGAGAAGCGGGGCGAACTTGTCGCGCAATTGCACGCCATCTACGCCAAGGCCCTGCTGGCGCACGGCCGGCCCCTCGTCGCGAAGCCGCTGGCCGTGCGCATCACGGCGCAAGGCGGAATTGGGACCGCCGCGGAGGATCGGCTGCTGCGGGAGGAGTACGGCGTCGACGGCACCGGCTGGGGAACCCCGTTCCTGTTGGTCCCCGAGGTCACCAATGTTGACGACGAGCACCTGCGGAAGCTCTGCGCCGCCCGCAACGGCGACGTTTATCTCAGCGACAGTTCGCCCTTCGGCTTCCCCTTCTGGAATCTGCGGGCGTCGGCCAGCGAAGAGGCCCGGCGGCGGCGGATTGCCGAGAATCGTCCGGGCAGCCCTTGCACGAAGGGTTTCGCCCGGCTGTACAACACGGAATTCACGCAGACGCCGATCTGCACCGCGTCGCGGGAATACCAGGGGCTTAAACTGGCGCAGATCGAGGGCATGGACCTTCCCGCGGAGCGGCGCGCGGCACTTCGCGAAGGGGTTTTGGCCAAGTCCTGCATCTGTCACGATCTGGCGGGCACGGCGACGCGGAAGAACGGCATTGACCCGGCGGCGACGCCCGCCGTCTGCTGCGGCCCGAGCATCGTGAACTTCTCCCGCATCGCCACGCTCGAAGAGATGGCCGGGCACATCTACGGCCGGCTCTCGCTGCTAAGCGACGCGGAGCGTCCGCACATGTTCCTGCGCGAACTTGCGCTGAACATCGACTTTTATCGCAGCGAGTTGGCCAAGCAGGAGAGTGGGATCGCCGCGAATCCTGTCGGCTATTTTCGCGAATTCGCGGAGAATTTGCTCTGCGGCGCCGAATATTATCGCCGCACCGCCGGCCGCATCGCGGGAGCGAACGAAAAGAGCTTCAGCCAGCAACTTGACGTGCTGTATCGCGAGGTGCAGGGGCTGCTTGCGGCGGGGGCGAGGTAGCCGATTCGTCCCGCGCGACAATCATCCACGCGGGCCTGTCCCGTTCAGAGGGCCAACTCGGGCTCGTCGGTGGGCTGGTCGACGATCTGGCCGCCGGCCGGACCGGTTGGCTCTTCCTTGCGTTTGCGACGACGCTCTCGCTTCGCCTCGCCCTTTTGCTTCTTCAGCGATTCCCGCTGACGTTTCGCGTAGGTGTTTTTGTCTTTCGACATGAACCCTCCCTCTGGCTATATCAAGGAAACAAGCGGATCAGCCGCGATCCAAGAGACATCCGCGGCAGGTCGCAACCGTGCGACTCGAAGCGAAGAATTTGGAGGAAAGCTGAGCGGACTGCGGTCCCTTTCCCGCACAAAGAGATTTCATTGTATCACAAACCGGCCCCGCGGGCCAACCCGGTTTGCCGAAGCAGGTCAACGCCCTTTGCCGAGAGAGCACTTGACACGCCCCGAGGAGGTGGTATATTATGGCTGTTCGTGACGTGCGAGAGCGACGTTATGGCTGCGGCCGGCGTCGTGTGTTCATTTGCTTCTTCTGTAGCGGCCACTTTGCCAGGTCCAACGGCCCGGCAGGGTTTCATGTCTACGGCTGCCATTGATCTCTCTTGCACCCTCGGCGCGAAGGCCGTGCCTACGGCGCCGAAGTCTCGATGTGCGAGGACCTCATCATTTTTGGGGTCGGGTGCTACGCCCTGTATGCCCGGTTGGCTGCCGCGGCCCGCGCTCGTTTTGCACTTAGCCGCTAGAGAAGGAAGTGTTGATGAAGTTTGAAGATCTCGGCCTTGCCGAGCCGTTCCTGCGCGCTGTTGCGCGCAGGGTTACCCCGCGGCGACAAAAATTCAGGCCGCCTGCATTCCCTTGATTCTCGCCGGGCGCGACGTGCTCGGGTGCGCGCAAACGGGGACGGGCAAGACGGCCGCGTTCGCGTTGCCGGTGTTGCAGCGGCTCAGCCGCGTCGAGAGTCGCGTGAATGGGCGCGGGCGGAAGATTCGCACCCTGGTGCTGGCCCCCACGCGCGAGCTGGCGTTGCAAATCTGCGAGAGTTTCCGGGTTTATGGCCGCTATGCGAGCGTGCGGCAGGCCGCGGTCTACGGCGGCGTCGGCCAGGGCCCGCAAGTCCGCGCGCTGAACAATGGCGTCGATGTCCTGATTGCCACGCCGGGAAGATTGCTGGACCTGATGCAGCAGGGCTACGTTGACCTGTCGCGCGTCGAGACGCTGATCCTGGACGAGGCCGATCGGATGCTCGACATGGGCTTTATCAACGATTTGCAACGGATCGTGCAGAAAGTCCCGCGGAAGCGGCAAACGCTGCTCTTCTCCGCGACGATTCCGCCGGCGATTCGCACATTGGCCAAAGAGTGGTTGACCGATCCGGCGGACGTGCGCGTCACGCCCGCCACGGTCGCCGTCGAGGCGATTCGGCAATCGGTGTTCTTCATCGACCAGAAGCAAAAGCTGCAACTGCTCATCCATTGGCTGCGGGAGACGCCGTGGACGCGGACGCTGGTCTTTACGCGGACGAAGCACGGCGCCGACAAGGTGGCCAAGTCGCTGCTCAAGGCCGACATTCCCGCCGACGCCTTCCACGGCAACAAGAGCCAAGCGGCAAGGCAGCGCGTGCTTGCGCGTTTCAAATCGCCAAGGCCCTTGGTCCTCGTGGCCACGGACATCGCCGCCCGCGGGTTGGACATCGACATGGTCTCGCACGTGATCAACTACGATCTGCCGGTCGACGTGGAGAACTACGTCCATCGCATCGGCCGCACCGGTCGAGCGGGGGCCGACGGAGTGGCCGTTTCGTTTTGCGATCGGGCGGAACGGGCGACCCTGCGGGACATTCAACATTTGACGCGGCAGACGCTCTCCGTGGAGCGCACCCGGCCGGCATCGCCCCGCCGATCGCATCGGCGGCGGGGAAGGCGTTTGCCGGGAAGGCGCAAACCGGTTGCGCGGATGTGCCCGCGTCAACGAAACGCCGCCCAGCCCGACGGCCGGACAGCCATCGTCGCGCGGCCTACGCGGGGCGGAAGTGATCGCCGCGGCGGCTTGCCGGCTCTCAAGTCGCAGCCTTGACAGCCTCCCTGCTGCGTCCGGGTCAAGGGCGGGGCGGCGCCGGCCTTATCCGATTGAATTGCGGTCCGGGCAAACGAGGACAGCGATTCGTGAAAAGGCTTGGCGGCCTCGTAGAGGCGAATCTTCGCTTGAATGGATTCGGCCAGGGCTTGGTTGCTCTGTTGCGCGGCGAGGTCCAGGGCCTTTTGCGCGGTTTGCCCGGCCTCGACAAACCGCCCCGCCTCGGCGTAGGCGGCGGCCAGCGTCGCGAGAATTTCCGGCCTCTTGCCGTCGGAAAGCTTGTTGGCCCGTTGTGCCAGCTCAACGGCCTCCGGGCCGTTTCGGAAAGATGCGTTCGGATCGGTCGCCAGCAGCCAGGCGGTGTCGTTCAAGAGAGTTGCGTCTTGCGGACGCGAGCGGAGCAATTCACGCCGCTGGGCAAGCGCCGCGAGAATTTTTTTCCGCCCAGACGCGACGACCGCAAGGTTGCGGTGCGCGTTGACGTTGTCGGGGTTGATTTTCAATGCCGCTTGGTAATTGGCGATGGCCTCATCGACCCGCCCGCAGCCGGCCAACGCCAACGCGAGGTTGTTTTGGGCCCCCGCGTAGTCGGGCTTAATTTCCAATGCCTTCCGGTACTCGGCGATGGCCTCGTTGACCTGTCCGCGGTTGGCCAGCGCGTTTCCGAGGTTATTGCGGATCTCCGCGTTGTCGGGCTTGATCTCCAGGGCCCTCCGATAGTGGGCCACAGCTTCGTCGAGCCGTCCGCGGCCGGCTAGCGCAGCGCCGAGGTTGCTGTGGGCTTCTGCGTAGTCCGGCTTGATTTTCAGGGCCTTTTGATAATGGTCGATGGCCTCATCAGACCGCCCGTGGGTGGCGAGAACCACACCGAGGTTGTACTGGGCCTCGGCAAAGTCGGGCTTGGTTTCCAATGCCTTTTGATAATGGTCGATGGCCTCATCAGCCCGCCCCTGGCTGGCTAGCGCATCACCGAGGTTGTTGTGGGCCAACGCGTCGTCGGGCGTGATTTTCAATGCCTCATGGTAATGGGCGATGGCCTCATCGACCCGTCCGCAGCCGGCCAGCACAACACCGAGGTTGCTGTGGGCGAGTTCGTAGTCGGGCTTGATTTTCAATGCCTCAAGGTAATGGTCAATGGCCTCATCGACCCGCCCGCGGCCGGCTAACAAGATAGCGGAGTTGCCCTCGGCCAACCAGTTTTTCGAGGTGCAAGCCAACGCGTGCCGCCATAGAGTCTCGCTGTTTTTCCAATACGACGCCTGTTGCCAGGCACACCACGCCAAGCTCATCACCGCCAGCGCCGCAGCCGCTCCCACCACCCAGCAACGATAGGGCCAATGCCTGGAAACACGCTCGGCTCCCCAAGCCAACGCGATATACAGCCCGATCTGGGGCAAGTAGGTGTAGCGGTCCGCCATCGCCTGGGAGCCGACCTGCACCAGCCCGATCACGGGCACGAGCATTCCCAGATGCCAGAGCCAGCCGACCAGCAAATACGGACACTTCCGGCGGCCGGCCATGGCTGCCAGGGAAATGCCAACCAACAACGCGAGCGAGGCGATAACCTTCCAGATTGGCAGGGAGTTTTGCAAATAGGGATAAAACACGGCCAGCCCAAGCGGACAGAAGAACTGACCCAGATAGGCGACGTAGCAAATCAGGGCGTTGGCAATCCGCGAAGGGAACGGCAAACGTTGTACAACGGCGCCTGCGCTGCTCTGGGCCAAATACGTCGCCGTGCAGGAAACGGCCGCCAGCGCCAGCCAAGGCAGCTTTTCCAGCAACACGCGGCGGATCGCCGAAGGGCCTTGCCGGAGCAAAGGCGATTGTTCGCGCGAGCGTGACGTTGTCGCCCCTATCCGCCCCAGCGGCCAGTAGTCCAACAGCAGCAGCACGAAGGGCAACGTCGCCAGCATCGGCTTGGCCATCAGGCCCAGGACAAACAGGGCCGTCGTCAGCAGGTAGCGAAGCAGTGAAAACGGACGCCGGGCGTAGCCCGCGTAGGCCGCCAAGGTCAGCATGAAAAACAGTCCGCTGAGCACATCCTTGCGCTCCGCCACCCAGGCCACCGATTCCACGTGCAAGGGATGGATGGCGAACAGGGTCGCTGCGAAGGCGCTCGGCCAGAGATCGCCGGTCATTCCCCGCAAGACCAGAAAGAGGAGAAGGGCGCTGGCGGCGTGCAGCAGGACGTTGGTCAGGTGGTGTCCGCCGGGATGATGCAGTCCGTACAGTTGGCAATCGAGCATGTGCGAGAGCCAGGTGAGCGGGTGCCAGTTGCCGGAATGAAAGTGCGTAAAGGCCCAGACGATTCCCGCGGCGGCGAGCCCGCCGGCAACCGGCGGATTATCGTAGACATAGTCTGGATCGTCGTAGTTGATGAACTCGTGCCGAATCGTTTGGCCGAAGACGAGGGCCACGGCCAGGAGAAGAAACGCGCAGACGGCCGGGACGGCCCAGCGGCTGAGCAGGGAAGGGGACGGTCCCATTTTCGTCGCGACGCCGTAAGGCGGCGCCCCCGAATCGGGACCATCGCCACAAGAAGCCGGACCATCGGCAGGGCGCGAAATTTTCTGTAGGCGGCTGCGGCTATCCGGCGGTTTCATCTTCCCTTTTCGGCTCATCTAGCCCTTTTCGCTCTCAAGCCGGCATTTCCCGTTTCGACTCCGGTCGGATGCGCTCTGCGCAGCAACGATCTTATATTAACAAAGTCACTCACGCCCTTCCAGTTAAGGCGACGATTCGCGGTCTGGAATGGAGTCTTTCCGGCGGTCTTGAGGCTCGATAACCCGTCCGCAGAGGCGGCCCGGACGCGGTTTGCCGTCCGTCGGTCCGCCGCCTCCTTCGAGACTCGCGGCCAGCTTGACAACGCCCAAGCCGGACGCGAAGATTAATTTTCGCTGGTCCGGCGCAGCGGCGGAACTCGCTGGGGCGGACGTGATGGCTTTTTGGACATCCGCGACCGGTGAAACGGACTCTGAAAGGGTTGCATCCGCCGACGGCAAATCGGTCGAATTTGGAACTGCTGGAAACACCCTCGGGAGAGCAGAGATGACTTCGATGACAGCTTGTGGCGCGGCGCTTGCCGCGATGCTTGCGATTGGTTCGGCGACGGACTGCCGTGCGGCCGAGCCCAACGATCGCGCGCCTGCGCGTCGCGCCGAGGAAGCAACCGCTCCCATCAAGGCCTTTTGCATTGATTTCAATTGGGGGCCCGGCGGACCCAATGGCTTCGCCGCCCCCGGCCACTGGGCCGACGCCGACCCGGCCGCCCACGTCGCCTGGTACGAGCAACTCGGGGCCAACGTCATCCAGACGTTCGCCGTCTCCTGCAACGGCTATGCCTGGTACAAAGGCGGCAAGATCCCGCCCCAGCCGGGGCTGAAACACGACTTCCTCACGGAAGTCGTCAAGCTCGGCCATCAGAAGAACATGCGCGTGATGGGCTACTTTTGCGTGGCCAGCAATACCCGCTGGGCCAAAGAGCATCCCGACCTCAGCTACGGCTTTCCCAACACCTACCATATTCCGCTGTGCGACGTTTATCTCGACTACCTCGCCGCCGCCGTCGAAGAGGCCCTGCGACGGACCGACATGGACGGCTTCATGGTCGATTGGCTCTGGAACCCGCAAGATGAGGTCCGCAAGGCCGAGAACAAAGGCGATTGGCTCGCTTGCGACAAGCGATTGTTCGAGACGCTCGTGGGCAAGCCGTTTCCCGCCGACGGCCGGCCCGCTGCGGCCGATCGCAAACTCTACGAGCGCAAGGCGATTGAGCGATGTTGGCGGCGGATCCACGACACGGCCAAGCGGGTAAAGCCCGGCTGTGTGCTGTGGATTTGCTGCAACAAGGTCCTGGACCCGGCGCTTCAGGGCACGAGCGTGCTCAAAGAGGTTGACTGGTTCATGGACGAGAGCGGCAACCCGGAGCAAATGCGGAGAATCGCGCCGCTGTTGGGGCCGCGGACGCAACAACTGCTCTGCCTCGTGGGCTGGGGCGATGGGCATCACGCGCGGAAGATTCTCGCCGACCCGTCCAACGCCGGCTACGGAATCTATGGCTTCATGGCCCCCGGGCCCGACTCGCTTCCGCTTCCCATCGCCCGATGCCTCGCTCAACCTGCGGATCGCTTTGCGGGCAACGACCGGAACGTCGCCGTGCTGGCCCGATTTTTCACCGGCCGGCCGTTCGACTACGTGACTCCGCCGCCAGCGGCGGCCAAGTGATACCCGTGCGGAAAAATCCTCAAAGACGCAGAGGCGCGAGAGATGCTTCACGACCCCAGCCATTATGAACCGCCCCCGATCGCCGAAGAAATCCAGCTTTCGAAGAAGGACGTTCACGCGCTTTGCCGCCTGGCGGGCGAATTGGCCGAGATTGCCGCCTTGAGTGTCCATGAGGAAAAAGCGCGGCTGTGGCGGAAACTCAACGACCTGGAGTCCGAGCGGCCGATGGTCTGGATCAACGAGATCCCCTGGCACGAAATGGACGTTGACGGCGAGTTGACGCTCGTCGCCGAGCACCCCTGGGCGCGGGATCAGGAGCGGGAGCTGCGCCGCACGCTCTACCAGTGGCGGCACATGCCGGGCGACATGGTCGTCAGCCCGTTTCTCGCCTGTCCGCTGGCCGTCCACAGCACCGACTTCGGCATCATCGAGGACGTGGACCTCGTGCGCACCGATGCGGCCAGCGACGTTGTCTCGCGGCATTTCAAGATCCAGATCCGCGACTTCGCCGACTTGGAGAAGATCCACATGCCGGCGGTCACCCATAACGAGGCGGCAACCCATTTTCGTTGCGAAGCCATGCGCCGCGTCTACGAAGGCGTCCTGCCCGTGCGGAAAATGGGCCAGACTCACATCTGGTACACGCCCTGGGACTATCTCATTCGCTGGTGGGGCATCGAGGAGGCGATGATCGACCTGGTCGAGCGGCCGGAGCTCGTCCACGCGGGCGTCGAACGAATGGTTGACGCCTGGATGACCGAACTCGATCAGTTCGAGGCGCTGAACGTCTTGTCGCTCGACTGCAACAACACGCGCATCGGATCGGGGGGCTACGGCTATACGGGTCAACTGCCGGGCGGCGCATTCGATCCGGTGCGCGTCCGGTCGGGCAACATGTGGGGCTGCGCCAACGCGCAAATCTTCTCCGAAGTCTCGCCGCAGATGCACTGGGAGTTCGCCCTGAAGCACGATCTGCGATGGCTTTCTCGCTGGGGCCTGACTTATTATGGCTGCTGCGAGCCGCTCGATCGGAAGATCGACATCCTGCGGCGGATCCCCAATTTAAGGAAGATCTCCGTCAGTCCGTGGTGCAACACGGCCAACGTGGTCGCAAAGATCGGCCGCGACTACGTCATCAGCCGCAAACCGAGTCCGGCGATCCTCGCCGAGGACCACTGGCGCCCCGAGCAGGCGCGGCAGGACCTTCGCGAGTTTCTCGACGCGGCCCGGGGCTGCCATGTCGAGTTGATCATGAAGGACGTTTCCACAGTCCGCCGTCAGCCGCAGCGGTTGTGGGAATGGGCCCGGATCGCCATGGAAGCGGTCCAGGAGCAGAAACCGAGTCATCGCGATTGCGACGCGCCTCGCCGCTGTTTGTAGCAAGCAGCCATTCCTCCCGGCCAGATGGGGAGCAAAGCAGAGCGAGGCGACCGCCGTGTCCAAGCCGGAACCGAGCTGCTGCGAAGGCGGCAAGACCTCGCGCAGGAATAGGTTGTATCAGTGGGCGCACGCAGATTCGAACTGCAGACCTCGTCCTTATCAGTGCTCCACAAATATCGTAACTACTTGCCAATCAAGCACTTAGCAAACGCATCCGATGCACTATTTCGCATAAAGCGCACCGATTCCGTGCAAGATTCCGTGCAAGGGCAACCTGATTCTGCGTTGCCTCTAGCCCCGGCAGCCGCACGTCATCGCCCAAGTATATACGCCGATTCCGGCGCACGGAAGAGGGGCGTTTCCATTTCCCCGCTGGGTTTCACACTGTCTTTTGGCTTGGCCACAGCGTGGCCAAAATCGCCGAGAGGGGTGCTCGCCCCAACTCGTCATCCCGCCCAGACTTCCGTCCGCTGCCGCTTGGCCGCCGTGTCAGCGGCGTGCGCCGACTTATATGCGTCTTTTCCGCATCTAGGCCGCCCACCCCGTATCATCTTCCCATTCATCTTTCGGCTCTTGCCGTTTGCCGTCTCCGGGTTGATCGTCCGCCTTTTTCAAAGTGATTGTCCGGTTCTTCCTTATATCAGAAAGCAATCTTTATGTTGACCGTCAGCAATGAAAGCCAACACCGTCAGCCATTGACTCCCTGGGAACTGCCTTCCTTATTGACCTCTATTCATAGCTACCGTCGATCGAAGAAGAAGATCAAGAGAGAACGCAAACACTTTCCGGCGATCCTTGGGTTCGTCTACCGCAATCGGTTTGCCGTGGCGTCGCAGATCCAGCGACGGTTCTCAGATGTCTTACGTTCCGATCGGACCGCCCGGCGGCACCTGGAAGAACTGGAGTCTCTGGGATACCTTGCCGCCGCGCCGGCCCGCGGTGTCGGTCCCCTGTTTCCGAAAGTCTATTATGTCGCTGGCCGGGGCGTCCGAAAACTTCGCGAGTCTCTCGCCACCCAGGGGAAGCAATGGCGCGCTGCCCGCGTCGATCGGCGAGGCCGCAACACGGAAGAGGGGTACGCTGCTGACCGCATTATCCACGAGATTCTGACCACCGAGTTCTTGCTGGCCGTTTGGCAGACAGTTCACCGGCGGGCCGACCTGGAGTTGCTGACGATCCAGCGGCGGTTGTTGGGCAAGCACCCCGCCTTCCAGGTTGTAGTCAGCGACCGCCGCACCCGACTGATCCCGGATGCCATGTTCCTCTTTCGCCAGACTGGCGGGGGAATGGTCTGCTGCTTTGTTGAGATGGACAACGGGACGATGAACAAGAAAAAGATTCGGGCGAAGTACGCCCGCTATCTGGCCTGGTCGCAGTCTGCCGCCGGCAAGCAACACCTGATCGATCTCTACTGCCATCATGGGGCTAGGGAGCCTCGACCGACCTTCCGGCTCTTGGTCGTCGCCCGCAGCCGGACCGGAAAAGACGACCCCCGTCGGATGCTTGAACTTTCGAAGCCGATTGTCAAACTGCCGGCAGCCATGCAAGGCCGGTTCTGGTTTACAACGGTTGCCGCCCTTCGTAGTTGCCAAGACGATCTTGCCGCTGGAGGGGGCCATTTGGTGCCGCGGGCGCGATGCAGGCGGTTCACGAAGCACACTTGCCGATGGTCACGTTGATCGATGTCCTAAAGATGTCATGATGCGAGCAAACACGACCTCCCCGCCGTTACACAAGATGTTCCCACTCGCGGGTGGTTAGCATCGACACTTCTGGTCGGTTGCCGCGCACAACCCAAAGTGCCCATTTTGCCGTGGGCTGACTTGTGGTAGAATGGCCCTTGTAGGTGCTCGCAATGCTTGGGTAAACATAGCCGCCACTGTCGCGATGAAACGACCGTGGACAGTTTTGGATGAACCGACCCTTGACCAGGACTCGGGTTACTGCGACAGATTGCTGGCGGTTGTAGACGATATAATCCGCCTATTCACTGACCGATATAGCGCACCACTCGGCGCTGGCGTCAGCACGCACAATCTCAAATATGCCGCAACGGACTGCTTCGTCCATAGCCTGATCAGTCCATCCGTCTGACTGGCCGTTCACATCGGGCAAATACGTGATGTGCGTGCTGCAGGCGGGGCAGTAGTAGAATACTTGCCCCTTCTCTGTCACGGGGCGCGTTGAATCCGGCCACCGATGGGCGCGTTCTACCAGCCAGTGATTGGGTGGATTTCTACCTGTTATCTCCTCGAACTTGCTCGTTGGCAAGGGGCGGTCTTACGGATTTTGCTGGTTTCGGGATCGCCGGGAGCCGGTGGGCGCGTTTGGCTGGTATCTGATCGCGTCGATCGACACGTTTCCCGGTGGGCGCGTTTGGCTGGTATCCGGCCCAATCGGTTCTCTGGCATGGTATGCTTCCTGTTGCCTGGCGAAACGGAGTTGGGCTCTGCTGAGGAGCAACCCAACAAGGGATAGCCAGGCCAAGGCGGGAGAATGAACCCGCAGGCCTGGGGCAGCTTTGCCCCGGGCCTCTTTCGCTTCTGCGGATCATTCTTTTGCTTTGTCATGCCTGAAAAAACCTTTTCCTCGCCACGATCCGGCCCGCGGTCGGCCGTTCATTTGTCTTCGGGCTTGTCGCCGCCGCCCAGCCGATAACTCTTGCCGGTAATCTGAAGGATCTCGGCGTTGGCCAACAGTCGGTCCAAGATCGCCGTGGCGGCGGGAACGTCGTTCATCAGCTTGCCCCAGTCCTCCAGGGGCCGATTGCTGGTCATCATCGTCGAACGCAGTTGATGCCGCCGCATGATGATCTCGAACAGGTACTCTCCCGACTTTTTGGGCAATTGCTTCAGGCCCATGTCGTCCAGGATCAACAGGTCCGGCTTGAGGTACTTGCTCATGATTCGGTCGTGCCCCTCGAAGGCCTCGTCGTGGAGGAAGTCGCGCACCGCGTCGAAGATCGAGCGATACAGGACGGTGAACCCGGCATGGACCAGTTGGCGGCCAATCGCCTGGACGAGATGACTCTTGCCGACGCCCGGCGGCCCGGCGAACAGCACGTCGCGATGCTGACGGACGAATCCGCCCGCCGCCATGTCGAAGATTTGCTTCTTCTTGATCGAACGGTTGAAGTCCCAGTGGAAGTCCTCCAGGGTCTTCTGCTCGCGGAAGGCGGCCGCCTTCAGTCCGCGGGCAATTAGCCGTTCCTGGCGCACGGCCATTTCATCGGCTAATACGAGTTCGAGGAACTCGGCATGGTCCAGGCGGTTGGCCATCGCCTCCTGCAACCGCACGTCCAGCGTCTGGGCCATCCCGCTCAGACGCAACTTCTTCAGACACTCAGCCAGTTTGGCGTTCATCGTGCTTGCGCTCCCTTCGGAACTGGAGTAAAGATGCGAGCGAATAGTCGCTCAGGGGACGAATGATCGGATGCTCTTCGAGGAACTCGAACTGCTCCTGGGCCTGGCCCTTGCGCTGGAGCAGCTTGCGGACGGTCCGCAGGCGATAGGCCCCGTGGGAAAGGGCCACGCGGCAGGCTTCTTCCAAGGCTTCGCTGGGGTGTTTTCCCGCGAGATTCTTCAGGCCCACCAGGACCCGCACCGCCTCCACGCCGCGGGCCTGCGTCGTCGCTTCCGCCCACTGCCGCGTGTGCGGACCGATCGCCGCGATCTGCCGCAGCATGGCGTCCGTGCCGCGTTCCACGGCGGAGAACTTTTCCTTGGGGATGTGCTCGTTTGCCGTGCGGAAACGCCCCGGCTCCGCCTTGGCGTGTACGGCCACCTGTTCCCAACGGTCGTTGAAGATGCGGACCAGGCGGCTGTCCCAACGGACCCACAGCCGATGGCCCACGTACTCCGGCGGCGCCGAGTAGTAAGCCTTGTCCACCTCCAGGTGCCCGTCGCGATGCACGGTATGACGGGCCTCATGGAAGAACGGGAACCGCTCGGCGGGCAACGGCAGTAATGCCCGCCGCTCCACTTGCTCGAAGAGTTTTTCCACCTGCTGCTTCGTCGTGCCGTGGATGCGCTGATCCGCCACCTGCGTTTCCCAGTTGAAGAGGAACTCGTTCTCTTCGGCCAGGCCCGGAAAAACCCGCCCTTTCAGCGCGTTCCGCTTCACGTACTTAACGCCGCTTTCGATCTTGCCCTTGTGCCGGGGCGTATAGGGCTTGGTGGGCAGGAACACCGTGCCGTAATGGCGTGCGAACGATTGCAGCTTGGGATGAACCTCGGGATCGTACCAGTCGCCCCGGGCCACGGCGGCTTTGAGGTTGTCGATGACCAGCCGCTTGGGCACGCCGCCGAAATGACGGAAGGCGTTTTCCAAGCAGCCGATGAACGCTTCCGAGGTCTGCCGCCACACGGCCTCGCTATACGCCTTGCGGCTGTAGCTCAGCACGATGCGAAAGACCCACGGACGGCGGACCTTGCCATCGGCCGTGCGCACTGCCGCGCCCGTGCCGAAGTCCACCTGGGCCTCCTCGCCAGGCTCCGTCTCCATCCGTCGAAACGGCAAGGGCGTTTTATGCCGCAGCCGGGCGATGAACCGCCGCACACTGTAGTAGCTGGGGGCGCTGTCACGGTGGTCTTCGGCCAGGTCCTGGTGAATCCGCACCGCCTCCAAGCCCTGCTCGATCTTCGCCAGGATCTCTTCCCGGAACGGCTCGCATTCGCTGGGCGGTCCGTTGGGTGGAGGACTTGCCGAGCCGGTGGGCGCGTTTGGCTGGTATCCAGACGTGTCGCCCGCACAACCGTCACCTGCGTCACTTTCGGCGGGCGCGTCGTTCGGATCGTCGGTCGGATTCCCGGTGGGCGCGTTTGGCTGGTATTGGGCCCTGACGCGGACGAGATGTTTGCCGACCGTCTCCCGGTTCACCCCCAGAAGGGCGGCGATTTCGCGGTTGGAGTGTCCGGCTTTATGAAGTGTAAGGATCGTGTCAACTGCGGCCATCGTGAGTCGTTTCGTCATCTAAGCTCTCCTTCAGCAAAGGGTTGTTGAAGGCTAGATGACGAATCTTCTCTCCTCGTAAGTGGCCGGTATAACGCGCCCTTACGTGGCCGGTTTTACGCGCCCCGTGACACCTTCTCCTTGTTTTCGAGAAACTTCCTCATTCGCTTGTGGCACTGCGGACAATGGTGGTAGCTCACGACGACCTCCTTACAGAAACGAGGGAAAAAATTCTAACCAGCGGCCATTTTCATAGTTTTCCATGGTAATTGAAGGCCCTATTGCAGCCCGTGCTGACGTAGCCACTGGTGCCCCTTCGCCGTCAGTCGGTATCGCTGTTTGCTGCTCTGGGGCTTGTCGGGAATGGTGCGTTCCAGCAGGCCCATTGCCAACGCGGGCAGCAGGTACGCCTTGCGGAAATGCTCGTCGTCTCGCAGCCCAAGTTCCGTCTGCAACGCCCTGCGGGTCTTCGGCTTCTGGCATTTTCGGATCAGCCTGGTGACTTCCGGGGCAACTTCCGGGGTGACTTCCGGGGTAGGAGCCTCGAACCCTGGGGCGGGGCGAAACGTCACCACTACGGAACCGCTATCCTCGGTCCAAACGGGAGCGGGATTGGCGTTCTCCCGGCACCAGTCGATGACCTTCAACGTACCCGTGCCCCACTGCTCGATAATCCCCGCCCGGTAGAACACGCCGGCAATAATCGGGTTCCATGGCCGGGATTGGTGGGGGCGGGCGAGCTTCTCGGGCGTGATGTCGAAGTGCAGCGTCCCGGTATTGACGATCTCCAGATGCTCATCATACATGGCCACGCTGACCGCACCGCCGGGAATGATGTAGTCACGGTGGCACAGGGCGTTGGCGACGGCCTCGCGGGTGGCCCGCGGCGGGTAGAGCGGTCGGTCCTCGCGCTGCATTCGCCCTGAAACCACCCGGCCCGCAATGGGAACGTGATCCATCAAAAAAGTCTCCGCGCGGCGGAGCAAGGCAAAGGCGTGGCCCCAATACTGCCGATTGTCGGCAAAATCAGCCAGCCGGTCCTTGCCCCGAAAACGGGCCAGCCGGATGGCACATTGGGGGTAGAGCGATTGCAAACGCTTCGCTTTGCCGTACAAGGCTACGGCCGCGTTGAGCAACTTGCCTTCCATGATCAGCCCCAACCCGGTCAAAATCGCCTTCGTAGTCCTTCGCTTCAGCGGCTCCAGTCGGCCCAAATCCACCGCATTCTCCACGGTGAGTTGGATCTCTTCCTCGTCGAGGTCCGAAATCGTTACGCCCTCGGCAACGGGCTGGTTCTCCCAACGGCTGGTGGCATACAGCTTCTCTATGACCCGCTGCTCGTATACCAGCCGGGGCATCACGCGGGTGGTTGGCCCGTGGCGCTGGTATGGCCTGCCGTCATAAGTGTACGGGCCGCCGCCGCCGGGCACGCACAGGGCGATTACGGTGTTGCCGCCCTTCAGATCGACCGTCTCGATGTCGGGGAAGACCGGCGGCTCGATGCGACGCAATTCGTTAGCCACTTCCTCCAGCGTATGCGTGGAAACCTGCTGCCCGGCGATTTCGCCCTTGTCGGTGACGCCGAAAAGCACGAAACCGCCCAACCCGTTGGCCAGAGCGCAGACGGCCTTGCTGGCGTCGGTCCGTTGGCCGGTGGAGCGCTTGAACTCCACCTTTTCGGACTCGCCCCCGGCCGCAATCGACTTCAGTTCCTTCAGGTTCACGTCACTGACCTTTCGCGTTGCTGGCCACGGACCCATGCCATGGAATCATGAAATCCACCGCATTATTAGACTGCCTGGGGGGCAAAAGGCAAGGCCCTGACCTAAACCATCAATGGGACGTGGCCGGAGCCCAGTCTAAAAGTCTACTCGTTTTCTGGTCGTGTACGAAGGCTGTGTCCAGTTGACCTCCGCCTTTTCCGGTGAATCCAACAGTCTATCCCGTTCCCAGTTTCCCGAGCCGTGGTCCGAGCAAGCCAGAGACATCGAGCTTGCCCCAACCGTTGTCGGGGGCCGGGTTTTCCAGATTGATTCGCGGCAGGACGCCAGCGGCTCGGAGTTTCCTGGCGCGGACAAAGTAGGTCTGTCGGCAACCGCCGCCTTTCTCTTTGAACGCGCGAACTCGATCTTCCTCGGTGCCGTACGACAGGTCGGCCTTGAGCTGGGCCACGAGCATCGTCCTGTCGTCGATAGCCCATCGTTCCAAAAGGCGACTTTGCCAGTCGAAACCTGCCTGTTTGAGTTCCCATGCCGCCAGGTAATGACGCATCGACGGTTCCGGGATGAGGTAAAGATATCGCGCAACGAAGTCAAACACTTCCTGGTCCCAAAACCACTGGGCAACACGAGAGTGGACTTCCAAGGGAGATGGCTCGAAGAGCAATACGTGCCCGCGATCCTCGATGGCAGTGACATTGCTGTTTAGGGTCTTCCACACGTTCGCAATAATCAATACTCGGCTTTCCGTCGTGAATTCGCGAGGGATGTCCTCCCGCTCCAATGCCTTGGCGTAGGAATGCCAGGCGAGGGTTTTCTGCCTCTCAGTTTGACAGAGACACTTGAGAAGCCGGACCGCGGCGCGATCCGCATACAGACTATCAACGTCATCGAGCACGATTATTTCGTCGCGGTGCTCAAACAACCGGCAGTACATTCCGAATGCCGTGGTGTTGGACTCTATCCAACACACCTCAGGCCCAAGAACAGCCCGAACATTCCGGCTCTTTTGCAGACCAGGCCGGCCCACAAGGATGAGCAAACCGAACGTGCCTGCGGCGAACTGGTGGAGGAACTGGTCCAGTTCAGCGTACGTTCGGAGGACAACGCCAGTGCGTGGGCGCTCTGATTGTCTTGCCATGAAAGACTCCTGAAAAATGGGAAACCGACGGTAGGGGCGGAGTGTGCGGCTACGTCACTAAATCATCCTCCGATGGGTCAAGTATAATGGTGCCGCAAACAGCCGATCTTCCCGGCCTCGGCCTCCGCAAAACCGATCCCTCCACTCTTGATCGGCATCATGGAATCCATATTCGTGGCTTTCGACGGCGGAATGGGGGTAGAGGCTATGAAGCTGGGCTTCCAACAACGGCACGTCCGTCTTGCTTGCCACGAACCGCGCCTCGATGCGCGGCTGGGCGCTGCCTCGGCGGCTGCTCCTGCCGATGCCGAAGAGCTCAAATGCAATCGGCTCTCGGGAAGACCCCAAGGCCAAGAGGAGTTGCTCGGCGTTTGCAGAGGTTACTTCGTCATCGGTATAATTCCGCAGCAGCACAACATGGAGCGACCCTTGTCGCTGCCAAGCGGCGCCGTAGAGATCAGAGGGTGGTGCAGCGGCCGGGGGCAAGTAGGCGTTTCAGCTGATCGGCGAACTGGCCTTGGTACGGGGCATCAAAACCATTGACGCGTAAATCCCACCTGGTGATGCCCGACCAGGTGAACCGCTCGAAGGGCGGCTCCAGTGGGCGATCAGGGCCAAGAAACGGCCAAATCCCGCAGCCGCGAAGGACCTCTCCGCGGCAATGGGCCAGTCGCTGTTCGCTGAGGGAACGAGGTTGCCGCATTGTTCAATCCCTTCTCACCATAACAGAATTGTGCAGGAGCACCTCGGGCAGTCGATGTGTCCTGCGGCTTTGCCACACTTCGGACAGTACTTAATGAGAATATGCCGTTCGCGGTAATCGTGGTATCCGCAGGCGCAGTTCCAGACATTGACGGCGTCAATCTCCTCGCCGCATCCCGGGCACGTCAGCGTCGAGACGAACAGCGGCACCAGATAGTAAGCGATCCACCGACCGCCAATCAACCATGACCAGAATACAAGGGAAAGAGACGGCAGAAGGAATAGCCCGACGGGCTCAAGTGTCGTGCCTCGGACGGCGGCCGAAAACATGCTGGCCAGGGCCATCACGATGACAATGCCAAGCAGCGGAAACCAGTAGATCGTACGGAACATCGAACGTCCGACTCGCTGCATCGCACGCCTCCCTTCCTTTCCATCACCGGCGAAAGAACCTCGCGATGCCTCCTGCGATCCCGCGCATCGAATGGTCCATGGCGTTGCCGATCCTGTCTCGCTGCCCGTACGGCCCGTACCAGATGGCCTTGCACGCCCCGGTGAGAAGATGGCCGCTGATGACGAGAATCGCTTTCAGCAATCGTCTCTGCAATCTGAACGGGTCCAACAACATTGCTCTTCCCTCCTTAATGATTCCACGAGGAAAACGCCGGCCGGCGCGGACATGCCTATGCCCGCCGTTCGTGTACAACAATTTCGGTCATTTCTTAGCCGCATTTGTCAAGGCGTCTGTCAACAACCGCCCCGCGCGGCTCCGTAAGGGGCCAAACGATTGCAGCGGGGGTCCGATTGAGTGCCTGGGTCGAACACTCCCCTGGTTCAGGGCGATGTCATCAATTGGACTGCACATTCTGATCGGAGTCCTGCTTGGCATGGCTGCCTCCACGCTCCTGACACCGTTCGTCGTCCAGGGGAACAGCCTTAACTAGCAATAGCCGCTGCAATCGATTGGTCTCGCCGATGGTAACGCGGATGACATCACCCTGTTTAGTCCCCACGGCGAGAGGTATAATCTCCCGGCGGAACAGGTCGATGATGGCGCGGGCGCCGCCAGTCATTTCCGCCAATCGCTCTTGGATAAAACGCTTGGCGGCGGCGGCGATTACGATTTGAGTTCCTGGCCCGATTTTGAGAATAAGGTCTTGATGAAGCGATAACCACACCTTCCACTTCGTTTCAAGATTCAGACTTCGGTAGTCAAGGATACCGTTGAACCGGGCGAGGACCTCGGGGTGGAGGTATCGACCGAGGCGGTCAATAAGTCGTTGCTCCTCGTTTTCCGGAGCGCTCTCTGCCCGGCCGAAACCGAGGACGCAAGTCTCCCCTGATTCCACGCCAAGGTTGCTTGTGCAGAAGACCACGCAGTCCGTCGCCCAGAGGGTCTCGCCATTGTTCCGGTCCGTCACGGTGCCTTTGCCGAGGAGCGGGAGGAAGATATTCTGAACCGCCTCTGGCGCAGCTTTTTCGATTTCGTCGAAAAGAAGGACGGCGGTGCGATGGAGTCGCATGCCGTTGGTAAGAAGACCGCCCAGCCCGTGACCGACATAGCCTGGCGGAGAGCCGGTCCAAGTAGAAATAGCGTGTGGAGCTTCCGGGCCCACCTCACTACAATGAAGGGTGATGAGCCGGCCGTCGAAAAGGCTGTCGGCTAAACAACGAGCTGTATCGGTCTTGCCGGTGCCGGTGGGACCGACCGCCAGGAGGCAAGCCCACGGCCGGCGGTCCCAGTTAGGGCAGCCGGTCTCTACCGCGTGATTCCAGCCGAGGAATCGTTGAGCGGCTTGCGATCGGAGAACATCGCAAAGTCGGGTCAAGGCTATGTCTTGACCGAAGAGACTGCCACGCAGTTGCTCCAAGGTTCGGTCAACCATCTTGTCGGCGGTTGCTGCGATTGAGCAGGTTGCGGCAAATGCCAGATTTCGCCGAAACAGCCTGGTGGAGGAAGTTACGATTTAGTGCGTTCATCTCATGCTCCTGGTCGATTCACTGGTTGGTAATTCTCGGCTGCCTGCATCGCCGCGGCTTGGTCGAGGAGGTCAATCGCCTTATCAGGGAAGCAGCGGCTTGGGAGGTAGCGGGCGGCGAGCATAATGGCCTCGTGGACCATGGCCATGATACACCTGTTTTCTTACGGCATGGGGAACTCGCCGGATTCTTTCAGCACAGAAAAGGCGGTGCACCAGTAACGGGCACGCCGGATGACGAAGCCGATATCGTAGGGGGAGCTTTCCACGCTCTGGTCGGTATGGTCGCTGCCAAGGCAGAGAAAGCCGTTCTCGGCGACATGGCCCGTGCTGTACGTTTCTCCCCCATTCACGCTGCCCCACGGGTTGTAGCGGCAGAAGGCCAACCGTCAACTACGGCAATCTACGCCCGGCTGAGCGTTGATCCCGTCCGCATTGCCGCAGAATCGGCAACCGGCGCCATCCTCGAAGCGGGTGTGCGTTGGAGACTGGAATCGCCGTGCCGCTCGCAGTCGGCTGCCGTGTCACGCGCCTTGACGCGGCTGGAGGGCCGCGGCCTTCTTCAGCGGCGGAATCAGCGAACGGGGGACAACTACGGCGAACGCATGTCCCCTGCGGGGATCATGCATTGGGAAAAATCGTCCGGCGGACGACGGTTTCCCCACCAAATTCGGGCCACCCACGTCATGTTGACGACAGCGGGGCGAGCAACGGCGGAGCGATTGGCGAATGAGGAAAATCAAAACGGTTAACATGCGAAGGTTTGTTGCATGTTAACCGTTTCCGGCGATATGCGGACGAGCACAGAGCCTTGGAGGTTACATGGTGTCGCGTGAGGAAAAACATGAAGGGCCTACGCAAAAACCTGGACAAATGCCAGAGCAAGCGAAATCCTCGCAAGAATCGGGGCGAGCGAGAAAGTATATCCGCCACGCCGCCGAAGAGCTACACGCCGGGGACCTCGTAGTTTTGTGCTGCCGGGTGTCCATGTGTAGCCAGCGGCACAACGGCAACCTCAACAATCAGGAGGCCAATCTGAGAGACGTGGCCAAGGAATTCGCAGCGAAACTCGTGGGCGTCTTGAGGCACGTTGGTTCCGGCACCGATCCGAACTGGCTCGCCGAAGCAGTCGAGAAAGCCAAGGCGTGCCGTGCGAAACTGCTTGCCGAGACGACTGATCGCTTCATCCGAAATCTTCGCCGCCGACTTGCAGTCCGGCTTGTGGAAGACGGCGGAATTCGTTGAGGAGACGTAGCCCTCGGCGGTCGGAGCGACCGCTGGCGGCGAATCGGCGGCTTGCGCCGTCCGGTGCGTCTGGGAATATCCCTCCGTGCGCCCGGCGTAGAGATCGGAATGGGCGGCGTGGATTTTCCAGTTCGCGGCGTACTTCGCCGCCAATTCCGGCGAGCGGATGACCAGCAGGTTCTCGGCGTTGTTCTCCTCGGCGGCCTTGGTGAAGTTGAAGCTGCCGGTGATGAGCGTCTGGCCGTCGATGACCATGACTTTGTTGTGGGCGATCGCGTGCTGGGCGTCGATGCGGACGGGAATCCCCATGTTCACCAGGAAGTCGGCGGAACTGTACTTCTCCGTCCGCTGGCTTTTGTCCAGGACGGCCTGCACTTCGACGCCTCGTTTGTGCGCCTCGACGAGGGCCTTGGCCTTCGCGCTCTTGTTACGCCGATCTGCGCCAGCGGCAATTGCGCCCGCCGATCCTCGGTCGAAGCTGGCGCGACTGACTCGCCGGCCGGCCCGGTCGAGAACGCCAACGATCCGCAAGAAACTTCGTGACTGTCCACGATGATTCTTTCGCTCATGCCGTCCGGCCGCCGACCCGCACGGCCTCCCGCATCACTGCCGCTGGCAGGTGTTGATCGTCGCCGTCGTCGAGCAGGACATGGCCGGCACATGCCGCCACACGCCGTAGGAGCCTCGCCCTTGTGTGCCGGCCTCGATCACGCCCAAGAACCTAGCGGCCGTTGCCAGAGCCTTGGTGGGCCAGCGAACACGCGAAGCGAGGAGAACAGACAGGAGCGCCAAGGCGGATGGCGATGGACGGCGGGAGCGTGGAGAGCGTCGAGCTTGCGATTGGTCGATGGACGCGAGAGGATCGTGACCGGCCTTTCGTCGTTTCGAGCAGTTTCCGCCCGCTGGGAGGCGCGCGACGACCGCCCGACCCGCCGAGAAGCAAAACCGAATTTCGGAATTGTATACCCACCGAGCCTACGGTTGGCAACGGCTATTTTTGGGCGTTTTCGCCCTCTGAAAACGCGCCGTTGCCACCCGCACGACATAGTGACAATCTTCTTGTTTTCAAGGGTTTGTCACTTCTCTTCAGCCAGTCTGGAGGGAATGCTTTCATGTCGGCGGAAATTCACTTTTCACTCTTCCTTTTCGGAGTACAACCATGAGTCACATCGAATTGACAACCGGAGACCTGGAGGCGATTCTGCGGCAGCACGACATTCCCGCGCGTGAGTGGGGCGAGTGGTCGGCGCTTGTGTATCAGGGGCAACGTCCGGGGACGACGCTTCTTGCTCACTTGCGGCAAGGCAATCGCGGGGCCGCGTTCAGACACATCTTGAAAGACTTGTCGGAAGCCTACTGGCGGAAGATGGGAATCAAGTTCCCTCCGAAGCAAACCGCCATGCGCAAGGCAAGCTAACCGAAGCGCTCGCGTCCACATGACTCTAGCGTAATCGGCAAGGGGCCGAGAAGCAAGCACAATCCGCTTGAATTCGCAATGGGCAGGGCATTTTACCCCGCCCATTTTCTCTGCGCGCGTGTTGTCTCGCGCTCTTGCCCCGCGATTGATTCTTGCCCCGCGCTCCCTTGCCTTGTCCCATTGACCTCCTTGCGCCGCTTGCACGCGCGATGAAGCAAGGCAAATCGGTATGATGGCGGGGGTCAATTGCCGTGTTGTTTGCGGGGATTGTGCCGAGAATACAGTGGGGAGGGTCGCATTCTATGGCATAACACAAGGGGGACGGAAAAAAATCTCGGGTTGGTCCCCATTCTCTGCTCGGCGCGCGCCGGAGATGTCCGACGCGGCAGTACAAACGAGGAGGTCGAAACCTTCAGAACTCCAGTGACAGTCGATGCAGAATTGTGCGGTATCGACGCCTGCTGGTGGATCAAATCGCCGTTCTGCGCCGACACCGAACGTTGAGCCTTTTGTCGGCCCGAGTTTGCGCACCAGATTTTGCGAATCCGGCGCAGTCACGGCGCGGATGCGGTGCTGGTGCCAGCAAGATTCCTGTGTTCAGTATCCACGGCGGGCGGACCAAATTCGCCGCCCCACAAATGCTATTTGTGGTTGGGCGGATTTTCACAGTCGGCCGGCGCCACCATCCGGTCGCCAAGATTCTCTGCGAGCCGGCATCCATGACGCAAGGCTCACAAGAAACCTTGCGGGTGATAGGCGGGGGGATCAAATGTGTTCCTTGTGCAAGTCACTCGACGCAACTCGTTTTTTTGGCCCAAATTTGCTAGCCGCGATTTTCCAATCGAATGCCGCGTCTGCCGGCCGTTGCCCTCAACTTTTTCCACTTCCTCCCGCTCCAGTTCCAATTCCACCAACAACGTGTCCGCCTGTTCCAGCAACGCCTCAAGATACACGACAGTCTTCGTCAGCCGCTCGACCAGCCGGCGCAAGTCGTTCGCATTCATCGAAGAAACTCCGAACGACGGTAGCCTTCGCGCGTCAGTCGCGTGGCCATCGCGCACGCAGCCAACCAGACTGTTTGCCGCGTGTTGGCAAGCGCAACAATGGTGACCGAGCAAATTGAATCCCGCGGGAATTGCACTTGGGCCTATTCTCACGCCCGGCGTCTTGCCTTATAATGTCCGGCCATAGTGCTTACCCAGCTTCCATGTTTCAGATAGCCAGAGGAGAATATCCCGTTACAGTAATCGTTCCCGGCATTTTGTGTTCTCGCCGTCTACGCACGTTGGCCTCCTCCCCTCCCCTCGGACGAGTTTTTTGGGAAGGACAGGGCCGAGTGGACCTATGCAGCTCCAGACGGGCTTGTCTTTTTCTTAGCCGTGCCCGAGTCGCCGCGGCAGCGATGAGGTGCCACGGCCTTTCCTTGAGTCGGCGGGCGGCGCAGCCCGGCTCCAGGCCGGCACCGGTTGCCAATTGCATCGAACGCTCCTTTTGTGCTTCATTTGCCACGGGTGTTTACCGAGGTCTTATCGACCGCGGCATGGCCGCCGAGGATCTTGTCGATAAATGGATAGGACATGTCTCCATGCACCACATGTCTGCCGGCAAATACGTCCTGGACGCACGCTTCTTCTGCTCCGAAGACCTTGTAGCCGGCGCGAATGCGGGAGAAACCCCTGCGCGTGTGACGAATCGGAAACCACTCATCGTCCTCCGCGCTTTCAAAGAGCACCGGCCGGGGCGCGATCAACAAGTGCACCTCGCATACGTTCATCAAGTTCACGAATCCAGGCAGCTCCCAACAGGGGCAGTTGGGCAGGGAAAGGACGCCCTCCGTGGTGCACATCCAGCCGCTGACCACCGCGGCCTTCAGCCGCTCGTCGCAGGCGGCCGCCCACATCGTAAACTCGCCGCCCATCGACAGCCCCATCACCCCGATTCGCCGCGCGTCCGCCTCTTTTTGCCGAGAGAATATCGACGCAGCGCATCAAGTCCCAAACCCTCGTTCCCGCATATTTGAGGTGCGGAAACGTGGGAGCAAGCACGCAGTATCCGCCGCGGGCAAAACGCTCGGCAAAACCGCGGTAGATGCTCTTCGGATCGAATGCCAACTCGGCCGAGCCGTCATGCCCGTGCAGGCAGAGCATGGCGGGAAACGGCCCCGGACCTTTCGGCGCGGTCCAGGCGCATTTGCGGCGCTCGCCGTCGTTGCATTGGAATGAGGCGCGGTGGAACATATAGGCGCCATGGTCTTCCGAGGATTCAATCTTGAAATCCAACGGCCGTTCCGCCAAGGAACGCCGCGGCGTTTGCGCGGCAACCAACTCGAAGAGCCGCTTTCTGGCGCAGCGTTTGCCATTCCAACGCCGCCTCGCGGCTGTTGGCCGTAAAGGGCAATTCATATTTGTCAGGGCCGGCGGTCTTCCCTTGCGCCCGCTGAAACACTTCCGCCAAATGCTGTTTTTCCAACTGCGGACTCCTGGCATAGTTCGTCATTCGCTTGGCCAGTCCGTAATACATGCACAGGGCCGTATTTTCATAAAACTTGAGAATCGCCTCGCGTTTCTGCGGCGTGTTGGGGCGGAAGCAACCCCGGCCGGAATCGATCGCCGTCTGCTGCCGCCAGGCATCGATCGCCCCAAGCGCCTCATGGACAAATGCCCGCTCATACGCCGCGTCCGGCTCCTGGACCAACCGTTGATCCAGCAACGTCAGCACGGCGTGGGGTTTCCTCAACGACGCGGGCAGTTCGGCCGGCAGAGCGTCGGCTCCGGTCCGTTTCGCGGCCGATGGCGCGTCGGCCCCTATTCCGCTGCGCCGCCGTGCGGGCGGCTGCTAAACGCGCGGCCGACTCCGCTTCCCAACCGCCCTCGGTCACGATCTCCATTTTCGCCTCTGGCGGCAATGCGTCGTACAACAGCGCCACGCCGTCGGACGAATCAAGTTTCATCGCCGTGCCATTGATGGCAACCGATTTCAACTTCGGCCCGCCGTTACGGCAAGAAAGATACAGCGTCTTTTCGCCGAACCGCACGGGCTCCTTCTGGACGTACTCGGTGATCGAGCCCGGCACGCACGGCCGGAGAATGATGCGGTCGGAACGGTACTCGTAATCGAACAGTCCACGGACCGTCGCGGCGGGAATGGCGAAGTTATCGACCATGACGGCCACGCCGCCGACCTGATTCGCCCCCGTATCAGACCAGACGTTATTCGTATTCTCGCCACGCTGCGACCACGGTGCGTCCATGCGAAAGTCCTTGGCCCATTTCATGGCCCGGGCGGCGGAGCGGCGAACGTCCTCGAACTTGTGCAGCCGGTAGTACGTCAGAATCGCGCGTCCTTCGACGGTGCCCCAAACACCGCCGTTGACCCAGTCGCCGAATACGCGAGCCCCATAAATGCCGACTTCAGGATGCCCAGGCTCTTCACCCCCCGTCCTATGGCCCCAGCACCAGTACGTGTCGTCCAGTCCCGGCGCGTTGGTCAAAAGGAAGTCGAAGGGCCGGATGGCGGGGAAAGCCGCAATTTGTCGATAGACGGACCGGGCCGTCGGGTCGTCAACCACGCGGAGCCCCACGGCGTCGACGTTGGCCACGCCCTCAAGGTAGCCAAACTGCGCCTGTCCCAACGCGCCATGCTTCGTGCCGTTGGGTTCCATCGATTTGACGAAGTAGCCCGCAGGCGTCAAGAGCAACGGCAGCGACTTGCGGGTAATCTCCTGCCGGCGTTGATACTCATCGAGTCTCTGCTTGTCTCCTGTAAGCTTGTACAATTCCACCATGCGATCCAAGGCGGCAAGATACGTAATGGAAAGTCCGGCCAGATAGCCTTTGCCAAACGAACCATCGGGCTGCTTCACTCCGCCATAGCTGGGAGCAAGCAGATTGCACGCCGGTCCGACGAGAAAGAGATTATTCTTCGGATCGCGGGCCGTTTCGATAAAATTGCACGCCCGCTCCATTTTCGGAAGATAATGCGCCATGGCCTTGCGGTCGCGATTGGCCAACAGAATTTCAGCCTGCATCACGACGCCCGCCGCGGTGGCTTCGTAGAACCAGTCGTGAACCTTTGGATCGCCGTCCCCTTGTTTCGGGACGATAGCGCCAGGCACAGCACAGTCGCCCAGACAACCGTCCGGGGCCACCAACGACGACTGCGGCCCCGAGCATTTGCTTGACCGTTTACCGTCTCCCTGGTTGTCCCAGAACAGGTCCCACGAGCGTTGCAGCGTGGAAAACCACGGCTCTTGGAGAAAAGGAGTCGCCGCGTAGGAAAATCCATAGCTGTTCTGGATCCACCAGCCGCCCCAGCCGGCGCCTTCGGCGAATGTGTCCCAATCGGGCTGATACAGCATCGCCACGTTCGGAACACTCGGGTTTGGATGGAAAAAGGCAAAGGACTCGTCGATCAAACGCAAAAAGTCGGCATCGCCAACACCTTCGCAGTATTTTCCCACGCAGCGATGTTGGGCTGCCGCCGCCAGGCCGCCATGGCCTTCGTCGGCGAACGTGAGGCGATTCTGCTCCGCGCTGATTGCTATCAGCGACAACGCGACTACCAGACGTGATGCGTGCAACGGCATAATCTCACCATGTTCCTGTTACGTGATCATCGACGTTCCTCCGACTGCGCGACACTCGCGTTGTCGAAGGTTGCCGTCTGGGTGGAATCGATTCATTTCCGTTGGTGCGGCCGCACAAGCGCCACCCCGACTTTGTTCTTCAGGCTAGAAAGACATTCTCACAACCAATCTCTGTTTTGTCCACTGCCTCTTCCGTTTTCTGAGAGGGCGTCTATTTGACGCTCAAGACAGTTGCCGACGCCTGTCCTGTCAGGAACGTCAACCGCGCGGATTTCCCAGTTTCCCGCCGGATCGTTGAAGGCCACGGGGAGGTCAACCGTCGTGCCCGTCCCATCCGCCACAGCCTTCTTTTGGAAACAGTCCAGTTCCTTTCCGTCCGCCGAGACGCTGATGCGAAACGCATGAAGCCCGCCGGCGCCCGGCGAGAAAATGGTGCATTTGGCAAGCGTCCCCCGCTCGACGCTCGGTTTCTCCATTGTAAGTTTCGGAGGCGTGGACGCAACCGGACAAAGGGCGAAGAACGCGGCCCGGGCCGGGATGATCGCGGCCGGAAAGCGATCGACCATGCCCAGGAATTTGCCGCCGCGCAGGTCGTACACGGCGCACGGCGTTTTCAGGGAAACGGCAATCGGGCGTTTCTTGCCGTACTGCTGGAAGAGCGAAAGGATTTCAACGTCGCCGTCTTTCCAGCGGGTCGTCTCGATGCCACGCGCCCTTGTCCCATCCCCAATTGCAACGTCAACGGCCGGTTTGGCGCCAGCCTCGGCGAAGATCGTTTCCAAAATTGCGCCCACGCCGGCCGGAACGCCTTCCACCTCGAGGTCGGGCAGGCTGAACGAAGAGAAGTTAAGCAAAATCGCCGTTCCTTTTCCCGCCGGCTTTCGCACCAGCAGCGGAATGCCATCGGCGGAAGCCCGAACAACCGCCGTGTTGGGCGAGGTTTTTACGGAAGGATCGGCGAGCACGGCCCCGAAAGCGACTGGTGTGCCGTCTTTCCCGGCAAGCGTCATTGCCACTTTTTTCGGCTGATTCTTGCCTTCGCGTCGGACGCCGAAGAGGTCGTCCAAAATGCCCTGCTGCCGCGGCTTGCAGTGGTCGTCGTACATGCCGGTGCGCACGTCGGCGATGACCGTGCCGCCGGCTTCGGCAAATTTCCGAATCACATCGGCTTCCTTCGTTCCCAGCGCGTCGGCGCGAGCCAGGACAAGCACGCGACACCGGGACGGATCGAATTCGCCGAGCTTGAGCATCCGGTCGGTCACGTAGCGATATTGCAGCCCCATGTCCCGAATGAGCTTCTGCGTCTTTAAGTGACAGGATTCATAGCCGCCGTAAGCGTCGCCGCCGTGCAGCTTATGGGCGAATGTGGATGGGAAGGAGTAGAGCAAGGCGATGCCGTCGTCCTGCAGTTGCGAGCGGACGAGCACGTCGCCGACGCCTTCGCGGATGAACCGGGTGTTTTCCAAAATATCCTTTACCGCCGGGAACGGCCGCAAGTCCGGGGCAAGCCAGCCGTGGAATCGGCCGATACCGTCATACATCCACCATCCCACCGTGTCCGCTCCCCGAGCAACAATTCGCCAATAGGACCGCAAGAGAGAGTCGGCGTCCTTCTGGTAGCCCATCCAGTTGCCAAAGCCGACCACGTGAGAGCGGAACGGCAGGGCGCCGATGACTTCGTCGCCGGTGAACGGATAGGGCAGCCAGAAACCGAGCGTCCGCACGATCAGATCAATGTCGTCGCCCATTCCAAATGACCCGCAGCCCTCGAACCCGACCTTCGCGTGTGGGTCGATGGCCTCGAAGCCCTTGGCGAGATTCTTGCAGTACATGACGCAGTTGTAGGACTTGAACGCCTGGCGATCGAACCAGCGCGGATAGTTGCCCGCGTTGAACGACGTGCTTTCTTCATTGTCGGACGGATTGGAGATGCCGACCTGCTCCCAGGAGGCGAACGAAGTGCCCCAGGACGCATTCAACGCGGCCAATTCGCCGTAGGATTCCTTCAGGTAATTCCGATACGCCCGCGCAGTGGGGCGAAAGACAGCTATTGCGGATGATGCACTCATCGCCGAGGGAATAGGCAAAAACGCCGATTTTCCGGTTGGCCATGTTGTAGTGGGCCATCGAAGCCGCATGTTTTTTCACCGCTTCCTCGTCGTTCCAGCAATAAGGCAGTTTGATGCCTTCCGGAGACTTGACGGCATTGATGTGAAAGGTGTAGGGAATCAACGCCATGTCATACGCCGGCAAGAATTGCGGGATGGGCGGCACGGTTCTCGGGGGATTGGCGATCCAGCTATACGCATCCATAAAGCCCTGGCCGAGTTGGACCGTAACGCCGGACCGGGCGAGCGCCTCCTGGACGTAGGGCGCCAGCGTTCCCTGACCATGACCCCACATCATGAAATTGAACTGACCGCGATTCCGATGCGTCACGGTGAAGTATCGGTAGGCGCGGGAGACCTCGGTTCCGTTTTGCAGAACCTGCGCCTCCACGGTGACCAGCCCCGGCATCCAGGATGCGACTGCAAAGTCAAAAGGCATCGACTCCGCCGAAGGAGAATCTTTTCGCGCCAGTTCGCGGCGGCGCCGATCGAGCAGCCGGACACGAACCGTTTCCCCCGGAACCGGGCTGCCCTTCAGGGCGATGCCGCCCTTGATCCGGTCTCCGATTTCCCCCCAATCTTGGCTCAGCGAAACGTCGGCAACCGTCCGTCCGGTCGTGATCTTCAATGGAATGGTTGCCCAAGTTTCCACGCCCGCCGAACTGACGATCTTCGCGTCCGCGTGATACTCGCCGGCCGGGAATACTTCCGGCAGCACGAAATCAAGAGCGACGCCCGGTTTTATTTCCCTTTCCGGGAAAACCAGCGGCTGATCGGCTGGCCGGCGCACCGTGAGTTGCAGTCGGCATTTTTCGCCCACCGGCGAACCGGATAGCCGCGCGGTCAATTTCTTCGGTTCGGAGCACAAGAATTCCGGCTTGGCGGCGGCCAGTTCCACCCGGGCCCGCGGCTCTTTGCCGGCGGCCCACACAATCGCCCGTCCCAGCCGCTCGACAACGTAATCGTACTCGGTTTCCCATCCCTCGTGATAATCCAACACCGGTGGCTTTGGCATCCGCACGCCCCGGCCCTGCGCAATCTGGAAGGCGTCGCCGACAGGCCCCGATGCAAGGAAGGGCGGCGCGTTGGCAATGCGGAGTTTTTCCAGCATTACCCGCTCGTCGTTCCCGCCCACCAGCACCAGCCCGGTGCCGTCGGCCACCCGCTTGATCAGCAGATATTGCTCCTTGGCCGGCAAATCCTTCGGCGTCTTGCCGCAGAGGAAGACGAAACAATCCCATTTCTCCTTCAGCAGGTTGTTCACACGTTCCAAACCGACCCGGCCTCCGTCGAGAGCGTAGATTGGGAAGTCGGGGTCTTGCGCCCAGAGGACGGCCTTCGCCTCCACGTCAAAACGCTGCATCACCTCGACGCACTCACGAGCATTGGCGTTCAGCCCATCGGTGAAAAACAACACCCTGGTTTTGCCCAAGGCGTAAGGCCGCGCCCAATCGGTGTGCGGCGTAACAACCTCCCGAGTGAGCGCGTGGTCAACCTCCAGTTCGTCCCGATCCACGATGCCCTGTCCAAACAGGCTCAGCGGAGAAAGAACATATCCGACGGCGATAAGAAACAAAATGGTGCGCATGAAAATGCTTTTCAGTTAGTTTTTTCCAGAGATGCTAGAAGTTCCGCAAGCCGCGCCTCGTAAACGAAACCGGCGTACTTGTCCACCAGTTGCAGCTTGCGTTCCGTCGCGTTGACGCCGTCGCTCTTCTTGGTCAGATCAGCGGAACCGGCCTTGATCCAGGCCAAAACCTCCGCGGCCCGCTTCTGAAACTCCTTCCCGACCGATTCGGATCGCGCGATTCGCTCGATCTCCGCGGTCATGCCGGCAAGATCGAAGGTTTTGACGGATTTCGGCGTAAAATCGAGAGAGGCCAGCTCCCCGCGGATTTTTTCGGCGTTCGTGCGAAAATAATCGGCGGCCTCCGCGTTCGTCCTGCCTTTCATCTTCCAGAAGGCCATGCGAATTGTGCGGGTCGCCGGGGCGACAGACACCGTCGTGGTTACGCCATAGCTGAGCGCAGGAATAGTGAGTGTGGCGACATCTTCCGGCAGGACCATCATGGCGCACGGGCCGTCGCTTTCCCTTGTCTTCGCGACATCGAAGTAATCGTCGCCGTAGAGCAGCCACCAGTTGTCTTTTGGAACCAGCCGGATATCCCGGCGGCCTTCCTCCTCGCGAATCAACAGCGACGGCGTCTGCACGAAACGCGCCTGTTCCCGCTGACCATAGGCGCTGGTGAAGTACGCCGGAATGCACATCGCCGTCAGGCCAAGAGATTTTATTGTTTGCCTGGGGTCAACAGTCATCTCGCAAAACAGCAAGTCTCTGCCCGGCAGGCCGAGGAACCGCACTCGCACGTCGGCGGCGTTCATGTGCCAGATTGAATCCAGAATGGCCCGGCGGCCCTGTTCGGCCGCAAACATGCCGCTCGCCCTGGTGGTGCTTGCTTCCTGGCCGTTGAGGGCGAATTTTAAGAAGCCGTAGCAGTACCATCCCGTGGCGACGGGGCCCGGCATGCCCATGCAGTACCCGCCCTTGCCGGGCGTGTATGGTTTTTTCGCGTCCGAGGCGTCGATGCCGCCGCGGCAGTCGATGGCGTAGTTGTCTTTCGTGCCGAGCAGAAAGCCGGCTTCCCGGACGGTACCTTGCAGATTTGGCCCGGCCCCCCAGACAACCGCCGGTTTCAGCACAACCTGTGCGTTCTCCTTCGTCGCCGCCGCAACGGGTGAACAAGCCAATAGGAACAACGCCAGCAACAGTAGACCAACAATTCGCCGCATGAGGTTCTCCTAGTTCAAGGCTGATAGGTCATTTGCCTTTACGTTTTCTCTTTCTCAAAAACACCTCCATCACGACCGCCGAGGCCGCGGGATTGAGGACGGCCAGACCGACCTCCATTTCCTATTTCAACCACGCCAAGGACAATCGTTGTCCTTGGGGCCGTCATAGATTAGATGAACGCCCAACGCCTTTGCTCGCAGCCGATGGGCCCTTAATCGCTTCGCAAAATCCCCGGAGTTCTTGTTTGCTTTCGATGTCCACCCGATTTCGGCCAACGCGCACAGGCGAGGAAACAATTCCACGTCGAGCTTGTCGGGCTCCCGGAACCATACAGCCGCATGCGGACCCAAAATACGGCACCCCTGGTCGGCCGAAATGTCTGCGGGGGTCGGCTCCAAGTCGTACACGTGTCGCCAGGCCCCCGAATAGTCGAAGTACAGATGCGAGAAGGGGGAAACGAGCACGTCGTGTCCCGCACGTGCAGCCTCAACGGCGGGATTCTCCGGCGTAGCCGTGCATGCAAAAGCATCGTTACCGCCCTTAAAGTGCCATTGCTCGATGATGGCGCCCTCGGGAAACTGACCTTGCCACGAAAGGTCATCCCAGAGGATTGGCTGCCGCCCCTTGGAAACCACGAAATGGCACACCCGCCGCATCATATATCGATACAAGAGATACTTCTTTTTGTCGCCTGCGCACTTGGCAAAGAGATTGCGCAGCCGCTCGGTATCCTGCGAATCGAGGTTTTCCTCTTTGAGCCGTTTCTGACAGTGTGGGCACTTCGTCCAAGAGACGCCGAAATACTCATCCCCTCCGACATGAATGAACGGCGAGGGGAACAAGTCCATCACCTCGGTCAAAATGTTTTCCAGAATCTCATACGTTTTGTCGCTGCCGGCGCACATGTCCTGGAGCGTGCTATCTCCGACACAGCCCAAGGCGGGCAACGCACGAATCGCGGCAGTGGCGTGTGAGGGCATCTCGATCTCTGGAACCACCACGATATGTCGAGCGGCGGCATACGCGACAATTCGGCGAATGTCGTCCTGACCATAGCAGCGTGCCGGCCGCTGCGCCTTTTCACGCTGGGTTAATTGAGGATACTTCTTGATCTCAATCGTCCAATTCGTTGCATCCGTCAAATGCAGATGCAGACGATTCATCTTATGAAAGGCCAGTAGATCAATGTATCGCAGAAGGGTATCCATTGGCAGGAAGAACTTGATGGCCGGGTCCAACATAATGCCACGCCACGGGTAGCGAGGCTGATCCTCGACGGTCACGGCGGGCACGGCCCACGCGTTTTTTGCGACTGCCCGGGATTGCAGCGTTTCGACCGGCAAGAGTTGCCTGAGCGTCTGAACGGCGTAGAACAAACCGGCCGGCTTGGCGGCGCGAGCCACGATCGAGTGAGAAGACACTATGAGTTCATATCCTTCGTCCCCTAACCGCCCCAGAGCTGTGTCGGTCGCTAAGACAATGCTGCCATTCCGCGCCTGCGAGGTTGTCGTTACGGTCAGTCTTCTGCCCATGGCAGGGGCAAGAACCTCTGATAGATAACCGCCGACAGATTCGCCCGCACGATCCGTAACGATCGTTGTAGTTGGCCGAATCAGAAACTCGCCAGGTTGGGCCGCGATCTTCAGCGGCCGTGGAATGACGGTTGGTTCTGCGGGAATTGAATCGGCCAGAGCGCAGGGCATCGACGGCATGCCCAACACGAGTGCTGCCATCTGGATTGTAAAAACCGACGAATAACTCATCGAACGCATGTGTCGGCTCCTTTTGGTCGAAGAAGGAAATGATAACTGCCTGAATCAATTTCGAACACGGCGGCGGCGTTCTCCATGCGGCGGAAAACGACGCCTTCCGACTTCACGGCCGGCTTGCCGCTTTCCAACACTCGCGCAACGTCATCGGTCGGAACAAAGACCGTCGCGCTGGCGTTGGCAGGCACGCGGACCTTCATTTCCAACTGGCGGTTCTCCATCCTCCAATCGACGACGATCGGGCCACGGATCGATTCGTACTTGGTCCTTGCCCAAGTGAGATCGCCGACAATCGCGGGCTTTACGATAAAATGCCGAAAACCGGGCGACGCCGGATCGAGCCGGATGCCGCCAATCGCCTGATAGAACCACGCCCCGATGCCGTTATAGCAGTTGTGAATATGGGAACGGTCGCCGTCCCACCATTCCCAGGTGGTCGTGGCGCCGTTTTTTAGCATGAAGCCCCAGCCTGGGTACGAGTCCTTGTCGACAAAACAGAAGATCAGGTCGTTCCGGTCCAGATTCATCAGCGTCTTGACGAGAACAAAGACGCCCACGTTTCCAACGCCCAGGTGGCCGATGCTCTTCTCGATGATGTTCTGTTCGAGTTGTTTGAGGATATCGGCGCGGAGGTCCGCCGGCACAATCCCGGCGAGAAGCGGAAACGCCAGGTCCATCTGACTACCCGCGGCATAGGTTTTCTTTTGGCGGTCGTAGAACGCCTTATGAACGATTGGCCGAAGGGAATCGGCCTTCGTCCGGTAGCGAACCGCGTCAGCCTGCCGGTCGAGCGCGGCGGCAATCTGGGTCATCAGATCGTAGCAATAGATCCGATAGCAGTTATTGACGAGTTTTACGGAGGGTGCGTACGCCTGATCGACGCCTTTCGGCACGGCCCAATCGCCAAGACACCAGTTTCTACGATCTGTGTTGGGCCAGGTATCGAAAAGGTTCCCGTTCTTGCAGTGTTTCTCGAAAAAGTCCAACCACTTTTGCATGGCTGGGTAATTCTCTTCGAGAATCGTGCGGTCCTGGTATTGCTGGTACACGCACCAAGATACGCCGATGATGTTGCCGCACCACACCGGTCCGCCGCCGGAGAAGTACGAAGGCGCCGTGTGCGGCATGTCGCCGTCCGCGGCCTGACAGTCGCGCCAGGCCGCCATCCACGAACGGTGGAGCGGACCCATGCCGCTCATCATCAATGCACTTTCTGTGCTATCTTGGCCGTCGCCATATCCCAGGCGTTCGTAGTGCGGGCAATCGACCATGTAGCCCCCCAACGTAACGCACTGTAGCGTGTAATCCACCATGTCGTGAATGGCCGTCAGACGCCGATTGGAGCAGGCGAACGAACTATTCGATGGATAACCGGTGCGGATGAAGCAGCCCAAGGCGTCTTCTTTTCGCGGGGGTTCCAACAGGCCGGAAATCTTCGCATAGCGAAATCCATGATAGGCAAATCTGCAATAAAACCACTCATCGTCCTGGCCTGCGGCGATATATTCATCGTTATCACCCGCTCCGACCGGCTCGCCATGCCCGTCCAGATGGTCGCCGTAGACTACGACGATTTTGTGTCCGGGTTTGTAGGGTCCGCGCACGTGCAACTTCAACCAGCCGGCCAGATTGGCCCCCATGTCGATCAGCCACGCGCCGCCGCCGCGGCGCTGGATGTTTGTCGGCGTGAATGTGCGAATGATCCGGTTCGTTTCGACCATTTGCGCGGAAACTTTGAGACCGTCGATCGGGCATTCCTGCGCCAACGTCCAGCGATGGTCGTCAAAACCCGGTGTATCCCAACCCGGCTGCTTCAGACGCGCGTCATATCGCAGAGACCAGGACCACCAAGTATCACCAGTTCTGGCAAATGGGCTGGGACTAGCCTTCCAGCTCTTGTCCGTGGCAATGGTGACTCGCTTTCCATCGCCGGCGAGGATCTCAAGCTGGGCGCGAACGACCGGCCCTTCGGGTCGCTGGATTTTCGCATAGCCTGGATGATTGGCAACACACCAACCGCGTCCCAGCCCCAGCGCGATGCAATTCGTTCCCTGCCGCAGATGCGCGGCAACATCGTGGACCAAATAAAACGCTCGGCGGTCTAGCTGGGTAACGGCCGGCGACAAGAACGTCCTCGCCCACCTTCTCGCCGTTGAGGTAGAGTTCGTGATAGCCCAGCGAACTCACATACACTCGCGCGTCGGCCGGCGGCCGGTCCAAAACAAAGGTCTTTCGGAAGCGGGGAAACTCCGCGTTTCCGGCGGCCGGGTCCATGCCGATCCACTTCGCCGTCCAGTCGGTGTTTTTGAGCAGCCCCATCGTCCACGTTGCCGGTTCGCTCCAAGGGCCGGGCTTTCCGTCCTTGTCCCAAACCCGCACTTTCCAAAAACATCGCATTCGCGATTCCAACGGCTTGCCGGCATAGGCAACCTGGACGCTCTCGCTCGATGGCGCCTTTCCGCTGTCCCACAGGTCGCCTCGATCAGCGCCAAATTGCTCCCGCTGCTGGCAACGAGAATCTGGTAGGCGGTCTGCTTCTGCCCGCGCTCGTGCGATGCCAGAATCCAACCGAGATGCGGCCGAGCCGCGTCAATTCCCAACGGGTTTATCAGGTATTCGCAACGCAATGCCTCAACCGTCACATCGAGGCCGCACGTCGTCGCTGCGATGCTGTGTAGTAGCAGACTCACGGCGCTGATTTTCCAAAACATGGCGTTCATTCCGCGGCTCCGCGTTGTCATTTGTGCAGAGTTGGTCGTTAATCGACGGTGGGAGAATCTTGGCGGGCGGATTGGGGAGGCACAGTGCCATGCGCGGCAGGACGGCAGGCCGACTATAGCTTACAGTATTTTCGGATCGGGCTCAACCCATGGTTTTTCCTCGATTCTTCCATTGAACTGTGAATTAGTTTTTGTTGCGGAAGGGGTGGTTTTCGCGTTGCGCGTAGGGGTGGAGGAGCATCGGTTACGGGACGGCGAAGGTTTTCAACGCTTGGAGGGCGATTTCAGCCCCGTCCGCGCCTTGCCCAGTCCTCCAAATCTTCTGTCGGCGCGGGATTTCTCCCAACGCCCCTGCGACAAACCGCTCTTTCGCACGTCCGTCAGACTCATTGTGAACGAACCGCCCTTCGATTGCGTCGAGAGTCGGCTTGCCGGGATAGCCCGTCACCTCGACATACCGGAAACCGTGATACGTGAACCGCGGCTCGTACGTCTCGGTATCGCCGCCACAAAGGATGCCCATTTTCACAACCTGCGCAGTAAAACTAATCCAGCGATTTTTTGACAACCCTTTCAGGTGTAAGCGGTCGCGCCCCCTGTTGTGGTTGAAGGGACTCGCTGGACCACCACAGTGGAGCAGGAAAGGTTGATCGCCAGTGTCCACATCAGCGATCCGGCGCCGGCGGCGCGATCCGCTGGGCGAAGGCGTGGAGCCGCGATTGCCCCTCTGGCGTCAAGAGCATTTCGGTTCGGATATCCGCGACGCCTCGGCGAACCATGGCCAGCCCTCGCTGGGACCGGGCCGAAACCGGCTGCTGCGCCGCCAGCCGCGTCTCGATCGCTTTCAGGCGAGGCTCCGCCTCCGCGCCCAGTGTCGTCACGTTCCGCAACCAGTCGGCCTGGGAAGTTTTTTTCTCGGCCGGAAGCGCGGCGAAATCGGTCGCCTCCATGGCGGCCAAATCCCGAACCACTAGCCCTCGCGTCGTGGCGGTGGCGGCAACGCCTGACTTCGTCCGTATGAAGTCGAACAGCCACAGAACGTCATCAACCAGTTCAGGAGTGATTTCGGGCGTAAACAACTTCCGGTACAGTCGGTCGCGGAAAGCAGCCGGCGGCAGGTCGGGCTCCCAGGAATATGTGCGGTAAGCGAACCGCGTAACGACGAAGGGGATCGCATCCACGGGGAAGGGAATCTCCGCGCTGTAGAACGAGTTGCTGGAGTAGCCGGGTTCGAAGGCCACGGCCGCGCCGAGGAGGCGTTGCTGCGCCGATTTCCGCAGCCACTCCCGCACGTCGTTCACGGCAGCCGCATACCACTGACACCAGTGGATCATGTTCGGGGAGAACCAGGTCAGCGGATGCGACTGGCCATCCGCCGACGGCAATGCCCAATTCCCGCGCACCACAAGCCATTGGAAACGAGGATCGTTGAAGGTGCGCGTCAGGTGGTCGTAGTACGCCTTGTCGGCGGCGTGGACGTTCCCCTCGGAGTAGCCGAGGGACCAGACGAACTTGGCCTGAGGATGTTTCTTCCAAACCGCCTCGGACAGTTCGCGCAGGAAGCTCAGCTCCGCCTGGGCGTAATGCGTTCCCCCCGCGGGGTCCGGCGCTTTGCACTGCGGACACTTGCAGGCGCCGTATTCGTCGCGGATTTCCAGGTACATCCCGTCGGCGTCCGGGAAGGTATCGTACATCTCCGTCAGATAGTTCAAGTTAAGTTTGCGAGCCAGCGGGTTCGACGGGCACATGCCGCCGCTTCCAACGGCCTTCGTCTCGGGATGGGCCTCCGCCAGCGAGTCCATTCCAAACCAGGCGAATACGCCCGACCCAAGATAGAAATCAACGCCGATGGAATGTGCGTAGGCGATCAGTCGCCGAATCTCCTCCGTCGTCGGCGCGTTGGCCGGATAGCTGAATGCCTGGGGACATTTCTGCGAACGGAACAGCCCGCACATCCAGAAATAATCCGCGTTCATCCCGTCCTCGGCCCAGGCGTCGAAGATGACTTTCCAGTCCTTGAGCTTGTACTCCGGACTCCGCCCCCAACAGGTCAGGTGGTAGACGCCGCGAACGGCCAGCGGCGACGCCAGCGCCGGATATTCATCCAGAAACACTTCGCCTCGCTGAACGCGCAAGAGGATGTCGCGACAGTGTACGCTGCCGTGATAACCGGCCCGTTGGTCGGCGGCAAGCAGGGCCACGGCGTGGTCATCGTGGTGGAGTGCAAATCCGACGGAAAGCGCCTTCTTGTCGCTGATCCGTTTCAGCGCGTCCCGCAACGCGGCGCTGTTGGCCGCTTCCGCGGCCGGAGCGTCTACAAGCACCCACGACACCGAAACGGGAAGGTCGGCCGTGACAACCGGCAGGGTGACGCCGCCGACATCGCGAACTCCGTCCACCACCGCCTGCACGGCACGCCGTTGAAGTTCGGATCTCGACGAGGCGACCAAGGTGCATAGTGATTTCCCTTCCCTCGCTACAACAAAGGCACAGGCTCATCCGCCTGCGAGCCAAACGCCAGTCCCGCGACGATGGAATTCGCAAGCAAAAGAATAGCGCCGGCTTTCAACAAAAACTTTTCTGCGTTCATAGTCGTTCTCCATGTGAGCGTAGTGCAGGTTCGATGGTTATCTCTTAGTGCTGTGCCTTGTTGATCCCGCCTGGAACAGTCAGTGTCAACTCGTTGTTGCAGGGCTGGATTGTACAAATATCCGGTAGAAGCACGGAATGGGGCATTTCCTTGCGGCCCTTCTCTAGAAGGAAGGTCACGATCACCCGATGCGGACCGGCGATCGCGCCGGCGGCGCGAACGCCAGCCTTGAAGCTATACAGAGTAAACGATCCGTCGGGACGGATCTCGCCCGTGGTTGAAACGGTGGCGTCGTTCTGAGGCTGGAACACGATGGCGCCGCCGGCGACCGAGCCCCCTTGGGAATACACCACCTTGCCGCCAGCGGGATACATCTCGGGCAACGTCGCTTTTGGGGAGTGCCCACACGCCGGCAGCAGGGCAAACCCCTGCAATGCCGCCACCAATGTGATCCAGTTCCTACAGGGTCGATAACGCATAATATCAGATGGGTGTGAGTGTACGAAGGAAAACGGGGAAGGGGGGAAATCAGGTATCCTCGTTCCCACGCAGAGGCGCGGGAACCAGAACCCGATAATCACACGCTTTCTTTCCGTTTCGCTATTTCCCTCCCCGTACACGGATTTTGATCACCAGTCGCTGCCCACGGCGTTGCCGTCGCGCGGGTCGCAGAGGTTTGCCCAAATCGTCTGGTCGATGCTTTCGCCAACGAACCGCACGCTCCCGTCTCCCACTCCGACGTTCATCCCGCCGCTGTGCGGCGATTCGGCCCGATAAACGTCGCACTCCCAGAGCGGATCGGGTGAAACCTGAAAGGGTTTGCATGCCTCGTACGGATCGGTCCGCGTCGTCAGCGGCTTGTTCATGCAATAGGAGGGCAGCCAGGGCTGATTCGAGTCGGACCACAGATTAGCCCACGCCAGCGGACCACTCAGATCGCCGCCGCTGGCGCACGTGCCGTAACGCTCGGCGAAGAACAGCGTGTTGCTCGTGCCGTCTCGAATCGAGGCGAACGTCGCCGCGCCTTCGACGCTCTGCTTCGTCGGCGCCGCCGAAGACCAAGAAATTGGCCGCGTAGTTGCCGTAGGCCGATTCGTTGGCCGCCTGATAAGTCGCCGCCGAGCCGCCGTCGGCCGTCTGCATCCGTTCATCGGGGCACTTATAGGCGGGAATCGGATGCGCGTGGACGTACTTTCCGTTCACCACGGCCCACACGCTTCCTTGAGGGATGGCACTGCCGGTGAAGTAATCCGCACAGGTCTTGGCCGCCTGGTCGAGCGCGGTTTGCTCGATATAGGGCAAGAGAAAGTTGAACAACGTGTAGCCCTTCGGCCCCTGATAAGGACCTTGGACTTGGACGGGAACCAGCGATCCGCCATCGGAACCGAGTGGCGGAAAGACCCCGTTGGCCTCGGCAATGGCTTGTAGCGCCAAACCGATCTGTTTTACATTGTTGCGCACTGAACTCTTCTCGCCGCTGCCCGCGCCGCTTGCACTGCGGGCAACAGCAGCGAAGTCAAGATGCCGATGATCGTGATGACGACCAAAAGTTCCACCAGGGTAAAACCGTGACCGCGAGTTTCGGTCATGTTTTCCTCCGGGCCGAAGGCCCCGTACTTCCCAAGCCCAGGGCAACGCCGTCGCTGTTACACGCGAGTCGCAATCATCCGCCATTACTTGATCGAATATCGGAACGTTTCGGTCCACTTCTCGTCACTCATGGTATCCGGCTCATTGCCGTAGTACTCCAACAACGCTCCGCGAGCGACGGCATACCACTGATAGGTCTTTCCGGCCGCAAGCCCCTTAACGGTGACGCGTGCCTTGTCGCCTTCGCGAAGCAGCTTGTCCTCACCGATGAACGTGCCGTCCGCCCGATAGAACGCCACGTCGTAGGTCTGCTTGCCGTGAACCTTGACGGATAACTCCGTCTCCGTCGTTCCGGCCGCCAGCGACGACCCGTTGGCGGGCGACGCCTCGGACGGCGTCTCCGGATGCGAGATCATCTCGGGCACCGGAACAACAATGCCGACTTGCTCGTCAATATAGTCTATGTCGGCGGCGACCGTGAAAATCAGCGCGCTTTGGTGCAGGAGCGTGCCGTGAGGCTTCATCCACATGCCGACCGCCACCGTTCTTGTGGCATGTTCGCCTTTCGGGAACTTCTCAAGATCCCGGGTGAAAGAGATTTGGGTATTCTCACCCGCGGAAACGAAAACATAGTAGTTGTCGCCGTAGCGGGCGAAGGAAACACTGCTCCGTATCGCATGGGCCGGCACGCCGGTATCCTGCAAGGCGCCCCAGGTCTTGCCCGCATCCGTTGACTTGAAGTACTTCAGCGTCGAGGAGAACGAATGAACCGCGCAGTTGTCGCTGGCTTTGCCCTCACACACAAAGAGATACCAAGTATCCCGGCTTTGACGCACCAGCGCGACCCGGCCGGCGTGATTGGCAACCGTGCCGACAATGACGGGCTTTTCCCATCCGCCCGCTTTCGTCCATTGCCAGTACTTGACAACGCCTCTGCCCTGATGCTGTACCCACTTCTTGTCCTCGTCACGAGGTGGTTGCGTCGCATCAAAATCAATCGTCATGATCCACGCCCGATCGTCGCTGAAGGTGTAGACTGTCCCTTCATACCAGTCGATTTTGGGAGCGACTTTGAGAATCTTGAGATCGTCTGGAAACACGAGCTTGCTGAACCCTTCAAAGGTTCGACTCGACATCTCCTGCACCGGCGTCGCCCCGTTTATCGCGTGATACGATCCGTCCCAGTATCCCCAATAAGGGTGCCCGAACGCGCCGCCCTCATCAACCGACACCGGGAAGCTGCCCGTCGTGCCCGCGGTATATTTGTTTTTCGCGATCAATTGGAACGTCCGATACCATCCCTTGTCCAAGTCATAGGCCGCCCACATGCCGCGCTGAGCCGTGGCGAAGAATTGCCCCTTTTCCCAGCCATGCTTGATGTAGCCGAATTTCCAACAGTCGCTGGTCTGGATGATCGTGTGGCTGGGCCCCACGACATAGGCCAGATTGAAAGTAAATGTTTTCGTCGCCGTAACTTGGCCGTCCGTGGCCGCGACCTTCCAGCAATACGTCCGACCGCGGCGCAGCATGTCCTTCGGACTCGTCCGGTACGTGCCCGAGGACGCCTGCTTGAAAACGGCGATATTCCGCCATTGGCCCGAAGCGTCGGTGCTGAAGGTGATCGTCATCGGCTTTCCGCCAGGCGTGCCGAATGGTCGCCGACAACGGCGGATTCAATGAACCGCGCACGCCGTCATTGGCGGGGACCGGATCCGCGATCGCAATGACGTTATCCTCCAAGGGACGGAAGGCCGCCTTGGTTGTCGCGCTGTTGTCGTCCGCGGCAACACCACTGCCGGCCGCAAGCGCCAGCGCCGCGACTGTTATAACGGCTGATGCGAATCCTCGTAGCATGTTCAATCTTCTTGTTTTCCAGAGGTTATTCATCTTCTCAACCCAGGGTAGCCGCTGCGCGGCAACCCTGGGCTATCTTATTACAAGCCCTTCGGGCTATCTGAGGCGTCGCGACTCCTTATGCAGCAAGGCCGCGAAAGGCGGACGAACTCCAGGCGAGCGATCTTCTCCTACTGGGCGGACGCCTTGCCGGCCGGGCGGCCGCCGGCCTGCTGGAAGGCCGTCTGGGCGTGGTCGAACAGGATCTTCTGCCAGGCGTAAATTTGGTTGGGCTTGATGCCGTACTCGTCGCACAGGTCCGAGACGGGGACCTTATCGACCAGATACCTTTTGAGAATGGCAGCCTTTTGGTCCGTCCCAAAGCGTCGTCGTGGCGCACTCATGGAATCCTCCTCGTTCAGGGTGTGATTCTAACCCGAACGACCGAGAATTTCCATTTCCAACTGGTTCAAAACACTCTGAACGGGCGTCAGTCAACCCGCTCCATACCTCGGACACCGACCCCGCGCCCCTTCGGGGCAAGACCACGTCAGCACCGTTGCGAGCCTGATTCAGGAACGCACCGAACTCCGGGCCATCTTTGCCAAAACGGTGAAGATGGCCCGTAAGCCTCAGCGAATCAAATCCCAAATCACTTCCGCTTCCGCCACGCGTAGCAGAGCAGACCGATCAGGCCCGTGGCCGACAGTGCCAGCGTGCCAGGTTCGGGGACCGCGGCCGAGGCAAGGTGAATATTGTCGAAAGCGTCCACGTCGTTCGCAGACGTGCCTACCATGCTAAAGTCCATGCGGAGTGGGGTGGCCGTAGGAACGGTCGGTCCCGTGACGTACGTGTAGGACCAAGTCTCCCAGGTACCCGCTGCTACTCCAGGGGTAGACGACATGGAAGCGGTCAGCAGATTATCGCCAAAAGTGCTGCCGGTTCCTAAGCTTATCGTCGGCGCCACAAACGGGTAAGGCCCGCCATTTGCATCGGGGCCCAATGCGCCGAGATCCACGGTTAGCGTGTACGTGGTATTTGGCTGAATGTTTGTTGACAGAACCTGATACAAACCAGATTTTGTGCCATCGTCCCACTTCTGGATGAAGTAGACCTGATGCAAGCCGTCCGAGGCGGGGGTGTTGTCCGACCCCAAGTCAGCCCCCGCAGCCCAAGAGCCCGTCATATTGGCCATCCAGGCGTTGGCGAGGTCGCTGCCGGCAACCGCGCTCCAGTCGGTCGGTATGGAAAAACTAGTTCCCGCCGTGGCAGGGTCTTCAAAACTGCCATTGGCGATCAGTTCCGCGCGAGCCACGCCTGCGGCCGCCAACCATAGAACGGTCGACAGAACAACGCCGGAAATCAAAATCTTGCGAGTCATGTGAGCACATCTCTTTAATGTTTGGAGTAACAAGTAACGGTACGGAAACGCATACGACGGAAGCAACGCACGACGCTGCTTCAGCATGGGCTACACGGGATCATTGGGCCCGCAACTTTCGTTCGGCCTGCGGGCCTTTCTGGCCGTGGGGCGGTTTGGCGTCCGCGTGCAACCCGCCGCCCCTACGATCTATCGTCTCCTTTCTGGCGATCCTTGCGCTCGGTTCCGCTCCCTTTGGTTTGAGTTTTTGTTGCCGTGTTACGTCGATTCGCGCACCACGAGTTTTGGCTTGATTGTAACCACCCGCCGCTCTTCCGGCAGCGGACCGCTGCGGATCATCTCTTCCATCATCTCCACCATGGCGTTGGCCGCCATCTTGTGTTGTAGATCAATCGTCGTCAGCGCCGGATCGGTCCAGTCGGCCAAGTAATGATTCAGGTATCCCACCACGGCCACGTCATGTGGCACGCCGATGCCCCGGGCCCGCAAAAACTTCACCAGCGTGGCAGCCCAGAAATCGTCATGGGCGATGATTGCATCGGCCGAATGGTCGCGGACCAGGCGATCGATCACCAGGCCCATGACCTCCGCTGGAAACTCCCATTTGTTGATCGTGTCGTTGCAGCGGGCGCCGACCAGCCCGAAGTTCTCTCCATCGAAAACCAAACCCGGATCGCGCGGCAGTCCGTGGGCCGCCAACTCCGATTCGTATCCGCGAAGGCGAGCGAGGTGGGTGGGTTCGGAAAGGTTCATCAGCGCCAAGCCGATTCGGCGCCGCCCGCGCTGGGCCAAATGCCGTACCGCCATGTGCATGGCGGCTTCCCGGTCCACCGTCACGTGGGCAGCGCCGGGCACATGGGGGTCATTATAGAAGACCGTATTCGGATGGCGCGCCTGCAATGCGGCTCGATCGGCTTCGTACCAGCGAGGCACCACGCAGAAGATGCCGTCCATGCCGCGGCGCGCAAACTCCTCAATGTAATAGTCGAACTGGTGCGGGTCGGTCACCGTGTTGCCAATGATCGTGTGACAACCGATCTTGACCATCGCCCGGTCGAGATACTCGACCAGAAACGATCGCAACGGATCGCCGGCGGAAGCCACCAAGAGACCAATCATGTGCGACCTCTTGCCGCAGAGCAGGCGGGCGGCGTGATTGGGATGATAGGCGAGTTGACGGGCGCTCTGGCGGATGCGATCGGCGGTTTCCTCGCTGCAGCGCGTGTTGCCTTGCCCACCGTTGAGCACTTGCCCGGCGGCTGAGCAAGAGACGCCTGCCAAGCGGGCCACGTCCGCCAGGGTTGTCAACCGATTGATGGCGGTTGGTGCGGTTGACTTGGATTTTGCTTTCCTGGTGGTCGGAATCATGACGACTTCCCGTTGGGTCAGTTGGGGGACTCCAGGTTCATTGTAATTTGGTAGCATTCTCGACGCCAATCAAAGGGTCATCATGCAGCCATCCACTGACCGAACGTCAAGTCTCAGTGTCCCACAAACCTCCCGTTAAGTCAAGCATCCGGCGCGATAAATTTGTAAAAATCCGGGCGACCGGTCGCAAAAACAACTCTTGAGTGGGGGTGTCTTGCGTTGTTTGATGGGCCATGTAGTCCGAAAATTCTCCCCTCTCCCTCCGGGAGAGGGGACGTGTTGATGCCACTTTCCGATGGCTTCTCAGTCCCAGCGTCACGGAGTCGCAAGAATTACCGTTGCCGCAATGCCCGATAGCACTCCGAGGTAACCATAAATGCTCAGGTGTTCTCGAAACACGGCAACGCCCACCAGGGAAACAACCGAAAGGCTGCCGCCGATAGCAATCGGGAAAACTGGGTAGCCAGGCACACCATGAGCGAGCGCAGCGGTAAGCATGAACCAGCATCCACAGCTAAACAGGCCCATAATACCACCGAGAATGATCTCGCGAGGAAGCAGTCGCTGGCGTGAAAGCAAAAAAATCGGAACGGCTGCCGCCAAACCCGTCGTGTACCAGAAACTCAAATAGAGATAGCTGTGCGACTCGGCCAGGCCCATGTCCTGCATCACGCGCACCCCAAACTGACTCAAGCCGTTCGTAACGAAAGCCAGGAACATCCAACGATACCACATGGTGAATATCAATCCTCCAATAATCGCTGTTTCTCCACTTCAATAACCTTGTCGCGCCACAGAAGAAACGTGGAAGCAATCACCAGGATCAGGGCGGCAGGTTGCTGCCATCGAATCGGACCTTTCCATTCCCGATACACCGCCAGCGACAGAATGGCCGGCACCAATGTGGAGAGATTCACGATCAGCCAGCTCGTGGACATGCGGCCATAACGCACGCCAATCTGAAAGGTGAGAATGCCGAAACAAGCACAGATGCCGCAGCCGACGGCTACCAGCACGGCTCTCATTTGGAAGGGCGGGAAGAGGCTTGCCTGTTCGCCGATGACTTTGACGACGATCGTGTAGCCCCAGAAAAAGATAGAAGCCCAGCAAAACAACATGACGTTGATTGCACTGGGCTTGCATTGCTTCATGTCGGCCAGCTTGTGGCAGATTCCTAATCCTGCAGCGCTGAGAAGCACAGAATCAGGAACAGGTATCCCGAGGTCATGGACATCGACTCCTTGCATTATTTCATGGATATAAACACGGCGCGGGGAAGCTGCCGTCAATGGCCGTTCGCCGCTTTCGCAACCGCCACTAGGGCTCGTACGTGGTCGGGGGGCGTAAATTTCGGAACTCCGCATCCGGGGCTGAGGATGAGCCGGCCCGCGGCCCTTTCCGCCGTTGCCAGGCACGCTCGCGCCGCCTGAGAGACATGTTCTGTCGGGCCGTTCAACAGCAGTGTGGTATTGACGTTGCCACGGACCACTGTGTTCGACCCGACCGCCGCAAATGCCTTCTCCAAGTCTACAAAGGCGTCAATCTCCAGCCAATCCGCCCCGGAACGGCCCAACGAATCGAGAAGATGGGTCGCGTTGCCACAGACGTGCAAAACGGCCTTGACGTTCTCCCGTTGGATCGCGGCGATGAGGCGTTGGTCATAGGGTAGGATCAGGCTGCGGAAGACTTCCGGGCCCACAAGACTCGCCGAAGATTCGCCGAACTGAATCGCATCCACTCCCGTGCGAGCCATGGCCCGGCCGTAGGCGATGGACACCTGAAGGGCAAACTCCATCAAGTCGCGAAACTTCTCGGGCTCCTCAATCACATCGATGTACCCCTGCTGAGAGCCGCGCAACATCAAGGCCAATTGAAATGGCCCGCCGTCGATATTCGCCTCAACGTACAAATCATCGTTGACCAACTCGACCGCACGTCGAGCCGCCTCCAACATCATCGGCATTCGGCCATCCCGTTGTGGATCGGCAGGGCGGCAGACTTGCCAGGTTGCTCCACTGGCGGACCAGTGGTCCATGGACGCCCCAGGGCTCGTCATCCTCGGGAAAAGCGACCTTTCCGCCCAAGGCTTCGTGGACGATCCAATTATCGCTCGATAGATAGATGCCGTCGAGGCCGAGTTGCCGCGATGCCTCCACGACGGTTTGGGCGAGCGTGGCGGCATTCGTGTGAAATTCGCGTTGGGGCACGCCCCGCAACCATGCCGCATGGGCCAAGGTGCTGGCTAGCACGGGGACCCGATCGGGTTGCCGCCCCGCCAGCACGGCTTCAATGCGTTGTCTGCCGTTCATGTCGTTCGTCATACCTTGTTGTCCTTCCCAGGGGTTCGGGGCTTGCGGAAGCCTTCGAGGGCCTTTTGCATACGGCCGAGCGCGTCACGGTCGCATCGTCACGGTTTCCCCCCAGAACTGCCGAACAGCTCCCGATGCTGCTCCCTGATCTTGAAGATTGCCTCGACGAGGATGTCAACGTCGCGCGTGTTGCCAAGGAAAAGGCTGTGCATCAGCCACACCGCCTCCTGCTGGCAGGCCCGAACGGCGTTCGGACATTTCTCGGAGAAACTGCCGTAATCGATCGGAGCGGTCCGCCCCAACATGTAAGGCGAGCGGGACAACGTCAGATCGAGGTGCTTGAACACGGGGTTGTCGAAGCTCGGGAACGAATAGCCCGCGGTCGCGGGCACGCCCTCGGCATTCAGGGCTTCGAGAAATCGCGTACGGGGCAAACCGTCCCAAGCCGCCGGATCGTAGCGCAACATCACGAGGTAATGACTGTGCGTTTCGCCTTCCGGATGGAGTCGGATGGGAGTCAGCCCTTCGACCTGGCGGAGTTGATCGAAGAAGTGCTTCACATTGGCCATGCGGCGGGCGTTCTGCTCGGGCAGCTTGCGGAGTTGGCTTCGCAACAAGGCACCCTGCCATTCAGACATCCGGCTGTTCCACCCGAGCCGGTGATGCTCATACCACAGGCCGTCTTTGGCGCGGCCGTAGTGCCGTAAACTCCAGGCGGCGTCGGCCATGGCGTCGGAGTTGCTTAGGATCAATCCGCCCTCTCCGCAAGTCAAACACTTGGAAGCCTGGAAGCTGAAGGCGGCGGCTTCTCCGAACGAACCGGCGTATCTTCCTCCCCGCAGATTGACTCCCTGGGCCTGTGCAGCATCCTCGATGACTTTCAGGCCTGCGCCGAGCCGCAATGCGTGCGATGGCGTCCACATCGGCCAACTCGCCGCCAAAATAGACGGGCAGAACGGCCCGTGTCCGTGGAGTGATCGCCTCTTCAATTCTGGCCGGGTCGAGGTTGTAGGTTTTGGGATCAATGTCGACGTAAATCGGCAGCGCATTCATGTTGAGAATGCACCCTGACGTGGCGAAGAACGTGTACGGCGTGGTGATCACCTCATCACCAGCTTCCAGGCCGATCGCCCTCATGCAGATATCCAGGGCCATGGAGCCATTGGTGACGGCGATGCCGTGTTTGACCCGATGAAGTCGAGCGAACTCTTCTTCAAACTGCACCACCTGGCTGCGGTCGGGAGCGGCGTCGGCGTCGGCACCCAGCTCTGCTTCCCCGTAAGCGTACATCCACCATTTGCCGCTCTGAAGCACGCCCAGCAGGGCATCTTTATCGTCGCGGTCCCAGATGGGCCAGGAAGGAAATGCGCGATGAACCGTCTTGGGGCCTCCGAACAACGCGAGTCGAGCCATTGGCGTTGAACTCCTGTTTGGCTAAAGGTTGTGGCGCCGCCCTCGTAGTCAGTATGGCGTCTGCCCGAGCGTCAGCAGGCGTGCAGGCGTTCCTCCAGCAGATCAACCTGCTCTTGCAGCAGGTTCTCCGCGGCAGGGCTTACTCGCCACAAGCCGACGTACCGATGCGACTCTTCCACTTCATATCCGCCCTGGGCAAACGCCGCGCGGGTGGGCACATAGCCGATATAGCCGTGGCAGTACGCCGCGACACAAACCGGATCGGCGTCGAGTTGGGCGGCGATCCGCTGACCGATCTGAAAAAACACTTCACCAGGCAGTGCAACGATCGCCCCACGACCGATCTGGATCAGTGAGACTCGCACCTCAAGCGGCAGAAGGCGCCGCCTGCCATGACGGACCTGCTCCAACTCGCTCAACCACTGGTCCCAGGCAGCCCGCACTCGCCCGTGAATAACCTGATTTTCCCGCTCCTGCGGGCGAACGGTGCGGTCGGCCTTTTCCAGATCCGCCTCAAGAGTTGCCAGCGGTGGGAGATCATCGTATGGAAGTTGGAAGCGGACCGATTCCACACGAAGTCGCGGGGCTTCCTCCAGCCGGGCGTGTCGGCAGGCGTGCAGCGCGGCTTCCGCTAGTCTTTGGCCCTCACTTCGTGCAGCCTGCGGACCCTGACAGGCCTGATACGGGGCAAGATCGCCGGAGCACCCGTTGAGATAAATCGCCTGATGCCCCTGTTCTTCCAGCAGGGCTGCCGCGTGACCGGGAAAATCGGGGCTAATCAGGCTGTGCTGGGGGCCCAGGCAATAAGGATGACATGCGTGGTTGAACAAGACGATCGAAGAAGTTTCTCCCCGCAGATGCAGCACGCGAACGACGCGATCTGTCGGCCCCTCTGGATTGCAGCCTAGCGACACGCTGCCGTCCGAAGGGTCGATCTGGCGTCGATTGACGCCGATTTCCACGGGGGCTGCGCCCCAAGCAACCTGCACCCGCCTCTTGCCCTCGGCCGCCGCAGACGCCGCTTCGTAAATCCGCGATTCCAGGACGCCGAGGCAGTCCTCATCGGCAGGTCCAATTCCTCGCAATCGACAGGTCATAGGGCCGGAGTGGGTATGTGTGCTGGCAAGCACGACTTGCTGTTCCGACACGTTCAATCGGGTGGCCAACCCTTGCACGACGCGGTCGACAAACGGCGTAGAAAGTCCCAGCACGTCCAGCGAGACGATCAGGCACCGCGTCTGCTGATCTTCCAGCCAAAGTGCCCGGGCGGCCAAGGGGGCGTCGATGCCGGTGCTGGGCGTCAGCCGGGCGATGAAGCCGTTGAGCTGCTGCGCCGATCGGCGGCGTAATATTCGCGGCGGCAAATCCCGCAAACATTGGTCGAAGGATCCTTCAGGTTGAGCGCCCGCTTGCCTGTTGCGCGGCATTCAGCAACTCCTGCGACATCAGATCGTAGCAGAAGTAACCAATCCCACTGGCTCCGCCGCGTTGGACTGCGCCAAGCAGACCGGAAAGTTGCTCTGGCCGCGTGGCGCCGTAGCAGCGGATATGCGTGGCAATCTTCGCAATGCCCCCATGGACGGCGTTGACGGCGCGGTGCGTGTCGTACTCAACCACGTCGGCATCCCAATGGACGACGCAATGAATCAATTCGGCGATGTCCTTGTACGCGGCGTAGCTCTGCGCAGCCAGCCAAGGCCTTGGCTGGATCGCGTCATGGCCGGACTTTACGGGCGGCACGAAAGCCATCGACAGCCGCACGCCTTTGCGCACCCCATCGATCCGCTTGCGCACGTTGACAAGAAACCGACGTGTGCTGTCAATTCGGAATCGCAGTATGTCGCTGATCCAAGGTTCGTCGAGGAGCAACAACGGGATCTCTGTGTCGCCCTTCAGTTCGCCCCGTTGCGAGGCGACCACGTGAGGTGGAATCGCCAGGCATCGGCCGGCAAGTTCCAATGCCCTCCGGCGGCAGGCCTCCAAGTCAATTCCATACTGCGCCGCCACCGCCACGCAGTCCGGACAAAAGCAGAACGAGCCCAGCGTTCGCAACACCGGGTCGATCCGAACGCCTCCCATCGCGTCAACCTCCATGCACAATTGGGGAATCTTGTCCAGCATCAACTCCGACACGTCGTACCGCTCGGCAATTTCACTGCATACGCGCAGCGAGTACTCGCGGACCTCTGGATTGTTGAAACAGAGAAACAAACGGTCAGCCGACCAGTAGAGGTTCTGCACGGCCCATGCCGGATGGGTCTTGGCGATCAAACCGTTGGCGAAGACCGACACCCAGGCCCCCGGACTGATCCCGGCTTGGCTTGCTCCGCGCACCGCTTCGGCCAGCATGTCCCGACCGTTCCAGTCGGCCGACGGCGTGGGCGTGACGGGCAAATGCCGATACCGCTCCTGCTCGGGAATGAAGTGGTAAGTCCCTTCCTCCATGCTGTAAATCCCTTTTTGGGGATAGCGGGACATCACCAGCCGATACGGCGCAGTAGATCCCGGTGCAGAACAGCAGTCGCCCCGCGCCTGCCTGCGCCATCTGCTCGTAACAGGCGTTTCCTTCCACGGCCAGGGAAATGGGGAACTGACAAATCCAAGTGGAATCTGGGGAGAAACTCACGGTTGCCTCTTTCCAGCGGGGAGTGCAGACGACTGGCGCATCGCGTGCCACAGCGGCACGAATTTCCCTGCGGTCATCCGAATTGGGCCTTGGGTGTCTTGTACAGCAAACGATCCCGATTATACTCTCACCTAACGTCAGGTCAACGGGTCGGGCGAAAACAATTCCATGCGGACGATGCACCTATTTGAGGGGGCGCTTCGAGCCTGGCGGCCAGAGTTGTTCTTCTGCACCTGTCCCTCGCAAAAACTCGGTCCTCGTTATTCTGTATTCAAGACCAATTTTGAGTTACCAGCGGCCTACGGCCGTTTTTTCAGAAGGTGATGTCAAGTCTCAATCGCAACGAAGTCGGGAACTGAGGATTTCAAGGGGCGTTCGATAGCCGAGACGTTTTCGGGGGCGGTTGTTCAGAAGATGTTGGACTTTCTCGAACTGCTTCGCCGGCACGTGCGCCATGTCGCTTCCTTTCGGGAAGAACTGCCGCACCAAGCCGTTGGTGTTTTCGTTCGTGCCGCGCTGCCAGGCGCAATAGGGCTTGGCGAAGTACACCCTCAGCGAGGTGACGGCCGCCAGTTGCTCGTGCTCGGCAAACTCCTTGCCGTTGTCCAGGGTCAAGGTCTTTCGCAAGCGCATCGGCAATGGCTGGAACAACTGCATCATCGCTTCGCGAACGGTCGCCGCCTGGCGGTCATGGACCTTGCCCAACAGCAGGTAGCCCGATTTTCGGTCCACCAGCGTGACGGCGCCGCTGCGATGCCCCCGACCGACCACGGTGTCGCCTTCCCAGTCGCCGTATCGCGCCCGGCGATCGACCACGGCGGGACGCCCTTCGATGGAGACGCAGGCCGGCAATCGGCCGCGGTTTTCCCCGCGCCGCCGCACGCGGCCCAAGCGCGCCAAGTACCGCCGCCAATAGGCTGCGGCAGGATGGGCGTGAATCCAGGCGTAGATCGTTTGCCGAGAGACGTGACGCCGCGGATCGCGGGGAAAATCATCCCGCGAGCGTCCAGCGATCTCGTCGGGCGACCACCGCTGCCGCAGCCGCTGACGCACGTAACTGGCGACCTCGGGCCGCTCCATTTTGCAGGTCCAAGGCCGATGGCTGCGGCGCGCATCCGCCTTGACCTGGGCCGACGCCGCCCAGTAGCCATTGGGGCTGCGGTTGCGCCGCAGTTCACGAGAAATCGTCGCCGGATGCCTTTTCAGCCGCCGGGCAATTTCCGCCTGGCTGCGATGGGCATGGACCATCTGGGATAGCCGCTTCCGCACGTTGGACAGTTGAAGTGAATCATGGCCGCCTCCCCGCGTCTGCATACGAAAAAAGGGTGCCGGACCGAAGCCACTCGCTCGACCCCGACCAAGGGGGCGCACAGAACAGCCCGGCCGGCACCCCTTTCGGGCGCGAGCACTGGTGGGCTGCTTCTGTGCAAGAGCTTTCGCTCAGGTTGGTCGTTTCGAGCGAAGCAGTAACCTGACGCACGCGCGTCGTTCAAATTGTTTCAATCAGGCCGTCGAGTGGCCGTCGCTTTTTCTGGGCTCCTCTATGCCGGGTCCTGCCCGGTCAAGTTTGACTCGGCTACCCCCGAGTTGACTGGAGTTTCTTATACATCGGCGGGATGACGGAATCAATGCCCCCCGATGTGGTGGGGCACCAATGATGCCTCTGGTGGGGGGCACAGGTGAGCCGGTGCGGCCGCTGAGCAGATTTGGCCGGCTCCGCCGATGTTTTCGACGGAGTGGAAAATGGGCCTGTTTTTCGTCGTGACCGTGAACCTGCCGTGAACCGCTGTTTATCCCTACCATCGGGGAATAAGTAAAGCCTTGCGTAACTCATTGCCACGCAAGGCTTTACAAGTGGGCGCACGCAGATTCGAACTGCAGACCTCGTCCTTATCAGGGACGCGCTCTAACCAACTGAGCTATGCGCCCAAACCCTCAACTCGCGGAACCACATCCGACTTCCGCTCTCAATCCTAGCCCCAATTCTCTTAACCAACAGCAAACATGTCAAACCCATAATCTTGGCGCCACTTGTCCACTCGCAAGAGCGTGTTGGCGACGTGCATGGAAGCCAGATAGACGGCGGCAGAGTCCACGCAATCGGAAAAATCGACGCAAATTATCATGTCGCCTTCCCGCGGGACCGAAGAATAGAGGAAAACGGATCGCTCGGCAGGAGAGGAACGTCGAATGAGAGTCCTATTTTGCGCAACCACGGCTATCGCCGCGTGTCTCGTCGTTTTTGGCATCGCCGGTTTGGACCGCTGTCTTGCGGCCAGCACAACGGTGGAACAGGCCCTGAGGCTGACCCCCGTTCAGCAAGGCGTCGATTATGATCGACCCACGCCAGAGGAGGCGGCCAAGTGCAAAATCTCCGTCAAGAAAGACGGCGGGCGGGTGGGCTGGGTCGTGGAAAGCCCCGAAGGACTGATCTTGCGGAAGTTCATTGACACGAATGGCGATGACGTGGTAGATCAATGGAGCTACTACAAAGATGGGGTCGAAGTCTATCGCGACATCGATTCCGACTTCAACGGCAAGCCGGATCAATACCGTTGGCTGAATGCCGGCGGCACGCGTTGGGGCGTCAACAAACGCGATGCAAACGGGGTGGAAACGGGAAAGATCGACTACTGGAAGGCAATTTCGGCGGAAGAGGCGACGGCCGAGGCGGTCGCCGCGCTGGCCACGCACGACGTCGAGCGGTTCGGCAGGCTGTTGTTGACGCCCGACGAGTTGCAAACGCTGGGCCTGGACAAGGCGCGGACCGAAGCCTTGGCGGCGAAACTGGCCAAGGCGGAAGGCGATTTTCATGCCTTGCTCGACCGGCAGACGGCCGTCGCGGCGGAGACGAAATGGGTGCAAATGGGCGGCGGCCGGCCCGGCGCTGTGCCCGCGGAAGCCAATGGCCCGAGCAAGGACCTGCGGGTTTACGAAAACGTCTTCGTTGTCGTGCAGACGGGCAGCAAGAGCAGTCAAGTGCAGATCGGCACGTTGATCCAGGTGGGGGACGTTTGGCGGCTGATCGCGGCCCCGAGCATTGCCGAAGGACAGGCCGAGGCGTCCTCGTCGAGCTTCTTTTTCCAGCCTGCGACGGCTGCTCGCCCGCTTGCTGCGGCCGCGGGGCCCAACGAGGAGTCGCCGCGGTTGCTGGCGGAGCTGGAAAAACTCGATCAATTCGATCCGCATCGCCCGGAGCTGCTCGAACAGATCGCGAAACTGGCGAAAACGCCGGAAGAGCGAACCCTATGGTATCGGCAGATGGCGGACACGATCAGCGCGGCCGTGCAGTCGGGGAAATTGCCCGATGGCGACAAGCGCTTGGAGTCGCTTTTCCATCGCCTAGGGAAGAGCGACAAGGACGCGGCCCTGGCCGCCTACGTGCGTTTCCGCCAGCTTACCGCCGAATATGCCCTGAGCCTGCAAGCCCCGAAGGCTGATTTCAACAAGATTCAGAGCGAGTGGCTCAGGACGCTGGAAAAATACATTGCCGACTACCCCGCCTCGCCGGACGCGGTGGAAGCCATGCTGCAACTGGGCATCGCCCGGGAGTTCGCCGGGCAGGAAGAAGACGCCAAGCAGTGGTACGGGCGGGCGGCGAAGGACTTTGCCCAGTCGCCGGCGGCAAAGAAGGCGGCGGGAGCCATCACCCGGCTCGATTCCGTCGGCAAGACGATCGAGCTTTCCGGCAAGGGCGTCGGAGGCGGAGAAGTCGATCTGGTAAAATACCGCGGCAAGGTGGTGCTGATCCAGTACTGGGCCACCTGGTACGGCCGTTGCAAGGCCGACATGGCCGTGCTCAAAGAACTCTCCTCCAAGTACGATGCGAACTTCACGGTCTTGGGCGTCAATCTCAACGTCAACGCGAAGGACCTCAGCACGTTCCTCGCCGAAAACCACTTGCCGTGGCCGCAGATCTTCGAGGAAGGGGGGCTGGACAGCCGCCCGGCCAATCTGCTGGGCATCCTCACGCTGCCAACAATGATCCTTGTGGATCAGCAAGGACGCGTGGTCAATCGCAACATCCAGACGGCCGACATTGAAGGCGAGCTGAAGAAGTTGATCCATTGAGAGTGGATGGGCGATTGGAGAAAATGGCTCGCCGATTGTAGAAAATACAATCTTCGGCACGACTCCGACGGCATGCCCCCGCGTTTCGGAAAGCGGCCTCCGCCCGCGGAATTCAGGATTTACGCGAGGTTGCCTATCTGGTATTTTGGCCGCCTACACGGATTTGTCTCCTCTGGCATGGAATTGGCAGTGGAGATAGATCAGAGTCACGCCAAATTTTCCCACCTACCCAGGAATCCTCAGCTTCATGAGCACACTGCAATCCCACTCTGCATTTTGGATTCTCGCCCTTGTCGAAGTTCTCGGTTTGGCTAGCGCCTGGTTTGCCAGAGTGAGCGAAGGATCGCCACGGCAAGCGTTGTATCAACGGCTATTCTTTGGCTGTTTGGTCCTCGTTGGCGTCGCGATGATTCCCGCCCTCAAGCTGGGGCCGGGCTGCTGGTTTAGTTCGGGCGCCACGCTGTCGCTGATGATCCTGGCCGCAACCTTCGACGCGAGTTCTGCCCGGCAGAGGAAGGGCGCTTGGGACGGCTATTGATTCGGCGTTTGCGGATTGCCGATCAAGGTCCCATCTCCCTCCTGTGGGGGACTTATATGTGATGGGGAACAGGGCGAGCCTCTAGTTTCCCAGAGCCCGCAGTTTCTCTATCGCGTCTCATCGTCACCATCTCTACGGCATGTTTGACGTTGTGCGTTGTGTCTTCGGTTGCCCCGAAGTCACTCCAACATGGCCTTTCGTTCTTGTTTTCCAGGCATTTCCTGCATAAGGTTCACCCCAACTCCCCGATTTACCAGACAGCGTGTAGGAATGATCGGGAAGATCCGCAAAATCGAAAAAAAGCTTCCTTTCGGCACAATCGTTAACCGAAACCTATAATCAGGCAATTACCGGACACGGACATTGCCAAGGGGGGCAATCCGCGGATCCAGGCCGTCGTGTACTGCCCGCGGTCAAGAACGGGACGCACCCTTCCACGTTGCGAGGGTTTGTATTCGTTCAGACCGTGCAGAGCATAGGTCCATTGCGGCATCGCGGTCCCCCCTTCCGGCATCCGGCCGTTTCGCAAAGACAATCCACCGGACTGGACTCACAAGGAGGGAACAGCATGCGACGTTTGTTAACGAGCATCGTGGTTTTGGCCGCGACGTTTGCGCCCGCTGTGGCGTTGGCGGGGGACCAGAACCAGATCGTGGCGCAAGCAATTGCCCAGCATTTGCGGCAGAGCGGGCGGTTGAAGCACTATAGCGTTGTCGTAAATTACGCCGATGGGACGGTTTCGCTTCATGGTCAAGTTTCCAGTCCCGAGCAGGCGCGGATTGCCCTCCATCTGGCTGGCGAAGCCGAATGCGTTGATCGGGTGATCAACAACCTGAGGATCGTTCCGGTCGTTGTGGCCCAGCCGGCCCCAGCCAAGGACCCGCCGCGGCACGACCCCAGTGTTCCGAATCCGCTTCGCAAGGAACTGGCGACGCACTCCCCAGAGGACGAAGGCGCTGCCCGTCGCGTCCCCGCCTCGTTCACTCCGAGCGTTGCCCAACGCGTGGCCGCCACCGAGCCGGTGGACGAGGCTCCGCAGCCCATGCCGATGAGCAGAACTCCCGCGCAGGCGGCTCAGCGGCCGATTCCGGCTGCGATGGCGCAACCGATGCCCACCGCCAACAGCGTTGCTGGGGCTCCTTTGCCCATGGCGAACCCTGGCATGGGCGGCGGTGTGGCCCCGGCCCAATATGACCAGCCCTGCATGCCCAACTACGCTTGGCCAAGCTATGCAGCTTACCCGAATTACGCCGCCGTGACATATCCGCGGCAGTATTCGGCGAATGCCTGGCCGTACATCGGTCCCTTCTATCCTTACCCGCAGGTCCCGTTGGGATGGCGGAAGGTATCCTTGCAGTGGGACGACGGCTGGTGGTTCCTGGACTTCAGCGATAAGCCCGGTTGTTGCTGGTGGAGATAGGTCAGACGGGAAGGGATTCCCGCGTAATTGACCGATGTGAGCCCCCGCCCGAGCGCTCGGTGCGGGGGCATTTTATTTCTTGATTTGCGGCACGACAACCGGAAGAACCGCTACAACCAAAAAAAGCCGCAAGTTCTGCCCAGTTTCACACGATAAGTAGTAGTGTCACAGCCCCTGGCCGATGCCGCCGCCCCGTATCCTGGAGCGATGGGAAGCGATTGGGGGCCTGAGAGTTCCACAACGGCAGCCCTTGCCGAACCGATCCGTTGAGGAACCACGAATGATCCACCGAATATGTCGCACCGCTGCATTGCTCATCGCGCCGCTGTTGCTGGTCGCGTCCAGCGGCTGCTTTGCCACTCTCTCAGGGCCAAACCTCGGCCTGATGTCAGTTCCGATCCCGGTTTCGCCCTACTTCCAGAAGCTGGAAGAAGATAAATACTGGAACCATCTGCGGTACGAGCGTTCGCCGGTCCTCGGCCCGCTGGTCGCCGGGGCCCCGGACACGGGGCTGGATTCCCCATCGGACGACGAGGTGATGCGGGCCCTGGAAAAAGCCCGGCCCGTTCAGGGCGGCATCCCCTGGCTTTATGAACTTTCTCGCAGCAGGGTGCGGATTGTGAAGGAATTGATCAGCGACTCGGTCGATCCGCCGCGGGTCGTTCCGCTGGTTGGTCCCGCCCAACTCCACCACGTTAAGTTTAAGTGCATCGTCTACTTCACCGAGACCACGAGAGTCGGCTGGCCGCTTCCCTATACGACCATGGACGAGGAAGCGCAGGAGGTGGTGTACATCGACCATTCCCACCTCCATCAGGTGGGCAACGTGGACTACGGGCCGGGAAGCAACTACTAGCTCGGAATCTTCGAGAACACGGTACAGCGAATCGAAAGCCTCGGGGATCGCGCCCCGCGGCTTTTTTCGTTGCACTAGTGGACCAACCGGCCTCGGTTGACACGTTGGGTGCCATGTGCCACGCTTGCGTGGCCATGCCCCTCGGTCGCGTCATGCTCACGCAAGCGTGAGCATGGCACCCGTCAACTCAGACCGGTCGGGGCACTAGGTCTTGGGACCAGGGCTTTGAAGCTTTCAGTGCTAGCACGCGACTGTGGTTTGCTCAGCGTGCCGTTTACGGTGTAACATGCCAATGTGCTTAGCTTTACGTTCTTCTGAGCAGGGTGGCATGATGATTTACAACGAAGTTTTCGAGTTGTTTTCCCATGAGAGCCCGGTCACGGTGATGATGCGGGCCACGCTGGAAAATGTGTTCGCCGCTTCGCGGCTGGATCAATGGTTTCGTGATGCAGCCAGTCGGCAATATGAGGGCGAACTGTTGTTTTCCACCGTGGCCGACCTGATGAGTTTGGCAGTGACCAAGGTACGCCCCTCCGTCCATGCTGCCTACCAGCACCGCAAGGAACGGGTGGACGTGTCGATCAAGGCGGTCTACGACAAACTCAACGGCATCGAGCCGCAGGTGTGCCGTGCCCTTGTGACCCGGAGCGCCGACAAGCTGGGGGAGTTGATCGCGGCGATGAAGGCCGAACTGCCCGAACTGCTGCCCGGCTACCGGGTTAAGATTCTCGACGGCAATCATCTGCGGCGCACGCAACGACGTTTGAAGGAGTTGCGGGAGATCAACGGGGCCCCGCTGCCCGGACAGGCGTTGGTCGTGCTGGACCCGGCGCGGATGTTGGCGATCGACGTGTTCCCGTGCGAGGATGGCCATGCCCAAGAGCGTTCCCTGTTGGGGCCCGTGCTGAAAACCGTTCGCCCCGGCGACCTGTGGATCGCGGACCGCAATTTCTGTACGGTGGGCTTCCTTTGCGGCATTGTCCGGCGCAAGGCGCATTTCGTGATCCGCCAGCACGGGAACCTTCCGTGGCGGCCGGAAGGAAAACCCAAACGCGTCGGCCGCTGCGCCACGGGCGTGGTGTACGAGCAACGGGCGATGGTGACGGAGGCCGATGGAACAGAACATGCCTTCCGCCGCATCACGGTGCAACTCGACGAGCCGACGCGAGATGGCGACACGGAAGTCCATGTGTTGAGCAATCTTCCGGCGGAGATTTCCGCGAAAACGATCGCCAATCTGTACCAGCAACGCTGGACGGTGGAGACGGCCTTCGGAGAGATCGCCACGACGCTTCGCGGGGAAGTGGAGACGTTGGCCTACCCCAAAGCCGCGTTGTTCGGCTTCTGCACCGCGTTGACGATGTACAACTTGCTGAGTGTAGTGAAAGCGGCAATCCGGGCGGCACATCGCATCGGCAACGACAAGATTTCTGCGTACCACCTTGCCGACGAAATCGCAGCGACGTATCGAGGCATGATGATCGTCTTGCCCCCGCCGGCCTGGCGAGAGCAATTTGCGGAACTGTCGATTGCGCGCATGGCTGCCGCTTTGATCCGCCTGGCGAAGTTGGTGCGGCTCTCGCAGTTCCGCAAGCATCCTCGCGGACCGAAGCATCCACCGCCCAAGCAATTCAACAAGAAGCACCGAAGTCATATCTCCACCAAACGCATCCTGGACCAACGGGAGGTCGTTTCGTGACTTTTTCACACCTTCAAAGCCCTGGTCTTGGGACTTAGGTCTTGGGCTTGGGCTTGAACGCCGCGCCGCGCCGCCTCTCCTAAGACCTAAGACCCGATGTCCACCTTGAGACGGGAACCGGCCGAAACCGTCGCAGCCACGCCGATTTAACTCACCGTCAGCCCCTTCGCAACACGAATAGATAAAGGGGGGAAGTAGGGGAAGAATCGGTCATGTCATACACCAGACGCCTGCCATGGAAGGCCGCGATCTGCCCGATCGTCGTGGCCGTGGGGTTGATTTGTCCGATCGGCGCCTGGGCGGCCGCCGCAGGAAGCGCCGCTGTTGGCCCCGAGGCCGCCGCTCCGGCGGACCACGAAGCCATCCCCACCCGGGACCTCTGGCGGATCATCCAGGACGCCGGGCCGTTGATGATCCCGATCGTCGGCTGCTCGTTCCTCCTGGTCACTTTCGTGCTGGAGCGATTGATCAGCCTTCGTCGCTCGCGGGTGATTCCGAGGCCGTTCGTCACCCGGTTCATGGAGCAGATGGCCGACGGCCAGATCGACCGCGCACAGGCCCTGGCGCTGTGCGAGGAGAACGGCAGCGCCGTGGCGCAGGTCTTCGCCGCCGCGGTTCGCAAATGGGGGCGTCCCGCCGTGGAGGTGGAACAGGCCGTCATCGACCAGGGCGAGCGGGCGACGAATTCCCTTCGCCGCTATATCCGCGTGTTCTACGCCATTACCACCGTCGGCCCGTTGCTCGGCTTGATGGGGACCGTGCTGGGGATGATCCAGACGTTCAACGTGATCGCCGCCGGCGACGCCCTCGGCCGCGCCGAATTGTTGGCCGGGGGAATCGCCAAGGCCCTGTTGAACACCGCCGGCGGATTGGCCGTGGCCATTCCCGCCTCGATCCTCTACGTCTTCTTCATCAGCCGCGTCGATCGACTGATCATTCGCATCGACGCGCTGGCGCAGGAAGTGGTCAATATGATTTCCGCGGAGGAATTGCAGGAAAGGTCGGGCCGCGGCGCGAAAACGCGCCGCGCCGCGTAACTCCATTCCATGAGCGGTCAAGAATGATGCAAATCCTCCTTATCCGGCGACGGTTGGCGTCATTTCAAACCGTGCACAATCGAAAATGCCGCTGAAAACCCACGTTGACGAACAGCCCTCGCTGAACTTGACGGCCATGTTGGACGTCATGTTCCTCTTGATCATCTTCTTCATGCTCGGCACGCGGTTCGTCGACGACGAGCGGCGGATCGGGCTGCGGGTGCCGGAAGTGGTCGATCACGGCGCCTGGCCGCCCCCGCGGAACGAAAAACCGTCAGCGTCTATCGGGACGGCGCGATCACCCTGGACGCCCAGCCGGTCACGCTCGCCGAGTTGACCGCCCAACTGGCCGCCGCCCGCCGCCAACGGCAGAATCTGGGCGTCCTCGTTCGCGGCGACGGCCAGGGAGAATTTCAGCAGATCGCCGCCGTCCTCAACGCCTGCAAACAGGCGGGCGTCAGCGAACTGGGCATCTCCGTCCGCCTTCTCCCGCTAAAGAAGTGAGCCATGGGCGCGTTGTCAGCAGGCCGCGTGTGGAGCGTTTTGGCCGGCGTGGACCTGGTGATTTGGCTCCTCGGCTCGGACTGACCGCCTTCACCATCGCCTTGGTCGTCTTGATTTGGACCCGCTGGGGTCAGTATCGGCCGCTGCAGAAATGCCTCGTCCTTTCGCTCTCCGCCCACCTCCTCCTGGCCGGCTACGCGACGACCGTGAAGATCGTCGGCATGAATCCCGCGCGGCAAGACGGGACGCTGCAAATCTCGCTCTTCGACGGTCCCGGCGGAGCGGGGGGCGACGACGCCCAGCCGCCGCCGGCGGTGGAAAAGACGCCGCTGCCGCTGTTGGAGATTTCCGGCCCGACCACGCCGCCGCTGCAAGTCGCGAAGGCGGTTCTCGACAAGCCGGTTTGTCCGCCGGCCGATTCGCCCAAGTCGCCCGAGCCGCCGAAATCAATCGAGCCGCCCAAGCCGGTCGGCATGACGGAGGATGCGGCAGCGACGGCCGCCGGATCGGCGGATCGCGTCCCCGCGGCGTCGCCGCAGCCGCCGAGCGACCCGCGGCGGCCAGTCCGACGCGCCCCACGCCCGCGTTGCCGGCCGTCGTATCGACTTCGTTTGGCGCCCGATCGCGCCACGTTGGCGCAAGGCCGCGGCGGCAGTGCGGAATCCGAATCGGCCGTGCAGGCCGCACTCTGCTGGCTGGCAAGGAACCAGAGTCCCGACGGCCACTGGAGCGTCCGGCAGCATGAAGGGGGCCGGGCGGCCTCGGCCGACGGCCGGACCGTCACGCCGGCATCGAGGCGGACAGCGCCATCACCGGCCTGGCCTTGCTGGCGTTTCTCGCCTCGGGCCAGACGCATCGCGACGGCCTCGCACAAGGACGAGGTCCGCCGCGGACTGGAATACCTGCTGTCGGTGCAGGCCGACGACGGAAACCTCGCCGGCCGCGCCGACCTGTTCGCGCGGATGTATTCCCACGCCATGGCCGCCTTCGCCCTGAGCGAGGCCTACGGCATGACCGGCGACGTTCGCCTGCGGGACGGCGGTCCAGCGGGCGGTGGCCTACACCGTCGCCGCGCAGGACCCTTACGGCGGCGGTTGGCGATATCGGCCCGGCGATCCCGGCGACACCAGCCAACTCGGCTGGCAATTGATGGCGCTGAAAAGCGCGGAACTTGCCGGCATCCCCATTCCCGAGCCGACGCGGCAGGGGATCGTCCGTTTTCTGCGGAGCGTCGCCGCGGGCAAGCCGCGGCGGGCTGGCCTCGTATCGCCCCGGCGAACGGACCAGCCGCACGATGACCGCCGAGGCCCTGTTCTGCTGGCAGATTCCTCGGCATGGCCCGCGACGATCCGGCCAGCAACGAAGCGGGCGACGTCTCTGCTGGGCCAATTGCCGGGCCAGGGGCCGGCAACGTCTATTACTGGTACTACGGCACGCTGGCCATGTTCCAGTTGCAGGGCGAGTATTGGCGGCAGTGGAACGAGGCCCTGCAGACGCAATTGCTTGGCCAGCCAGCGGACCGCGGGCCCATTGGCCGGCAGTTGGGACCCGGACGCCGTCTGGGGCGGCTACGGCGGCCGGATTTACAGCACTTCGCTCTCGGCCCTCTGCCTGGAGGTCTACTACCGCTTCCTGCCAATTTATTCGCAATCGCGTAAGTAGGGTGGTCCGCGGGCGCCGGGCGGAGCCTGGTTGCGACTCCCACTGGATCCGCTGCTCTCTTGTTCCCCTGTTCCGCTCACCCCTCCTTCAGGGGGTCGTTTGACAGCGAAATACGCTGGGGTAGAATAGATTAATTAAGGCTTCAGCCGCCCCACGACGGAGCGGTCGCCCAGTTCACTCCTTGTGCGAGATCCCGCCAATGAGTTCACTGCTTGGTTATATTTTTGCGCCCGGGGACATGTGGATCATTTTGATCGTGGCCCTGCTCTTGTTCGGCAATCGGTTGCCGAGCGTGATGCGTTCGCTGGGCAAGGGCGTGACGGAGTTCAAGAAGGGACTCGAAGGGGTCGAGGACGAGAGCGGAAAGGACGCCAAAAAGGACGAAGCGAAGAAGGTGGAACCGCCGTCGCCGACATGACGATCCTGCCCCTGGCCTTTTTCGACTCGTTTTTAGTCCCAGACGATGTTGCTCCTGCTGGTCGTGGCGGTCTTGCTCTACGGAGAGCGTCTGCCGGAGGTGGCCAACGTGGGGCAAGCAGTTCATGGACTTGAAGAAGAGTTTTCAGGGGCTTCGCGACCAGTTCGATTCCGTGACGCGGGATATCAGCAGTTCCGTGGACACGGCGATTCCCCGCGTGGACTGGACGCCGGATCGCGAGGAGGCGACGGCCCCGAAATTCGAGCCGCCGCCCGCCGACGCCCCCGTCCCCGCGGACGCCGCCCCCGCCGCCGAGGGCCAGCCCCCGTTGCATTCTGAAGCGAAGCAGGGATAATAACCGATACGAGAGGGGATCGCTGGCTCGATTCGCGCGTCGCCGCTTTGCGCGCGTCGCGGCGAAAAAGGGTTTCCCCTTCGGGATGTTTTTCCTTTTGGGCGTTTAGCTCAGTTGGTAGAGCGCTATCGTCACAAGGTAGAAGTCACTGGTTCGAGTCCAGTAACGCCCACCTGATCGGCCTCGGCGGCGACCGCGCAGCGCGCCGCTTCACGGATGGTAGAGGCGAAACGTTCGATAGCCGCCGCCGATGTTCGCGGCGCGAAAACCCGACTGTACGAGAATCCGCGTCGCAAGATACGCCCGCTGGCCGACCTGACAGTAAACGCCGAGACGGCGGTCGCGGGGCAACTCGGCCAAGCGGGAGCGCAGCTCGTCCAGCGGCAGATTGATCGCCCCGGGAATGCAGCCTCCCGCGTATTCCTGCGGCGTGCGAACGTCCAGCAGCAGCAAACTCGACGCCCCGTCCGCCGACTGCCGCAGCGCTGTCTCCAGGTCGATCTGCGGGTGGTCGCCGCGGAGCAGGCCGGCGGCGACGAACCCGGCCATGTTCACCGGGTCCTTGGCCGAGCCGTATTGCGGGGCGTAAGCCAACTCCGTTTCCTCCAGGTCGAAGACGGTCATTCCCGCCTGAATGGCCACGGCCAATACGTCGATTCGCTTGTCCACGCCCGCCCCGCCGACGGCCTGCGCGCCCAAGATGCGGCCGCTCTCCGGGTCGAAGAGGAGTTTGAGCGTCATGCCTTCGGCGCCGGGGTAATATCCGGCGTGCTGGGCCGGATGGACGTAGACCTTACGCCAGGGGCGGCCCATGCGGCGGAGGAGCTTTTCCGAGGCCCCGGTGATGCCGGCCGTCGCCTCGAACACGCCGACAATCGCCGTCCCTTGCGTGCCGCGATATCGCGCCGCGCGGCCGAAGATGTGGTCGGCGGCCAGGCGGCCTTGGCGATTGGCGGGTCCGGCCAGCGGAATCTGCGCCGCCTGGCCGGTGACGAAGTTTTTCACTTCGATCGCGTCGCCCACGGCGTAGATGTCCGGATCGCTCGTTTGCAACTGCTCATTGACGCGGATCCCGCCGCCGGGCCCCACTTCCAGCCCCGCCGCGACCGCGAGTCGATTTTCCGGCCGCACGCCGACGCCCAACACGACCAACTCCGCCGCCAAGCGACGCCCCGACGGAAGCCGCACGATCAGCCCTTCGGGCGATGCTTCGATCGCCTGGGCCGATTGGCCCAAGAACAACTCGACGCCGTGCGCGCGGAGTTGCTCGGCCACGGGCGTGGTCATTTCCGGATCGAGCGGGGGCAGGACCTGCTGGTCCAACTCGACCAGCGCGACGGCGACGCCGCGGTGGACGAGACATTCGGTCATTTCCAGGCCGATGAAACCGGCGCCGACGACGACCGCCCGCCGCACGCCGCCGTCCAGCGCCCGCTTGATGCGGTCCGCGTCATGGAGATTTCGCAAGCTGAAGACGCCGGGCAGGTCGGCGCCGGGAATTGGCGGTCTCGCCGGCTCGGCGCCGGGGGCCAAAATCAGCTTGTCGTAGCCCTCGCGATAGACCCGCCCCGTGGTCAAATCGCGGGCGACGACGCACTTGCCCGCCCGGTCGATCGACTCGACCTCGGTCTGCGTCCGCACGTCCAACCTGAACCGTTCGCGGAGCCGCTGGGGTGTGACGATCAGCAGCTTGCCGCGGTCGGCGATCTGGCCGCCGAGGTAGTAGGGCAGGCCGCAATTGGCAAAAGAGACGTCCGGCCCTCGCTCGAAGAGGACGATTTCGGCGTCTTCCGAAAGGCGTCGCGCTCGGGCCGCGGCCGAGGCGCCGCCGGCCACGCCTCCGACAATCAGCAGTTTCATGATCGGCATCCGCACGAGGAGTTTGCTTCCGGCTTCACGCGATTCCACGGCATCCGCGCGAGCAGCATTCCCATGGCGCACGTGTCGGTCGCGCCGGCGAAAATCAAGCCGGCGCCGACAAAGGCCGCCAGGGCGAACCACGCCGGATGAACCAGCCGCCCGAGCGCGACGCCCAACAGGACGAGCGACCCGGCGGCGATGCGAACTTGCCGTTCCAAGGCGAATGCTTTTCGGCCGCGGACCACCGGCAGCCCCGCGGCGGTCCACGCCTGCGTTCCGCCTTCGACATTGACGACGTTGGCGCCGCCCGCGGCCGCGAGCTTTTCGCACGCCTGCTTGCTGCGCCGCCCGAGCGGCAGATCACATACAGCGGCCGCCCGGCGTCCGCGCGGCTTCGCAACAGGGCCGCCGGATCGAGCAAGTCCAACGGGACGTTGCGGGCCAGATCGGCGTGTACCTCGCGGAACTCGATTGGGGTGCGAACATCAATCAACTCCACCGGCTGGCCGCCCAGCCGCAAGGCATGCAACTCCACCGGGGCAATGGCAGCGAAAGTCATGGATTTCTCCCTGTCTTGGTAAAACGATGGCGAATGCAAACGAGAAACTCGCGCAAACATGGTTCGCAAACGCGGTAATACGTCTTGCGTCCGTCGCGCTGCTGGCTGAGCATTCCACAGCGCTGCATCAGGCGCAGGTGCGCGGAAGCGACGTGACTGGCCACTCCGCACGCCTCGGCGAGTTGGCCCACGGTGTATCGCTCGGCCAGCAGCATCTCGACGATCCGCAGTCGATGCGGATGGGCCAGAAGTCGCAGGCACTCGGCCGCCTGGCTCAGATCGTCAAGATCGATCAGCTCGGCCATGGGATTGGGCATTGGTTGGCTGCTCCGCAAACGTGTTCTCTTATTATAATATCGTAACATTTGGATATGTCAAGATGAATAAATTCCTGATTTGCAGCATGAAGAGATGTTTTGCCAGTAGGGGGGGTAGTGCCAAAAGACGTGGTTAAGGATTGAAAAACGGTGAATTGCTCGTTGACACCCCCCACGCACGCTTCTTGTCGATTTGCTATGCTGGAGGAGAATTGAGGCAATCCCCCCCTCAGGAACGAAGATGGATCCGTTTGCCGAAGGCCACGCCCGCAAAAGCCAGATCCGCAAGGAAGCCAGCGCCCGTCGCCGGCGGCAAATCGATGCGGAAGCGATCAGCCGACGCATCCTCGATCGACTGGCCTGCCAGCCCGAATACCCCCGCGCGCACACGATCTTGTTTTATGTCAGCTTCCGTTCGGAGGTGGGCGTCCACGAGTCCCTTTCCGCGGCCGCTGCCGAAGGAAAGCGGGTTGTCGTTCCGTATTGTGTTGGAAATCGCCTCGGTTTGTTTCGCTTGGAAAGTCTGGAGGAGTTGGCGCCGGGCACGATGGGCATTCTCGAACCCAAGGCGGACCTCCGCGCAGGCGCTGACCGATTGGTCTTGCCGCAGGAACTCGATTTGATCGTCGCGCCGGGCCTGGCCTTTGATCGCCAGTGTGGACGGATCGGCTATGGAAGGGGATACTACGATCGCCTTTTCCGCGAAGTCCGCGACGATGCGGCGATTGTGGCGGTCGCCTTCCAGTGTCAAATCTTTCCCGACGTGCCTGTGCTCCCCTACGATGTCCGCGTCGATAAGATTGTTACCGAGGCTGCCGTCTACGAGCGGACCCTGCCGCGGCACACATAGGCCGACGCATCGCCAGTGGCAAAAAGATGGCGCATGGTCGCAGAAATGCCGGGGAATGTTTGCAATTTCTCTCTCCGACGGCTAGACTAAGCGGGGGATGCGCGTACTTGCAATTTCCCCCCAAGGGCAGGGGGGTGGGGCCTCATGGCGATTACGACCGCGGCCGAGTTCTTTGCCGGATTGGAAAAGAGCCGACTGCTCGCAGATGAGCAGTTGGCCGAGGCTCGCGGCGTCGCCGGACAACTGACCGATCCCACGGCCATCGCCAAGCTGCTGACGCGGCACGGCTTGATCACGCCCTGGCAGGCGGGAGGGCTGTTGGCCGGGCTTACCGCCTTCTTCATGGGAAAGTACAAGCTGCTCAACCTTCTCGGCCGGGGAGGGATGGGCAGCGTCTTCCTCGCCGAACACACGACGATGAACCGTCGCGTCGCCCTGAAGGTCGTCTCGCGGCAGATCGGCAAGGATCGGGCGTCGTTGGAGCGGTTCTTTGCCGAAGCCCGCGCCATCGCCGCCTTGGATCATCCCAACATTGTCCAGGCGTACAGCGTCAACAATGAGGGGGACCGGTATTACATCGTCATGGAATACGTTGCCGGGCAGGACCTTCAACACCTCGTCGAGCGCGAAGGTCCGCTGGAATGCGGCCGCGCCGCCAATTACATCGCCCAGGCCGCGGAAGGCTTGGCCCACGCCCACGCCCGCAACATGATCCATTGCGACATCAAGCCTTCCAATCTGCTGGTGAATCCCCAAGGGGTGGTGAAGATTTTGGACATGGGCTTGGCGCGGCTGGTCGGGCGCGGGAGCGAGCCGGAGCGGCCGGACGAGCGGATCCTCGGATCGGTGGATTACTTGTCGCCGGAACAAGCCTTGGGGACGCCCGGCGTCGACCACCGCGCGGACATTTATTCCCTCGGCTGCACCTTCTATTTCCTCTTGATCGGCCATCCGCCGTTTCCCGACGGCACGCTGCACCAGCGCATCCTCAAGCACCAGACCCAGCAGCCGCGGAGCATTCGCAGCCTGCGGCCGAACACGCCGCCGGAATTGGTCGAACATCTGCGCGAAGATGATGGCGAAGCGTCCGGAGGAGCGGTTTCAATTGGCGGCGGAGATCAGTCGGGCGTTGCAGCAATGGAAGTCGGCGAGTCAATCGAAGGCGGTCGTTGTGCTGCCCGCAGTCGAGCAAGAAAGCGGCAAGGCCGCGGCGGCCGCCGCAAAGAAGCCTTCTTCCTCGCCCGGCAAGCCCAGGGCGCCCGGAGCGCGGCAAAGCGGCGAAACGCCAGCCGTAAAGAAATCGCCGTCCGACGCGGCCGAAACGACGACGGCCAAACCGGCCGGCGGAGTTCGTTTTCAGCCGCGGCAATGGCTTGCCGCCGGCGGGTGGAAGATCGCCCTGGTCGCGGGAGCGGCCTTGGCGGGCAGTCTCGTTGTCGGCGCGACCATTATGATGTTGTCGGGGGAAAAATCGAAGACGACGGCGGCGACGGAATTGAATTCGCCGCGAGACGGGAACAAGAAAGGCGTTGGCCGCAAGCCGGACCCGATTGCCGAGTGGGCGGAGCGAGCACAGCAAGAGCAAAAAGCGCCCGCCCCGGCGACAAAATCCGAGGAGCCCAAATCGGAATCGCCAAAGACGCCGCCGTCAAAGCCCAGTCCGTCCCCGCCGGCGGCGCTCCCGGCGGCGAAGATCACACCGCCGCAGCCCAAAGTGGCGCAGGCGCCGCCGCAAAAGGTCGAGCCCAAACCGCAGCCGCAACCGCCAGTGCAAGCGGCCCCCGTTCCGCCGCCGCAGCCGCCGCCTGCGCCGCCGCCCGCGGCAAAGCCAGTCGATGTTCTCGCCGGTCTGCGGCCCGCGGCCCTTCCCGCCGTCGCCGCCGGCAAGTCGGTTTCCCTTGGGACCGTGGCCCTGCCGCCGGCCGGTTCGCTGGGGATGAACGTGCTCAACGGCGAGGGCGCCGGCCGCGACACGCCGAAATTTGTCTTGCGACAAAGCGGCGATCCAGCAGGGAAGGAGAGCTGGATCATTGCGATCGCGTCGTCTGGAGCGGAGAAGGACGCGTCTGCCGCGGCGGATGTGGCGCGGCTCTGGCTGGAGGCGAAGGAATTGAAATTCGGCTGGCTCAAATCCGCCGACGCCAAAGCCGATTCCTTGCGCAATTGCGGCGTCTTGATTGCCGTCGGCGGGGCGTCCCGGTTCCTCCCGTTCTCGCTCCCCGTGGAGAAGGCGGCGCAAATGGTGGACCTGGACAAAGGCACGGTGAAGGTCAACCTGAAGCGGAGTTCTTTGCCCGACGCCGCGGCGATTCGTCTGCAAGTGCTCGGGTTGGACGGCGGGCAGTTCCCCGCGCACCAGTTGAAGGTGGAGGCGGCCGCCGCCGGAAGAAAGCCCAACAAGGGCGCACCGGAGGCGGCCAGCCCCGACACGACGCCGATCCCGGCGAAGGGAAAGGCCGACGTTCTTTTCCTCGATCCGACGTTGAGCAACTACGGCCTCCGCATTTCCTTTGACGTCAAGGGGCGCGCGGCGAGCGTCTCCGTGTCGGTGATCCATAAGGCGGCGAACGTTTCCACGTTGGCGCCGGCGACCCACAAGGCGGCGGCGCTGTCCGCCCGGCCTCGAGCGCCGCACGAATCGCCGTATGTTCCCTTCCGGCACGGCGAGATGATCGCCACCAAGAGACAGATTAAAGCCGCCCAGGCGCAGTGGTTCAATGTCGCCGCGAACTCGAAGGACGCGAAGGCGAAGAAGGCGGCGCAGGATCAACTCATCCTGCTCGATGAGCAGGAGAATCAGATCAACGCCATTTATCAGGCGGTGAAGAAGGCGTCCGACCTTCAGTTTCGCATCTACACGGAAGTCGGCGGCGAGGGCCAGACGCAAAAGGTGGACCTGTTCCGGATCGCGCCGGAAGGGGCGCAAAAGCCCGCGGCGGCGGAAGCGGCCCCGTCGAATCTCCGCCGCGAGCTTGTGAATCTCCGTCCTTGAGGCGACGCGCCGATGCGGACAGCCGCGATTTTCCCCGTTCTCGTCGTCGCCTGGGCGGCCGTCGCGCGGTGCGAGCAGGGCCCCGTCCCGCAACGCGACTCGCTTGACCGGCTGGCAAGGCGTCTGTCCGACGCGGACATGCGGGTTCGCTGGTGGGCCGTCTACGCGCTGGGCCAGCGGGGAGCGGAAGCCGCCGTCGCCGTCGCGCCGTTGCAGAAACTCTTGGAGAATCGCGAGGAGCACGAGTACGTCCGCGCCGGGGCGGCCTGGGCCCTGGGACGCATCGGGGAGGACGCCGCGCCCGCCGCGCCGCTGCTGGCCGAGACGCTCGCGTCCGCGCTGGCTTCGGTCCGCCGCAATTCCGCCGAGGCCTTGGGGAACATCGGCGTCGCCGCCCGGCCGGCCGTTTCTGCGCTGGAAAAGACGCTGGGCGACCCGGACGGCGGCGTCCGCGTTTCCGCGGCGCTTGCCCTCTGGAAGATCTCGCGGCAAGGGAAGGCGCTGCGCGGACTGATCGAAACGCTTCACTCCGGCGGCGGCGGGCGCGGCAGGCGGCGATCGCCTTGGGCCGCGTCGGGCCCGAAGCGGAAGCTGTCGCCGCCTTGGTCGCCGCGCTGGGCGACGCCGACGCCGATGTCCGCCGCGCCGCGGCTCGATCCTTGGGGCAGATCGGACCGGCGGCGATGCCGGCAGTCGAAAAGGCCGTCGCCGATGCGAACCCGGCGATCCGTCGCGCCGCGGTCGAGTCGCTGGGGTGGATCGGCGCGGGGGCCACATCGCCGCTCACCGGCGCGCTCACGAGCGACGACGCCGACGTTCGCCGCGCCGCCGCGCGCGCGTTGGGCCGTTTGGGACCCGCCGCCAAGGCCGCCGAAGCGGCGTTGGTCGAACGCCCTGGACGATTCGCGCGACGAGGTTCGCGACACGGCCGCCAAGGCGTTGAACTCAATGCGAAGAGAATAAATCGAGGATTCTTCGATGAAATCGCCGTTTGGACGTTCTGATTCTCGTTCTTGCAAGTCCGTTTTTATTCCCGCTCGGTTGCTCCGCGGCGGAGCAGAAGCCGGCCGCGATCGTCGCGGCGCTTGTTGGGGTCGCCCACATCCACGCCCCCGCGATGATCAAGGCGATTCAGGCCCGCGACGATGTCCGCGTGAAGTGGGTCTGGGACGCCGACGCGAAGCAGGCCCAGGATTGCGCCTCACAGGTCGGCGCGAAGGTCGCCCGGCTTGAGGAAATCTGGTCCGATCCGCAGGTCTCCACGGTGATGATCTTCAGCGAGACGGACCGCCACCGCGAGCTGGCGCTGGCGGCGGCGAAAACGGGCAAGCACTTGTTCGTGGAGAAGCCGTTGGGCATGAACGCGAAGGAGGCCGCGGAGATCGCCGCCGCCATCCAGCGCACCGGGGTGCTCTTCAACATGGGTTACTTCAACCGCGGCGTGCCCGCACATCGCTTCCTCAAGGATCAGATCGCCAAGGGCAACTTCGGCAAGATCACGCGCGTGCGGGCGTCGAACTGCCACTCGGGCGAGTTGGACGAGTGGTTCCACGGCCCGACGCTCTGGATGACCGATCCCAAACGGGCGGGAACCGGCTGCTTCGGCGACCTTGGCACGCACTCGCTCGATTTGCTGATGTGGCTGTTGGACGACGATGTCGAAGCGGCGGCGGCCGACATCAAGGTCGTCGTCGGCCGCTACGGCAAGACCGACGACTGCGGCGAGGCCTTGCTACGGTTCCGCCAGGGGACAACCGCCGTGATTGCCGCGTCTTGGGTCAACGTGGCCAATCCCGTTTCCCTGGAGATCGCCGGCACGGAGGGTCACGCGGTGATTTTCAACGGCCAGCTCTTCTATCAAAGCAAGAAAGTGCCCGGCAGCGACCGCCATCGCGTCTGGAAGGACTTGCCGCGCCGGGTGGCCGATCCCATCGACGCGTTTCTCGACGCCGTGGGCGGAAAGAAGGGTCCGCCGTTGGTCACGCCCGCGGAAGCCGCTTCCCGCGTGCGCGTCATGGAGGCGATTTACCAAGCCGCTCAGGACCACAACTGGGCGACGCCGAGGTAAACCGCTCCGTCATCGGCTTCCGCGTTGCCCCAAGCCGCCGCCAAACTTCGGCCAGCCGGAGGTCGCCAGGCCGGGGGACGAACACCGCAAAACGATAAGCGTCTGGTTGTCCAGGCCGAAAGCGACGCGGCCGGGGGCAAAAATCGTCCCGGCGCTCGCGCGGGCGAGCCGACCGCCGCGGTCCACAGGACGTTGCCGAGAAAATCGACCGCGTGAATCACGCCGGCGTTGTCGCCGAAATAGATCGCGTCGTCGTCGCCGATCGCGGGCGTCGATTCGACCGCTCCCGCCGCGGTCCGCTCCCAGCGGATTTTGTGGCTGTTGCCGTCCACGCAGACCAGCGACCCGCGCGACTTCCGCCCGCGGGGAAACAGGCCCACTCCCGCATAGATTTGCCCATGGCGGTCGATCACGGGCAGCGCCGAGCGTTTGGCCGGGCATTTGCGTCTTCCAAAGGAGATCGCCGTCGGCGGCGAAACCGAGCAGAAACTGGTCATGTCCGGCGACAACCAAGAGGCCGTCGTCGGTCACGGCTGGCGCGGCGCCGGCTCGCCAGCCGGCAAATCCCCGATCGCCGGCGTGGCTCCAGAGGCTCGCGCCCTGTTGGCCCTCGGTTGCAATGGCGAAGATCGCGCCGCTCTCGGCGAGGATGTAGAGGGCGCCGCCCACGAGGACGCCGGCGGAATCGAACTTCTGTCGCGAGCGGAAAAATGGGCTTGGCTCGTGTACGCGGCCGCGGGCGTCAACCTTGAGGATGCCGCCCTCCGGGGCGCTGATCCAGGCGTTGCCCTCGCGGTCCACGACCGGCGCTGCGCTGCCCAGGGGCTCGCCCACATAGGCCGGCGGCCGCTTCTGCTTGCCGGACGCCCCATCGATGCAGTGCAGGCAGCCGTCCGCGGCGTGGAGGAAGACGCCGTCCTCCGGGCCGACGACCACCGGACCGGGCGCATGCTTGCCGATCACGTATTCCCACAAGACCTGCGGCTTGCTCTCCGCTTCCCGCAGGGCGAACAATCGTCCGCCCATCTGCACGAAAATCCGGCCGGCCGAGTCGATCGCCGGGGCGTGCCGCAGCGGAAGGGCGTCCCGCTCTTCGGGAGGCTCCGCGGGAAATGCCCAGGCGAACCGCTCCGGACGAATCGGCCTTGGCCGAACCGCGGGGCGGGGCGGCGGAGGGGCGGCAGGCGGTGCGGGCGGCTTCGTCTCGCTTGCCGGCGCCGCAGGTCGCTTGACTTTTCCGCTCGCTTGCGGTTTCACGGGCCGACGCGGCGGGGAAGGACGCGAAGGGGGCAACGGTTCCGCGACCGGAAGCGGCGCGGACGAGGCAGGCGGGATCAATGTCGCCTTGGGCAATGGCGGCGGCGGCGACTTGCGGGGCCTTCGGGCCGGCGACCGGCGGCTTGACGGTGGGCGCGAGCGGCGGCGATTGACGCGCCGCCGGCGGCGTTTCTGTCGGCTGCCGAGGCGCTCCACCGTGGGCTGGGCCGCCGAGCCCGGCGACATGCGAACGCGCGCTGGGCGGCTGCGCCGGCACGCCCGGCGTCGCCGCAACGCCTCCAGGCGGCCACGTTGCCGATGGCTGGGCCGGCGGAATGGCCGGTGGAATCGGCGCGCCTGTCGGCGGCGCAACTCCTTGCGGCGGCCACGGCCAAGCGGGCGCTCCCGGCGCCCCGGGCGGCGGCGGCGGAGGAGGAGGGAAATGTCCCGGCCAGCCCGGCGGCGGCGGAACGGCTGGCGCAGGTCCGAGCAAGCGAAACAGCCCCACCGCCTGGCGACCGCATTGCGGGCAGCTATACGGCTGGGTCGGCCGTTGAATCTGGGCGCCGCAGTTCGTGCACTGAAAGGTGTTCATACGCAGTTTTATTTTACGGCGACGCTGGCCTTCGTGTAGACCTTGCCGTTGTCGCGCAACACGATCCATCCGAGCGGCTGGACGACTTCCACGCCCCGCTCCGAGGCGTTGTGCCGCGCGGCGTCGAATCGCTCGCCCGGATGAACCAGTTCGATTGTGTTGGAAATGCCGGCCTGCTCGCAGGTCCGCAGGAGCGAGGCGACCAGCGCCTGCTCCATGTCGTCGGCGCCGCCGCCGATCTGCGGCCGCCAGCGATAATACGCCTCGCCGATGTCCTTCAACAGCGCCGACATCTTCTCCGGCGCCGCGGAGCGAAAGAGCAAGAGGAGTCCCACCAGCGCCGCGGCCGCGGGGTCGCCCGCGAGCACGCCGCCCAGCAATCGCCGCCGCTGCGCATCCAAGGCCGGGCCCTCGGCCAGATCGCGGCCCAGAAGCGCGGATTGCCAATCGTCGCCGGCGGCGGGAGCGAAGGCAGGGAAGGGCGCCGCCTCGGGGGCGGACGTCGGCTGTTGACGGGCGATCGCTTGCAGCGCGGCGTCCACGGATTCGACGCGGGCGTGAAGGGTGTCCGTCGCCGATTCCAGCCGCGTCAGCACGGCGTCGAGCCGCTTGCCCAGACTCTCCGCCGTTCCCGGTCCCGCTTCCGACGACATGCTTCCGACTCCTGGGAGAACCGCTACGCGCGTCGAGCGCCAAGTTCGATGTTGTCCAGTCCACCGGTGTCGAGGTAATAGCGCTCGTCGGCCAGGGTCCGCCAGCCGAAGAAGACGTTCTCGCCGAGCACGGCGTCTTCGCCGGCGACCATGCCCGCTGACCGACTCGCAGGCGAGGGTTTCCTCTTCCTCGCGGGTGGCGTGCTTTCGCTTGATGCTTGACGTGTGATTTCGCGTCGGGCCGATGCGGTCGCCGACGTCCATTTTCAGCAGGTAGACGGGCGTGGCCTGGGCGCCTCGTCGCCGCTGAGCCTTCCGCCCGATCAGCACCCGCTGCGAACTGGTGCTGAACTCGGTGATCTCCTCGCGCGACTGGTCCTCGGCGGTGGTGAAGAGGATGCGTTCGGGGCGGATGCCCGAGGTGGCGTCGGTCATCACGCCCCAGTAATAGGTGTTCTCCCGTGCATGCGGCCTTTCATTTCGAACTTGAACTGCGGCAACATGCCGTGGCGGGCCATGAACTCGATGGCCGCGCCGACCACCACCGGGCTCTTCGGATCGACGATCACGCCCGGGTTGTGGCCCTTCTCGTCCTGGTAGGGATACCAATTGCCGGCGTAGTGGTTGTGCATGGGCACGATGCGCGAGGGCGAAAGCGGCACGTACATCTTCACCAACTGCTGGATGTAGCCGAGCTTCGAGGGCAGCCCGGCCAGCAGCACCACGTCGGCCTCGAGGTCGGCGATGCGGCGGCAGAAGTCGAAGAGCAGCTCGTCGAAGACGTCGTAGACGACGCCCTCGAACTGGCCGCGGTCGTAGACCAGGTCGAGCTCCTGCTGGGCGTTGTAGTAGCCCGGCCCGCGGACCTTGTCGCACGACCTTCTGCAGCGACTCGACGACGACGGGATCGACGATTTCGGGATCGGTGTGGGAGATGGGCTCGGTGACGTCGTCGCTGGCGTTGTTCAGGTAGGCCTGGGCCAGGGGGACGAAGAGGCGGTTGATCCAGTTGACGCGCTGGGCGCGGATTTCGCGGTTCCGCGGCACCTCCGGCCCGAAGAGCAACTGCACGTCCTCGTCTTCCAGGCCCAGGGCCTCGGCGAAGTGGGGGACGATGATCGACTTCCAGGAGCCGCTTGACCAATTGGTCGCCGCCCAGCGAGATGCCGTCCTGGTGGAGGACCTGGCCGCGGATCGAGTCGTCGATCTTCGACTCGAAGTTGTACTTGGCGATCATCAGGTCGGTGGTGCCGCCGCCGATGTCGATGCAGGCGATGCGGATTTCGTTGGCCTCGTCGCCGAAGGCGTCGGTCTGCGGCGGCGCCGGCGACGGCGGGCATCGCCGGGGCGCTGCAATCCCGGGCCGGCCGCGGCGGCGGGCGGCCGGCGCCGGCGCCGCCGGGCTCGGCCGCCTCTTCCGCCTTGGGCTTCTTCCGGCCGCGGTCCTGCCGCAGCGTGGAGAACCACAGCCGCGGGTCCTGGCCCAGCATCCGCAGCTCGCTCCAGATGTAGCGTCAGGTGCACGGCGCTGGCCTCGTCGATGCCCAGGTTCAACTCGGGCTTGACGCGCTGGTTCTTGCCCAGCGTCATGGCGAAGATGTTGATCGCCTTGTTGCCCTGGGCGGCTCGAAGCCGTTTCCGCTCCTCGCCTGGATCATGCCGCTGGGATAGCTGAGGGTGAGGGTGCGGATTTCGCGGGTCCGCCCGCCCTCGCCCGACTTGTTGCGGTAGGCCGGCGAGTTGACGTAGCTGTAGGCCTGGCAGAGCATCTCGTAGAGCGCGGCGGTCATCATGGCGCGCGGGGCGTGCCGCGGCTTCAGCGGCGTCTCGGCGGCGTACTCGCTCTCCTTCGGCTCGTCGTCCTCCAGGAGGAAGTCGCGGTCGTCCTCGTGGACGAAGCGGAGCAGGGGCCCCTGGAGCGTGGCCGCGTAGGTGCCGGTGCGGCAGCGGTCGGCCGGGATCGGCCATGTGCCAGTTGGCCGCCTTCGAGCCAACTGGCGTCGTCGGCCCAGAGGTAGCGCTTCGGCGAGCTGACGCCGGTGCGGATGTCGCCCTCGGCCCGCATCACCTGGACCACGTCGTCGGCCTCGCGGCCCATGCGGACCATGGAGAGGTCGTCGAACAGCGGCGGCGACGACCACCACTTCGACCTTGTTCTGGCGGGGCTTCTTGCCGCGGCCGAACCAGCCGCCGCGGCTGTTCCTCCGTCGGCGACGGTGTGATACTCGATCTTCTTCTGCGGCAGGGCGGGGAGATAGGGCGTGTTGCACCAGTGGGTCTTCGAGGAGAACCACCGCGCCGCCGGGCACGTTGACGGCCTCGCCCGCCTCGTTCCAGGCGTCGAGATGATAGCGGTTGAGCAGCTCGAAGGGGAGCATCTGCGGCGTCTGCGCTGATCTCGCCGGTCAGCTCGACCAGCAGCGCGCCGGTGCGGCTGTTGCCGAAGTCGATCACCATGTGGACGTGCTTGGCGTCGCCGGCCGTGGCCGTGGCGGGGCGAATGCAGACCTCGACCGGCGGCACTCCCTTCAAGCGGCCGCTGCTCCAGGTCCAGCAGCCCGTCCAGGCGAATCACGAAATCCTTGGTCAGCGAGCGCGGCCTGGCAGAAGTAGCCGACCTCGGGATCGCCGCAGGTGGTGTCGACGGCCAGGAACAGCCGCGTGGCGCCCGCCTGGATGATCTGCCATTGGATGAAGGGATAGCGCCTTGGCGGACTCGCCTTCCTCGCTCCGCGGCCGTGCGGCAGCGCTGCCAGCCGTAGCCGATCTGGCCGCCCTGGTAGCGGCTCCGCCGCGGAGCGGGATGCAGACGAGTTGGACGCCGGTGTTGGCGAAAAGGATGTGCATGGCCGTGGGATCAGCGGGGAGGAGCGGGGACGTTCAAAATCCGGAATCCAAAATCCGAAATCCGAAACAAATTCAAATGACCGAAACTCAAATGACCGAAACGGCGCGGGCGGCGGAAGCGGGCAAGGCGGCGGTCAATGCGGTTTGAATTTTCCATTTTGGATTTGTTTCGGATTTCGATATTCGAATTTCTGGTTTTACTTGTCGTACGGTTCGAGGATATGGATCAGTGCGCCGTTGCCCGGCGGGAGCTTGACGTGCTCGCCGGCGCCCAGGGCCAGGGCCTGCGGCAGCCGCTTGGCCCAACGCTCGACGAACGAGGCCATCAGCCCGAAGCGGCTGAAGTCCTGCTCCGCGGACGACCGCTGCCGGCCTGCGGCGACGGCTTCGTCCAGCGGCAGCGGGGCCTGGCTGGGGCCGGGGTTGAGGACGTAGTCGTTGAGGATGATGCGGACGTACTTTCGCCGCGCGCGGCGGCGGGCGGCCTCGTCCCGCGTCTTCAGGTTCACCACCGGCTGCACACGCCCACCAACTCGGCGAACACCTTCTCCGTGCAGAGATAGTCGCGAAGATAGCGGGCGAAGGCGTTGACGTCGTTGGGATCCAGCCAGGGCTCGCCCTCCTTGTGGCGCGTTGCAGTAGGCCTCGAACCGCTTGGGCACGGCGACGGTGGCCCACTCGTGCAGGAAGTTGTGCAGCTGCCGCGGCAAGGGGTCGCCGCGTGCGGCGGCTCTGCGCGTCGCCGCAGTCGGAAAGCTGCATCTCCTCGCCGTCGGCGACGCACAGCGATTCCTGCAAGGCGTGCACGCGGTAGTAGACCGCCTCGATCGTCGGCGGCGAGCCAATCGATGCACCTTCTTGGCGGCCGCAAGGCGCTTTTCGCGGTCGAGGTTGGTGTCGGGATCGACGACCCAGCCGCGGGAGAGCTGCAAGAGGCGGTTTTGCACTTCGACCAACTCCTTCTGCAGCTGGTTCTGCTTGGCGTCGGCGCTGGTGACCGCGCGGATGCCGGCGGCGATCAGCGATTGGCCGCCGTCGTCGTCCTCCATGCACGCGTTCCCAACGCAGCTCCGGCGCGCGGACGTACTCGCGGACCATACTCGGACTGGAGGAAAGCCTCGCGGCGCGGACCCATTTCTCCGGGTCTTCCTTCTGCCGCTGCTCCTCGTTGGTGTCCCAGGTGCCGGGATAGCGGATGGGGTAGACGTTGTTGAACGACTTGCCTTTGCCGCCGAAGTCGTTCAACACCGATCCGCAGCGTGTCGAGCAGTTGATTCAGCCGGGTGTCGTAGAGGATTTTCTCCGCGTAGATTTCGCGGTTGCGGAACTCCTCGTCCAGGCCGGTCATGCCGACGAAGAGGGCGGGCGATCTCGTCCTGGACCTTGTGCGGCCAGACCTTCTCGCCGTAGCGGGCGCGGCCCCACTTGTCCACGTGATGCTTCATCTGCGCCTTGACTTCCAGGTTGCCGCCGCGGAGCAAGAGGAAGAGGGTCTGGATCTGCAAGCTCGTCGGTGTAGCGCTCGAAAAGATAGGAGACCTTGCCGCGCTTGACGATCTCCATCTGCTCTTCGACGCTGTTGGCCTCGGTGCGTTTGCCCTGCTCGATGCCGGTGCGCACGGCCCGCATCCCGGGCACGTCGAGAAAGTCCATCTGCTCGATCACCTTGCGCCAGTCGTCGCTGAGGCGATGGGGGAGCACCGGCATGACCAATTCCAACATGCCCGCCTGGATCGTCTCCAGTTCCTCGTCGCCCAGCGCCCGTGCCGGGCCGATAGTCGAGGACGTAGTACTTGTCCTTCGGAACGAGGTAGATGTCGTTCCAGGCGACGCTGCTGCCAGACCCTCGACATGGGGCGTTCGTAGCACTTCGAGCGCTGGCTGTCCAGGAGGAAGCGGACGCCGGCCCAGTGGGTGAAGATGGCCGGATCGTGTTCGCCCAGGGTGATCCGCTTCAAGAAGGCGGCGATCTTGACGAACAACTCCGGTCAACGAATTCCCAGTTGTCCCAGAAGATGGCGGCGGCCGCGGCGACGTAGCCCTCTTCGCTCAGCGGATAGCGGCTCAACAGCCCGTTGAAGATCGCCTCCTTGGCCTGGAATCCGCGGCGATCGACCAGCGCGCATGTAGGAATAGGCGTCCAGCAGGTCCATCCGCCAGCGGCGATCGACCTCGGTCGCCGGAGTGATCGGCGATCGAGGTCCTCGAAGAGCTCCTCCAATTCGCCCTGCTGCCAGGTTCGCGGCGGGCGTCTTGCACTCGGCATGGAAGCCGCGGGCCAAGACCCGCAGCCACTCCACCCGCGTCAACGCCCGCACCATCACCGGGTAATTCGGCGAGAACGACTGGCGCCGATGCGGTCCTTGGTGGTGAAGCGGGTGACCAGGGCGGTGGCTTCCTGCGAGCCGCACTGCGGATTGAGGTCGTTGTCGAAGGAGAGGTTCTTGTAGTAGGCCGGCTCGGCCGAGGGTCTCGTCGCCGCCGATGGGGCAATAGTCCTCGCTGTGCGGGCGGAGCACCTGGCCCATGAACAGGCTCTTGCCGACCTGCGAGGCCCCGTAGGCCGCCGCCGCCACCGGCACCTTCGCCGACGTGTACAAGCTGCCCGCCAGGCGGCGAAGCTGCAACACCTCGAACTCGTCGCTCTCGGCGATGGGCAGCAGATCGGTGGTCCTGCGGGCCGGGTTGAACTCCGAGAGCCAATCGCACAGGCCGGTCGCCAGGTGCTCCACCTGCTCGGCGCGGCGGATCAAGTTGCGATCGCGTTCATCTGGAAATGCCATTACTGGTTCTCTTCCCGTTCGATCGAGACCTTGCGCGAAACGTCAGCGGGTATTGCTGGACCGTTTTCGTGGCGGCGTCCCGCGACTCGATCATCAAATGGTACATCGTCCCCGGCGGACCGTAGGCCATCGGCGAACTCCGCAAGACCGCGAGGCGATTTTCGCCGTGCGGTTGATTGGAAACCCAATTCTCCGGCGGCGTCTCGCCCGCCGCATACACGCGATACTCCAACGGCCCTTCCGCGACGGCGGCTTCCACGTCGATCTGCACGTCGAAGCCGTCTTTCCCCTCCTCGGGCGACGTCCGCACGACGGCAAACCGCTTGCCGGCCACGGTGACCGGCACGAGGGCCTCGGCGCCGCGGTAGCTGGCCTGCAAGTGCGTCTGCCCCGGCCCCTTGGCAAGGAACCGGCCTGGGTGGTCCGCACTCGGGGCCAACACGGTCGGGTCCTCGCTTTCCAGGACGGCCTCGACCGGATGGCTCTGGCCGTCCGCCCCGCGGACGGAAACCGTCACCGGCGGCGTTTCTTTGCCCACTTGTAGCCTAATATCGGGTGGGTCAATACTCAACTTATCGGGCGGAAATACTTGTACGCTCACTGTCGCCGACAGTCCGGGAAACTTCGGATCAACGGTCGCAACGGTTAACGGGGTTGTGCCGGGTGCAAGGCCGCGCACGCTGTTTCCTTCGACCGCCGCGGTCGTCTGATCGGCCGGCACGGTTAGCTTGTATTCGACGGGGATGGGGGCCTTTCCTCCGCCCGGGTTGACGCTCACGCTGCTCAGCTTTCCCGTTTCGCCTTTCCACAGGGACAGATTTTCCGGGCTGACGATCAGCCGGGCGGCCGGGGCGGGCGCGACTTGCAACTCGCCGTCGCTGCCGCGGACCACAACCTGGCCATCGCCGTTGTATACGGTCACGCCGCGGCGCAAGGCGGCCCAAACGTCGTCGCGGCCAAAGATGAACCCGCCGTCGCCGGTGTAGTAAACGTCGCCCGGCTTATAGATGACGCCGCCGTCGATCACGGTCGCGTCCGCGGCGGGCCGCTTGCCGGGCGCGACTTCAAGATTCGCCTCGGCGGTCTGTGGGCCCAACATCGCGATCACGGATGTCTTTCCGGGGCGAACGGCGCCAACGGCCGCTCCGTCGAGGACCTCGGCCACCGTGCCATTGCTGACGCTCAACTGCACGCCGTCTTCCTTGCCGAGGACGCGGCGTTGGCCACCCTTCACGGCCGTCGTCTCGTACCGCAGCGCCTCGCCCGGGTAAATCGACGCCGACTTCGGCTCGATGCGGAGTTCGCTCCAGGCGTCGGCGGCCGCGGCCGCTTCAGCCGGCGCCACCTCGACGATCAGGTTGCACGACTTGTCGCCCAAGGCGAACGCCACTTGCGACGTGCCCGTCGAGACGCCGACAAGGCTCTGCGTCTCCGGCAGGCAGCGGACGCAATCCGGCCGCAGGGACGTCATCTTGCACTGTTCGCTTACATCGGCGTCGCCGCGGAAAATGGACACGTCTTCGCCGATCTGCGCCGCTTCGCCCACGCGGAGGCGAATCGTCTTCGGATCGGTTCGCAACGGGGCCGCAATCGCCTCGACCACTTTCACCTTGGCCGGCTGGCTGGTCAGCGAGCCGAACCGGGCGGCGATGTTGGCCTCGCCGGGACGCAGCGCGGCGATCGCCGTTCCATCGACGCGGGCGGTCTGCTCGTTGTCCGATTGCCAGGCGACCTTGCCCGCCCGGGAGATGTCGCCGATTGACTTGCCGTTCTTGTAGCCGATCGCGCGGATGGGCAGGGTTTCGCCGGGCAGGAGCGTGGCGGCCGTCGGGGCAACGCGGATTTCATCGGCGTCGACGCCCGCGGAAACCACGGCCTCCAGCGGGGTCTTTGATTGCACGCCGTCGAACTCTGCCGTGACCGAAGTCCGGCCGGGACGCACGCCGATCAGCTTGCCGCCAGCGGCCGCCAACGGGGCGTCCTGCGGCGGCTCGGGCGTCCGCAATGCGGCCTTTTTCGTCACCAATCGCGTCAGCCCGTCGCGGTAGCGGGCCTCGACGCGAAAATCGCCGAACTCGCCGCCGACGGGAAAACTGACCGTTTGCCCCTGGTCGCTGAGGATCGCGACCTCGACGGGCGCGTCGGGACGCGGCGGCTGCACGGCGACCTTCTCCGGCGGCTTGACGTGGATTGGCTGCACGGCAATCTGTTCCGGCTTGGGCGCTGCCATCGAGGTCACGAGAACGTCGGTCGTCAGTTTGCCCAATTGGACGTGGAGGACCGTTTCGCCCGGCGCAGTGAACCGTACGACGCCGGTTGCCGGGTCGAAGGCGGCCACGGCCGGATCGAGGATCGTTCCCGCCGCCTTGCCGGTCACGTCGCGATTGCCGAAAAGACCATTCTTCGCGACCTTCAGCTCGAATCGGCTTCCGACTGGTCCGGCGAGGCTGCCGGTGCGGTCGTGAGGCTCTCGGGATAGAACATCCAGCCGGACAGGGCCGCCAAGAGCAGCAACAGCAACAGCGCCAGCAGGACGCCCAAGCCTGATTTTTTTCGTTTTTTCAGCGGCATCGCCGCAGCGCAAGCAGGGCACTTGGGATCGCGTTTCGGCCGCCGCACAAAGAGCAATGCGCAGTCCGGATCGGTGCAGATCACCGCCGGGGCCTGTTCCTGATCGACGCGCTGATAGCCCCAGCACCACACCAGCCGCCAGCGGTTTTCCACGTCGCGATAGCGGAAGAAGTAACTGCCCAGGTCGGTGCGGTCGGGGTTGTCCAAGAGGTCTGCGAGCGTTCGCAGGACGATCTTGTGGAAGGCTCGTTCGCTGGGCGTTTCCGCGCGGGCGTGCTGGACCCGCTCGCGGAGCCGGGCGATCTCGTCCTTGAGACTGCCGCGAAGTTCGAGTTCGTCGGCCGGCTGGCAGAGCACTTCTTCCAGCCGTCCGCCGCGGTCGTCGCGGACATAGAAGTGGACGCATTCCCCTTCCCAAACGGGCTCCGCCGCCATCCCCCCGATCCAGCGGAAGAGGATTCGGGCGTTCGCCCCGCCTTTGTCGAGCATGGCCAGGCCGGGCTCGATGGCCAAGGGGCGAAAATCGCGGGCTCCGTCAGACAAGTCGATGCGGACGAATCGTGTGGCCATGACTCCTCCCGTCCCTAACGATTGCGCTGCGTTCTCACATCCATTAGCCTAAATCTTTATGGCCGCTGGGGCAACCCGCCCTGGGAACAACCCGCCCTGGGAACAACGGGAATTGCTTGCACCGGGCCGCCGTTGCCGCTATTCTAGGCCAGAGGGTTGGCGAGGAAATTGCGTGTCGCTTTACCGTTTTGTTTACTATAGCGGCATCGCCGGCGGCTGGGCGGCGCTGCTCGCCTGGATGCTGGCCGAAAGGCTGCTTTTGCGCCCCGGCGGCGGCATGGGGACCGTCATTGGCGTCGCCGCCCTGGTCGGCGCGGCCATCGGCGGCGGCCTCAACCTGGCCTCCGGCATGGCCAACGCCCGCTGGCAACGTCAACTTTCCCGCCTCCTGGCCGGATTCCTTGCCGGCGGCATCGGGGGGGCCCTTGGCGGCCTGGCCGGCAATCTCGTCTTTTTGCGGGTCTCCGGCTGGTTGTTTGCCGGTCGCACGATCGGATGGACCTTGATGGGGCTGGCAATTGGGGCGGCCGGCGGGATCTGCGACAAGTCTCGCCGCCAAACCCGCAACGGCGCCCTCGGCGGGGCGATCGGCGGGCTGTTGGGCGGCCTCCTCTTCGACCCGTTGACCGCCGCCGGCTCCGGCATGGCGGCCCGGGCCACGGCATTCGTCATCCTTGGCGTCTCGATCGGCGCCCTGGTCGGACTGGCTCAACTTGTCCTGAAAGAAGCCTGGTTGACGGTCGTCGACGGCTATCGCCCGGGAAGGGAGTGGATTCTTGGCCGGGATGTGACGACTCTCGGACGCGGCGATCACTTGCCGCTGCCTTTTTTGGGGTATCCGGGCCGGGACCTGGAATCAGAACACGCCCGGATCGTGCGGCAGCCCGACGGCGCCTTCCTCCTCGAAGACAACCACAGCCGGCTGGGGACGCGATTGAATGGGCGGTCGATTCAGTCGCCGGCGCCGCTGGCGGACGGGGACCTGATCAAAATTGGCTCGAACATTGTGCGATTCAATTTGCGCCGGCGCGGCATGGTCAGGGCAATTGTCCCCGCGGCGGCGATGTCCGGCGGCATTCCGGTTCCGCCCCCGCCGCCGCCGCCCCCGGCGCCGCGGCCGTGGCTGACGCAGCCCGCGAAACCGCAGGCGGAGAGACCGCCGACGGCGATTCCGCCCCCTCCGCCTCCGCCAGTTCGGCCTCACCCTCTGCCGCCGCCGCCTCCGCCGACGCGGTTGCAGTGAACCGTGATTGACGCCGCCCCCGGCTCCGAGTAGGCTGGAATCGTAGGCGAATCTATGTCCTGGCCGCTGGCTTCCCATTTCAGTGCCGATGCTGCAAAACCCGCGCGTCGGCCTTCCGCGATCCGAAGCTGCAATCCAGCCGGATCGAAAAGGGCCCGCAAAACCAGCCGCGGCCCTGGGCGGGGGCTTTCGCCGTCGTCTACAAGGCGTATCAGCGCCGAGGACCAGCGCCCCTTCGCCCTGCGGATGTTCACCAGCGAATCGCCGGAACGCCGCGAACGTTACGACCTCATCAGCGCCTACATGAAGGACCACAGGCCGCGCTGCCTGGTCGAATTCGAGTATCGCGACCAGAGCATCCGCTCCGCCGGCGACGGCAAATGGTATCCGCTGATCCTCATGGACTGGGTGCAGGGCGAGACCCTGTTTCAGTGGGTCCGGGCGCGATGCCTGGCCGGCGAAGGCGACGCGATCGGCGCAATCGCCGACCGCTGGATCGACGTGGTCAAGGAACTGGGCGACGCGTCCATCGCCCACGGCGATTTGCAACACGCGCAACATCATGGTCGCCTCCGGCGGCGAGATTGAAGCTCGTCGATTACGATTGCCTCTGCGTCCCCGCGCTGGTCGGCCGGCGGAACCTGGAAGTGGGCGTCCAGCCCTACCAGCATCCCGCGCGGGACGCGAAAACGCTGTTGTCGCTCGACTTGGACCACTTTTCGGCGCTGTTGATCTACGTGGCGTTGCGGGCGTTGCCGCCGATCCGCAGCTTTGGACGAGGCACGTCGAGCAGCCCGGCTACGACAAGCTGCTGTTTCGCGGCGAAGATTTCCAGTCGCCGATCACTTCGCCGCTCTATCGCGACCTGCTGCGGCTGCCGAACGTCGAGGTGAAGGAATTGACCGAGCAACTCGTCGCCCTGACGCGGCTGCGGATGGACGAAGTCCCGCCGCTGGGGCAAGTGGTCTACTCCTATGCGAAGGTCGAGCGGCTGTTGGCCGCGGGGCAATGGAACGCGGCGGTCCACGTGCTCAACCGCCGCGGCAGTTTCCGCGACGCCCCGGAGCATTTGCGGCCGGCGATTTATCAGGCCTATGAACACGTCTGCCGGCAGGAGGCATGGACCGCCTTTGCGAAGATTCCCAACGAAGCGAGCGAGACCGCGGACCGCCGCCTGGTGGAAGCGTGGAACGAGGCGCTGTTTGCCGAATATCCGCCGGCGGAGCGGGAGCGTCCGCGCGTGATCGAGGCGCGGCGGCGGGTGCAGATTCTCGAACGCCTCCGCCGTCTCGCCCAGCAGACCGGCGGCGCGGCCTCGCTGGCCGGCGAAAAACACCTCGTCGAAACGGCCGCCCAGTTGCCGCCGGGATACCGCCACAGCCTCCAGGAGTGGATCGAGCGGGCGGAAAAATCCGTCTCCGCCATGGCCCAGTTGGAGGCCGCCGTCGCGGCCTCCGGCAGCGAGACGGCGATCGTCGCCGCATGGCGGGCCGTTCAGGAGGCCCATTGCGAGCCGCTGGTCGGCCGGACGTGGAACAACCGCGTCGCGATCGCCCAGCGGCGCGTCCCCGTGCTGAAGCTGCTGGCCGACGTGCCCGACGACCTCCCGCTCGACCAACGCGACGCCAGGATCCTCGCCCTCTGGAACGACGAAGCGTTGTCCGACTGCGCGGAGGCGGAGCCGTGGCGGAGGCGCACGGCTGGCGCTGCAGCGGCAGGAGACGCTCCAGCGGCTGCAAGAGGCCGTCGCGCGCGGCGACGAAGCGGCGATCGTCGAGTGGTCGCGGCAATCGTGCTTGGCGGGCTATCCCTTGCCGGCGGCTTGGGCCGAGCCGATCAAGGGCGCCCGCGGCCGCGCCCGACGCGTCGAGGCGATGCTCGCCGCCTTGGACAACGGCCAGCCCGAGGCGTTCTACGAATCGTTCGACGTGCGGTTGATTCGCCGCAACGGCGAACTCTTCCGCCCCCGCCAAGAGATGCTCGCCCAGTGGATTCGCGACGAGGTGTTGTCGGCGGAAAGGCTGGGACTGCGGGCGGAGGAAAAGGAGAATGGGGCCGTGGCGCGCGATTCGCAGGGGAACTGCCGCGTGCATTGGACCTGGCCGGCGCCGCGGCTGGCCGATCGTTGCGTGTTGGGCGTCTGCCCGGAGGAGCCCGTGTCGGGCGAGGACCCGCACGCCGCGTGCGGCTTCCTCCACGTGACCATCGAGCATGCGGAATGGGAGAGCGGCGGCGGCAGCCGCTTGATTCGCAGCGGAACGGGGCTGGGAGGGGGCCTGGGTGGCGGTGTGGGCGATCGTGGACGTGGGAGTTTGCCGTCGTTTCTCCAGCCGCCCGCGCTGGAAATGGGCTTGGGAAAGCTTCGCCGCCAGGGCCGGATTGGAGATTGGAAGGGATTGCTTATTTCGCCGGGATTAAAGAATATTGAGGGATGAAAGGAACCAGGAGGTAGCATGTCCGTCCAGCCTTATTCGCAAGAGATCAGCCGGCAAAACAAGGCGTGTTTCCTCTTCCTCCTGGACCAATCGTTTTCGATGGAGGAGCCGCTGGGCAACTCGCCGAATCGCAAGTGCGACGAACTGGCGGCGGCCATCAACGGCTGGCTGCAAAACATGGCGATCCGCGCCAGCGGCGACGAAGGAATCAAGGATTGGATGGACATCGGCGTCTTCGGCTATCGCACCGACCGCAACGCCTCGCCGATCATCGAATCGGCGCTGCTTGGGGCCGCTTTCCGGACGGATGTTGGTCTCCATCAGCGACATCGGCGCCGCGCCCGCGCGGATCGACAGCGCACGTCCAATGCCTGCCCGACGAAGAGACCGGCGAAATGATCGAAATTCCCTGCGAGTCGCCGGTGTGGGTCGATCCGCGGGCGGAAGGGGGCACGCCCATGTGCCACATGCTCTATCACGCCCATCAGATTCTCGCCGAGTGGATCGGCCAGCCACCCGCGGAGCTTTCCGCCCATCGTCGTCCACATCACCGACGGCGAATCGCAGGACGGCAACCCGATCCCCTACGCCGACGCGCTGAAGTCGCTGGCGACGGAGGACGGCAACGTGCTGCTGTTCAATTGCCATTTGTCGATCACGGCGGCCGAATCCGTTCATGTTCCCGGCCACCGACCAGGGTTTGCCGGACGAGCTGGCCCGGGCGCTGTTTCACATGTCCAGCGTGCTGCCGGAGCCGTTTTATCGCCATGCGGTGATGGAGGGTTTTCCCTTGCAGCCGGCCGCGCGCGGCATGGCCTTTAACGCGGACATGGTGTGTTTGATCCAGTTCCTCAACATGGGGACGCAAGCGGCCCCGGGGCTGCGGTAAGGGAAAGAAGAAAAGGAGAAAGGAGTTAGAAGTCAGAAGTGTTCAGGACCAACTTGCGCCGATTCAAAATTCTAACTCCTAACTCCTTTCTCCTTTCCTCTTCTCCCCCCACAACTGCCATGCGATTCGACGGACGCATCTTCGCACTCGCCAAGGACCCGGATCGCCCGGAACACAATCAGGACGCTTGCCGGGCGGACTCGCCGCGGGGAATCGCCGCGATCGCCGATGGGGTTTCGTCGGCGATTTTCTCTGCGCAATGGGCCAACGTGCTCGTGGACGCGGTGATCGCCGCCGCCCCCGATCCGAGCGACCCGGAAAACTTCGCCGCCTGGCTGGGCCAACAGCGGCAGGCGTGGTCGCAGCGCATCGACGCATCGCGGCTCGGCTGGTCGCAGCGGGCGAAACTGCCGCTGGGCGCATTCTCCACCTTGCTCTGGGTCCGCGTGGCGGACGCCGACGGGGGCCAGCCCGGCGCCTTCGGGGCCTGCCGCTTGCAAGGCTTTGCCATCGGCGACAGTTGCCTCTTTCACGTCCGCGGCCGCGAGTTGGTGCGGAGTTTTCCCTTGCACGCGTCGAGCGAGTTCGAGGCCGATCCGCTGGCCCTGGGAAGCCTCGACCTGGGGCGCGACCGCCTCATGCAGTTCACCGCCCTGGACGAGCTTTGCTATCCCGAGGACCTACTGGTGCTCTGCACCGACGCCTTGGCCCAGTGGGCGATGCAGCGGGAAGAAGCGGGGGCCCCGCCCGATTGGAACGCCTGGTGGGACGCGTCCGAGTCCCGTTGGCGGGCCGAAATCGCCGCGTTGCGGAACACGGCGCCAAATTCGCTACGACGACACGACGTTGATGTTGCTGCGCGTGCGGCCGCCGGCGATACAATAGAGCTGCGCCTTCGTTGAAAGGTGCGGTAGAGAAAAGGCAATGTAATGCGTTGTGCCTGCGGACGTGAAAACTCGCTCGCGATCTGGCGTTGTCCCCAGTGCGGCAAGCGGCTTGCCGCCGGCGCGGACCCGTGGCGGCTTTCCATCGACGCGGCGGCGCTTGCGGGGCTTCTGGCGGCGCTGGGGATCGTGTTTCTCTTGGACCGCCGCCGCGGCGAAGCGCCGCCGCCGCGGCGGGGGTTGCCGCCGCCTCGCCGGAGAGCGTGGAATTGCCGCCGGCAGCCGGCCAGGCCGACCGCCCGCTGCAATTGGCCGTCACGCCCCCCGAATACGACGACATGGGCAAGATGCTCGACGCCCTCGGGCGCGGCTATCGCTACACGTCGATTTCCCTGGAGGACATTCTCGACGCCGAGCGGCTGCGGAAATACGACGTTGTGTTTCTCACCTGCGGCGGCGTGCCGCTGGATTGGCTGGGAAAGCGAACCGGCGGGGGCCAACGCGAATCGGAAGGCGTGTTTCGCGTCCGGCCGGAGATCGTCCGGCGGATCCACGACAGCCTCCGCGATTACGTCGGCGGCGGGGGAACGCTCTACGCTTCCGACTGGCGGTTCGCGCTGATGGAAATCGCCTTTCCCGAGTTCATCGCGCCGAACAAGGCCGCTGCCGGCGCCGCGCAGACGGTTCGCGCCGAAGTGCTCGATCCGGCCATGCAGAAACGCCTGGGCGTGTGGATCAACCTGAACTTCGACGAGCCGGGCTGGCAGCCCGCCGCTTTCGACCCGGCGAAGGCGACCGCCTATCTTCGCGGCGAGTATCGGACGTTGTCCGGCAGGTTGGAAAAGGCGGCGCTGCTGGCGCAGTTTCCTTTCCGCCAAGGCCACGTCGTCTTCACCTCATTCCACAACGAATCGCAAAACAGCCGCGTGGAGTTGGAGTTGCTCCGCAGCCTGGTGTTTACCGCGATCCACGCGCGGCTGGACGCCAGCGTCCGGCGGACGATGATTCGCGGCGGCTTCTCGCCGGTCGAGCGGAACCTGCTCAGCGCGTCGCCCCGCGCAGCCGCTGGGCGAGACTTTTCAATGCCGCGGGGCGGAGTCGCTGCAATTCGTCCTCGGGTTCGAGGATCGCGGGGCGCGGCTCCGCTTGACCATCATCTCGCCCGACGGCGTCCGCACGGAAAAGGAGGGCGACTCGACCTTCACGATCGAGATTTCCCCTGCGGCCGCCGGCCCGTGGCAATACACCGTCTCGCCGATCCGGATTCCCTATCCGAATTTTCCCTTCAGCGTCACCGTCGGCGAGCGGCAGGAAGAATAACGCAGCGCAGCACTATTGTCCAAACACGACGACCGTCTGGCACATTTCCGGGGCCGTCGGCGGAAACACAAGCGGCTTGCCGGCGACCGTCGCTTCGATGTAATACTCGAAATCGGCGGTCAATGCCTCGGTGGGCAGCGTGACCGTGTAGGCGCCACGAGCCACGTGTTTCAGGGGCACGGCGGCAAAATCACCCTTGCCTAATGGGCGAAACCGCAAGCGGGCGTTCTCCGGCTTTCCGCCGAGCACGACAACCGTCAGACAAAGCTTCTCGCCGGGCGCAACGCTGGTGCGGACCACGGGTACGAACAACCGCGGCGGCCCCAAATACTGCGTTGACGGCACGGCGTTGGCCGGCAGGGCCTCGCCCACGAGCTTGGCCAACTCCCGGCCGGGATCGGTCAGTGCGACCGGCAGCGTTTGTTGCTGCCAGTTGCAGACGTTGCCCAGATCTCCGCTATTGGAGACGGCGGACAGCAGATGGCGATGGAGGTCGGCGAAGTCGGCGACAAGGTCCCGCCGCGCCGGCAGAACCAAATCCTTGGCGAGTTGCCGCTGCGTTTGCGGATCCTTCGCCTTCTTCGCGCGCGCGAGCGCGTCGTTGAAGCGGGCCAAATCGCAACCGGCCTTGGCGGCCGCACGGAGGCAGCGGAACTGGTTCAGCCAGTAGTCGAATCGTTCGAGATTTCCCGGCGTGGTGATTTTCGCCCGCAGGCCCGCCAACTCATCGACGAAGGCGTACTGCTTCCGCACTTCGCTCCAGGGGCGCGGGTTGGGCGGCAGGCATCCCGGGCCGGTCACCCAATCAACCGGGCGGGGCAAATGGCCGTCCAGGCGGGTGAAAATCGCCGCGATCGGCGCGGCCGCCTCTGGCCCAAACTCCGCCGCGGCCCAGTCGGCGTAAAAATCGCCCACGGGCAGAAATCGCGAACTTTTCGCCTCCTCCCTTGCCGCGTCGCTCCAACCGCTCTGGTCCCAAGCGGCCTTGGCCAACGCAGAGACGTTCGGCGAAGGATGCGCGCTGCGCCAGTGGATGCCCATCAGGCCGGTGCAGCCGTAGCGCAAGGCGTCGTAGGCGTCGCGCCGCATGCGGCCCGCCCAAAGCTGCGGGATGGTCAGCCCCGGGTCGTCCTCCATCCAGGGAATCGCCCACTTCGGCCGGCCTTGAACCTTGGCGAATCCCGGCTCGACCGGCGTGTTGCCCACCATGCGGTTGATGCAGCTCATGGGCATGTCCTTGGGGAGCGAGTGGTCGAAGAGCGATGGGTCTTGCGGCGGGCCGAGCACCCAGCCGCACGTCGCCAGCGCGAACGGCGGCTTCACTTGCTTCGCCGCGGCGACCGCCGCGCGGAAATCGCGAATCACCGCGTCGATCTGCGGTTGTTTTACGGCCTCCCACGTCCAATTTTCGCTCGTCCACAGCCAGTAATAGTCCAAGGGATGCGTCTTTGCAATTCGCTGGAACATGCCTGCGTAAATTTCCTCCGCCGTGGCCGGATCGTCCGGGTTCTTGCCCGCCGCCCGCAATCGCTGCTTCACGGCGGCGGGGATGGTCAACGGCGTTTCCGTGCCGATGCACGTCTTGATTCCCAACCGATGGGCGAAAAGAAACGCGTCGTTGAGCAACACGCCCATGCGATCGAACAGGGCGTTGCACTCCTCGGGCGGCCTTTTGTTCCACGGCAGCGTGCCGCGCATGTACTCGGCGCCGAAGTCGTCGCGGTCGAAGAGATCGGCGGCGCCGAAGACATAGTCGCTCGTCTTCGCGCCGCGATAGCCCCACGTGCTGCCGAGATTGCCCATGGTGGTGAAGTGCCGCGAAGGATCACTGACCTTTACCTTGCCGTTGGCGGCAATCTCGCCGGCCGGGCCGATCCACACGAGGGGCTCCCCAGGATAGGCGTGCAGCCCGAAGAAGTTCATCCCCATCTTCGGCAATTGGCCGAGGATCGCCTTGTAGGCGTCGCCATTCCACCAATCCGGCCCCTCGGGGAAATCGTGAAACGGCTGAATTCCGCGGCGATCGAACAGCGGTTTGCGGGTTTCGTCCAGCGCGGGCAAATCGGCCGCAATCCGCCGATCCGGCAGGACGTCGCCGTGCAGGTAGAACCGCACGCCCAATCGCTCGGCGAAATGATAGGCGGCGTAGAGCGCGCCGATGCCGTCTCCGCCGACGACGAGCAACACGGGCCGCCCGTCGCGGCGGAGCGTTTCGAGCGCGTATTGTTCCGCCGCCAGCCGATCGACGGCGTCCTTGACGGCAGCTTCGTGCAAGAGCGCCTGCACCGCCGGCCGGTTCTTGCGCCGACGACGATCAAGCCGCCTTCGCCGCCGTCGGGCAGCCGGTCGACGATCGGCAGGAGTGTGCCGGTCCGCAGATAGAAGTAGCGGCGGATCTCTCGCCCCGCGAGCTTCTCGGCCGGCGACGAGTCCTTGTCGCAAACGACGGCCATGGGCGCGGCGGCCTTGGCCGCGGCGATCCAAGGGAAGCAATAGAGCGCGCAAACGACGGCAATTCCCCAGCGACGCAGCATGACGATGTTTCCTTTATCGAGGTGAATGATTGGGGCAAACGTCAACGGCCGCAAAACCACTCTCGCCGGGCAACGCCCGCGTGCTCCTCAAATCAGCCGATCCAATTCCTTGACCCACGCGCCGAACTGCGCCAAAGCATGGTCCACGCGGTCGGGCTTCTCCATGTCCACGCCCGCCCCGCGCAACAAGTCGAGCGGGTCCTTCGAGCACCCGCCCTTGAGGAAGTTCAGGTAATCGCGCAACTCCTCGCTCCCGCCGTTTGTGACGCGATCGACCAAGGCCATCGCCGCGGACATGCCCGTGGCGTACTTGTATACGTAGAAATCGCGATAGAAATGCGGGATCCGCAAACACTCGAAGTCCAAGTCCTCGTCGAGGGTCATGCCGGGGCCGTGGTAGAGCTTCAGCAGCCCGTGGTAGATCTCGCGGAGGCGGTCGAGAGTCAGCGGCTCGCCCGCCTCGGCGGAGGCGTGGGCGAGCTTCTCGAACTCGGCGAACATCGCCTGGCGGAAAATCGTTCCGCGCATGGCGTCGAGTTGACGGTTGATCAAACCGGCGCGCTGGCGATCGTCGTTGGCGTGGCGGAGCAGATATTGGCTCAGCATGGTCTCGTTGAAGAGGCTGGCGACCTCGGCGACGAAAAGAGAATAGTCGTGGTAGGCGTAAGGCTGCGTCGCGCAGGAGTAATGGCTGTGCATCGAGTGGCCGCCCTCGTGGGCCAGGGTGAAGACCGAATCGAGCGTATCCTCCTGGAAGTTGATGAGGATGTACGGCTTGCCGTCGAACGAGCCGGCGGAAAACGCGCGCCGCTCTGCTTGCCGCGGTTCTCGTAGCGGTCGCACCAGCGCTGACGCGTGAAGCCTTGGCGGATCGTGTCGCAATACTCGCTGCCCAGCGGCGCCAAGGCCGCAAGGACGACTTCGACCGCCTCGTCCCACGTGTGGTGCATGCGGACGTCGGCGACGATCGGCGCGTAGGTGTCGTAGAAGTGCAAGTCCGACAGCCCCATCTTTCGCCGCCGCACGTCGTAGTATTCGTGGAGCGCGGGAAGCTGGCGGTGGATCGACGCGAGCAAATTGTCGTAGACCGCAATCGGAACCACGTCGGGAAACAACGCCGCCTCCAGCGACGAGGCGTAGTTGCGGGCCTTGGCGTAATAAACGTCCCGCTGCATCGAGGAGTTCAGCGTCTCGGCGAGCGTGTGCTGGTGCGCGGCATACTGCCGATAATACGTCGCAAACGCCTCCGCGCGGACCTGACGGTCCGGACAGTAGAGCAACGCGGTGTACGTCGCGTGACTCAGCTCGATCTGTTCGCCTTTGCCGTTCTTGACCGCGCCGAACTTCATGTCCGTGTCGTTCAACTGGCGGAAGATCCGCGTCAACGCCCCGGCCATTTCGGTCTGCATCGCCAGCAGCTTCTCTTCCTTGTCGGAGAGCGTGTGCGGCTTGAAGCGAACGATGCGCGTCAGCAAGAGCTTGTAGGCGCAATCGCCGGGTCCTGGAGAAGCTGCTCCATCTTCTCCGCGGGGATGGCGAGAATTTCCGGACGGATGAAGCTGCCCGCCTGGCCCGCCTGGCTGGCGGCCTGGACGTAGCGGCCCTGCATCCGCTGGTAGACGCCGTTGGCCTGGTCCTCGCACGTCTTCAACATCGCGTATGTCCCCAGCCGTTCGCCTGCCCGATCCAGGTCGAGGTCGAACTGGAGGCAAGCGGCCAGCGTTTGCGGGCTGTCGGCCAACTTGCCGACGAAGGCGGCGTAGCCGTCGATCTGCTTCTGCCACGCGGCAAAGGCCAAGTCCCAGGCTTCATCGCTGGGGAAAAGACTGGAGAGGTCCCAGGTGTTCGCCGGATCGACTTCGCTCCGCTTGGGCAGACGCTTGACCGGCGCGGCATCGGTCTTGCCGTCCGCGCCGCCCGCAGATTCCCCCGCGGCCATGGCGGAGCGATCCATCAACGCCGCCACGGCGCCCAATCCGGTAGTTTGCATAAAACGACGACGATTCATGCTCTTCCTCAATTCCTTGGTGAAAATCAGTCGCGACGGGAAATCCCAGGGGGGCGAACGCGCGGAATCGCTATTCTAACCGCTGCGCCGCGAAGAGGGAACCGTTGCAAACACCCCGGCCCGCTTTGCTTCGCGAAGATAGTTGCCGCAAGACGACACAAGCCGCCCGGCATCCCCCATTGTGCTGGGTTCCGAGGAGGGCAACGAAAGCGCAAACAGTTATTGCTGCCCCAACTCGGCCATCACGTACGGTCCGTCGGGAATCACCGCGATCGTCGCGTCGGGACCATACTCCGCCAAGGAGTCGGCCACGGCGGCTTCCACGCTTGGCGCCGGCTCGACGAACAGCCGCCGCAAGGTCTCCGGCGCAAGCCCGTCGCTGACGACCTTCACCTTCGCGTGACGCCGCCCTTGGCCAGCTCCTCCAACTGCCATTGGTCCATCATGAAGTAGCGCTTGCTCAAAATCCGCTCCATGAACTCCTCGAGCGTCGCGTTGTCGTCGAAGAGGCGTTGGAATTGGGGGCTGCCGACTCCTTCGCTGAGGCTTGCGGCCAAGATGATCGTTCCGCCCCGCCTGACGACCGGCAACGCCGCAACCATGCCTTTGATCGACTGGTAGAAATTCGCGTCGAGGGGATAGCCGGCCGAGGTGGCGACGACGATGTCGGCCGGCCGGGGGAGCGTGGCGACGACCGTCCCCCGGGCAAACTTGACGCCTTCGAAGAAGGCCGCCTCCATGTCGCCGGCGACGACGCGGAGCACACGTCGGCGGCTGTCGATTACCGTGTTGACGATGAAATCGCAGCCCGCCATGCGGGCGATCGCCGTGTTCTCTTCGTGTACGGGGTTCCCGTCGAGGCAGCCGTTGCGGGCGTGGGGATGTTCGAGAAAATCGGGGCCGTGCCACACCCGCACCGTCTCCAAGGCCGCCAAACCGGGACAGATCAACTTTCGTCCGCCGGAATAACCGGCCATGATGTGCGGCTCGATCAACCCGGTGGTGATTTTCAAGTCGGCGGCAACGTAGCGCGCGTCGATCCACACCGGCACGCCGCGGGGGCTCTCGCCCAGATGCGTGTGCTCATCGCGATTCTGGCCGCAATGGTTCTCGATGCGGTAATTCGCGGCCACGGACGGACCGACCATCTCGACTAACTCATCGCCGAGATTGGGACGGTGCAGGCCGGTGGCCACGAGAATGAGGATCTCGCGGCGGGGGATGCCGGCGGCTTCCAGCGTCTCGAGAATCGGCGGCAGCAGGATCGCATTCGGCGCCGGCCGGGTGATGTCGCTGATGACCACGCAGGCGTTGCGGCGTCCCTGGGCCAAGCTCGCGAGCGGCGGCGATCCGCTGGGGTGGGCCAAACTCCGCCGCACCGCCGCGTCCGGATCGGCCGCCGGCTCCGTCGGGCGGCATTGGAGACACCCGACGACGTTTCGATCGGGCAGTTCCACAACGAGGCCCGTGCGGCCGTATGCCAAATGCACCTGCATTGGCGTTAGCATGACAGACGCGTCTGGGGGCGTCAAGTTGCCGCCGAGGAAATGGTGCAGTAACGGATTATTGGCGCTCATGGGTGGCCCCGATAGCTTGCCTATCGGGGCGGCGAAGCCGCAGGAGGCTTCTCACCCGTGGCGGCGACTCTCTTGTGCCTTCGGCACCCCGATAGCCGAGCTATCGGGACCACCCTCGGCATAAGAAACCGCCTATCATGACCACAAGCTATTACTGCGCCCCCGAGGAAATGGCGTCGCCCCTAGTCCCCGCCGGCCGCGCGTGCCATAATAGCCGGTTTACTCATCTCCACGCGGGAGGACCGGTCATGCCGCAGGAACGAATTGCCCAGCAACAAGGACTAACATTCGACGACATCCTTTTGGAGCCCCGCTACAGCGAGGTGGTGCCGGCCGAGGTCGATGTCCACACCCACCTGACCCGGCGAATCCAACTGAACATCCCCCTGCTCAGTTCGCCGATGGACACGGTCACGGAAAGTGAAATGGCCATTGCACTGGCCCTGGAGGGTGGCATCGGCATCATCCATAAGAACTTGCCCATCGAGCGGCAGGCGGAAGAGGTCGAAAAGGTCAAGCGGAGCGCCAACGGGATCATTCGCAACCCGGCCACCCTCCCCCCCGACGCCACCCTCGCCCGCGCCCGCGAGATTATGGGCCAGTACAACGTCTCCGGCCTGCCCATCACCCAAGCGGACGGGCGACTGGTGGGCATCCTCACGCGGCGGGACATGCGATTTCAGGAGGAAAGCAGCATTCCCATCGCCGACGTCATGACCCGGCAACTGGTCACGGCGACGGGAAATGTAACGCTTGAGGAAGCTGAGAAGATTTTAATGGCAAAAAAGGTGGAGAAGCTTTTGCTGGTTGACGAAGATTTTAGGCTGACCGGCCTGATTACAATCAAAGATATTGACATGATGCGGAGATTTCCGCAGGCCTGTAAAGATGGGCAAGGCAGGCTGAGGGCTGGCGCGGCGGTCGGGGTCCACGATTACGAGCGAATTCGGGCCTTGATCGCCAAGGACGTCGATGTCCTCGTCGTCGACAGCGCCCACGGCCATTCGGCCAATGTGATGGATACGGTGCGGAAGATCAAGAAGGAGTGGGATATCGACGTGGTGGCTGGAAATGTGGCTACTGCCCAGGGGTGCGCCGACTTGATCGCCGCCGGCGCCGATGCGGTGAAAGTCGGCATCGGCCCGGGATCGATCTGCACGACGCGCGTCATTTCCGGCGTTGGCGTCCCGCAGATCACGGCGATCCAGGAGGCGACCCGCGCAGCCCGGGAACACGGCATTCCGATTATCGCCGACGGCGGCATCCGCTACTCGGGCGACGTGACCAAGGCGATCGCCGCCGGGGCCTCCCTGGTGATGATCGGCGGACTGTTCGCCGGCTTGGAGGAAAGTCCGGCGCGAGAATCCTTTATCAGGGGCGAACGTTCAAGGTGTATCGCGGCATGGGCTCGCTGGGCGCCATGGTTCATGGCTCCAGCGAACGCTATCAACAGCCTGGCCGCCGCGGACCGGACAAGTTGGTTCCCGAGGGCGTGGAAGGCCGCGTGCCCTACAAGGGGCTCTTGGGGCCATTCGTTTACCAGCTCGTGGGCGGGTTGCGGGCGGGGATGGGATATTGCGGAACCCGAACGATCGAGGAATTGCGCAACGACGCGCGATTCATCCGTGTGTCACCAGCGAGTGTACGGGAGAGTCATCCCCATGACATCACGATTACGCAGGAAGCGCCAAACTACAGCACGGAATACACTCCGGGCGAAGGTCATTGAGCAGTCGGCCGGCGGACGCCTTTTCCGCCTGGCGCGGATCCTCATTCTCCTCATCGCCGCCGCGGCCTCGTCGCGGCTGGCCGCGGCCGACGACAAGGCCCAGGCGCCCGCCGCCGACGGTTGGATGCCGGCGACGAAGGCTTTTTTGTTCGCAGAGCGAAGTCTTTCGCAGCCTGTCCAGCGCGCGGATGCGGCCGCTTCGGATGGTTGGCATGGCGTCGCCGGCCGAGTCGCGCCGACTTCCGCGACGATGCCGATCGATGCGAGCCCGCCGGGCGCGGACGCGCTGGCCGATCCCTTTGAGGACTGCGTCCGGGGGAAGGTTGTGGCGGCTGCGGCGACGAGCGAGGCGACCGGCCCTCGCGTTCAAGCGGAGGACCTCATGGCGTCGCAGGTCCCGGCGAGCAAGGAGGAATTGCCCTCGATTGAAAAATCCGTGATCCGGCGGGCTGCGCCGACGGAAGTTTGCCCGACGCCGGAGAGCTTCAAGCCGATCTGCGCGTTGACGAACAACATTTCCGCGTCGCAGGGCGAGCTTCCGCAGGAGTGCGGCTTGGAGAACCGCAAGTTCCAGCCGCGTTGCTGGGCGTCGAAGACATACACCTGGACGGCTTCCGGTCTGTGTCACAAGCCGCTGTATTTTGAGGACGAGCAGTTGGAGCGGTATGGGCACGCCTGCGGACCGCTGCTGGAGCCGCTGGTTTCGACGGGGAAATTCTTCCTCCGCCTGCCGCTCTTGCCCTACGAAATGGGCCTCTATCCGCCGAACGAGTGCATTTACACCTTGGGCGTCTATCGGGCGGGCGATTGCTCGCCGTACATGTTCGACGCGATACCGCTGAGCGTGCGGGCGAGCCTCTTCGAGGCCGGCGCCTTGACCGGCGGCATCGTCGGATTGCCGTAAGATCGAATAGCGGTCCGCGGCTACTTCAACCACTCGCCCATGCCGCAGCCGTTGCCGCAGCAATTCGGCGCCCCGCAGGATTCCCGCACCGGACACTCCGATGGCCGCGCTCCGGCCGTGTGGGCCGCCGGCACGCTGAGATTCTTTGTCAACTCCGACTGCCCGCACGCTGGACAGACGGGCTTTTCCTGCCCGCGAATCAGCGCTTCGAAGTCGTGGCCGCAGGCAACGCAGGTATATTCGTAAATGGGCATCAGGACGACCTCTTCTTGAACCGGCCTCTCGAACAAACCAACCAACCAGTGTATCCTATGCAATTGTAGCACATTGGGAAACTGGATTCTTCGTCCGGTCCGTTTCCGCTTGCGGTTTTGCGGGAGAATCAAATCATGCCCCCCATCGCCTTGACTCGCGAGCAGTCGCGCCAGATCGATCGCCGCGCCGCGAGGAATACGGCATTCCCGGCCTGGTGCTCATGGAGAACGCCGGGCGGGGCGCGGCGGACGTCCTCTGCGGGCTCATGGGGATCGACGCGGCCGCCCCGGCGGACGCCCGTCCGCGCACGCTCGTTTGCTGCGGCAAAGGAAACAACGCCGGCGACGGCTTCGTGCTCGCCCGGCATCTCGACCTCCGCGGCTGTCCGGTGCGGGCGATGGTCTGGGCGACGCCGGAGGAACTGCGCGGCGACGCCGGCGTCAACTTTCAGATTTTGTGCAAGGCCGGCGTGCCCTTAGACATTTTGCGCGACCGGCACGACGCGACGCTGCTGGCGGAGCGATTGGCCTGGGCGGATTGGATCGTGGACGCCCTGCTGGGCACGGGCGCGCGCGGCGAGCCCCGTCCGCCGCTGGACGCCGTGATCGATCAGATCAATGCCTCGGCAAAGCCCACGCTGGCGATCGACGTGCCAAGCGGGCTGGATTGCGACACGGGCGAGCCGGCGCGGCATACGATCCGCGCCGCACAGACCTGTACGTTCGTCGCCGCAAAGCAAGGCTTTTCGACTCCCGCCGCGAAACAGTTCACCGGTCGCGTTCGCGTGCTCGACATCGGCGCGCCGCGAAAGCTCGTCGCGGAGGAAATTGGCAATCCATGAGCCGGCATCCCACAGAGCCGCTGCGCATCGAGGCAATCCCGCCGGCCCAGCGCCCGGCCGCGCTGGAATTGATCGTCGGCCAACTGCCGGAAGCGGATCGGCAGCGACAAATCGCCACGCTCGTATCGGAGGATGGGGTTGCCAAAACGTCTCTGGACGGTCTTTTCGGCGGTTTTCGGGGGAAATGGCTGGTCGGCGCTGCGCTGGCGCAGGTATTGCCGGGCAGAGCCGCCAGCGTCTGGCCGCCCCGCATTGTCGCCGGCGAACCGTCCGCCACCGCAAGACAACTCCTCGATCGGATTGCCGACTTCCTCGCCGCCCAAGGGGTTCGCATCGCGCAGACTTTATTGGATCCCGCCACGCGGACTGACGAACAGGTGTTGGGGGCGGGGGGGTTTTGTCGCCTGTCTGACTTGCTTTACCTAGTTTGTCTAAACAGCGAGTTTCCCACCGCCCCGCCGCCAACCTCCCTCGAATTCGAGGTCTACGATCCGGCGAATCATCGGCGGATGGCGGCCATGGTCGAGGCGACGTACCAGCGGACGCTCGATTGCCCGCAACTCAACGGTCTGCGGCAGATCGAAGACGTGCTTGCCGGCTACCGTGGCTGTGGGGTTTTCGACGCCTCGCGGTGGCTTCTCGTGCGGCACGGCGGCAAGGACGTCGGCTGTCTGCTGCTGAGCGATTATCCCGACTACGACAATTGGGAACTGGTCTACATGGGCGTGGCGCCCTGGGCGCGAGGGAATGGTTGGGGGATCGAGATCGTCCGTTATGCCCAGTGGCGGGCCCGGCAAGCTGGGCGCATGCGGTTGGTTCTGGCGGTCGACGCGGCGAATCGCCCGGCGATTGCCATGTACGCGGCGGCCGGTTTCCAGACGTGGGACCAGCGGGTCGTGTGGTTGAAGGTCTTTGCATAAACGCGTTCGATCGACCCGCGTTTTCCCGCGATGACGATTTTCCCGACGATTCGTGGGCGTTGCCGCCAACGCCTCTTCACAGGCTCAACAGGTTTTGCACGGCGCGGACGGCGGGGAAAAAAACGAATTTTTCTCGGGGGGGCGGCTTGACTTCGCCATATTTGCCGATGATTCGGCCTCTGTTTGCGGGCGGTTAAAGAATTCGGGCGGCGGGCGAAGGACCGCCTTTGACAGCAGAGCTAGCAACGCTAAAATCAGTCCCGTCGAGTGACACATCAAAGAAATCCAAGACGGCCTCGGCGGACTCTCGCGGAGGCCGCCATGCGCCGGGGTGGACGGAAGTGACCAAGGACGATATGGACATCGTGTCGAGCCTGTGCGCCGTGCTGGCCGACAAGGTCGGAAAAGAGCGATTCGCGTTGTGGTTCGGCTCCGGGGCGCGGTTCCGACTGGACCACGGCAGTCTGACCATTGGGGTTCCGAATCGCTTCTTCCGCGACTGGATCCGGGCGAATTTTCGCCGGGAGATCGAAACCGCCTGTGTCGAGACGCTGGGCAAGTGCCCGGCGATCAAATTCAGCGTGGACGGGGGGCATGACGGCGCCGCGGGGCCGCCCGCGGACGCGGCCCAAGCCGACGCCAACGGCGCGCAAGCGGATGACGCTTCCCCCCGCCGCGAGGCCGCGGCAACGGCGGCGGCCCCTGCGGCCAGCGGCGAGACGTCGCCCGGCGGCGGCGCTCCCGCCGGATCGCGGCGGAAGTTCGCCAGCCTCGCGTCGTTCGTCACTGGGCAGAGCAATCAACTGGCCTTCGTCTCCGCGGAAATGGTCGCCCGGCGCCCGGGGCAAATCACGCCGTTGGTGATCCATGGCCCCACGGGCGTCGGCAAGACGCACCTCTTGGAAGGGATTTGGTCGGCGTGTCGGCGGGCCAATCGTGGGCAGACGGCCGTTTACCTCTCCGCGGAGCAGTTCACCTCGCTGTTTTTGGAAGCCCTTCGCGGCAGCGGTTTGCCCAACTTCCGCCGCAAGTATCGCGGCGTCGGCGTGCTGATTCTCGACGACCTCCAGTTTCTCGTCGGCAAGCGGGCGACGCAAGTCGAGTTGCTGCACACGGTCGACACCATGCTGCGGGAAGGGCGGCAACTGGTTTTTTCCGCCGATCGTCCCCCCGCCGAACTCGCCGAACTTGGTCCGGAGCTGACCACGCGGCTCAGCGGCGGCATGGTTTGCCGATTGAGCCGCCGGACTTCGCCACCCGGCTGGGCGTGGCGGCGCACATGGCCAAACGGTTGGGCGTGGATGTGCCCGTCGAGGTCCAACGACTGATCGCCTCGCGGATGACCTGTCACGCGCGGGAAATTTCCGGGGCGATTTGCCGCCTGCAGGCCGCTAGCCAGGCGGTGGGGCTCCCGATCACGCTCGCCCTGGCCGAGGACGCCTTGGGCGATATGATCCGCCAGCACAGCCGCGTCGTCCGCCTGGGCGACATCCAGAAGGCCGTCTGCGACGTGTTTGGACTGGAGCCGGCCAGCCTGCAATCCGGGGGAAAGCGAAAGCAACTGAGCCATCCGCGGATGTTGGCCATGTGGCTGGCGCGGAAGCACACCCGCGCCGCCTTGAGCGAAATCGGCGATTTCTTCGGCCGCCGCAGCCACAGCACGGTGATCTCGGCGCAGAAGCGGGTGGATGGCTGGATGGCCGCGGGCCAGCCGCTGCACCTGTGCGAGCGGACCTGGGAGATCGACGACGCCGTTCGCGCCGTCGAGCGGCACTTGCTGGCCGGGTGAGGTTTTTCGGTTTGCTTGACCCGTCCGGCGGCGGCCGTTATGATGGGCCTGTCGATCCATCCCGCCTTCCTGTGAACCCGCCTTGGAGGAAACTGACATGCTGCCTCTCGCATTCCGTCGCTGTCTGTTCTGCGTCCTCGCCGGCGCAACGCTGGCGTCCTTGCCCGATCATCTCCTCGCGGCCCCGCCGCCGTTTCCGCCCGCACAGCCCGAAGCAATCAAGCGATGGCAAGACATGCGCTTCGGAATGTTCATCCATTGGGGGCCGGTCACCCTGACGGGCAAGGAGATCGGTTGGTCCCGCGGCGCAGAGACTCCCATCGAGGTTTACGACAACCTTTATCGGCGATTCAATCCGACGAAATTCGACGCCGACAAATGGGTGGGCGCGGCGAAGGCGGCGGGAATGAAGTACATCGTGCTGACCGCCAAGCACCACGACGGCTTTTGCCTGTGGGACACGAAACAGACGGACTACAACATCATGCGCTCGCCGTTCGCGCGCGACGTGGTCCGCGAGTTGGCCGACGCCTGCAAGCGGCAGGGGATCGCCTTCGGAACCTATTACTCGGTGACCGACTGGCATCACCCGGCGCATCCCCTGGGCAGCCCCGGAGGCACGATGAAAAAACCGCATCCCGACCTGGAGGCCTACACGCACTACTTGAAGAACCAGGTCCGCGAGTTGATCGTCGGCTACGGCCCGCTGACGACAATATGGTTCGACGTGGCGCAATGCTTCGACGAGCGCCGCGGCGCCGACGTGATCGCGATGGTCCGCGGCTTGCAGCCGGACATTCTCGTCAACAACCGCAGCGGCGCGGCCGGGGATTACGACACTCCCGAGCAGAACATCGGCGCCTATCAGATCGAGCGGCCCTGGGAATCGTGCATAACCATCTGCAACCAATGGGCTTGGAGGCCCAACGACCGAATGAAAAGCCTGAAGGAGTGCCTGCAAACGCTCATCAATTGCGCCGGCGGCAACGGGAACCTGTTGTTCAACGTCGGTCCCATGCCCAGCGGCGAAATCGAGCCGCGCCAGGTCGAGCGTCTCAAGGAGATGGGGGCGTGGCTGGCCAAATACGGCGAGAGCATTTACGCCACGCGCGGCGGACCATGGAAGCCGGGCAAGGGATATGTCAGCACCCACCGCGGCAACGTCATTTACCTCCATGTCCTCGCTTGGGACGGCGACTGCGTGAAGTTGCCGCCGCTGCCCGGCCGCATCCTCAAGGCCGAGGTCCTGACCGGCGGCGACGGTCGAGATGAAGCAGGACGCCGGGGGACTTGTTCTGTCGGTTCCCGCCGCCGATCGGCGAGAGATCGACACGATCGTGCGATTGAAGTGGGATCGCCCGGCGAAGTAGCGGCGGCCACCCTCACCGCACCCGCGCCATGTAGCGGAGGAAGTCGCTGTCCAGTTGCTTCAAACTGCCGAAGCACCGTTCGAACTGGCGGATATGTTCTTCGGGCGGGTCAACGATCAGCGGCCTCTTCGGCGAGAGCAGTTTCAAGTAGTCGATGTACTGCTTCGGACGCTGCTTCATGAGGAAGTACGTCAACGCCCAGGCCTCGCCGTAGGCGTCCAACGCCTGGTTCGGATCGTCGAATCGCTTGTTCGTGCGGACCAGCGTCGCGAGCGAGTCGCGGGGGCGATTGCGAACGTATTGCTGAAACTGCGCCAGCCGCGGCCGGTTGATTGCCCCGATCCCGCTCCAGCCCTTGGCGCTGTGCAGATCGGGCGTCTCGAAGAACACGGCGATCCCCTCGCTAAACCATTTGGGACAATCGCTCCAGCGGGCGTGCAAGCCGCTGTTGAAAGCGATCTGGTGCGTCGCCTCGTGGACGATCGTGGCCACGGTCAACTGGGCCTCGGGCCGGACGAGAATCTGGTTGATCTGCGCCGCGCTGCCGGCGCGGCTGCCCCGGCCGGCGCGATCCGCCCCCGTCAGGTCGTACATCGTCATCCGGTTCGTGTCCAGGCTGAAGTAGGCGATGATCGATTCCGCCGCGTCGCCCACTTCGCCGCGAGAATGCTTCAAATAGGCTTCCCTGTCGGCAAACACCACCGCCACAAGCGGAAACTGCGGTTCGCTCAGGTCGAACCCCCGCTTCGTCCAATAGTTGCGAAAGGCCATGTACAGCCGCTCGAACAGCGCGCCGCACCACTGGGCGTACGCCCGCGACGTGTTGTGGACGATCAGGTAATGCGTCGTCGTGTGGACGTTGAAGCCTTTGGGCAACTGCGGCAAGAGGCGGTCGGCGACCTCCTTGGCCGAATAGGCGTGGAACGGCGCGTCGTTGTGGGTGTGTTCGACGATTTCCTCGGGCGGGATGCGCCAAAGCACGCCGTCGCGGCCCAACAGGAGGATGCCCCCGTCCTGGGCGGTGATCTCGACGCGGCCCTCCACCTCGAATTGCTTGCCGTCGCGGCGGATCGACACCCGATCCATGGCCGCGGCCGCCCCCGCCCAGCCCAGGCAGAGGAGCGTTGCGATCAGGGCGGCGGAGCGGCATCCTGGCAAATCTTGTTGAACTGATCATCGTGGACGGTGCTTTCGCTCAATTATAGCTGGGTTTTGGCCTTGCGATGAGGCAATCCCCTCGATGTGGTGGTGTGATCAGCTTGTCAACGACTCGTCTTGGCAGAATCCGCAGGGGATGCTATAGTCCCGCCCTCGCGCGTGGTTTTCTATTCTCTCGACTCTTCCGCACCTTCGAGGCGAACGGCACGGATGGACGTTCAACGCGGCAGACGGCTGCTACCCCTCTTGTGGTGTATCTTGATGTCCGCAAGCGGCTGCTCGCAGCACTCGTGGTTCAAGAGCGATGATCCCCCTGCGGTGGTTGGGGGCGTCATTTCGCCGACGAAGCGGATCGAAGACCTGCGGGAATTGGCCCGAAAAGCTTCGGAGAAGCCCCCGGCCGAGCGGGAGCAAATCTCCTTTCAGTTGTGCCGGGATATACAACATGAGCCGGACCCCCTGATCCGCGCGAGATTATTCGCACGCTGGGCGAGTATCCCACCAGCGTCGGCGATGGAATCCTCCGCGTCGCCGTCCACGATCCGGACAGCGACGTGCGGACGGCCGCCTGCGAGGCATGGGGCAAGCGGAACACGCCGGAAGCCGCGGCCCCGTTGGCCGGCGTGCTCAACGGCGACGTCAACCAGGACGTCCGCCTGGCCGCCGCCCGGGCCCTCGGCCAGACCCACGAGCAGGCGGCGATCAATGCCTTGGCCAACGCCCTGGAAGACAAGAGCGTGGCGATGCAGCGGCGGGCGGTGCTTTCGTTACAGCAGATTACCGCTCAGGACCTGGGCAACAACGTCAACAAGTGGCGGGAGTATGCGAAGGCCAACAAGTTGACCCCCTACCGGCCGCCGATCTCGTTAGCCGAGCGGTTGGGCCTCTCCCGCTAAGCGAACGGCCTGCGGACCATCTCCTTTTGACACACACCAGGCGCCGGCTGATGTGCAACCAGCGACACGTTGTTGCGGTTGCGTCCCGCATTCACGGCAATCCGCCGACTTGTCTTGCATCGCCAGCGGATTTCTGCCGAAATCCCTAAGGGACAAAGGTGCATTGGCGTTGCCCGATTCGGTTTTATTCGCTCCGCGGCTGAAAATGATGCCAACCGTTGCCGGATAGGAAGGTTGTATCATCATTGACCGCTCGCAGTAGAGACCGTACGATAGGGCGGGATGAGGGAGCATGTGCCGTTTATTGGTCACGGATGTGTGCTTCAGGGAAGGGCCGGCCGACACGCCGGCCTTGGGGGTGTGCAAGGGTTCCGAGCAGATGCAACCGTTGCGGCTGACTGACCAGTTCAAGACCCTCTTCACGCTGACGCTTCGCATGACGGAGACGGCCGGCGTGGACGCCATCCTCTTGCTTGTCGATGGCGTGGCCGACTGGCAGCGCCTGCGGAGCATGGCCGGCGACAACGAGGTCAAGATCGTCGCCGCCGCCAACACGACCGTGCAACTGGCCGGGGCCAAGGAGGCGGGGTTGGATCCCGATGCGCCTCGACATGCCCGACAGGCCAGTCTATGAACGGCTGACCCAGGCGGTCCTCGAAGCGGTGGCGGACGACATTCTCGCCCCCGGCTCGTGCGTGGCGGCGCTGTACAGCGGGTTTGACTCCGAGGAGATCGACTCCTTGAGCGTCATCAACCTGGACGAGCACCTTAACCGCTTGACCGGCAGGGACTTGCGTCAACTGGAAACCCGCGTCCCCTTGGACACCCTGAAGATCGTCGTCGATCTGGCCGTCGAAATCGGCCGCGAGGGGCGCGAGGGCAAGCCGGTCGGCACACTCCTCGTTGTCGGCGATTCCCGCAAAGTCCTCAATTGCAGCCGGCCCGCCGGCTTCGATCCGGTCAAGGGCTACAGCCGCAAGAACGCAACCTGGACGATCCCCGCGTCCGCGAGGGGATCAAGGAAATTGCCCAGATGGACGGGGCGATCATCGTCTCCGCCGACGGCACAGTCGAGGCCGCCTGCCGCTATCTCGACTGCTCGGCCGCCGACGTGACCCTTTCCAAGGGGCTTGGGGCGCGGCACTGGGCCGCCGCCGCCATCAGCCGCGCGACCAACGCCGTGGCCGTCACGGTCAGCCAGAGCAACGGCACGGTCCGCATCTTCCAGAACGGCGAGACCGTGCTCCGCATCGAGCCCTATCTGCGGCGTCCGATGGTCTGGAAGGGCTTCGAGTATGAGGCCCCCGCAGAGGCGAAGCGGCAACTGGGCGCCGGACGGGACAAAGAGGACGAGTGACCGTCATCCGATCCCCTCCGGGCGCCGACGGAACGTTGGTCGCGGAAGAGGCTGAGGGATGGGACTGCCGCTCCCGCTTACTCCTCCGGCCGCACCAGCACCAACTGCACGTCATACCGCCGCCGCGGCTCGTTCGCCTTGATGATCGGGGCCGAGCGAATCTGCACCGAGCTGGCCGGGCGGCCGTCGGAATTCACCGATTCGTAGACCATCAGGCCGGGGTCGTTGGTCAGCCGCCGCACGAGGTGATAGCGGCCGCTCGAGCAGCCCGACGAGGTTCGCGGGCGTCGCCCGTGGCCCCGCGAAAGGCGATCTGCTGCACCTGCTGCTGGGAGTTGAAGTAGTAGGTGAGCGAGCCGGCCAGGTCGTTCTCCGCCGTGCCGGTGACCAAGGGGCACGCGATAGCCCTGCAACTGCAATTGCGCCAGCCCGGTCGAGACCCGCGGCCAACTCCGCATGATCCACTCCGGGCGTGACGTCGAAGCTGGAAGACCTGATCCAGGCTGCGGACCGGCACGGCGGCCGCGGGGCCTGCCGGGCGCCAGCGCAAGCGGCGCAGCCGGCAAAGTCCCCCGGCGGGATTTGCGGCGGCGGCGCGTTCCCGTTGGCGCGGCGGCGCGGTCGCGGCCGACTTGTGTTTCGGACCGCGCCGCCATTCCACGACTGAGAAACGGAGATCGGAAGGCGATCGGCGCCGTGATCGCCAGCCAGGGCGACGGCGGCGAGCATGACCTTGTTGAACATATTGTCAAGATCGACATGGCGGCCCGCTGCATCTTGTCGCGCGTGGCGCATGGGCCGCCGCAGATTGCCCAATCCCGATTGGCAGGCGATTGCCGCTACGGCCGGAACGGCGAAGTCAGAATGGCCCGCCAGGAACCACGCCATCCCAGGAATAAATTCCTGGGCTACAGAAAACGGAACACGAATCCGGCGATTATCGCTTCTCCTCCGCCCCCCGGGCGGCCACCGCGGGCTGCGAGGCGGCGAATTCTTCGGTGAATCGCGTCAGATAATGGATGCTGCTGGCCTCGCCGCGGAAACCGACGACGCCCTTGTCCACTTCCATCTCTTGCCGAGAGAATCCGGCCCGCGTCGATGTCGAACCGCACCGTGCCCGGCCGACTCGTATTGAATCAATTGGGCTCGATCGCCGGATCGTGGATGGGCGAAAGAATCTGCGTCGCCACGTGGATCGGTGGCCACGCCCGTCTTCACCGCCCAGCAGGGCGAAGGTCTGCCGCGCCTTGATCTTGCGGATCCCGCCGTTGGGAAGCGGCAACTCGATGTCGTGCGGCACCGACCATTGCTGCCCGACGGCGACCGGCTCCTCGGGCAAGCGGAGGGTGATTTCGCCTTCGCCGCCCACGGCCGCCTTGACCGGAAACCGCTTCCGCTGCAGCGACTTTGCCCTTGCGCGTCCAGGGTGACGATCGACAGCGGCACGCCGACCGACTGGGCCAGATACTCGAAGCCCCGCGGCGGCGACCAGGTCGGTGCGGCTGTCGTAATGGACCTCGTTGCTGCCGGTCAGATTGCTGCCGCATATCGACCCAATCGACCAGAGTGCTCGAACGTGGCCGAGCCGTCGGGCCGCACCTCCGACGACCCGCCAGACCATCTCCGAGGTGCTGGTCGTTTCGGCGGTTTGCGTGGTCGCGGCGACGGTGGTGCGCACTGCGGCAGCGATGCACGACCTTCCAGCGGAGCGACTGGCCCGGCTGGAACTTATAGCGGAGGGTGTACTTCTCCGCGCCGGGCGCTCGCCGGCCGGCGCTTGCGCGCGGGCGGCAGCGTAAAGCACGTCAGCAGGCCGAACAGGGCGGGACGCAGAATCCAACGCGCAGAATCGGTCACCACGCTGCCTTCGCGAGAGGGGGACCTGAATCAGCGATCTTGCATCAGCTCCAACTCTTCCGAAGTGCGAGAAGCTGGACTTCGATGGCGATTCGCATCGATTCCCGTCCGTGCAGCGAACTACTCGCATCCGTTCGAGTCGCCACGAGTCATCCCTCCTCCTTTGCGTCCTCAGTTGTCCGCTCCAGCCCAGTTTTTCCCGCAAGCGTGCGGTAATAGCTGTGGCCGGGGGCGGTGACGAGCTTGAATTGCGGGGTCCGCCCGTTCGACGCGCACGCGGTCGTGCCGGCTGCAAGCGGCAAAGGACCTGCCCGTCAACCACCACCGAGGTCTCCGGATTGGGCCTGTGCCACGACCATTTCATAGACCCGGTCGGCGGAATCGACCACCGGCCGATTCGTCAGCGTGTGGGGGCAGATGGGCATGATCACAAACGCCTGGAGGTCCTTCCGCAGGATCGGTCCGCCCGTCGACAGGCTGTGGGCGGTCGAGCCCACGGGCGTGCTGACGATCAAACCGTCGCAACTATAAGTAGTTACGAGTTCCGAGTCAACGTAGAGATCGACGTCCAGCAGCGAGAACGGCGGCCCGGCGTGGACGGCCGTTTCGTTCAGCCCAATGCTGTCGGGCGATGACCTTATCGCCGCGAATCACGCGGCAGTCGAACATCAAGTGCTCGATCACGCGTGAGCTTGCCGGCGCGGAAATCGCGCAAGCACGGCGGGCAGTTCCGCGGGGGTGACATCCGCCAAGAAACCCCAATTTGCCCAGATTGACGGCGATGACGGGCAACTGCCGCTGGCCCATCTGATGGACGGCCCGGAGGATCGAGCCGTCGCCGCCCAGAACGACCGCCGCGTCGGCCTCGATCTGCGAGAGGTCTTCGGCGCCGTGAAAGTCGGCGACGACGATTCGGCTTCCTGCTCGATTTGCGGCCGCAGTCGCTGGGCCTCGGCCAGCACGTGCGGACCGCTGTCCGGCGCCGAGGAGGACGACCCGCAGGGGCGATCGGCCGGAATGCTGGCGATTGCGTGAGGGCGGTTTCATGGTGGACTATCCGGTCGCGCACTTTGGCGACGGGCTGCGAAGCTGGCCAGGCCGGCGGCCGGCAGCCGACGGCTGTCGCGCGCCGTCGGCCAAGTCGCGGCAGGTCTCGGCGATGCCCTGGGCGTTCAAGCCCAAGGTCGGCCAGCAGTTCCGAGCGGTCGCCATGTTCGATGAATTGGTCGGGGATGCCGAGGCGGTGGATGCGGCTGGCGTCCAGGCCGGCGTCGCGGCCGCTTCCAGCACGGCGCTGCCGAACCCGCCCATCAAGGCCCCTTCCTCGACCGTGACCACCAGCGGGCATTCCCGCACCGCGCGGAGAATGGTCTGGCGGTCCAGCGGTTTGACGAAGCGGGCGTTGATGACGCCGACGTGCAGGCCGTCCTTGGCCAGGCGGTCGGCCGCCTGGACGCAGGACTTCAGCAGCGTGCCGCAGGCGACCAACATGCCGTCGCGCCCCCAGCGGAGGACTTCGGCCATGCCCGGCTCGATCGGGCGCCGGCTCGCGGCGAACCGTTTCCGCGGCGGCCTTGGGATAGCGGATCGCCGCCGGCCCGCCGCTGTCGAGCGCCCAGGCGATCATCCGCATCGAGGTCCTGCTGATCGCCCGGCGCCATGACGACCAGGTTGGGCAGCGGCCGCAGGTAGGTCAGGTCGAAGACGCCGTGATGGGTGGGGCCGTCGGGGCCGACCAGGCCGGCGCGATCCAAGAGCAGCGTCACGGGCAGGTTTTGCAGGGCGACTTCCTGGAAGATCTGGTCGTAGGCCCGCTGCATGAAGGTGCTGTAGATGTTGACCAGCGGCCGCATCCCCGCCTTGGCCAAGCCGGCGGCGAAGGCCACGGCGTGCGACTCGCAGATGCCGACGTCGAAGAAGCGGTCGGGGAATTCCTCGCGGATCGGCTCGAGCATCGTGCCCTGGCACATCGCCGCGGTGATCACGGCCACGCGGGGGTCTTGCTCGCATCTGCTGCCGAAGATCGTCTCCCGCGCCGCGCAGCGTGTACGAGCGCGGGCGGTTCTTCTTCAGCGGCACGGCCGAGCCGTTTTTCCGGGCGAACGGCTCGGGGGTGTGGAAGGAGGTGGGGTCCTCGGCGGCCGGCTGGAAGCCGTGCCCCTTTTCGGTCACCACGTGCAGCAGCACCGGCCCGTGGACTTGCCGCACCATGGCCAGGTATTTTTGCAGTTGGCGGATGTTGTGGCCGTCGACGGGGCCGACGTAGCGGAAGCCCAGTTCCTCGAAGAACATGCCGCCGACCAGCCCGGCCTTGATCGCCCCCTTCACCTGGTTGAGGAACCGCTCGACCGGGTCGCCGATGACCGGGACGCGATTGAGCAGGCGTTGCACCTCGGTCTTCAGGCCGGTGTAGAAGGTGTTCATTCGCAGGCGGTCGAGCGATTCGGCCAGTCCGCCGACGCGGGGACAGATCGACATCTTGTTGTCGTTGAGCACGACGACGAGGTTCTTTTTCAGTCCGCCGGCGTGGTTCATCGCCTCCAGCACGATGCCGGAGGAAAAGGCCCCGTCGCCGATGACGGCGACGACGCTGCGCGCTGCGGCTCGGCGTCGATCAACTCGTCGCCGCACTTCAAGCCCAGGGCCGTGGCGACGCTGCAGCCGGCATGGCCGGTCATGAAGAGGTCGTAGACGCTTTCCGCCGGGTTGGGATAGCCCATCAACCCGCCTTTGGCCCGCATCGTGTGAAACTCGTCGTAGCGGCCGGTGATCAGCTTGTGGGGATAGACCTGGTGGCCGGTGTCCCAGACGAGGCGGTCGCGGCTGAAATCGAACGAGGTGTGCAGGGCCAGGGTCAATTCGACCACGCCGAGGTTCGAGGCGAAATGGGCGGTCCGCGTCGCCGCCAGGCGGCAGATCGCCTCGCGCATCTCCTCGGCCAGTTGCTCCAACTCGTGGAGCGACAGCCGGCGGAGATCTTGCGGCGAGCTGATCGTCGCGAGCAGCTTGTCCATCAGCGATTCCTTTCCAGGACGTAACGGGCCAACGCTTCCAGGCCGGCGGCCGGCGGGCCCAGCGGCAGCAGCGCCCGGCAGGCGTCGTCCACCAATTGCCGTGCGTAGGCGTCGCTGCGATCCACGCCGAGCAGGCCGGGAAAGGTGAGTTTTCCCTGGGCCGCGTCCTTGCCCACCCGCTTGCCGACGGCCGCCTCGCTGCTGCGGACGTCCAGCAGGTCGTCGGTGATCTGAAAGGCCAGGCCGAGCCGCGGCCGTAGTCGTCCAAGGCGGCCAGTTGCTCGTCCGCGGCCCCGACGGCCATCGCTCCCAGCCGCAGCGAGACGCGAATCATCGCCCCCGTCTTGCGGGCATGGATCGACTCCAGCGCGGCGCGGGCGTCCTGCCCATTTGGGGATGGGAGCGTCCGCGATCTGTCAGTCGCGGCGTAAAGGGCGCCACTTCACGTCGTCGGCCTGCCCGCCGACCAGTTGGCAGGGTCCGGCGGCGGCGGCCAAGGCGGCGCAAGCGGCGGCGGCCGTCTCCGGCGGCTGGATCCCGCTCGGCGAGCACCTGAAAGGCCAGCGTCAGCAAGGCGTCGCCGGCGAGGATGGCCAGCGCCTCGCCGAAGACCTTGTGGCAGGTGGGCCGGCCGCGACGCAAGTCGTCGTCGTCCATCGCCGGCAGATCGTCGTGGATCAGCGAATAGGCGTGGACCATTTCCACGGCGCAGGCCGCCGGCATGGCGGTTTGCACGTCGCCGCCACAGGCCTCCGCCGCCAACAATGCCAGCATCGGTCGAAGGCGTTTGCCCGGCGCCAGCAGGCTATAGTGCATCGCCTCGGCCAATTTTGGCGGGCAGCCGGGCGGCAACTCGGTGCAATCGCCCAACGCCGCATCGATCTGCGGACAAAGCCTGCCGGAGTATTCGGCCAACGGCAGGGACAAGACGTTCACCATGGGGCAGATCGCCACGGGATGAGATGGATGGCTCCGAACCGGCGTCTCCCCCACCGGGATGGGTTTGGGGGAAACGGTAAACAGCTATTGTAAATAAAACCGCCGCAAAGGGAAAGCGACATCCGCACACCCCTCGTGCAACCGGGTTCGCGGCCGTGCAGTTCCGCCTTACCCGCCCCTCTGTTCGTTAAGCTCCAGGGTCGAACGTCCTCCAGCGGCCGCGTGATCGGGTTCCCCTCGGCGTCAACGCCGCTGAGCAACTCGATTTTTCGCTGGGCCCCTTCGAGCATCTCATAGGCCTGCCGCAACAATTTGACCCCCTCCTCGTAGCGGCTCATGGCCTCGCTCAGGCCGAGTTGGCCGTCTTCCAGGAGGCGGACAAGCTCCTCCAGTCGGTCCAGGGCCTGCTCGAAGCTGGGCATTTCTGGCGGCGTTTCTTGTGGGGGGCGTTCGTGTTTGGCCATATGGCGCATTCTACCGGCTTACGAACTTGCCCCACAAGGGTACTGCCTCGCCCCCATGACGAAATTTTCGCCGGGGAGGCAACCGCATTTTCGCCAAAATCGACAGGTTCGCGCCGCGCTGGGCGGGGGACTGCCAAAATCGCCTGTGGTTCACTGGAAGGCGGCGGCAGTCCTTCCCGATAGTTGCCAGAGGCGGAAAAGTCTTGTGAAAGAAGGACGATGGAACGGCGGGTGAAGGTTGCCTGGGCCGGCGGGATTCTGCTGATGGGGATCGTGGCGGCGCTGTTGTTTCGCCGCGACCCGCCGCCGCCCACGCCGCCGGTCCAAGGCGTCAGCAACGACCTCATCCTCAAGCGAGTCAATCCATCGCCGGGCGCGGGGCAAGACGGCCTGGGGAGCGGGCGATCTACGGCCGGCGATGCGCAAGAGCCCGGCCGCTGGGCCACCGTGCTGACGCCGCTGGGGTCCAGCCAGCCGCCGCCGGATTTGCCCAAGTCGTATCCCGGCGTTCCGCCTTCGGCAAATTCGCGTTGGGGCCTCTCGATGGGGCAGGTGCTGCCGGAGACGGCCCCCTCGCCGCCGCGTCTGCAAGTTCACAAGGTCGTCGACGGCGACACCTTGGCCGATCTGGCCGACCGCTATCTCGGCTCGAAAGAGCGGGCGGCGGCGATCTTCGCGGCCAATCGCGACGTGCTCGGCAGTCCGCAGGTCCTGCCGATCGGCGTGGAGTTGAAAATTCCGCCCGCCGAGAGCCTGCCGCCATTGACCCTTGCCCCGCCTGCCCCGTCCGTTCCGGGCCGACTTCCCTTGGTCCCGATCGACTGAGGGCTTGGGAAGCAACAAATTCCCAGTTTCCGAAAGGGACCGTCCCCAGGCTCACTCGCCTTTTTCCGCGACGTAAGGATCTCTGCGGAGCCGGACCCACTTGAATGACTTGGCTTCCTCGGCCTTGATCAAGCGGCGCTCGATGAACTGCTTGATGTACTTGGTCACGTCGAGCGACTTCTCGTCGAGCAGTTTGGTCCCCTGCAACTTCGTGTCGAGCTTGGCGAAGAAGAGGGTCATCAGATCTTTCTTGTCTGGCGGAGGAGGGATGTGGAACTTATCGAAGATCGTATAGATGGCCTTCGCGTCCCCAAACGGCCTGGTCGCTTCTTTGCCGACAAACAAGAATATAGAGAGCCGACTACGGACATCCTTGTTGGCCAAAGCCGGCGTTATTTTGATGCCGTGCGACTGCCGCTCGGGAGAGAGAAGGATCAGGGCCTTGGTGAAGCCGCCCCTTTGCCAGCCGCCGATGGATAGAGGGGTCGTGCTCCAGTCGAGGCGGGCGAACTCCAGCGCGACCGACGCCCCCATGTCCGCCCCCAAGACGCACAGTTTGTTCAAGTTGGCTCGCGGCGGCTTGCCCGCCTTCAAATCTCCGTTGTTCTCCTGACGGAGAAAATCCATGACCGCCCCCATGTCCCGCGTGGGCATCGCGGCGAACTGCCGTGGAGGCATCTTCTCCGGACTCAGCCCGTTCTTGCTCTCACCGTGTCCCCGCAGATCGGGCGCGAGGACGGCGCAGCCGAGCGAGCTTTGCAGCTCCGGGGCCAGTGCGGCGAAATCCTTGCGGCTTCCCTTATAGCCGTGCAGCAACACGATCACCGGCGAATCTTTCCCCTTTGTGCCGGGGTAGTAGGTCGCCGCGAGTTTCACATCGTCGTTGCCGTTATCGTCCTTGGTTTGCAGGGTGATGTCCTGGGGCGCGAAATCTTCGTCGTCCTTGTCCGCCGCCTTGGCGGTTTTCCGGCCCTCGTCCTGACCGTAGGCCGCGGCAACGCTTAGCAGCATCGCCAGCGCGGCGAACGCCGCGATCCAACGCCGAAAACCGCTCCCAAACCCCCGCGAAAACACCGCATCCAACTGTTGCACTGGCATGGTTCCTGACCTCGCTGAAAAGGCGTGCTCCGCGGGAAAGAACGCCTTCCCCACGGCGATTCCATGGTAATCCATGCCGCGGAGCGCGTCAATCTAGCCCGCCGTTTGCGGTGAGAAGACATGCCGCCGCGGGGTGAAAGGACGCGCGGCGTGGGAAAAGAAGGCGATTTCATGGCAATCCATGCCAATCGTCGCGTCGCTAAAGGGTGTCCGCGTCCTGAGCAGAATCGTTGTAGTGGTCGTAGGGGTAGAAGTGCCTGGCGATCAGCCCCGCCAAGACGCGGGTGAAACTGCGACGGAAGTCCGCCTCCGATTTCTCGGAGATGGGAATGGCCGTGTTTGGCGGCCAGGTGATCTGCGGCATGTCTTCTTCATAAACAACCTTGTTGTCGTCCTTCAGGTCGTAAACCTTGATCGAAGCCGTCGCTTTACCCTGATAAAGCGTCGGGCCCTGGTAGGTGCTGAAGGAAGTCAGGTCGATGCCCACCACCATGTCGGCGCCGAGGGCCTTGCCGACCTCGGGATACTCGTTCCACATGTTCTCATCAGTCCACTCGGCCACCTTCCGCTGGCTGACGACCGTGATGTCCTTGTCCAGCTTCTTCTCCAACAACGCGGCAACTTGTTTGGCGACTTCCTTCGACGCCCCCACGTCGCCAAACTGCAACGAGGCCAGCGGCCGGCAGACCACAACCACTTTCTTCCCCTTCAGGCCGGGAAACTCGGCGGGGCTATCGTCGCCCACGAAGACATACGCCACCGTGGTGGCGATTTCGCGGCAGCCGGGCGCCGCGGCGAATACGGCGGCGGCCAACATCGCGGCAGCCAAGCTTCTCAAGCCAATGCGGCGACGATCCATCGCAATTCCTCCTTGCAGTCGATTATCCGCCGAGCAGCCGCCATCCCCATTGGAGGATCGCGGTCAGCGTCGCCGTTGCGGCAATCGCCGCCGCGGCAACGGCGTTTGGCGTCCCCGGAAGCCACCGTCCGCCCGCGGCGGAGAAGAGCAACCAGGGAACGCCGACCATCGCCATCGCGCAGAGCAACGTTCCGGCCGCGTTGGCTCGGAGCGCCGCCGCCACGTGCCCCCGCATCAGCCACGCCCACGACGTCGTCATGCCGCACGATGGGCAGGGCCGGTTGAAAAGAATCACAAAGGTGCACGGGGGCAGGCCCAACTGCTCATGGGTCCCTCGCCCCAGTGGATTCGGCTCCAACACCCTCGCCGCACCGAGCAGCGCCGACAACCCGACCGCCGTCAAAACCAACCCACAGCGACAGCGGCGGGAAAGCAAGGCTGTCCGGGATGTGCTCGTGTCTGCCACGCCAATTCTGCGAAAAGCAGGGGGAGGATAATCCGAAGGCCGCCCGCGTGCAAGAGCGATTTTACGCCCTGCACGGTTTGAAACACGCGACAACCACCGCGGGATGGGAAGGTTCGCGACCTTCTCGACCGCTGGCAATATATCAAAATTGCCGTGCGGCCGCGCGGGGCTGGACCACATTCCCCCTAAAAGGGTTAAGGAGGAGGGCAAAATCATGTTCGGGCCTGCGCTAGCGACCATGCCGGTGAAACAGGCATTACCGATGGGTTGGCAGCCGCTTGTAAGTTTGCGATTCAAAAGGGCTTAGGTCTTGGGCCTTAGGAGTTTGGTCTTGCTCTTTCTCGAATGATCTTAGTGCAAAAACCAAGACCTAAGACCCAAGGCCTAAGCCCTAAGACCTGACTGCGGCAATGACAAGCGCCGATTTGTGACCTAGACTTTCTGTGACAAGCTGCGCCTCGAAAGACGGCGCGAAGGAGGACAAACATGGCACAGTTTTTCCATCTCGTGATGCGCTACGTCGACAACATCACCCCCCAGCAAGCGTTGCTGCTCGTGGCAGCGGTGATCGTCGGCGGGGCGTTGTGTCTGCGGGGGTTCGGCTCCCGCGCGAAGTATTGAGCAGTCCGTTCTTACCGTAAGGAGCCAGGTTCTATGGAGTGGTTTCATATGCCGTTGCCGCTTGCGTTGGCGATTGTGGCGACCCTCGGATACGTTTTCGGCCGCCGCTCGAAGACATCGAACGCGGATGCGACGTATCGTTCGCGCCGCGAAATGCGACCGCGCAATTGGTCGCCGCGGAATTGGAGAAGATCGCCTGGGACTTGCGGAAAAATCTCGCCAAACACCATGCCAGCGTCAGCAAGTTCCGCGACCGCGTCGGCAAACTCAGCGACGATTGTCACGAAGCCGCTTGGAAAGAACTGTGCCGCGAGGCGGAAGACATCCTCAAGCCGACGCTCCACCTGGCCACCCAGATCGCCAACGCCCACGACGAAATCCGCCAACAGAGCGCCAACCTGATGACGTTCACCGAGGTGCGCACCGACCCCTTGACCGGCGTGAACAACCGCCGCGGCATGGCCGACACCATCGCCGGGCAATTCGCGATGATGCACCGCTACGGGACGTCGTTCTCCTTGGCGATTTTCGACATCGATCACTTCAAACAGGTCAACGACGAGAAGGGGCACCTCCACGGCGACCAGATGTTGCAGGAGTTGGCCCGGCTGTTCGACGAATACGCCCGGGAAACGGACGTTGTCGCCCGCTACGGCGGCGAGGAGTTTGTCGTCGTCATGCCGCAGACCGATCTCGACGGAGCCTGCATTTTTGCCGAGCGGCTGCGGCGGAAGGTGGAAGGCGAGATGTCGCTGACGATCAGCGGCGGGGTCGCCCAAGCCTGCGAAGGCGACACGCAGGACACGCTCGTGGCGCGGGCGGACAGCGCGTTGTATCAGGCGAAATCGGCCGGCCGCAACAGCGTTTTCTATCAGGACGGCGACCGCGCCGGGACCGTCGTGCTGGCCGCCGAGCAAGCCCCCGCGGCCGAGCACGCCTGAGGGAGCAATTCGGGACTCGGGACTCGTTGTGTGTCCCGGAACCCTTGTTCCCCCAATCCCTCGCCGCTATAGCGCCTGCCGCCCTTGTCGCCGCTGCCGCTGCACGTGGGCGTCGGCCCGGCGGGCGACGGCGCGCCATAAACGCTTCCAGTCGATCGCCGCCGGCCGGGATTCCTCAACGTAGGCCCGCAAAAATCGGCGACAAATCGTCGGCGTCACCCAGGGATGCGCGGCCAGGCCGGCCGCCAAACGGGCCAAGTCAGCCGCGCGCCGGCACATGTGCGGACGACATCCCATGCGTACGCCGTCCAAATCGACGAGGTATACGGCCACGTCGTTCTCCGCTTCGACCGCCACGAGATTGGCCGCCTTGAGGTCGCGATGGACGACCCCGGCCGCGTGCATTCTCCCCAGCAGCCGGCCGGCGTTTTCGGCGCAACGGGAGGCCAGCCGCAATCGCCGCTCGCTGGGGAGTTTGGCCAGCCGCCAGGCGAATACGTGGAGGTTCTCGCCCGGGATCCACTCGGTGGCCAGATAATTGGCGCCGCGCGGCGGGCCGCGGCGGGGCTCAATGGCCGCCAACGGACGCGGCGTGGCGATGCCCAGGGCCAAGAGCGTGCGGCCAAGGGTCCACGCCCGCAGGGCTCGGCTCGTGCGAAAACGCCCCCAAAAAGCCTTCCACCAACCCTGGGGACGAAACTGCTTGTAGGCTATCGGGACCGTCCCGCCGGCCAGCGGCAACTCGGCCTGGACCAGCACGCTGTCGTGGCTGAGCTTGATGGGTTGGTCGAGATGCCGCCACAACAGGGTCTCGGGATGCTCCAGAAGCTGGGAAAGGCTCGCTTCCGGCAGCAGGGCGGTCCCGTAGGCCGTTCCCGCGGCGGTTCGCACGACAATGTAATCCGCCTTTTCGGCCATGATTTTATACTCTGCGTTGAAGCATAACGGCCGCGCGGGCTTGACGCCATAGCAACGGCCCGCGTGGGCGGGTATAATCGGGGCAACTGAAGGGCACAGGCCGATTTTCGCGGCGAGAGTCGGGGCAGTCCCTCGGAGAAAGGCCCGTTTTCCATGCCGTTATTTGAAATTGAAACCGCCTCGCACATCATCATCACCTGGGCGCACGACGAGCAGGCCGCCACGGAAGTGGTCCACGAAAACTATCCGCGGGAGCCGCCCGTCCGCGTCACCCGCCGGCCCCGCGACACCTGGGTGATCTCGAAGTCCGCCTTGGGAATTACGGGCAACGCCGATCCTTGCTCGACGGCGCGGGACTGCTTGGACAAGGCGTCCGGCGACAAGATTCACGCCATTCGCCTCTACATGCAGCACACCGGCTCCGACCTCGATCACGCCCGCAAGGCGATCGAATCGAACATGGTCATGGGATGGTGAGCGACGGTGGGTTGTAGGGAAGAACTCGTTTCGCTCCTTGCGCCCTACGGCCAGCAGGGCGTGTTCGGCGCATTGGGACGAGCTGGATGCGGCGACGCGGCAATCGCTCTGTGCGGAGATTCGCGGGCTCGATTTGGAGTTGCTCGCGCGGCTCTATCGCGAGCGGGACAAGCAGGGCGAAATCCGCGCGCTTGCCCGTCGCGCCGGCCCCCCGCCGGCGTTCCGCCTGAACGATCCGCACAACCGCTTCTCGCCGCCGGAGGCCCGGCGGCGCGGCCGCGCCGCCCTCGAGGCCGGCAAGGTCGGGGCGCTGCTCGTCGCCGGCGGGCAGGGGACGCGGCTGGGGTTCCATCATCCGAAGGGGATGTTTTCGATCGGCCCCGTATCCGGGCGGTCGCTGTTTCAGATTCACGTCGAGAAAATTCTCGCCGCCGGGCGTCGCTACGGGACGCAGATTCCGCTCTACCTGATGACAAGTCCGGCCACCCACGACGAGACCGTGGCCTTTTTTGCCGCCAACAATCGCTTCGGCTTGGCCGAGGAGGACTTGGCGATCTTCTCTCAGGGGACGATGCCGGCGGTCGATGCGCGCACGGGGGAGTTGTTGCTGGAGGCCCCCGGCCGGTTGGCCCTCGGCCCCGACGGACACGGCGGCATGTTGGCGGCGATGGCCGCAAGCGGCTGCCTCGAAGCCGCGCGGCGGCGGGGGATCGAGCAACTCTTCTACTTCCAGGTCGACAACCCGCTGGTCGAGGTCTGCGGCGAGGAGTGCGTCGGCTATCACCTCCTCTGCGGCGCGGAGATGACCAGCCAGGCGATCGCCAAGCGGGAGCCGTTGGAGAAGGTTGGCAATGTCGTCGAACTGGACGGGCGGCTCGTGGTGATCGAATACAGCGATCTGCCCGACGACATTGCCGCCGAGCGCGCCGCGGACGGTTCGCTGGCGATCTGGGCGGGGAGCATCGCCGTACACGTCTTCGACATGGCGTTTCTGGAGCGGATGGCCGCGTCGGCCCACGCGCTGCCGTTTCATGCGGCGTACAAGAAGACGGCCTGCCTGGACGCGGCGGGCCGGCGGGTCCAGCCGCCGACGCCCAACGCGGTGAAGTTCGAGCGATTCATCTTCGATCTGATGCCCTCGGCCGCCGGGGCGATCGTCGTCGAGGTCGATCGGGCGCGGGCGTTTGCGCCGCTGAAAAACGCCTCCGGCGCGAAGGACGACACGCCGGAGACGGTCCAGGCGCAGATGTCGGCGTTTTACCGCGGCTGGCTTTGCGCGGCGGGCGTGGAGGTTGCCGCCGGCGCGGCGGTCGAGATCAATCCGCTCTTCGCCTTCGACGCCGAGGAGTTGGCCGGACGGGTCCGCCCGGGCACTCGCCTGACAGAAGCGACGTACCTTTCTTGACGGCAAGGATATTGGGGGTAGGGGCGTCGAATGCTTCCGCGGGTGGCCCCGATAGCTCGCCTATCGGGGTGCCGTCAGGCACGAGAGGCATTCCACCGGCCGTGCGGCGCCTCTTGCGGCTGCGCCGCCCCGATAGGCAAGCTATCGGGGCCACCCGCGGGGGAGGCGGATCGGAACGGCGACGTATTTTTCGTGAGGGAGGGAGTATAGGGGGCAAAAACGTCAAGGACTCGCGACCCTTTTGTCCCCTGTTCGGGTTCCCTGCGGGTGGAAAAAGGCGAGTTGCCATTTCAACGAAATAGGGCCACCTTCAGAACGATTGGCCCGCACCTTTTTTTCGCGTCTTCCACGAAGTTAATGGAGATTCAGACTGTGGCGCTCACAAAGAAGCGGATCGTTCTCTGGTTTGCATTGGCCTTCCTGTCGCCTTGCTGGCTTGTCGCATTGGCCGAGGAGCCAGACACGAAGCCAGATCTGCGTCAATTGAGGCGACTGGCGGAAAGAACACGGGACGCGATGCAGAACGGGACGTCGTCCTGGACAATGGCGTTCGAAACGGGCACCAACACGGAGGTTGACATGAAGGTCTATCGGTCTCGAAAAATGGCGCGGTACGATATGACCGTGCCCGTCGGCGGCCAAGAGCATAGCCTGCTGAGCATTGTTGCCCGTGATGGTGCATGGTTTGTCGCCGAAGGCGGTAACGCAGGAAAGTTCCGCCCCTATGAGGCGCCAACGAGTTTTCCTTCGACGTACTTTTATTTGACCCGCTGCGCGGCAAAGATCGTGGACGCCGATCTCTTGGAGTCAAAAGGGACGTTTGTGTCTTCGACCACAGGCGTCGCCACGTTCACGGTTCCTCTCGACGACGCGACGAGGCGGCAGCTCGAGACGATGTTGAAGCAGATCGAAAATATGATCCAGGAGGCGACAAGAATCGGCCGCTCTGTTCCCCCTCAGGCTCTCGACGCCAAGCACTTGATGGAAGACGAGTTGTGGCGCGGCACGCTCATCAAGGTGGACTTGGGAACGGGTCTGCTGGTCCAGTCGGGAACCGCGGGCAAGCGAGAATGGCTGCGGGATCACCGGCTGATCCAAGAAGAGGATAAAAGCAAGTTCGACATTGGCGACCGCCGCTGGGCCGACCATACCGCCCCGATGGTGGCCGGCAACACTTCGGACCTTGCGATGATCAAGAATGACGCCCTATGGCGCCCCGGACAAAGACTTACCGAATTGGAACCCCGGATTCTGAATATTGGGACCCGTGAGTGTCGCCGCGTCCCATTCCCGGGGATCGACTGTTTTTTGCTCTGTTTCAGCCGCGACAGACGGTCGGTGTACGTCGGGTCCACGCCCGTCGAAGCCGGAGGGGCCGGCGTTTTTGAGATCAACCTGACGACGCTCGCGTGCCGGCGGCTCGGAACGCCGCCGCTAGACCACGGGGTGGCTGGCTTCGGGTCGATTTCGCCTGATGGGAAGACGCTCGCGGTGACACTCGCTCTTTCCGGCGCGAGCGTCCTTGAACAGCAGGTAGTCCTTATCGATCTCGCATCCGGCAAGGCGAGCTCGCTAGGGCGTCCACTGGACTGCGCCACTCTCTCGTGGCTGCCCGATGGGAAGGGGCTGGTACTCGTGTCGCGCACGGGCCGCCTGTCGGCTTCTCAGGGCGAGAGCGTCGTCAGTCGCCTAGACATCGACGGCCGGCTTACGCCGCTTATCAAAGGGGACATGCCCGTGGCGCTAACGCCAAGAAAACTTGATTCTGTTTCACGGCGAAGACCGCGTCTGGATGACGTGTGACGCGAACGGGAATGACACAAGAAAGCTGTTTGACGGCCTCCGCGATTTCAACTTCCCCACCCCGTCGCCCGACGGCGAGAAGGTTTTGATGATGAAGGTCACTAATTCGGACGGGCCTCGCCCCTACATCGTCAACCTCGCGTCCGGAAAAGCAAGCCCTGTGCCGGTGACCCCCGGCGTGTGGGCCTTTCCCATCTGGCGGTGATGGAAAAGGAAAAAGGGCTCGAAGTCGTAAATTGGCGTACGTTGCCCGCTCAGCCGGCCAGCCATATCGACAGGTTGACGAGCCACGAATGGACCAGTCCGATCGGCCCGCCGAGCAGATTCACGCCCATCATCGTTGGCAGCAGGATGACCGCCGCCAAGGCGATCGGGCCCATGCGGCAGAAGTTGTCCCAGGGCCGACGCAGCGAGTAAGGAATCAGCCGGTCGATGATCCGGCTGCCGTCCAGCGGCGGGACCGGCAGCAAGTTGAAAATCGCCAGGACAACGTTCAACTGCACCGGAGACCTGACGGAAGCGACGTACTTTTCTTGACTCCCGCCGGTCTGCCAAGGGCCTATTTTTGCCCGCCGGGACCCTCGCGCCGCAGCTTGTCCAGGTCGCGAATCGACCCGTTCGACTCCGGCGAGGCCTCGTCGTGATGATGGTCGTGCTCGTCGTGCTCGTGATCGTGGGCGGCTTCGCCCTTTGCCGCGGCCGCCTTCTTCTCCTTTTTCTTCACGATCTGATCGCGCGTGAGGTGGATCTTGCGGAAAACGTCGTCGGAGATGACGTAGTACCAATCGGCGAAGCGGGCGTTGAGACTCCTTTACGCGATCTTTGCCCTTGGTCAGCTTCTCGTCGTACTCCTCTTGCTTCCGCTTATTCTCCTTTTCGATCCGTTGCCGCTCGGCGGCAAGTTCGGCGGCCTTCTTCTCGTCCTTCTTGGCAACGTCCTTCTTGTCCGACGGTTTTTTTGCGTCCTTCTCAACCTTGGCGTCCTTCTCAGCCTTCGCGTCCTTCTTTTCCGCAGGCAGGACTTCCAGGGCGGGCTTGGCGATGGCGTCGGGGTTGAATTCCGCCATGACGAACAGATAGCGGTTCGCGTCGCCGGAGGCCGGCTTCTTCTCCCCCTTCTTCGCCGAACCCGTGCCGAGGGCCTTCGCGCCGAAGCGGAGGACGTACTCGACGCCGTCCTTCATCAAGAAGCGGATTTCGCCCTCGTTGGAGAGGAACTCCTTGCGGCCCTCGACGTTGGCGGCGAAGAAACCGCAATCGGCCAACGACGCGACCGCTTCGCGATTGCTGAGAAAATCGGCGGCGGCCTTCAGATCGGCGCTCAATCCCGGCGGCTTGCGGGCGACATCGACGATTTTCAAGTCGTCCAGGGCAGTCTTCATTTCGTCGAGCTTGGCCGCGTTCAGTTCTTCGTCGGCGGCCAGCTTGCCGTGAGTCGCCCGGTTCTCGTGATACCGCTCGTCGCTGAGCAGCTTCCATTTCGGCTCGGCGGCGTCGTCGTAGGCGAGCGACAGATCGGCGTTTCGCAGGATTTGTCCCTGCAAGACGTTGACCGAGTAATCGTGGATGAACACGTTTTTCATGTCCCACGAGTTCATTTTCAGCAGGTCCTTCTCGATCCAGTCGCCGAACTTGGCGGAGATCTTGTCGGTCTTCACGGCGACTTCGTAGACGGCGTCCTGCCCGGGGAGGCGGACATAGCGCAGGTCCGGCTTGTCCTTGACCGGCTTGCCGAGGATGAGCGACAAGAGCGTCTTGCCGTCCTTGTCTTTCATCGTCACGCGCGTGCCGACGCCGACGGCGCCGACGCGGAGGTCCTTTCCCGCCGGGTCCAGCACGCCGAACAGTTCATGGTCGCCGGGGGAGTCGCCGGCGAGATCGAGCACTTTCAGCCCCACCAGGGCGGTCGCCGCGCCGGCCAACTGCTCTTTGGCGTCGGCGGGATAGTTTTCGTGCGACGGGATCGACCAGAGCGTCTTGCCGCGCTTGTCCACGGCCTCGGCCACCTGGAACGGCCGCAACGTCGAAGTGGAATCGTCGAATTCGAGGATGTCCAGGCTGGCGGCGGTTGTCGGGTCGAACTCGGGGGTCAACAGCTTGCCGCGCATGTCCTTTTCGCTGACTGTCGGCATGGTCGGCCGCAGCGCGACGGCGGCCAGAACCGCAACCGCGGCGACGCCGATGAAAATTGCCGATTTCGTGAATTGGGTCATAGTCGATGTCCTCGTCCGTTTCAAATTGTCTCCCCTCTCTTCTCGCGAGAGGGGCCGGGGGCGAGGGCTGCGCCGCGGAAGGACGCCGCCCTCGCCCTAATCCTCTCCGGCGACCAACGTTCCGTTGGCGCCCGGAGGGGGCCGCTGTTTCTCACCGCAGGCGTTTTCGGGAAACGCCTTCGCGTTCTTGAACGCGGCGGCGGATGAAGACCAGCGCCCCCACGAACAACGGCAGGATCGGCGGCAGCAAGACCGCCATCCACTTCGCGGTCCTCTGCACGTGGCGAACCTCGTCGTTCAATTCGGTCCCGATCTCTTTCACCGCCCGGTCGCGGTCCTGGCGGAATCGCTCCCGGTCCGATTCCAGCCGCCGCTTGCCGTTGCTCACGGCGATGGCGGCCTCATTCACAACGTCCATGGTGTTGGCGTCCTTGCGGCTTTGCAGTTCGGCGATCCTCTTGTCCAGTTCCGCCTGCTCGTCGGCCTCCTTCTTCGCACACTCCTTGTCGAATTTGCTGCGTTGTTCGGCCGCCTCGGACTTCGCCGCCTTCGTCTGCTCCTCGATCCGCGTCAGCGTCCGGTGCTTGGGGCGATGGCTGCGGATGGCGATGAAGCGGTCGTCGCCGGCGAGTTCGTCCAGCGTGTTGAGCACGAACGTGACGTTGTCGAAATCGAAGCGGACGCCAAGCTCTGGAATCTCCGAATGCTCGCGGAGTTGGAAGAACGCCGGGCTGATCATGTCCACGTCGGCGACGAGGACCACGTTGATTTCCGGCTGCGGCGGCTTCGCGGCCGGCTTCGCGGCGGCGGCGGGCTTGCCCACCGAATCCTTCCCCACCGAATCCTTCCCCGCCGAATCCTTCCCCGCCGAATCCTTCCCCGCCGAATCCTTCCCCGCCGAATCCTTGTCGGCGGCCATCTGCGGGTTCGGCTTGAGCTTGCCGCGGATGTGGGCGGCCAGCACGTACTCGTTCGCCCGTCGGCGCCCCGAGCGGCCGCCCCGTGATCCTCCCGCAGTTCGGCGAATGGAACCGTTCCCGTCGTCCTGCCCGTCCGCAGCAGGGGGATAAACTCCAGCCCGGACACATTCAGCTTGTCGATCCAGCCGGGAAAGGGGAGCAGGACCTGCTGCAGGCCGGCGCTGATGGGGTCCTTGTGGTTGAACGGCTCCTTGGCGCCCTCGTCGCGATCGACGAACACGAACTCCTCGGGGAATGGGCGATTTTCGGATAGGGATTGTACTTCTGCCAGACGACCTGGTCGGCGGCGAAATCGACGCCCAGCAAGTCCCAGAGCTCGCCGATGTCGCCCTTGGGCGCGGCCGCTGCTGGCCCATCATCATCATGGGGTTCATGCCGCCGGGGGGCTGCCGGGGCATGCTCGTCGGCGTCACGTCGCTGACCAGGGCAGGGCAGGGGTCCTCGAAAATGGCCGTCGGCTGCCCGCTGCGCACGGCGGCCAGGAAGTTGGCCATGTCCTCGGGCGCAAGCGTCGAGGGCTGCACGGCCAGCAGCACGTCGTAGCGCTCCGTGATCGGCTTGGCTGGCGTCGACCTGCACCACTTCATACTGCTTCTGCAACTCGTCGATGATCGGCCAGTTCTGGCCGGGGCTGACATGCGTCTGGAAATTGATCGCCCCGAAGAGCGGGGCGTCGGTCCCCAGCACGCCCAGCCGCTTCCGCTTCTGCTGCGCCACGGTGCAGAGCGAGCGGACCAACTCGTATTCGACCGGAATGCCCACGTCGATGAACGGCACGACCACCTTCTGCTGGCCGCGAGGTCATGGCCACGCCCATGAAAATGTTGTCCGTGCGCGCGGGCCCCGTGCTCGAAGGACTCGACGCGGCGGGCGGCGATGCCGAAGAGCGTTTTCCGCCCGGTTGGCCTCGTCGCTGAACGGCTCGGTGTCGTTGATCTGCAACGTGGACCTTGGCGCCGCGCGCGGGCTTCGATCTCGCGGAGCGCGCCGAGCAGGTTCAACCGCGTTTGCACGTACGTCTTCCGGCACGGTCGGGGCTGATGAAGGCCTCGATCTGCACCGGCCGGTCGAGCTTCAACCCGTCCAGCAGCTTCTCCGTCTGCGGCGAGAGCGAACTGAGCTGCTCGCTGGTCACGTCCCAGCGGGCGTCGTGCCAGCCGAGGATCAGGCTCAGGCCGACGGCGACGACCAGCCAGGGCCAAGCGACGCGAACGCGTGTAGTGGAAGATCATGCTCGCCCGCTGCCAGCCGCTGCGCCAATGCCGCCGCCCGATGAGGATCATGCTCAAGTAGAGCATCACCGCGACGATCAGGAGGAAGTACGCGGCCGCGGAGACGGTGAGACGCCGCGGCTGAAGTCCTGGAACTGGCCGCTGAAGCTCCATTGCTTGGCGATCTGCGCCGCCGACTTGGAAAAGACCGCGTCGGCGCCGGCGGCGAGGACCAGCGGGGCGTTGAGCACCACGCCGAGCACGAAGGCGATGGTCAGGTTGCTGGTGAGGAACGAGCCGACCATGCCGACGGCGAGCATCGCCAGCCCGACCAGCCAATAGCCCGCGTAGGTCCCCAGGAAGAGGCCGGCGTCCGGATCGCCCAGCAAGAGCTTCATCACGGCGAAGTTGCAGGCGAGGGAAAAGATCAGCGAAACGGTGAAGATGGCGACGGCCGCCAGGTACTTGCCGAGCACGATGTCGAAGTCGCTGGCCGGAATGGTCAGGAGCAGCTCGTCGGTCCCCTGCCGCCGCTCGTCCGCCCAAATGCCCATGGTGATCGCCGGGATGAAGACCAGCATGATCGTGAAGAAATTCAAGTAGGGATTCTTGTTGAGCTGGTCGAGGTTGGCCAGGTTGGCGTTGAAGAAGTCGTTCGGCCAGAAGGTGGCGATCGAACTGAGCAGCACGAAGACGCAGATGAAGATGTAGCCCGTCGGGTTGGCGAAGTAGCTGACGAAGTTCCGTCGAAAGACCGCACACAACACGCTGGTGTTCATAGCTTCAACCGGGATGGTTCTTGGACGGAATGCAGGATTGGAGGGAACAAAGGGAATGTTTGGCGGACTGTCGCGCCGCTCATCCGGCGGCGCCGGTCAAGCTCGCGGAAGTGGACGTCCAGGGGCTGGCCGTCGCTGGTCAGGTCGGCGACCGTGCCGTCGAAGATCAAGCGGCCTTCGTCGATGAACAGGACGCGGTTGGCCATGGCCTCAACTTCCTGCAAGATGTGGGTGGAGAGCAGGATGGTCTTGCTCTGGCCCAGCTTGCGGATCGTCTCGCGGACCTCGTGGATCTGGTTGGGGTCCAGGCCGGCGGTCGGCTCGTCGAGGATCAGCACGTCCGGCTCGTGCAGCAGCACCTGGGCCATGCCCACCCGCTGGCGATAACCGCGAGACAGCTTGCCGATGGGCTTGCCGATGACGCTGCCCAGGGAGCAGAGTTCGACGACCTCGGCGATCCGCTGGCGCTTCTACGCGGGCGGCAAGCCGCGGGCGTCGGCGAAGAACTCCAGCAGGCTGCGGGGCGTCATGTCGGGATACAGGGGGCCGTTTTCCGGCAGGTAGCCGAGTTTGGCCGAGCCGGCCAGGCGATCGGTCGCCATGTCGTGCCCGGCAATCCGCGCCGTGCCCGCCGAGGGGGAAAGATAGCCGGTCAGAAGCTTCATCGTGGTGCTCTTGCCGGCCCCGTTGGGCCCCAGGAAGGCCACCACTTCGCCCTCGCGGACCTGGAAGGTCACGTCCTCAATGGCGGCAAAACTGCCGTAATATTTGCACAAGCCCCTGGGCTTCGATCATGGCGGAGTGGGACGGGTTGCTCATGTTGCATCTCTCCGGGGTTGTCCGTGGCGGGCATGGCCGCCCGCCGAGTTCAGTCGGGAAACGTTTGAGTATAACAGATCGAAAGGCGGCTGCCAATATTACGATTACGTTATCGCGACCGCGATGGTTCGGCTGCATGTGGGAAGAAATCGGTCCGGTTCGGCGAAACGCGCTCACACCCGGGGGGGCGAGACCGTCGCCCGCAGAATCTCGGGGCACTTCGCCCAGGTTGCCGCGTAGGTCGATTCCAGCGGGGCGGGCACATACACGCCTGGGGCGAGAAAAATCGGCAAATCCGGCAAGGGGTCGCCGACTGCCACGGGCTCGACGTAAGCCGTTGTCGGCTCCGCGGCGGAGTAGGCGGCCACGGTAAGCGGCTTGTCCGGCGGCAGGGCAAACGGCTCCTCGCAGATTTCGTCCCAGAGCGCTTTATGTAGGCCCTGTGGATCGCGCGACGAGGGCGGGAACAGGTCGACCACGAGCAGGTTGATCCCCTGCCGCAACAATTCCGCGGCCTTCTCCACCAGCGATCGCAACGCGCGCAGACTGCTCTTGTTCCCCGGCGAGACGATCTCGATCACGGCAACCACCCGGCCAAGCCGGTGTCGAATCGCAATAAAGTTTGCCTTTTGGGCGTATGGGTCGAGTTCGGCCGACGTAATGAATCGCGCCTGGGGCGGACAGTCGGCCACCGCAACGCCTCCAGGATCGTTGCGGTCGTCCGGTCTGGCCCGCCGCTGCAACGTGACCACATCGGGAATCGGCCCGCCGACGACTTGCTCGGCCAGGGCGAAGAATTCGGGCGGCAGGGCGCCGCCGTTGAGGGTATCGCCGAGTTCGGCGATCCACCTTTGGTGGAAGTGGTGGAAGAGTCCGTGATCGACCCGGCTCCAATCATGAATCGGCATGGTTCGCCCTTTCAGCTACGCTCGCTGGCGCGACCGCGCCCACTAACAGTTGAATTATACCTGGAGTTGTGTAAATTGCGAGTTCCAGTCCCCCGCTCTCGGAGGGAGAGTTTGCAATGCGCCCGCCCGCTGGTTAAGCTAATGGCATCCTTCAACCCAGGAGTTTCGTGTAATGCAATCGAACAGCCGACGTTTTCCGCAATTTTTCTCTGGTTCTTGGTCTCGCACAATCGCGGCCGGGCGCTTGTCGTGCTCGCGGCGATGGGCCTGGCAGCCTGTGCGGAGGAATACGTCAGCGGCATCCATTGGCCGTTGCCCAAGGTGGTCGATCCGGGCCCGGTGGGCGGACCACCCGCCGACGCCATCGTGCTGTTCGACGGCAAGGACCTCTCGAAATGGCAAAATGGCGAGGACTGGCTCGTCCAGGACGGGGCCGCCGTCGCGCAAAAACACGATCTGTACACGAAACAGGCCTTCGGCGACTGCCAACTTCACGTCGAGTGGGCCGAACCGGCGAAAATCGAAGGTTCCGGCCAGGGACGCGGCAACAGCGGCGTCTTCCTCATGGGAGTCTACGAAGTTCAGGTCCTCGATTCCTATCGGAACGACACCTACCCGGACGGCCAATGCGGGTCGATCTACAAGGAGAATCCGCCCTTGGTCAACGTCAGCCGCAAGCCGGGCGAGTGGCAGACGTACGACATCATCTGGCGGGGGCCGCGGTTCGACGCCGCCGGCAAGCTCATCCAACCGGCGTACATCACCGTGTTGCAGAACGGGGTGCTGGTGCAGAACCACTTCAAGTTGCTGGGCCGGACGTTCTTTAACATGAAGCCCAGTTACAGCCCGCATCCGCCGAAAATGCCCCTGGCGCTCCAATTCCACAACAACCCCGTGCGGTTTCGGAACGTCTGGATCCGCGAGTTGTAGGCTTCGGACTACCGCCAGCGGTTGAGCGAGGCGCAGCGGGCTTCCAACTCTCCCGAACGATAGAGGCGATAGCAGCCGATCTGCTCGTAGGGAACGCCGCGCAGGGCGGTCGAGTTCAGTCCAGCGCGTGTGACCTGCCGGTCGGCGATGACCACGACCGACTGGGCGGCAATCACGCGCGGATCGAAAATGTCGCCAAAGCGGATCGCTTGCAACTGCTGGTCCCGCAGGCTCGCCCGAAGCTCCGGCTTGAGATAAAACAGGAAGGAGCCGATCCGCCCTTCCGTCACCCAGATTTGCTTGGGCAAAGCCCCTCGCCCGTTGAAGCTCTCCGCCAGATCGCGGGCGGAAAGTGCGGCGGCGAAGTGCGGCAGGACCATCGCCATAAGGAAGGCGAACTGGACCGCCGTCGCCACCACTCCCCCGGCCAGAGCCGCCCGAAGCCGCCCAAAACGCCAAAACCACAGCGGTATCCACGCCAAGAGCGACGCCGCTGCGGCGATCGGCCAAACGGTCCATGGGAGCCGCAGGTCGAAATGCCGCTGGCTGACGGCCATGGCCGCCAGCAACAGCGCGGGTGCAAACAGGCAGGACATCGCAAAGGTCCGCTCCAGCCATCGTCTTGCGCCGTCGCTCAGCGTGTTGTCGATCGCCCGCGACCACGCCACGGCCGCCAGGATGGCCACGGCCGGCAGCAAGGGCCAGACGTAGGTCACGAGTTTCGAGTGGGCAAGGGAGAGCAACAGCGTCCCGCCGAGGAGCCAACATGCCAAGAGCGTCAGCGGCCTGCCCGGACGCGGAAGCCGCTTCGCTCGTCCCTTGACTTCATCCAAGACGACGATGGGGAGATAGGCGATCCACGGCAGTCCGCCGCCCAACAGGATGGGCAAGTAATACCACCATGGCATTCTGCTATGGGGTTGCGTTGCCGTGACGAACCCCCTGAGGTGCCGGTCGAAGAAATAGTATTCGAGGTATTCCGGGCAGCGACGTTCCACGGCGATGTACCAACCGCCGGCGACGACTGCGGCGATCGCTACGGCGGCTGCTCCGCGGAGGCATGAGGCCGGACGGACTTGCCGCGTCACGAGCAAGTAGCCGCCGTAGGCCGCCGCGACCAGCGCCACGCCGACAAGTCCTTTGGTCAACATGGCCAATCCGAGAAACACCCCGGCGGCAAGCGTGCAGGCCAGCGCCTTGCGCCGCGACGCCGTTTGCTCCGCTTCCCAGAGCAGCAGCGTTGCAAAGGCGACCGAGGGCACCAGGGCAACGTCGTGGGCCGCCGCCTGCGTCAAAGCGACGGGAAGGACCATGCTGGCGTAGAAGATCGCCGCGAGCCAACCGGCGTCGCGGCCGAAAATCCGCCCGCCGACAATCCCGGTCGCCGCCATTCCCAGCATTCCCAGCAACAGACCCGGCAGCCGGACCGCGTCCTCCGACATGCCAAACAGCTTCAACGACGCCGCCTCGGCCCAGAAATAGAGGATCGGCTTGTCGAGAAACGGCTTTCCTTGCAGCCGGGGAACGACCCAGTCGCCGCGTTCGACCATTTCCTGGGCGATCGCCGCGTGCAGGCCCTCGTCCGGATCGAGCAAGGGTATATTCGGGGCCAGCAGCAGTGGATAGATGAACACGACCGCAGCCAGGCCGATCGCCAGCAGCGCAAGGCCGCGCCGCGAAGCGGTGCAATTCGACGGTCCAACGGCTAGGGATTCCATGGAGGGGGAATCGTAGCCGATAGGGCAGGGGAGGGGAATGCCAATATTCTGGCCAAAAAGCGGAGAGTTGAGAGTCGAGAGTCGAGAGCCGGACATTCTGACTCTCAACTCTCAACTCTCAACTCTCAACTACCTTCCGGCAAATGGCCGCCGCCATTTCCCGCGTCCCCACTGCGGCGGGGTCGTTGCGGTCCGCCTTCATGTCGTACGTCACATCGCGCCCCTCGCGAATCACCTCCGCCACCGCCCTTTCCAGCCGGTCTGCCGCCTCGACCTCGTTTAAGTAACGGAGCATGAGTGCCGCCGAGAGGATCAGGGCGGTCGGATTGACCTTGTTCTGGCCTTTGTATTTCGGGCGCATGCCGTGGGTGGCCTCAAAGACCGCGCTGTCCGCGCCGATGTTCGCCCCCGGCGCCACGCCCAATCCCCCCACAAGCCCCGCCGCCAGATCGCTGAGAATGTCGCCGTACAGGTTCGGCAGCACGAGAACGTCGTAAAGCTCGGGCTTCTGCACCAGTTGCATGCACATGTTGTCGACGATGCGGTCCTCGAACTCGATGTCGGGGAACTCTTTCGCCGTCTTCCGGGCGGTTGCCAGAAACAGCCCGTCGGTGTGCTTCATAATGTTCGCCTTGTGGACGGCGGTGACCTTTTTCCGTCCGTTCTTGCGGGCGTATTCCATCGCGGCGCGGACGATGCGCTCCGTGCCCGAAACGCTGATCGGTTTGATCGAAATGCCCGTTTCCTGCCGGCCCGATCCGATCTTTCGTCCGGGAGCGATCTTGTTGATGTAGTCGACCAGCGCGGCGGTCTCCGGCTTGCCCGCCTCGAACTCGATGCCGGCGTAGAGGTCTTCGGTGTTCTCGCGGACGATCACCAGATCGACGGGGACCTCGGAAAAGAAGGTTCGCACGCCGGGATAATGCTTGCAGGGGCGGATGCAGGCGAAAAGCCCCAATTCCTGGCGTAAATGGACGTTCAGGCTGCGAAATCCAGAGCCGACCGGCGTGGTGATCGGCGCCTTCAAAGCACAGCGGGTGCGGCGGACGCTTTCCAGCACGGACTCGGGCATCGGCGTGCCCAGCCGCTCCATGACATCGACGCCGGCCTCTTGCACGTCCCAGCGAATCTTCACGCCCGTCGCGTCCACGCATTGCCTGGCCGCCTCGGCCAGTTCCGGCCCAACGCCATCGCCCCGAATCAAGGTCACTTCGTGCATCGTCGCCGCCCCTTCGCTGGAAGTTTACGAACCAAAGACGATCCTCTACAGTCTACGCGGGCGGAAGTGCGTCGTTTCGCTTTCGGAAACGAAGCACTACTGCCCGCGAACGGTCTAAAAATACCAGATCAGGCTGTCAATGAAAACCGGGGGTGCGGAAAGAACCGGCGAGGAGTGGATCGTGAGAAGACATGCGAAAGCTCCCCCTCTCCCTCCGGGAGAGGGATGGGGTGAGGGGAATCGCCACTGGTGTTCTCGTCTCCCTGGCCCAGGATTTGTACTTGGGCCACAGAAAAAGCAAATCAAATCTCCAAAAGCAAATCAAATTTCCGTTGGCAGCGTCTATAATAGAGCGAGGAACAGGAGGCGTGTCATGGCCAGTGGAATCGTCGCTCCTTCGCCGCCTGAAGGACCGCAGAACTCCGCGCCCGTGGAGTGCGAAGCCTTCATCGACAGGCGGTTGCGGCAGACCCGGCGCCAACTCAAGGGCGTCGACGTTGCCGGCGGGCTGATGACGCTGGCCGCGGGACTGTTGGCCTACTTGATGTTTGCCGCGGCCTTGGACCATTGGGTGGTGGCCGGGGGCCTGGGGTTTGCCGCGAGGCTGCTGCTGTTGCTGGGGCTCGTGGCGGGCGGGGGCGCGTATTTCCTCTTTTGCGTCTTGCCGCCGCTGGTTCGCCGCATCAATCCGGTCTTTGCCGCGCAGACGATCGAGCAGGGCCGGCCGACGTTGAAAAACAGCCTGATCAATTTCCTCTTGCTCCGCAGGCATCGCCAAGAGGTGGCCCCGATCGTCTTTCGGGCGGTGGAGCGTCGCGCCGCCGCCGATCTTGCCGCGGTGCCCGGCGAAACCGCCGTCGATCGAGGCCGCATCGTGCGGATCGGCTATGTCTTATTGGCCCTCGTTGCCGCACTGGCCCTGGATGTCGTCTTTTCGCCCAAAAATCCGCTCGTGTCGTTCGAGCGGATCATTTGGCCCTGGTCCACCGCCGCGGCGCCCACGCGGGTGACGATCGACGACGTCCGCCCCGGCGACGCCGTGGCCTTTCATGGGGATGCCTTGGAAGTCTCCGCCGGCCTGCACGGACTCGGCGAAGGCGAGCCGGTCACGCTCTACTATTCCACCGCCGACGGCCAAAGCGTCGATCAGGCCCTGGCCATGTCGCCCATCGGCGAGGGAAACCGCTATCACTGCACCTTGCCGCCGGGCAATTTGGGCCTTCAACAGGATGTCCGCTATGTCCTGGTCGCGGGCGACTGCCGCACGCGGACCTTCCGCGTGGAAGTGCGAATCGCCCCCTCCATCGCCGTGGACAAAGTTGTTTACCATTATCCCGCCTATACGGGCATCGCCGACGGCGCCACGCTCGGGCAAGGCGACCTCCGGCGCTGGAAGGGACGCGGGCGACCATTTACGCCACGGCCAACCACGACATCCAGCGGGCCGCAATCGACTTGGATTGCCGCAACCTCGGCGAGTTGAGGATGGACGCCGCCGGCCGCGCCGCGACCGGCGAATTCACGCTCCTGCTCGATCCGCAGGACCCGACCCGTCCGCAGCACGAATCGTATCAACTCCTCTTCACCGACGCCAAAGGCCGCGACAACAGCCGGCCAATCCGCTATCGCATCGACGTCGTCCGCGACCTCCCGCCGGAAGTGAAGTTCCTCAGTCCACAGGAGGATGATGTCCAAGTTGCCGTCGATGGGCGGCTGGAAATCGGCGTCTGGGCCCAGGATCCGGACTTCGGGCTGCGGCGCGTGAATCTTCGCGCGGAGTGCGACGGGCGAAGTTTGTCGATCCCGCCGCTGCTGGCTAAGGAGCCGCCCGAACCGGCCTTGCCCGGCGAATTTCGGCAGAGCTATTTCTTCGAGCCGGCCAAACTTGGGCTGAAAGCCGGCGATCACGTCGTCTATTGGGCCGAAGCGGAAGACAACAAGGAGCCGACGGCGAATCGCTCGGAGACCGGCCGGCGCACAATCGTCGTCGCCGCGGCTGGCGACGTGCAACCGCCGTCCGCTGGCGAACCCCATCGCGCCCCGCGCCCCGGCGAGCAGCCTGTTCCGGGCGAGAAGGTCGGGCCGGCGGAGAAGCCCAATCCAGAGCCGTCCGCCGAGCCGCCGCAATCGGAACAACCAGAGAAGCCGCGGGCCAACGAGATGCGTCCGCCGGCGGAAAAGTCGAAGGCCGGCGAAATGAATCCCCGCGACAAGTCGCAGGACGCCGCCGACCAGCCGGGCGAGGCGGGCCAGCCCAAGACCAACGACGGCGCCAACGACGGCGACGCCATGGACAAGATTCTGAAGCATCGTCAAGAGGAAGAACAAAAGAAGCAGGCAGGCGAAAAAAAACAGCAGCAACCCCAGGATCAACAGGGCGACCGCCCGCAGCAGAAGTCCCAAGAGCAAACGAGCCAATCGGCCGCGCAGCAACAGCAGCCCGGCCAACAACAACCCGGTCAACAACAGCCTGGCCAGCAGCAACAGCCCGGCCAACAACAACCCGGCCAACAGCAGCAACCCGGTCAGCAAAAACAACCCGGCCAACAACAGCCTGGCCAGCAGCAACAACCCAGCCAGCAACAACAACCCGGCCAACAACAGCCTGGCCAGCAGCAACAACCCAGCCAGCAACAACAACCCGGCCAACAACAACCCGGCCAACAGCAGCAACCCGGTCAACAACAGCAACCCGGTCAACAACAACCCAGCCAGCAACAGCAACCCGGCCAACAGCAACCCGGCCAACAGCAGCAACCCGGCCAACAGCAGCAACCCGGTCAGCAAAAACAGTCCGGCCAGCAACAGCCCGGCCAACAACAACAACCCGGCAATCAGCAGCAAACCGGCCAGCAGCGACAACCCGGCCAGCCAGAGCAAGGCGGCGAGAAGCCCGCTGCCGGCGAGAAGGCTGAATCCGAGCAGGGGCAGCAAGGCGGCGAAAAAGAGGCTGGCGAAAAGCAGCAGTCGGGCCAGCAGGAAGCCAAGTCGGCCACGCCGGGCGCCGCTCAACAAAAGACCGGCGAAAAATCCACCGGCGGCGACAAGACGGGAACCGACCAGCAGCGGCCAAGCGGCGAGAAATCGCCAGGCGAGCAAAAACAGGACCGCCAGCAGCGCACCAGCGGCGAAGCCGAGCAGCAGCAAAACGCCGGAGCGGGCAAGAAATCGGACGAGAAAACCGGTTCATCTCCGCCGCAGAACGACAACGATCGCAGCCCAAAAACGCCGGCCGAGTTGGGCAACCAGCAGGGTCAGGAGAAGTCGGAAAGCTCGCCGAGCAACAGTACGAAGCAGTCGAACTCCCAGGGCGAGACGGCGGGCGATCGTTCCGGCGGCGGCGAAAGGGGCGGCGGACAGAAGGCCAATAAAGCCGGCACGGGAAGTGAAGGCACGCACACGCCTTCGGATGAAGGCGGCTCCACCGCGAATGAAAAGGGAGAGGGCGAGATCGGCCCGAAGGCGGGCGGCCAGGCGAAATCGGACCATCCAACCGGTGCGGCCGCAAAGCAACTTGACAAAAACGGCCCCGGCCGCGATGGTCCACAATCCGGCGACAAGGCATCGGGCGGGAAAAAAGAGTCGCCCGCGGACAAGTCGCAAGCCGCCCAGTCCCAAAAAGGCCAATTCGAGGGAGGCCAGCCGGGCGATCAGGATTCGGACAAGGCCGGCGCCGCACAGCGCGGGCAATCCGACTGTTGGCGGCCATCCCGGTCCCACGGCCGACGCCGCGGGCCCGGCCGCTGCCAAGCAACCCGCCGCCGACGCGGCGAACCTCGACTACGCCCGCAAGCAGACCGACCTGGCCCTTGGAGCATCTCCGCGACCAGATGGCCCGGGACAAGTCGGACTTGTTGGACGAGTTGGGCTGGAGCCGCGAGGACGCCGAGAGATTCTTGCGAGCGGTGGGAGCAGATGAAGCGCGCCGCCGGGCAGGAGGGTCCGGAAGGGCAGGCGGCGAAGAAGTCGTTCGACGAGGCGATCAAGAGCCTTGGCCTGCGGCCGCACGGCACGCGAACTGCACGGCGAGCGCGAAGCGACCAGCTACGCAGCCTCCGCGACGCCGGCCGTTTCGATCCGCCCGCCGACTGGGCCGAGCAGGTCCGCGAATATACCCGCGGCGTCGCCGGCGGCAGGAAAGTGACTGAAGGATGAAGGGGGGGGAATCGGCAAGCGACCAGACCGCTGTCCTGCGCCTCGCGAAGCCGCAAGCGGGACGATTGATCCGCGAGGCACTTTAACCCTCGCCGTTTACCCTGTATACTTCATCCTTCACTCCTTCATCCTTCTTGCCATCATGCTGACCGTCACGCCGCGCTATCTCGTGCCCTTCCATCCCAAGCGGGTGCCGCACTTCTTCACCGACGTGTTGATCATCGGCGGCGGGTTGGCCGGGATGCGGGCGGCGCTGGCCGTCGATCCGCAGTTGTCGGTCCTGATCATCACCAAGGATCAGTTGTGGGAGTCCAACAGCGCGCACGCCCAAGGCGGCATCGCCGGCCGCGGTCGATCCCGACGGACTGCTGCGAGGACCACGTGGCCGACACGCTCGCGGCGGGCGGCTCGTTGTGCGACCGCGAGGTCGTCGAGCGGGTGGTCGGCGAGGCCCCGCGGCGAATGCCGGAACTGATCGCCTGGGGAACGAAGTTCGACGAAGTCGACGGACAGATCGGCCCTCGGTCGCGAGGGCGGCCACGGCCGCGACCGCATCGCCCATGCCCTGGGCGACGCCACCGGCAAGGAGATCATCCGCGCCGTCGGCGCGCGACTGGCCGATGCGGCCGCACGTCGAGGTCTGGGACCACACCTTCACCATCGATCTGCTGAGCTTGCAAGGGCGCGTGCCGCGGGGCGATCGTTTGGAACGGCCGGCACGGCAAGACCGATGGTCTGGGCGAAAGCAGACGATCCTGGCCACCGGCGGGGCGGGGCAAATCTACCGCGAAACGACCAACTCCGCCGTGGCCACCGGCGACGGCTTGGCCATCGCCTACCGCGCCGGGGCCGAGCTGCGCGACATGGAGTTCGTGCAGTTTCATCCCACCGTGCTGTACATCGCCGGCGGAGCCGCCACTTGATCAGCGAGGCCACCCGCGGCGAAGGGGCCTGGCTGGTCGATCGCCACGGCCGCGCTTCATGCTCGACTACGACGCCCGCGGCGAGTTGGCCCCGCGCGACGTGGTCAGCCTGGCGATCGTCAGCCAGATGGAGCGGACGCGGCATCCCAACGTCTATCTCGACATGACCCATCTCGATGCCGCAGCGGGTGTGGGCGCGGTTTCCCGGCATCGCCGCGATCTGCGGCGAGTTCGGCCTGGACATCACCCGCGACCGCATTCCCGTCCGTCCCGGCGCCCATTACATGATGGGCGGCGTCACCGTGGACGCCGAGGGGCGAACGACGCTGCCCGGTCTTTGGGCCGCCGGCGAAGTCACCGCCAGCGGGCCTGCACGGCGCCAACCGCCTGGCCTCGAACAGCCTCTTGGAGGCGGTGGTCTACGGGGCGCATGCCGGCGAGGGGGCCTCGCGGGCGGCCGCCGACGTGCGCGACGACTTCTCCGCCTTGCGATTGGAAAACCCGCGGATCGAATCGCTCGGCGAGCCGCTCAACCTCGACGACATCCGCAACGCCCTGAAGAGCCTGATGTGGCGCAACGTGGGCGTGCGCCGCGACGCCGAGGGGCTTGCCGAGGCGGACGAGAACATCAACATTGGTGCGGCGTTACGTGCTCGCGCGGCAGTTTTCCGATCCCACCGGCTGGGAATTGCAAAACATGCTCTGCGTGGCCCGGCTGATGATCCGCGCCGCGCTGGATCGCCGCGAGAGCCGCGGCGCCCACGTGCGGACTGGATTTTCCCGCGAGCGACGAGCGGCAGTGGAACCGGCACATCGACTTTCGGCGCGAAGGATGAACTGAAGGATGAAGGATGAAGGCGGAAGGATGAAGGAGACGCGACGACCGTTCGCCTTTCATCCTTCCGCCTTCATCCTTCATCCTTTCGTTCCCGCTCACGCACGCCCCTTTGCGGCCGCGAGACGCGCTTCCGCCCGAACACCTTGCGCGTCCTCCTCCGGTTGAAGACCGAAGCTCACCAACTCGAGCACGCTGCGGCGAGTCAGCCGGCCGGCGGCGTCGATCTCCTTCGACGTGTGATGGACGACGCCGCCGGGCACGTCGGGCGAGGTCATCGAAAGCGTGGTCACCGAGCCTTTGTCGTGCTTTTGCACCGTCTTCACGCTGGCCACGTTCTTCGTCTCGCCGAGCACTTCCCAGGGCAGTTCGAGGCCATCGACCTCCATCGCGCTTTCGCCGAGGACCTTCTTGCCTTCCAGGTCGGTGGTGACGCTGTGCCGTTTGAGGATGTACGGGGCGACCTCGTCCGAGTAGTAGACGGTCACCAGGGTCTTGCTCTCCCCGGAGAAGTCCAATCGCTGGACGCGGCAGGGAATTTTGTTTCTTTCGATCACGACCTCGCCGGGCTGCGAAGGCTCCGACCTGGAGGTCGGGACTGAGCAACTCGCCGTGGAAACCCTGCTTGATGCACTGCGGCTGGGCGACGAACTGTTTGCCGGCCACCTCCATGCCGACCTCGACTTCAAGCGTCACGCCGTCGGCGTCGACCTTGCGGAGCGTGGTCTTGGTCTCGGTGAGGTTCGTGCTGGCCAAGGCCCCGTGGTCGTCGAAGGTTTCGGTGACGACACTGACGATTTTCCAGGCCCCGGGCTGAAATCGGCCCCAGGAGTGATGCCGTGCCGAGATCGTCGGCTCGTCCGCCATGCATTTCCCGCCGCCGGCGGCCGCCGCAGAAACGAGCCCAAGGGCGCAGCCCAGCGCGCTTGCCGCGACGAGGCGGCGGTTCCATCGGGTGAAAACGAGCACAACATTGCGCACCGCAATCCCGCGCGGCACTGCGCGGTTCCCAAGTGCGATGAAACGAAAACCCCAATGAAACCAGTCTAGCACAAGCCGAGATGGGCGGCCTGCGCCGAAAGTCCGCTGGCAACGATTGCAGGCGAGCCGACTGCTTCGGCGCTGACGCCCTCGTCGCCCCATGCCAAATTATTGTTTGGCGTCGGCGGACTGTCAAGCAGAAAGACGGATCAATCGGACTTCGCCGGCGCGATGCCCGCCTGCTGGGCAGTGGGGAATTTGTCGGCCGCGGCGCGTTGTTTTAGGACTTCGTCCTGGGCGTTTGCGGCGGAAAACAAGTTCAGCGGCCCACTCGACGTGCCGGTTGCGGAACTGCAACCGCCCAGCGGCAGTGCGAAGGCCAACGCCGCGGCAGCCGTGCAGAAAACGCGTCTCAGGCGGCAACGTCTCGTTTCGCGAAGCACGGCGTTCCTCAGGGTTTTTCACCGCTTTCGATCCGCGGCTGGCTGAGAAAGTCGTGGACCGAATGCGAGTTCTTCGCCGCGGGCTTCGCGAGGGTCGCCGACGGCGTGTGGCTGCCGAGGTCAAAATGGGTCGGCGGCGGAAGACTTTGCCGGCATCGCCGTCCGGCCGATCTTGGAAAAGAAGTTCTTCGTGCCCGTCCCCATCCGCGACAACAGCGATGGCGGTTGCGCCGCGCGCTGCGCCGCCGGATTCTTCAGCTTTGGCGGAGGGTCGGTTGACGCAAATGGATTGAGCGACCACGCGCCGGCTTCCGTAAGCGGACCGGCAAGCAGCAGGGCCAGCGCCAGGCCGGCCGCCAACGCTTTTCGGGATTTCATCGTTGGAATCTCCTCGAGGGATCGAGTCGCCGCCGAAGTTGCGCGTCTTGCGCGCAGCTGCCGCGGCGGATCGGTGATGAAAAGGATGAGCGCGCTGCCGGCGCTGCTTCTGCGAAGAAACAGCCGGCGGGTTGGATGAGTCGGGGGCGAAGTATCCCAAAAAGATCGCCGCGCGTCCAGAGCAATTCGCCTACGGCTCAAGCGTCTTGCCCAGGCGGAGATGCGCTTGCGGCAGGGCAGGGGGGGGATCGGATTGCGTCGCGCGGCGGGCGATCCGCGCCGCCGCCTGTCCGTCGCCCTGGATCGACCAGCCCTCGGGCGTTTGGCGGGCCGCGAGCCGGCCGCAGAAGCGGCTCTCCGGGCCCAGCCGCGTCAGTTGCGGCAGCGCGACGCCCATGACGCTGTACGGCAACGAGGCCCCGCCGGTGTCGAATTCCCATCGACTGGCGGGGGGCGTCGCTTTGCGGTCGCGAACAAGGCGGACCTTCACGGGCCCGGACGCCGCACTGTCGGCGACGTGGAAGACGATGCAAGCCTGGCCCCCCCCGCACGGCGCTTCCACGCCCGCTTGCAGGCAGATCAAATCCGGCGAGCCGTCCCCGGTCCGCAGGACGACTTCCTTGGCCGACAGGCGGAATTCCCCGTCCGCCCAGCCGCCCTGGTTCTGAACGATGCGTTCCAGCAATTGCACCAGGCGATAGGCCGACGCCGTTTCGACCTGCGGCCGCGTCGCCGTGAGCAGGATCGCGGGCTTGTCCGCTCCCTTTGAATCGGCGGTTTGCGTCCAAACGGCTTTCAGGAGGGGACAGCGAAGGACGGTTTGTCCCGTCTCCGGATCGGCGACGGTCAGGCCGCGGTAGAGCATCGTTCCCGGCCGCGGGCAGGTCATGTCGTCGATGGCGATTTCGAGGCCGGTTTCCCGCCGCAACCGCTCGATCTCCGCGGACAAATGGCCGGGAAGCTGCCAGGCGACGCACCAGGCGGCGACCAACGCCGTGGGCGCCAGGCAGAGCACAAAGAACGCGGCGAGGCAAATTCGCCGCCGGGTTCTGTCGTGGAGTTGGAGCATCCGTGCCGCCTAACCTTCCAATCGTTTCCTCGCCATTTCGTGAAACAGGCCCCATCGCGCCTCGATTTCGGCCAGGCAATTGCCGCCAAACTGCTCGACCACGGCCGCGGCGATCTCGAAAGCGACCACGTTCTCCACGATGCAGCTTGCCGCGGCCACGGCGCAGACGTCGCTCCGCTCGTAAGCCGCCGGCTGCGGCTGCCTTGGTCTTCAGGTTGATCGAGGGAAGCGGATGGGCCAGCGTGCTAATCGGCTTCATCGCGGCGCGAAGCACGATCGGCTGGGCGTTGCTCATGCCGGCCTCCAGCCCGCCGGCATGGTTGCTCGACCGGGTAAAGCCGAGCGTGGTCGAGCCGACTTGCGCCGGATCGTAGCCGATCGGGTCGTGGACCTCGAAGCCGGGAAGCCGCGCCGCCTCAAACCCCATGCCGATCTCGACGCCTTTGATCGCCTGCACGGACATGACCGCCTGGGCGAGCCGGCCATCGAGCTTCTGGTCCCATTGGGCGTGAGAGCCGAGGCCAAAGGGGACGCCCTCGACGCGGACTTCGACGATCCCGCCGAGCGTGTCGCCGGACCGCTGGACCTGATCGACCATCGCCTTGAGTTCGTCGTCTTGGTCGGGGTTCAGGGTGTAAAGGAGGCTTTGGTCGCGAAGGGCTTGCTGCTCGCGAAGTGTGCCGGGCTTCGGCTGGACGTCGACGGGTCCGAGGGCGGCGACGTAGCCAAGGGTCGCGATGCCCAACGGGGCGAGCAATTGCTTCGCCAAGGCCCCGGCGGCGACGCGGGCGGCCGTTTCCCGGGCGCTGGCCCGCTCCAGGATCGCACGAATCGAACTGAAGTACTTGATCGATCCGCACAAATCGCCGTGTCCCGGGCGAGGGGAAGGCAGATCGTCCATGCGGTCGATTTTGTAGTCCTTGTTGGGGATGAGCAGGGCGATTGGGCTGCCCAGGGTCACGCCCCGCCAGACGCCGCTGAGGACATCGGCCCGGTCGCTTTCCAGCCGCTGCCGCCCGCCGCGGCCGTAGCCTCCCTGACGGCGGTGGAGTTCGGCGTCGATCAATTCGGTCTTGAGTTCCACGCCCGCCGGAAAACCGTCCACCAGCGCGAGGATGGCCTTTCCGTGGGACTCGCCTGCGGTGAGGTATCGCAACATATTAGCAATGTTTGGTTTACGTCGCTGCCCAGCGGGACGGTCCGGCGACCATCCTTCCCGAGCATCCGATTCTACCCAGACCACCCCGATGGGAACAGAGCGCTTTGCCCGGCGCGGTCCATTGCATGGTGGAATGGAGAATCCGATCGCGGTGAAGGCCCTCGCCATAACCGCGTCTCGGATTGAAAAAGGGACCTTGCTACGCGGCGAACTTCCGCCCCGTCAAACGCTCGTATGCCTCGACATATTTCGCCCGCGTCCTGGCGACGATCTCGTCGGGCAGGGCAGGGGGGGGGCTCTGCTTGTCCCAACCGCTGCCGGAGAGCCAATCGCGGACAAACTGCTTGTCGAACGACGGCTGGCTGCGTCCGGGGGCGTACTGGTCGGCCGGCCAGAAGCGGGAACTGTCGGGCGTCAACGCCTCGTCGATGAGGATGATCTTGCCGTCGATCTGGCCCCACTCGAACTTCGTGTCCGCGATGATGATTCCACGTTGCTTGGCGTAGTCGGCGCCGCGACGGAAGAGTTCCAGGCTCCGCCGCCGCAACTCCTCCGACAACTCGCGGCCGACCGCTTCGACCATCCGCGCGAAGGAAATGTTTTCGTCATGGCCGCTGGTCGCCTTGGTGGCCGGGGTGAAAATCGGCTCCGGCAGCGGCGAGCTTTCCACCAACCCCGGGGGCAAGGGAATGCCGCACACCGAGCCGTCGCGTTGATATTCTTGCCAGCCGGAGCCGGCCAAATGCCCGCGGACCACGCACTCGATCGGCACGACCTCGGTCTTGCGGCAGAGGGTCGAGCGGCCGGCCAACAGGCGGCGGTCCACGGCCGGCGGAAGGTCCATCCGCCCAACGTCCACGGTGATTAAGTGGTTCGGCTCGCCCAACTGCTCGAACCAGAAGGCGGCGATCTGCGTCAGCAGCCGCCCTTTGTCGGGGATGGGGGTGGGCAGAATCCAGTCGAAGGCGCTGATCCGATCGGTGCTGACCAGGAGGAGGCGATCGCCCAGGTCGTAAACATCCCGCACTTTGCCCCGCCGCACCGGCAGACCGGGCAGCGACGTTTCGACGACAACCACACTGCTCATGGGTCAAGTGTCCATGTTGGAAAGAGGATCGCACATGGTTTGGAGATGCCAAGGAGGCCAATATACCGGCCCGACGGACGTTTGACCAGCCGGGGACCGGCCTGTAATGATCGAGCGAGACAGGCGTCGCGACGCGAGGCGATAGGCCGGTCCCCGGCAAGCGGGCGAACCACGACCAGCTTGAACCCCCCGCCCCTCTCCGCTAGACTGACAGTGGAATAAAAAAAGCAGGCCGTCCGCCATCGGGCCGAAGCCAGAGTTTTACGCAGGTTGATTGCCTCATGGGCCTGATGCGATTCCTCGTTGCCGCGCCCGATCGCATCAGCGAAGACCTCCTGCGGCAGGCCTATCTGACCGGCATCGACCGCACGCCCTGGCCGGTGCGGGCCGAGGTCAAAGACGGCGTCCTGAACCTGGAACGGGAGGTCTCCGACTCGGCCGCCGTGCAGGTCCCCTGGTGGGTCGAAGGCCACGGCTTGCTGGCCCTCTCCACCGGCACGCTCCTCGAACAATCGACCCCCTATCTCCTGCCGGTCGAGCTCGCCCGCGGCGTCGTCAACCAGCTTCGCAACCAACTGTCCGATTGGCTGATGATCGGCCTGGTGGTTCCCCGCGAAGTGGGCGAGAAACTGACCGCGGCGATTGTTCACCTCAGCGGGGCGGTCGTGCGGAAGGACGAGCCGGCCGAGGCCGCGGCGCTGAGCCAGCAGTCGCTCCGGGCGGCGCTGGACGCCTCGCAATTATTGGCCGGCGCCTACGCCGAGCAGGCGATGCTCGTCCGCCGCCGCCTGGGCAAGCCGCTGCCGCTGTTGGGCGGCAACCTGGAAACCACGCTCCTGGACAACTACGCCGCGCGGCAGTTCCTCAACGCCTTCAACATGGCCGTCGTCCCCATCCGCTGGCGCGACGTCGAAGCCAGCGAAGGGGCGTTTTCCTGGGGCGTGTGCGACACGCAGATCGAATGGTGCCGCTCCCACGGGCTGCGCAGTCTCGCCGGCCCGCTGCTCCAATTGGACGCAAGCAGCCTGCCCGATTGGATTTATCTGTTTGAAGACGACTTCGACAACGTGCAGGCCTCGGCGACGGAGTTTGTTCGCGCGGCGGTCACGCGCTATCGCGGCAAGGTCGATCTCTGGCAGTGCGCCGGCCGGGTCAACGTCGCCGAGGTGCTTTCGCTTTCGGAGGAAGAGAAGTTGCTCTTGGCCGCCGCCGCGATCAAGGAGGTCCGCGCCGTCGATTCCGAGGCGCCGACGCTGTTGTCGATCGCGCAGCCGTGGTGCGAGCACGTCGCCCGGCGCGAGGTCGATTTTCCCCCGTTGCAGTTCGCCGACGCTTTGCTCCGCGCCGGTTTGGAGTTGAAGGGGTTGATGTTGGAGGTCAATCTGGGGTACGGCCCGGACTGCACCTTGCCGCGAAGCCCGCTGGAGTTTAGCCGGCAGTTGGACAATTGGAGTCTGCTCGGCCTGCCGCTGTGCGTGGCGTTGACGGTTCCCGGCGACTGGCGGGAAGACCCGTTGGCGCGGCATCGCGAGGCCCTGCCGCCGGGAAGCTGGTCGTTGCAGGGGCAGCAGGCGTGGGTCGCCCAATATATGCCCTTGATCTTCGCGAAGCCGATCGTGCAGGCGGTGGTCTGGAATCAACTTCGCGACGGCGTGCCGCACGAGTTTCCCAACGCCGGTCTCTTGGACGATCGCGGCCAGATGAAGCCGGCGATGCGGACGTTGACGGCCTTTCGGCAAACGATGCTCAAATAGGCCTTTCCAGGCCGCGCGGGTTGAAAAGGCCGCGGACATCTGCGATAAATAGGGGACTCTTGCACCGCAAATCCGGCCCTTGAGCAGGACATGGCCCCACAATTCATCTTCGAAATGCGCAACGTCAGCAAGGCCTTTGGCGAAAAGGTCGTGTTGCGAAACATCAACCTGTCGTTCTACTACGGCGCCAAAATCGGCGTCGTCGGCGAGAACGGATCGGGCAAATCGACCTTGCTCCGCATCATGGCCGGACTGGACCGCGAAATCGACGGCACGGCCGACGCTCGCCAAGGGGATGCGGGTCCGCTACGTCGCCCAGGAGCCGGAATTGGAATTGGACAAGACCGTCCGCGACAACCTCCGCACGGCGATGAAGCCCGTCCAGGACCTGATCGACCGCTTCAACGCCGTCTCCGCCCGCATGGCCGAGCCCGGCGAAGGCGACGACCTGGACAAGCTGATGGACGAGATGGGCCAACTTCAGGAGAAGATCGACGCCTGCAACGGCTGGGAGTTGGACCGCCTGTTGGACATCGCCTCCGACGCCCTGGTGCTGCCCACCCGACGACGCCCCGGTCCGGCAGCTTTCCGGCGGCGAGCGGCGGCGGGTGGCCCTGTGCATGGCCCTGCTGGAGAAGCCCGACCTGCTGCTGCTGGACGAGCCCACCAACCACCTCGACGCCGAAACCGTGCAATGGCTGGAGCAGACGCTGCGGGAATATCCGGGCACGGTCATCATCGTCACCCACGACCGCTACTTCCTCGACAACATCACGAAGTGGATTCTGGAGTTGGACGGCCGGCCGCGGGCTGCCCTTCGAGGGGAATTATTCCTCCTGGCTGGCCCAGACGGATCGAGTTGCTGCGGATCGCGGAGAAGAAGGAAAATCAGCGGCAGAAGACCCTCCAGCGGGAGTTGGACTGGATTCGCAATTCGCACCACAGGCCGGCTGCAAAAGAACCAGGCCCGCATCAAGTCCTACGACGAACTGGCCAGCCATCAGCGAACTCGACGCGAAGAGCGAGACGATCATTCAGATCGTCCCCGGTCCGCGGCTGGGCGACAAGGTGCTTGAGCGTCCGCCGCGTCGACAAGGGCTATCCGCGCCAACGGCGACGCCGGGACGCTGCTGGAGGATTGCACTTTCGACCTGCCGCGGGGCGGGATCGTCGGCGTGATCGGCCCCAACGGCACCGGCAAAACCACCCTCTTCCGCATGATCGTCGGCCAGGAGCAGCCCGACGCCGGCGTGATCGAATTGGGCCAGAACGTCGTGCTCTCCTACGTCGACCAGCACCGCGACGCCCTGAACGACGAGAACACGATCTTCGAGGAGATCACCGGCGGCAAGGACCAGATCGAGTTGGGCGACGTGTCGATGAACTCGCGGGCCTACGTCGCCCGCTTCAACTTCCGCGGCCCGCAGCAGCAGAAGAAGGTCGGCCAGTGCTCCGGCGGCGAGCGGAACCGCATCCACCTGGCGAAAATGCTCCGCCGCGGCGGAAACCTCGATCCTCCTGGACGAGCCGACCAACGACCTCGACGTCAACACGATGCGGGTGCTGGAGCAGGCGCTGGTCGAGTTTCCCGGCTGCGCCATGGTGATCAGCCACGACCGCTTCTTCCTCGACCGCGTTTGCACCCACCTGCTCGATGATGGAGGGCAGCGGCAAGACGCGGTGGTTCGAGGGCAATTTCGCCGCCTACGAAAAGGCCGTGGTGGCGGAGAACCCCGACCGGGTTGCCCATCGGCGGAGCAAGTATCATCGGCTGTCGTTAAAGCGATGAAGATTTACAACGTCGGCATTCTCGGCTTCGGCATGATCGGCAAGGTCCACGCCTACGGCTATCGCAATCTGCCGCTGTTCTACGACCCCGCCGCCGCTTCTGGCGCGGATCGCCTGCGTCGCGACCAGCCGGCCGGAGACTGCCCAAAGGGCGAAAAAAATCGCTCGCCGCCGACGCGGCGGCGACCGATTTCCGCGCCGTGACCGAAAATCCCGACGATCGACATCGTCCACGTCTGCACGCCGAACCATCTTCATAAAGACGCCTTGCTCTCCGCCATGCGGGCGCAGAAGCACATCTATTGCGACAAGCCGCTCGTGGCCGCCGCCGCCGAGGCGCAGGAGATCGAGGCCGCGCTGGCCGACTACCACGGCGTCGCGCAGATGACGTTCCAGAATCGATTCTTTCCCGCGACGATGCGGGCGAAGCAACTGGTCGAGTCGGGGGCGTTGGGCGAGGTCCTCGAATTCCGCGCCGCCTATCTGCACGCCGGCAGCGCCGATGCCGAGCTCCCCGTTTCGTTGGAAATTCTCCGCCCGTGCCGGCGGCGGGGTGATCGCCGACCTCGCCTCGCACGTCTTCGACTTGCTCGACTGGCTCATCGGCCCCTTTGCCGCGCTGGCCGCGTCGACGCGGATCGCGTACGCCGAGCGGCCCGCCGCGGGCGACCCGGGCCAAAAAGTCCAGGTCGACGCCGAGGACTGCGTCATGCTCCTGGCGCGGATGGCAGTCCGGGGCCCTCGGCACGATCGAGGCGACAAAGATCGCCACCGGCAGCGAGGACGAGCTTCGCCTGGAGATTCACGGCTCGCGGGGCGCGTTGCGCTTCAACAGCATGGACCCGCACCATCTCGACTGGTACGACGCCGCGTTGCCGTCGCAGCCGCTGGGGGGGCTTCGCGGCTGGACCCGCATCGACTCCGGCCGCCGCTATCCTCCGCCCGCCACGGGCTTTCCCAGCGTGAAGTCGGCCATCGGCTGGACCGCGGCCATGTCGCCTGTCTGGCGGATTTTTTGGCAGCGGTTGCCGCTGGCCGTCCCGCCGCGCCGGGCCTCGATCAGGGAATTCGCGTGCAGCGATTGATGGACCTCGCGCGGCGATCGGCGGCGGAGGAGCGGTGGGTGAAGGCGTCGCCAATGTGCTAGACTTTCCTGGTGAAACCCAACAGGAGAGTTGCACATGCACCGGACGACGATCCTCCGAATCTGGCTGGTCCTGCTTTTGACCACGTATGCCGCCGCAGCGGAGCCAAATCGGGCGGCCAATGACGCCAAGGCCGTCAAGAAATACCTCGCCGAGCATTTCCGCGGCAAACAGTGGGAACAAGGGCCCAGCCCCATGCAAAACGCCGCCATCGACAGGGCGTTTCCCGACGCTCGGTTCTATTACGTCTTTTCCTCGCAATTGCCCGCCCCGCGGATCGATTGGGTCTCCGTGATGATGCGGGTTCGCGACGACGGCAGCGTCGCCGAGGTCTCCGGGGCCGGCGCCGCCAACGACGGACTGATGCGGGTTGCCAACGCCGGCGACGCAAAAATCGCCGCCGCGGCCATCATGTCCCTCACCTTCGGACCGTCCGGGCCGATCTCCATCTCGGCCGACGAAGTCGGCGTTGCCCCGATGGATGGGGGGTGGCTGTGCCTGGCCACGCCCGGTCCGGCGGGCGGGAAACGGACCGCGCTGGAAGTCATCTTTGACGCCGCTGGGCGATGCACGGGGGTCACCAGTCGCCCCGGCGGTCCCTGAGCCGGCCGACCGCGGAATTCTCCCGATTTTTCCGGCCGAAAGGGCCAGCTTGCCGTCCGCATCGCGGAAATCTGGGCTATCGGTGGGAACGGTTGCAGCGGAATTCCGAGTTCTCCCGATTGACAAATGCAGCGGGCTGTGCAGAATCGATAGCAGGGGGGCGTTGGGTCATGGGGGGGCGGGCATGCGAATGTCCCCCTGGAATCGCCTCACACCCGCGGAGTTCCCCGCTCCGCTTCCACCGCACACCGATGAACCGCGCGACGACACTTCGAATTGCCATTTTCGGCAAGTTCCGCCGGGTTGGATCGCTTTTTTGCAGCGTCACGCTCCTGCTTTGGCCTGCCGCCGCCTGGGCGGAAAAAATTCCCACCGCCGCCGACGAGGCCATCGAGCAGCGCTTGGCCGAGGTGGACCGCTACTTGTCGTCCGACGAGTTGGAAGGCCGCGGCCTGGGGGCCCCGGGGCTCGATCTGGCGGCGGACTATGTGGCGAAGAAGTTCCGCGAGGTCGGTCTGCGGACCGACTTGTTCGGCGGCACGCCCTTTCAAACGTTCCGCGTGACCACGGAAATCGCCATCGGGTCCGACAACCGCCTGGCGCTGGTCGGCCCGGTGGATCGGCCGGGCGAGCCGCCGCTGCGGCTGACCCTGGCGCTGAATCGCGATTTTACCCCGACCGTGGACAGCGGTCCGGGGCATTTCGACCTGCCGCTGGTCTTTGTCGGTTACGGAATTACGGCGAAGCGGGAAAGATACGACGACTATGCCGGCGTCAAAGTGGCCGGCAAGGCCGTGGTGCTGCTTCGGCACGAGCCGCAGCAGGCGGACCCGGAAAGCATCTTCAACGGCATCCAGGGCTCGGATTATTCCTTCCTGCGGCGGAAGATTTCGACGGCCTACGATCATGGCGCGGCGGTGGTCGTCGTCTGCAACGACTTGTTCGACGTTCGCAACCACCAGCGAGGGCACGATCCGTTGCTGCATTACCGGCCGGGGCCGATTGGCCACGTGCCTTACGACATTCCCGTGCTGCACGTTCATCGGGCGGCGATGGATCGCGTCGTCCGCGCCGCGCTCGGCGTCGATCTGGCCGAGTTGGAGCGGGAGATCGACGTCGGACCCACGCCGCACAGCGCCGAACTGAAGGGCTGGCGCATCGCCGGAAAGATCGACATCCGCCGCAGCGAACACGAGGTGAAAAACGTGATCGGAGTGTTGCCGGGTTCGGGACCGACGGCCGACGAGACGATCATCGTCGGCGCCCACTACGACCACCTCGGCTGCACGCTCCTCGGCGATCCGCGCCATCCGGAAAAGGCGATCTATCACGGGGCGGACGACAACGCCTCGGGCGTGGCGACGATCATCGAGGTCGCCCGGGCGCTGGCGATTCGCCGCGGAGATGCGGCGACGCCGTTGGCTTCGATCTGGCCGCACGGGCGGTTGCACCGCCGCTTGGTGTTCATCGCCTTTACCGGCGAAGAGACCGGGCACTTGGGGAGCGAGTACTACGTCGCCCACCCGTTGTTCCCCCTGGCGCGGACGCCGGCGATGTTGAATCTCGACATGGTCGGCCGGCTGCGGGACGACGTGCTGATTGTCAAGGGCGCGGCGACGGCGTCGGACTTCGCCCGGCTCTTGGCGGAAACGAACCGGCAATTCGGCTTTCACCTGACGGAGCCGCCCGGCGGGTACACGCCGACCGATCAGGCGGTCTTCTACGCCCGCGGAATCCCGGCGATCGACTTCTTCACCGGCAAGCACCCCGACTACCACGAGCCGACGGACACGTTCGACAAGCTGAACATTCCCGGAATGCGGCGGGTGGAGGAATTTATCGAGGACGTGACGGCGGCGTTGGCCGACGGGCGGCGTGGGCCGACGTATGTCTCGTTGCCGCTGTCGCTGGGCGACGACCGCTCGTACTTCGGCAGCATTCCCGACATCGACGGCAGTCGCGACGGCTATGAATTGGCTGGCGTGGCCAAGGGCAGTCCGGCGGATCGGGCGGGCTTTCGCCGCGGCGACCTGATCGTTCAGTTCGGCGGGAGCAAGATCGCCGGGGCCGTGGATTTCGACGCCGCCTTGCGTCGCTATCACGGCGGCGAGCGGATTCGCGTCGTTGCCCGCCGCGGCGCCAAGGCCGTCAATCTTGACGTGACGCTCGCGCCGCAGCGATGACCGATCGCGATCGGAACCAGCCGTTTTGCAACTACCGCGCGGCGGCGGAGCAGGCCGGCCTGGCCTTGATCGCCGCCTTGCGGCACTTCCTCCCCGGTCAATCGTGGTCGGAAGTCCGCCGCCTGGTTCGCGGCCGCTTCGTCGAGATCAACGGCAATCTGTCGCTGGACGAAGGCCGGAAGCTCAAGGCGGGCGACGTGGTCAAGGTGTGGCGGGAGCCGCGAAATGCCGCGCCGTCCGCGGCCGACGTGAAGATCCGCTACGCCGACCGGCACATCGTGGTCGTCGAGAAGCCGGCCGGGGTTACCACGCTGCGGCACTCCGAGGAGCGGTCGTGGCCCGCTCGGCGCCGGCAGCTTCAGCCCACGCTCGATGAAATGGTCCGCCGCATCCTCGCTCGAAAAGCCTCCGGAAAAAGCGGCGCCCGCAGGGGAAAATCGGCCCCGGGCCTGCGCGTGCGGGCGGTACACCGCCTGGACCGCGACACCAGCGGCCTGCTGGTCTTCGCCCTCAGCGCGGAGGCCGAACGACAACTCGTGCAGATGTTTCGCAAACACACCGTCGAGCGGGTCTACCAGGCGATCGTCCGCGGGGAGGTCGAATCGCAGACGTTTTCGTCGTGCCTGGTGCGCGACCGGGGCGACGGCCGCCGGGGAAGCTCGCCCTTGCCCGGCGCGGGAAAACGGGCGATTACGCACGTCCGGCCGATCGAGCGGCTCCGCGGCTACACGCTGGTCGAGTGTCGTTTGGAGACGGGCCGGACGCACCAGATACGCATTCATCTTGCCGAAGCGGGCCATCCGCTATGCGGCGAGAAGGTGTATGGCCAGCCGTTGTTTCGCCCGGCCGAGCCCGACCGCAGCGGCGCGCCGCGTCAGGCCTTGCACGCGGCGGAGTTAGGATTTCCGCATCCGATCACCGGCCAACCGCTGCACTTCGCCATGCCCCTGCCGGCCGACTTGGGGCGACTGCTCGTGCGGCTGCGGGGGAAGTAGTGTGCCACTGCTGGCTTGCTCGGCAGCACGCCTTTATGCCCGCCACCCGGTCGCCAAACGGCACTGCTGGGCAAGCCAGCAGTGGCACACCGCGTCAACGAGGAATCGCATGGCGGGCTCTCAGGCCGGGAGTGGATAGTGCCGCTCTTCCTCCATCAACTCCGCCGCATATTCGAGCGCAGCGCGCACATCTTCCGCCGTCAACTCGAAGTCCCGCTGCACGTCCTCGATGCTCATGCCGCCGGCCATATAGCCCAGCACACGCGATACCGGCGCCCGCGTTCCGCGGATGATCGGCTGCCCGTGGCACGTTTTCGGATCGATCACAACGCGTTGATTCATAAACAACCTGCGGAAAATTACGGTTTCGCCGGCCTGGCCGCAGGCGTCGGCGCCGCGACGGCTTGCGTCACCTGAACGCTTACGGGCACTTCCATCGGCGCGCCCGGCTGCGCATCGGTCACGATGCGAATCTTCGCGCTCGGTTGGCCGACCGGCTCATCGGCCGCGGCGACAAACTTCACCGGCAGGCGATGCATTGCCGCGACGCCTTCCGGCGGCTGACAAGCGAACCGCTTGTCGCTGGACTCGACGCGGATGACGCGAAACGGCTTGTTTCCGTGGACGATCAGTTGTCGCGTGACGGACTGGCCCGGCGCGACGCTCCCCATCAACAGCGGCGACGGATGCACGGCGATGGCCGGCTGAATCGTCGCCTCGACGGGGACGGGCACGCGGGCCGTCTGCGGATTGGCGTCGTTGGTGACGAGAATCACTTCGTCGCGAAGACTTCCCGCGGAAGCGTCGGCCTTGAGCGTCGCCAGCAAGTCGTACTCGACGCGCGTCGCGGCGCCGGGGATTCGCGCCTTCTGCACGACCTCGGCGGCGAGGCTCGGATTCGGGCTTTCCACGCGGAGGATCATCCAATTGTCGCGGCCGGCGTAGGCGACCGTGGCTCGCTGCTGCGCGCCGACGCCCTGGGGCACAGAGCCGAAGTCGATCAACGCCGGCTGCACGACGACGTCGCCGCGGATGGTGCAATGGACCTGCAATTGGACTTCCGCCGCAAAGGGCTTGTCGAAAACGACCGTGATCGTGGCGTCTTTATGTCCGAGGTGGTTGCGGGTGTCGACGACGACGACGATTTCCAACGTCTCCCAAGTCTTCAGTCGATCTTTCGTCGCCACGGGAGTCGTGCAGCCGCAACTGGACTTCACCGACTTGATGTGTGCGTCTTCGACGTAAATGTTTTCGATCTTGAACCGATGCTCGGCCTTGGCGCCGCGGGCGACGACGCCGAAGTCGTGGCTGGCGTGGTCGAACATGTCCGTGGCCCATTTCTGCGCGAAGGCCGGCGAACATGGCGCCGCCGCAAGCAGCAAGAGCCAGGCCAGGCAGTTCCTTGCGGAGTGAAAGCAGTTTTTCATCGAGTTGCGGTTCCCTGCAAATAAATCGCCTTCCAAAGTATCGCCAATTGCCGTGCGGGCGTCAACCGCACAGCCGCAGCAGGCTGTCCGCGAAAAAAGCCAGGCCGACGCCGCCGAAAGCGATCGAAACCCACCAAAACGCCTTTCGCCGCGTGAGCACGGAGACGGCCCCGACGGTGATCGCCAACTGGAACATCGTCACCGCGGGCGCCAGGGCGTTGTGCCGCGAGAGATGCTGCTTCGACTCTTCCTGCAAGGCGTTCGCCTCCTTGGCGATGCCTTCCTGATCCCGGCGATACTCCTCCAGTTTCTTGATGTCCTTCGCATCAACGTCCTTGCCCAACCCCTGGCGAAGGTCGATCTTCATCGCCAGCACGTTGGCCTTGATCCCCTTGGCCTGGTAGTAGCTCCACTTGTCGGAGCACTGGATTTGCTTGATCATCGCCTCGTTGGCGTTGTGTTCGGCCATCAGGGACGCGATCGCGGCGCAGGCGGCCAAAATCGCCGCCGTCAACGCCACGCCGAGGATCCAACCCTCGGTCGCCTTGTGGGCGTGATGGGCGATTTCCTCTTGCGACTGCTCCAAAGGGACTTCCGGCGATTCCATAATCCGCTCCGCTCAAACGGGTTGATTGCCCCGATATTTTATCCCCGGGCTTTCACTTCGTCCACAGCGTCCTCTATACTGGCGTGCGTTCTCCACCGTTGCGACCCAGGGAAACAATGAAAATGTCCCGAGACGCCAGCCGGCGGGCGTTCGCCCATGCCAAGAAACTCATCCCCGGGGGAGTGAACAGCCCCGCCCGCGCCTTTGGAGGGGTCGGCGGCGAACCGATCTTTATCGACCACGCTTCCGGGGCCCATCTGGTGGACATCGACGGCAATCGCTACGTCGATTACATCGGCTCGTGGGGTCCGATGATTCTCGGCCACGCCCATCCGGCGGTGACGGCCGCGGTGGAAAAGGCCGCCCGCCGCGGGACGAGTTTCGGAGCCCCCACGCTGGCGGAGAGCGAACTAGCCGAACTGCTTATCGCCGCCTTGCCTGCGGTGGAAAAGGTTCGCCTGGTCAGCTCCGGCACGGAGGCGACGCTCAGCGCCATCCGGCTGGCCCGCGGATTCACCGGCCGGGCAAAGATTCTCAAGTTCGCCGGGAATTACCATGGGCATGTGGACAGCCTGCTGGTGGCCGCCGGGAGCGCCGCGGCGACGCTGGGTGTGCCGAACTCGCCGGGAGTGACCGAGGGTACGGCCCGGGACACGCTCGTCCTGCCGTACAACAACGCGTCCGCTTTGGAGGCCGCTTTCTCCGCCCAGGGCGGGCAAATCGCCGCCGTGATTGTCGAGCCGATCGTGGGGAATATGGGGTGCGTGCCGCCGCGGCCGGAGTTTGTCCAGGCGCTGCGAGAACTGACCCGCCGGCACGACGCCTTGCTGATTTTCGACGAGGTGATTACCGGCTTTCGCGTCGCCTACGGCGGGGCCCAGTCGCTGTTGGGCGTCCAGCCCGACTTGACCACGCTGGGCAAGATCATCGGCGGCGGCCTGCCGATGGGGGCGTATGGAGGCCGGGCGGACATCATGGATCATGTCTTGCCGGCCGGCAAAGTCTTTCAGGCGGGCACGCTCAGCGGCAATCCGCTGGCCACGGCCGCCGGGATCGCCACGCTCTCTGTCCTCCGCGACAGCAACCCCTATCCGGAATTGGACTGCCTCGCCGCGCGGTTGGCGGCGGGATTCGATCAGGCCGTGGCCGCCGCCGGTTTGCCCCACACGATCGCCCGAGTCGGCTCGATGATGACGTTGTTCTTCAATTCCCAGCCGGTGATCGACTGGGACACGGCCGCGAAGAGCGATGCGCGGCGGTACGCGCGATTTTTCTGGGGGATGATCGACCGCGGCTTTTATTTGCCGTGCAGTCAGTTCGAGGCGATGTTCCTATCGACCGCCCACACCGAGCGGGAGGTCGATGCGACGATCGCGGCGGCGAAGGAAGTGGCGGCGGAGATTGGCGGTTAGACCTGGGGACTGTCCCACGTTTTGCCCGACGAAAATGGAACTGTTGCCTTCCGGGAGTCCGCTGTCTTTTCCAACAAGCGCAATTCGGGACGTTCTATTTCATGCAAATCGGCGAAGTTTCGGCATCCACAGGAACGCTTGTTCGCGACAAAGTGGAATGTCCCCGTTGTGCGCTCCCCCGTTATGCGATCCCGTTGCGCGATCCTTGGTTACTTGACGAGGTTCGGATAATATCGCCCGATGAGGCGGCGCTCCTCCACGGTTAGCTCCTGCAACAACAGCGGTTTGTCCTGGGGACGCAGCCCCTTCTGATTGATGCGATTGACCAGGCTCCAGTTGCGGATCGGATTGGCCGGCGTCGCGTCCGGCGGTTCGTGGGCGGGAAGATCATACCGCGTCAGGTCCATCACTTTCCACGGCTCATCCTTCTGCCAATTGCGGATCAAGCCGAGTCGAAACGCTTTGTTCATATACCAGTTCACCGCCAGTTCCGCCTTCGAGTCGGCGATGCCGAGTCCCTTCGCCTCGAAGCGGTAATTCCAGCGGTCGTTATTCGTGTAGTGCCGCCGCCAGGTCTCGCCAAACTCGCCAAAGGGAAGGCAATGCGTCTTCGGCCAGCGCTGGCGAGTCTCTTTCAGCCACCGGGTCAGCCCCTTGGGGATCAGGCCCTTCTCATACTTCGACCCGGCGTATTGGCCGATCAACGCCGCCTCCCAGATGCTCGTCGTCCAGCCAAAGCCGTTCAAGTCGAAGCCGCGGTCGAAGTGGCACGCCTGCGTGCCCATCACATATTTTATGCCCATATCCAGTCCCAGGCCGCCGATCGTCTCGATCGGCCCCAGCCGCGCCGGCTGTTGAACTGATTGATCCCGTGGCCGCTGTAACCGACCTGCCTCGCGGTGATGAAATCCATCGTCCAGCCGTCGAGATTCACGCAATCGACGAAATCCGCCCGGCCTTGCGCGGGTTTGCAGAAATGTTCCGTTGAGGGGTAGAACGGGTAGGAGGGAGCGCCGTCCCCGTCGCCGGCGTCAACGCCCTGTTGGCTCCAAATGTTTGCGTGCGCGACGTGGATGCCTTCCTTCTCCGCCAGATGCTTCAGGCAGGCCGCCGGCAGGTAACCCATGATGAGCGACTGGGGACGGTAGCCCCCGCCAACCAGCCGCGAAATCAAATCCAACGCCTGGCCCATCTCGCGGTTGATCCGCGCGGGACAAATACTGCGCCGGGAAATAACTGGCAAAGTAGCTCACCTCGTCCCCATACTCCTTCTGGCAGCGAACGACGTAGTCGCGAATCTGCCGGTAGTGCGGCCGCCGGTCTTCCAGGGCGTTCATCGTGAAGGACCACGTCAAGCGGCCGTCTGGGCAACCGCGGCGAAACGCCTCGCGCAGAGTTCGCACCGCATCGAGGGTGTGGATCTCATACTCGTCGCTCTTGATCGGGATCACGTCGCGTGAGACTTCCCAGGTGAACACGCGTATCGGAATGCTCAAAGTCAGGAAGCGGTTGCCCATCAGTTGCGGCGGTTCCGGCGGGTTCCCGCCGCTCTCGGCAGCCGTGCGCGATGGAATCGCCAATCCTGACGCCGCCGCGGCAGAGGCCGCCAAGCCCGTTTTGACGAAGTCGCGGCGGGTTAAAGCCCGGTTGGGCGAACCCTCGATCCGGGCCGCGGCGGCGTCTTGCAAGGCCCAGGACGGAACACTCGCCAGGCTGGACGATTCAGTGCAATTGACGTTCATTTTCATGATTGGTTTGGCATCCAGACGTTATAGCTTATATCCACACGTTGTCGGGCAGGGGGCCCGACCGTTGTTGAACGCGTTCACTTCGCCTGCGGCGTCCAGCGGAACATGTTGTTCTTCGCGCCAAAGCCGCTGTTCTCCGAAAAAATGATGTACTCGCCGCTCTTGCGTTTGACGGCGCGAAGGCCCATCGGCACATCCTCCCAGGCGTTGGAGCCCGACACTTCGGGACCGGCGTTGAGGATCGCGTCGCCAGCGCCTGTGGCCGCGTCGAAGACGTGGATCGGTCCCCAGAGTTCGGCGAGGAAGATCTTGTCGATCGCCACGTCGAACCCCATCCATTGAAACGCCAGGCCGTAAGGATGGGGCGGAGTGTACATGAAGTTGGGATCGACGCTCGGGTCGGGCAATGTGATCCTCCAGCGCGCGGTCCGGTTGCCCCGACTCCAGCCGTCGTAACGGGCCAGATAGACTATTGGATCCTCCTTGTCCGTCTTGCGGTCTTGCGCGGGGCCGACCAGGTACATCACGTCGCGATCGGAATCGTAAGCCACGCGGATAATCTGCCCCCAAACGTTGACCTTCTTGCCGATCCCAGGAAACGGGATGTCCTCGTAGTCGCCCGCCTTGGTTCCATAGAGCGGCACGCCATGCTCGTTCAGCCCGTGGAAAACGAAGCGACGCAACGTCGGAGCGCCCATGCAGGCCAACCAAATGTCGCCCTTCTGGTCCACGGCAAAGGTCTGGATGCTGCCGCAGTTCGGACAAGCGGTCACTTCCTCCGGGGTTTCTCGCCCATCGCCGTTGGCGTCGATCCAAACTTCGATCTTTCCGTTCTTCGCTTCAATCCTGCCGGCGGGCACGTTGATCTGGCCGTCGAAGCGATAGATGCCGACATACCCGATTAGGCCCCCCCCGCCCGTGTAGAGCATCAGCGCGCGATGCGGACCGACGCGGCGGAGGACCGCACTGGAACAGTTGGCACGGGGAGCGGGACCATACTTCAGCGGGTTCCAGTTGTAATCCACGTACCGCCACTCGCTGCCCGGCTCCGTCTGGGAATAGTCCATCGTGTAGTGCTTGTAGGGACAATAGACTTCGACGCCGTCGCTGTCGGGGTCGAAATCGGCGCAATCGACCATGTGCAGGCCGTTGAGCATCCAGACCAGTCGGCCGTCGGGAGTGAACTTTCGCAGATCGCTGCCGGAGGGGCTGCACGAGACATAGATATTGCCCTTTGCATCAATTCCCACCCCGCTCGGACCATAGAGCCTCGCCCACCCGCCGGCCGCCGGGTCGAAGAGACGCCCAGGAGTCTTGCCTGAATAGACGCCGCCGCGGACGCCGAACGTGCCCGTGCAGCGGGGAGCCGCGGCGAGGCCTTCATAGATGCGGATGTTCTGGTCCGGCCCATTCTCGGCGACCAGCAAGCGATCGGCGGCGGGATCGTAGGCGACCGCGGTCGGATTGACGACGTCGGCAATCTGCCGGCCGGTGAACGCGCCGTCGGCGCCGTAGCACTTCAGCGCACCGTTGGCCTCCGTGTGACCGCCGGTGGAGGCGGAGTCGCCGATCTGGGCGTCCTGCCACTCGCTGGCGACGCCCGCATGGTTCGAGACCAGGGCGAAAAGGAGCGGCGCGAAAATCGCCGCCAAGAATTTCCGCAGAGAGTACATTGTACTCACGATCGCTCATTCCTATCGATTATGATGCCTTGTCTTCGTCGTGGCCGCCGAGACTCCACAACGGCAGCGCGACGAAGCTCAGTTTCGTTGCGGTTCTTGTCCGTGTCAAGCTTTCGTCTGCAAGGGGGGGGCAAAAGGGGGCATTCCAGGAATGGCACTTGAATTTCTCTAAACTGGTTTCTGACAACGTGATGTGGACAAAAGGCGCGGGTCTGTTGGTCAACGGAGTGGTTATGGATTACAATGCCGCGTAGTGGAACGCTTTCCGATGCGACACAAGACCGACATGATCGCCGCGCCCCAGCGGCAGCCGCCGTACGCGGCGCCGGTTTGGGACGCATCATTTCCCGGAGATCGTGGACGTTTCAATTGCCGCGCAATCGGCGCGAACGCGGAAATTCGCAAGCTGGACAACCGATGGGCATTAACGACAGGGAGAAGATCATGAGCATGAAGAGAGCATGGTTCGTTATAACGTTGGGCCTCGTCTTCATAACCAGGCCGACAACCTTTGTGCGGGCCGAATCCGGCCCCGACCCAATCTTCGAGAAGGCATCTCCCATCACCATGGCGGAACTGGCGAAGCGGCCAATCCATGGCGTCTGGGCGGGAGAGGTCAGCGATTATGCGCCGGGATTGTACAAGGGCGAACTGAAGCCCAGTCCGCCGCACGCCGATCAGAATCCGAAGAAAGCCATCATCGTCGCCTGGGAAAAAAGCCCGCAGCGTTTCGTCTTCAGCCACGAGACCAGTTACTGTCCCTGGATGGAACTTCCCAATGGCGTCGGACTGTGCAACCAGTTCTTCGAGGGCAACATGGGATGGGCCGAATTGTTCAACAACCTCGGCCGCAAAGAGCGCAACAGTTTCGTGGACATCGTCCAGAGCGGACCGGATCGCGCGTGGGTGCGCTGGAATTACTTCTGCGTCAACATGAATGACGACTCCCGGCCAGCCCTGCGCGGCGTCGAGGACTACATCGCCTATCCGAACGGATTGGTCTGGCGGCGGTTGACCTACCGGTCGTTGATGCCCGACAAAGTGGAGGGCTACAGTTGGCAGCCGATTGATTTCTTTGCCTTGGCGCCCAACGGCTCCGAGTGGCGCGATTTGTTCGCGAAGAGTCCGCAAGGCGACTACTGCGTCGGCATCATCGCGGACGCGTACTCGAACAAGACATACCGCAAGTTCTGGAGCGACGCCGGCAAGCCCCGCCGGGAGGGCGACGATGAACTCCTGTGGCAGATCGCCAAATCCAAAGGGTTCCTCATGATCATGCCCTTCAAGAACGGGTGGGAATTTGTCGTCCTCGGCGAGGCCGGCGGCTTCCCCGCGGCGAAGAGTCAGGTCGTGGATCACGATTACCGGGGCACGGGCGGATGGAACTGGGGCGCCGTTCGCTGGGACCATTGGCCGGTGGGCTGGCTCAATTCCCAAACTCACGACTATAAACCCGGTTCGCCATATCCCTACCACTTCGGCCCCTTCTCGCACTACCTCGTGCCCTTCCGCCTGACCGACGGCAGCCAATACGATAAGGCGTGTCAGGACATGACGCACAACCGCTGGTCGGCGAGGCGGGTGTTCTACACGCTGTCCGGCGTCGGCGGAGACTTGCCTTCCCTTCGCCGGCTGGCCCGGCAATGGTTGGATCAGGGCGAGCAGTGCGCCGATTCCACAAGCGTGAAAGAACTGAAGCCCTAAGGAAATCAAGCTTCCAGCGGCATCCTGCGTTTCCCGCCCCGCTCAACTTTGTTGCCTTTTCTCCCGCTTCTCCTCCGCGGCGCTGCGGCGGGAATAACGGGGAACAAGCGACCAGAACGTCGTCGCATCCGCCCGCGGCAAACAGGCGCGACGCCAGGCGAGCCGCTCCGGCAGCGCGGGGACGCCAGTATTGCGGATCCAGGGCAAGAACCCCGCTCGGCAGCCGATGCAAAAGCTTTTCCAGGATTGGCCCGGCGACCGCTGTGCCCGGCGTCAATTCGGCAAGCCAGGCGTCGATCGGCAGCAATTCCTGCGGTCTGGCGGGCTCCATCCAGCCCTCCACGTTGCGGCGGAACGTCTGCGCGACAACCTCGCCCCGTTGCGCGTCGACAAGGGCGGAAAGCGAGGCGATTTCGGCCGGCGCGGCGTCGGCGATGGTCTGAAGGGTATCCAGGCCCAGGACCTTCGCTCCGACCGCGTAGGCGAAAATCTTTGCCATCGTCACCCCCACGCGCAACCCGGTAAAGGAGCCTGGTCCGACGGTCACGGCAACCAGTTCGACGGCGTTGGGCTGCCAGCCGACGGTTTTCAACAGGGTTTGCACGGCGGGAGCGAGCGAGGCGGCGCTGCGCTGTTGTGAATCTAACTGCAATTCCGCCAAGAGGTTAGCGTCGATGGCTGCCGCTACGCTGCCGATGTTTTCCGTCGTTTCCAGGGCGAGGATTCGCATGGTGGACCGTTTTCGACTCGTGCGGTTTGAAGCAAGGCCAAACGTCAGGCGATGGCAAGGTTTGTCTTACTTCTTGCCCGCTGCCAGTATACAGGAGATTCGATTATTCGCACGGCTCGACTTGACCGTCCCTTTCGGTAACAATATAGTGAGTTGGTTTCGTTTCGCACAACCACTGTTCGCGGCCTGCGGGCTGCGCGAGAGAGCGGCCGCGTGAAAAGAGCGCTCATCAGCGACCTTCATAGCAACATCGAAGCCCTGGATTCGGTGCTCGCAGACATCCGGCGCAAGGAATCGAGGAAGTCCTCTGCCTGGGCGACCTGGTGGGGTACGGGCCAAACCCCCGCGAGGTGATCGACCGCGTCATGGAGTGCAAGGTGTGCCTCCTGGGCAATCACGACCAAGGGGCGCTGTTCGATCCGGAGGGATTCAATTCGGGGGCCGAGCGGGCGATCTTCTGGACGCGGAAGCAATTGGAAAACGGCGGCGGCCCCACCGCCGAGCGGCAGCGACGCTGGGACTTTTTGGGCGAATTGCCGCGAAACTACCAGGAGGAGAAGCTGCTCTTCGTGCATGGCTCCGCCCGCAATCCGCTGAACGAATATGTCTTCCCCGAGGACATCTACAACCGGCGGAAGCTGGAGAAGATTTTCGCCCTCATCCCCCATTACGCCTTCCAGGGGCACACCCATGTCCCTGGGGTCTTTACGGAAGGCTTCCAGTTCTACAGCCCGGAGGAAATCAACTGCGAATATCGCCTCGGGGACGAAAAGGCGATGATCAACGTGGGCTCGGTGGGACAACCGCGCGACGGGAATCCGCGGGCGTGTTACGTCGTGCTGGAAGACGATCTAGTGCGGTTCCGTAGAGTGGAATATCCGATGGACAAGACCATCGCAAAGATCTACGAGATTCCCGAACTGGACAATTTCCTCGGCGACCGGCTCCGCGACGGTCGATAGCATCATACCTTTTCTCCGGACCCTGCCGAATGCAACGCCCGCCTACCTCGTTCCCTCTTCGCAATTACCTCGTTTTTGTTGCGCTGTCGTTCGCAATCCTGACGGCGTACACGTTTTTCGTGAAGCGTTTTCTGCCTCCCCCGCCCGCCCAAATCGTGGACAAGGCGGCCGCGAAGGGGGAAAAGGCCGCGGAGGGCAAGCAACCCGCCGCCGCCCAGGCGGAGAAGGGACCGCCGGCGAAGGCCGAGGCCGAATCGCCGCAGCAAAAGCCAACGGCGGCGAAGCCGAAGCAGCCGCCGCCGGCCAAGCCTGCCCAGCCGGCGGCGAAGAAGATCGGCGTCGCCTGGGTCGCCATTGGCTCGGCGGACGAGGCCAGTCCGTACCGCATGTTGGTCACCTTCTGCAACCGCGGCGCGGCGATGGCGCGGATCGAACTGAGCAATCGCCGCTACCACGACCTCGACGACCGCAGCGGCTATCTCGGCCACGTGGTCATGGAGGAGGACTTCCGCGGCGACGGCGCGCCGGTCCAGGTCGTCGGCCAAGGAACTCCGGCGGCCAAGGTTGGTCTGAAGCCCGGCGACCGGATCATTGCCGTCGGCGGCCAGCCCGTCGCCAACGGCGTCGCCCTGCAAAAGGCATTGCGGCGGACAAAACCGAATCGGCCGGTCGAGTTGACTGTCGTCCGCGACGGCAAGGAAATGACGCTATCTCCGCTGCTCGGCTGGCGGCCCCTGGAGGTCGTCCGCCCGGAAAGGCGAAATCCAAAGGATGTGACGGCGGGCGACCCGGAGCCCGATGCTTTGAATCCGGAGAAGGATTGCCCCCTGTCGATGCTCGCCACGCTCGAGCAGATCGACAACCAGCGACAGAGCGACGACGAGAAGGCGGAAGGCCAGTTGGAGAGCGAGTTGCCCGGCGTGCAGCTTCGCAACGCGAACTGGGAGGTGGCCGCGTCCGCGGAAGACAGCGTCGTGTTTCGGCGGACGTTGCCCGACCGCGGGCTGGAAATCACCAAAACCTATCGATTGGCGAAGACGGCCGAGGGCAAGGGCGCCGACAACGATTTTCCCGCGTATCACTTGGTGTTCGAGATCCAGGTGAAGAACATCGGCGACCGTCCGCACAAGGTCGCCTACCGGCTGGACGGTCCGAACGGCCTGCCGCGCGAAGGATGGTGGTATTCCTACAAGGTAAGCCGCACTTGGGGCTCCACGGGCTTGCGCGATTTGATCGTCAAGTTCGACCCGGGCGAGACGCAGACGGTCGGTTGTCCGGTCATTGCCGACGACAAGAGCCCGTCGCCATGGCGCGAGCGACTGACGTTCATCGGCGTGGACGCCGTGTACTTCTCCGCGGTGATGATTCCCCAGGGCGAAGCGGCGGACGACATTTTCCAATCGATGCCGCTGCGGGTCGGGGAAGTGGATCCGCTGCGGAAGAACATCACGAACGTCTCCTTGCGGCTGGTGAGCAAGCCGCGGGAGTTGAAGCCCGGCGAGGCGGTCGCCGACGTCTATAAGCTTTTTGCCGGTCCGAAGAAGCCGCCGCTGCTGGCCGCGTACAACCTCGGCGACGTGCTCTATTACGGCTGGTTCGGCTTTGTCGCCGAGCCGATGCTTTGGACGCTCCACCTGCTTTACGCGGTGTTGCGCAACTACGGGCTGGCGATCGTGATGTTGACGGTGACGGTTCGCCTTTGCATGTTCCCCTTTAGCCGCAAGCAGGCGCTGAGCGCGCCAGAAAATGCAGATCATCCAGCCGGAGCTGGCGAAGCTCAAGGAGAAATACAAGAACAACATGCAGGCGCTGCAGAAGGCCCAGCAGGAGATCTTCCGCAAGCACAACTACCACCCGATGAGCGGCTGCCTCGTGGCGCTGGTGCAAATGCCGATCTTTCTCGGCCTGTATCGCTCGCTGATGGTCAACGTCGAGCTGCGCGACGCGCCGCTGATTACGGAGGCGGTCCGCTGGTGCTCGAACCTGGCCGCCCCGGACATGCTCTTCGACTGGCGCTTCTTCATGCCGGACATGGTCACTTGCGGCGTTGGCATGTTCGGCCTGGGCCCGTATTTCAACATTCTTCCCGTGTTCACCGTCGTGCTGATGATCCTCCAAATGAGGATGTTCACGCCGCCGGCCACGGACGAGCAATCGGCGATGCAACAGAAGGTCATGCAATACATGATGGTCTTCATGGGCATCATGTTCTTCAAGGTGGCCAGCGGCTTGTGCCTGTACCTCGTCGCTACGACCCTGTGGGGGTTGGCCGAGCGGAGGTTCCTGCCCAAGACCGGGGCGGCCGCGGCGGCGGACGAGCCGTCGGACGGACCGGAAAAGAAACGCTGGCCGTGGTCGTCTTCCGATGAGGACGAAGACAGGCCCCGACGGCGGAAGCGAAACCGCGATCGAAGATAACGTCGCCGTGAAAGGTCACTGCGGACACGGAGGGCAGGGGGAGAGGAAAGGAGTTGAGAAGTTAGGAGTTCGTATTGTCCGCCAATGCCCGTTCTCTAGCTTCTAACTCCTAACTCCTTTCCCCTCTTTTCCCTTCGCCTTTCCCACCCCATGCATTCCCTGGATGACACAATTGCCGCGATTGCATCGCCGCCGGGAGGCGGGGCCAGCGGGATCGTGCGGCTCAGCGGCCCGCGGCTCCGCGAGTGCCTCGAAGACTGTTTTCGCCCCTCGCCTCCTATCGCCATCGCCGCCATCGTGCGGCCGACCGCCGTGCCCGGCCTCTGCTGGCTCCGCGGCCTGGCGACGCCCCTGCCCGGCGAACTCTACCTTTGGCCGGGCAAGCGAAGCTACACGGGCCAACCGGTGGCCGAAATCCACACGCTCGGCTCGCCGCCGCTGCTGGAGGCCTTGTTGCGAACCGTCTTCGCCGCGGGAGCGCGGCTGGCTGCGCCCGGCGAGTTCACCTTCCGCGCCTTCCTCGCCGGCCGCATCGATCTGACCCAGGCGGAAGCCGTTTTCGGGCGTGATCGACGCCGCCGACCCGGGACAACTCCACGCGGCGCTGGTGCAGTTGGCCGGCGGATTGGCCAGGCCGCTCCACCGGCTTCGCGACGAACTGCTCGACTTGCTCGCCGACTTGGAGGCCAGCCTCGATTTCGCCGAAGAAGACGCGACGTCGCTTGCGCCCGGGCAGTTGCTCGCGCGGCTGGATGCGGCGGGCCGCGCGATCGCCCGCCTGATCGAACAAATGGCCTCGCGGCGAGTCGGCGGGGAGTTGGTCCGCGTCGTCCTGGCCGGTCCGCCCAACAGCGGCAAGAGCAGCCTCTTCAACGCCCTGGTCGGCGGCCCCGGGGCCCTGGTCTCCGATCAACCGGGAACGACCCGGGATTACCTTGCCGCGGAGATCGATCTGGACGACGTCAGTTTCTGTCTTATCGACACGGCGGGAGCGGCGGACGGCGATGTTTTTGCGCCGCAGCGGCACGCCGAGGATGCGCCGCCGCGAATTGAAGAAGCCGCCCAGGCCGCCGCGGGAGAGCAGCGCCGGCAGGCCGACGCGCTGGTGATTTGCGTCGATTCGAGCCGGCCGCGGGGGGACTTTTCTTGGGGGCTCGACTGCGGCGCGGCGGCGCGCATCGTGGCGCTGACGAAGTGCGATTTGCCGCGACACGCGGATTTCGACGCCGAGCGAGCGCCGCCCGGCGCGATCGCCGTCAGCAGCACGAGCGGCGCGGGGCTCGCCTTGCTCCGCGCCCGCCTGCGCGAGGCGGCGCTGGCCGCGCGCGCCGGCGGCGAGGTCGTGCTCGGCACGGCGCTGCGATGCCGCGAGTTGTTCCGCGCGGCCGCCGAGTGCGTCGCGCGAGCGAGAGGCCTGGTGGAGGATCGCGGCGGCGAGGAACTCGTCGCCGCCGAGGTCCGCGCCGCCCTGGACGAACTCGGCAAAGCGGCCGGCGCCGTCTACAGCGAGGACGTGCTCGATCGCATCTTCAGCCGATTTTGCGTCGGGAAGTGACGACCGTTTATGGTTCTATCTCCTTTCGGGGGGCGGTTGGGGTGAGGGCGGAAAAGACTCGCCATCTTTCCACACGCGGAATGTCCCCTTTGTCGCCCGTTGTGCGTCGCCGCATTGGCCCAAAAGCAGCCCTTGAAATTGGCCAGTGGAATCGTTAGATTCGTTGTGCCCATCCGAAACTGATCGGTTCTCTTCTCTCTCGAACCGAAGCAGCGGCGTTTTTTTGCCAACGGGGAGGATATTTCATGGATAGCTCCCGACCGAGCGCGTCGCCCGAGACGCGCGCGCGTTTGTGGCGGCGATTCTCGGCGAGCCGGACCCTACCGACGTCTCCGCGTTCGTCCGCGCGCTGCTCGGCGAGCCGGACCCGGCCGACCGCGCGGCTTTTCTCGCGGCCGTTCTTGGCGAGGACTCGCGCGGCGCGGCGCCGGCCACATTTTCGACCAAGCTCGCCAGGCTTGGGCGATCTGGCGATGGGCGGATCGACCGACGGCCGGATGTTTGCGATTGGGGTCGAAGAGGCCAGGAAAGAGGCTGACAAATGGAAATCGACGCAGACCTGGGACACGGCCGGGAACGCCAAAATCCTGCGAAAGAGCATGGAGCGGGATCACGTAGTTTTCGGGCCGGGGGAGCAGCCGCACCATCTCGTGCAAGGCGCCGATCGTCGGGCGGCTGAATCCCGCGCCCTGCTCGACAAATACCACATCGACATCAACGGCGCAGAGAACGGCATAAAACTCACTCGCCGCATCCACCAGACCAGTGGGCTACAACGGACAAAAGCGATCAAGGACCTCACCGCCAGGCTGCGTCAGGCGTTGAGAGGCGCCAAGAGCTGGGAAGCCGGGAGGGACAGTATCATGAAGGAACTGGGAAGAACTAGACGCGACATTAACGCCGGGGATTTCCCGTGCCCGTGAAACCGTTGCTTCGCTACAGGAGCCGACAGGTGCGATACTACCATTATGACGCTGATTGCTCGGTTGCCGGCCTCGGCACGTACGCGCTGACAGCCGACCAACTCGACGATATCTTCGACTGCCCCGATCCGGTGGCGTCGCTATGGAGGCCGATCCGGGTCGAGGTGCTCGACGAGGGGCCGCTGCCGGCCGGCGACTTTCCACCTTTCTACGACAACCCCTTGCTGGCGGTCTTCAGCCAGCGGGCCTGGGACGTGCTCAGCGCGTCGATCGCTTGCCGCTGGGAGGCGCTGCCGATCATCCATCCGAGTGGAAAACCCTTCTACCTCATCCACGTGATGGAGGTGATCGACTGCGTTGACCACGCGCGGTCGGAGCTCGAATTCTACGGCGATGGGCGCGTTATGCGCATCAATCGCTACTGCCTGAAGCCCGAATTGCTCCTTGGCAAACACATCTTCCGAACGCCCATCGCCAGCCGGGACGAACTGTTGGTGGACGACGTTTTTCGCGAAGCCGTCGCGAGGCACAAGCTCAAGGGCCTGAAATTTTCTGCTATTCCGCGAGTCGACGTGCCAGGGTGAGAAAACGGGGACGCCCATAACCGCCGGCGAGGAACTCGTCGCCGCCGAGGTCCGCGCCGCCCTGGACGAACTCGGCAAAGCGGCCGGCGCCGTCTACAGCGAGGACGTGCTCGATCGCATCTTCAGCCGATTTTGCGTCGGGAAGTGAATGTTGCGCGCGGTCCCCTCTCCCATCGGGAGAGGATTGGGGTGAGGGCCGGGTGGCGGAGGAGACTCGCCGTTTCTCCAAATCCAGAACGTCCCCCTTTATTGCACGCCTCACTTGTCCGGCTTCTCTGGGGCAGGCTTGCCTTTCTCCTCCGCGACGCACTTCAATATGAGCGCCTTTGTCTGCGGGGGACACGTGCGGGTGCAGGCAACGTCGGCCAAGGACTGCCCCTTATTGTTCCTTATGTCGGTCCGCGCGCCCAGTCGCAACAGCCACTTCACGTCCTCAAGATCACCCGCCGCCGCGGCGCGCATAATGCCGCTTTCTCCGTTCTCATCCTTGGCGTTAATATCGACTTCGCCCTTCCGAAACCCATTCTCAAACTGCTTGCGAATCCAGTCGCGATGCGTCGTCTCAAACACTTCGCACATTTCCTTCGCCGCAGAGTAGGCGCTCCGGCCATGCCGATCGCACTCGCTCGCGTTGGCCCCGCGCTCCAACAACGCCTTCACGATCGCAATATGACCATGCATCACGGCGAGTAGCAGCGGGGTTCGCCCATCGGCGTCCTTGACCTCGGTGTTGAAACCCTTTTCCAAGAGGCGTTTCGTTTCCTCGACATTACCGGAGAGCACTGCGGAGAATAACGGTGATTTCTGGTCCGCGGCCCGTTCCTTCTCGAGCGCTTCCGCGAGCACGGCCCTGATCTTCAGCCACTTCTGCCTCGCCTCCTCTCCGTGATACCACTCAACCGACTTTTCCCATTGCGCGATCTCTTCGGCCGATTTACCCCGCATTGCAATACTGTGAGTCCTTTCTTTTCGGTACTGTTCGGTACACTGGGACAAACACTCATCTGCTACGTCAAGCACATTTTGCCCCATTTTGTACTCCTTGGTTGACACGCGGGCGCCACTTTTCAGCAGCAACTCCACGGCGTCCAGACGGTGCTCCACTACAGCCATCCATAGCGGCGTGCCCCCCCATTCGTTCTGGGCGTTTGCTTGGCCGGGGTCCTTGGCAAGGATGCGTCTGATCTCCTCCATGTTTCCCGCTTTCGCCGCATCGTGAACCGGCGCCGCACCCGCGGGAATAACGGGGGCGAACGGCGCCAGACACACAACACAAATACAAAAGCGTCGCGCAAACATTCTGATTGTCCTTTCTTCTGATGGAGCCAGAAACGGGGGCATTCTACTTTTTTCGTAAACCGGCGAGTCCCCTCCGTTTCGCCGCCCTCACCCAAGCCCTTTCCCGGAGCGAGAGGGGACCATGCCTATTCCTTGCTGCGGCGCTCGTTCTCCTCCATTTCCTCGACCGTGGTCTTGGTTTCCAGCGACGGGCGCTTCTTCTTGTTGACGCTGATGCTCGGCGAGCCCTGCACAATCAGCTTCACGACGACGTCGTCGAACTCGACGACGCCGCCGCCGACGTAGGCGAAGAGCATCACGCGGCACCAGCGGGGCGTGTACTTCGTGTGCGCCGGGGTGAAGTCTTCGGTCTGCGTGTTCCAGACGTTTTTGGGCCCTTTGAGGTTCTGCTGACTGCGATAGACCTCGCGAAGCTGCGTGGACGCGAAGCCCGACTTCGCCTGATAGGTTGTGCCGATCACATCGTAGCACTTGACGAAGACCTTGACCGACGGGCCGTTGGTCCGCCAGCGGCACTGGAAGCGATACTTCGAGCCCTCTTCGATGGGGAACGGCTTGCTGTAATACATCACGCCTTCGTTGTTGCCGACGCCTTCGTCGAAGACGAAGCGGATCAGCCTGTTCGACGGCTTTCCCGCCTCGGAGACCCAGCGGACGAGGTTGCCCAGCGGCTCGCGGTTTTGCCCGGCGACCGGCTCCCAGCCTCGCGGCACGCCGCCGGAGCCGGACTGGAAGTCGCCGCCGACGACGAGGTTCGGATTTTTCTTCCAGTTTGCCTCGACCGCGGGATCGACCGCCGCCGGGCCGCTGGGGCGGCGCTCGTACAATGCGTCGAGCATCTCCTTGACGTAGAGGTGCGGAATTTCGCTGACCGAGTTGGTGCGGACGCTGCGGTCGTAAATCGTCTTCGGACCGCCCGGCGCGGAAAAGTCGACGCACTTGATCACCAGGTCGTACACGTCGGTCTCGTGGCCGGGCGCCCGCTCGACGCTCCCCCAGATGCCGATTTGGGCGTCGAAATCGTCGCGAACGATCTGTTTCATCCGCTCCAGGGACGTTTCCGGCGAAGGCTGGACGTTGTTCTGCTGGCAAGTCTCGCGCACGTCGAGCATCGACTCGGGAATGACGAAGGTCCCCTGGCGCTGGATTTTCTGCCAGATCCCTTCGCCCACCATCTGACCGTAGCGGCCGTTGTCGAACTTCGAGACGAAGTCGAAGGGAATGACGACCTTCTGTTTTTCCTCGGCCGCGGCGGGAGCGGTCAAGAGCAAGACCATTGTGAGAGCGAGCGAGAAGCTTTTCATGGGATTGTCGCAAAGGCGGGCGATCTTCCCTACGGTTTCCGCTCGGGCGCCGCCGCGGCGGAAGGCTGTGGGCCGTCGGAGAGCCGCTGGAAATACTCGCGGTTCATCTCGTCCCAGCCCTGGGGCGATGGATCCTGCATGCTGCCGAGGATCTGCTTTTGCACGTCCGTGGGGAGGTTCGAGGTCGAGTCCTGGCGGACCTGGAACTCGCCGTTGAGGTATTGCTTGATGTTGCCCAAGCCATCGGCCAGCACGCGCCGCTGGCGGAGGGCGTTTTGCGGCCGGCCCGCCTTCAAGTCGCGCTCGACTTGCGACATCGTATCGATCATCTTCTTCAGGTCGGTGTGATGGAAGTGATTGACCTGGAACTGGAGATCGAGCGACTCCGCCTTGTTGCGGAGGTTGGCCTGTTTGCCCGCCAGGCGTTTGAGGTCGCGATGGCCGGCCTGGCCGGGGACGGGGCCTTGGAGCCCCGCGCCGCCTTGACCGCTTTCCTTGCCGCCGCCGGTGGCGCCGCCGACCGGGTCCTTGCTGTGGTCCTTGATCTGTCCCTTCGTGTAGGCGTCCTGTTCGAGGCGGCTGGGCGTTTTGCGGCCGCCCTTGCCGACGGCCTCGTCGCCGACGAACTCGCCGCTGGACTTGCCCTGGCGCCCCTCGCCGCTGCGGCCGCCGATCTCGCTCGTGCTGGGCAGGCGGTTCCCCGTCACGCCCTGGGCGCTCATGTTCGAGATCGGTCCGTCCGCGGCGTCCCAGCCGGCGCCCTTGTCGATGGAATCGGCGGCGCTGCTGGATACGTCTTCCATTCTCGTCGAACAGGTCCTCTTCCTGCTCCATCAACTGGCCGACGATGTCTTGCAGCTCGCCGGGCAATTCGGCCATCGGGGCTTCCTTGTCCTTGTCCGAAAGCGATTCCTCCTGGCTCTGCTTATCGCGCTTGGGGGTGTCGGTGAGCCACTTTTCCATGTTCGTCGTCAACTCCTCCGCGCGCTCGTACCCCAATTGCTCCAAGGGCACGGCAACGTCGGCCGCCTTCTTCAACAAGGCGTCCTCCGCCATTTTCAACTCGGTCTGGATCTCGACCAACTCCTTGGCCAGCGACGAGTTGGCCATGTCCTGCTCGGGGAGTTTGCTCATGTCGGAGTGCAACTCCTTCATGAACCGCGACCAGTCGTCCTCCTGCGCCGCCAGTTGCTTCATCAACTCCTTCTCCTCCTTGGTGAAGTCTTCGACCGCCTTCTTCGCGAGGCTCTCCGTCGCCTCGATGAGCTTCTTCTGTTGGCGGAGGAACTCCTCCAGCTTCTTTTGGGCTTCTTCGAGCTTGTGGCGGGCGTCGTCGGGAAGTTCGCTGCTCCGCCGCTTCTTCAGTTCACTGGCCGCCTCCGCCTCGGCCAGCCGCGTCGCATCGAGCAGCTTCCGCAGCGAGGCGACGATCCGGTCCTGCACGCCGGTCAATTCGGCGACCGGTTGGGCGAAGGCGTCGTCGGCGGCCAGTCGCTGGAGGCCCTCGCACCGCTGGACCGCGTCGAGCATGTCGCCGAAGGCCAGCTTGTTCATCGCCCGCTTCACGGCCAGCCGCTCCGCGCCGTCGGCGCGGCGGATGGACTGGACCAGATCGACGGCGGCCTTGTGAATCTCGACCTGCTGACCGCGGACCTTGCCCGCCTCCGCCGCTTTCTCCGGCACGGCCGCCGCGCGGAGAATCATCGCGGCGAGCGAGCGGGCGTGAAGCTGCTGCTGCAACATTTTCCAGATCGCGTTCCGCTGCGCGTCCAAGACCTCCATCACCGCCGCCGACTTGCTCTCGGGGGCGACGATTCGCACGGAGTGCCACGGCCCGGCCGTCTCTTGCGGGCCGAGGTCGAGCCCCCAGCCGGAAAATTCGCGGCGGTCCAGGGCGACGCCGCGGAGCATGACCGTCTGGCCCGGCTTGAACTGATCCGCCTTCAATTCCAGTTTTTCCCGCTCGACGGCCGCCGTCGCGCCGTTGAGCGTCCATGTCTTCACGACGACGATCGCGTCGCGGTTGTCCGCCGCGGCGGGCGCGTTCTCGTTGCAAACCTTCATTTCCAACCGCACCTGTCCCAAGCCGTGGTCGTCGCCGGCGCGAACGGCCGCGGCAACGACGCCGCCCGGCGCGGCCGTGCTCTCGCGGCCGGGGGCGAGCAACTCGACCGTCGGCGGAGCGTCGGCGAGGACGTGAATTTGGTTGACGCGGGGATTGGGGTCGCACTTGCCGAGGTCGTCGAACAGATGAATCGTGAAAGGACCGTCCCTGAGCAGGGGAACTTTTACGCGCAACGTTCGCCCGTCGTCGTCGATCGTCCCGGAAAAGCGGTCCGCGCCCGCCTGAACGTGTCCCTTGCTGAGCGACGCCGACGAGCGAATGCGCATCTCCGCCATGGTGAACTGGGGCGCTTCGAGGTCGGGCAGCTTCAGCAGCGTCGTTTCATCGCCGCGGCCGAGGTAGGCCGGGAAATGAAAAACGACGGCCAATTCCTCGATCGCCGGCTTCTGCCGAATCTGCACCGTGTATACCCGCGTCTGCGAATCGCCGATCTCCAGGCGATACCGCAACGGCTTGATGATCGTCGGAATGGCCAAGCGGTAATGGGTGTGCCGCTCGTCGGCGGCCATGGGCAGCTCGGATTCCTTCTCGCCCTCGACGGCGAGCAGCAGGCGGCCGGAATGCGGCAGATTTTGCGGGTTGTTGATCTCGGCGACGACTTCGATCCCGTCGCCGATCATCACCTGGTTGTCGCCCGGCGTGACCTTGAGGATCTCGACCTTGCCGACGGCGGGGATGAATTGCCAGGGGGCCATGAGGCGGCTGGCGGCGGAGCCCCAGGCGGGAATGAAGCGCTGACAGAGGACGGCGACGCCGACAAGGACCGCCAGCAGGAAGAGCGACTCCGCCAGGTCGCGCGGCGTCTGCATGCAGTAGAGGAGGCGCCGGGAGCGCGACTGCTGGCTCGCCGCCGAGTCGAAGGGGAACTGCCCCACGCGCACCGCCGCGTCCTTGACGGCCGCCGCCCGGAAGGCTTGGTCCGCAACGCGATTGTCGTCGGCCAATTGGACGATGTTGATCAAGGCGCTGCCGAGTTCGGGAAACTCGGCCTCGACGCGCCGCGCGGCGCCTTCCAGCCCGCGGTGATTGCGCAACAGTCGCCGGCCGACCACGGCCACAAGCGCCAGCGTCGTGATCAGCCACGCGCCCAGGGCGACGGCCAGGCCGATCTGGTTGAACCGCACCAGGGCGTCCACGGTCATCAGCGCCAGGAGAACGGCGAAACAAAGGCAGCCTGCCAGCACCGTGGTCGTCAAGAGGGTGAAGAGCCACCATTTCTGGCAGACCGCGTCAAGACGGCGAATAACGGCTTCGGGCGACATGGGACTCCCACCGGGTTTTGCGAATGCGCGACGCGGCGCTAATGCGTCGTTGCGTACACCAACATGTTTGTGCCGATTTGCATCGCCGACTGGTCCTTCAAGCCGTAGCTGTAGGGGTGCGGGAACTGCTCCCAGCCGTTGCCCAAGTCGAAGCGGCTGTAGAGCACCGCCAACCGGCCGTCGATCGTCGCGCCCTCCAAATCGGGAGCATTCATCGCGCCGAAGTCCTCGTGGACCCGCGGCGTATACTCCACCTGTTTGACGTCGTAGTGCGAGTGATAGATGGGATGGTCGGCGGGCAGGCGATCGAGCTTGTTCTCGGGCAGGGCCTTGGCCAACTCGCGGCGGAAGGCCATGTCGAAGGCCAGCCGGCCGCAGCAGGAATCGGCCAGGAGGATTCCGCCCGCCTTCAGATAACGCCGCAACACCGCCGCTTCCTCGTCGCTCCAGACAAACTCGCGGTGGCCGGTCATGTACAGCAACGGATACTTCACCGTCTTCGGGTCGCGCAGCCGCACGCTCTCCCGCTTGAACTTGACCTCCAGCGTCGAATTGTCGCGGGCAAACTTCAAAAGGTTGTGAACCGCCGAAGGATCGGGGTCCCAATCGCCCTCGTGAACCAGTTGAGCGAACACGAAATCGTCCCGCGCGGGCTCGCCGGACTGGTAATACACTTTCGTCGTGCTCAGGAACCGGCCTAGCTGGAAGGAGCCGAGAACGTAGGTGATCATGTTCGCGCCGAGTTGCCGGGCCTGGTCGATCACCACGCGCTTGCCGCGCGGGTGTTCGTGTCCGTCCCAGCCGCAGGTCAAGTCGCAGGGCGAGAAAATCACGCCGCTGCGGCAGCCGAAGTCGATCGACTCCAGGCATGGGTCCGCCGTGTACGTCGAACCGTCGCCCTTCTTGTAGGTGAGCTGGCCCAACTTGTAATAGGAAGAATAGATGGGGTCCTCGGGCAGCGTCTTCCGCAGCGGCCGATCGGGGAAAATCGCCTCCATCTCGCGGCGGAACGATTCGGCGAAATCCTTCCAGCCGCAGCAGGCGTCGCCGAGAATCGTGCCGCCGTCGGCGACGTAGCGGGCCAGCTTCGCGCGGACGTCGCTGGTCAGGGTGAACTTGTTGTGGCCGGCGAAGAGCAGTGCGGGCAGTTCCCGCGGGTCAAAAGAGAAATGGGCGAAATCGGCCTCGGTCGCCGTGTAGTTGATCCCCAGCTTCTCCGCCGTCCAGTTCAACAGCGTGATCACGTCGGCCGGATCGGTCATCCAGTCGCGATATTGCACCCGCTTGCCGTCCTTCGTCACCCAGCGGATGGGTCCCAACGACGTCTTGCCGATCAACGGCGGCGGACTGGGGGGCCGCTTCTTTTCGGTGCGGCGCAACGGGGTGACGGGGAGCGGAAGGGGCCCAAAGGATTCCCCGCCCGTGCGGTGCTGCGGCTTGGCCTGAGGCGGCGGGCCGCAATCGACCGGACCGGCGCCTTCGCCGTCGTCGCCCCAAACCAGCGACGGCAGACCGATGCTCACGCTGCCCACGGTTCCGCTGGCAACGGCCATCAGCCCCATCCGTTCGAGAAACCTCCGCCGCGACAGGTCTTGATTGCCGTGCAGATCGATTGGCCGCATTGTCGCCGTCCTTTCTCTATTGCCGATGCTCACCCATTCGTTATTGTCTCGCACGCGAAACCGGCGAGTCAAGAGTTTTCGGCCTTGTTATGCGAACACATCGACCGGAATGGCCAGGGCAGACCCCGCCATTTGGCCCGATCGCGCAAGTTTGCGTAGGAATCCAAATCCGATCCTGAACTATTGTTCTCTTTTTGGGGTGCGATCGTCAAGGCGCATCCACCCACGCTGGTGGGGTGTATTCTTCGCTGGCGTCGCGTCTGCGTTGCCCGTTGCGATGAAAAGAATCCCCAAGTCGATTCGTGGAAAGGCGAGGAAATTATTCCCAAAGGCGACATTTCGGCGATGTGTTTTGCTGTTTTGTGCGTTTTTGCGCCTGTTCATGGGCATTTTCGCCGTGGGCGGCCTTCGGCCCGGGCCAGGCGGGTGGTTCTGTACAACCCGGAGAAAACGCAGCGTCGTAAACGGCCCTACGATTTGCCCCCGTCCCCGGTGAACGTTCTCTGTGTGGATGCATTCCGCCGGCTTTTCGATTAGAAATATAAGCAGGAGGGGCGAGCATGAATATTTTGCGAACGTTCTGCGCTCTGGCGATTCTCATCCTCGCGGCGGCGCCGCTTTGGGGCGACGAACCGGAGGCCCTCAATCCGTTTGACGAGAAGCCCGCGGCCCCCAAGGGCGCCGTTCTCGGCTGCGTCGAATTGTCCGACGGCTCGATTCATCCCGGTTCGGTCTACCTCACGCGGGACACGCGATTGCGGCTGGTCGACGACAAGACGCAGCAGCAGCGCGAGATTCCCTTGTCGGTCGTGAAGCAGATCGACTGCGCGGTGAAGAAGGAGTGGATTGAGAAGGAGTGGCGCTTCAAGGAGACCGCGAACAACGAGAAGATGTACACCGGCCGCTCCTATCCCTCGCGAGAATACACGCACACGATCACCTTCCAGAACGGCCGCAAAGTTGCCGGCGGCCTGTCGGGCATCGTCTACCTTCTGCCGCTGGAATACATCCCCGGCGTGACGCAAACGGAGGAGGGTCGGCTGGTTGCCGAGCGATACATCTTGAACAAGCGCGCGAAGGGCGACATGGGCGCGGACCTGAAGTCGCTGGTCTACGCCAAGCGAATCAAGTTGGGCAAGGACGCGTATGAAGAAGGGCGCAAGCGGTTAAGCCAAGGGGCCTCTGCGACGAAAGGGAAAGGGAAGGGATAGGCTGAGGAAAAGCTGCTCGTGGCTCACGGAGCAGGGATGAAACTGGATTGCGGGTTTCGGCCCGCTTTTTCTGTAGCCCAGGCATTTATGCCTGGGACCGCTTCGCCCCTCGCGATTCATCTCGACTTCGCCTTTCCGCCGCCATTGGCGGCGGAAAGGCGAAGTCGGCGGCGCGGCAGCCGCAGGCTCGGCGTCCCAGGCATAAATGCCTGGGCTTAGGAAACGAGAAAGCCGGCGCAATGTGCAAGAGTCCGATTCGGAACCGAATGATGCGGATACGGGAGTCTTGACCACTCGTGTTTAAGATTACGCTCGCTGACGGCTATCACGTCACGACCATGCTCGCGGTCCTGCTGACGGCGGCCGCGCTGACGGCCGTCTTCTACCGCCGGGCGTTCCGCACGCTCCGACCGCTCCAGTGGCAAGGCCTCCTGTTGCTGCGTTGGACGGCCATCGCCATGGTCGTGCTCCTGCTCTTCCGACCATTGTTCAGCTACTACAAGGACACGGAAGAGCGCCCGTCGTTGGCGTTCCTCTTGGACGCCTCGGCCTCGATGAGCATCGCCGACGACGCCACGGGCGTGACCCGCTTCAACCAGGCGAAGACGCAATTGGAGAAGTGGAGCGGCAAGCTCCAGCGCGACTTCGATCTGCACCTGGTCGAGTTTTCCGAGTCGGCCCAGCCGCTGGAGGGCGTCAAGGCGCTGTCCGGCTTGAGCGCGACGGGAAAAGCAACGTCGCTGGCGCAGGCGCTGGAGGCGGGGGCGGCCCAGGCGCCGAAGGCAAAAACGGCCGCGATCATCCTCCTCTCCGACGGCGTGAACAACTGCGTCGGGAACCCCGTCAACGTGGCCGCCCGCCTGGGCGCGACCGTCCATGCCGTCGGCGTCGGGGCCTGCCTGCACGACAACCTCGCCTGTCGCAACGTCCAGGTGGTCGGCGTCGATTGTCCCGACCGCCTGCTGCTGAAAAACCTCGCCCGCATCACCGCCTCGATTGAAGGCATTGGGCTGACCGGACGCGTCGTCAACGTCCTCCTCGAGGAAGACGGCCGGCAGATTGGGCAACAGGAGTTGACGCTCGGCCAGGGGCCGCAACAGGTCGTCTTCGAGTTCCGCCCGGAGACCAAGGGCCGGCACTCCTACACCGTCCGCGTGCCGCCGCTGCCGGAGGAGAAAATCGTCGAGAACAACCAGCGTTCTCGCGGCGCGATGGTCGTCGAGCCGGGGATTCGCCTGCTGTACTTGGAGGGGACGTTGCGGGCGGAATACGGGGCCTTGGTCGATCGCGTGCTGGCGAAGGACCCCGACCTGGAGTTCTGCGCCCTGGTGCAAACGCGCCCCAACGTTTTCCTCAAACGGTCGAACATGCAGGGACTCAAGCTGGCGGCCATTCCCGCCGATCAGGAGTCGGTCGACAAGTTCGACGTCTTCATCCTCGGCGACTTGGACAGTTCGTACCTTCGCCCGCCGCAACAGGAGATGCTCTTGAAGCGCGTCCGCGCGGGAGCGGGCCTGCTCATGCTCGGCGGCTATCACAGTCTGGGGCCGGGCGGTTACGCGCAAACGCCGCTGGGCCAGGCGCTGCCGATGGTCCTCGGCGGCAAAGACATCGGCCAAGAGACCGACGCGTTTTGGCCCGTGTTGACGCCCGAGGGCGATCGCCATCCGATCTTCGCCAACATCGGCGGATTTTTTCCCACGCAGGCGGGCGATGCGAAGACGGCCGGTTTGCCGGCCTTGGACGGCTGCACGCGCGTCGTGCGGGCGCGGCCCGGAGCGACGGTGCTGGCGGCGCTCTCGCGCGAGGCGAACTCGATGCCCGTCTTGGCCGTGCAACCGCTGGACAAAGGCCGCACCGCGGTCTTTTGCGGCGACACGACGCGCAATTGGCAGCAGGCGCGGCAGGCGATGGGGCAGGATTCGCCGTTCTTGCGGTTCTGGGGGCAGATGATCCGCTGGCTGGCCGGCCGCGCGGAGGAGTTCAGCGCCGCCGCTTCGATCGCCGCCTCGGTCAACAAGGTGAACTACGAACCCGGCGAGCCGATCCGCATCTCCGCCGTCGTCCGCGACAAGCAAGGGCAGGGGGCCGCCAACGCGAAAGTGACGGCGAAGACCCGCGGCCCGGGCGGCAGGCCCGAACAAATCGAATTGACCGCCGAACCCGGTGCGCCGGGGCATTATGCCGGGATATTCGAGCCGAAAGAGGCCGGCGGCTACGAAATCGCCGTCCAAGCCCAGGCGGGCGAATTGTCGCTCGCGGCCGACAAGCTCGGCGTCGAGGTGGGGCGAGTCAACCTCGAATTCGAGAAACTCGACCTCGACGAAAAGATGTTGGGGCAGATCGCCGCGGCCGCCGGCGGACGATACGTTCACATCGCCGCCGCCGATCGCCTCATCGACCAACTCGACCGCAGCCAGCGAAAGAAGCGAATCTTCATCGAACGGCAGCTTTACTGGCCGCCGGCCTGTTGGATCGTGCTCGTCGCGGTCTTGACCTGGGAATGGCACTTGCGCAGAAAACACCAATTGCGATAAGACAGCATGGCCAACGAAACCGGTTACCGCTACCTCGATCCCCAGGCGTTGGCCCGGGTGAAGAACCTCTCGCTGGTCGCCCGCGGCGTGGTCGAGGGGTTCATCAGCGGGCTGCACTCCAGTCCGTACAAGGGGCACTCCGCCGAGTTCGCCGAACATCGCGAATACACCGCCGGCGACGACCCGCGGAGGATCGACTATCGCATGTTGGCCCGCACCGATCGCCTCTACGTCAAGCAGTATGAAGAAGAGACGAACATGCGCGTGCAGATTCTGCTGGACGCCAGCGGCTCGATGGGCTACAGCCGCGACAAGCGGATCTCGAAGCTCGACTACGGCTGCTATCTGACCGCGATCCTCTCCTACCTGATGACGCGGCAGCAGGACTCGGTCGGGCTGACGGCCTTCGACACGGCGGTGCGGCTGGACATGCCCGCCCGCAGTTCCCCCCGCCACTTCCACGAAATGATGAACCAACTCGAGGCGCTCAAGGCGAGCCAGACGACCGACGTCGCGGAGACGCTGCACCTGCTGGCCAACCGCTTCAAACGCCGCTGCCTGATCGTCTTGATTAGCGACCTCTACGACGACCCGGACGCCGTGGTCCGGGCGCTGCACCATTTCCGCGCCCGCCGCCACGAGGTCATCCTCTTCCACGTCCTCGACAAAGCGGAGATTGAGTTTCCCTTCAAGGAGGTAATGCTCTTTCGCGATCTGGAGACGGGCCAGCGCATCCGGGTCGATCCGAGCTACGTCCGCAAGACCTACCTGGAGCAAATCGAGGCTTTCCTGGCGACCTACCGCCGGGCGTGCGCCGAGGCGCAGATCGACTACGTCCTGGCCGACACCTCGACCCCCTACGACTTCATGCTTTCTCGTTACCTCTCGAAGCGGAGCCAGCTATGACGTTTCTCGCTCCGCTGGCGCTGTTGGCCGCGCTGGCCGGAATCATTCCGATCGCGCTGCACATGATCAATCGGCAGAGGGCGGTCGAGGCCCCGTTCCCTTCGCTCCGCTTCCTGCAAATCAGCGTGCAGAAGACGCGGCGGCGGAAACGCATCAACGACTTGCTACTGATGCTCATTCGCATCGCGGCCCTGCTCCTGGTCGCCCTCGGACTGGCCAAGCCGACCATGACCAGCTTGCGGGGGCTGCTCGGCGGGGCCTCGTCGGCGGTCGTCATCGTCATGGACAACTCCAGCAGCATGGGCGCGATCGACGGCGAGCGGACGCGGCAGGAGACGGCCGTCGCCGCCGCCGGTCAAATCCTCGACGAACTGGGCGACCGCGACCAGGTCGGGCTGCTGCTGACCAGCGGCCCGCGGTTTCCCGAATTGGGCCGACTCGACCGCGCCCAGGAAAAGGTCCGCCAGATTCTCACCCAATTCCGCACGAGCTACGAGCGCGCGGACCTTGCCGCGGGGATTCGCAAGGCCCGGGAAATGCTCCGTCCCGTCGATGTTTCCAACAAGGTCATTTACGTGATTACGGACATGCAGAAACTCAGTTGGGCGCAGTTCTTGCCCGCGGCGGGGAAGGGGGCGAAGGCAGCCGATGGGCAGGCGGAAATCCCCGTCGTCGTCGTCGATTGCCATCGAGCGCCGAAGCCGAATGTCGCCGTCGAGGGGATGGAGTTGGAAATGCCCGCCCCCACGGCCGGCACGCCGATCGGGGCCACGGTCCGCCTGCGGAACGCTTCCGCCGCGCCGCAGCAGCGCTTGGTCGATCTGGTGATCGACGGGACCAAGGAGCAGACCAGTCCGGCGATCAATTTGCCCGCCCTGGGACGCGGCAAATACGAGTTCACCTTCACGCTGGCCCACGGCGGAATCCATCACGGCGAATTTCGCCTCGTCGGCGACGACGGCTCGAAGTTCGACAACCGGCGGTTCTTCACCGTGGAAATCGACCAGGAGATTCCCGTCGGGCTGGTCCGCGCGAAGCAGGAGGAGATCGCCTATCTCGACGACGCCTATTATCTTCAGCGGGCGTTTTCTTCCGGAAAGGCCGGCCGCGCGTCGGCCGTTTTGCCCGTGACGCTCACAACCGCCGATTTGCTCGGCGAGCCGCTGGAAAAATATCGCGTCCTGTTTTGCGTGAACCTGCCGGCCCTGGAGGGCGAAGCCGCCGATCGGCTGCGCAACTACGTCGCCAACGGCGGCAACCTCGTGTGGATTTGCGGCGAAAATGTCGATCCGGCGGCCTACAACCGGATGAACGAGGCCGCCGGCGGGCAGTTGCTTCCCGCGCCGCTGGGCGCGGTTCGCGCCGCCGCATCGCAGCCCGGCCGCGACGCCTTTCACGTCAATTCGCTCGACAAGACGCATCCCGCGCTGGCCCATCTGGTCGATCCGCCGTCCCTGTACCAGTCGATCCTGGTCACAAAACACGTGCAGATCGAGGCGAAGAAATCGCCCAACGTCCGGGTGTTGGCCGCGCTGGACGACGGGCAGCCGCTCTTGGTCCAGCGCAGCGTGGGCCGAGGGAAGACGCTCCTGCTGGGCGTTGGCGCCCATACCCGCTGGTCGAACCTGCCCTTGCGGCCGATCTTCCTGCCGCTGCTCCTGCGGTTGACGTTGAATCTCGCCGGGGTCGAGGCGGCGCCCGGCCAGGTCTTGGCCGGGGCCCCCTTGACGCTCTCGTTGGACAATCAGCCGCAGCCGGTGGGCGTCGAGGTGATCCGGCCCGGCGGCGAGACGATCCGCCTGAAGAGCGAAAGCCGCAAAGGGGGCAGGGGCCAGGAGTTCCGCTATCCGGACACGTACGACATCGGCATTTACCGCGTGCGCGTGCTCGATTTTGCGCATCCGCGGGAAACGGCCTTCGCCGTGAACTTCGATCCCGAGGAGGCCGACCCGACGACGCTCGATCGCCAGGAGTTGCAAGCGCGTTTTGGGCCCGCTCCGCTCGTGTTTGCCGAAAATCCCGACGACTTGAGCAGCACGTTCGCGACGCTGCGCGAAGGGCGAAGCCTCTGGTCGCCGCTATTGATCGCGACGCTGGTGGCGTTGGTGCTGGAGACGTTTGTCTCCAACAGCCTGGGCGTGGCGAAGCGGGACGAGCACGAGGGCCATGCGCTCCATCCGGTCCCCTCTCCCGCCGGGAGAGGGTCAGGGTGAGGGCTGATCGCCGCAAGGCTCGCCGTTCCTTTTTGCTTGTGTTTCGCACGGCGCCAATTCGCCGATTACGAGCTTGCACGCCTGGGCCGCGCGGCCTACAATTCCTTCCAAGTTGGCGATGATACAATTCAGCCAAGGGGGGACCGATCATGTCGCAACGAGCCGCTTGGTTTGTTTGCGCCGGCTTCGCGACCGTGCTTCCGGCGGCGTCGGCCAACTGCGCAGCGAGCGGAGACTGAACGGCGGTTGCCAGCCGCGTTTGACAAGGCGGTTAAGGAACACGCCCTTGCGACGGAGGCGCTGGCCTGGCTCAAGCCCGGGCAGACGGCGGTGGATTCGTCGCTGAATTTCGGACGACAAATTGCTAAGCACGCGCCGTTCTACGGTTGGTCGCTAAGGGGTATTGGTACACTGGAATCGGGCCCGACGCTGTACCGGTCCCAAGCCATGGAGGACTTCGTCAAGGGGCTGCGTGCAACGCGGAGAAGCGACGAGGCGGCCGTTTGCCTCAAGTTCGCGCAGGCGTATCTGAATCACGCCGACCCGCGGTATCGCGCGATTGCCTGCGAGTTCCTGGCCCATTTTCCGCTCGAGATGATCGACATGGGACTTCTCCCCGCAATTGCGCGGCGACTCGGCGACTCGGCCACGGCTTTTGACGGCGCGACATTCGGGATGGGGCAACAAGACACTTTCATCACGCATTGCGCAAACGGCGTTTCCGTCGCGGACGTTGCCCGCGAGGCGCTTGCCTGCGGTACGGGGCTCCAGTTCCGCGACGCGAAGGCGTTTGACGTTTGGTGGCAAGGGAACGGGGATTACCGCCATCGCCTTTGGTATTGGGCAATGCGATGGGAAAGGCTGCCATACCCCCCGCCGACGCCGCCTGGGGCCGACCCCTCGAAGACGCCGGTTGCAACGCCCATGGGCAAGGTTTCTGTAGAGACGGAATTCCCGACCCTGCTCGCCGCGGTCGGACCGGAGGAGGGATTGAAGACGCTGCTTTTGGCCACCAATCCCCGGGCCGTGGCAACTCAGTCCGGCGCAAAATGGGGCTATGGGGGCGGCGATCCGAGGGTCATATTTGCCGCGGACGCCCCCGTCTGGCTCGGTTGTCCTCAACTGTTCAGCGAGCCGAACGCGATTGCAGGATTTGTCCAGGAACATTCGCTCAAGCCGCGTCTCTTGGAGGTCTTGCGGCAGGACCAGCCCTGGCCGGAGGTCGTGGCCAACGACTCCAAGAACGATCTTCTTAGCTGTGTGGTCGAGGTGTTAAAAATCGTGGCCACGAAATCCGACGCGCCGGCCATCCAGGATGCGATCGCTCAACCCACGCCTGCCCTGAAATCCGACCCGGCGCTTCAGACGCGGCTGACGCTGCTGTTGACGAGCTTGGCCCCGGAACGCTCCGAGCAGATCCTGCTCTGGCAGTTTCAACAGAACCCGACGTACGCGCACGCCGGCCTGGCGGCGGAGTTGATTCGCACGACGGGTCTGAGACATTGGGACGTCATCGCGCCCGCCGCTCAGGATCGTAATATCCGGGCGCGCGTATTGGCGCCCCTTGGCGCACTTCGGACACCCCAGGCGGCCAAGGTCTTGGGCGGGCTGCTGGCTGGCGAGCGATTGGCTGGCGAGGATCTTGAGGCCCAAATTGCAAGGTGCGGCGTGGAGATCGACGGTGGCGAACTTTTTGAGCAGTACGTCAATGCGGCAACGTTGCTGAACGGGAACCAGTCTGTGATCGGCAAGGACCTGTTCGAGCGGGCACTATGCGTTGGCGGCAAAGGCGGGCCATCGGAAAAGGGCAAAGAGCATAATCGGGGAGTGCCCGCCGCCCGCGCCGAGGCAATCGAAAAGTTGAAAGAGTTTTTCAACCGAGCGGCCAGCCCGGCCCATTGACCCGGCGGCGACCCGCGGGAACGCGATGGACAGTCGCAGCGTTGAGGGCGGCGCCCCTCACCCCGGCCCTCTCCCGGAGGGAGAGGGGGAGCGAAGAAAATACAGCCCAATGTAAATCTTCGGATCGATCACCAATCCCTCGCGTCGCTTGCCCTCCAGCCATTGGTCGATGCCGTCCAAGGGGGCGGTCAAGACCTCGATCTTCTCCTGCGCGTCGCCGCCGCCGGGGCCAACCTTCCGACAGCCGGTCGCCAAATAAAGATGATAGCTCTCGTCGGTCAATCCGGGGGAACTCGGGCCGTGCAGCAACCATCGCCACTGGCTCGCCTCGTAGCCGGTCTCTTCGCGCAGTTCTCGCCGGGCGGCCTCGATCAGGTCCTCGCCCGCCGCGTCGGGCGTGTCGCCGGAGAGGCCGGCCGGCAATTCGAGCACCGCCGCGGCCAGCGGAATTCGATATTGCCGCACCAAGATCAGTCGGCGGTCCGCGGTGATCGGGGCGATGACCACGGCCCCGGAGGTGTTGACTCGCTCGACCCATTCCCAACGGCCTTCCATGACCAGGCGGGTGAATTTCCCCTCGGCGAGGACGCGAATTTGTTCGTGGCCGGTTCTCGGCATGTTGGCTTTACTCCACCCTGCTATCGCCTCTATCGCAGCGGCGGCGGAGACGGCGGGCTGGGCGGAACCGCCCGCGGTTGCGCCGCTGCCGGCGAATAGGGCGACGCCGGCGTCGGCGCGTACTGCGGCGCCGCGGCCGGGGCCAGCGGCGACGCCTGCGCGGCCGGACGACGATCGCTCCGCGGCCCCCCGGCGGGAATCGTCTCGCCGTAACTCGGCTCGCCCACCGTCTCGACGATCTTCGTCACCACGTCGTTGACGTCCACCCCTTCCGCGTCGGCGTTGAAATTGGTGAAGATGCGATGCCGCAACACGGGATGGGCCATCGCGCGGATGTCGTCGGCGGCGACGGCGAAACGGCCGTGAATGATCGCCCGCGCCTTCGCCCCGAGAATCAAATATTGCGCCGCCCGCGGACCGGCGCCCCAGGCGAGCCACTTCTTCACGAAATCCGGGCTGTACGCCTCCTTCGGCCGCGTCGCGCGAACGAGATCGACCGCATAGTTGACCATGTGCTGGCTGGTCGGCACTTGGCGCACCAGGTGTTGAATCCAAAGGATGTCCTGCCCTTGCAGGACCGGCCGCACCTCTTGCCGGGCCATCTGCGTCGTCGCCAGAACGATGTCGCGCTCTTCCGTCCGCGACGGATAGCCGATGTAGATCGAGAGCATGAAGCGATCCAACTGCGCTTCTGGCAGCGGATACGTCCCTTCCTGCTCGATCGGGTTCTGCGTCGCCATGACGAAGAACGGCTGGTCGAGCTTGTAGGTGTTCCCCGCGGCGGTGACTTCGTGCTCCTGCATCGCCTGGAGCAGCGCGGCCTGGGTCTTCGGCGGGGTGCGGTTGATTTCGTCCGCCAGGACGATGTTCGAGAAGATCGGGCCGCGGACGAAGCGGAAATTCCGCTTGCCGGTGGCCACGTCCTGGTCGATGATCTCCGTGCCGGTGATGTCGCTGGGCATCAGGTCCGGCGTGAACTGGATGCGGCTGAACCGCATCGCCAAAGCCTGGGAAATGGTCGAAATCGTCAGCGTTTTTGCCAACCCCGGCACGCCGATGGTCAGGCAGTGTCCCCGGGCGAACATGCAGACGAGCATCTGTTCGATCATTTCGTCCTGGCCGATGATGATCTTGTGGACCTCTTGCACCAGGGCGTCTTTGGCCAGGCTGACGCGGCGAACGGCCTCTTCCGGGGTCATTTGGGGGGTGGCGGGCGGCATAAACGTTCCTCGATTTCTCTTCCCTCGGACATCTCCTTACTTTACATTAGTTGATGGAGGTCCGTTGAGCAATGGTTGTTGAGCGTGCGATGGCGCTGCGAATTTTTCTCCTTGCCGCGGCGGCAAGCCTGTGGCCGCCGGGAGCGGCGCGGGCGGAGCAGACTTTTCGCCGGGCCGGGGTGGATTTCAACGCCGTCCGCAGCGTGGAAATCCCCGCGGAAAAGTCGTACGCGGTCGTCGTCGTCACGTTTTTTCACCACGGCGAAATCCGCGCGGATGGAAAGAACGTCGTCGTTTCCGCGCGGAACCGGACGCTTGTGCCGATTCGCGTTTTGCAGGTTGGTCCGGACGACGTTTGTCGGCTGGCGTTTCAGCCGATCCAAGGGCACAAGGATTACGACATTTTCTACGGCGGCCCGGCCCCGGAGGAGTCTTTGCCGCCTTGGACAAGCCGCGACGGCCTGCTGCTCCAGACGCGGCGATACAGCGAGTGCAATCTCAACCAGTTTGAGGCGGTGCGGCGGGCGTTCGCGGCGGCCGCGCCGCTCGGGGCGGATTATGTCCCCGAGATCCGCTACTCCTGGAACCCCACGTCGCTGGACCAGGGGCCGTTCTTCAGCCATTTCAGCGGCTGGCTGCGGATCGCTTCGGCGGACACCTACGGATGGATCACCTCCAGCCAGGACTGCAGCTTCCTGCTGATCGACGACCGCGTGGTCGCGTCCGCCCCGGGCCGCCATGGGCCGATTTGGGAGGCGAGGCCGGGGACCCGCACGGACATCCATCTTTCCGCCGGGCTGCACAAGTTGGACTATTATCACGCCGCCGCCGGCGATCGTGCCGCGGTGATGGTCCTCGCCTGGGTCCCACACCCGACGAGCGTCAAGGACAGCCCCTCGCCCCTGCCGCCCGACGCCTTCAGCCAGCACCTGGTGGGGCATTTGTTTCCCGGCGCGTGAACCTGCGGACGGGAAAACTGGCCCCCGACTTCGATGTGAAGATCGGCGGCGAAGTGCCCTTGCCGGACAATCCCCTGGTCCTGGTGGACGTCGCCTTTCACAACATCTCGCCCAAGGCCCTGTCGATGCAGGGCAAGCCCGTGTGGGATTTCGGCGACGGCCAAACCAGCGTCCAGCCCGATCCTTACCACATTTATCTTCGCCCGGGAATATATGCAATCAAGCTTTCCGCCCGGCACGGCGAGAAGATCGTGGAGACGACTAATCGGCTCTATGTGGGTCGTCCCATCGTCCAACCGCAGGACAAGCCGCGTCAGCTCGATCAATACCTGGGGATTCTCGAAACCTACGAGCCGCGGACCCTCGACGCGGTGTGCCTGCGGCAGTTGGCCGCGGCGTTCGAGGCGAAGTCCCTGGACCTTGAAGGCCGCTTGGAAGGGGGACACAAAAAGGTCGAGGCGAACCTGGAGCGGTCGAGCGACGCGCATCGGGCGGCACAGTCGCAAGAATCGCTGCGCTATCTCGCCATGGCCGCCGCCGCCGGGCTGGTGGGATTGGTGGAAGGGAAGGGCGCCGGATCGGACGCCGAGTGGCTGGCCTTGGCGGAAATGGTCGGCCCCATGGCCCGGGATCGCATCGGCGACAGTCCGTCGGCCTATCAGATTTGCGCGGCGCGGCGCGGCGAGTCGCGGCGGCCGAGGCGAAGGCCCGCTGCGAAATCGAGGCCGCCGACGTCGCCGTCAACGATCTGCTCAAGTTCGACGCGGCGAAGGCGCTTTTGGAAAAAGCCGCCTCCCGGCTTGGCGAGGGCAAGCGCGGCCCCGTCGCCGCCGCGCTGGCACGCGTGCGCGGAGATTACTTCGCCGCCGTCGGCAAGGGCGACGCTGCGCGAAAGGCCTACGACGAGGCGGAGGAACTCGTCGGCCGCGCTGGAAGCAACGCCGAACAAGCCGCGCGCCGCGGCGCTTATGGCCGTTCGACGGAAGATTTTCTCAAACTGCGGCTGCTCGATCGCGCCGCGGCGGAGATCCATGCCTGGCAGGCCGACTTTCCCACGGAACGGATCGACGGCTACTTGACCCTGCTTTACGCCCGTTGCTGGGTCGCTCGGCGGCAATACGCCCAGGCCATCGCCCAAGCCGAGCAACTTCAGGCGGTCAACGCCGATTCGCCCTATGTCGATCAGTTGTTGATGCTCGCCGCGGGGTGCGAGTTGCGCCGCGAGCGAACGGATCGCGCGATCGCCACCCTGCACGCATTGGTGAAAGACTATCCCGGCAGCCCCTTGGCGCCCGCCGCGCGGGCGAAGCTCGCCGAATTGGAAGCGGCCCCGCCGCCGAAACAAGAAGGAAAAAAACCATGATTCCGCGTGTTCTTGTCGCGTGCGGTTTCGCGGCGCTGGCCGCGTGCGGCTGTTCCCAAGCCGCCGCCGCGTCGCTGGTGGTCGATCTCGGCAAAGCCAAGGGCGTGACCCTGGTCGGCGCCGTCAGCCGCTTGGACAGCGACGGCAATCCGCGGCGGGAGGTCGATCCGAAGGCGAAGATCGACGCCCCGCAAGTTGACGCCGCCGCGAGGAGAGACGCCCGCGGCCGCTGGGTGTTCAGGAATCTCCCGCCGGGCAAGTACGACCTCGTGATTCTGACGAAGGATCGGCTGCGGATCGAGGGATGGCAATATGCCCCCGTGAAGGAGTTCGACCCGGTGTTCGCCCCGACGGCGACGACGGACGAAGAAACCCGCCGGGCGATCGCCGACGACATCGCGCAGTCGAAGCATTACGAGAACAAGGTTGTGCCGTTGGCGATGGGCGGCGACAGCGACGCGGTGCGCGTGCTGGTCATGTTGATTCGCGACAAACAGACCACCTACAACGTCATGCCCGACGCGGCGACGATGCGGCACGAGATATGGCAATTTTCCTGGGCCTATGGCGCATGGCAGAAGGAGCGGCGCACCCGCGTGCTGGACCGCACGCTCATGCACCGCGACGAATTGCGCAAGTGGACGTGGCTCTGGGACGCGAAGCTCGGCGGCGTCGAAGCGACCGCCCAGCCGGCGACGCTTTCCTACGAGTTGCCGCCGCCCGGCGAGAAGAAGTTGCCGGGGCTATATCCGTACTGAAGAAAAAGTATAATAGGGGCCCGGGATGGCGCGGATTTGATACTGCTTCTGTGTCTCTTTCCGCCGCGACAAGAGCCATTCAACACCGGCTTTGCGATCCATGGGCGACTATCAACCAACCTCTCGGCGACCGATCGCCGCCATGTTCCGCCTGACGGCCCATGGCGCAGTCCAATTCTGTGTGCGACTGGGAATCCACCCCGATGCGGTCTCGTACGGTTCGGTCCTTGCTTCGGCCTTGGCGGCTGTCTGTTTCTGGTGGTCTGGGCAGTTGCCCGCGTTGCTGATTCCCGCCGCGCTGTTGTGCTACCTGCGGTTGTGGCTGAACATGCTCGACGGCATGGTGGCCCTGGCCTCGGGCAAGGCGAGCCTGCGCGGCGAGTTGCTCAACGACCTGCCCGATCGCGTGTCCGACGTGATCATTTTTGCCGGCGTCGCCCATAGCGGGCTGTGCCACCCGGCCAGCGGCTATTGGGCGGCGATTTTCGCCCTGCTGACCGCCTACGTGGGAACCTTCGGCCAGGCCCTGGGCGTGGGCCGACAGTTCGGCGGCATTATGGCCAAGCCCTGGCGGATGGTCGTGCTGCATGTCGGCGCATGGATCACGCTGGGGCTGCTTTGGTCGGGCCGCTCGATCGACCTGGGGCCCTTGACCGTGCTGGATTGGAGCAACCTGGTCGTTATCGCCGGATGCGTGGAAACAATCGCCGTGCGACTGGCCCGCATCCTGCGAGGTCTGGCCGCGAAACAAACCTGACGGCCTTTCGCCAACAATTCTGAACCAAGAGAGACGAGGCAACAAAACCAATGTCTCCTAGCGCGGCGTTGTCAAGCGACGTGTTCCGCATTTATGCCGGCGTGGTGCTTGGGCTGTTGGTCGCGGGCGGTTTGCTGATCGCGACTCTCCGCTGGGGACTCCATCGCAACGTGAGTCATGCGTGGCAGTCGTATGCCTCCTGGCTGGTGATGGTCCCGGTGGTCCTACTGGGCATCTTTGCCGGCCGCGTGCCTACGATCCTGCTCGTCACGCTCCTGGCCGTCTTCGCCTTCAAGGAATATGCCCGGGCCACCGGGCTCTATCGCGATTGGCTGATGACCGGCGTGGTCTACCTCGGCATCGTCGCCACGGGCGTGGTTTCGATGATGAAAGACCCCACGTGGCACTGGCCCGGCTGGTACGGGCTATTCGTGGCCCTGCCCGTCTTCGTCACCGCCGCCATCCTGCTGATCCCGATCCTTCGCAACCGCGCCGAAGGACAGCTCCAAGCCATCGCCCTGGCGATCCTTGGGTACCTGTACATCGGCTGGATGTTCGGCCATTTGGCGTTCCTGGCCAACGCCCGCAACGCCTATGGGTATCTGCTCTACCTGGTGTTTGCCGTGGAGGTGAACGACGTTGCGGCGTACACCTTCGGCAAGCTCTTCGGCCGCCATCCGCTGCGGAGCAACATCAGCCCGAAGAAGACGTGGGAAGGCTCGCTGGGGGCGCTGGCGGTCTCGATGGCGCTGCCCTGGGCGCTGCGATTCTCGTTTCCCCATTTCGGGCCCCGGGAGCTGATCCTCACCGGCCTGATCGTGGGCGTCACCGGGCAGTTTGGCGACCTGTCGATGAGCGTCATCAAGCGCGACGTGGGCGTCAAGGACATGGGGGCGCTGATTCGCGGACACGGCGGGATTCTCGACCGCATCGACAGCCTGATCTACGCCACTCCGCTGTTCTTCCACATGGCGGGTTATTTTCACGACCTTCGCTGAATCTGGCGTTATATCGTCTCCGGCCCCCCGCCTGGAACGAAAAGGGACCTGCCGATGACCGTCGAGCCCTGGCATTACGACACGGCGGAAGACCTCGACAAGACGATGGTCGAGCGGCTGCGGGATTTTCCCCGCGAGCCTGATCTGCTGGTCTACTCCACCCGGCTCGCGGCGGCAACCTGATTCGCGGCTGGCTCCGGGTCTATCACCACTTGCAGGTCATTGGCGGCGAGAACCTGCCTCGCGACGGGTCGTTCGTGCTCGCGGCCAACCATTGCAGCCACCTGGACGCCTTGACGATCCTCTCGGCAATGCCCATCCACAAGTTGCACCGCGTGTTCCCTGCCGCCGCCCAGGATTTCTTCTTCGTCGGCATTCCACGATTGACCATAGCCGCCGTCGTGGTCAACGCCTTGCCTTTCAATCGCCAGGCGAACATCCGCCAGAGCCTTTCACTATGTAGACAACTGTTGGACAACCCCGGCAATGTCTTGCTGTTGTTTCCCGAGGGGACGCGGAGTACGACCGGCGAACTTGGCGAATTCAAGCCGGGCATCGGGTTGCTGCTGGCTGGAACCCGTGTTCCCATCGTCCCTTGTTGGCTGGACGGCACATTCCGCGCCTGGCCGAAGGGGAGTTGGTTTCCCCGCCCTCGCCGGGTGCGATTGGTGATGGGAAAAGCCCGCAGTTACGAACATCTTCGTCGCGGCAAGGACTCGGCCATGGAGATCAGCCGGGATCTCCGGCAGGCCATAATGAATTTGGCTTCCACCGTCCCGCGGGGTGATTGTTCACGGGGTTCTTACTCTTGTTATGCCCACCGGAACCCCACGGCAGCGGGCCGACAATCGTCATCTTGAACGGGGGAATTTGGCTTGTCAAGCGCCCCCCCCAAGAATTTTCCAGAATTCTTGCGTTCGGCGGGCAGGCAATTGGTCTTGATTGGACGGCCAGGGAGGCGTATTTTCCCGCACTATGAAACTGCGGGAACCGAGGTGCGATTCCGAATATGAGCGGCTGGCCCAACGCATGGCCAAGCTGGAGGAAAAGCTTTTCGGGGTAACGGAACGTAACGCGCAATTGGAAGAAGAAAACTCGCGGCTGCATGAACAAGTTGCCCGGCTGGAGCAGCAGTTGGCTGCCGCGCACAAGGATTCCTCGACCTCCTCCAAGCCGCCGTCGAGCGACATCGTCAAGCCGAAGAAGCCGTTGCCGAAGGGCGGCAAGAAGCGGAAGAAGGGCGGACAGCCGGGACACGAACAGCATTTGCGGTCGCCGTTCCCACCCGATTCGGTCGATCATTTCGAGCCCCATACCCTCGACTGTTGCCCGGACTGCGGCGGCAGGCTGGTCTTTTCGCGGCGCAAACCGGAAGTGCTCCAGCAGGTGGAAATCACCGAAACGCCGACCGTGGTGACGGAACACCAAGGGCTGGCCTACTGGTGCCCGCACTGCCGCAAGGTCCATTACGCCCCGATGCCGGAGGCGGTGGTGAAGGCGGGCTTGTTCGGTCCCCGCTTGACAGCCCTGGTGGCCTTTATGAAAGGCGTCTGCCACGCCTCGTTCTCCACGATCCGCAAGTTCCTCCGCGACGTGGTGCGGGTGGACGTTTGCCGTGGCTATCTGGCGAAGCTCATTGGCAAGGTGAGCGATTCGTTGGCCCCGGCGTATGCCGAGCTGTTCCAAAGGCTGCCGGGCGAGGCCGTGCTGAACATCGACGAGACGGGGCACAAGGAAAACGGACAGAGGTTCTGGACCTGGTGCTTTCGCGCCCAGGTCTACACGCTCTTCCGCATCGACAAGTCGCGGGGATCGAAGGTGCTGATCGAGGTGCTGGGCGAGGAGTTCAACGGAGTGCTGGGCTGCGACTACTTCAGCGCCTACCGCAAATACATGCGGGAGTGCGACGTGCTGGTGCAGTTCTGCATGGCCCACCTGATCCGCGACGTAAAATTTCTGCTGACGCTCCCCGGACGCGAGGTGCAGGCTTACGGCCAGCGTCTGCGGGACACCTTGCGAGAACTGTTTGGCGTCATCCATCGGCGCGAGAAAATGTCGGCGGCGGCCTTTCAGAGGGCGCTGGAGGCAGCGCGGGAGCAGGTGATGAAGGCCGCCACCACCCGCGTGCCGGACGCCAAGCACGCCCGAAACCTGGCGAAGCGGTTCCGCGAGAACGGGGAAGCGTACTTCCGTTTCATCACGACGCCGGGCATCGACCCGACAAACAACCTGGCAGAGCAGGCGATTCGCTTCGTGGTGATCGACCGGCACATCACCCAGGGGACACGGAGCGAGAAAGGCCGCCGGTGGTGCGAACGCATCTGGACGGTGATCGCCACTTGTGCCCAACAAGGTCGGGCGGTCTTTCAGTTCTTGCTCGATTCGGTACAAGCTCATTTTTGCGGTGCTTCCCCGCCCTCGTTATTGCCGTCAGGGCCCTGACGGCGTGCTGGTTTTCTGTTATCCTGTTCTGTTCTGCGGTCGCGCTACGTACCCCGTGAACGCTCACCCCGCGGGCAAGAAAATCCGCGCTAAAGCCCCGCTCCTAAAGACCGCCGCGGCGCGGCGGCAAGGGACTCCCGGGGTTGTATCCGTATTGAGAAATGAGGATAATGGGGGCAATGCGGATCAAGGCAGCGGCGATTGAAGACTCCCGCCGCGTTTTGCCCTCGCCTCCTTTTGTGGCCGACCCCTTTTGCACTCTCGAATTACAAGGAATCGGAGTTTCCTGTGATGACGTCGCGCCAGCGCGTGATGGCGGCAATCGCGCATCAACAGACTGACTGCGTGCCGGCCGATTTTTGGGCTGAGGATGCGGTCTGGGACCGGCTGAAATACGATCTGGGGCTGGGAAGCCGGGACGCCGTGCTCGACCGGCTCGAAGTTGAACGTGCGCGTACCCGTCTCCGGTCTATCCGCCGGACGTTGTTTCCAACGGCGTCAAACAGAACATGTGGGGCGAGCGGTGGGCGATGGCCAACTCGCCGTGGGGCATGAGCTGGGAGCACGTCAACGGCGGCGCTGGCCGGGGTGGCGAGTTTGCAGGAAATCGAGGCCTTCCCCTGGCCTTCGTGCGACAACGTCGACTACTCCACCATCGCCGCGCAGTGCGACCGATACGAGGGCCATGCGATCGCGCTGGGCAACGCCGACATCTTCGAGCGGCCGGCAATCGTCCGCGGTTTGGAAAACTTTTTCTGCGACACCGCGTTGAACCCGGAATGGGTCAACTTCATGGTGAAGCAGTTTCTCGATTTTTACGTGGAAGACTTCCTTCGCTGCATGGAAGCCTGCAAAGGGCGCATCGACGTGTATTATGCGCTGACGGACTTGGGCACGCAGAGCGGGCTTTTCCAAAGCCGCGAAACGTTCCGCAGGTTCATCGCCCCGTCGATCAAGACCCTCGCGGACATGGCGCACGGCTGCGGCGTGAAGTTCATGTTTCATAGTTGCGGATCGGTGCGGAAACTGGTCCCCGATCTGGTCGAACTGGGCGTGGACATTCTCAATCCGATCCAGCCCGCGGCCGTGGGGATGGAGCCCGAGGGACTGAAACGCGACTTCGGCAAGCAGCTCTGTTTTCATGGCGGGATCGACATCCAGTACTTGCTGCCGCTGGAGTCCGCCGAGGCTGTCCGGGCGGAGGTGAAGCGGCGCGTGGCGATCTTGGGCGAGGGCGGCGGCTACATCATCGCCCCCTCCCACAACCTCCAGCCGGACATCCCGACGGCGAATATCCTTGCGATGTATGACCCGAGCTTGCGGGCCGCGCCGCGGTGAAACGGAGCGGGGGGCGCTGATTCTTCCAAGACGCGCCGAATCGTGCTGCTGCTTGGGGCTCGCTCCGCTCGACCCACTCTACAAAACATGACGCCATGTCCGACGGTTGCGACCGCGGCTGAGCAAGATCGATGGCCTGCTGGCAATTCCCCTCACCCCGTCCCTCTCCCGGAGGGAGAGGGGGACCTGCTTGAGAATCGTACTGCGTTGTGCTCCAATTGATTACGCGTCGCCCACGCCGATCGCTCGCAAGCAGGACCGCCGAAAATGGACCAAACCCACACCGTCGATCTGCAGCAGGCAAGTCGCGAGAAAAGCGGCGTGGCGGTCTCCTCGCTCCTGGCGGCCGTGCTGCTGACGACCTTGAAACTCATCGTCGGCGTCAGTACGAACAGCTTGGGCATCCTCTCCGAGGCCGCCCATTCCGCGCTCGACCTCGTCGCCGCCGGCGTCACCCTCTGGGCCGTCCGCATCTCTGCGCCCGGCCAGCCGCGAATACACGTACGGACACGGGAAATTCGAAAACCTCTCCGCCCTGTTCGAGACCTTCCTTCTCCTGGCCACCTGCCTGTGGATCGTCTACGAGGCGGCCCAGCGATTGGTCTTCCATCAGCGGACGCACGTCGAGGCGAGCCTCTGGGCGTTTTTGGTCATCCTACTGTCGATCGTCGTCGATTTTTCGCGGTCGCGGGCGCTCCGCCGTTGCTCGCAGAAATATCACAGCCAGGCGCTCGAAGCCGACGCCTTGCACTTCTCCACGGACATTTGGTCCTCGCTGGTCGTCCTGCTGGGCCTGGCCGGAGTTTGGGCGGGCGGCCGCTGGAATATGCCCTGGCTGGAGGCCGCCGACGCCGCCGCCGCGCTGGCCGTCGCCGGGGTGATCGTGTGGGTGGGGGTGCGTTTGGGCAAGAAGTCGGTTGACGACCTGCTCGACCGCGTTCCCCGCGGACTGCAAGAGAAGGTGGCGGAGGCGGCCGCAGCAACGCCCGGCGTGTTGCAGGTTGCCCAGGTCCGTCTCCGCCGCAGCGGCCCGGAATTTTTCGCCGACGTCACCCTCTCGGTCGGCCATGCCACGAGTTTCGAGCAGGCGCACGAGGTGTCCGACAAGGCGGCCGTCGCAGTGCGGGCGGTCCTTCCCGGGGCCGACGTGGTCGTTCACGCCGAGCCGGCCCCTTCGCCGAACGAAGAACTGACGACGACGGTCCGCGTGTTGGCCGCCCGCCACGGCCTTGGGGCCCACGGCATCCGCATTTACGACGAACAAGGGGAGCGATGGATCGAGTTGCACTTGGAGGTGGATGGGCGGCTGAGCCTCGGTCAGGCGCACGCCCTAGCAACGGAGTTCGAGCGGGAGTTGCGGGCGGCGGTGCCGGAGCTTTCGCGGGTGGTTTCGCACCTTGAGCCGAGCGGCGATGCGTCGGCGACGGTTCGCGCGGAGCCGGCCACGGAGGAGGAAGTTCGCATCGCCCTGGCCGAATTCCTCCGTCTGCATCGGTTTCCCAGCAAGCTGCACAACGTCGTCGCCCGATCGGTCGGCGGGGAGTTGCAGGTTTCCTTTCATTGCCGGCTGGGCGCGGCCACGGCGATGACCGAAGCGCACGCCCTGACGGTAAAACTGGAAGAGTTTCTCCGCGCGGATTCCGGGCCTGGGCCGCGTGGTCATTCACGTCGAGCCAGAAAAGCCCTGAGAAGGCAGCATTCCGCCGGTGGGATTTCTTCTGCGTTTCCCTGTTCCCTTTGCGTCCCGCCCCGCTTGGTCACGCGACGGCGTGTGAGGCACTTCCCGGTTTTTCCAAGTTGCCCATCTTCACGAGCATGTCACGATTGCCGTAGCGTGATTTACGCCAAAACGCTAAACTCGCTCACGATATTAAAAAGTTCCGTCGATTTGCCGCACGGAGGCGTCATGTCACAACGGCCTTTCCGCTTCGTTCATTCCGGCGATTTTCACCTGGAAATGCCGCTGCAAGGCGTGGCCGAGGTCCCGGAGCATCTCCGCGAGCCTTTTCTCGACGCGGCCTACGCCGCCGCGCGGCGGGTCTTCGACACTGTGCTGGCCGAGGAGGCGGAATTCCTTCTGCTGGTCGGCGACATCCTGCATCCGCCGCACAGCGGGCCGCGGGCCGCTTTTCCTTTGCGAGCAGTTTGCCCGGCTGGCCCAGCGTCAGATTCCCGTCTATTGGGCGACCGGCGGGGTCGATCCGCCGGAGGCGTGGCCTGCGGCCGTGCCCCTGCCGGAGAATGTGCACATCACGTCGCGCGGCCGCGTTTTGGAGATGGTGCATCAGCGCGACGGGCGCAATTGGCCCGGCTCCTGCTCTATGGCCGCGACGGCAACCGCACGGCGCCGTCGCGAGATTTTCGTCCCGACGCCGGCGGGCTGTATACGATTGCCGCGGTCCATGGGACGGTGGAAACGGCGGCCCTTTCCGCGCAAGCGATCGACTACTGGGCGTTGGGCGGCCGGCACGACCGCAGCACGCTCTTCAGCGCCCCGCAGACGGCCCATTACGCCGGCAGCCCGCAGGGCCGACGCCCTGACGAAACCGGCGTCCACGGCTGCACGCTGGTCCAGGTGGACGAGAACCGGCAGACGCGGACCATCCTCGTGCCGACCGACTCGATCCGCTGGTTGAGCGAGCGGGTGGTGGTTGAGGAAGCGACCGCGCGGGACGAGTTGGAATCGCTCTTGCGGCAGCGGTTGCACACGCTGCTGGAAACCACGCCGAAGCTGGGCCTGATCGTGTCGTGGACGATCGCCGGCGGCGGGCCGCTGATCAAACAATTGCGTCGCGGCGGCCTTGCGGTCGAGTTGCTCGACATGTTGCGGAGCGAATACGGCTCGGCGTCGCCCGCCGCTTGGAGCGCGTCGATCGAAGTCGAGCCCTCGCCGGGCATCTTGCCCGAGTGGCGCGAGCAAGAGACGATTTGCGGCGATTTCCTCCTGCGCCATTCGGCAGTTGGAAATGAATCCGAGCGAGCCGCTGGGGTTGGAAGGTTATCTGTCCGACGGCTGTCTGGCCGGGGCCTTGGCCGCCGCGGCCGACGTCGCCGATCCGGCCCTGCGGCTGGCGGTGTTGCGCGACGCGGCGTGGTTGGGAATCGACTTGCTCAGCGGCGAGGAGGCGACATCGTGAAAATCGCTGCCCTGGAAATCGACGGTTATGGCGTTTGGAGCGGTCTGAAGGTCAAGCGGCTTTCCGAAAGCATGAACGTCCTCTACGGCCCGAACGAGGCCGGCAAGACGACCTTGCTGCAATTCGTCCGCTCGATGCTCTACGGATTTTCGGCGGAGCGGCAGCGGTACTTTCCGCCCGTGCACGGCGGTCCCGGCGGCGGCTGGATCGAGCTGGTCGGCGCGGGCGGCCGCATTCGCGTCGAGCGGCGCGACCCGCGCGGCGCGGACGCTTCCGGCGAGCAACTCGTGCTTTCGGCCGCCGACGGCACGCGGCAAGGCGAACACGTCCTGAACACGCTGTTGGCCGGCGTGGACGAGCCGGCTTTCAACAACATCTTCGCCGTCGAACTGCGGGAAATGCAGGAATTGGGCGCCCTGGACGACGGCGAAGCGGCCCAATTGTTGTACAATCTCAGCCTCGGCGTGGACCGCGTCTCGTTGGTTGACGCGATGTGCGAACTGGAAGCGTCGCGCAACCGCATTCTCGACCGCAGCGGCGGGCCTTGCCAGGCGGCGACGCTGCTGGCCGAGCGGGAGAAGATTCGCGGCGAGATCGACGGCCTCGACGAACTCATGCGCCGCTACGGCCGCCTCGCCGCCGAGCGCGTGCAGCTCGACCGCGAGATCGCCCGACTGGTTGAAGAAAAGGATCAGGCGGAGCATCACTCGCGGGTGATCGATCTTGCGATCAGCCTTCGCCAGCGCTGGGAGCGTCGCGCCGCGGCCGCCGCGGAATTGGCCGCCTTGGGGCCGCAGCAGCCGATGCCCGACAACGCCGTCGCGCGACTCGACGCGGTCAATGGAAAAATACAGCGGCGGCGGCAGCGGCTTGAGCAGTTCGAGTTGCGGCGGAAGGAACTGCGCGCGGAAGCGGCGGGGTTGGAGGTTCACGAGTCGCTCACGCGGCTCGCCCCGCGGATCGAGGCCATGCAAGAGCAGGGCCCTTGGATCAACAGCCTTCAGGGACAGGTTGTTTCGCTGGAAAAGGAGGCCGCCGACATCGCGGGCGGCATCGCCGGCCAGCAGGAGCAACTAGGGCTGGACGGCGACGCGGCCGCCTTGCCGGCGATCCCGCCGCGGACGCTCTCGACGTTGCGTTCCGCCGGCGGCGGGCTCCGCCAGGCGCGAAAGCGGCTGGCTGGATTGCAACAGGCCGCCGAGACGGCCGAGGGCGCCGCGGTGCGCTGGCCGCGCAGATCGACGCGGCCATCGGCGGCCGGCAGGATCGCGAATTGTCCGCGGCGATTGACCGGGCGGGCAACGTCGTCGCGCAATTCCGCCGCCGCATTCAAATCGACGAGCGGCTCGAACAGATGGCCGGGTGCCAACGCGATCTCGAAGCGCAAACCCGCCGCCTCTTGGGACGCCAATTGCTCCCCGGCTGGGCGCTCGTCGGCCTGGGAGCGGTCTTTGTCTTGGGCGTCGTGCTGGTCCTCACCGGCCTGTTCCTGCCCGCCTCGCTCGTCGGACCGGTCGGCTGGGCGATGGCCGTATTGGGGTTGGGCGGTTGCGCCGCCGCGGGACTTGGAAAAGTCCTCTTGGAGCGATCCAACGCCCGGCAGCTTGAAGCCTGCCAAAATCAACTCAATCTGCTCCAATTGCAACTGAAGCAGATGGGCGAGGACCGCGACGCGATGGACGGCCAGCTTCCCGCGGAGGACCCATTGCCGGACGACTGGCGGCCGCGGAAAAGGACCTTGCGGCCTTGGAAGAATTGATGCCCGTCGATGCACGCCTCACGGCGGCGAAGCAAGAGTCCGCCGCGGCGCGGGAACGTCTCGTGCGCGAAGAACAAGAACTTGCCGTCGTGCGGCGGCGCTGGCGTTCGGCCTTGGCCGCCGCCGGCCTGCCGCGACGCCTCGCTCCCGGGCGGCTGAAGCTTCTGTCGCGGAAACAGGAGCAGATCGCGCAGCTCCAGCGGCAACTCGCCCAGCGCCAGGAGGAACTCGCCCAGCGCCGCCGCGAACTGGATTCCCTTTTCGGCCGAATCACGCAACTGGTGGGCGACGCCGGAATCGAGCTCGGCGAAGGCGAGCCGACCGAGCTGCTCCGCCGGCTTGCCGACGCCCTGACGCGGCAGCAGGCCCTGCTGACCCAACGGCGCGCGGCCAACGAGGAGCTTCGCCGCAACCGCCGCGATCGCGCGAAGCTGGAAGAGGCGATCGGCCGGCTAAAGGCTCGCCGCCGACAGTTGCTCCGCGAGGCGGGCGCGCGGGACCAGGTGGAGTTTCGCCGCCGCGCGGTCGAGGCCGCTGCGCCGCGTCGCTCCAGCGCGATCGCGACGCCTTCGATCAGGAGATCGCGGCGGCCGTCGCCGGTCATTGTGCCCAGGAGACGATCCGCCAAATCCTCGAAGACTCGCCTGCCCAGGAATTGGAGCCGCGACGCGACGACTTGTTGCAGCGTTGGGCGGCCGCGGAGGAGCAGTTGCAACAGCGATTCGAAAAGCGCGGGCAGTTGGCCGAGCAAGTCAAGTCGCTGGCCGACGACCGCCAATTGGCCCAAAAGCAGCTTGACTTGGGCATGGTCGAGAAGCGGCTGGATGACGCCCTGCGCCGCTGGCAAACGCTGGCCGTCGCCGGGCGAGTGCTCGACGGAATTTGCTCCGCCTACGAGCGGCAGCGCCAGCCGGAGACGCTTCAGGAGGCGTCCGGCTATCTGGAGCGGCTGACCGGGGGGCGCTATCTCCGCGTGTGGACGCCGCTGGGCCAAAACGTTCTCCGCGTCGACGACGCCGACGGGCGTTGGCTGCCGGTCGAGGCCCTCAGCCGCGGCACGCGCGAGCAACTCTTCCTCAGCCTGCGGCTGGCCCTTGTCGCCGGCTATGCGCGCCGCGGGGCGCCGCTGCCGCTGATCCTCGACGACGTGCTCGTGAATTTTGACATCGAGCGGGCCAGAGCGGCGGTGGCCGTGCTGCGCGACTTCGCCGCCGCCGGGCATCAGGTGTTGATCTTCACTTGCCACGAGCACATGCTGCGGCTGTTCAAGTCGCTGCACGCGCCCGTGGGCTGCCTGCCCGACAATCGCGACTTGGCGCCCGCGGCGATCATCCTCGATGAGCCTGGGTCGGAGAAGTCCGCGCAGTCGTCGTTCACCTTCCGGTCCGCGTCGCGCCGCCGCCCGCTTGGCCCCGGTCGAGCCGGAGGAAGACGCCGATTTCGATGAAGACGAGCCGTGCGACGAGTGCGAGGACAGCGACGGCGAGCCCTACGACGAAGGCGGCAGCGCGGAAGCGGCGTAGGGCGAGCGGCGGCGCGTCGCCGTCAGGCGGTTTTTTCCACCAGCGTCCGCCAGCGGCGACGAACATCGATGGCAATCCAGCCGAGATAGACGTTCGCGCCCAGCGAGGCGAACAAGGCGACCGCCGTCAGCCATAAGGGAAGCCAAGGCTTCGCCGACTCCGGGGTGGTCGCCGCGGCGGGTTTCATCTCTTCGACGAAGTCGGCCGGTTGGCCGATCATCGGCTTGCTGGCCGGATTGGACGGCAGCGGGGCAGGGGCGGCCATCGCAGTCGCGCTCTTTTCCGGCGTCTTTTGTTCAGCAGCCGGACCCTTCTCCGCGGCTGCCTTCAATTCCCCAGCGGGACGCTCGGGCAGCTTCCGCGGCAGCGTCGTGTTGCCGACGATGATCCGATAGGTCCGCAGATCGCGAAGCACCTCGGGCGGGATGTCGCTTTGAAACGCCTCCCCGTCGCGGAGCGATTCGATCGCCCCCGGGGGAATCTGGATGATGTATTCGACCCCGCCGTCGGGCGTCGGTTGCCAGCCGACATCGATGCCGAAGAGCGAGACGGCCGCGAAAAATGCGATTGTTGTCATAAAAAACCTCGAAATGCTGGAGCGAAAAACTCACCGCGGGGGGGAATTGAGAGTTGAGAGCCGGGACCACGATCTCTATCTGAATTTCATCTGTGTTCCATCTGTGGCTCCCGCCTTTTTTATCCTCCGTGTACTCCGTGTCTCCGTGGTGATCCTGAGCCATGGTGTTTATTCAGTCCGTCTCGGGCGCCTGGCCGGCTTGCATCGCCGTCAACTCGCCGCGCAACATGTTCAGCAGGGTTTGCAGGAAGGCGACGGCCATGGGACCGACGAAAATGCCGATGGGGCCGAGGACCTGCATGCCGCCCAACACGCTCAGCAGGGCCAGCAGGGGGTGCAGTTTCGAGCGGCCGTGGAGCACCAGCGGCTTGACGATGTTGTCGACCGTCGAGACCACCAGGGCGCCGAAGACCGCCATCGTCGCGGCCGCCGCCGCGCGATCTTCGTGGAAGTAGAGCCAGAGGCAGGCGGGTATCCAAATGATCGGCGGGCCGACAAACGGCACCATCGCCATGAGGATGGCCAGGACGGTGAGGAGGAAAACCGAACTGAATCCCGCCAAGTAAAGGGCGATTCCCGCCAAGATCCCTTGGACGATGGCCGACAGGAGCGTGGCGACGACCACCGCGCGGCTGACGGTGATGAACTGATCGACCAGTTGCAGCGAGTAGCGCCGGTCCAAGGGGAGGAGTTGCACCAGGGATTGGATCATGTCCGGCCCGTCGGCGAGAAAGTAATAAAGGGAGAAGACCATCACCAGCAGCCCGAGGAGAAAGTCGCTGACGAATTGGGTCGTTCCCAAGGCGACGGGCGCGAGCCACTGCTGCACGCGGCCGACGACGGTCTTTTGCAGGTCCTCGACGGAGAGGTCGAGATTCATCTCTTTGTTGCACCAATCGACCGCGGGCTTGACCACCTTGTGGATGTCCGTTGTGTGCGGGTTGAGGCGACGATAGACGAGCACGCTTTCGTGGACCGCCCTGGCCAGCAAGATCGCCATGGGGACGAGCACGATCAGCAGAATGGCCGCCGTGGTCAAGGCCGCCGAGATTCGCTTTTGTCCGCCGCAGCGGGCGTCGAACCAGCGGTGGACCGGTCCGAACATGACGACCAGCAGCATGGCGAGGAACACCGGCAGGACGAAGCCGGAGAGAACGTGAAACAACAGCGCCCCAATCACGGCGAGGATCGTCACGAGAACGACGAGCGAGATGATTCGCGCCATAGAAAGAAGACTCCGCGGAAGGCGATTTCCTGTGAACGCTTACGGAAACCGTGAACTTGTCCATTGTAATCGAAGAGCCGGTCCTTGGGATAGCCCCGCAAAGACCACTTGCTTGCGGCGGGCGTTGCGGTCACAATAAAGGCGACGCTCCGCAAGGGGATCGTCCCCGTGTCACGTTTTCCCACCCAAGAGACCTGCAATGAGTCTTGGCCGGCCCGGTTGGCGGAAATGGCTCGTTGCCGCCGTCAAGCTGTTGATTGCGGCCGCGGTCGTCTGGGCGATTCATGGAACCATCGTCCGCGGCCTGGCCGAGTTCCGCCAACATCCCCGCTCGCTTCACTGGGGCTGGCTGACGCTTTCCGGATTGCTGTATTTGGCCGGGCTGCTGCCGGAGGGGCTGTTTTGGCGGCGGGCGCTGCGGGCGATGGGGCAAGACGCGCCGCTTTGGCGAACCTTGGCGCCTATTACATCGGACACCTCGGCAAGTACGTCCCCTTCAAGGTGATGGTCGTCGTCCTCCGCACCGGCTTGATCTGCGGCCCCGGCGTCCATGCCGGCGTGGCGGCGGCGAGCGTCTTTCTCGAAACGCTGACGTGGATGGCCGTTGGGGCCTTTTGGGGGGCCGCCATCCTCGTCGTGCACGCCGCCACAGGCGGACTGTTGCTCTGGGCCGCACTGGGCCTGATGTTCGTCGCCGGCGTTCCCACCCTGCCGCCGGTCTTTTCGCGGTTGGCCCGACTCGCCGGCGTGGGCCGCTCCGATGCGAGCGTTGCGGTTTGCCTCGGGCAAGTGCCCTATGGGACGCTGCTCTGGGGGTGGGCAATGATGATCGTCGGCTGGCTTTTCATCGGCGCAAGCCTCTGGGCGACATTGCAGGCCATGGACGCCGGCGGCGGCCCGCTCCGCTCGTCCCTCGCCGCCGACACGGCGGTGGTCGCCTTGGCGGTCGTCGCCGGCTTCGTTTCCTTAATTCCCGGCGGGGCAATTGTCCGCGAGGCCGCGCTGGCCCAGTTGCTCGTTTTGCTCGTTCCCCAAGTGGGGGAGCTTTCGGCCTTGGGCGCCGCCGTGCTGTTGCGGTTGGTTTGGGTGGTGGCGGAATCGGCGATTTCGGCTATCCTATATTTTCCTTGGAGGGAAACGCGCGATGCTGTCGATTGTCATCCCCGTGCTGAATGAATCGGAAAGCCTGGAGACGCTGCACCGCGAGTTGTGCGAGACGGCGGCCGCGCATACGCTCGAGTTCGAGGCGATCTTCGTCGACGACGGCTCGAAGGACGGCTCTTGGGAGACGATTCGTCGCCTGGCGGCGGCCGACCCGCGCGTGCGGGGAATCCGCTTTCGCCGCAACTTCGGCAAGTCGGCGGCTTTGAACGCCGGTTTTGCGGCGGCGCGGGGCGAGTTGATCATGACCCTCGACGCCGACCTCCAGGACGATCCCCGCGAAATCCCCCGCTTCCTCGCCGAGATGGAGAAACAGCGAGACGTCGTCAGCGGTTGGAAGAAAGTCCGCCGCGATCCCTGGCACAAGGTCTGGGCGTCGCGGCTGTTCAACTGGACGGTCAGCGCGACGACGGGCGTGGTCCTGCACGACCACAACTGCGGCATGAAGTGCTATCGCCGCGAGATCTTCGACGAGGTGCGGCTCTACGGCGAACTGCACCGCTTCGTGCCCGTCCTCGCCGCCGCGCGCGGATTCCGCGTCGGCGAAGTCGTCGTCAACCACCGGCCGCGAATCTATGGCCGCTCGAAGTACGGCCCGAACCGCTTCGTCAAAGGTTTCTTGGACCTCTTGACGGTCCGCTTCCTCACCGGCTTCGGACAGCGGCCGCAGCACATGCTGGGCGCGGCGGGCCTGGCCTCGTTCGTCCTCGGACTGCTGGGGATCGCCCATCTCCTGCTCAATTGGATCCTCGCACAGGCGCATCCGGGGTGGCGACTGGCGTCGCTGCCCGAGCCGACCGCACTGCTGCTTGCCGTGGCGCTGATGCTCTTGGGCGGGCAGTTGATGTCGATGGGCTTTCTCGCGGAGTTGATCCTTGCCTACCACGCCCCGCGATTGAGGCCGTATTCGATCGTTGACGAGATTCCCGCCGCGGAACTTGGGTCCCCCTCTCCCTCTGGGAGAGGGCCGGGGTGAGGGGAACCCGGCGCGGACTCCGCCGTTCGCCTCCGACCCCGGGGCGGCTTCCCCTCACCCCAACCCTCTCCCGGAAGGAGAGGGGGACTTGAATCAGTAATTTGCGAAGGTAAATTCATGAGCGAGAACCACGATCCCTGTCGCGACTTTCGCCGCAGCGTTTACGCGATTCTGATCTGCGTCGGCGTTGGGGCCATGCTGGGCAGACTCTTCGCCGTCAACGCCGTCAATCGCCCCCGCCCGGATCAGCAGCGGCCCTTCCTCAGCGCCAACGACCGCAGCCGTTGGGCCACGGTCCGGGCGCTTGTCGAAGCCGACATGCGCGTACCGGGGGCCCCCTACGCCATCGACCGCGTCGTCCGACAGCCCAACTGGGACACCATCGACATGGTCGAGCACGACGGACATCTCTACTCCAGCAAGCCGCCGTTGTGGCCGACGCTGATCGCCGGCGAGTATTGGCTGATTCATCGCGCGACGGGCATGACGCTGGGCGACCATCCCTACGCGATCGGCCGCTTCATGCTCGCGACGCTGAACGTGTTGCCGATGATCCTCTATTTTCTCTTGCTCTCTGCGCTGGTCGAGCGCTTCGGCGGGAGCGATTGGGGCCGGGTGTTCGTCATGGCCGCGGCCGTGTTCGGCACTTTTTTGACGACGTTCGCCGTGACGCTGAACAACCATCTTCCCGGGGCCGTCTGCGCGTTGATCGCCCTGTATGCGTCGCTGCGGATTTGGTTCGACGGGGAGCGCCGCTGGCGATATTTCGCCGTCGCCGGATTATTTGCCGGTCTGCTCGCGGCCGACGAACTGCCCGGGGCGTCGCTGGCCGCGGCGCTGGGGCTGGCGCTGTTGTGGAAGGCCCCGCGGCAGACGCTGCTGGGCTTTGTCCCGGCGGCGGCGCTGGCGGCGGCGGGTTTCTTCGCCACGAATTGGATCGCCCATCACAGTTTCCGCCCGCCCTACATGCACCGCGGCGACAACGACAACTGGTATGATTACGAAAAAAGCTATTGGAACAATCCCAAGGGGATCGATCGCGGTGAAGCGTCGCCGGCCGTATACGCCGCGCATGCGCTCGTCGGCCATCACGGAATTTTCTCCCTCACGCCGATGTGGCTGCTCAGCGCGCTGGGGACGCTCCTCTGGCTCGTGCAGAAGCGAGACCGGCGGCTGCGGGAGCTGGCCCTGTTGATCGGGGCAATCAGCGTGGTCTGCACGGCTTTTTATCTCGCGCGGCCGATGATGGAACGCAACTACGGCGGCATGACCAGCGGTTTCCGCTGGGTATTTTGGCTTGCGCCGCTGTGGCTTGTCGTCATGCTCCCCGCGGCCGACTTGATGGCCCGGCGACGCTGGACGCGCGCCCTCGCCTTGGGCCTGCTGTTGCTCTCCGCGGTGTCGGTCTGCTATCCGACGTGGAATCCCTGGACGCCTCCTTGGTTGATGGATTTCATGCAGTCCCAGGGCTGGCTGCGGTAGGCTGCTTTTCCGCGGTGAAACATGGTTTTCGACGGCGGCGGGAATTTACTTGCACGACGGCCGGCGGCGTTGTAGAATGCGGCTCTGCCCAAGAATCCGCGTTCTCGCGTTCCCGCCCCAAAAGCAATCCCTCCCAAACCTGCAAGGAGCGTCTCATGAAAGCCCTCGCGATCGGCATCCTGGCATCGGCAATGGCCTGGACAGTTCTTCCTCTTTCGGCGGCGGAGATGCCGGCGGCCGACTTCTATCTGTCCCCCCAGGGCAACGACGCCTGGTCGGGTCGATTGGCCGAGCCCCGCGCCGACGCAGCGGACGGACCCTTGCAAACCCTCGACGCGGCAAAACATCGCGTCGGCCAACTCCGCCGCACCGAGCCGCAACGGACCCGGCCGGTGGTCGTCGCCATCCGCGGCGGCACGTACTTCCTCGCGCAGCCCATCGAGTTCTCGCCCGACGACTCGGGCACGGAGCGCTCGCCGACGATCTATGCGGCCTACGGCGAAGAGCGGCCGATCTTCAGCGGCGGACAACGGATCGCCGGCTGGAAAGTCGATTCGCAGGGGCAGTGGACTGCGGCGCTGGCGGACGTTCGCGGCCGGCGTTGGTGGTTTGAGCAATTGTTCGTCAACGATCAGCGGCGGTTCCGCCCCTACTTGCCCAAGCAGGGCTATTATGCCGTCGCGAAGCAACTCCCGCCGTCGCCCGCGGTCAAGGGCAAAGGGTGCGACCGCTTCGAGTACTCGGGCGATCAGATTCGGCCGGCGTGGGCGGGATCCGACGTGGAAATTCAAGCCTTTCACATCTGGAGCACGTCTTCCCTGCGGATCGCTTCGGTCGATCCGCGGCAGCGCGTTGTCACGCTGGCCGCGCCCACGTGGGACTCTGCATTCTATGCGTCTTTCCTCAACGGCGGCCGGTTTCTGGCGATGAACGTCCCCGACGCGGCCCTTGCGCCGGGACAATGGCGATTGGATCGCGCCAGCGGCGTCCTCTGCTATGCCCCGCTGCCCGGCGAGCGGCCGGAAAACACCGCCGTCGTCGCGCCGCGATTGGAGCAATTGGTGATCTTCCGCGGCGACGCCAAGCGGGGACATTGGGTCGAGCGCGTCGAATTGCGCGGCCTGACCTTTGCCCACGCCAACTGGACCCTGCCCGAGAAGGGGCAAAGCTTTCCGCAGGGGGACGTCAACGTCGACGCGGCGATCTCGGCGGTCGGGGCCCGGCACATCGTCCTCGACGCTTGCGCCGTGCGGAACGTGGGCGGATACGCCGTCGGCTTCGGCAAGAGATGCCAATACAATCGCGTGGAGAATTGCGAAATGGTTGACCTCGGCGGCGGCGGGGTGAAAATCGGAATCGGGCAACACTTTGAAGGGGTTTCCGCCGCCGATAGCGAGGACCCGACCTCGCACAACGTCGTCCGCCAATGTCTGATCGCCCACGGCGGGCGGATCCATCCCGCGGCTATCGGCGTGTGGATCGGACACTCGCCCTACAACCTCGTCGAACACAACGACATCTTCGACTTCTACTACACGGGCGTCTCCGTCGGCTGGGTTTGGGGCTACGCCCCAGCCTCGCCCACCACAACGACATCGGCTTCAACCACATCCACACGATCGGCCAGGGCGTGCTCTCCGACATGGGCGGCGTCTACACCTTGGGCGTCTCGCCCGGCACGGTCGTCCACGACAACTGCATCCACGACGTTCGCTCGTTCGATTACGGCGGCTGGGGCCTTTATACGGACGAAGGCTCGTCGGGCATTGTCATGGAGAACAACCTGGTCTACCGCACGAAGACCGGCGGGCTGCACCAGCATTACGGCAAGGAAAACCACATTCAGAACAACATTTTCGCCTTCGGAGACCAGTTTCAACTCCAGCGAACGCGGCCGGAAAATCACATTTCCTTCTTCTTCCAGCGGAACATTGTCTACTGGGACAACGCCAGCCCGTTGCTCGGCTCCAACTGGAATGACCGCGGTTTTCAGATGGACCATAATCTGTATTGGAACGGCGCCGGCAAGCCGGTGGTGTTTCCCGGCGGGCTGACGCTGGCTCAATGGCAGGAGCGGCGGGGGCAAGACCGCGGTTCGCTGGTCGCCGATCCGCTGTTTGTCGCGCCGCAGCATGGCGACTTTCACTTGAAGGCGGATTCTCCGGCGGTGCGCGTCGGCTTCAAGCCGTTCGATCCATCGCAGGCCGGCCGGTCCGCCCCGCCGGCGTTGACCAAAGACCTTCCACCGGTCCCGCGGGCGTTTCCCTGATCGTGGGGCGTTGATTATTTCCCCCGCGGGCATGGGCACGTGGGCGGTGCGCGCGTGCGGCTGGAGGGGCAATCGCTGGGCGACACGGCCGTGGAAGTTCCCACAGACAGAAGCTTCGCGCTGGACATATTGTTCGGCCTATAGTCGGCAACGGTCGCCCGTCGCTCAGCGCACGGCTTCGTTGGCCGTGCCGCCGGTTTGCCCCCGCGCGGCGGAGTGTGCGGCCGCGGCGTTTTGCCGGCCGCGGCCTTGCGCGGCCGCTGCTGCTTCGCCGCCAGGTAATTGGGATTGTCCGCCTGGCCGGTCAACTCGTAGAGGAAGCGGCTGGGGATCGTCGGCCGGGGCTTGCCCCACTTCAACCGGCTCGAGCGCCAGGGTCAGCGTCAGTCGCCGCGCGGCGCGCGTCACGCCCACATAGCACAACCGCCGCTCCTCGTCCACCGCCGCGGCGTCGCCGGCGATGGAGCGGGCGTGGGGCAACATCCCTTCTTCCATGCCCACCATGTAGACCTCGGGAAATTCGAGCCCCTTGGCGGCGTGCAGGGTCATCAGGGCGACGGCGTCCCGCTCCAATTGCGATCCTTGTCCTTGTCCTGCTCGTTGCCGGCCAGGGCGACGTCCTGCAAGAATCCGGCCAGCGTCGGCTGCTTCGCCCGCTGGGCGTAGCCCGCCACGGCGTTGACCACCTCCTCGATCGACTGCCAGCGGCTCTGCTGTTCGTTGGCGTCGGGATAGAGCCGGGCGAATTCGTCGCGATAGCCGATTTCTGCGATCGAGCTCGCGGACGGCCGCCGGCAAGGGGCCTTTTTCCATGCGCCGCTGAAACTGCCCGATCATGTCGCGAAACTCCTCCACGGCCGGCGTGGCGGCCTCCGGCAGGACCTCCCACAGCGGCTTGCCCTGCGCGATCGCCCGCTCTAGGAGCCGCTTCACCGCCGATTGTCCGATGCCGCGGGCCGGCGTGTTGATGATGCGCAACAGCGAGACCTCGTCGCACGGATTGGCCAGGACCTTGAAATAGGCGAGGATGTCGCGGACTTCCTTGCGGTCGTAGAAGGACATGCCGCCGAGGAGGACGTAGGGGATTTTCGCGCGGCGAAGCTCCATCTCGAACGCCCGCGGCTGCTCGTTCGTGCGGCAGAGGATGGCGAAGTCGCGCGGGCGGCGGCGGCGCTGGCGGACGCGCGGCGGCGATTTCCTCGACCACGGCCTTGGCTTCCTTCGTTTCGTCTTCGAGTTGCAGGACCCGGGGCGGCTCGCCCGCGGCGTTGGCCCGCAGCGTCTTCGCGTGGCGAGGCGATTGAAGGCGATCAGCCGGTTCGCCCAGGCGACGATCTCGCGCGTGGAGCGGTAGTTGGTCTCCAGGCGGACGATCTTGGCGTCCGGCCAGTCCTTCTTGAAGCCGAGGATGTGGGCGACCTCCGCCCCGCGCCAGCCGTAGATGGATTGATCGTCGTCGCCGACGACGCAGAGGTTGCGATGTCCGCCGGCCAGGGCCTTGACGATGCGGTACTGGCTGCCGTTGGTGTCCTGGTATTCGTCGACCAAGCAGATGATCGAAGCGGGCGGCCTCGGCGGCGCGGACCTTTTGGAATCGCGTGAATAATTGCTCGACGCACAAGAGCAGGTCGTCGAAGTCCACGGCCCCGGCGGCCTGCAGGGCCTTCTGATAGCGGCGATAGCCCGAGGCCGCCAGGTGCTCCTTGTCGGTCTGGGCCAGCGCGGCCGCTTCCTCGGGACGGACGCAGGCCGTCTTCCAGCGGCCGATGAACCAGAGCAAGTCGCCGGGGCGAAGCAGGCCGTCGGCCGCCTTGATCTCCCGCAAGACGGTCTGGGCGACCCCCTCCTGATCGCCGCGATCGTAGATGGCGAAGGCGGCCGGATAGCCGAGTTGGGTGATGTGGCGGCGAAGAATCCGCACGCAGAGCGAATGGAAGGTGGAAATCTCCGGCTTCCGCGGCATCCGCTTGCCCAACAGGGCCGCGGAGCGCTGCTGCATTTCGTCGGCCGCCTTGTTCGTAAACGTGACGGCGAGGATGCGGTCCGGCGCCGTGCGGCGGCGAATCAGTTCGGCGATGCGGTAGGTGACCACTCGGGTCTTGCCCGTCCCCGCGCCGGCCAGCACCAAGAGCGGTCCGGAAAGGGTGTGAACGGCTTCGGCTTGGGCGGGATTCAGGTCCATCCTTTGGATGGTACGCGGCGATGGGCGGCGGCGAAAGGGGGGCGGGGGAGAGAAGAGAGGAGAACGTAGTTAGGAGTTAGAATGGCGGCACGAGCCGGCGTCCCGCCTAACTTTTAGCTTCTAGATTCCTGTCTGCGGCACGGTGAAGCTGATCGCGGTTATCGAGCCGCACATCCCCTTGATTCAGTAGTCCCCGTTGGGTAGACTCACCGGTAGTGCGTGAAATCAGAGGAGGAGAAGGGGGACATTCGCGCTTATTGGCGAGCGGGAGCGAGTGTCTCAGGAAAGCGCCTGTCCCCTTCTGCCCCGCGCGGACCGAATCGTCGAGGAGTTTAGCACGGCTTGCCATCTTAAAGGCGCCCAGGTCGGATTCGCTATTTGGGATTGCCCCGGGAAGTAATACGCGTCCTCGATGGGTCGATGTTATAATGATAATGGAAACGAAGCGTGCCAAGAAAAATCCGCGAATTGGTTAAAGACTGCGGGACGCGGGTTTTACGCTTATTCCCGGCGCCGGCAAAGGGTCGCACCGAAAATTTGCGCACGCGGACTACGAGGGCGCGGTGACGCTCAGCGGTCAGGACGGCGACGACGCAAAGAAATACCAAGAGAAACAAGTGAAGCGCGCGATCGAGGAAGTAGAGCGATGAGACCAATCGACGGATATCTCCGGTGGGTGGAGTGGAGCGACGAGGACCAAGTCTACATCGGCAAGTGCCCCGATTTAATCACCGGAATTCATGGCGACGATCCGGTCCAAGTTTACAAGGAGCTTGGGGAAGTCGTTCAAGAGGTAATCGATTATTTTCAGCAGGCAGGGCGGGAACTTCCCGCCGCACGGACGCGGCCCATGATGGAGGTGTCCTAGACACTCCAACGCCCCCCCCCGGGACAGTCCCCTGACCTTGACACCCCTCCGCCGAGGCTCGTATACTGCTTGCTTGAGGATTCAGCAACCACCTTCCCTGGATAGAAAACGATGAAAAGTGAACGGCGGCACGAACTTCAGACCAACGCCCTGGCGGACTGGCTCGGCACGGAGATCGAGCGAGTCCGGCCCTACCAAACAACCCTGCTGGGCGTCGTCCTGCTCTTGGCGCTGTTGGCCGTCGCCGGCGCTTATTGGAAATACCATTCGGCGGTCCAGTCCGCCGAGGCGTGGCAGGGGATGCTTGGGGGCAATCCGAATGTGTTGTTTGGCCTCATGGAACAGCACAGCGGCGAGCCGGTCGGCACGATGGCGGCGCTGGTGGCCGGCGACTTTCTCTTTTCGCAAGGCGTGCAGCAGCGGTTCACGAATCGCGCCGCCGCCAACGAGAGCCTGAGCAAGGCGTCGGACTGCTACAAGCGCGTTTTGGCCGCCGACGCGTCGCCGATGGCGAAGGAGCGAGCCACGTTTGGCGTCGCCCGCGTGCTGGAAACGATGAACAAGTTGCCCGAGGCCGAGCAGGCGTACAAGGCCGTGACGGAGCAATGGCCGCACGGCGAGTTTGCCGCCTGGGCGTCTCGCCGCCTGGCGGATCTGGAGAAGCCGGCGACGAAGGTTTTTTACGACCAGTTCGCCCGATTCGATCCCAAACCGAGCCCGGTCGGCGGCGACATGCCCGGCAAGTCCTCTCTGTCGAAGCCGGACGCCCTGCAAGAGCCGGCGGAGGAGCCGCTGTTCAAGCCCGGCGAGCGATTCAAGTTGGAGGACGAAAAGGAATCGAAGGACGCCGCGGCCCCGGCGAAGCCTCCGGCGGCCAGTCCTCCGGCGGCGAAGAAGTAGCGGCCTCGGGAGCATGAACAGACCCGCCGATCCGCTGCTTTCCGCCGAAGCCGTCGAGTTGGTGGTCGGCGCGGCGGAAGCGAACCAACGCTTGGACGCCTTCCTGGCGATCCACTTTAAGGACTATAGCCGGGGTCATTTGCGAAAGGTGATTACGGCCGGCGGGGCCAAGGTGGACGGCCGCGGCGGCAAGCCCGCCTACCGCCTGCGCGAAGGCCAGCGCGTCGCCGTGGTCCTGCCGGAAATTCCGCGGCAGTCGCCCCGTCCGGAAAACATCCCCCTGGACGTCCTCTACGAAGACGAGGAGTTGGTGCTCATCAACAAGCCGCCGGGGATGGTCGTCCATCCGGCGCGGGGACATTGGTCCGGCACCTTGGCCGGCGCGCTGCAATTCCATTTCGGCCCCTCGTTGAGCGTCGCGGGCGGCGCGTTGCGGCCGGGAATCGTCCATCGCCTCAACCGCGACACCAGCGGCGTCATCCTCGTCGCCCGCACCGATCGGGCGCACCACAAGCTCGCCCTCCAGTTTCAGAACCGCACGATCGAGAAGGAGTATTTCGCCATTGTGGCGGGCCGGCCGGACCGCGACCGGGACTTCATCGATCGCGCCATCGGCGTGCATCCGCAGCAGCGGGAGAAGATGGCCATCCTCCGCGACGATTCGGCGAGCCGCTCGGCGCAGACGTTCTACGAGGTCGGCGAGCGGTTCGCCGGCTTCGCCGTCATTCGCGTCTTTCCGAAGACCGGCCGCACGCACCAAATTCGCGTTCATCTCAGCCACATCGGCTGCCCGGTGTTGTGCGACCGCCAATACGGCGGCCGGGCGCGGATCACGCGGGGCGAAATCCGCCGCGATCCCGCGGACGAGTTCGTGTTGCTGGATCGCCAGGCCCTGCACGCGCGGCGGCTGCGTTTCCTGCATCCGGCCAGCGGCGCGGCGATGGAGATCGAGGCCCCGCTGCCGGCCGACATGACGAGCGTGTTGAGCGAGTTGCGGCAGTATCGGGCGATAGAGTCATCCCGGGCCGAAGAGCAGGCCCATCAAGTCCGCGTCGCATGCCCAAACGCCCGGACTGGCCAAAACCTCGCCGGCCGAGAATCCCGCCGCCGCCGCCGCTGCCTGCTGCGCATGGAAGCGAATGAAATCGAGCCGTTGCGCCTTCTCCGGCGGGAACTGGCTCTCGTAGCAGGCGATCGCCGCCATCTTCTTTTCCAACGCCGCGCCGATGTCCACGACGAAACTCCCCGGATGCGCCGGGGCAAGTTGGCGGTGCGCGAGGAAACAATAGAGAAGCGCGGGCACGGCATGGACGGGCAAACCCTGGAAATACTCGTCCCACTTCGTCAACCGCGAATAGAACACCGCGGCTTCCGTAATCAGCGCCGCCTGGGCGTGATCGGGCGAGGCCAAGGGCGTGCGGCCTCCCAGCCCCAGGACCAGCCGCGGCCGATAACGACGAAACTCCTTGGCCAACGCCATGCGGGCGTCCCAGGTGTCGAACAGCCGGCTTCGGCAAGTCGAGCGTCACGCGGATGGTCGCTCCCAGCGCGTCGGCGGCGCGGCGGGCCTCGGCCAAGCGAACTTCCGGACCCGGCGAACGGGGCGTCGGCTCCCCGTCGGTCAAGTCCACAATGCCCACGCGATGCCCTTGCTCGCCCAGGCGGGCCAACACGCCGCCGCAGGCAATCTCCACGTCGTCGGGATGGGCGCCGACGGCGATCACGTCCAATTGCGGATACGGTTCATCCATCGAAATTCCTCGTTGGGGGCCTTTTGTCGCGTCCTCTGGTCTTTCCATGAGCCGCTGTATTTCGCGAGCGATCGGCGCAGTACTTGCCGGGACGGCGGGTCGATCAGGGGGTTTGCAACGACTTGCTGCGGATCGTCCCAGGTGAGGAAGTTGAAGCCGGCGGCTCGACCATAGACGGCGGCGACGCGGACAAATTGTCTCGACGCCGATGTTCATGCGACCCATCTTATCGGGACCGACCCACGTTGACAATGCGGTCGGGACGGGAGGAGATGGGCTCGAAGCGAAGTTTTGGATCGTATTGCCGTCGCGCAGCGGGAATTTCAGAAGGCGTTGGCGACATTGCCCGTCCGCTCGCCGCTGGCGGACGAGGTCCGAAAAATGATCCAGAAGCTGGAAGAGGAACAGCAACGGTTCGCGGCCGCATTACGCAAGGCTGTGGGCGAAACGCCCTACGCGGCGCGGCGGAATATCTCGGCCACGGCATCCGACTCAGCCGGTCCGCCGCGGTTTCCTTCATTCAGCTTGAGGACCACGGGCGCCGGCGCGGGGGTCGGATGGCCGCTGAGCAAAGAAACGTCAAGAGGAGGCCGATCGGTCCAAGAAGGCTGCCGAGCGTCAACGCATCGCCCGTCCGTCCGCGACAATATCCCACCACCGTTGCAAGACCGACGCTGGCAAGCCAAAGCGAGGCAATCACTCCGAAGAAATCCATCTCACAAAACTCCATGAAGCAGGCTGCTCGTTACAGGGTCCCTTCATCTAGGATAAATGATCGCTACAACCGCCGCTATAACCTCTTTGGGGCAGTAGTCTTCCCACTTTCGCGTAGTCCTATTTCTTCAGGCCGATTTCTCTCATGCGGCATGTTGCGCACCGCGCCGGTGGTTTCCCAGGTGGCTATGCCTAAAGGCCGGCTCAACTCAACTTCGCTGCGGACGCCGAACTTGCGGCCCTGCCGCGACTGATCGACGATCTGTCGCTCGTCGATCCACGCCTCGATCTTGGCGTCGGTGACGCGAATCCGCACGCGATACCACTGTTTGTTCTGGAAACCGACAACCTTCGTCGTGGCGTTCTCCGAGGCGTCGTAGGAGTCGATGCTCGACAACCCCACGATCGAGCCTCCCCACCCCCCCATGACCAGCGAACAGCACTCCCGACCGACGGGAAACGTCGTCGTGCAGAAGAAATCCGTGCCGTCAATCCTCATTCCTTCCAGGGCGATTTCGTAATTGGTTCGCGGTGGTTTGCCGGTCCACGTCACGCCGGTCATGTCGCTGCCCGTTTCCATGACGATCGTCCCGTCCTTGACGTAGACCTTGCCCTCGCCGCCGAAGGGCGTCGATTTCCACCCCGCGAGGCTTTTGCCGTCGAAGAGAGTCTTCCAGTCCGACCCCGGCTGATCGTGCGGTACGGCCTTTTGCTGCGCGGCCCCTGGGCCGCACAGAGAGAATGACGCCGAGGACGATCCATAATCCCGCCAACTTCTTCAACATGTTTCGATCTCCAGGTGTTTCTGCCCTTTCCTTTCGGGAGCTGGGACATAAATCAGCGATTTGCCGAACGCCGGCTCACTCATATCCCAACTCCCGCAGCTCCTCTTCGCCCAGTCCATGGTAGTGCGCCAGTTCATGGAGGATGGTGATGCGGATTTGGCGGCGGAGCCGCTTTCGCAGTACGCGGCCCCAATCGTCGGCCGACGCCGCCATGATGCCTTCGCGATAAATCGTCACGACATCGGGAAGACGGGCCCCGTCGCCGATGCTCCGCCGATTGAGCGACACCCCGGTGAACAATCCACAGAGTTCGTCGCGATGTTTCACGCCCAATTCGGCCATTGCCTCCGCCGACGGATAGTCCTCCACGTGCAGTGGGACCCGCTGGATGAGGTCGTGAACCAGCGGCGGCAGTTCCGCCAGGACCCGCTCCAGTTGTTCGTCGAAACGTTGGCGCTGCCGGGCGTTCACGGCGGGACTCTTGAAAGGAAAAAGGCGGAAGGATCAAGGATGAAGGATGAAAAGAGGCCGGCATTCATGCGTCATCCTTGTCAATATACTTCATCGCCGCATCGGGGTAACGAGGCCCTGAAGCCTGGAAGCCCGAGAGGACCTTGTCCAGTTCTGCCCAGGCCTCCGCGGGCAGGTCCAACTCGACCGCGGCGGCGTTTTCCTCCAGCCAGCGGATTCGCTTCGTGCCGGGGATGGGGACGATGTCTTCGCCTTGCCGCAGCAGCCAGGCCAAGGCCGCTTGCCCGGGCGCGGCATGATGGGCGGCGGCCAAGCGACGGACCGCTTCCACGAGGCGAAGGTTGTGCTCGATGTTCCCGTCCCAAAAACGGGGACTGAGCCGTCGCCAGTCGTCCTCGGCCAGGTCTGTGACATTGCGAATCGTTCCGGTGAGGAAGCCGCGACCCAAGGGGCTGTAGGCGACAAAGCCGATGCCCAGTTCGCGGACTGTCGCCAACACGTCCGCCTCGGGATCGCGCGTCCAGAGCGAATACTCCGTTTGCAGCGCGGCGATTGGATGGACGGCGTGCGCGCGGCGGATGGTTTTGGGCGCCGCCTCGGACAGCCCGAGATGCCGCACCTTGCCCGCGCGCACCAACTCGGCCATCGCCCCGACGGTTTCCTCGATCGGCGTGTCCGGATCGACGCGATGTTGGTAGTAGAGGTCGATTTCCTCAACGCCGAGGCGTTTGAGGCTGGCGTCGCAGGCGGCGCGGACGTAGTCGGGGCGGCCGTTGACGCCGAGGAATGGGCCGTCGGGGGCGCGAATGTTGCCGAACTTGGTCGCCAGGACGACCTGCCGCCGGCGGCGGCGAATCGCCCGGCCCACGAGTTCCTCATTCCGCCCACAGCCGTAAACGTCGGCGGTGTCGAGGAACGTGACGCCCAGCTCGATGGCGCGATGGATCGTGGCCGCGGCCTCTTCCGCATCCCGCCGGCCGTAGAAGTCGGACATGCCCATGCAGCCCAAGCCGATCGCCGAGACGGTCAGGCCCGACTTGCCCAAGGTTCGCGTATGCATCTTGGGGTTTCTCCTCGCTTGGATGGTTCTTGTTGCGGCGGCCCTGCTGTCTTCGTCGTTCGTGCAAAGCCCCTATGGTTTTCCCGGTTCCGGCGGCGGGGGGGCCGTTTTCGGCGGCGGAACCGGTTCCGGCGGCGGAATCAGTTCAGGCCCCGGCAATTGCATGACGACCTCCGCGTGGGCCGTCAGGGCCTCTTCCGCCATTTTTGCTTCGAGGTTCAGGCCGCGGAACCAATTCAGCGGCGGGGCCAAGTAGCCCTGCGGCGCCGCGCCAAACAAACCCTGTCCGCCAGGGGCCGACTCCAAGGCCGTCGAAGTCCAGCGGCTCGCTCCGTCCGCGGACGGGCGGAGGACAAACTTTCCCCCCAGGGGGCAGATCAACTTCGCCGCCAAGAGCGACTCCGCCGTCTCCTTGCACTGCTGCGGCGGAACGTGCAACTGCTGGTTCAAGGCGTGCATCAAGCGAAGATCGCCCAAGGCCGTCTCCCGCGTGCGGGAGTAACCCCAATTGTTCAGCGTCGGGGCGATCCGCGCCTGCAACACGTCGCCGATCCGCGCCCAGACCTGTCCGTCGTGCGGCGACCCCTCGAAGCGGAGTTGCGGCGTCACGCCCGAAAGGACGTCCGGCTGAAACGAATACACCGTGAACTGATCGAACTTCCGCCGCCACAGTCCCAGCGGGTTGGCCGAATAGCCGCCCGCGTCGGGGGCCCGCAAGAAGGTGGCGTCCAACAAGTTCAACAGGAAGCCGGGCTGACCGAACGATCCGAAGTATCCGACCAGGGCGCCGCGGAGCCGCTCGACCAGCGAGCCGCTGCCGGCGACAAAGTCCATTGGCGCGGCAACGTCGCGCAGGCCGCCGAAGAGGCGGAAGTTTCGCAGCATCACCTCGCCGGCGGCAACGTCGCCCGACACGGCCGCCAAGCGGGTTTTTTCCGCCGCCCCCACCCATTGCGAGAGAAACTCGTAATGACTCCGGTCCAGCGGCATCATGCGGAGGTCGATGGCCACGCGCTCGCGCCGCTGGGGCAAGACCTCGCGCTTCAGGCCGATCATCACCGGATCGAGCCGGCCCCATTTCGAGGCGTAGAAGTCGGCGAACTTCCCATAGGAGGCGGCCTCCGCGGCGGTGATTTTGCCGATCGGGACGTCGGGGATCGGCGTCATCGCCCCGCGGCGGCCGCGAAGCGAATCGTAGACCTCGCCCTTGTTCATCACGGCGCGGCTGCCGTCGGGCGCGGGCCGAAATCGGCCGGCAACATCCCCCCGGCGATGAGCTGCTCGATGCTCCCGTTCGGCTTTCCTTCCGCCGCCGCGGCCAAAACCGCCAATTGCACCAACTCGATGTCGGCGTCCGCCTCCAGGCGGCGGGTCATCTCCACGCGATACCTCGGGCTGGTCAGTGCGCGGAAGAAGGCGTCGGAGAAATAGACGAACACCGTGTCGTTTCGCGCCAGCGGCACGATCGTCCGCGCATTGCGGAATTCCTTCGTCGCTCCCAACGAGCCGGCCCCCTTGGCGACCGCCAGGAACTGCTCGACCATCGTCCGCGAGGAGGTGATCAGGTGATAGTCGCCGCTTTGGACGTAATAGGAGCGCACACGGCCGTCTGGGGAAGCGATGAAAGAAACGCTTTGGCCGGCGATCTTGAGCCTCTGTTCCGCGGCGCCGCCGTGCGCGAGCCGCTGTGCGCGTTCCGCAACGAGATTGGAGCCGAGGAGGAAGTTGTTTCGCGCCTCGAAGAGAAAGCCGACAGCGGGCCCTTCGTGGAAGAACATGTCCGAGCCGACGATGGCCACGTCGGAGATCACCGCGTCGCCCAACAGCCGCGAGACCTGTGTCATTTGCATGATCAACTGCCGCTGCATCCGCTCGCTGCGGCCGTAATCGAGGCCGCGCTGGGCGACGAGGTTCTGCAGGTCGCCGCCCCAGGTCTCCAGCGTGTCCTGGAGCCAAAGGAAATTGCTGAAGCTGCCGAAGCGGACGTAAAACCACTCCGCCGGGACGTGCATCGCGATCGGCTCGACCGCCAGCTTCGCATCCGGCTCGGGGACCTCCAGCGGCGGCGGGGCGATCGCCTGCGGCAACGGCTGGTCGGCCGCGAGCGAATTGTTCGTCAGCCCCAGGACGCGGTCTTGCTGGAGGGCGACGAGGATCGATTCGGTCGCCAGCGACACGCCCAACTCGTGTTCCAATTGGGCGTAGCCCGATTCGATCTGTCGATCGCTCGGCAGCCGCAGGTCGAGCCGCCGCGCCAACGAACTGGCGAGGTAGTTTTCCACCATCGGCGGATAATCGGGCTTTCCTTGGAACTGGCGGCGGGCGGAGTAGTCGCGCCACCATGCCTCCAGCAAACGGCGGTGCAGCATCGGGTCGCGCCGGGGAACCGCTTGCACGGCATAGGACTTGCGGGCGTCCAGCGTCAGCGAAAGCGGCGCGTCGCCGCGAAAGAGGAAGTAAATCGTCAAGCGCGGAGGCTGGGTCGCGAGGAAGCCGCGAATCAACCCGCCCGCTTGCTCGCGGACCGGGCCCCCGCTGGTCAGCGGAGACTGCGGTCCGAGCATTTCACGGAGCAAGCCGGGAAGCATCGGATTGCGAATGGCCGGATAGAGGACGCGGCCGTCTTTTTCGCTCAGGCCAAGGCCCTCCGCTCCTAATGGGGCGGGCAGCTCTTCGGCGGGCAAATCGACGACGACTCGCCCAACGCCCAGCGGCTCGCCGGCGATCGCCTCGACCGCGGCGCCGCCCTGTGCAAATGCCCCGGACGTTGGCAACAACGACCAAATCACCAAGCCGAGCAAGGGTCCGCCAATTTTTATGAAGCGAAATCCCATCCGAATCACCTCCTCCTGGTGCACTCCGGTTGCAAGCGACGGCATCGTTCTAATGGTTGCGTGGGGGGAATTCAAGGCCATCCCCCATGTTGGATGTGATTCGAGACGTGTGCAGTTGGAGCCCCTTCCTGGAGGGAGAGAGGGCCGTCGGTTGACTTTTCGGCCAGCGGCGGGTATCAAAAATTGGTATGGGGCGCCGTTTGGCAGGCATTTTGGTTCCCAGCGGCGCGGCCGCTGTGGGGGTGGCGTTGATCGCGCTTTGGATCGGCGCCGGACCGTCGGCCCATTTGTTCGCCCGTGTGCCCGGCTTGGATGGCGTGCCGATTTTCCCGCCGGCCAAAGCGGCAGTTCGACCCGTCCCCGGCGACGCCGGTTCGCTCCGCGGGCCGCCCCGCGTCGATCGTCGGCCAGTGGCCCTGCTTCCGCGGCCCGGATCATGACGCGATCAATAAGGAACCCCTTCGCCTGGCGCGGCAATGGCCCGGCGGCGGCCCAAAGCGGCTTTGGAGCGTCGAATTGGGCGAAGGCTATGCCGCGGCGGCCATTAGCGGCGGGCGAGTCTTTGTCCTCGACCACGTCTCCGACCAACCGCCCGACGGCGCCGACGTGATGCGATGCCTGTCGCTGGACGATGGGAAAGAGCTTTGGCACAACAGCTATCCGGCCTCGGTCCCGCCGCACCACGGCATGTCGCGAACGATTCCCGCCATCGCCGGCAAGTGGGTCGTGTCGCTCGGGCCGCAGTGCCAGGTGGTTTGCTGGGACGCCGACAGCGGCGCGGCCCATTGGCTCATCGACCTCGTGTTGGACTACGCGGCTGCTGTCCCGCCGTGGTACGCCGGCCAGTGTCCGTTGATCGACGCCGCAACAGATCGCCTGATCCTCGCGCCGGGCGGCAAGGCGCTGCTCGTGGCCGTCGATTATCGCTCCGGCAAGGTCCTTTGGGAGAGTGCGAATCCGCACGGCTGGGCGATGACCCACGTGTCGATCATGCCGATGGAACTGGCCGGCCGGCGAATGTACGTCTATTGCGGTAAGGGCGGGGTGGCCGGAGTCTCGGCCGACGACGGCTCGATCCTTTGGGAAACCGCCGACTGGCAAATCGCCACGGCCACCTGTCCCTCGCCGGTGATCTTGGGCGATGGCCGCGTCTTCCTCAGCGGCGGCTACAACGCCGGCAGCTTGATGTTGAAGGTCGAGCGGCAGGGGGATCGCCTCGCGGCAAGGACCCTCTTTCGCCTTTCGCCGCGGCAATTCAGTTCCGAGCAACAAACGCCCATTTTCTGGAACGGCTGTCTTTACGGCGTGCGGCAGAAGGATGAGCGGCTGGTCTGCCTCGACCCGGATGGACAGGAGCTTTGGCACAGCGGGCGAGATAAGTTCGGCTCGGCGCCCTACCTGATCGCCGATGGCTTGATTTACGCGATGACCGACGACGGCGCCCTGGTGATGGCCGAGGCGACCGCGGCCGGCTATCGGCCGTTGGCCCGGGCGCAGGTCATTCCCGGCGGCGTGACCTGTTGGGGGCCGATGGCCTTGGCGGCGGGGCGATTGATCGTCCGCGACTTCACCCGCATGGTCTGCCTCGACGTTGCGGAGAAGCGGGAATGAGCGAGCAACGAAGATTCCCGTTTGCGGTTTCACCCGCGTTGTTGATTGTCGCGGCGGCAATCGTCGTTGCCGCGGCCGCGGTCCTTCGCCTCGACGTCCACGGCGACCGCGAGAACAACGGCGCCAACCTCGACGTTGCGCCGAAGGTCGACCCCGCGTTGATCGCCTACGAGCAGACCGCCGAGTGGACGTTGGGGATGAAGCAATGCCGGGCATTGGCCGTGGGGCCGGACGACAGCGTTTACGTCGGCGGCGATCGGGCGATTCGCGCGTTGCGGCCGGATGGGACCGCCCTGTGGGAAGTTGCCCTGGACGCCCCGCCGCAGTGCGTGGCGGCGGCCGCCTCCGACGCCGCCGAGCCCGGCCGCCTGTACGTCGCCCTGGAGGATCGCGTCGAAGTGTTCGATTCCCAAGGCAAGCGGGTCGCCGCCTGGAAACCGCTTCCCGCGGAGGCCTCGATCGGCGGAATCGCCGTGGGCGAGCGGGACGTGTTCGTCGCCGACGCCGGCAACCGCATCGTCTGGCGTTTCGACGCCTCGGGCCGGCCGCTGGGGCGAATCGGCGCGGCCAGCGAGAAACAGAACTATCCCGGCTTCCTCGTCGCGAGCCGCTGCTTTCCGCTTGCCCTGGGCGGCGATGGGCTGCTCTACGTGGCCAATCCCCGGGCGTTGCGGGTCGAAGCGTTCACCTTCGGCGGCGACCTGGAGTTCTCCTGGGGCAAGGGGTCGGCGGGCATCGAGGGCTTCTTCGGCTGCTGTAATCCGGCCTATTTGGCCACGATGCCCGACGGACGCTTCGTCACTGTGGAGAAGGGCGCGCGGCGGGTGAAAGTGTATAGCGCACGGGGGGAATTCGAGTGCGTCGTGGCGGAGTTGGATCGCCGCGGCGCCGAGCCCGGACCGGTCGCCGCCGACCGCCAAGGGCGCATCTTCGTCCTCGATCCGGCGGCCGGCAAGGTTCGCGTATACCAGCGCTTGCCGGCTGGCAAGAGGAAAGGGAAACCGCAAAAATGAGCGACGCCCCTTCCAATACGGAGACTCGCCGCGAGTTCTGCGCCAGCGCGATCCGCACGGCGGCGCTGGGCGGCGTGGCGTTGTTGTCGGCCGATCTTTTGCGCCGCGGCGCGGGGGCAGCCGCGGCCTGCCCGCAAAGCGTTCCTTGCGGACAATGCGCCGCCCTGAAGGATTGCTCGCTGCCGCAGGCCGCGCGGGCGAAGGCGGCCGCGGCCGGGCGGCTGGTCTGGCAGATTGATCCGGACAAGTGCATCGCCTGCGACCGCTGCCAGACCCATTGCGTGCTGGACATCTCGGCGGTGAAGAGCGTGCAGTGTTTTGCCCTCTGCGGCTACTGCGACGTTTGCACCGGCTACTTTCCCACGAAGAATTTCCTCCTGGAGACGGGGGCGGAGAACCAGCTTTGCCCCACGGGCGCCATCGCCCGCCGCTTCATCGAGGCGAAGGGGAGCGAGCGGTTCTTTGAATACACGATCGACGAGTCGCTGTGCATCGGCTGCGGGAAGTGCGTCCTGGGCTGCCGATTGATGAACGGTTCGCTGTACTTGCAGGTCCGCCACAACCGCTGCGTCAATTGCAACGAGTGCTCGATCGCCGTCGCCTGCCCGACGCAGGCGATTGGCCGCGTGCCCATCGGCGCGCCGAATCTGTTGAGCCGGGCCGCGCAGACCGCCTCGGCGGCCCAGCGACGCAAGCGGGCTGCGAAAGGGGGCAAGCGTGCGTAGCGTTACAGGGCAGAGTTCACCGCGGAGACACGGAGGACACGGAGAGGAAGGTGTGCAGAATGCAAAATGCAATCCACAATTTGCACTCTCTCCTTTCCCATCTCTCCGTGTCCTCCGTGCCTCCGTGGTGAGCCTGCGATGTAGATTTCAAGGTGGGGCTCGCCGCGCTCGACCCACCCTACACGCGCTCCTCCCGCTCCTCGTGCTCCTGGCCGCGGTTTGCCCAAGCACGCGGGCGCTTGCGGCAGACTTTGTCCCCGTGCCCAGTTTCAGTGGCTACGAGATCCCGCAGACCCAGAATCCCGCGCCGCTGCCGGAGTGGCGAGAATGGCTCGACGCAGCGGCCTTGGCGGTCGGGCTGGGGCTGGCAAGTTGGCTGGCCCTGGCGCGGCGGTCGCGGCGGGGATTGTTCCTCTTGGCCATCGTTTCCTTGGCCTGGCTGGGATTCTGGCGGAAAGGCTGCATCTGTCCCATCGGCGCGATCCAGAACGTCGCCCTGGCCCTGGGCGATCCCAGCTACGCCGTGCCGGCGGCGGCCGTGGCGATCTTCGCCCTGCCGCTGGCCTTCACGCTCCTGTTCGGACGGACGTTTTTGCGCCGCGGTCTGCCCCTTGGGCGCCATCCAGGAGCTTGTCGCCGTCCGCCCGCAGAAGGTTCCCCTCTGGCTCGATCACGCCTTGGTCTGTTGCCGTTTGTTTACCTCGGCGCCGCCGTCGTCCTGGCCGCGACCGGCACGGCTTTCCTGATTTGCCGCTACGATCCCTTTGTCGGCCTGTTCCGCCGCAGCGGCGACGTGAACATGCTCGTGCTCGGCGGGTGTTTTTTGGCCGTGGGGATGTTCGTTGGCCGGCCGTACTGCCGCTGGTTGTGCCCTTACGGCGCGATCCTCGGCCTCGCCTCGCGCGTGGCGAAGCGGCACGTGCAGATCCCGCCCGAGGAGTGCATCCGCTGCCGCCTCTGTGAAGACGCCTGCCCCTACAACGCCATCCGCGAGCCGACCGTCGCCCCGGCGGCCGACCAGCGGCGCGCGGCCGGCGGCGGCGTGGGCGCGGCGATTGTGCTCTTGCCCTTGTGGATCGCCGCGGGCGGGCTGCTGGGATCGAAGCTTGGGCCCTCCCTGGCGCGGCTGCATCCGACGGTACGCCTGGCCGAGAGCCTTCGCAGCGAGCAGGCCGCGGGCGCTGGCAGCGACGCGGTCGAGGCGTTCCTCGCCAGCGGACGATCCACGGAGAGCCTTTGCCAAGAGGCCGCCGGTCTGGCCGGACGAATGGATCGCGCCGGGATTTGGTTTGGCGTTTGGGTGGGGTTGGTGTTCGGCTGCAAATGGATTCAACTCTCGCTCCGTCGCCGTCGCGTCGATTATCAGCCCGATCGAAGCAATTGCGTCTCTTGCGGCCGCTGTTTCTCGTATTGTCCCGCCGAACTCGCGCACAGCGGAAGCGTAAGGTAAGATGCCCGCGCCGATTCCCATCAATTCGATCACGCAGACGCCTGACGATGCGGCCCATCGCATCGCCGCGCGGACGGCGGCCGTGGCCGCGGTCTTCTCCGCGGTGGTCGCCGGCGTTCTCTGTTGCGACTATGCGCAACGGAGGTGGAAGGACCCGCTGGAGGCGACGGCCATCAAGGCGTTGAAGGCCGCGCTGGCCGAGAATCCGAAGAGCGAGGCCCTCAAGGGGGAGATTCGCGACATGGACTTGCAGTTGCGGGCGGAGTACATCGAGCAGCGGGACTTCGCCGCCCGCGGCGGCATGTTGCTCTTCGGCGGGCTCGTCGTGTTTCTGGCGGCGGCGAAATGGGCCGCCGTGCTGCGGCAAAAACCCCCTTTGCCCCAACCGTCGCCGATCCAGGACTATCAGTCGCAATGGACGGCCGCAGCCCGCTGGGCGGTCGCGGGGCTTGCCGCGGCGATGCTCGCGGCGGCGAGCGGTTTGATCGTTCGCTTTGGCCCCTTGCCTGGGTTGAGGGAGGAGCAACAGGGCGCTGGGACGCACACACAGGCGGTCCCCCTCTCCCTTCGGGAGCGACCAACCTTCGGTCGGTGCCCGGGGGTGAGGGGAACCAGAGGAGACGCTGACTTCCAGCACGCAGAAGTTGTTCCAACTTCCCCTCACCCTAACCCTCTCCCAAAGGGAGAGGGGAACTTTGAAGCGCCGCTCGGGCCCTGTCCGTCGGAAGAAGAGATCGCCAAGGCGTGGCCGCGATTTCGCGGGCCGGACGGCTCGGGCGTCGTCCTCTGTGCAAGCATTCCCGAAACGTGGGACGCCCACTCCGGCCAAAAAGTCCTCTGGAAAACGCCCATCCCCATGCCGGGCAACAGTTCGCCGGTGGTTTGGGGCAATCGCGTTTTTCTCTCCGCGGCGGACCGGACTCGCCGCGAGGTCGATTGCTTCGACGCCGACGGCGGCAAGCTGCTCTGGCGAGGGGAACTGCCGCCGGCGGCCAACGGCGGCAAGCCGCCCAATGAGGACGTCGGCTACGCCTCGCCGACCGTGGCGACCGACGGCCGGCTCGCCTTCGCCGTTTTTGCCAATGGCGACGTTGCGGCCTTCGATTTTGCCGGCCGCCGCCGTTGGGTCCGCAGCCTGGGCTATCCGGAGAACGTCTACGGCCACGCCGCCTCGCCGGCCACATTCGGCGACTTGCTCCTCGTGCCCATGGATCAAGGGCTGAGCGTCAAGGCGGGAAAGTCGAAGATTCTGGCGTTGGACATGGCCACGGGCAAGACGGTCTGGGAGCGGAAACGCCCCGTGCCCAACTCCTGGACTTCGCCCGTCGTCGTCCGCGCCGCGGGCAGCGATCAGTTGATCACCGCCGCCGATCCGTGGGTCATCGCCTACCGACTTCCCGACGGGGCGGAACTGTGGCGGGTAAAATGCCTTTATGGCGACATTGGCCCGTCGCCTGCATTTGCCGCCGGACGCGTCTACGTCGCCGCGGAGACCGCCCCCTTATGCGCGATCGCCGCCGACGCGACGGAAAACAAAGTGCTCTGGACCGCCGACGAGGGAAAAACAAGCCTGTGCAGCCCCTTGGCTGCGGAAAACTTCGTCCTCGTCCTCGCCGCCGAAGGCATGTTGACCTGCTTCGATGCGCAGCGGGGAGAAAAACTCTGGGAAGAGGACTTCGACACAAAGTTCAAGGCCTCGCCGGTCATGGCGGGCGGGCGGCTGTGCCTCGTCGCCGAAAGCGGCAAGTGCTTCGTTGTCCTCCCGAGCCTGAAGGGCTGCAAGCGGATCGGCGGCGCCGACCTCGGCGAGCCCTGTGTCGGCACGCCCGCGCTCCAGCCCGGACGCGTCTATCTCCGCGGAGCGAACCATTTGTTTTGCATTGGAGAAAAACCGTAGAGACTTGCGCGAAACCGCAAGCGGACCACGCCGCTTGCAGTTTCGCGAAGCCCTCCTTCCATGATGACCGAGTTAGACCTAACCTACGTTGACCAGACCGTCCAGCGACATGGCGGCGGCGCGGACTCCTTGATCCCCATTCTTCGGGCGATCCAGGAGCACTACGGCTATCTGCCGCGCGCGGCCCTGCGGCGAGTCGGCGAACTGACGGAGATCACGCCGGCGACGATTGCGGGCGTATCGACCTTCTACGGCCAATTCCGCCATCATCCCGTCGGCCGCCACATCATCCGCGTCTGTCACGGCGCCGCTTGTCACGTCAAGGGGGCCGAGCGGGTGCAAGAATCGCTCGAACGCCGCCTGAAAATCGCCCCGGGCGACGACACCGACGCCGCGGGGCAATTCACGATCGAGAAAGTCGCCTGTCTCGGCTGCTGCACGTTGGCCCCGGTCGTGCAGATCGACGGCGTCGCCTACGGCAACTTAAGCCCCTTGCGGGTGAACGAGGCCGTGGACGATTTTCTCGCTCGGCCCGACGCCGCCGCTGCGGCGAGCGGATTGGCGGCGCGGGCGGACGCGCAAGGGCCGCTGGGCGAAGTCCGCATCGGCCTGGGTTCGTGCTGCGTCGCCCAGGGAAGCGGCAAGGTCTATGAGGCCGTTCGCGCGGCGATCGCCGCCAGCGGCGCGCGGGCGGTGGTCAAGCCGGTCGGTTGCGTCGGCATGTGCCATCAGACGCCGTTGGTCGAGTTGACTCCGGCCGGCGGCGGCCCAGGAAAGCTTTTTGCCAAGGTGCAAGCGGAGAGCGCCGCCGACATCGTGCTCTCGCAATTTCGGCCTCGAGGCGTCGTGCGGCGGATCGGCTACGCCATCTCCGGCTGGCTCGACCGCCTGCACAGCGACGAGCACGGCGACCCGGTGCTGCGGCACGCGATCGACGTCCGCGACGGGCAGGTCTGCGCATTCCTCGGCCGCCAGCGGCCTGTGGCCACGGAGTACGGCGGGCAATTGGCCCCAACGGACCTCGACGAGTACACGCGATTCGACGGCTTTGAGGCCCTGCGGCATTGCCTGGAGCGGCTTTCCCCGGACGAGATCATCGCGGAGATTCGGGAGAGTGGATTGCGCGGGCGCGGCGGGGCCGGCTTTCCCACGGGATTGAAATGGGCCGCCGCGCCGCGCCCTGGGGGGAAAAAATACATCATCTGCAACGGCGACGAAGGCGACCCCGGCGCCTTCATGGACCGCATGTTGTTGGAGTCCTTCCCCTATCGCGTCATCGAGGGAGTGGCCATCGCCGCCCGCGCCGTCGGAGCCGACGAGGGAATTTTTTACATCCGCGCGGAATATCCTCTCGCGGTCAAGCGGGTCGAAGAGGCGATTCGGCAATGCCGGGCCCGCGGCCTCTTGGGCGAAGGCATTTTCGGCAGCGATTTTCGCCTCGATCTTTGCGTCAAGGAAGGGGCCGGGGCGTTCGTCTGCGGCGAGGAGACGGCGTTGCTGGCGGCGTTGGAAGGCAGACGCGGCACGCCGCGAATCCGCCCCCCTTATCCCGCCGAGCGCGGACTCTGGGGCCTGCCCACCTCGATCAACAACGTCGAGACCTACGCCTTGGTCCCCTGGATTTTTCGCCACGGCGCGAAGGCGTTTTCCAGCCTGGGAACGGCCGAGAGCAAAGGGACGAAGGTCTTCTCGCTGGCCGGGAAGATCCGCCGCGGCGGGCTGATCGAAGTGCCCATGGGCGTGACCCTGCGCCAGATCGTCGAGGAGATCGGCGGCGGCGTCGCCGGCGGAAAACGCTTCAAGGCGGTGCAGATCGGCGGCCCGTCCGGCGGCTGCGTCCCCGCGGAACTGCGCCGACACGCGCGTCGATTACGAGGCCCTCGCCGAAGTCGGCGCGATCATGGGCTCCGGCGGCCTGGTCGTGCTCGACGAAGACGACTGCATGGTCGACATCGCCCGCTACTTTCTCGCCTTCACCCAGCGGCAATCGTGCGGGAAGTGCACCCTCTGCCGCATCGGCACGCGGCGGATGCTCGACGTGCTCGACCGGATTTGCGCCGGCCAGGGCAGGGCAGGGGACCTGGACGGGCTGGAATCGCTCGCCCACGCCGTCGCCGCCGGCAGCGTCTGCGGACTCGGCCGCATGGCGCCGAACCCGGTGCTCTCCACGCTGCGATTTTTCCGCGGCGAGTACGAGGCGCACCTCGCCGGGCGATGTCCGGCGGGCAGGTGCAAGGCCCTGGTCGCCTACCACATCAGCGATCAGTGCATCGGCTGCACGCTCTGCGCCCAGCATTGCCCAGTCGCGGCGATTCCGATGACGCCCTACCGGCGGCACGCAATCGACTTGCAAAAATGCACCCGTTGCGACGCCTGCCGCCAGATTTGTCCGACTGGCGCCGTGGTCATCCAGTCCCCTCTCCCTCCGGGAGAGGGTTAGGGTGAGGGCTGCGCTTCTCGGCGGTTCGGCCCTCACCCTGACCCTCTCCCAAAGGGAGAGGGGACCTTGAAACAGAAACTTTCGACACTCAGACTCACCTATGCCAAAACTCCGCATCGACCATCGCGAAGTGGAAGTCCCGCCGGGAGCGACCGTCCTGGACGCCGCCCGCCGACTGGGCATCGACATCCCCACGCTCTGCTTTCGCGACGGCTGCGACGCGGCCGCCTCTTGCCTGGTGTGCATCGTCAAAATCGTCGGGCAGAGGCGGCTCGTGCCCGCCTGCGCCACGGCCGCGGCGGAGGGCATGGAAGTCGAGAGCGAGACGGAAGAGGTCCGCCAGGTTCGACGCGCGGCCTTGGAACTCCTGTTGAGCGATCACGTCGGCGATTGTCTGGCCCCGTGCTGGTTCGCTTGCCCGGCGCATTTCGACATTCCCGCCATGTTGCGCCGCGTTGCCGCCGGGCGGATGCCGGAGGCGATCGCTATCATCGAGCGGGAGCTTGCGTTGCCGGGCGTATTGGGCCGCATTTGCCCCGCCCCTTGCGAAAAGGCCTGCCGCCGCAGCGGACTCGACGGCGGCGTAATGATCCGCGCCATCGAGCGCCGCGCGGCCGAGGCGGCCTTGAGCGATTCTGTCCTGCCGCCCTGCGAGGCGTCGTCGGGCAAGTGCGTGGCGATCGTCGGCGCCGGGCCGACGGGACTGGCCGTGGCGAAATTTCTGGCGCAGCAAGGTCACGCCTGCACGCTGTTGGATGAGGCGGACCAGCCCGGCGGGAGATTGCGAAGTTACAGCGAACAAGAGTTGCCCCGCGACGTGATCGACGGCGAGATCGCCCGCATCCTGCGGCTGGGGGTCGAATTCCGCCCGCGGACGCGGCTGGGGCGCGACGCGACGCTCAAGGAGTTGCGCGGGCGGTTCGACGCCGTGTTGATCGCCTGGGGCGCGACGGAGGTCGGCAAGGACGCGTTGCCCGCCTCGATCGAGGGGGTCTTTGCGGCCGGCGGGGCGGTCCGCGGCAAGGGACTGGTCGTCCGCAGCGTCGCCGATGGAAAAGAGGCGGCCGCGGCGATCGGCCGATTCCTCGCTGGCACGCCGCTCGTTGGGCGGTCCCAGCCGTTTTCCACGAAAATCGGTCGCATGGACCGCGGCGAGTTGGTGTTGCTGTCCGCCGGGGCAGGGGAGGGTCAGCGGCTCGATGCGGCGAGTTTGGACGCGGACCAAGCCGTCGCCCAGGCGGCCCGTTGCATGCACTGCGATTGCCGCAGGCTCGCCACATGCAAGCTTCGCCGCTACGCGGCCCTCTACGGCGCCGATCCCCGCCGCTTCGACGCCGCCCGCCGGCCCTTCGCGAAGGACGTGCAACACGCCGACGTGGTGTTCGAGTCGGGCAAGTGCATCGACTGCGGGCTGTGCGTGCAAATTGCGGCGGCCGCGGGCGAGCCGCTCGGGCTGACGTTCATCGGCCGCGGCTTCGACGTTCGCATCGCCGCGCCTTTCGGCGCGTCGCTGGCCGAAGCCCTTCAAAAAGCCGCCGCCGCGTGCGTCGTTGCGTGTCCTACCGGGGCGCTGGCAATGAAGAAATCTCCTCTCCCGCCGGAAGAGAGTTAGCGTTGACTGGCGGCAACGCGTGATGCGTTTTGGCATCATGCGGAGGCCCTGCGGCCGACGCGGCAGGGCATTTTTCTTGGCAAACGCCGCGGCTGTTGAGCGTAAGCACTCTACGCAACTGGCGAAACCGCAAGCGGTTATGGCGCTTCGCCGGTTGGCGGCTTCCTGCCGTTCCGCTCCTTTGGCACACCGCTTATTCTATCCTTCATCCGGCGGACCGGCGTTTGCAGCAATGGGAAGCGGAAAACCGCCGACTGCATCAGAGCTACAGACCATGACGGCCTCCTTCCTCGCCGATTCCCTGTCATTGGAATCCCCAGCGGACGATCCATCCGCTTGCGATTTGAAGATGGTCCGCGTGTTGCACGTCATCAACGGCGAGCATTACGCCGGGGCGGAACGTGTGCAAGACCTGCTGGCAGGCAGTTTGCCCGAACTGGGGTTCGAGGCGAGCCAGGTCTGTCTGAAGCCGGGCCGATTTGCCGCGATGCGCGAGACGAAGTCCGCCCCCTTGTACGAGGCTGCCATGCGAAACCGCTTCGACCTGCGGCCGGCATGGAACGTGGCGCGGCTGGTTCGCCGCGAGGGATTTCAACTGATTCATACGCACTCGGTTCGCGCGGCGCTAGTGGGCGGACTGGCCTCGGCCATAAGCGGCGTCCCCATGGTCCACCACATCCATAGCCCCACCAGCCGCGACTCGACCCGCCCCTGGCAAGACCGACTGAACGCCTGGATTGAGCGGCTTGGGCTGCAACGGGCCGCGGCGCTCCTGGCGGTTTCCGCCAGCTTGGGCGAGCACGCCAAACAGCAGGGTTACGCGGCCGAAAAGATCATCGTCATTCCCAACGGCGTCCCGCATCGCCGTCCCGTCCCGTTGCGCGACCCCAAGAGAGCCGATTGGACCCTGGGCATGGTCGCCCTGTTCCGCCCGCGGAAGGGAATTGAGGTGTTGTTGCGCGCGATGGCGACGCTTCGATCGCAAGGCATGAGGGTCCGGCTTCGCGCCGTCGGCGACTTTGAAACGGCCGAGTATCGGCGGCAGGTCGTGCGGCTGGGCGAAGACCTCGGGCTGGCCGAGGGCATTGATTGGGTCGGCTTTCAGCGGGACGTCGATGCGCAGTTGGCCCAAATGGACCTGTTCGTCCTGCCGAGCTTGTTCGGCGAAGGGCTGCCGATGGTGTTGCTGGAAGCGATGTCGGCGGGGCTGCCGATCGTCAGCACCCGGGTCGAAGGGATTCCCGAGGCGGTTCGCGACGGCCGTGAGGGGCTGTTGGCCGCGCCCGGCGACGCCGACGAATTGGCCGCCGCCATCGGCAAGGTGGTTTCCGGACAGGTCGATTGGCAGTCGCTCCGGGCAGCCTGTTTGCAACGGCACGCAGAACGATTCTCCGCGACCCGGATGGCGGCGGATGTCGCCGCCGTCTATCGCCGCGTATTGGATCAGGCGAGGAGCGGGAAATCTGGAGAAAACGCGGTATATACGCATTGTAAGTAAATTACATCCTGTTCTAGGAATCATTCGCTCTTGCAGACCGGTCAAGGAACTCGGACAATTGGGAGATGAAAGCAAGACATCTGCAACATGGATTTCGGACATCTTGGGGCGGGGGAAGCCTCGTCATCGGCGTTTTGGCGGCGGTGGGGATCGGGGCGTTCGCCGTGGCGCAAATGATTGCCCCGGCGGCAAGGTCTGCGCCGTCGGCCGAGTCCTCGGCGGCGGTTGAGGCCCAGGCCGTGGCGGCGGTCGAGGGGGTCGATTTCATTGCCGTCGCCGAAGACGAGCCATGGATGGCGGCCGTGGCTGCCCCTTTGGCCGCGCGGCTGGGCGGCGGCGGCCGCATTCCGCTCGTCGTCGCGATGTCTTCGCCGCCGACGCCCGAGGCCATGGAGGCGATCCGCTTGGCGGCGCCGCGGCGGCTGCTCCTGTTGACGGCGGCGAACAAGCTGAAGCTGAGTCCGCAGTTGTCCAAGTTTGCGCCCGAGGCGATGGCCATCGGCGCCGATCCGGTTCAGGGAAGCTTTGCGACGGCGAAGCGATTTTGGGATCGGCCGAAACGGGCGGTGGTTGCGGCCGACGATGACGCGGAAGGGATCGTGCTCGGCGCGGCGTTGGCGGCGCGACGGTCGATGCCGCTGCTGCTTCGCCAGCGGTCGGAGACGCGGGCGTCGCTGGCCAAGGCCCTGGCGGAACTTGGCGTGGAGGAGGTGTTGGCGGCAGTTTCCGACGCCCATCGTGCGCCGGCGTGGGCCAGTTCGCACAAGTATCGCGTCCAGCTCGTGCCGCCCCGGGTGGCCCAGGATCAAATGATCGCCGCCCTTGGAGCGAAGCAAATTCACACGATTGTGGTCGCCCGGGCGCCGGAGAAGCGGGCGGCGGTGGGAACGACGGCGTGGTTGGCGCCCTATTGGGGCCTGGTCCGCGGCGCTCCCGTGCTCCTGACCCATGCGGCCAGCGCGGCGGTCGCCGAGGCCGACGTGGGGCGTTTGGTCCGCCGGCATGGGCTGCAACCGCGAACGATCACGGTTTTGGCCGACTACGATTCGATCGGCGACAATTTCGTCGAGATCGAGAACGATTCCGCCCCCTTGCCCCCGTCCGACGGCGCCGCCGCGGCAGTCGCGGGAAAGTACAAATTGGACACGGAGCCCTTTGTGCCGACGGAGGCGTCGAAACCGGCCTCCTTCGGCGTCGGGCGCATCCCGCTGCAATCGCTCGCCGACGCTTCGGTCCTCTTCGCCCGCGGGCTCCTGCGACAGCGGATGGCCGAGGAGCGGTCGTCGCCGGTGCTGTTGATTGCCAATTCGGGGCCTGCCCGCCGCCCTTTGCCGCTGTGCGAGGCGATCAGCCGCGTGACGGCCGAGGAGTTCAAGAATTGCGGTTTTACCGTGGACGAGTTTTACGGAAAGTTGGCCGACAGCCCCGAGGTCTTGGCGGCGGCGAAGAAGGCGGGACTGATCCTTTACGAGGGGCACTTGGCCTATCAGGATTTGTTCGACGTCCCGTCGGCGCATCGGGACACCGCTCCGGACAGCTACTTTGAGGAGGAGTTGGACAGCCTCGAAGGAGGCTCGCCCCCGGCGGCGCGGCGATCCGAGCCGCGGACGACGCCGATTGTTTCGCGGCGGCGGCCGGCGGCGACGCCGCAGGCGAATTCATTTCATGGGACGATGGCGGGCCTGCCGATCGTCGTCCTGCAAAGCTGCGACTCCTTGGACGAGCGGCGTCTTGTGGCGAATCGACGAATTGGGCGGCGTGGCGCTGGTGGGAAGCGTGACGCCGATCCACAGCGGCTCGGGCAGTTCGCTCGTCCAGGCGATGAGCGACGCGATCTTGTACCGCGGGGCGAATCTGGGCGAATCGCTCCGCGACGCGCAGAATTTCTTGTTCTGCCTCGGAGACCTGAAAACCCGCCGCGGCCAGAAAGAACAGGCGAAGAGCCGCCGCGTGGCCGTGAGCTTCCGGCTGTGGGGCGATCCGGAGTTGCCGGCGGTTGTGCCGCCGCAGGGGCAGCCAACCGTGTCGCCATTGTCGCTGCGATGGTCGGCGGACCAGTTGGCGATCGACGTGCCCGATCGCCGCCTTCCCGAGGCCCGCAACGCGAAGTATTTCGCTCGCATGTTTCCCGGCAGTCAGTCGTCGGGCATGGTAAAGCCGGGCGGGAACGGCGGGCGCGGCGGGTCACGCCGGTCTATTTCTTTCGCACTCCGCTGCCGGACGCCCTTGCCGCCGGCGGCGCTTCTCTCGGGCTGGACGGCCCGTCGAACCGCTTGGCACTCCGCATCGACCCGCTGGGCAAGTCGCTTTACTTGGTGTTTCTGCCGGAGGTCGAGAGGGCGGGCGAGACGATTGCCCTTCGCTGGGGCGAGCCGCGTCCTCCGGGTCCGCGCCTGGGGAGGGCGGCGAAGTGACCACAAGGCGAGCCACTCCACGGGTGGTGATTGTGCTTGTGCTCTTGGGAACGGCGGCGATCGGCGTGCGGAACAAGTACCGTCACGAGATGCCGATCGCCGTGGGCGACAGCATCTGGCGGCTCACCTACAGCGTCGGTTTTCACGCGCGGAAGAACGACGCCAAGCTCCACGTCTCGCTCCCCTTGGACACGTTGCACGTGCGCGTCCTCGACCCCGCGAAAACGCTCAACCCCGAACTGACGGTCGAGCAGTCTCGCTCGCACGATAGGGAGACGCGGGGCCTTCTCGTCAAGGCGTCCAAGCCGGGGCCGAACCGGCTGACCGTGCAGATCGACATTCACCTGAGCGATCGCCCCGGCTGGCGGCCGAACCTGCCCAAGGCGTCGCTCTCCTCGCAGTTGCGGGCGCATCTGCTTCGCGACGAGAAGGGGATCGAGGCGTCCGACGCGGCGGTCCGGCGGACCTTGGAGCAATTGCGCGGCGGGCAGGGGAGCAAGGCCGAGGTGCTCGAGCGGATCTTCGCGCATTGCGCGGAAATCGACTCCGGCGGGGAAAACGAGCCGCAAACCGCCGTCGCCGCGCTGGAAAAAGGCGTCGCCAATCCCCTGGGCCGCGCCCGGGCCATGGTCGCCCTCTGCCGCGCGGCGAAGATTCCCGCCCGGCTCGTGACCGGATTCGAGATCAAGCGGGTCAACGACCTCCGCCCGCACATCTGGGTGGAAACCCTTGCCGGGGATTCCTGGGAGTCGTACGATCCCGAGTTTGGCTATCGCCGCGAGATGCCGCCGGACTTCATGCCCGTGCGCCGCGACGCGACGGAGATCGTCCGCTCGGACGAAGCGACCGACCTGGCCGTCAAGTACGCGATCGCGCCGATGCCGCCGCCCTCGGGGGCCTTCGACTTGCAAAGCCATCATCCGCTGGACATCCTCGATCTCCGCCGCCTGCCGATTGAATTGCACGAAGTGCTCAAAGTGATCCTCCTCTTGCCGCTGGGGGCCCTGGTGACGGCCATCGTCCGCACGATCGTCGGACTGCGGACCTTCGGCACTTTCACCCCGACCCTGTTGGCCTTGTCCTTTGTCTACAATGATTGGCTGACCGGCGTGGTCGTGCTGATCGCCGTGTTGATCTTGGGTTTGTCCAGCCGCACGGCCCTGGATCGCCTGAAGCTGCTCTTGGTGCCCCGGCTGGGGATCATCCTCACCCTGGTCGTGCTCTGCATGGTCTTCAGCATTTCGCTGCTGGACTACATCGGCCGCGCCCGGCGCGCAGACCGTTCTGCTGCCGATGGTCATCCTGACGATGCTCGTCGAGCGGTTCTACGTGACTACGGAGGAAGACAGCCTGCACTTTGCCGTGCAATTGTTGGCGGGAACGCTTGCCCTGGCCTTCGTCGTCTACGCGATTTTATGTTGGCAGACGGTGGGGCAAACGCTGCTGGAGTATCCGGAAATCCATTTTTTCACGGTCGTTGCCCTGATCCTCGTCGGCCGCTACACCGGCTATCGTTGGACCGAACTGTTGCGATTCCGCGACCTGGGGCCAGGAAAAGAATAGCGAGGACGAGGGCTTTGGTCATGTTCGGACTGGAACGGCGTCTCTGGGCGACGCCGCAAGAATTGCGACAAGCCGGCATCCTGGGCATCAACCGCCGCAACGGCGATTACGTGCTCCCCAACAATCCCCGCGCCCATTATCCCCGCGTGGACGACAAGGCCCTGACGAAGGAGCTTTGCCGCCGGCGGAAAATCCCCGTCCCGGAAACCTACGCCCTGATCGAGCGGCACGGCGACGTGCCGAAATTCCTCGACTTGATCGGCCATCGCCAGCAGTTCGTCGTCAAGCCGGCCGGCGGCAGCGAGGGACGCGGCATCGTCGTCATCGCCCGCCACGACGGCAACGACTTTTACAACTCCAGCGACGAGCGCTTGCCGCTGGCCGAGATGACCTATCACTTGATGACCATCCTTTCCGGCCTCTATTCCTTGGCCGCGCAGCCGGACCGGATCATCATCGAGCAGCGGATCATCCGCCATCCCGTCTTCGAGTCGATCGCCGTGGGGGGGACGCCCGACGTCCGCATCGTGCTCTATCGCTGCGTCCCGGTGATGGCCATGGTCCGCCTGCCGACGCGGGAATCGCGCGGCAGGGCGAATCTGCACCAGGGAGCGGTCGCGGCGGGGATCCACCTGCAAAGCGGGCGGACCCTCGGCGGCGTCTGCAAAGACCGCGCCGTGTGCGTCCATCCCGACACGGGTCGATCGATCCGCGGGCTGGAAATCCCCGCGTGGAAAAATTTGCTCGTCGCCGCCATGCGGTTGGCCGACGAGTTGGAGATGGGCTATTTGGGCGTCGATTTCGTCCTCGACGCCGTCGACGGTCCGGTCGTGCTGGAAGCCAATGCCCGACCGGGACTGAACATTCAAGTCGCCAATCGCAGCGGCCTGCTCCCGCGGCTTCGGTTCATCGACGAGCAACTCGTTTCTTCGTTGGCGGCGGAACGGCGAATGGATTTGGTCGCCGCCGTGGCCGACATCGCCTAGGCTTTGTCGGAAAACCGAGTTATACACGCCGGTACCAGCCCAAAGCGCCAGCGAGGGGCGCTGGGCGGCGCTTCCCTCGCTGGCGCTTCGGGCTGGTATGCGGTTTTCCGACCAAGCCCAGCACGGGCGCGAATCGCCCTGGCGCCTCGCCCTTCAGAACAGCGACCTGCCGTCCACCCGTTTCGAGGGGGGTTTTCAAATATCGCACGGCCGATACAATGCGAGCAATACGGCTCGATTTTGCGATTGCTTTGCCTAGCCCGACAGGCGGCGCCTGTCGTCGTAGAAAACCCGCGCTGTGATGATGCCAGGCCCCGTGTTGCCCCCATGGATCGACCGTGCCCGACCCTTGGCGGGCGTGCTGCTGGCGATTGGTGCCCGTCTACCTGGTCTTCGTCGTCTATTACGGCGGCTACGCCGCGGACGCTGGCCGTCGGCTATCAGCCGCGAGCAGCCGGTGCCCTATAGCCACGCCCTGCACGCCGGCGAGTTGGGCATCGATTGCCGCTATTGCCACAACACGGTCGAGCGGGCCGCCTATGCCGCCGTGCCGCCGACGGCCACCTGCATGAACTGCCACGCGACGATCGCCACCGACAGCGACAAGCTGGTCCTCATCCGCCAGAGCGCCGCCAGCGGCGCGCCGATTCATTGGCAGAAGGTCCACGACCTGCCCGACTACGTCTATTTCAACCATAGCGCCCACGTCGCCCGCGGCGTCGGCTGCGTCTCCTGCCATGGGCGAGTGGACAAGATGGAGCGAGTCTATCAGGCCGAGAAGCTGAGCATGGGCTGGTGTCTCGATTGCCATCGCGATCCGGAGCAGCACTTGCGGCCGCAGCAGTACATCACCGACATGACGTGGGTGCCGGCCGAGGACCAGGCCGTGTTGGGCGCCCGCTTGAGGAAGGAAAACGACATCAATCCCTCGACGGATTGCTCGACATGTCATCGTTAGAACCGAGATTGCCGAACGACGCGGACGAAACGTGGGTGGGCCGAGCGCAGCGAGTCCCACCAGAATCCGCCGTCTTCGCAGCAATGGTGGGACTCGCTGCTCGGCCCACCCTACATCGGAATCGGCCGACCCTGCATCGGACGTTCCCGAGGGCGCTGAGCCGGCGGCGGTGGCTGCAATTGATGGGGGCGTCGCTGGCCTTGGCCGGCGCGAGCGGCTGCCGCTGGGAGAAGCGGGAGATTCGTCCCTTCGCCAAGCGGCCGGCCGACGCGCGACGCCCGGCGAGCCGCAGCGGTTCGCCACGTCGATGGACATGGCCGGCGGGGCACTGGGCCTGTTGGTCACGTGCGTCGATGGCCGGCCGATCAAGGTCGAGGGCAATCCCGACCATCCGTCGAGTCTCGGGGCCGCCAACGCCTTCGCCCAGGCGGCGATCCTGGAGCTTTACGATCCCGACCGCAGCAAGGTCATCATCGAGAAGACGCCTCAAGGCGAGGAGGTTCGCTCCTGGGGCGAGTTCGCCGAGTTCGCCCGCGGGCATTTTGGCAAGCTTCGCAAGAATGGCGGCGAGGGGCTGCGAGTGCTTTCGGGGGACAGCAGTTCGTTAACGCGATGGTTGATGTGGGGCGACCTGGCGCAGCGGTTTCCCGAGGCGAAATTGCACGTGTACGAACCGACCGACTTGAGAAGCGCGGCGCGTGAAATGTTCAGCGGCCCCCATTGGCAGTTCCACCCCGGCCTGGCCCGCGTGATCGTTTGCCTCGACGCCGATATCTTTGGCTCGCATCCGGCCGCGGTTCGCCACGCGCGGGAGTTTGCCGAGGGCCGCAAGGGGGGGACAGGTGAGATGAGCCGGCTTTATGTGGCTGAAGCCGCCTATTCTCTCACTGGGGCCGCGGCCGATCACCGACTGGCGCTGCCGCGCAAGGACATTGCCGCTTTGGCCCGCGCGGTCCATCACGAGGTCCGGGGGCTTGCCAGTGGAAAGCCTTATCGGGCGACCGAAAATCGATTCGTCCGAGCCGTGGCGAAGGACCTGTTCGCCCGTCGCGGGGAAAGCATCCTTGTCGCCGGGCCGGGGCAGCCGGCCGCGGTCTATGATCTGGTTTTCGAGACGAATCGATTCCTGGGCGTTTACGACGCCTTTCCGTTGGCCGGGGAGCCTGGGTCGGATATTCCGTCACATGCCGATGATATCACCGCCCTGGCGGCCGACCTCAGCAGCGGCGAGGTGCAAACGTTGCTGATCGTTGGTGGCAATCCCGCCTACGATTCCCCGGTCGATTTGGGCTTCAGCGATGCGATTTCCAGGGCGACAACCTCGATCCATGTTGGTCCATACCGCGACGAGACCTCGCGGCTTTGCACGTGGCACGTTCCCCAGGCCCATTTCCTTGAAGCGTGGGGCGATTCGGTGTTTCTTGGGCCTATGGCGAAGGCGCCTACGCTGCCGCACAACCGTTGATCGAGCCGCTCTACGGGGGCAAGTCGGCGATCGAGGTCCTTGCGTTGATTCTCGGTAAGGAGGCGGCGCGATCGGACGCCTTGTTCGCGCGAGGCGTTAGAGGAGAGCTGGCACGGCGAGGACGAAGAAGGGTGGCGGGAAGTGCTGCGCGACGGCGTGGCAGATACCGTATCAAAGCCGACGACAAGGCCAACGCCCGGATTGCGAAGCGCCGAGCGTCCCGCTATCGTTCCGCCGGTGGGCGAACCGCCGGAGATTCCGACGCCCGCGATCAAAAACGGCGACCTGGAAATCATCTTCCTCCCGGACTACAAGGTCTACGACGGCCGGTTCGCCAACAACGGCTGGCTCCAGGAATTGCCCGACCCGATCACCTCGCTCACCTGGGACAACGCCGCGATGATGAGCCCGGAAACGGCGAAGGTTGTGGGCGTGAAAAGCGAAGACGTGGTCAGGCTGAAATACGAGGGCCGCGAGGTCGAGGCCCCGGTCTGGTCGTGCCGGGCCAGGCCGATGGGACCGTGGCCGTCACGCTCGGCTACGGCCGGACCGCGGCGGGCAAGGTCGGCGGCAGCGCGGCCGACGGCGTCCCGCCGGTGGGATTCAACGCCTATCTGCTGCGAACGAGCAAGGCGATGAACTTCGGCACGGGCCTGACCGTCGAGAAGACCGGGCGGACGCATCGCCTGGCCGTCGCGCAGGAGCAGTTCGGCATCGACGCGATCGGCATTGCGATGAAGACGAAGCGCGTGCCCGTGTTGGTCCGCGAGGCGACGCTTGCCCAGTACAAGCGGAAGCCGGACTTTGCCAAGGACATGGTCGAGCATCCGCCGTTGGAATCGCTGTGGAAGGAGCACAAGTACGAAGGCCGCCGCTGGGGAATGACGATCGATCTGTCGAAGTGCACCGGCTGCGGGGCGTGCGTCGTCGCCTGCCAGGCGGAGAACAACATCCCCATCGTCGGCCGCGAGCGGGTGCTGCGCGGCCGGCAGATGCAATGGCTGCGCGTCGACCGCTATTTCCGCGGCGATCCGAAAAGTCCGCGGCCGGTGTTTCAGCCGGTGGCCTGTCACCATTGCGAGATGGCGCCTTGCGAGGGGGTTTGCCCGGTCGCGGCGACGCTGCACAGCAGCGAGGGGCTGAACGAGATGGTCTACAACCGTTGCGTCGGCACGCGATATTGCTCGAACAACTGCCCTTACAAAGTGCGGCGGTTCAATTTCTTCAACTATCACAAGGAGTTCGAGAACACGGCCAACGAAGTGGCGAAGATGGCCTACAATCCCGAGGTGACGGTCCGCAGCCGCGGCGTGATGGAGAAGTGTACTTACTGCGTGCAGCGGATCCAGCATGCGAAGATCGCGGCCAAGAACAGCGCCGCCCGCTCGTTGACGGCGAGATCCGCACCGCCTGCCAGCAGGCGTGTCCGACGCAGGCGATCGTGTTTGGCGATCTGGCGCGAGCCGGGCAGCGCGGTCGCCCGCGCGGCGGCCGACGATCGCGCGTATCACATGCTGGCGGAATTGAACGTCAAGCCGCGGACCGCGTACTTGGCGAAGATCCGCAACCCGAATCCCGAGTTGGAAGGATGAGCAGCATCGCTTTGCCGATCGACGACAACACGGGCGACGATCCGTCGCAGCGGGCGGCGCTGGTCTTGGGCCGGCAGGACTTCGCCTCGGTCACGGAGACGGTCTGCCGCGTGGCCGAGCGGCCGCGAGCCGCCGCTGGGCTGGTACGATCGCCTTTGCACTGGCGGCGGCTTGGACAATCTTTTTCTTCATCTTGATCGGCTATCTGATCGTCACGGGCATCGGCGTTTGGGGCAACAACATCCCCGTGGCCTGGGCCTTCGACATCACCAACTTCGTCTTCTGGATCGGCATCGGGCACGCCGGCACGCTGATTTCGGCCATCCTGTTTCTCTTCCGGCAAAAGTGGCGGACGGGCATCAACCGCGCCGCCGAGGCGATGACGATCTTCGCCGTGATGCTGCGCCGGCATTTATCCCGGCGATCCACGTCGGCCGCGCGTGGTTCGTCTATTGGCTGGCCCCGTATCCCAACCAGATGCTCGATCTGGCCGAACTTCCGCAGCCCGCTGTTGTGGGACATGTTCGCCGTGGGCACGTACTTCACCGTGTCGCTGCTGTTCTGGTATCTGGGGATGGTTCCCGATCTGGCGACGCTCCGCGATCGGGCCGTCTCCCGCGTGCGGCGGACTGGCCTACGGCGTGTTCGCCCTGGGCTGGCGCGGCTCGGCCCGGCAGTGGCACGTCTACGAGCGGGCGTATCTGCTGCTGGCCGGGCTGGCCACGCCGCTGGTGCTGAGCGTCCACTCGGTGGTGAGCACCGACTTCGCCGTGGCCCAGTTCCCGGCTGGCACACGACGATCTTTCCGCCCTACTTCGTGGCCGGGGCCATCTTCAGCGGCTTCGCGATGGTGGTGACGCTGATGGTGCCGGCGCGGGCGTATTTCGGCCTGAAGGAACTGGTCACGATCCGCCACCTGGACAACATGAACCGCGTGATCCTGGCCACCGGCTGCATGGTCGCCTACTGCCTACGGCGTCGAGGCGTTCATGGCCTGGTACAGCGGCAATCCCTACGAATGGCAGACGCTGCTCAACCGCGTCTGGGGCCGTACGGCTGGGGCTATGGCGTCATGATCCTCTGCAACGTGCTGGCGCCGCAGTTGTTCTGGCTGCGGAGCTGGCGCACCACGCCGTGGAAGATGATGATCGTCGCCCTGATGGTCAACGTCGGCATGTGGATGGAGCGGTTCGTCATCATCGTCGCCTCGCTCAATCGCGATTTCCTGCCGTCGAGCTGGCATATGTACACGCCGACGTGGGTCGATCTCTGCATGTTGGCGGGGAGCTTCGGGCTGTTTTTGACTTTGTTCCTCTTGTTCTGCCGCTACTTGCCGATGGTGGCCATGGCCGAAGTCAAGCAGGTCTTGCCGCACGAGCGACCACAAGCCATGAGCGATCGCCGACAACATATCCGCCGGAACTGCCGCGCGCCGCAGCCGCCGAAGCCGGCCGGGCTGCTGGCGCGGTTCGACGGGCCCGGAGTCGCTGCTGGCCGCCGCCGCGCGGCTGCGCGAGGCAGGCTTTCGCCGCTGGGACGCGATGAGCCCCTTTCCCATCCACGGCATGGAGCGGGCGATGGGCATCCGGCCGACGCGGCTGCCTTGGCTGGTGCTGGCGGCGGGGATCGCCGGGGCGGTCGCCGCGCTGGTCTTGCAGTGGTGGACCAACGCCGTCGATTATCCCATGCGTCATCAGCGGCAAGCCGCTGTTCAGCCTGCCGGCCAACATCCCCGTCATCTTCGAGTTGATCGTGCTCTTTAGCCGCGCTCGCGGCTTTTGGCGGCGCGCTGGATCTGAATCGTCTGCCGCAGTTCTGGCATCCGGCCTTCGGCGGCGGCGAAATTCGCCCGCGTGACGACCGACGGATTCTTCATTTTCGTCGAGGCGGCCGACGAGAAGTTCGACGAAGCGGCCGTGCGGCGGCTGCTGGAGTCGCTCGGCGCCGACGGGCGTGGAGACCTGTTTCGAGGCGTCCAGCGGCCGCGACTTTCCCCAGGCGACGGTCTGGATCGCGGCTGGTGGCCATCGCTGTTGGCCGTCTTGCCGCCGTTGTGGATTGCGCGGACGCGGCTGGTCAAGTCGCCCACGCCGCGGCTGGACATCTTCTCCGACATGGACTTTCAGCCGAAGTACAAGGCCCAGGCGGCCAGCGCGTTGTTTGCCGACGGCCGGGCCATGCGGCCGCCCGTGCCGGGCACGGTCGCGCCGGGGCGGACTGGAGGCCGACGAGCAGTTCTACCGCGGCAAGTCGGGCGGCCAATTTGTCGACGACGTTCCCCATGACGCCGACCCGGGCCATGATGGAGCGCGGCCGGCAGCGGTTCAACATCTATTGCGCCGCCTGCCACGGCTGGACCGGCGAAGGCGGCCCGACGGCGGCATGATCGCCCAGCGGGCGATCAAGCTATGCCGACCCGCAGGCGGGAAAACCCAGTGGTCCGACGTGGGTGATGCCGACCTCGCTGCAAGGGAAGGAGGTCCGCGAACAGCCGGTGGGCGAGATATTCCAGACGATCACCAGCGGCATTCGCAAGATGCCCTCCTACGCCGCGCAAATCCCGCCGGCAAGACCGCTGGGCCATCATTCTCTACGTCCGTGCGCTCCAGCGGAGCCAGAACGCCACGCTGGAAGACGTGCCCGAAGACAAACGCAAAGCAGTTGAGGTGAGGCCATGGCCGAGGAACTGACCACGCTGGGCGGCTGGCCGGCCGCGGGCGAAAAAGGTCCTGGCCGCCTGGCGGGCGCCGCCGCCCTGGCCGGCGGCGCTGGCCCTGGGCTGGCTCCGCGGCGACGGGCTGCGGCGATTCCTCCATGCGTATCTGTTGAACTACTGCTACGTGCTGAGCATCGCCCTGGGGGCGCTTTGCTTCGTCGCCATCGGGCACGCCTGCCGCGCCGGCTGGAGCGTGACCGTGCGGCGGCTTTGCCGAACTGCTGGCCGCGCCGATCCCGCTGCTGGCGATTCTGGGGCTGCCGATCGTCGTCCGGTCCTGCTGGGCAGCGGGGCGCTCTATCCCTGGGCCGACCCGGCCAATGCCGCCGGCGACGAACTGCTGGCCCACAAGGCGGCGTACTTCAACCCGATTTTCTTTGCCCTCCGCTGGCTTGGCTATTTCTTTGTGTGGCAGTGGTTGGCGCGGTTCTTTCTCGCGCGCTCGGTTCGACAGGACCACTCGGGCGATCCGGCGGTGACGTTGCGATGGAGCGGATCGCCGGGCCGGCCTTGCTGCTCTTGGCCGCGACGATGACCTTCGCCTCGTTCGATTGGCTGATGTCGCTGTCGCCCGAGTGGTTCAGCACGATCTTCGGCGTCTACTTCTTCTCCGGGGCGATGGTCGCCTTCCTCGCCGCGGTGATTGTTGTTGGCGCTGGTCCTGCAAGCCAGCGGACGATTGACCGAAAGCGTGACCGTCGAACATTACCACGACCTGGGAAAACTGCTCTTTGCGTTCGTTATTTTCTGGGGCTACATCGCCTTTTCGCAGTACTTGCTGATCTGGTACGCCAACATTCCCGAGGAGACCGACTGGTATGCTGGTCCGGCAGACAGGGCGGGTGGGCGACGGTCTCGCTCTTGCTGCTGTTGTTCGAACTTGTTGATCCCGTTCTTCGGACTGTTGTCTCGCGAGGCGAAGCGTCGCAAGGCGGTGTTGGGATTTTGGGCCGTCTGGATGCTCGCGGCGCATTGGATCGATCTGTATTGGCTGGTTATGCCCAGTGTCTCGCCGACCGCTCCCCGCTCGCGTTTGTCGACGTTCGCCTGCCTGGTCGGCCTCGGCTGCCTCTACCTTGCGGGCGTGTGCCGTGCGGCGGAGGGCTGCGCGCTGGCGCCGCTGAGAGACCCCAGGCTGGCGGAATCGCTGGCCTTTGAAAACACGTAGGGCGGCGGGGTTGCCGGCCAATACGAGCTGCCGCTCGGCTGGCCTTTTTCCGCTCCCGTTGGTCGCTTATACTTGTGAAAAACAACACGGTCTTTGACGTTCGTAACAGAGAAGGGCGTGCATCCATGGATCGAACGACGAATTACGAAGACGTCAACACGCCGGCCATCTTCGCCATCGGCTTTTTGGCGGTGGTGGTTTTGATCGCCGTCGTCTTGTTCTGCCAGGTCCTTTACTATCGGAGCGAATCGCAACTGCACGCGGAAAAGGACGTCGATCAGCCGTTTGTGGAATTGAGCAACCTCCAGTCGCAGCAGGAGGGGAAGCTGGCCAGTTACGCCTGGGACGCGAAGAAGAAGATCGCGTCGATTCCCATCGACCGCGCCATGGATTTGGTGTTGGCCGAGTTGACGCGGCCGGAAGCGTCGGGAAAAAAGGCCGCGGAGAAGCCGGCGGCCGACGCGAAGGGGACGAAACATGAGAAGCGATAGCGACTTCGAGATCCCCCTCTCCCTTCGGGAGAGGGTTGGGGTGAGGGGAACCTGGTGGAGATGCTGCGGTTCGATTCCGGGCCGTGTTGGAGCGTCCCCTCACCCCGGCCCTTTCCCAAAGGGAGAGGAGGACCAATTACGTGCTGCCGCAGCGATTTGCGATCGTTCCATCGGCGCTTCGCACTGCTTCTTTCGCTCGCGCTGGCGCCGCCGGCGGCTTTTGCGGCGGAGACGCCCAAGCCGGCCGATCGCATGGAGCCGGCGCCTGCCGAGCTTCGCAACGTGAAGGTCGATCCCCATCCCGGCGAGCAGATTCCGCTCGATCTGTCCTTCGTCGATTCCAGCGGCCGCAACGTCGCCCTGCGGGAGTTCTTCGACGGCAAGCGGCCGGTCATCCTCACGATGAACTACTCGAACTGTCCGATGCTGTGCAGCCTTGCAGCTCAACGGATTGGTCGACGCGATCCGGGCGATGCCCTGGGAGCTGGGACGCGAGTTCCAGATCGTCACCGTGAGCATCGATCCGGACGAATTGCCCCAGCGGGCGGCGCTGACGAAGCAGAAGTATTTGAAGCTTTACGCGCGGCCCGGCGCGGCGGCGGGATGGCATTTTCTGACCGGCGGCGAGAAGAACATCGAAGCAGCTGGCCGCGCCGTGGGATTCGGCTACACGTACCTCGCCAAGCAGCGGCAGTTCGCCCATCCCGCGGTTTTGATCCTGTGCACGCCGGACGGCCGCGTCTGGCGATATCTGGGCGGCGTTCAGCTACGAGCCGCTCACCCTGCGGCTGGCGCTGGTGGAAACCGCCGCGAGGGCAAGGCGGGCACGGTCTTCGACCAGGTCCTGCTCTATTGCTTCCACTATGACGAAACGTCCGGCCGTTACGGCCCGGCCGCCTTCCATTTGCTGCAGATCGCCGGCGGGCTGACCGCGATCGATCCTCGGCGCCGCGTTGGCGGTCGTCTGGCGGCGGGAAGTCGCGCAACGAAAAAACCGGACCTTGGCGGAGGAGGCCGATGATGTCTCTGCACGGCCTGCTGCAAGCCGTCGCTGCGGCGTCCTCGCTGCCGCGATGCCAGGAGGGCGGATCGTTCTGGCTGCCGCCGCCGGTCGTCCTCAGGCGCGAAGTTCGTCGACGAGCCTGTTCTTCCTGCTCCTTTCGGTCTCCACGTTTTTCTTCCTGCTCGTCGTCGTGCTGATGATGGTGTTCGTCGTCGTCTATCGCCGCCGGCCGCGGAGCCAGCCGCAAGCGTCCCCCAGCCACAACACCCTGCTGGAAATCCTCTGGACGGGCATTCCCGCGGTCATCGTCGCCATCGTTTTCTATCGTGGGTTCACCGACTATCTGGAGTTGCGCACACCGCCGGCGGGGGCGAAGGAGATCCGCGTCACCGGCGAAGAAGTGGAATTGGCTGTTCGAGTATCCCAACGGACTGCATGGACGAGAACCTCCACGTGCCCGTCGATGAGCCGGTGCTGTTGACGATGACCTCCAGCGACGTGATCCACAGCCTGTTCATCCCGGCGATGCGGGTGAAGATGGACGTGGTGCCGGGGCGATATTCGCGGGCGTGGTTTCGCGCCACGGAGGCGGGCGACTACCCGCTGTATTGCACGCGAGTATTGCGGCACGCAGCACTTCAGACATGTTGGCCCGGGTCATCGTGCAGCCGCGCGGCGGATTATAAAAAGTGGCTCGCCGCGGCCGGCGACATGAGCGGGAAAATGAGCCCCGCCGAGTACGGCGAATTGCTCTATCGCCGCCAGGGCTGCGCCAATTGCCACACGACCTGGACGGCAGCGCCGGGACCGGGCCGAGCTTCAAGGGCATTTACGGCAAGCCGGTCGAACTCGAAGACGGTCGCTCCGGTCATGGTCGAGGACAACTACATCCGCGAGATCGATCCTCGAACCGGGGGCGAAGATCGTCAAGGGATATCAGCCCGTGATGCCCACGTTCAAGGGCATGCTCAGCGACAAGGACATCACGGCCATGATCGAATTCATCAAGTCGCTGAAAGTAGAGCCCGCTGCCCATGACGCAGCAGCTCGCCGCCGACAACTACCTGACGCACGCCCGCGGCGTCCGCTCCTGGCTCTTCACGCTCGATCACAAGCGGATCGGCGTGATGTACCTGGTCTCGATCCTGCTGATGTTTCTCCTCGGCGGCGTCTTCGCCCTGCTGGTCCGCACGGCAGCTGCTCGCGCCTTGGCGAAGCCGATCATGAGCCCGGACGCGTACAACCAGATGTTCACCCTGCACGGCACGATCATGATCTTCCTCTTCCTCATTCCCGGCATTCCCGCGGCGCTGGGCAATTTCGTGCTGCCGCTCATGCTGGGGGCCAAGGACGTGGCCTTTCCGCGGCTGAACCTGGCCAGCTTCTATCTCTGGTGGGGCGGGGCCGTGTTCTTCCTCGTCGTGCTGGCCACCGGCGGCCTGGACACCGGCTGGACCTTCTACACCCCCTACAGCACGACCACCGCGCACCGCGCGTCGTCGCCGGCCGTCGCCGGCGTCTTCATCCTCGGCTTCAGCTCGATCTTCACCGGCCTCAACTTCATCGTCACCATCCACACCCTGCGGCCGCCGGGCATGACCTGGTTCCGCATGCCGCTGTTCCTCTGGGGGCTCTACGCCACGGCGCTCATCCAGGTGCTGGCCACGCCCGGTGCTGGCCATCACGCTCGCTGCTGATCGCCGCGGAGCGCGTTCTGGGCATCGGCATCTTCGATCCCAAGCTCGGCGGCGATCCCGTCCTCTTCCAGCACTTCTTCTGGTTCTACTCCCATCCGGCCGTGTACATCATGATCCTGCCGGGCATGGGCATCATCAGCGAGGTGATTTCCGTCTTCAGCGGCAAGCACATCTTCGGCTACCGCTTCATCGCCTACAGCAGCGTGGCCATCGCCCTGGTCGGCTTCCTCGTCTGGGGGCACCACATGTTCGTCAGCGGCCAGTCGCCGCTGGCCGCGCATGATCTTCAGCGCCCTGACGTTCGCCGTGGCCATCCCCTCGGCCATCAAGGTCGTTCAACTGGCTGGCGACGATGTACAAGGGCTCGATCTGGCTGGCCACGCCGATGTGCTACGCCCTGGTGTTCCTCTTCCTCTTCGCCATCGGCGGGCTGACCGGGCTGTTCCTCGGCGCCCTGTCGGTCAACGTGCACGTGCACGGCACCTATTTCGTCGTGGCCCATTTCCATTACGTCATGGTGGGCGGCACGATGATCGCGCTTTCTGGCCGGGCTGCACTACTGGTGGCCGAAGATGACCGGCCGGATGTACAGCGAATTCTGGGGGCGGATCGGCGTCCCTGCTGGTGTTCGCCGGCTTCAACCTCACGTTCTTTCCGCAGTTCATCCTCGGCACGCGCGGCATGCCGCGGCGCTATTCCGACTACAACGGCGCTGCTGGCCGACCATCCCGAGTTCCACCAATCTACAACGTCTATTCGACGCTCGGCGCGTATCTGCTGGCCGCCGGGCTGGCGCTGATCGCCGTTTACCTGGCCCATTCGCTGTTTCGCGGCCGCCGTGCGCCGGCCAATCCCTGGGGCGCGGCCACGCTGGAATGGCAGTGCAGCTCGCCGCCGCCGTACGACAATTTCGCCGTCGCCGCCCGCCGTCGGCGATCCCTACGACTTCAGCGGATTGGTCTACGATCCGGTCGAAGGCGGCTACGTGCGAGGGAGCCCGTGATGCAACGGCCATGACGACGATCACCGCCGAGCGCGTTTCCTCGCCCATCACTTCCAGTCGCAGCGGCAGCAGTTCGACGCCGGCAAGCTGGGGATGTGGATTTTCCTGCTCACGGAAATCCTGCTCTTCGGCGGCCTGTTCTGCGCCTATGCCGTCTATCGCGCCAACCACCCGGAAATCTTCATCTACGCCCACCGCTTCCTCGACAAGAACCTCGGGGCGTTGAACACCTGCGTGCTGATCGTCAGCAGCTTGACGATGGCCTGGGGCGTTCGCTGCGCCAGACCGACCGGCGCCGCGGCCTGATCGTCTGCCTCGCTGCTGACGCTGCTGTGCGCCTGCGGCTTTCTCGGCGTCAAGGGCGTCGAATACCGCAGCAAGTGGCGCGAGGGGCTGCTCTGGGCGAGCAAGTACGATCCCAAGGGGGAGGCGTTGCGGGAAATGGCCGCGGAGAAGAGTGCCACTGCTGGCTTGTCCAGCAGTGCTGCCGGCCGAAAGCCGCGCCGCCGGCCAGCACTGCTGGGCAAGCCAGCGCGCGCGCACAAGGGCCTGCCTCGTCGGAAACGGCCGGCTCGACGGAATCGACCCGCGGCACGTCGGCATCTTCTTCAGCATCTACTTTCTCATGACCGGCCTGCACGCCCTTCACGTGCTTGCCGGCATGGCGGCCATCGGCTGGATCCTTTCCCGCGCCGTGCGCGGCGAGTTCAGCAGCCACTACTTCGGCCCGGTCGATTACGTCGGCCTGTACTGGCACCTGGTCGACATGATTTGGATTTACCTGTTTCCGCTTGTTGTATCTCGATTCATTGACCGCGGGAAACCACAACCATGTCCTATGCCGTCGAGCGACCATCCATCGTCCCAGCGGCCACGCCGCCGAAGGCGTCGCCCATATCATGTCCGTGCCCGATGCTCCTGGCGTTTTTGCCGCTTTTGATGGGTCTGACGGTCGCTGACCGTGGCGGCCACGTGGGTCAATCTGGGCGGCTGGAACCTTTGGATCGCCTTGGGCATCGCCACGGTGAAGGCGTCGCTGGTGGCGCTGTACTTCATGCACCTCCGCTACGACAATCCTTTCTATGCCTTGATCTTCGTCACGGCGCTGGTCTTTCTGGCGATCTTTCTCTCGCTGACGCTGATGGACACGCTTCAATACGCGCCGAACATCGACAACTGGGGGAAGTGACGCGGCGCATTCAGCGCGCGGCCACAAGCAGCATGGCCAGCAGCAGCAACGGCAAATAGGCCAAAGAGGCCCAGAACAGCCGCCGCGCGGTCGATTCGGCGGGCCGGGCGAGAAAGGCGAGCGAACAGCCGAGGTAAGCCAGCCCTAGGGCCACCGCGCATCCGCCGTAGCCCCACCCGGCCGCGGAAATCCAGACGGGCGCGAGGCTCGCCGGGAGAATCGCCGCCGCGCCCGCCACAGCCATCCAGCCGGCGGCCCGGCCGGAGGGATCGACCACCGGGGCCACCTTCACCGCGGCCTCGGCGAACTGCCGCCGATAGAGCCAGGCGACGGCCATCGCGTGGGGAAATTGCCAGAAGAAGGCGACGGCGAAAAGGATCCAGGCCGTGGGACTCGCCTCGCGTCCGACCGCCGCCGCGCCGAGCAGGATCGGCATCGCGCCGGCCGCGGCGCCGATCGGAGTCTGCCAGAGCGTGATCGACTTCAGCGGCGTATAGACCCAAACATAGACAACCCAACTCCCCGCGGCCATCGCCACGACCAGCGGCGCGCCGAAAACGCCGAGCCAGGCGAAGCCCACAAGCGACATGAAAACGCCGAACCAGGTCGCTTGCCGGCTGGAGAGGCGGCCGGCGGGGAGCGGGCGGCTCGGCGGTGCGCGACATCTTCGCGTCCGAGAGCCGCTCCAGCCGCTGGTTCAGGGCCACGGCCCCGGCGATCACCCCCGCCGCGCCGCCGACGGCCAGCATCGCCGCCCGCCCCGGCGGCCTGCCGCCGACGATCCACGCCGCCGCCGTCATGGCCAGCAGGACCATGGCGAGGATTCGCGGGCGGACCAGCGACAGGTAGTCTCTCACGGCGGCAAGTCCCGCAACAAGCGATGCGACCACAAAGCGGTCGAAATGGCCAGCGCCAGGCAGAGCGAGCCCGCTCCCACGTGCAGCGTCGTCAGCGCGATCTGCCATCCGCCGATCTCGACGACCGTGTACGGGACATCGCCGACGCAGCGGGTAAACCAAGCCGGCCAACCGTAATGAGTGACCCAAGTGCCGCAGGCGAGCACGATTTGCAAGGCGAACAGCGCCGCCAACAGCCGCGCGCGAAAACGAATGGCCGGGGCAGCCCGGCTGGGGCGAGTTTGCATCCAGAGCCAAGCGAGCAGGGCCGCGATCGCCGCGGCGAGGGAAACTTTCGCCCAGACCACGAGTTGAAACCAATTTCCGCCGACGGCGAAGGAGGGGACGCGCAACAGGGTCCCCAGGGCGATTTCAGCGTAGATCGCCGCGCAAATCGCCCAGAGCAAGCGATGCAGCCGCGCGGCGCCCGCCGCGCCGCGCGGCCCGGCGTCGACGAGCCACGCCGGCGAAGTCGCGGAAACCAAGGCCGCACAAAGGGCGAAAAACAGCGGCGCGGTGCAGCCGTGGACGCGGGCCAACACGCGGGCGTCGGCGATCACGCGCAGCCCGCCCAGCGTCCCTTGCAAGATCACGCCGAGCACGGCGGCCAAAGCCATACCGCGCATCCACTTCCGCGAATCGCTCCAGCAAACGGCAATCGCCAGTCCGATGACGACGATCCCTACGACTTGTCCGATCAGCCGATGCCCGTGCTCGAGAAACATGTCCCAGAGTCTAGGATTGTCGCCCGAGCCGCCGCCGATCCAGACGACAATCGGGAAGAACCATCGTCCGAAGGTGGTGGGCCAGTCGGGCACGGACATGCCCGCGCCGTAGCCGGTCACGGTCGCCCCCGCGAGGATCAAGGGAAACGTGCAGCAGACCGCCAGCCATGCCAGCCGGTGCGGAAAAATCGAATGAGACCGGTTCATGCGTCGTTGGGCGGTTCCGCCCCCGGCATTGTTCCGCTGGAGGAAAGCCATTGCTTGCGGAGTGAAAACTCGTAGAGGCCCAGCAAGACCATGGCGATCAACATCGGCGCCCAATAGTAGATCACCCGGAAGACGATCAGCGCGGCGAATCCTTGCAGGCGATACTCGTGCGGGATCAGCACGAGAATCGTCGGCTCCAAGACGCCGAGACCGCCGGGCACGTGGCTGAGCACGACGAGGACGTAGGCCATCATGTAGATGCCGACGAGTTCCGGGTAGTCGATTCCCTTCATCCGCGGCATGAGCGTGTGCAGCACCCAGGCCGCCACGAGCAGGTCGGCCGAGGCGACAAGGATTTGTTGGACCGTCAGCGAAAACGGCGGCAGGGGCACGCCGCGGACGCTTCCTTTGTGCAATGCGGACAGGCCGACGTAGGCCAGGGCGAGCGCCAGCAGCACGCCGCCGATGGGCCGCATATATTGCGACAGCCAGCGGAGCGTCTTCATTACCCAGTGCAGCCACTCGTCTTTCGTGCGATGGCCGGCGCTGGGGAGCTTTTGGGTGATCGCGGCGACGTTGTCGCCGGCGCTGGTGCCGTGGCGCCGTTGGGGACGCGCGGCGGGTCGGCCAAGAAAATCACCCCCGCCAAGGCGAAGACGCCAAACCAGAACGTCAGCCCGAGAATCACCAGCAACTGGAGAATCTTCATCGGCGGCACGCCCCAGGCGGAGTAGAGCCGGTAGCGAATCGACGTGCCGGCCAAGGTCGCGCCGATGTTGTAGCTGCACGCGTAGCCGGCGAAGGAAACCAGGGCGATCTTCCACAGCGGCAGCGGTGTCGCCGACGTAACGAACGGCGAGATAATCGTAGCCGATGAGAATGACGTAGTTGACGACCGTCAAGGCGACGGCCGCGGCGATCCAGACGGCGGGAATCTGCTTCACGCTGTCCACGATGTCGTGAACACTGTAGTCCTTGACGATCCCGTAGAGCAGGCGGAGGGCCAGCGCAAAGACGAGCAAAACGAGGCACGGACCGAGAAATCGAAACAGACGTTTTTTCATGGAGCAAGCCGCGCGTGTTGCGGCGGCCTGGGGAGGGCGTTGTCCGGGACGCGGAAAAATGCGATTATACCGCCGCCGGAAAGTCTTGACAACTGCAGCGCGGCGGAGGAAATTCCGGAACCGCAGGGTGGGCCGATCGCAGCGAGCCCCGCCACAATCCGCTAATGCCCCAACTCATCCGCCAATTCGCCGGCGTCATAAATTTTTCGCAGAGTTTCCTGGATGGCGCGGGAATCGACCGCGATTGCCCGGCCTTCCTTGTCCGTAAAGGCAAAGTCCCACACCAACGAAGGCAAGTTGCCGTCGAAAATCAAGCCCACCAACTCGCCGCGGCGATTTACCACGGGGCTGCCCGAATTGCCGCCGATGATGTCCACCGTGGAAACCGCGTTGAAGGGCGTGTTCAGATCGAGGCGGTCTTTGCTCGCCAGCCAGCGCGGCGGCAGGTTAAAGGGCTCGCAGTTGCCGTGCTCGTCGGCGCGGCGGAAGGCGTCGCCGAGGGTCGTCCACGGCGGAAGCGTTTGCCCGGCCCGCTTGTAGCCTTTGACCACGCCAAACGCCAGCCGCAGCGTGAACGTGGCGTCCGGATAGACGCTCGTCCCCTCCAGGGCGAACCTCGCCCGGGCCAGCTTGCCATACGACTGTTGCAGCGACTCCTGCACGCTCTCCTCGTTGAAGCGGCGGAGTTTCCGCGCCGTCGGATCGACCAGCCGGGCCAGTTCGATCATCGGATCATGCGACGCCTCGACGGCGGCCAATCCTCCCGCGGCGAGCCGTTTGCGCACGGCGACGTCGCCCAGCCGCGTGCCGGCGACCAGTTCGGCGGCGCGATCGGTCGGCGACTTGCCCGCCATGATCCGCCGCGCCAACTCGTCGTCGCAGCCCTTCATCTCCATGAGCATGGCGAAGGAATCGGCCAAGGTGAGCGATTCCAAATCGTCGTAGATGGGGGCCGGGCTGAAAAGCGACTGCTCGAGCGAGGCGAGGTTCGACTCGCGATACTCGCGGAGCCGCGCGGCGTTCGGCTTTTGTCTTTCCTCGCCGAGGCGGAGGAGGGTGCGGGCGATGTCGAAAAGACGACTGTCGAAGGCCAGGCCGTGCTCGATCAACTGTTCGTCGAGGTAGACGCCGCGCCAGGCCTGAACTGCCGCGGCAACGTCGTCCCAGGCCCCGCCGCAGTCGCGCGCGAGCCGCGGATCGGCCTCGACGGCGCGGCGAAACGCCGTCTCGTCGGCGAGCTTCTTCTCCATCAGCTCCGGGTCTTGCAGCCCGGCGAGCCGCCCGACCTCGGCCTTCCGCGAGTTTTGTATGCCCAGCAGGTATTCTTTGGCGCGGCGGGCGTTCTCCTGATTCCGCTGGCTGTAGACGGAAAGGAGCACCTCGCGCCGCCGCAAAATTTCCAGCTTGAAGGGGATGGCGTCGTCGCGGAGAAACTTCAGGTTGGCGACCGTGTCCTGGCGATCCGTGCGGCCCGGATGCCCGGAGACGAAGGTCAATTCGCCGTCGTCGGCGCCCGCACGGCCCCACTTCAGGTAATCGCGGATCTTCGCGGGTGCGCCGTTCTCGTACGCGCGGAAGACGCACATGTCCAAGTCGCAGCGGGGATACTCGAAGTTGTCCGGATCGCCGCCGAACGCCGCCGCAGACTCCTCCGGGGCAAACACCAGCCGCACGTCCGTGTATTTCTTCAAGCGGTACAAGTGGTACAGGCCGCCGTGATAGAGCGAAATCACGTCGCTCCGCAGGCCGGTCGCCTCGGACGACTCCTGCTCGATCGTGTTCATCACGGCGCGGCGGGCCTTTTCGGCGTCGGCCAGGCTGGCGCCGGGAAGCACGGCGGCGTTGACCCGGGCGGTCACGTCCTCGATGCTTTGCAGAACGTCCAACTCGATGTCCGGGCATTTCAATTCCTCGCCGCGAGTCCGCGCGTAGAACCCGGCGGCCACGAGGTCTTTCTTTTCCGTACTCAGTTTTTCCAGACTGTCGATGCCGATGTGATGGTTCGTCAGCACCAACCCGGCGGAGGAAACGAACGATCCGGATCCGCCGGAGTTGAACCGCACCGAGGACCGTTGGAGGTGGGCGTACCACGCGTCCGGCGCGCTGGAAGTCGTAGCGCCGCTGGAGTTCCCGCTTCGGCGGATTGTTGAACAGCCACATGCCCTCGTCGCCGCGCGCGGCGGCGGCAAAAAGGATTGCCGTTGCGACGGCGGATTTGCAGGCAAATCTCATCGAGCGATCTCTCCGTGTTCTAGTCGGTTCGTCGCAGCGCGACGAACAAAAGCGCGGCGGCCAGTCCGGCGAATGCCGCCAAGGAAGGCCAATTCCGCTGGGGGATTTTCAGTTCGGCGCCCGCCGGCAGTCGGTCGGGCTTCGCGAGTCGTTCTTCGTTCAAGTCGAAAATCAACTCCGCCTGGTCTTCGCTGCCCAAGCTCTCCGCGGCGATCCGGCCGAGGGAAGCGGCATGGGGCGTCGTCAGCGTCTGACCGTTGGGCAGGGCGAGTTTCGCGCCCGCGGGGACGGCGACGAAGCGAGCGAGCTGATCCACATTCAAATCCGCGATCTCGTCGGAGAGCGACTTGAATTCCTCGTTCTCGACGGCCGAACGGGCCTGGCCGAGGCCAAGTTCCCGGGCCGCCGCGTCCGCGCACTCCTCGGCCAGCGGCCTTGCCGCGGCGACGGGTTCGAGACGGTATTGCCAGACGCCGAGCTTTTCTTTGATTCGTTCGCTGGAGAGGAGGAGAAACGCGATGAGCACGCCGGCCATGGCGCCGCCGGCGATGAAGCCGGTGGCCATAAGGACGCCGGAACTCATCTCCGACTCGGCCTCGGACCGCGCCTTGCCCCCGGCGGCTTGGGTCCAGCGATCGGCGGCCCAGCGGACGACGCCGCCGACAAAGATCGGCGCCGAGGAAGACAGCGGCAGATACACGCCGACGGCGAAGGCGAGCGAGGAAACGCCGCTGAGTTCCAAGACCGCCGTGATCGCCACGCCCAAGAGGACCAAGGTCCAAGGCAGCTTCTGGTTGAGAATGCCGTCGGTGATCAGGGCAAAGATGCGGGCTTGCGGCGGCACATTCTTCAGCACTTCCTGTTTTCTGATCCGCCCGGCGTTGTTGACCAGATACGTGCCCGGCTTCGCCCCCTGCGGATTCCCCTCCGCGTGCGCCAGACGTGGTAGTTCGTGTTGTCGTTGGGGGCCTTGGCGCGTTCGGGCAAATCGGCGACGGCAAGGGGCTGCGCCAACTGGGGAAGTTTCTGCGTCGTGTACACCGTGCTCGCCCGAATCAAAACCATCAGAATCGACCCAATCACGAGGGCCGAGGAAATTGAGCCGACGAGGATTGCCAACTGCTGATACTTGGGAGTCGCCCCGACCAGGTATCCCGTCTTCAAGTCTTGCGACGTGGTGCCGCCGTTGGACGAAGCGACGCAGACAATCGCGGCCACGGACAGCGCGATCAGCCGATATGGCGGGCTTTTCCAGCCGAGGGCGAGGAAAATGAGGCACGTTAAGAGGAGGGTGGCGACCGTCATGCCGGAAATCGGATTCGACGACGATCCGATCTCGCCGGTCAGGCGGGAGGAGACCGTGACGAAGAGAAAGCCGAAGAGGATGATGAGGATGGCGCCGAGCAGGTTGACGGGGCTCCAGAGCGAGCCCAAGGGGAGGGAGGCCCAAATGGCGACAATCAGGGCCAGGGCGCCCAGGGCGACCAAGGGCAGGGGGATGTCGCGGTCGGTTCGGCGCCACGGCGCCGCGTTTTGCATCCTTGCCCGGCCGCAGGTCGCCAATCGCCGCGACCAGCGAGCCGACGATCAGCGGCATCGCGCGAACGAGGCTGAGGATCCCGGCGGCGGCGACCGCGCCGGCGCCGATGTACTTGACGTAATATTCGGCGATGTCGTCGGCGCTCATGGCGGAAATGGGAACTGTGCCGGGGAAGAGAGGGTCGTGCAGCCCGCTGCCGAAAAAGCGAATCGTGGGGACGAGGACGAAAGCGGCCAGCACGCCGCCGCCCGCCATGATGCAGGCGATCCGCGGACCGATGATGTAGCCCACGCCCAAGAGCGTCGGGTTCGCCTCCAGGGCGGGGACGGCGCCGCCGAACCAGTGCAGCGGGCGACTGATCGTCTCCTTCCAGAGTCGCAGCCCTTGCCAAAAGAACTGGTAGACGAAGGCGACGCCGAAGCCGGCGAAAACGGTCCTGCGCGCTGGCGCCGCCCTGCTCGCCGACAATGAGCACGTCGGCGCAGGCGGTCCCCTCGGGATACTTCAACGCGCCGTGCTGCTTGACGATGAACGCCCGCCGCAGCGGAATCATCATCAAGATGCCCAATGCGCCGCCGAGCACGGCGGCGACCATCACCTGGCTGATCTCCATCTTGAAACCGAGCAAGATGACGGCGGGCATGGTCACGCCGATGCCGAAGGCGATCGACTCGCCCGCGGAACCGGCCGTCTGCACGATGTTGTTTTCCAAGATCGTCGCCCGGCGAACGCCGAAAACGCGGGTGAAGAGGCGGAAGAGCGTGATCGAAAGGACGGCCACGGGGATCGAGGCCGACACGGTCATGCCGACTTTCAGCACGAGATACAGCGACGAGGCGCCGAAGACGATGCCCAACGCCGCGCCGACCAGCAGGGCCGGCCAGGTGAACTCGGGGAGGTTCGCTTCATTGGGGACATAAGGCTGGTGGAGAGCAGGCGTTGCCGTCTTTGCCTCGGCCGGTTCCGTCATCGTGCCAATCTCCTGAGAACCGTCCCGATTTTTGCGAAACGGGCAGCCGCGAAAGCCTTTCTCTCGGGACCGCCGGGGACGAGACACCGCGCTCCCGCGCCCAGGAACGCCCAAAACCCATCATACCGGCTGCGGCGCAGGGGGTCAACCGACAACCGACGCAGGATGGCCCGCACAACCGGCAGAATCGGCATCTTCGGACCTGGCAGGCGTGCGGACTCGCCCAGTCCGTTCGCCTTCCGCCGACGTTAAGCTACGCTTGCAAAATGCTATGGTTGTATGGAGCCGGAAATGCGACCGAGGGCGGAGATTCCCTCCGCCGCAGACGGGCAATCGGCCTTTTGTAGAAAGAAATTGGGATCAGCCATGGGCAGAGGAGTGATTCGCATCGCCGCGCGGCGGAGCCGGCAGCCGCGGTCGGGCGCCGCCGCCGTCGAGGCGGCGATCATCATGCCGTGGGTCGTCTTGTTCATGTTCGGCGTGTGGGACGTCGGCCGCTTGATCGACATTTCGACCACCCTGCAAAGCGCCGCCCGCGTCGGCGCCCGCTATGCCGCCGGCGGCGTCAGCAGCACCGGCACGCCCGTGACCTGCACCATGGTGACGACGGAGGTGCAGAATTACCTGCAAGCCGCGGGCTATTCCAGTTCCGTGGCCACAAGCGCCTCGGTCACGGTCACCAATCTCAGCAGCGACACATGGACCGACCCGGGGTATGCGATTCCGCTCGATCCGTTTTCCGTGAAGGTGACGCTTTCCGGGACGGCGTTCAGCAGCCTGACTTGGGTGGCGAGCCCGATTACGGGCGTCACGCAGGCGTCGGCGACGGTGTATTGGCTGTCCAACAACGACCAGGTGGTGACCGTCAACCCGACGCTTCCCTACGGCCAGAACGTTTACTGAGGACCATGATTACTCCATTTCCGCGATTGACAAGGCCGGTCGGGTGGGTCGAGCGCCGCGAGCCCCACGAGAGTCTGCGCGGAGTTGACGGCGGGGCTGGCTGCGCTCGACCCACACTACATGCTCTGAAATCAAACCGGTTTTGCCGCCGGCAGGCGCGGGCCCGGCGCGGCGCCGTGCTCGTCGAGGCGGCCCTGGTGCTGCCGTTTGTGATTTTGTTCTTCCTGGGGCTTTTCGAGTACGGGCGTTGGCTGATGACGGAGCACGTCTACAACAACGCCGTCCGCGCCGGCGCCGTTTACGCCGCGAAGCACACCGACCCGATCGTGATCGACAATAGCGGCGGAACGGCGGTCACCTACGGCGGCGCGTTGACCGACATTCAGAACGTGGTCAACAGCGACCTGCCCGGCATGTGGAGCCTCAGCAATTCGAGCATCAGCGTCAGCGTGGGCACCTGACGACGGGGCCGAATTCGGGAGCTTGGACCAACGGCACACCCGCGGGCACGTTTGTCTGCGTTTCCGTCAGCGGCACGTACACGTTCATGGTGCCGACGCTGCTCGGTTTGCCGAAAACGTTGAACACGACCTTTCAATCGATCCAACCAAGCGAGGGAAACTAAACCAGTGGCGACTTCGATGAAGGCATCTTTTGATTCGGACCGTCGTTTCCCCGCTGCGCGGCGGCGGCCGCCGCCGGCCGCGGGCGCGGCGGAGGCGCGGGGCGACGCTGGTGTTGTTCGTCGTCTGCTTGATCCCCTTGATGGCCTGCGTGGCCTTGGCGATCGACCTCGGCATGCTGACGTTCGCCCAGACGCAGCTTTGCGACGCCGCCGACGCGGCCGCCCTGGCCGGCACGCGGGCGCTGAACGGCAACACGGCCACCAACAGCAACTACTCCGCCGCGACGCCCGCGGCCCAGCAGGCATTGGTCGGAAACACGGTGCTGGGCGCGAGTCTGACGACCAGCGCATGCACGCTGAACATCGGACGCTACGTCTACAACTACCACCGCCCAGCAGTTTCAAGGGCAGTTTCCCGGCCCTTCCAACCAGAACTGGAACATGGTGCAGGCGATCGTTTCCGCCAACGTCTACAACGAACCTCGGCTTCGCCAAGATCATGAACTTGTCCGTGCCGAATCTCCAGGCGACGTTCGGCGGCCGCGCATCGCCCCCGCGACATCTGCCTGATCCTCGATTACTCGGGCTCGATGCGATTCAGCAGCCTGCTGGGAACGCCCTATTACGGCGACCGGAACACGAACAACATGGACCCGGTTTATCCGGAGTTCGGCCATTACAGCGCCGCCGGCAGCCAGATTTGCGAGGCGACGGAACCGGCTTCGCCCTACCAAGACGCGAACATTCTCGATCGACCACGAGCGACGGGCGGCCGCCGATCATCCAGGATTTCTACCCGACGCCAACGGCACGCAGGCGTTCACCTACGCCTCGTCCAGCTTTTCACTGACCCCGGCGGCGACACCCCGGCGAAGAGCAACTTCAACACCACTTCGACCTATGCCCAGACCGTGGCTCAGATGTTGAACATCAACAACCCGTGGACAACACCACATACGACCCGACTTGGGAGACGCACGGCTACGCCTATCCGGGGCTACAACATGACCACGACGGGGACGTTCACCGGATATACCGTGGGGCCGGGCTACTGGGGGAAGACGTTCTTCATCTGGCCGCCCGATCCGACGAAGGACTGGCGGACCGTCTATTTCAACTTCAAAAACTCGACGACGGCCCCGGCGGACAACTCCCTGCTGTGGAGACAGCAACGGCAACTGGAGGCCCCCCACGCCAACAGCACCAGTGGATACCAGATCGACTACACGGCGATCTTGAACTTCATCAACAACGTCGGTCCGCAGGTCTTCCCCGCATCGCTGCAGTCGGGACGGATCGTCTATTACACCCAGATTCCCACGAGCATCAGCACCTCCACCTGGCCGCCCACCGACCTCAACCAGCGGTTCTGGAAGGACTATATCGATTACGTCCTCGGCGTCATGCAGGTGAACTCCAGCAGCTACGTGGGCATCAACAACGACACGACCGGAATCGGCCAACTCACCGGCTACGGCGGCGACTTTCCCGTGGGGAACCGTGAAGATCACCCCCCTGAGCAGCCTCTCGCAGACCGGCGGAATGCCGTACATGCACTACGCCGACAACCCCCAGCGGCCGCTGTTGGACTTCTGGTTCGGCCCGATGACGATGATCGACTTTCTCGGCAACTACAACCTCTGGTACACCGGCTACGGGAACAACTGCACGCAATTCTGCTGGTGGCCGGGGACTTGCCACGAGGCGCTGACCTACGCCTGCAAGCTTGGCGTTCAGGGGGCCCTGAGCGACATCCAGAACAATCATCCCAACGACATGATCTCGCTGATCATGTTCTGCGTTCCCCAGACCAGCGCCACCGACACGAGCGGCACGCGATTCAACCGCGTCCGCGTCCCTTTGGGGCAGTATTACCAGGCGCTGAGCGAATCGCTCTGGTATCCGCCCGCCACCGTCTGCCAAGGCTCGACGGCGACCGTCACCCCCTACGACGCCAACAACCTGGAGGTTCCGCGGGCGATGGGCGGCACCTGCTACGCCATGCCGTTGATGCTCGCCTACAACCAGTTCAGCGCGCAACAGTTCGCTGCGTGACCTACAGTCCACTCCGGCACGTTCTCCTATGGGCCGATCTACCCGGGGACGCCGGCGGCAACGGCCGCATCGGCGCGCAGAAAATCATCATCTTCGAGACCGACGGCGCCCCAAACACCACCGCCTCGGCCAACTTCCAACAACAACGGCGCCAACCAGTCGTACTACTCCGTCCGCTACAACAGCGCCAATCCCAGCGGCAGCGAATATCCCAACAACATCAACGACAACGGCGACAACGACTCCACGGTCACTTCACAGATCACTCCCTCTGCGGGCAATTGGCCGCCCAGTCCACGTCGCAAGGCTACAGCACGCCCAGCCTCCCCTTGTTGATCCACTGTCTTGCCTTCGGTCCGCAGGGCGCCAACGGCATGCCGACGCTGGTCAATATGCAGCGAACCGGCAATGTGTTCGACGACACGGGGGGCAGTGCCGAGTTTGCCGAGTTACAAGATCATCAACGGCTCCGCCAGTTCGATCATCTCCAACTTGCAGACCGCAATCAAGACCATCCTTCAAAACGGCGTCCAGGTGTCGCTCATTCAATAGCGGAGAGGCTGAGAGTTAAGAGCTGAGAGGCGGCTGCGGGCATGTCTTGCTCTCGACTCTCGACTCTCAACTCTCGGCCATGAGGATTAAACATGCCTCGATTTGACGTTCAATTCCAAGAAGTCTCCAAGGTCTATCGCGCCGGCCTGTTCGGGCGAAAACGCATCCACGCCCTGCGGGCGATTTCGCTCGACGTGCCCCGCGGCTCGGTGTTCGGCGTTCTCGGACCGAATCGGGCGGGCAAGACCACCTTGGTCAAGACGTTGCTGTCGATCTGCCGGCCCAGTTCGGGAACCATCTTGCGTTTCGGGACTGCCGGCCGAGGACCGCGGCACGCTGGCCCAGGTCGGCTACTTCCACGAACGCCAGGCATTCCCGCAATACCTCAACGCTGCAACGCTGCTGCGATTTTACGGCGCGATGTCCCTAGTCTCCGCAGACCGCTTGGCCCGGCGCATCCCGCGAGTTGCTCGATCAATTCGGCCTGGCCGACCGCGCCGCGGAGCCGATCCTCTCGTTCAGCAAGGGGATGTTGCAGCGGTTGGCGCTGGCCCAGGCCCTGGTGAACGAGCCGCAACTGCTCGTGCTCGACGAGCCGACCGAGGGCATGGACCTGGCAGGGCGAAAGCTGCTGCACGAGACCATCGAGCGGCGCAGGAAAAACGGCAACACCGCCATCCTCGTCTCCCACAGCATCGGCGACGTTCAGCAGCTATGCGATCTGGCCGCCGTGCTGCGGGACGGCCAAGCGGCGTATTGCGGGTCGCTGGCCGATTTGGTCGGCGAGGACCCGGCCGCGGCCCCTCCCGACGCGTTGCAGGAAGCCCTCGAACCCGTCTATGCAGGAACCGCCTCATGAAAATCCCCGACCTCGTGGGCCGCCGTCGCCTGGTTGGTCCGAGACACGTTTCGCCAGTCGCTGGCCTCGGGCATCGGCTGGCTGCTGCTTCGGGCTGAGCACGCGTGTGCATCGTCGTCTGCCTGAGCGTGAGCGTTTCCGGCGCCGCGCGGCTGGGGCCGGCGGGCGAGAACCCCGACTTCCTGCCGCGATTCGACCGCGAGGCCCAGGACGGCCACAAACTGCGCCAGTCCGGCGTCGCCGTGGCCGACGGCTCGCTGCGGCTGGCCTTCGGCGCCGTCCGCGTGCCCATCGCCCGCGACGTCGCCGGCGCCGTCCATTTTCTCCAGTTGATCCTTGCCGCCGGAGTGGCGGACACCCTCGGGCTGTTGTTCACGCTGGTGTGGACGGCCGGTTTCTTGCCGAGCTTCCTCGATTCCCGCGCCGTCTCCGTGCTCTTGGCCAAGCCGATTTCCCGCGCGAGCCTGCTGCTTGGGCAAGTATCTCGGCGTGCTCGCGTTCGTGTTCGTGCAGGCGGCGTTATTTCGTCGGCGGCACGTGGCTGGCGCTGGCCGTCCGCACGGGCGTGTGGGACGCCGTCTATCTGCGCGCCGTTCCGCTGTTGCTGCTGCACTTCGCCATCTTCTTCAGCTTCTCCCTGCTGCTGGCCGTCTGCACGCGAAGCACGGTGGTCTGCGTGTTCGGCTCGATCGCCTTCTGGGGCGTCTGCTGGGCGATCAATTTCGGCCGACATGCCGTGACGACCGCCTCGGAGTCTGACGTCGCAGGGCAGATTCTCCGCGCCGCTGGTCTGGCTGGCCGACGTCGGCTACTGGCTGTTTCCCAAGCCGGTGGATTTGGGCAGGTTGGTCTTCGATTCGCTCGGGGCCGGGGCCTATTTTCGCACGCCCTTGGCCGGCGGCGCCGGCATCTCGCTGGGATTGTCCGTGTTGACTTCCTTGTTGTTCACCGGCTACGTCCTCTTCGCTGCGAGCAGGCAGTTCGCGAAGATGGACTATTGAGAGTCGTGGCCGCTGGCGTTCCCGCGCCGTCTGTGATAGATTCGCGGTCGCGACGCGAAGGCCCGGCATAGGATCGCGACAACCACAATACGCAAGGCATTTCAAACATGAGCCTGCTTCACATCGTCCAAATCGTCATCCTTGCCGTCGTGCAGGGTCTTGCCGAATTGCTTCCCGTTTCCAGTTCCGCTCACGTGATCGTGGCGGAGAAGCTCATGGGATTGGATCCCGCCAAGCCGGAAATGACGCTGCTCTTGGTGATGCTCCATACCGGGACGATGTTCGCGATGATTGTCTACTTCTGGCGGGCGTGGAAGAGCAGCATTTTCGCCTCCCGCGGCGTGTTCACGCAACAGGCGGTTCGGCTCATTACAGCGACAATGCTGACCGTCGCCGTCGGCTATCCGATCATCAAGGGAATCGAGAAGGGCCTGGAGAAGTCAGGCTACTTGGTCAAGGACGCGGGCGGACATGTGCCAAGGGCCGAGATCGAGTTGCTGTTCGGCAACCTCGGTCTTGTCGCCGGGGCGCTGCTGGCCGTGGGGGCGTTGATCTTGATCGCCGGACTGGCGGAACGTGCAACGGCCCGCAACCGAGAAATTGGGATTCGCGAGGCCGCATGGATCGGCGTGGTCCAAGGATTGAGCATCCCCTTCCGCGGATTTTCACGTTCCGGGGCGACGATTTCCACCGGCTTGCTGCTTGGCGCCTGGCAAGGCGCGGCTGGAGGAATTCAGCTTCGCCCTGGCAGTCATCCTCACCCCCGCGGCCGTGGGGTGGGAGGTCTTGCGGAGCATCAGCAAAACCGGGCATTTCGACGTGACATGGAGCATGTTCGCTCCCAGCCTGTTGGGCATGGTCTTCGCCTTTCTCGCCGGTTTGCTCGCCCTGAGATGGCTCTCGCGTTGGCTCGAGGGCGGGCGTTGGCATCTCTTCGGCATCTATTGCCTGGCGGCTGCGTCCGCAGTATTCGCCCTCCATTGTTACGGCTATTGATCCTGCGGCCGCGGGCGCAGAAAAAACGGGAGCAAGGCCGCCGCTTCGCGCCCTTGGTCCCGTGATCTACGCTGCCGTCGGATGACGCTCGCTTCCTAAACTGGGAGCTTGGGGCAGGCGCCCAACGCGGAGAAGACGCTGGCGACGGCCTGGGCGATGGTCGATGCCGACGCGCCGCTGCTGTTGGTCGAACCCGTGCAGCCGCTGGCGGCGATCGAGTAGGCGGTCGTCGAACCCGAGCCGCCGGCCATCGCGATCGCGAAGCCGCCCGCCGCGATCGTGCAACTGGTTTTCGAACTCGCAGTACTCGTGGTTTCCGTTGTCGCCGTGGACGTCGTCACGCAGACGTACAACGTCCGCGAGCTGCCGGTCAGGTAGTTCGCATCCCCGAGATACTGGACGCTGATGGCGTTGAGCCCGACGGGCAGGGTGGTGGTCGTAAACGTCGCCTTGCCGCCGACGAGTGCGATCGGCCCGCCGGTGTTCAACAACGTCGTGCCGTCGTAGAAGTTTACGTCTCCGTTCGGCGCGACCGGATCGGGCAACCCGGTCGCAGGCGTGCCGTCCGATGTCGCTAGCCCGCAACCGAATGGAAAGACGACCGGGAACGCATAGCCCCCGGCGGATACGGTTGCCGTGAACGTGAGCGACTCGCCGGACGTGATCGGCCTGGTGGTGGTCGAAGGGAGCGAAATGCCGACCTTCGGCTGGCCCTTATTGACCACTTCCGTCACTGTGGGCGACGTGCTGCCGGTGAAGTTGCCGTTGGCGGGCGTATAGACGGCCTCAATGACGTCGCCGGCGCCGTTGAGCGGCAGGGCGCTGGTCTGCAAGGAGGCGACGCCGCAAGGGCCGACATTGCTGGTCCCCAGCGGAGTGAGGGTTTGCGTATTCGAGGGGTCTGTCACGAGGTCGAAGGTCACCGTGCCAGTCGGTTTGCCCATGCTCGGACTCACGGGGGACACTGTGGCCGTCAAGAGCGTCTTCTGACCGTAGCCGGTGGGATTGGGGAAGGCGTAGAGCACCGTGGTCGTGCTCGCCGCGGCGACCTTTTGCGTCACCGACGCGGACGTCGTGCTCGAGGCGAAGGTCGCATTGCCGACATAGGTCGCGGTGATTACATCGCTGCCCAGCGGAAGCTTGCCGGTCGCGAAGTCGGCCTCGCCAGTGGCCAGGACCGGGGCTTTGCCGATCGGCTTCGTGCCGCCGTTGTTGAAGAAATCGACGATCCCCGTCACGGGGCCGGTTCCGGTCGTTGTGACGTCCGCGACCAGGGTGACCTTCTGCCCGTAGACCGAAGAACCGCTGGTTGACGTCCACGTGATCGTCGTCGGATCGGGCGTGGCCGGCGAAAGGTTCAGCGCCAACGCACTATGCACGCCGGACAACATTCGCCGGTCTTCCAGCGGCTCGACGTGAAGTCTCCGCCGCCCCAACGCGCCCGTCTGCGGACGCTTGCCCGTCGCACGCGCGCTTGCATTGCCGAATAACAAGTCGTACAGCATGGAAACCCCTCCTCAAGAAAAACGTTCGCCGGCGCTTGCCCGCTATGCCAACAACAGATCGCGTCTGAACCCGATGAAGTGCACTCTTCGCCAACAGGACCGGCGGCTTAGGGCGCCAACTGACGTTCGTTCCGACGTGGTCGCCGCGGCACAGACGAATCGGGCGGCAAGCGGACGCCGTTGTCCGTCGGGATGTCCCGTTCCAAAAGTGCGATGCACAGAATGTGCAAAAAAAATCTGGCAGGGTCGCCAGCCTCCGCTCGCCCACGCCCTCAGATTGAACCTAGCAGGTTTGGGGAATTCTGTCAAGCGCGGGTAATAAGCGAAAAGACGACGGCACAGGACCGGCTACTCGTCCAGGCCGACTGAAATCGCTTCCTGACACGTGCTGCGATCGTAGGGGACTAGCGATGGGCCTTGCAGTTGTTCGACGACGGCGTTGAAATCGGCGGCGAACTCCCGCCAGAAGTCGCCGTCGCGAAACTGGATCGGCTCAACGTGCTCGCCCCGGGCCAACGCCCTCATGGCGCGACGCATGCGGACAATCGGTCCGGCAAAGCGGTTGCTCAAGCGGATGACGTCCCAGGCGACCAGCGGCATCAGCAGGAGCGAGGCGATCGCCGCCGGGCCGTAGTAGAGCCACACCTCGCGGAAGTGCGCGTAGAACTGATCAATGGGGTCGGTCATGCTTCGCCAACAGAAAATCATCAGCCCCACGGTCAGCAGGCACATCAGCCAGTACACGACTACCCGCGCAGCCAGGATCCCCTGCACCTTTGGGTCAACAAACCAGAACCGACGCGAATTTCGCTTTGCCGCCGCGACCATGGACCACCCCCCTCTTTCCAGCGCGAACATTCCCACGTGGCGCCTTCTTTATGAAGCATAGCTTGCACGATGCCCCAAGGGGGGTGCGGATGGGGAAGCGACCAGAAAAATACAGAATGATCCGCGGGAATACCCATCTCCAGGATGGTTATTGGTGCATCTGCGGAATGGTGGCCTCACTTCAGCGAGATGGCCTGGGCCAGGGGCTTCAAAACCTGCTCGACGACATGCTGATCGAGCATGTCCTGACAGACCTTGTTCAAACGCTTCAAGGTGTCGACGAACGTCATATCGGGCCCAAGGCTGCCGTATTGCCGCGCGGTCACGTAGACGCTGATCTGTTCGTCCGGGTAGTCGCCTGTGCGGACCTGGTAGGCGCTGGTCCGCGTCTCCACGCTGAGGCGAAACTGGACGCGGCACTCTTCATCCAGGGCGATCGTCAACGACGGCTCGCAACTGACAACCGTCGTGCCGTCGAGGTCGAGAACCCGCTCGAAGGCCGGACTGACGCCCAAGGCGTCGGCCAACAACTGATTCTGGTTGCCGCGATAGGTGAAATCGAAGCCGTAGAGCAGGTCCAACGCCTCACAATCCAGCGGGCTGACCGAGAGCAGGTAGGGCGCCAGTTCCAGGACCAGCGCGTGCTGCTGGAGGACGCCCTCGATCGACGCCGGGTTGACTTGACCCGAACAGACCCGCCGCGGCTCGATCGAACACCAGCGGTAGTTTCCTTTGTCCTTGTCTTCTTCGAGGACGAAGTCGCCGTGGTCGCGACAGTAGAAATTCCGCATCGTCGGGTACGTCTTTTGAATCCGCTCGAAGAAATGCAGCACGGTCTCCCGGCTGGTGGGGAGCTCCATCTCCGTGCCGAGATTCATATTGATGTAGAAGTCATCGCAAAGTGAATTGTAGCGATTCATCCAGTCTCCCACGATTTTGCATGCTGCAAGCGGTCAAGAATGACGCGGAGCCTCCCATCCCGCGAAGATTGGCGTCATTTCAAAGCGTGCAGAGTATAAAAGCGATTGTGCCACACGGAACCTTAGTATAAGTTTGACGGTGGCGGAGGGAAAGCCCCCACAACTTGGGAGTTGCTTCGATGAAAACCAAGCTCGAACTGTCGGTTTTTCCCAGCCCCTTGGGCTGGATGGCGGTGGTCTCCAGCGACGGCGCAGTTCGGCGACTGAGCTTTGGCCATTCCAGGCCGGAGGCAGCGAGGAAAGCGGTCGCCGCCGAGGCGGCCGACGACGTCGAGGCCGGTTCGACCGCGGCCTCTCTCGTCCGCCGTCTCCAGTCGTATGCCAGCGGCCATCGCGAGGACTTCCGCAACGTCCGCGTCGACCTGCAAGGATTGACCGACTTTCAGCGCAAGGTCTTGACCGAATGCCGGAAGATTCCTTACGGCCGGACCTGCACCTACGGCCAACTGGCTGCCAAGGCGGGCTCGCCGCGTTCTGCCCGGGCGGTGGGAAATTGCATGGCGGCCAATCCGCTCCCGCTGTTGATTCCATGTCATCGGGTGGTCCCTGCCGGCAAGGGGGTGGGGGCCTACTCGGCGCCGGGCGGGGCGAAGACGAAGCGCCGCCTGATTTTGATCGAAACCGCCAGTGCCTCGCCGCCGAAATTACGCTAGAATGTAAATACGGTCGCGAATGATGCGAACCGTCCTGTCTCGCGACGGTTGGCGTCATTTCAGGCCGCGAGAGAGCAAAAAAGGGCCGTGGTTGCCGATGGCTTCCGCCGCCAGCGTCCCTCCCCGCCGATATTGCCCACCAAGTGTTTCCCGCCTGTCGAGGTTCTATGAGTTCCGAAGATGACGGAAGTGGATTCTTGCGCCTTTCAGCGGTGTCGCGATGGTTCCGTCTTGGTCCGCGTTCATTCCTATGACCGCAGCGGCCGTCCCTTGCCCGACGCCGTCTTCACGTTTCGCCCTGGCGATCCGCAATACAAGTATTGGAGCCAGCGTGCGGACGAGGACCTCAACGCGCCCACCGAGGACAGCCTATTCGCAGACGCCGTGGTCGGCATGCCGAAGAAGAGGTGACGGCCGCCGGAAGCCGGGAACCTGGAGACGGGGCAACGGGTCGCCTTTCCACACGCCCGATTCGCTGACCGCACGATTTCTACTCGATGCGGTTGGAAGCGATGCCAACCGATCCCATTCCCATTCGGCGAATGGGTTGATGAGGGGCGATAGAGAAAACGTGGAATCTAGTCAACGGCGATTTTTCCATTTTTTCTCACTATACCCATCTCCAGGGTTATTTGCGCCTTGTCTCGCCGATCGGCAAACGGCCAATTTTCACGCTCGTGAATGTCAAACCTTGCCGATTACGCAGAATTGCACGAGTTTGACGGTTATGTTGACGATACTGGACGTGTAGAGACGCTCTTCATCCCGATTTGGCCGCATGGCGAATCGGGATCACTCGACATAACCTCTTTTTATGAAAGGTGTTACGGTGGGAACTCGTCACGTTCTCCTCGCTTTGGCCGTCTGTTTGGCAGGTTCCTGGCCCATTTTGGCTGATGAGCCCGATGGCGGCCAGTCAACGCAATCTTCGTTGCACTGGATTCCGTATCGCCAGGCCGCCTCGCCTGCCAGTTCTCCTGACAACTCCTCCGACTGGAAAGTCCGCAACGCAGCCTTCGACGACACGCCGGCGAAACCGTCGGCGGGCGGCGATGCGGCGACTTCCCCTTCGGCCGATTCGCCAAAGGCGAAGCCGGCGGTGGACCCGATGCCGGAGTTGATCGAACCGCCGCCACAGCAGTCGATCCGCCGGCCCGGTCGCGTGCCGGACGACCCGCCGGCAATGGCGAGCGACGAGCCCGGTTGCGGCGCCGATGAGGGCGGCTGCGAGGAGCGATGCGGGCCGCCGTGCGGAAGGCCTTGTTGCCAGTTCCCCACCCCTGCGGCGCCATACTGGGTCAATCTCAACGTCCTTACCTGGTGGACTCAGGGGATGGCGACGCCTCCGCTTGTGACCAGCGTGCAAACCGCCAGTCCCAACAGCGGCACGCAGACGGGGTATCTCGGCGGGCAAGGCACGGTCGTCCTTTTCGGAGGCGACAGGATTCTCGATGGCATCCAGGCCGGCGGGCGTTTGCAGCTTGGCGCGTGGTTGAATCCCTGCGGCACAGTGGCCATCGAGGGCGAGTACATGGCCCTGAGCGGCGCGGCCGTCCATTTTAGCGATTGGTCCCCGGGCGATCCCATCCTGGCCCGCCCGTTCTACGACGTGACCACCAATCTACAGTCCGCGGAACAAGTGGCGTATCCGGGCGAAATCGCGGGAAGCGTCAGCGTCAACGCGAGAACTTCCTTTGCCGACGCCGGCGCCGATCTCCGCATTTTCCTCGCCGGGTGCAAGCGATGCTGCGATTGCCCGTGCGATTGCGACGCGGCGGTCCGCTGGGGCTGGCGCGCCGACCTCTTGCTCGGCTATCGCTATCTGCAACTGAGCGACCGGTTGGGCATTGGCGAGGAGTTGACCACGGCGTCGGCCGCCTACACTCCCACCTCGTACTCGATTCTCGATGAGTTCGACACGAAGAATGAGTTCAACGGCGGAGTCCTGGGCATGGCCCTGGCCATCGACCGCGGCCGTTGGTCGTTCCTGATGACGCCGAAGATCGCTTTGGGAAACACGTATGAGGTTGCAAACATCAACGGCAGCACGCTCACCACGACGACCTCCACCGTCGGCGCGACCACGTATCTGCACTCCGATTACGTCCAGGGCGGATTGCTGACCGCAGTGACGAACATCGGCAGCCACAGCCAGGACGCCTTCGCCGTAGTTCCGGAATTCAACGGCACGCTGGCCTATCGGTTGACGTCTCGCCTGGAAGCCACGTTTGGCTATTCGTTCATCTACATCAGCCGCGTTGCCCGGGCGGGCGATCAAATCGACTTCGACGTCAATCCAAACCTGACCTTCGGGGGAACCGGGCCGGCGGGCGGAAACCTCAACCATCCCGCTTTCGCCTTCAATCAAACCGGTTTTTGGGCGCAGGGCCTGAATTTCGGACTCAACTACTCCTGGTGAACCAAATTGCAATGAAGCCTCGAAGGCGACCCGACCGAAAATACACAAGAGGCCAATTGTGCGACTTATGCCCAACTGGAAAGATGGGCAACCTGACATGAACCTTGCCGCCCGCGAACTCGAAGCGGTGCTTCGCGCGACGGGCCCAAGGTCCAAGGAGCATTATGATGTCGCGTAGTCGATCGTCGCGTTCTGCGTTTTCCTGGCCGGACTCACTCACCGGGCTCCTCTCGACGGAGCGCGGGAAAGAGGCGCATCGAGCTCGTCCTCGGCGGCGGTTGCTTCGCCTGGAGCCGTTGGAAACCCGCAGCCTCTTGTCGGTCAGCCTGCCCGTTACAATCGCCGGCACGATCTCTTACGCCGCCACCGGCAACGGATATCCGACCGCCGCCGTTGAGTTGTGGACGGGCAGCGTCGGCAGCGGGACCCTCGTGGGCACGACCACGACCGGCGCCAACGGGCAATATGAATTTAACAACATCACGACCGCGGGCACGTACTACGTCGAACAGATGCCCATCGCCGGTTACACTTTCGCCGCCGGCCAGAACGTCGCCACAGTCGTCGTCACGAACAGCGAACTGCAAGGGACGGCGAATACGACGATCGATTCCTTCGCGACGACGGCGCAGACGGCCAGCGCCTCGTTCCCCAGCAGCACCGCCGGCGTCTCTTACGCCACCACGTCCGACGCGATCGGCGGCGCCCGCGACATGTACGTCCAACTCCAGTCGACGCACGGCGCCGTGTCGCTTGGCGCCGATTCGACCACGCCCGACGCCCTCGATTTCTCCACCGGGCCGGGGGCGATCGGTCTCGGACAAATCATCTGGCAGGGACAGACGGCCGACTCCGCCGGCACGCCGAACAACCCGACCGGACTCAATCATCTCGACCTGACCGACGGCGGGGCGAACACGGGGATCGAGTTGAGCTTCGGCGCCGATCACGCCGCGACCTTCACGCTGACCATTTACACCAACGCCAACGACTGGTTGACGGCCACCGTCAATATGACGGCTTCGGAGGCCGGCGACGGCACGGCCACGCAAGAGGTCTTCGTGCCGTTTTCCGCCTTTGCCAGCGGATCCAGCGGCGGCGCGACGGTCAGCAACGTTGGCGCGATCCAGCTCGCCGTCACCGGCCCGGGCGCGACGGACTGCGCAAGTCCTCGGCATCGTCGCCGCCGGGCCGACCGTGCTGACGCAAAACTTCACCAACGCCGCCGAGGCTGATCCGGTCATCGTCAAGACGGCCCCGCCCACCGTAATTGCCGGAAACACGCTTACCTACACGTTCAGCACAACCAACGAAGGGCCGTCCACGGCCAGCGACGTCACGATCACCGACCCCTTGCCGTCCGATGTCACATACGTTTCCACCACCCCCGGCCAAGGCGCGAGCTTCGCCAACGGCGTCCTCACCGTCTCCTTGGGCAATATGGCCAGCGGCGCCACCGCGACGACGACCGTGATTGTCACGGTTAGCTCTTCCGCCAGCGGCACGATCACGAACACCGCGACGGTCAGGGATTCCCTGGGCGACGGCAATTCGTTCGACCGCCAGTACGGTGGTGACCGCGGAGGCGAACCTGACGATTGCCAAGACCGGCTCGCCGAATCCAGTTGACGCCGGAAAACCGCTCCAGTACACTGTGACCGTCGGCGACACCGGCCCGTCGGACGCCTCCGACGTTGTTGTCACGGACACTCTGCCGGCAGGGGTCGTATATGCCTCGTCCACGCTTCCGGCGTCGGTCAGCGGCGGCGTGGTCACGGTGGACCTGGGCACATTGACCGCAGGCGCGCCGGCCGCCTCTTTTGTAATTACTGTTGACGTTGATTCGACGACCGTCGGCAGCATCACCAACAACGCCACCGCCACGAGCACGGACGCGCCGAGCGTCTCCGCCTCGTGCACGACGACCGTCAATCAACCGATACACCCCTCGGGCTGGCAACTGACGATTCTCAAACAGGCCAGCGTCTCGACAGTCTCCGTTGGCGGCACGCTGATTTACACGCTGACGGTAACCTACAACGACCACGGCGACACGACTCACGCGGACGACACGGGTGTCACTGTCTCCGACGCGCTGCCGACAGGCGAAACGTTGGCGTCCAGCGTCAGCAGCAGCCAGGGAACGGCGTCTGTCGTTGGGAATCAGATTACGGTCAACCTGGGCACGATTGCCAGCGGCGGATCTGCCACGATCACGGTCCCCGTCCGGATTACGTCCTCGGTCAGCAGCGTGACAAACACGGCGATCGCCACGGACAACCTCGAGGACCAGGTCCAATCCAGCGTGACGACCCAGGTTCTTTCGTCTCCATCGAAGCGGATGTTCCTTGGGCGGTAGGGCATCGCTCGGAGCCGTGTTCTGGAGTTCTTGCCGGGCCGCTGGTTTACGGCAGTCTTGCTGAGGGATCCTTCCCGGCAGGGGCTTGTCAGACGTTGGTTTCCTGGCATCCTTGTGAAGTACAGGAACTCGCCGCGCAGCCAGTTCTGTGCGTGTGGAGTGCGCGCCGATAGCGCAATTGGATAGAGCATCGGTCTCCGGAGGCAATTCGGGCCTTCGTGTTCAGTAGCCGGTAAACGGGGGAAATGCCCTGTTTTGCGGGTCCAAACCGCGGTTTTTTAGTTGTGCTTGTTCAGTGCATAATGGGGCGGATTTGGGCGTTTACAGGTGTCAAAGACCCCCGACCTTTGGAGGATCATCCTCCCCTTTCCGCTGAAGAACCGTCCTCGCCCTTCCGCCCTTCGGCCTCAAGGCGAGGCGTTCACGCCCGTGGCCGACGACGGCCGTATGCTTGCCAACGGCATGGTGTCCTTTGACGCTCGCGCGGAGCCGCCGGTCGCTCCACTTTCCCCTCACTTGGAGCGATTCTTCTTCACAATCGGGAAGAGCCACTTGTGGACGTAGTCGACCACGGCCTTCAGCCTATCGTCGTCGATCCGCTCGCGGCAATTGGCGGCCATCGTCGCGTTGACGTGGCCCATGATGGCGTTGACGGCGACCTGGTCCTTGCTGGCCCCCGCGACGGTTTCAAAGGTGTGGCGGAGAGCATAAAAGCCCATCCCGCGGCGATGGAGCTTCAGCTTTTTCAGTAGCTTGATAAACTCCTGCACCACGGGGGCGTTATTCGTGGTCGTCAGCTTTCCGGTCTCCTTGTCCGGCTCGCTCACCCCGGTCCTTTCCCACGGGTTCCCTTGGATCGTCAGGAAGACGACGCCGGCGGCCACCGGGCTTCGCGGTTTCGGTCGCTGCTCCAGGGCCGTCTTGATTGCCACAACTGTCTCCGGCCAGAGGCAGCATCGACGGGGTACGCCAGTTTTGGGGCGGGCGAAATTCACCCATCCGGCTTTCAAGTCCAGCGCCTTGACGGGCAGCTTCGCCACGTCGCCGTTGCCGAACCCGCAATTCACGCCCAGCAGAATCATCGCCTTCATGGTCGAATTGGCCGCATCCAGCAAAGAGCGGATCTCCGCGGCCTCGAACATTCGGGTGCCGCTCTTGGTGCGGTTCAATCGCAACACCTTCCTGGTCGGTTTCTTGAACGGGGGACCGAAGCGGACGGGCCGGTCGATCAATCCCATTTCGAATCCAAACTTGAACACAGAGCGAACCCTCTGCACTTCATTCCCCAAGCGGACCGGGCCCCACTTCTTGGCGATGCTCACCCGGAGCTTGTCAAAATCGTCGGCGGCAAGATCGACCACAAGGCGATGGAGTCCAAAGGCGTCGCCGATCCGGCGGCAACAGGCGTACAGTTCCGCAAAGTGGCGGGGGCCAATTTCGCCGGTGTCAAGAAGGTGTCTCTTGCCGACCACGTAGCGGTCGAGAAGTTCCCGGAGGGTAAACCCCTCGGCCTTCACCCGCGGGGTACGTCCGGCCAGCAGGTTGTCTCTCGTCCAGCCATTGGGCGAGGGCCTTCTCCCCCTTGGCATCGTCGGCCACTTTTCCGAAGTAGTGGAATCGCCCCTTGATCTTTTTCGCCCATCGGCCGGTCGCGTGGGGAAACAGCGGAAAATCGGGGGAGGGCTTGCTAAACCGCGGTTGTCGGGTAAGCTTGGACATGCGACATTTCCCAGGGGGTTGTGGGGTGTCAGGTGTCAAAACGGGTGTCAAACGTTTCACCACTGATTCTACCAACGCCCCCTGGAAACGTCAATAATACTTAGAAAAATGCGGGTTTGTGTGCCCATAGCTCAATTGGATAGAGCATCGGTCTACGGAACCGAAGGTTACAGGTTCGAGTCCTGTTGGGCGTACTTCGCAAGCCCTTGCAATTCAAGGGCTTGTGTCGTTTCTGACCAGCCGGAATCTCCTCATCCGGCCGTTTGTTGTCAATAGTGTTGCGCCCGGCAACTTCCGTGGCCGTTCCTGTTGCTCGGTCCCGGGCCGACCAGAGGGCCGCCGCGGTATTCTGTGCATTCCGCCCGACATAAAAGCGGCGGGTGGTTTCAATGTTGGAATGCCACATCAGTTCTGCAGCGTGAACGTATCCGCCCGGTCGGCCCAGCGGAAACCAAAGGACCGGCGCAGGTCGTGGGCGGAAGCGTACTTGACGACTTCCCACCGCCCCCGCCCGTCTTGCGGTCGAGTTTGGACGTCCTGTTGACGACAATGCCGGCCTCTTCGCCGATCCGGGAAGGCAGGTGTCGGGCGCAAAGTCGCAGTTGAGACTTTGAAACTGCGGTTGGCCTCAAAGTCGCAGGTCTCAACGATAAGCGCGCGCCGCATCCACACTTGCCATGCCTGTTATGTTGCGTGCGGACGACCCGCGGCTGGACGAGATGCTGCCCGACCGCTGGGCGGCGGCGCATCCCGAGGCGGTTCTCGCCCATCGGCTCGACGAATCCCGAGCCGGAGCCGCTCGTACACGAGATCGCCGGGCTCACCGCCGCGTCCACTGCAAATAACGCCGGCTCACGGTCAAGGCGGCAGCGTCGAGCCGTTGCCGAAGTTGATCGTCGTCGCGAGCCAGCCCGTCCGCGGCGGGGGGCGCCGTTCGTTTTCCGCCTCCTTGCGTTAAATCGTATGTATGATATATTAAACGATTGTAAAAAGGAGTGCAACAGAGTGGAAACAGAAGTCGCTAGGCGGATACAAATGTTGCGGAAGCGGTGCGGGCTGTCCATCCGCCAATTGGGCGGACTGGCGGGAGTGACGCCGGCGATCATCTCCTGCATCGAGCGCGGCAAAAATTCTCCCAGCATCGTCACGCTGCAAAAGATCCTCACCGCCCTGGGCACGGACTTGGCCGCCTTCTTTGCCGAGGACCAGAAGCGGCAGGACGGGCCGGTCTTTCCCCGCGAACACATGCGGGCGATCAGCGACGGCGACCGCACGTATACGATCGTCTTCCGCAAACAGCCCGGCGTCGGCGTGGAAATGTTCGACGAGACCATCCGGCCCTCCAAGCGGCGGCCGCCGTTCGAGACGTTGAAATGCGACGTGGCGGGATACGTTCTTTCCGGCAACTTGGTTGTCGAACTGAAAACGGCGGGGAAGCGGGTCTTGCGGCCGGGAGACGCCTTCTACATCCCCAAGGGAAAAGAACACCGCGGGTTTGCCGCCGCCGATGAGCCGGTCCGACTCGTCACCATGTATCACCCCGCAAGATATTGAGGGTCCGATTTGCGCCGGATCAAGCGGTCTTCAAAGAAGAACGGGAGCGTGCAATGCTTGTCGATTGGCCTTACGAGTTTCCCGGCGCCTACTGGCTGGACGAGCAAGAGGAGCAGGCGGTCTTGGACGTGCTCCGCCGCGGCTCGATGTTTCGCTACTATGGACTGGGCGAGGCGAAGCACGCCGACGCCTATGAGGCCGCCGCGCGGCGGTATTACGGCGCCCAGTGCGCCTTGGGCCTCAATAGCGGCACCGGCGCGTTGATCGCGTCGCTGACGGCTTTGGGGATTGGGCCCGGCTGCGAGGTTGTCCTGCCCGCGTTCATGTGGGTGGCGAGCGTCGCCGCGGTTGTGCAGGTCAATGCCATCCCCGTGCTTTGCGAGGTGGACGACAGCCTGTGCATGGACCCTGCCGACCTGGAAAAGAAGATCACGCCCCGGACAAAGCTGATCCTTCCGATTCACATGGCCGGCAGCCCCTGCGACATGGACGCCGTCATGACCGTGGCCAATCAGCGCAAGATTCCCGTGTTGGAAGACTGCGCCCAGGCCAACGGCGGAACTTTCCGGGGGCGGAAGCTTGGCACATTCGGCGCCATGGGCGTCTTCAGCCTGCAATTGAACAAGAACATGACCAGCGGCGAGGGCGGGCTGATCGTCACGAACGACGAGAAACTCCACTGCCGGGCCTTCTCCGCGCACGACATGGGCCTGATTCGCAAAAACGGACGTTCGGCGACGCCGGAAGCGTACGCAATCGCTTGGGGCGGCGGGCGGCGGATGTCCGAACTGTGCGGCGCGGTCGCCGGCGTGCAAATCCAGAAGCTCCCGCAGATCGTCGCGCACATGCGGGCGTCGAACAACCGCATCAAATCGCTGTTGAGCGGAACGCCCGGCCTGGAATTCCGTCGCCTCAACGATGCCGAGGGCGACACGGGAACCTTCTTGATTTTCATGGTTGACGGCGAGGAGAAGGCCCGGTCCGCTGTGGCGAAAATGAGGGAATTTGGCCTGCACAACGCATTCCGCATCGCCGACTACGGGCTGCACGTCTACTACAACATTCCTTCGCTGGTCGGCAAGGCGCCGCTTTCGCCGGCCGGCAATCCGTGGGCGTTGGCCGAAAATGCGCAAAGTGTTTACCGCTACGATCAAGGAACGTGCGGGAAAAGCGACGCCCGCTTCGCCCGATCCATTCTGTTGCCGATTCCGTCGCGATTGACAGCGGAGCAGGAAGAAACGGCGGCCGCGGCGATCAAGGCGGCCATGCAGTAGATGAGGAACCGCGGGGATTGGCGTTCGTTCGAGAAGCAGGAGTGCGCAAGATGACCTCACGAGAGCGACTGCTCGCGGCGATCAACGGACAACCGGCGGATCACGTTCCCTTGACGACGTGGTGCTTCGGTTTCCCCGCCCCAAAGCATTTGCGTTGGAAGACCAACGGACGAGAGGCGTCGTATTGGTATACGAAGCGTCTGGAGCACATTCACACCTTGCCGCAGCCTTGGGAATTGGAGGACGAGTTCAAGCGGGCGGAGGCGTGGCTGTCGTTGGGCGTCGACGACGTTTTGGAGGTCTCGGCGCCTTGGAGTCAGGATCCGGCGGTGGTTGCCAAGGACGGCCTCACTCTCCAGGGCGTCCCCGGCGGCAACGACAAATATCCGGTTCTCGTGCGCGAGTACGAAACGCCGACCGGCCGATTGCGCCACGCGGCGCGGCGGACGGCCGCGGAGCCGCCGGGCTGGCCGGTGCAGCCCGAGCATGTGAACCTGATCGAAGATTACAATGTCGCGCGGGCCATTCATCACCCCGTGAGTCAGCCGGACGACGTTCACGCTATCGCGCATCTCTTCATGCCGCCGGACGCTTCCCAGCGGCAATGGTTTGCCGACCGGATGGCGAAGATGAAGGCGTTTGCCGAGCGGAAAGGGTTGCTCACCCAGGCATGGAGTGCGTTCGGGATCGACGCCGCCGTGTGGCTTGCGGGCGCAAGGGGCAGTGATGTTGGCCATCGACGCCCCCGAGGCGTTTGCACGATTGATCGACATCATCGCCCAGACCGATTATGCCCGCACCGAACTGGCCGCGGCCACGGACGGCGTCGACATGGTCTGTCAGCGCGGCTGGTACTCGTCGACCGACTTCTGGTCGCCCCGTTTGTTCGATGCGCATGTTTATCCGCATCTTGCCGAACTGACGGCGTTGGCCCATCGGCACGGCAAGAAGTTCGCCTACGTGATGACCACGGGCGTGGAGCGGCTGGGGCCCAGGCTGGCCGACGCCGGCGTGGACGTGCTCTACTTCGTCGATCCGACCTTGGATCGCATCTCGTTGGAGAAGGCGAGAGAGTTGTTCGGCGACCGCATGACGATGGTCGGCGGCGTCAATGCATTGACTTTGGCCTCCGGCGACCGGAAAAGGATTCGCGACGAGGTGCGGCGGGCCGTCGAGGTCCTTGCTCCGACGAACCGCTTCATCCTCCACCCGATGGACGCCATCTTTCCCGATACGCCCTGGGAGGGAGTGGAACAGATGATCGAGGCGTGGAGAGAGTGCCGGTAGGACTTGCGCCTGGAAATGTCATGGGAGGCGAGGATATGCGGCCGTCAAGGAACTTGTTGACCAGCATCGACTCAGCGCGCTGACGCTCGGCTGGTATCCCCATCTGATGGGGCGGGTGTGCCTGGCGGCTTCCCTGCTGGCCGATGAAGGCATTCCCTTGGGCTGCGAAGGGGACGTTAACGGCGTCGCAGGCCAACTCATGCTTGCGCTTTTGACCGGCCAGCCCACGCACAACGCCGACTGGCTCGAACCGCTGGAGGATGGTTCCGTGATTTTCGCGCATTGCGGTTCCGGCTCGTTGGCTCTGGCGGAGAACCAAGGGGATGTTGCTCTTGCCCCCGTGCGCCTGATGGACAAGGGCGTCTGCGCCTTGTTTCCCGCCAAGCCTGGGCCCGTGACCCTGGTGAGTCTTCTCCCTCGCGGAGACGAATATCAAGTGGCCGTCCTCGAAGGCGAGGCCGTCTCCACGCCTATGGTTTTTCCAGGAAATCCGTTGCGAGCCCATTTTCGCTGTCCAGCCGGCAGACTGATTGCCTGGATTTACGACGAAGGCATCGGCCACCATTGGATGGCGGGCTATGGCCATGTGGGCGACGAGATTCGCCAGTGGGCGAAGATTGTCGGCGCCGGCGTACGCGTTGTTCCACCCCCAGACATTGCCGTCCTGCCTTGAAGTGTTGCAAATCATGGCGAGAACCGAAGTACGGCGAATTGCCTTGTTGATGGGTCACGATTCGAGCTGCTGTCGCGACATAATCCGCGGCATTCGCGCGTACGCGCGGACGAAGAACTGGGTGTTCCACAACGCACCCTCGGAGCCGGAAATCCTCCCGCCATGCCGAAAATGGAAACCGCACGGCGTCGTCGCCTACCTCTCGACGCGGGAGATGGCCCGCAGACTGCTGAAAATAAACAACCCGCTGGTGGACATCGCCTGCGTGTTCTCCGATCTTGGAATTCCCGCCGTGGACGTTAACCACCTGGCGGTGGGTCGCTTGGCGGCGGAATATTTGCTCGAGCGAGGCTTTCGCCGTTTCGGCTTCTACGGAAACTCCTGGGCATACTGCGTCACGCTGCGCGAGGCTGGATTTCGCGAGCGGGTGGCGGAGAGCGGCTATGCGGTCGTTTCCTGCCACACCGACTGCCTGCCCTATATGCCGCGTCCAAGCAGTTGGAAGACCATCGACCCGCGCGTGCAGAAATGGCTCACCAAGTTGCCCAAGCCCGTGGCGATCCTTGCCTCCAACAACGCGCCCGGCCGCGATCTGGCGGACATTTGCCGGCTGTTGGGCTTGCGCGTGCCCGAGGATGTTGCAATCATCGGCGTTGACAATGACGACCTGGAATGCGAGCTTGCCTCGCCGCCGCTTTCCAGCGTGGCGATCCCGAGTTTGCAGATCGGATGTGAAGCGGCCCGACTGCTGGATCGGTTGATGGCCGGCGAGCCGCCGCCGGCCGCTCCCATTTTCCTGCCGCCGATCGGGGTCGTGACGCGGCCGTCAACCGACATCCTCATGATCGAGGACCGGGATGTGGCGGCGGCATTGAGTTTTATCCGTCTCCATGCCGGCGAGGAGATTAATGTGAAAGCCGTTTCGCAAGCGGTCGCCGTGGGACGGCGCACGCTGGAGGCCAAGTTCCGCGCCTGTTGCGACGCACGGTTTTCGAGGAGATCCGCCGCGGCGCATCGAGAAGGCGAAAGAGTTGTTGAGCGGCACGAATGTGCCGATGCCGGCCGTTGCCAAGGGCTCGGGCTTTGTTAGCGCCCAGCGGTTTGCCACAGTTTTTCGCACGGTTACGGGGATGGCGCCCACGGCGTATCGTCGCCAGTTTGGCAGTCGCTAGCCCGCGCCTGACATGAGGATGCGGTTTCTTGGGCAGTGCCGCCAGTGCGGTAGCGCGTTGAAGGGAGGATGCGATTGCTTGCACCCGCGCGGAGGGGTGAATTTTGCCGCAGATGCTCCCGGATGCGCAAAATGAAACAAGTTTTGCGCAAAAGATTATTGTGCGGATGGGCCTTTGGATTATAGTAAAAGTCGCGTCTGCAACGCCTGCAATCGAAATGGCGAATAGGCGATTCGTGCCTTTTGGCCATAACGGCATTTGCGCATAATGATACATGCAATCGCGCAAAATGACACGCGATGGGCCGGCTCCCAGGAACCGGTTGCTCAGCCGGCCGCTCGCCCCGTTGCAAAACGCTACAAAAATAGCGCATTTCAATACAAAATAACCTGCTATTTCTTTGACGCGGACGACGCGAATTTGTTAACATGAATCAATGGAAGGGCTTTTAAGCTGCCGGTTCAACGGCGCGGTTGCGCGGGAACCTCCGGCGGCAAGAATAGCCGAAAAATGAGGGAGATAGTCTCTCTCTTCCAAAACACGTCGCGACTCGAATTCTGGTCATTGAGTTTCCTTGCACCAACTTGCTTCACCGTCTTTCGGGAGAAAACGCCATGGTTTCTAGGGGAACGATTCGGGTGTCGCTTGTCGCTTGCGGTCTCGCCGCGGCACTGGCAGTTCTCGCACTGAACTCCACCGCTCGGGCGGACATCGTCTGGAGCACGGCGGTCAACATTTCCAACGACAGCGACGTGCTGGCCGCGGGCAATACGGTCTACGCCTACGATTGGGCGAATGCGAACCTTTCGGTCAACGGCGTCAACTTCACCGGCACGTCCGTCAACACCGGCGCCGTTCACGCGAACCTTAACCTCGGCGTCGGCTGTGGCAGCCTGGCCACATTCAGCTACTCCGGCGCCCCGTTCACGAGCCTGCCGGCAGACTACCAGGCCCTTCTCAGCGGCTTGGTTTACGGTCAGTCAACGGCCAACAGCACGACGGTGACGCTAAACAATCTGCAGAGCGGACATCACTACGCCGTCCAGGTGTGGGCCAGCGACGGGAACGTCCTGAACACCACATATTCGACGCTTACCAGCGGCGTCAGCACGCAGGCGCTCTCTCCGAACACCGCCAACACTCAACCGAACGGCGTGGGCCAGTATTCCATCGGATACTTCACCGCCAGCGGGGCGTCGCAGTCCTATATCCTTAGCGGCGCTCTGCCGTCGATGAACGCGATGCAAGTCCGCGACGTGACGAACATCGGCTTTTGGAACGGCACGAACGGCAGTTCCTGGGACCAGAACACGACGGCGAACTTCTGCACGAATTTTTACACGGCCCCCTTCGCCAATGGGACCTTTGCCGCCGCCACGGCCATCGTTCCCAGCGTCTCCTTCGGCGACTATTACTACGACGGCTCGGGAACCGTCGCCGTGACGCAGAACTCCGTGACGGTCGGCACGGGCGGCGTCTCCGCCGCTGCCGTCAACTTCATCAACAACGCCGTCCCCTACACGATCAGCACCGCCGACAGCGTCGGCATCAGCGGCTCCAGCTCCGTGAACATCACCGGCGGCGGGACGGTGACGCTTCAGGGAACCAACACTTACACCGGCGCCACCACGATCGCCAACGGCCTGCTCAACTTCACCGCCGCCGCCATCCCCTTGAGCAACCCAGGGAACCAAATCCTGTTCGGCTCCAGCGGCACGCTCCAGTGGGCCTCGGGAAACACCCAGGACGTCTCCGCCAACCTGACGGCCCTGACCGCCGGGCAAACGGCCACCCTGGACACCAACGGCAACAACGTCGCCTTCGCCAGCACCAACGCCTTTACGGGCGGCGCAACCGGGACCCTCGTCAAGACGGGGCAGGGGACGTTGACCGTGCCGATCAACCATAGCTGGTCGCCCCTTGTCCCCGCCTTTGTCGTCAACACCGCGGCGGGCGGCAGCAACCAACATATCGCAGGCGGCGCCATGTGGCGCAAACCTGCAGGTGACGGCGGGAACCCTGCAAGTGCCGAATTACGGAATCAATCCCGGCTTTCTTTGGATCGGCGCCTTTGGCAACGAAAGCAGCGGCACGGTCGGCGTCAGCGGCGGCTTGCTCTCCACCGGCAACGTCACGATGGATTGGGGCGACCCCGGCACGTACCTCGCCCAAGCCTGCAACAGCGTGCTGAACATCAGCGGCGGGACCTTGCAGGCCACTTTGGCAAAAAACTACGCCCTGGACTTCTGCGGCGGCAACGTCCTCCGAACCAACACGATCAATCTGAGCGCGGGCCTCCTCTCCCTCAGCGGCGCCGGCGGCGGCGCAGACCTTTATGACACGTCGAGCGCGTCTGGCACTAATGGAACAACGGTGTTCAACCTTTCCGGGGGGACGTTCAGCGTCCCCAACGGCGCGATCTGGACCGGAAACTCAATCTACGCGGTCGGCCTCTACCCGGCCGCCAGCCATCTCAACTTCAATTTCACCGGCGGCGTCCTCACCGCGGGGACGATCGATTCCAGCATGGGGGCCATCACGCAAAGCGCCACCAGTGGCCCCAGCCTCTTGAACGTCGCCGGCAACAACACGCTCGTCGGCGTGAATTACACGGCCGCCTCAACGACGAACACGGCGACGGTCAACGTCGCCGCCGGCTATAGCCTGACGATGAGCAACAACACGACGCTGACCATCGGCAACGGCGGCGCGCTGGCCGTCAACGGCACGTTGGCCGGCGCCAGCGGCGCCAGCCTCTCGCTGAGCAACTCGGGATTCCAGATCGGCAGCGGCGGCCTGGTTTCCATTCCCACGGTCAATCTCGTCGGCTCCGGCGGCAGCAACACGGTCGCCTTCACCGGCGCGGCCGGCGGCGGCACGATCAGCTCGTCCAGCGTCGTCTTGGGGAACTCGGGCGAGGTCTTCAACGTCGGCCGCGGCACGGGCGCCTACAACCTGACGATCGGCGGCGCGATCAGCGACGCCGGCAGCGGCTACGGCTTCACGAAGACGGGCCCCGGCTCGCTCGCTCTGACCAACAGCGGCAACACCTACACCGGGCCCACCGTGGTCTCCGCGGGAACCCTTCAGGCCAAATACCCCAGCGGCCAGTTGAACAATTACTCCGTTGCCGCCCGGCGCCGCCCTGTTTATCAACGCCGGCGGGACCAATGAATGGACCGGCGGCAATCTGGGCACGCTGTTTACCAGCGGCGCGTTCGCAACCGGCTCCGTCGTGGGCATCGACACCACCGACGCCGTTTCCGCCGTCACGAATGCGGGTTCGATTGGCGGCGGCGTGGGCCTGACCAAGCTGGGCGTGGGAATCCTCGCCTTGACCGGCAGCAACAGCTACAGCGGCGGCACAAACGTCAACGCGGGAACCCTGCAAGTGCAGACCGCCAACGCCCTGCCGGGCGGCACGATGAGCGGCTACAATGTCGCCAGCGGCGCCATGGTCTCCTTCAACGTCGGCGGCTCGGGCGAGTTCACCGGGAGCAGCGCGGGCACGACGCTGGCCACCGCCGGGACGTGGACCTCCGGCGCGGGCCTCGGCTTTGACACCAGCGACGCCTCCGCCCCGGTCACCTATTCCAGCAACATCGGCGGCAATGTCGGCGCGGTGACCAAGTTCGGCCCCGGCACGCTCGCCTTGACCGGGACGGGCGGCTATACCGGCCCGACGACGATCGCCGGCGGCATGCTCAGCTTCGCCGCCGGCGCCCTCTCTCTGGGCAATACGGCGAACAACCAGATCCTCTTCAGCGGCTCCAGCGGCACGCTCCAGTGGGCCGGGGCAAACACGACGGACGTCTCCGCCAACCTGACGGCGCTGACCGCGGGGCAAACCGTGACCCTGGACACCAACGGCAACAACGTCGCCTTCGCCAGCACCAGCGCCTTTACGGGCGGCGCAACCGGGACCCTGGTCAAGGCGGGGCAGGGGACGTTGACAATGCCAACCAACACAACCTACATTTCCTTCAACTACCCCGTCTTTCTCGTCAACACCGCGGCCGACAACGCCAACTATTATCAGGTCCAAGGCGGCGCCATGGCCGCGAACCTCGAGGTGACGGCGGGCACCCTCCAATTTACGCAGCCGGGCGGCAAAAACTTTCTTTGGGTCGGCCCCTGGGCCAACGAAAGCAGCGGCACAATCGGCGTCAGCGGCGGCTTGCTCTCCGCCCAGGTCCTCGTCATGGGTTACGGCGTCTACAACAACACCGCAGCCTGCAACAGCGTGCTCGAACGTCGGCGGCGGGACCGTACAGACCACCCGGACAAGCTACGCCTACGCCTTGGACATCTGTGGCGGCGGGCCCAACCAAACCAACACGGTGAACCTGAGTGCGGGCCTTCTCTCCCTCGCCGGCAGCAGCAGCGCAGACCTGTTTGACACGTCGAACGGGTATTCGTTTCTCGGAACCACGGTGTTCAATCTTTCCGGGGGAACCTTCAGCGTCCCCGGCACGATCTACACCGGATACGCGATCGGCACGCAGCCGAACCCGAGTCACCTCGACTTCAATTTCACCGGCGGCGTCCTCACCGCGGGGACGATCGACTCCAGCATGGGGCCCATCACCCAAAGCGCCACCAGCGGCCCCAGCCTCTTGAACGTCGCCGCCAACAACACCGTCGTTGGCACGGACTACACGGCCGCTTCGACGGCCAACACGGCGACAATTTCCGTCGGCGGCGGCTATAGCCTGACGATGACCAACAGCGCCGCGCTGACCATCGGCAACGGCGGCGCGCTGGTGGTCAACGGCACGTTGGCCGGCAGCAGCGGCTCCAGCCTGACGTTGACCAGTTCGGGCACAGGGCTGCAGATCGGCAGCGGCGGCCTGGTTTCCATTCCCACGGTCAATCTCGTCGGCTCCGGCGGCAGCGACACGGTCGCCTTCACCGGCGCGGCCGGCGGCGGCACGATCAGCTCGTCCAGCGTTGTCTTGGGGAACTCCGGCGAGGTCTTCAACGTCAGCCGCGGCACGGCTGCCCACGACCTGACGATCAGCGGCGCGATCGGCGACGGCGACAGCGGCTACGGCTTCACGAAGACCGGGGCCGGCGTCCTTTACTTAACCGGCACGAACACCTACGGCGGCGCGACGAACGTCGACAATGGATCGCTCGTGGTCGCGACCACCGCGTCCTTGCCCGGCTATTCCTCCGCGGGCAGCGTGTCCGTGGCCGCCGGGGCGACGCTCGGCGTCTCCGTGGGAACGGCCGGCTGGGAGAGCGGCGACATCGGCGCGTTGGCCAGCGCGGCGAGTTTCGCCTCCGGCTCCTTCCTCGGCCTCGACACCACCGTCGCCGGCACTTACACCCAGTCCACTCCGATCGGCGGCAGCCTCAACCTGAACAAGCTCGGCAGCGGCCTGCTCGCCCTGGCCGGCAACAACACCTACAGCGGCTCGACGCTCGTGACCAGCGGCACGTTGCAAATCGGCAACGGCACAAGCGGCGAAGGCCTGGCGAGTCAGGCCGTGGTCGTCGGCAACAACGCCGCGTTCGGCTTCAACGTGGGCGACACCCTGACCTACGCCGGCTCGATCGGCGGCAACGGCGCGCTGACGATGAGCGGTTCGGGCAAGGTGATTCTCAGCGGCGGCAACAGCTACAGCGGCGGCACGAACGTCAACACGGGAACGCTGCAGATCCAGACGGCCAACGCCCTGCCGGGCGGCACGCTGGGCGGCTACACGGTCGCCAGCGGCGCCATGGTGTCGTTGAACGTCGGCGGACCGGGCGAGTTCACCCCCACCAGCCTGAACACGGCGCTGACCGGCGCCGCGTTCTCCTCCGCGGCGAACCTCGGCCTTGACACCAGCGACGCCTCCGCCCCGTTCGCCTACTCCAGCAACATCGGCAGCAACATCGGCGGCCTGGCCAAGCTCGGTTCCGGCACGCTCGCCTTGACCGGGACAAACACCTATGCGGGCGCGACGACAATCAGCGGCGGCGTGCTCAGCTTCGCCGCCAGCGCCCTCTCCCTGAGCAACACGACGAACAACAAGATCATCTTCACCGGCTCCAGCGGCACTCTCCAGTGGGCCTCGGGAAACACCCAGGACATCTCCGCCAACCTGACGGCCCTGACCGCCGGGCAAACGGCGACCCTGGACACCAACGGCAACAATGTCACCCTCGGCAGCAACGCGTCGTTTACGGGCGGCGCAACCGGGACCCTCGTCAAGGCGGGCCAGGGGACGTTGACCGTGGCGACCAAATACTGGGACAGCAATATCCCCATCTTTCTCGTCAACACCGCGGCAAGCGGCAGCAACTACAGTTTTGCGGGCGGCGCCATGGCCGCGAACCTGCAGGTCACGGCGGGAACCGTGCAAATACCAGGTTCGGGTAGCTTTCTTTGGATCGGCCCCGTGCAAAATGAAAGCAGCGGCACGGTCGGCGTCAGCGCCGGCGGCGAGATCAACTCCGCCGCCGTCACCATGGGCTACGGCGTCTACACAAACACCGCAGCCTGCAACAGCGTGCTCAACATCAGCGGCGGCACCGTGCTGACCACAAGGAACGTCACCTACGCCCTGGACATCTGTGGCGGCGGCCCCAACCAAACCAACACGGTCAACCTGAGCGCGGGCCTCCTCTCCATCACCAACTCCGGCGGCGCACTCCTGTTTGACCAGTCGAACGGGAATTCGAACAGCGGAACCACGGTGTTCAATCTTTCCGGGGGAACGTTCAGCGTCCCCAACGGTGCGATCTACACCGGATACCCGCTCGGCGGCGCCACGACGTTCCCGAATAATGTCAACTTCAATTTCACCGGCGGCGTGCTCACCGCAGGGACGATCGACTCCAGCATGCCGGCGATCGCCCAAAGCGCCACCAGCGGCGCCAGCCTCTTGGACGTCAGCGGCAACAACACGCTCGTCGGAGTCAATTACACGGCCGCCTCGACGACGAACACGGCAACGGTCAACGTCGCCGCCGGCTATAGCCTGACGATGAGCAACAGCACCACGCTGACGATCGGCAACGGCGGCGTCTTGACGGTCGCCGGCGGCACGGCGGCCGGCGACAGCGGCGCCGGCCTCGTGCTGAGCAATTCGACGGGCGGGCTGTCCGTCGGCGACGGCGGCCTGGTCTCGCTGCCGATCACCCTGGCCAGCAGCACCAGCGCCAATGTCATTGTCGCCAACGGTTCGGTCTCCGGCGGCACAATCACCGGCGCGATCGGCCAGTTTGGCCCGGGCTACAGCCTGACCACGAGCGGCGGCGGCTTGCTCGCCCTGGCCGGCAACAACACGTACAGCGGCTCGACGCTGGTCGGCGGCGGCACGCTGGAAATCGGCAAGGGCACGAGCGGCGAGGGCCTGGCCAGTCAGGCCGTCGTCCTCAGCAATAGCGCCGTTTTCGGCTTCAACCTCCGCGACACCCTGTCCTACGCCGGCTCGATCAGCGGCAACGGCGCCGTGACGAAAAGCGGCACGGGCACGGTCATTCTCAGCGGCGCCAACAGCTACAGCGGCGGCACGACGCTGAACGCCGGCACGCTGCAAATGGGCGCCGCCCTGGCCTTGGGCTCAACCAGCGGAAACCTCGCCGTCAACGGCGGCCTGCTCGACTTGAATGGCAACAGTCTCACGGCGGCCGCGCTGTCCGGGGCGGGCACGGTTGACAACACCGCCGCCAGCAGTTCCCCCACGCTCACCGTCGGCGTCAACAACGCCACGAGCACCTTCAGCGGCGTGATCCAGAACGACAGCGGCCAGGTCAGTTTGACGAAAACCGGCGCGGGAACCCTGACCCTGACCGGCGCGAGCGCCTACAGCGGCACAACGACCGTCTCGGGCGGCACGCTGACGGTCTCCCACGCCCTTGGCCACACGTCCTCCCTCGCGGTGGCCAGCGGCGCCACCTTCGACGCCGAAGCCAACAACGCGATCGCCACCGTCAGCGCGCCCTGGTATGTCAACGGCACGGTCTATTCCGGCGCCGGCCTCAATCAAGAAATTAGCAACGCCATCACGCTCGGCGGCGGCACGCTCAGCGGCAACGCCGCGGGATATCCCCTCTGGGGCAATTATCAGTTTGACGCAGGGCTGTCGATCGTCAGCAGCGGCAACTCGCTGATCAATGCGCCGGCCGGCGTGGGTTTGGAGGGCAGCTCCGCGGTGGCCATCAACGTCGTCAATCCCGGCGACGTGCTCACGATCTCCTCGAGTATCTTCGGCGGCGGCCCGGCGCCCGGTTGGACGTGCGGCATCGCCAAGTCCGGCAGCGGCTTGCTCATCCTGACCGCCAGCAACACCTATAGCGGCACAACGACAGTCTCGGGCGGCACGCTGCAACTCGGCGACGGCGTCGCCAACAACGGCTCCGTGGCCAGCGCCATCACGGACAACGCCGTCTTGACGTTTGCCAATCCGAACGCCCAGACATACACCGGCGTGATCGGCGGCAGCGGCGCATTGATCAAGGCCGGCACGGGCGCCCTGACGCTCACCAACGCGGCGAACACCTACAGCGGCCCAACAACCGTATCCCGCGGCACGCTGACGGTCTCCGGCCAGCTTAAAAACACGCCCTCGGTCACCGTGTCCAGCGGCGCCACCTTCGACGCCGAAAGGAACGACGCGGCCGATCTGAACGGCGCCGGCGCCACCATCACGGTCAACAACGGCACGTACTATTCCGGCGCCGGCTTCAATCAAACCTTGGACAACATCACGCTCGGCGGCGGCACGATCAGCGGCAACGTCTCGGGAGATCCCCACTGGGGCAATTATCGAGATTCTCGGGGCGACGACGATCACCAGCACGGGCAACTCGCTGATCAGCGCGGCGGGCGGCGTGAGCCTGGGGGCGCCAACGCCGCCGTGGCCGTCAACGTCGTCAATCCCAGCGACGTGCTCACAATCTCCGCGAACATGTTCAACTACGGCGCCTACAACCCCGGCATCGCCAAGACCGGCAGCGGCTTGCTCCTCCTCACTGGCAACAACACCTACACCGGCTCAACGGCGGTCAACGGCGGCACGCTCACGATCGGCGGCGCGGGCGTCCTTGGCGGCGGCGCTTATGCGGCCGCGATCTCCGTTTCCGGTGGCGCTGCCCTGATTGTGAACACCAGCAACAATCAGACGTTTTCCGGCGTGATCAGCGGCGCCGGCGGCTTGACCCAGGCCGGCCCGGGAAACCTGACGCTCACCAACGCGACGAACACCTACAGCGGCCCAACGACCGTCTCGGGCGGCACGCTGACGGTCTCCGGCCAGCTTGGCAACACGTCCTCGATCGCGGTGTCCAGCGGCGCCACCTTCGACGCCGAAGCCAGCAACGCGATCGCCAACGCCAGTGCGCCCTGGTATGTCAACGGCACGGTCTATTCCGGCTCCGGCGTCAATCAAGAAATTAGCAACGGCATCACGCTCGGCGGCGGCACGCTCAGCGGCAACGCCACGGGATACGCCTCGGGATACAACGCCTGGGGCAATTATGCAATTGCCGGAGGGCAGTCGATCACCAGCAGCGGCAACTCGCTGATCAGCGCGGCGGGCGGCGTGGCTTTGTACAACGTCTCCGGGAACTCCCCGTTGCTCGTCAACGTCGTCAATCCCGGCGACGTGCTCACAATTTCCGCAAACGTGTTTGACCACGGCAGCTACACCACCGGCATCACCACGACCGGCAGCGGCACGCTCATCCTGAGCGGCAACAACACCTACAGCGGCAGCACGAACGTCAATGGCGGCGCCCTGTCCGTGACCGGTTCGCTCAACGGCAGCGGCGCGGTCAACGTCAACGGCGGCGGCCTGCTCATGGGCAGCGGCAGCGTCGGCAATGTGACCGTCATTTCCGCGGGCACGTTGGCCCCGGGCTACACCGCCGGCGCGGGAACGCTCAACGTCGCCAATTTGACGCTCCAAAGCGGCAGCGTGCTCAACTACACGCTCGGCGCGCCCTCCGGCAGCAACGGCTATGTCAACGTGAGCGGGTACCTTAACCTGCCCGCAAGCGGCGTAACGCTGAATCTCGCCAACGGCGGCTCGCTGACCCCGGGGACCTACGCGATGTTCCAGTACGGCGGCTCGCTCACCGGCGCGACCAGCGGCGTCTTCACCGCCGGCAACGTGCCCAGCGCGCTCTCCGGCGACAGCTTCAGCTTCAGCGAGTCCTCGGGCAACGTCATCGACCTGGTGATCTCGGCGGCGGCCCGACCAACGGGGTGTGGACGACCAACGGCAGCGGGACGTGGAGCACGTCGGGCAACTGGAGCGGCGGCGTGCCCGGCAGCGGCCAAGACACGGCCGTCTTCGGCACGGCCCTAACCAGCGGCACGGCGACCGTGACCCTCGACAGCAGCCGCAGCCTTGCAAGCCTCGGCTTCAGCACGACCGGAGCCAACAGCTACGTGATCAGCCCGAGCACTGGCGTCACGTTGACCTTGGCCAACACGCTCACCAGCACGGCGGCGCTGAGCAACAGCGGCGGCAACCACGCGATCAACGCGCCGATCGTGCTGGGCAGCAACTTGAGCGTCAGTGCCACGACGGGCAGCGCGTTGACGATCGCCGGGGGCATCAGCGAGAGCAGCCCGAGCACGTCCGTGAGCGTCAGCGGCGGCGGGGAATTGATCCTCAGCGGCGCCGACACGTACACTGGCGGCACGAACGTCAGCGCCGCGACGCTCGCGATCACCTCGGCCAGCGCGTTGTCGAGCACGGGCGTGGTGACGCTCAGCGGCGGCGGAAAGCTGGTGTTGGGCAGCGGCTCGGGGATTGGGGCGCTGTTGACGGCCTCGGCGCCGATCAGTTCCGGCGCGATTGCGTTGAGTGCGGCGGCTTCAGTTCCGGCGACGCTCGCGCCGATAGGAAACAGTTTTGAGAACATGGCGACGCTCGGCGGCGCTCCCTCACTGTCGCAAGGCGGTGGGGGAAGCGCCGTCGGCGTAACGGCCGCGGCCGTGCCCGAGCCGGGAACGCTCGCCCTCCTGGCCGCCGGAGCGATCCTTCTGGCAATCGCCGGCTGGCGACGGCGCAGGTAATGCCGCCGCAGCGGCGGGGTGTGGGAGAGTGAACCTCGCGGCGTTGGCAAGGAAGAGGCGGCATGAACGCATTCGACGTTCGCAAAGGCAACCGCCGCGGCTTCACCTTGGTGGAGCTTTTGGTTGTCATCACGATCATCGGCGTCTTGGTCGGGCTGCTGCTGCCCGCAGTCCAGGCGGCGCGCGAATCGGCGCGGAGAATGCAGTGCTCGAATAATCTCAAGCAAACGATGCTTGCCGTGCATTCGTACCACGAAGCACAAGGCGCCTTTCCGATCGGCGCTGCCGAGACGGGATCTCCCGAGTTCACTTGCGTGTCGTGGATGATGGCTGTGTTGCCTCATTTGGAGATGATCAACGTTTACAACGAGTTTGACCTTGCCGCGCTATGGCCGGATTGCATGAACGGGGCAGCGGCGGCGGCGTATCGGACGAAGATCCCGACGTATTGCTGCCCGTCCGACAATGCCGGCGTGGAGGGCTATTATGACAAGAGGCAGAACGGGGGGCCAGGTTTCGCCCGTTCGAATGTGGTGGGCTGCTTCAGCGCCGACGGCTGCTTTGAATTCCCCAACGCGCCCCTCCTCGACCCCTACGAAGGCAGTTGCCAAGATCAGGCAGCCATCAATCCTACCGTGACGAGCAAGAAGCTGTCGATGTTCAACATCAATTTGGTCCGTGAAATGGCGAATGTGACGGATGGGGCCGCGAAGACCGTGGCGATCTCCGAGGTTATCTCGGGCCCGAACGGCAGCCCCGACCTCCGCGGCGAATGGTGGAACGATTATGGCTCCGCCTACGAACACATGTACACGCCGAACTCGGTGCAGGACAACGTTGCGAATAATGTGGAGGCGTGGATCAACGGCGCTTGCGACCCGGCCAAGGTTCCTTGTCAGGCGACGGCGCCGTGCTGGGGCGCGTCGCATTATGCCGCCAGCAGCTATCATCCGGGCGGCGTGAACGTCGGCATGGTGGACGGTTCGGTGCACTTCATCAGCGACGAGATCAACTTGAGCGCCTGGCAGGCCCTCGGAAGCATCAATGGCAACGAAGTGATTAGCGGCGCGTTTTGACTCCCCCCTCCATTCCTCCCTCCCTGTTGAAGGAGCCCCGCATGGTGCAATTCCGTTGGCGGCTTGTGTTGTTAAGTGGGCTCGTGTTGGCGGCTGGCTGCCATCGGGGCCCCGCGACGACGGTGCTTTCGGGCGAGGTGCGTTTCGCGGGCCAGCCCATCGAGAACGGCGAAATCGGCTTCTTCCCGATCGAGGGAACTCCCGGCGGATCCACCGCCGCGGCGATCGCCGAGGGGCGATATGCCCTGCCTGTCAGGGGCGGCGTGCGCAGTTGACGGGGTGTATCTGGTGCGCATCGTCGGTTTCAAAGACAGCGACAGGAAGGTGCACAACAAATTCGCGCCGAGCCGCCAGCTTGTCCCGGAGAAAGAAAACTTCATCCCGGCGATCTACAACACGGCGTCGACGATGAAGGTGCGTGTTTTCGAGTTGGCCAAGAAGGACAAGGTCGATTTCCAACTTGAGAAGCCGCGTTGAATCGCGCCCGCGGCGGCGAAGCCGAGAGGACGCGGCGCGAGCACTGAGATCAAAGGCGTGGAGGCGGAAATTATGGAAGCGTCCACTGTGAAGTCTGCAACGACAATTCTTCCAGGAGATGAATGATGAAATCGAACAGGAGAAGCAGCGCACTGCGGGAGCGGGCGGATCGAAGCGGTTTCGAACGCTGCCGCGGCTTTGGGTTCGCCGCGCCGTGGATTGCGCTGGCGTGGATCGCGCTGGCCGCGGCCTTGCTGCAAGGATCGGCGCGCGCCGAAGGGCCGGCGGCGAAGGAGCCAGCTCGGCGGGCGCAAGGCCCCAACGTGCTGTTTTTGATCTCCGATCAACACAACGCCAAATTCCTCGGCTGCGGGGGGATCGTGCCGGTCAAGACGCCGAATCTGGACCGCCTCGCCCGCGAGGGCGTGCGATTCACCAGCGCGGTGACCAACGATCCGATCTGCACCCCCAGCCGCACGAGCTATTTCTCCGGCCAGTACGTGCACAACCATGGCTACTATGGGCTTTCGGGGCCGAGCCCCGGTCCCTTGCCCAATGTGCTCGGACACTTCCGCGCGGCCGGCTACAAGACCGCCGCGATCGGCAAGATTCACTGCCCGATGGGCTGGATCGAGAAAGACAGCGACGTTTTTCGCGAGGTCTACGGCGGACATCAGCGTCGATCTGCACTCCGGCTACGACGACTATCTCCACAAGCTCGGCCTGGAGAATTTGCGCGACGACATTCTTCAGGTGGAAGATGGGCGGCCTTCCGCGCCTTCCCTATAAGCATTCGGTCGAACATTGGTGCGTCGAAGAGGCGATGCAGTTCATCGACGCGTGCGGGAAACAGCCGTGGATCATGCAGGTAAGCCTGCCTCGCCCGCACATGGCGTACATTCCGGCGAAGGAGTTCTGGGACCTCTACAGCGACGACGCGATCTGGCTGCCGCCGAACGTCGACGCCGACCTCTCGCTGAAGGCGCCGCATCTCCGGGCGACAGCGCACGGCGACGAGAATCCCCGGCCGTTCGGCGTTTGGAACGAAGACCTACCAGTCGCTGCGAAGACGCCGACAACACGGGTACATGGCTTCGGTGACCCAGGTCGATTTCGCCGTCGGCGAACTCCTGGACTTTTTGGACCGCAAAGGCATCGCGGAGAACACGATCGTCCTCTACACCACCGATCACGGCGACTATGGGTGCGAGTTCGGGCTGCTCGAAAAAGCGCCCGGCATCTGCACCGACGGGGTCTGCCGCATCCCCGCCATCTGGCGCTGGCCCGGCCACATCAAGGCGGGGCGGGTGTGCGATCGGATTGTGCAACCGACGGACGTGGCGCCGACGTTCTGCGCGCTGGCCGGGTTGCCGTCCATGCCGACCGCCGACGGCGAGAACATCGCGCCGCTGCTCCGCGGCGAGGACCGCGAGATTCACAAGATCGGCGTCACCGAGCACCCGTGGAGCAAGGCGGTGCTCAAGGGCCAATGGCGGCTGGTCTACTATCCGAAGGGATTCTTCGGAGGGAATTCGGAATTTGGCGAACTGTATCATCATGCCAACGACCCGTGGGAAATGAAGAATCTGTACTTCGATCCGCGGTATCGGGAGAAGGTCGCGGAGTTGAAGAACGATCTGCTCGATTGGCTGGTGACGACGGCGCGTGTGAAGACGGTATGGCCGCGGATTCCTTCGCGGACGCCGGTCCCCGCCGGCGCCAACCCGGAGTATTTCGATCGTCAAGAGGCCGATGGGAAACTGTCCTGGCGCGACATCGAAGCGATGGGGAACAGGGCCTACAAATGACGCCGGGAGTTGCTCCAACCCGGCCCTAACGCGACATGAGGCGCATTGATGATCCGGCGAAGCGTTTTCCTTGCGAGTCTCGTTCCGGCCGTTTTGATTTCCTGGGCTGCCGCGCCGCCGGTGGCGTGTGCTGCCGCAGTGCAAACGACGTTCTGTGTCGCCCCCAACGGCAGGGACGACAATCCAGGAACCGAAGCCGCGCCGTTTGCCACCGTGGAAAGGGCCCGGCAGGCCGTCCGTACCGTTAACGGGGCGATGGCCGGCGACATCGTCGTGGTGCTTCGCGGCGGCGTCTATCGGATCGACCGCAGCATTGTTTTCGAACCCGAGGATTCAGGGGCCGGCGGACACAATGTGATCTACCGGGCCCAGCCCGGCGAAACGCCGATCCTCAGCGGCGGCCGACGCGTCATCGGCTGGCAGCCGGGGCAAAAGGGGAGGTGGACCGCCCCAGCCCCAATCGCCGATTTTCGCCAGTTGTACGTCAATGGCGCGCGTGCAACGCGGGCCCGGGGAAAGAAGCCCGCCGGACTGGCGCTCTTCGGCGAGGACGGCTATACAACCACGGCGGTCGAAATGGCCAACTGGAAGAATCCCAGCGATCTGGAGTTCTGCTACTTGACGACCTGGGCCCACACCCGCTGCAAGGTGCAGAGCATCCGGCGGGAAGGCGGGCGAGCAATCATCACCATGCTGCAACCGTACTTCACGCAGGCCAAAACCAAGGAGGGCGTCAACATACTTAATCCCTATCCCGATCGGGCCAATTGCACTTACATCGAGAATGCGCTGGAGCTCGTGGACGAGCCGGGCCAGTGGCATCTCGATCGTCCCGCGAGGACGGTCTATTACCTGCCCCGGCCGGGCGAGGACATGGCGAAGGCCGAAGTGATCGTTCCGGCGCTGGAAAGACTCGTCGAACTGCGCGGCGTCCTCGGCCGGCCGGTGCACAACATCCAGTTTGAAGGGATCGCCTTCGAGCACGGCGGTTGGCTGCTGCCAAGCAAGATCGGTTTTGTGGACGTCCAAGCGAACTTTTGCGTCGATGCGAAGAAACCGTTGAATCGCAACGGAGTGGTGTCCACCCTGAGCAACGAGTATCTGAAGAGCCCGTCGAACCTCGCCTGCCGCGCGGCCAAGTCCATCCGCTTCGAGCGATGCACGTTCAGCAAGCTCGGCGGCGGCGGAATCGACCTGGAGTGCGGCTCCCAGGACAACGTGATCGAAGGCTGCCGTTTCTACGACATTTCGGCGTCCGCCATCCAAGTGGGCGACGTGCTCAAGGACGACCACCATCCCGACGACCAACGCAAAATTGTCAAGAACAACGCCGTGGTGAACAACTGCATCCACGATTGCGGCGCGGACTATTGGGGCTCGGTGGGCGTGTTCGCCGGCTATACGGACGGCACGACGATCGCACACAACGAAATCTTCGACCTGCCGTACAGCGGCATTTCCGTCGGCTGGGGCTGGGGCGAGGAGGACGCCGGCGGCGGCAGCCCTGATTTGCCGCAGCCCATCAAGTACCAGACTCCCACCGTGTGCAAAGACAACCACATCGAGTACAATCACATTCATGGCGTGATGGGCAAGACCGACGATGGCGGCGGGATCTACATGCTGGGCAATCAGCCGGGGAGCGTCATCCGCGGCAATTACATCCACGACTGCAACAATCCCCTTAGCCGCATCCACATGGCTCGCGGCATCCAGCTCGACCAGGGCAGCGGGTTCATCGAGATTGTCGGCAACCTTGTCTACCGCGTAAACATCCCGGCGACGTTCAACAACGGCGTCCAAAACCGCTTGGCCACGTGCAAGGTGCACGACAATTTCTTCGGCGTCGATCCTCATGCGGCGAAGTCGGTCGTGGCCAACGCAGGCCTGGAACCCGAGTACCGCGATCTGCTCAAGCAGCCGTGAGGGCGCCCAGGCCAAGACCTCTGCAAACAGGCAACCTTTTCAACAATGTTCCCGGAAACAAACATGAAAAAAACGCTTTCCAGATCGATCGCTGTTTGGGCAGCCTTGCTCTTCGTAAACGGGGCGCCCTGCCGCGCGGACAATCCCGTTGAGCCGGGGAATGCCCCCGAGGCGGACCAGACATTGGTCGTGACGCGCGACCCGCACGCCTTCGCCACACTGAACCGAGAGTTCACCTGGGAACTGGCATGGCGACCGGAGCGACCGATCGCGGCGGGGAGTGAGATCGAATTGCGCACCCCGAACCTGCGCAATATTGAAGAATGGAACTACAGCAAAATCGAGGTCGTCGGCGACGCCGCGATTGCCTGGCGGCGCGCGAGCAACAAAGACGTGACAACCGTAACCTCGTTTTTCGAGAACGGCCTCGCGCTGGTCCGCTTTTCGCTTCCCCACGGCCTGACTCCCGGCCAAAGCGTGGCATTCCGCCTGACGGCCCAGCCGCCGTACTGGAGCGATCTGGAGGAGAGGCTCAGCATTTGGATCGCCAGGCCGCAAAAGGAAACAGGCGGCCTTCGGCCGACGCCCCAGTACGTTGCAGATCCGCGCGCGTCGGCCGTCCTTCGCGCGGGGCCGGGGCCGGTCGAGCGGTTGGCTGTCTATTGCCATCCGATGCCCGGACCCGACGGCAAGGTCCGGACCGTGTTGGCTCCGGAGGATCGCTACGGCAACTTGAGCGAGTTCCAGCGCGAAATCCCCGTTCAATTGCGTTGGGACGATAAAACGTGGACGGAGAAGGCGAAGGCGGCGAAGATTATCGAGCTGGACGCGCCAACCGATGTCGGACGACTTACCGCGTCGGTTGCAGCGAAGACGCTGGCGCTTGCGGAAAACATTTCCAACGGCCGATGGGAAGGCGGACGAATTGTGGTTGTCGGCAATCCGGTCTGGAGGAACTCGCCCAACGGGAAAACCGCCGCTTTCGGCGATTTTCATTGGCATACCGAGCTGTCGTTCGACGGCGGCGGGCCCCTGCCTCTGGGAATGCGATTGGGCCGGGACCATCTGAACATGGACTATTGCATGAGCAGCGATCACACGCCGTCCCCAGAGCAGTGGAAGCACTACGTCTCCGTCCTGGACCAGTGGAACCAGCCGGACCGATTCGCAACGATCTACAGCTATGAAAACAGCAACACCCGCGGCGCAGGCCATGAAGGGCACGACAACTTCTATTTCCTCGATGCGGACAGTCCCGTAAAGCCTCCTCTGGCGGCGGAACTGGCGGGCAAGAGCCCATTCGAGATTCAGGACCAACTCAGCCAGTTGCAGGCGGGGCTGGACGAGTACCACAAATTCATCGCGATCCCCCATCACACCAACTGCCCGTCGGAATCCGTCAAAGCCGACGGGACGCCGTACTGGACGACATATCGTTTTACCAAGCCGGACAATTTCCATCGCCTGATCGAAATCTTCCAGTGTCGTGGAAACATGGAACGGAACGAATATAGCGACGTTTGGCGCGGGTGGTATGCCAACGGCTGCTCGGTGCAAGACGCCCTGGCGTTGGGGTACAAGGTGGGCTTCACGGCGGGAACCGATTGCCATGTGGGCCGACCCGGCCGCTGCTTCGCTTGGCAGGATCAGGACCGTGGCCGAATCCCCTTGCACAGCCAATCCATGACAGGCGTCTGGACGGACAGAATCGAGCGCCGGGCGGTATTCAAGGCGATGTTCGACCGGCGCAGCCTGGGCCGTTTGGGACACGCCGCGCGTTGGTGTATTTTACGGTGAACGGAGCCGAGGCGGGCAGTGAAATCTCGGGTTGAGAAAGGGCGGCCGCTCCAGGCGCGCATCAAGCTCAGCGCCGACGACCACCTGCAGTCGCTCGAAATCGTCGCCGACCGCAGGACCGTCTGGTCAACGTCCGTCGATGAACTCGATTGCGACTTGGCCGTGGACCTCGGGTTGGCGAACAACGCCACGTACTTCTACCTGCGCCTCTACAGCGAAATGGCGGGATCGTTTACGCCAGCCCCGTATGGATCACTGTCGAATAATCTCTCACCACGAGACGTGAGGCGTCAAAATAATGACCAACGCAAAACGATGGCATCATCGGACTTGGCACGGAGATTAAATTGGCGGCTTGCCGCCTGTCGATAAGGGGCGGCAAAGGGATGGCTCGCAGGAACACGGAGTGCGACGCGGACGTGGGGGAGGATTGGCTGGCTGTGCGCGCCTGGCTCGCCAACGCCTGCAAATCATCGGCGCCGTAGGGGGCGGATTGTCCAGCCAGCGCAGCCTTCAGCAGCCGTTGGGTGACGATGTCGGGATAGCGGCGGTTGGGAGCCGTGGAATGGGCGTAGTCCCCGACCGCCAGTCCGAAGTGCCCCGGCGGAGCAGCGTCGCCCGGACAGTCCGCGAAACTGTGAACCTTCGTTAGAGAGGCATCCCAGCCGAAGAATGATCGGCATGGTCGGATAGCCGCGAGCCGGTCGGACGATCCTGCTCCAGCATGTGCGTCCCGAAGAGGTGCAGGGTCGATGGTGCGTCCCGCTGGAGTAGACGACGCCGGTTGCTGACGTTCTCATCGCCACCGCTCTCGGAGAGTCTCGTCGGCTCAGCGAAAACATCGTGGCTCAGGGCAAATCCCAGGCACAAGAGAAGCAGGCCAAAGGCTGCTCGCATGGCAGTTCTTCCTGCTGAAACGGAAACATGGTCGTGAACAATCGACTTCCCGACACCGACAATTATGCCGCGAATCGGGATGATCCGCCGAGCACCGCCGTTGGCAAGCTGGGCAATGTCCCGCTACAGCTTCTTGCAGGCCCGCTGGCGGCCGTTCTGGTCGGACGGCTGTCTTGGTCATCCGATGTCCAAGGGCGTCTCAGACGCGACATGGCGATTTTTGGCGGGTTCTTGCTCGCGGAACGAAGTTCAGGAGTGCGTCCGGCGACACCCCGAAGCCTGAGAGCGAGTCAAAAACCAGCCATTTCGCCCGCCGGGCCGAGCACGCCGCCGGGGACTGGGAAACGGTCGAAAAGCGAGCCCAGCGTGGACAACGGCCCCGACGCTGGTGCTTGTCAATCGCAGGAGTTTTGGCGATAATCAACCCCATTCACCCCGGCTGCTCGAATGTCGCCCGCTCGTGGCTGGTTTTGATTCGCCCGGTGACAGCGAAAAACTGGGCCGCGGGCCGATGGCTCATCGAGTCAATGGACCACTGGGACGCGGACCTCTAATCCAAGGTGCGTGAGGGAAGCCTTTGAAAAAAGAGCCGAGCATGAAGGGTTCATTTGCCGCGGCATTTGTCTTCCTGATGGTTCAATCTGCGCTTGGGCAGCAGGCCAAAGTCAAGGACGCCCTGCCAAGCGCCCCCGAGGGCAAGACCTGGAAACTCGTTTGGCACGACGAGTTTGACGGTGCGAAACTCGATGCGAACAAATGGCAAGTTATGCCCGATGCGCCGCGCAAGGGTGGATGGTGGATGCGAAAGGCCATTTCCCTGGACGGCAAAGGCCACTTGGTCATCAGCACCCGCAAAGACAGCGACCGCTACGTCGACGGCTGTGTGCGCACGAAGGGGAAGTTCGAGCATTCGTTCGGCTACTATGTCGCCCGCGTTCGACTGCAGAAGCAGCCTGGGCATTGGTCGGCGTTTTGGATCATGGGCGACGGCGTGAACAAAGTCGGCAACGAGGGCCGCGACGGCACAGAAATCGACATCTTCGAGAAACCTTGGCTGGATGACCGAGTTCAGCAAACGCTGCACTGGAATGGCTACGGCAAGTTTCACAAGTCCAAAGGCAATGTCGTCCAGGCGCCAGGAATCATGGACGGCTGGCACGACTTCGGGCTTTGGTGGAAACCTGTCGAATACGTTTTCTATGTGGACGGCAAGGAAACGTGGCGCACCAACGCAGGCGGCGTGTGTCAGGCGCCCGAATACATCAAGCTCAGCGACGAGATCGGCAATTGGGCCGGCGACATCACAAAGGCCAGGCTGCCCGACGCATTCCTGGTGGATTATGTGCGGGTGTACGACGTGGTGGGCAAATGACCGAAGACGATCCCTCGTTTCCAGTATATCGGGCCAGAATGGAGGCATGGCGCAAATGTCCCACAACCTCGAATCCATCAAGCACCATTTCGAGAACGACCGCTTCGCCGCGTCCAGCGGCATGCGGCTCGTCGAGTTGCGTCCTGGCTTCGCCAAGACCAGCCTCCAAGTCGAAGACCGGCACCTGAACAGCCTTGGGATCGTGCATGGCGGGGCAATCTTCACCCTGGCTGACTTTACCTTCGGAGCGGCCGTGATGACGGGCGGCAAAGTGGCCCCGGCGATCAGCACGAACCTCTCCTTTCTCAAGGCGACCCGATCCGGCACGTTGTTTGCCGAGGCGACCGAAATCTCCCGCAGCCGGAAGTTGTCCGTCTGCGCGGTGCGTGTGACCAACGACGCCGGGGAGTTGGTGGCGTTGTTTCAAGGCACCGCCTACATCAAGGACGAGCCCTTTCCACTGGAGTAATTTCATGCAACCTGCCGTCTTCGTCGTCCTTGGCGGCCTGCTCGCCGCCCTGGCCGTGGGGCTTGGGGCCATCGGCGCCCACGCCCTGAAATCACAGCTTACAGCGGAACAGCTTGCGACCTTCCACACGGCGGTCCAGTGCCAAATGCATCATGCCATCGGGTTGGTCCTAGTCGGCCTGTTGAGCCTGCACCACCGCAGCCGATGGTTCGATCTAAGTGGATGGGCGATGCTCGTCGGAATCATTCTGTTCGCCGGCTTCATCTACGCTTGGCTGGCGACCGGACGCCGATTCTTCGTGTATCCTGTGCCGGTCGGCGGGGCGGCGTTCATCATCGGGTGGGTGCTGGCGGCGATCGGGGCCATCGGTTTGTGGGGCAGGAATTGAGCGATGGCCTTGTTGACCTTCATTTTCACCATCGTTGGCATCTCGCTTTCCGGCGTGATGGCTCCCGGCCCGATCACGGCGGCGACACTGGCGGCCGGGGAACGGAACCGCCATGCCGGCGCCTGGGTTTGCGTCGGCCATGTCCTGGTTGAACTTCCGCTCATCGTTCTGCTCGCGGCGGGGCTTGGCGCGTTCCTGGAATCCAAAGGGGTTCGTGCCGGAATCGGACTCGTCGGCGGTCTGCTCCTGCTCCTGATGGGAGTGCAACTCCTCGTGAGCCTGGGCAGATCGGAGGCCGGTTCGTCGGCCTCGGTCCAACGTCACCCGCTTTGGATCGGAATCGCGTTGAGCGGGGCCAATCCCTATTTTCTGCTGTGGTGGGCGACGGTCGGGCTGACCTTAACCAGCCAAGCGATGGAATTCGGCATTCTCGCCCTCGTCCTCTTCGCCGTGCTTCACTGGATGTGCGACCTCGGCTGGTTGGAAGTGCTCTCCTTCGCCGGTTTCAAGGGCTCGGCCTTTGGAAACCGCAGCCAGAAAGTCATTTCCTTGGCCTGTGCCGTCATGTTGCTGGGCTTCGGGCTGAAGTTCGTCTATGATGCGGGCAAGCGCTCTGGCGACGGCGTAGGTTGAGCCTGCCCGACCGTCTTCATGCACGCCCCATCGCGCGGGCCTTTGCCAGGATGGCGGGCCGGGCGGACTCCATCAGTTCGCGCACGTCTGCATAGCGCATCGTCCGCTCCTCGAATGTCCGCCGGGCAATCGCTCCCAAGAAACGCCCCTGGAACTCGGCCAGGTTCGAGCCGTAAATATGGAAGCTGTCGGCCATGTGGCAGTAGCGGCCCAATTGGACCGGCAATCCCGAGAGTTCGCGCACGCGGGCGGCGATCCGCGACTGCAATTGGATCAGGGCAAAAATGTTCATGAACGCCGCCTTGTACGCGTCGTTCGACCGGAACCGCACGTTCATGTTCAGCGTCGGCGCGTCGTCCTGTTGGATGATCCGGCACCAGACGCTCTGCAAACACGCCGGATCGTAGCAGCGGTTGTCCTCCCAGACCTTCCACGTGACCGCCTGGGCGCGGCGCGTGTGCGGCGTCTTGGCCAATTGGCGGCAAATGTTCTCGATCTGGTCGAACGGAGCCTGCGTCGGCACTTCGTACGCGAACAGCCGTTGATGGTACGTGTATTCCCAGCGGGTGTCCGTCGGGTCGTTCGGGTCGCGGACCCAGTGGTCCTTGATCCCGTCGCAGACCTCGAGGACGTATTCCTGGAGTTCCTCGAACCCGCCGGGAAAGTCGCGGTGGATCATCGGCTCGGCCAGCGGCTCGTGGACGGTGATGATCATCGTGGCGTCCTTGCTCGCGGGATCGTCGGGCTTGTCGTACTGGGTCTTGATGTCGCAGCCCGACTCGAAGAGCCGCAGCAGGGCGTTTTCCCATGCCCTGGCAATACAATCGCCTTCGGCGGTCAATACGGGGATTCCAGTCATCGTCTTCGGTCCTGAAACATGGGTCTTCACGCGATCCGCAGTTCCGCCTGCGCGGTGCATTGTAACATCCAGGCGGCAATTGCGACACGGGGCGGCCGGGAAAGGTCGGGAATTTGGGCTGTGAATGGCCCAGCGGCTGCCAAAACTTCGGGGCCTTGTCATTGTTCGACACTTGGCGACAATAGAGCAAAGTAACCGGCGGGGGTGATCTATGAGCGAGACGATTTGTCGCTGGGGAATCTTGGGCGCCGCGGGGATCGCACACAAGAATTGGCTGGGCATCCGCAACGCGGAGAACTGCACGCTGACGGCCGTCGCCAGCAGGGACATCGATCGCTGCCGGCGTTTTATCGCCGAATGTCAGCGGCGCGCGCCCTTCGATCCCCCGCCGCGCGCCTTCGACAGCTACGCCGAGCTGTTGGCCAGCGACACGGTGGACGCCGTTTATGTCCCGCTGCCGACCGGAATCCGCAAGGCGTGGCTGATCCGGGCGGCGGAGGCGGGAAAACACGTGCTCTCGGAAAAGCCCGCCGCCGCTCGCGCCGCCGACCTCGAGGAAATTCTCGCCGCCTGCCGCCGCAACGGCGTCCAGTACATGGACGGGGTCATGTTCATGCACAGCCGGCGGCTTGACTGCATTCAGGAGGCGATCAACGACGGCCAGAGCGTCGGACAAATCCGGCGGATCGTCGCCCAATTCTCGTTCGCTGCGCCGCCGGAGTTCTTCCAGAGCGACATCCGCGCCACAGCGGGCTGGAGCCGCTGGGCTGCGTCGGCGACCTGGGCTGGTACTGCATCCGCTTCATCCTCTGCGCGCTCGGCGGGAAGTTGCCGTCGCGGGTCTGCGGCCGCTTGTTGGCCAGCCATCGGCGGCCGGACAGTCCGGCCCCGGTCCCGAGCGAGTTCTCCGCGGAGTTGTTTTTTCCCGAGGGGGTGTCGGCCGGCGTGTACTGTTCCTTCGCGGCGGAGACCCAACAGTGGGCCAACGTCGGCGGGACCAAGGGCTTCATCTACGTGCCAGACTTCGTGCTGCCCCATTACAGCGCCGAGGTTGAGTTCGAGGTTTCCAATCCCGTCTATCGCGTGGCGGGGTGCGATTTCAACGTCGAAGACCACCGGCGGCGAGTTGCCGTCCACGAATACAGCAATAGCGCCCCAAACTCGCAGGAGGCGAACATGTTCCGCAAGTTCGCGGCCTTGGCCCTTTCGGGCCGGCCGGACGAGTCCTGGGGCAGCATGGTTTTGAAGACGCAACAGGTGTCGGATGCCTGTCTTCAGTCGGCCGTGTCCGAAGGGCGAATGGTCGAGATGAACGCCGCGACCGGCGTCGTTGTCTAGGCCCCCGCCGCCCCAAGCCGCGAAAAAGAGCTTCCCAGAGGAGAAGATCAATGGACGTTCTGGAAACCATCCACACCCGTCGCAGCATCCGTAAATACCGCGACCGCCCCGTTCCCGAGGAGCTGATCCAGAAGCTGCTGGCTGCCGCCATGCAGGCCCCCAGCGCTCGCAATGAGCAACCCTGGCAGTTCGTGGTGATCGACGATCGAACCATGCTGGCGAAGATCCCGGAGTTTATGCCCAACGCGGCGATGGCGGCGCAGGCCCCGCTGGCGATTCTCGTCTGCGGCGACCTTGGCCTGGAAAAGTCCCCGGGCTACTGGGTGGTGGACTGCGCAGCCGCAGTGGAGAACCTGCTGCTGGCGGCGCACGCTCTCGGCTTGGGGGCCGTGTGGTGCGGCGTGTACCCACGAGACAAGCGGATGGATGGGCTGCAACAACTCGTTGGCCTGCCGAAGAACGTCATCGCCCACAGCCTCGTTGTGCTGGGCTATCCGGCCGAGCAGGCGCCGCCCGAGGATCGATATCGGTCGGAGCGGGTTTATCACAACCGATGGTTGCAAAAAGGCGGATAGATTCATGGCGGCAGCCGACTGGCAATCGAGACGATCGGGAACCCATTTGCCACCCTTGAGCGTGGTGTGCAATCCAGCCGGTTCTCTGTAGGGGCTGCTTGCACAGATGGCGGGCTGCATGATACAGTGACGGTCGAGGGCATACGTCCGGGGAGCGAGCCATGCGGCAGCCGACAGCGAGCAGTTTGGGCGAAGAGCTTGCCCGCCTCAATTCGGCCGATCCCGAGTATGCTGCCCGCAGTGTTGACGCGGTGCTGGCTGCGGCGCGCACGGCTGGAGTCAGCGACGTCCATTTTCAGCCGACCGGCAACGGCTTGGAATTGAAGCACCGCGTGGATGGGGTGCTGACGCCGGTTGCGGTGTTTCCGCCGCAGTTGGCCGCCAATATTATCGCCCGGCTCAAGGTCCTGTCTGGGCTGCTCACCTACCACACCGATCGCCCGCAGGAAGGCCGCATTCGTTTGCCGCAGGACGACGTGGAGATGCGCGTTTGCACGTTTCCCACGTTGCACGGCGAGCGCACCGTGGTGCGGCTCTTCGGCGGCGCACAGCGTTACCAGCATCTCGACGACCTCGGCCTGCCGGAGGACGTGTTGCAGCCGTTGCGACGGCTGTTGTCGGAAACCTCGGGCGCGATCCTCGTTTCCGGGCCCGCTGGCAGTGGAAAGACCACAACGGTCTATGCTTGCTTGCGGGAGATCGCCCGGCAGGGCAACGGCGCAAGGAGCCTGGTCTCGATCGAGGACCCGATCGAAGTCGCCGTCGACGGCGTGGCGCAGTCGCAGGTGCATCCGCCCGCCGGCTTGGACCTTGCCAATGGCCTGCGCTTCCTCATGCGGCAAGACCCCGAAGTCATCATGGTCGGCGAAATACGCGACCGCACGACGGCCGACACGGCGTTCCAGGCTTCGTTGACCGGCCATCTTTTGCTCAGCACCTTCCATGCCGGCAGCGCCGCGGAAACGGTCGGCCGGCTGTTGGATCTGGGCATCGAGCCGTATGTGCTCCGCAGCGGGCTGCTGGCCATCCTCAATCAGCGGCTCGTGCGGCGACTGTGCTGCGCGTGCGCAACGCCCGCCGACGATCCTGACGCCCGGCTGGGCCTGGCCGTAGAGCGGGCAATGACGCCGCGCGGGTGCAACGAGTGCGCTGGGACCGGCTACCGAGGACGCTTCCTCTTGGTGGAAATGCTCACGCTCTCGCACAGCGAGCTGCCCCGGGCAATCCTCGCCCATTCGGAAACAGCCGTGATCGAACGCTTGGCCGCCGAGGCGGGAATGTCAAGCCGCTGGCAACGCGCCTGCCGTGCGGTCGATCAGGGCTTAACCAGTCCGGCAGAGGTGCGGCGGGTTTTGGGGTTTTCGGGGGATGTAGGAAAACATGACGCTTGACAACCTGATCGCTCTGAACGACGAGATCGCCGCCTTGGTGCGGGCGGGCGTGCCGCTCGAAACGGGTTTGGCCGCCCTCGGCGAAGATCTGCCCGGTCGCTTGGGACGATTTGCCGCCGTCCTCGCCCAGCGGACCGCCCGCGGCGAGTCGTTGGCCCAGGCCATCGCCGCCGACGCCGGCCAGTTGCCGCCGGCGTATCGCGCCGTGGTCGAAGCCGGCGTGCGCGCCGGCCGGCTGCCGGCCGCGCTGGAAGCCGTCGCCGCGTCGGCGCGCCGGCTGTCCGAAACCTACCGCATCGCCGCGATTGCCGCCATCTATCCCGTGCTGCTGATCTTGGTCGCATGGTGCGGCGTGGTGTTTTTTGCCTGTCAGGTCGCGCCGCGGATCGCGGCGATGTTCCTCGCGTTCCATGTGCCGGGCCATCAGTTCTTCGTCGCCCTGACGCGGGCGGGACACGCCGCCTGGTGGTGGGGACCGATCGTTCCCGTGGCCGTGCTGCTGCTGATGGCCGTCTCGTGGCTCGGAAGCGCCGAGTGTCGTTGGACTGAACGGCTGTTCGGCTGGGCGCCGTGGACGGGCCGGATGCTCCGCTGCTCGCGCCGGCCACGTTCCTTGAATTGCTCGCCCTGCTGGTCGAAAGCCGGACGCCGCTGCCCGGGGCGGTGCTTTTGGCGGCGGAGGCGTCGGGCGACCCGGCGACGTTGCAATCGGCCCGGCAAGTGGCCGCCGCGCTCGAAAACGGCCAGACGCAGCCCGCCCCAGGCGCCCCGGCGTTTCCGCCGTTGATCCGCTGGTTGCTGCTGGCCTCCGGCCGCGACGGCGCCCTGCTGCCGGCGCTGCGGCACGCCGCCGCGACGTACCATCGCCGCGCGCGGCGGCAGTCCGACATGCTGCGGCTGTTCCTGCCGATCTTTACGACGCTTGCGATCGGCGGCAGCGTCACGGCGGTGTACGCCCTGGGGCTGTTTCTTCCCTATTCCGTCATGATTCGTGCGTTGGCAAAATAAAGGTTGATGATGCGATTGCCCTGGCCCGGATTCACCGCGATGCAAAAGCTCTCGCCGGAAGAGGCGGCGGAGTTTGCCGCGCGCGTGGCCGAATTGACCAAGGCCGGGCTGCCTTTGGGGCCGGGACTGCGGGCGCTGGCCGATGAATTGCCCGGCTGGCGGCTGCCCCGCGTGCTCCACGGCATGGCCGACCGCCTCGACGCCGGCGACGATCTCCTCGCCGCCCTGGAATCGCAAGGACGAAGTCTTCCGCTGCATCTGCGTGGGCTGATTTTGGCCGGCGTCCGCAGCGGGCGGCTGGCGGATGTGCTGGAAGACTACGTCGATCTGCAAAATAGCCAGTCCGAACTGCGCCGCCGCGTGTCGCTTGCCCTGGCGTACCCCTTCATCCTCCTGCTGTTGATGACCGCGATTACGGCGCTGGCTGGCGTCTACATGGTGAATGAATTTGCAAAAATATACAGGGATTTCGGAACTGAACTGCCTGCGATGACTGTATTCGCACTTCATGGGGTGCGGCCGCTGACGTGGTTCATGGCCAGTCTTGCCGGCTTGGCGGTCCTGGTTCCGCTTGTCCTCTGGCTGGCGCCCGCGGCAGGCTGGGTCTGGCCGGCGGTGTATCGATTGCCGATGGTCGGGCCGCTGTTGCGTTGGAGCCATTTGGCGAAGTTTCGCGGTTGATGGGCCTGCTCTTGGAACAGGAGGTCTCACTCCCCGACGCCTTGCGACTCGCCGCTGCCGGGCTGCGCGACGCCAACCTTGCCCGCGGATGTCGCCGCGCAGCCGCCGACGCGGAAAACGGCCGACCGCTGGACGAGTGCCTGGCGGCAAGGCGGCAGTTCCCCGCCAGCTTGATTCCCATGATCCAATGGGGCCAACAGGCGTCCGCCTTGCCCGACGCCTTCCGTGGGGCGGCGGAGATGTTCGAGGGGCGCGTGCACTCGCACGGCACGCTGCTGCAAACCACGCTGCTGCCGATCATGTGCGCGGTGGTCTCGATCTTTGTTGGATTCTTCGTTCTCGCCCTGTTTCTGCCGTTGATCGCCTTGATTCAGAAGTTGTCGTGATGAAATGCAACGAACGTTGTGGCGCGGTTGAACCATGATGCGAATTGAAATCGCCGATGTTTTGATCGCGATTGTGATAACGGCGATCCTTGCGCGATCGTCTTGCTCGTCATACAATTCCTGCGCTCTCCAGCACTGCGCGCGTGGGTTCGCGCCGCGCTCATCAAATGCTCCATTATACTCGGGTGGGCGCTGATTCCCGCGATTGTGCTCGTGCTGTGTTTTTTCCCGATGGGGCCTTTGACGCTCGTAGTTTGCTTTATTTTCATTTTTGCGCTCATCGAAGGATCGCGGAAATATCGTGCGACGAAGCAATATGGACTGCTGTGGCTGTTGACCGTTTCCGCCCAGCGCGCGATGCCGTTGGCGCCGGCGATTGACGCCTTCGCCGCGAGCGCGGCGGCTCGTTCGGCCGCCGCGCAAAGCGGCTCGCCGAAATGCTCAACGCCGGCGTGCCGCTGCCGGCCGCCTTGGACCAGTGCCCCGGCCTGCTGCCCCGCTATGCGACGCCGATGATTCGCGTCGGTTATGAGACGGGCGCATTGGCCCCGCCCTGCGCCGGGCCGCCAAGGTGCACGACCTCGAAGAGCCGATTTGGATTTCGCTGCAAGGCAAAATCGCCTATCTGATGTTGACGCCGGCATTTGCAGCCGGGGTGCTGATTTTCATCATGTTGAAGATCGTCCCGCAATTTGTGAAGATATTTAAGGACTTCGGCATGCAGTTGCCATTGATGACGGTTGTGCTCATCGCGGCGGCGAAGTGGTTCGCCATGTATTGGTTCCTCTTCGCGCCGGTTATCCTGCTTGCGCCGGCGCTCTTGTTCTACCTGCCGATGCGTTACCTTGGCTGGACGGACACCGATCTGCCGGGCATGGGGCGGTTCACGCGGCGGCTCGACTCGGCGGAAATCCTCAACGCCTTGGCGTTGGTCGCCGGTCAGCAGCGCCCGCTGCCTGAAGGCATCGCCGCGCTGGCGCAGTCTTATCCCAAGAGCCGCATCCGCCGGCGGCTGGGCCACGCGGCGGACGACATTGCCTTGGGCGGCGATTGGTGTGAAAGCCTCCGCAAGCATGGCTTGCTGCGCCAGCCCGAGCTTGCCGTGCTTCAAGCGGCCCAACGGGCGGGCAACCTCGCCTGGGCCTTGACGGAAATGGCCGACAGCGTCCGCCGCCGCCTCGCCTATCGCGTGCAGGCGGCCGCCCAGTTGTGGCTGCCGGCAATCGTGATCCTGATGGGGCTGGCGGTGATGTTCATTGTCGTGGCGTTGTTCTTGCCGCTTATCGCGTTAATCCAGAGACTGGCGTGACGAATCATGACGACTCGACGCGGCGTGATGCTGGTGGAAGTGGTTGCCGCAAGCGGCATTGTGGCAGCGGTGCTCGTCCTTTGCCTGCAACTGCTTTCCGCCGCCGCCGCCCAGCGTCGCACGGCCGACCAACGGCAGTGCGCGCTGCTGGAACTGGGCAACGTCATGGAACAAGTCGCCGCGCGACCCTGGGCCGAATTGACAACCGCCGCCTTCGCGAAAAAAAAACTTTCCCCGTCGGCCGAAAGGCAATTGCCCGCCGCGGAATTGAAGATTGAGATCCTCGCGTCGGCCGACGAACCCAACGCCAAGCGCATCGCCGTCGCCGTCCGCTGGCAAGACCGCAGCGGCCAACTCCTTGCGCCGGCGACGCTGACGACGTGGCGATACAAAATCATGGACAAATGACGGAAAAGCGACAACCAATCATGTTCCGCCGCGGATACTCGCTGATTGAGATGCTTGTGGTCATAACCGTTGGCTCGGTCATAATGGGCGTCGGCGCGGGCGTGCTCCCCGTGCTGATGCATGCCGAGCAGACGGGCCGGGATCGCGCCGCGGAGGCGAGAATTCTCGCCCGCTTGGCCGAGCAGTTCCGCAGCAACGTCGCCGCCGCAGTGCGTCAGACTACCGGCGCCGGGCAGGGCGAGCGGCGGTTCGTCATGGCTGGCGATCGCCTGACAACATACCGAGTTTTGCCGGGGGAGGTCCGGCGCAACGAGCGCGTGGCGGGCAAGCCGGTGCGACATGAGTCGTACGTCCTGCCCAGTGGTTGGTCGGCGGCGATCACTGTGCAAGGCGAGCCCGCGCCGGCCGTGATGCGCCTCGTCGTTGCGGACGATGTTTTCGCCGGCAATGGCGCGCCTCCGGCCGCCGGCCGCGAAATCCGCGTCGCCGCGGCGCTGGGCAAGGATCATCGCTTCACCAAGTCGCCGGTCGGGAGCCAATAACATGGGTTGTCGCAATTTCCAACGACGGCGACGCGGGGCCGTCTTGGTCATGGCATTGGCTTGCCTGGTCATGGCGGCGGCCATCTCGGTCGTCGTGGTCCGACAGATCGCCATGGAGCGGCGTGCGGCGCAAATGAATCAGCGAAGTTTGCAGGCTTTGTGGCTCGCCGAAGCCGGCGTCGAGCGGGCCGCCGCGCGACTGGCCGCCGACGCGAAGTACGCCGGCGAAACATGGATCATCCCGGCAAGGGAGCTTGCCGCGGGCGAGAGCGCCGTGGCGACAATCCATGTGGAAACGATTCCCGGACGGCCGGAGCGGCGGTCGGTTCGCGTCGAGGCCGACTATGCGGACGCCGCGGATTTCCACTGCCGGCAGGCAAAGCGGATTGTGGTCAACCGCGACGCGATCCTATCCCATCAACCAACGAAGGCTTCCGATCGAGGCCGCCAAGTCCCATGAGGTGTTTTATGAGAGACGCGATTTCTGATTCGCCGCCGCGCGGCGGGCAAGCCCGGCCGGTGGACATTCGTTCCTTCGCCCTACATGGTTTCACGCTTGTGGAGCTGCTGGTGGTGATAACCATCATCGCCATTTTGATCGGGATGATGCTGCCGGCCATTCAGGGCGTGCGCGAGGCCGCAAATCGGGCCCGATGTCTGAACAACTTGACCCAACTCGGCATGGCGCTGCAAGACTACGAGTCGGCCCGCGGCGCGCTGCCGCCCGGGGTGATCGACAAGCGAGGCCCGATCCACAATAAGCCGGAAGGCTATCACATGAGTTGGTTGGTGCAATTGCTGCCGTACGTCGAGGAAGGGGCGGCCTTCAAGCAGATCGACTTTTCCGTGGGCGCGTACGCCAAGAAGAACGCCGCCGTTCGCGCGATCAACATCCCGCTCTTCGTGTGCCCGAGCTATATCGGCCCGCGTCGCTATTGGTCCAAGGTCGCCGCCGGCAGCGGCGCCGCCAAGGTCGCCGCCGGCTGGACGATCAGCAACTACGCCGCCTGCTATCACGACGTCGAAGCGCCGATTGACGTCAACAACAACGGCGTGATGTTTCTGAACAGCCGCATCAGCGAGAAGGACGTGACCGACGGACCCGCGCACACGATCTACGTCGGCGAGAAGCTGAGCGACGAAAAAGACCTCGGCTGGATGTCCGGAACCCGCGCGACGTTGCGGAACACCGGCGCGCCGCCCGGCTCCGCTGCAAGTCGCGCCAAGGCTGGCGGCGGCGCCGGGCCGCAGCCGCCTGCCGACGATTTGACGGTCGGCGGGTTCACTTCCGCGCACCCGGGATGCTGCAACTTTCTCTTTGGCGACGGCCGTACAGCGACGCTCAACAACAACGTCGATGCGAACGTGTTTCGGCGACTCGGCAGTCGCGCCGACGGCCAGTTGTTGGAAAGCGGTCCGACGCGGGACGAGTAATCGCGTCCAATTTTATCAAGCGAGCCTTGCAAGCGCCCGAGGTTCGCGGCGGTCTGGGAGGGTGCGAGAAGCACCGCCCTGTCACCCGTCCGGAAATTGCCGTCGCTTCATGGCCCGGTGGCCGCCAGAGAAAACGCCGATGTCGGTGAGGACGGCAAGAATCATTAAGACCAAGCACCCTCCTTGCATCTGGCCCCCGTTGTTGAAGTAGACATACATCCACGCCATCGAAGTGTAAGGCAGAAAAATCCACCCCAAGAAAGCAACCAACCGCGAATCAAAGGCGGCGTACCAGTTCGTCAGCAGCCAGACGAAGACCAGGGCCACTCGCGGGCCGAGCAGCATCAGCAGAACTGCGAGACAACAACCTCCCATGCTTCACCTCCACTGTGGCGATTCTATCACGACTCCAGAACTGGCCGGGAGTTCAAGGCTGATGCCGCACCCCCGGAAACTTCGCCCGCAACTCCCGACAAACGATCATCAACTCGGGGACCAGTTCGGGAATCCGATCGACAATGTAGGTCATGTGGGCCGCCATCGCCTCCTGAAACGGCCTCAGTTTCTTGACGAAGGTGGAATCCGTGGCGGCCAGAGCGGCATAGAAAACGTGATTGATCTCCGCGGATTCGATCTCGACAACCAATTTCATGGCCGCCTCGATCGAATCAATTTTCCATACGGCGGCTTCCGTCGCCTCCATTTGTCGTTCAAGTCGCGGCAAATAGTCGTCCCAGGGGTTGAAGAGATGAACCTTCCATCCGTCGCGAATCGCAGCCGCCCGGCAAATTTCCAGCAAATCCGCGTGGTACTGTTCCTGATCGACCAAACTCGCAAAGAACGCCGCCAACAAACCCTCGTCCGCGAAGGCTTTCGCCAGGACTTGGTAGATTCGCTTTGCCCGCAGTTCCAGACCGATGCAGCGTTCGAGAATGACAGGCGCCTTCGAGGCGGCGGCCCCAAAGCGACCGCTGTCCCGAAGCAGCGAAAGAAATGGCTTGCTTTGCCAGGGATCAATCGCTCTGAAGAAGACTCCCCATCCGAAACAGCGAATCGTGGCGAACGGATGGGCCGCAATGTCCCAATGGTTGATGACGCCGATCATAGCATTGCTCTGGGAAAGACTAGAGGCAACGGGGCGTTTCCCGCCTCCAGCCTACCATTTCCGGCGCACCCGTCAAGGCGCCCAGGCGGGGCATAACCCTCGCCGGGGACCATAGAATAGTCCGGATGGCAAACCACCCTTGGAGCCAGGCGTGCTGGCTGTCTTTTGCGGCGGCAAGTCGCCTTCGATCACGCGCCAGTCGGTGCGACAAATGCCGCAGCAACGGCCCCTCATCCGGACTTCACCGGCCTTGGGCGCCGGCGCCTCCGTCAGCCGGAACGGCGAAGATTCGATCGGGGCGATCTGTTCCGGGAGCATGGCTTTCATTTGCATAGCGCACCAACATTTGGGGTTCGTGAAGCAAGCCGGCGATCTTCGGACTCCGACAGCGTACTTCAGACTCCGCCGTTTATCCATAATCTTTGGCTGTCCGCGCAATCCCTCCGCGAGAGGCAGCCCCGCGCCGCCCGTCGCTCGCAGGACACGCTCTCCCCGCCGCCGTTGCCAGGAGCCGGTTCGCATTTACTGTCCAGCCAGACGATCGCGCCTTCGAAAATCCAGCGTTTCGGCAACGTGACGAAGCCCACTTGCGTGAGAGCCCCGCGGCGGACTATACTTCTTTCCAGCAAGATGGCGGCCAGTCGGCAATCGTAAGCCGGGCGGCGGCGAGTCATCAATCCTTCGAGGAAACGCACAAATGGCTGAAGGCACTATTAAAAGGTTGACGGACAGGGGCTTCGGGTTCATCGACACGGGGAAGGGAAAAGACTTGTTCTTCCACTCGTCGAGCCTTCAAGGCGTCAGTTTCGAGGAACTGCGTGAAGGTCAAAAGGTGTCGTACACGGAAGGTCAGGGCAAGAAAGGCCCGTGTGCCGAGAACGTTAAGCCGGTGTAGTTCAGCCAGGACGATCCGGCTTTCGTTGGCGGCGAAGTTGGCGGCGGCGCAGTGCGGCCCTTCAGCGAGGGTTGCTGATCGGGCTCTTATGCGCGCCGGCCGGCGTCCCGACCAGCCGATACCAGAGGTACTTGCCTACCCGCCCGAACGTGCGACCCTGCTTGAGTTCACGCGAAAGCCGTACAACCCTGCGCAGCGGCAAGATGCCCTCCGGACTACACTGGAACTCTCTCTCTTTGGTCACCGGAACCACATGGAAATCGACGTGCTTCACGCTGGCCGTGTTGTCCACCAAATCGATGCGAATCATAGGTCACCCCCCAACTGTTCTCCGCCAGCCTGAACCGGCAACGCCCAGTTCTCATTATAAGCTTCCTCCATGCGAGTGCAAGGGGCGGCGGACAACAAGGGTGCGGCAACCGCTTCGCATGAAACTGATCGTTCTTGTCACGGCCGGATTTCATAACAACAACCGGCGACAGACCGTGAGCATGCGGATCCCAAAGTGCAGCGTCCCGCTCGACGCGGGGACGGGCGACGCGGTTTCAAATCGTGCCGAGCAAAAAAAGCGTCTCTGCACCGAGAGACAGCGCGGCCGCGGCTGGATCGCCAGCGGTTGCCCGGAAAAGCAGCACGGCAATCGTCCGTCGCTACGGGGTGACGGCGCAGGAATGCGTTCCGGACGGGCTGCCCCGCCACATAAACCCTTCGCGCACCGAACATGCTCCAGCCAGGCCTCGCATAGTAGCCGCCATAGGCGGCAACGGTCGGCCCAGCATAGTACGTCGCGTAGGGCGCCGGCGGCGCGTAGTAAACGACAGTCGGGGTCGGGGCATAGTAAGCCACGGTCGGGGCGTAATAAGCCACGGTCGGGGCATAGTATGTCGTGTACGCCGGCATGACCGGCATGTACGTCGTCCCCATGCAGCCGCAGCACTGGCCGAAAACGGCGGAACCGCCCAAACTCAACACAGCCGCCATAGTCGCGGCAACGATTCGAAACAAACATGATCCTTCTCCTCCTGGCGTGATGATCCGCGTCTCCTTTTAAGATATTCTCCATGCGATCAAAAGACCATCCCCCGATATGAGGGGATTTGTGACCGGTCAACGGAAATCAGGAACCCTTGTTGCCGCGGCGGCCATCGCATTGCCTTGGCCCGAGCGGCGAGAGCAGATCGCGTCCGCTGGCGGGAACGTCCGGGGCGTGCAGACATCCGCTAAGGATTCTCGTGCGCTGCAGCACGGGCTCCTTGAGAAATGTGGGAAAGTTTGTTCTAATCAATCCCGTCCGGCGAGTGGCCAGAGGGCATTGAACTGGAGCCATCCGGCCGATGGGAGGCGGGAAAATCCCCGCTCCCATTGGTCGTCCTGATCCGCTCTCAATGCAAATATCAATCAAGGGGCTGACATGGTCGAGGACTTATCGCAATACAGCCGGCCGATCGGTTCGATGTTTCGCATCCCGGAATCCGCGGAGGAGCGGCGGCAATACGCGCTTAGCGAAGCGCAGTTGAACTTCTACGAGCGCGAAGGGTATGTCTCAGGCGTCCGACTTCTCAACGATGAGCAGGTCGAACGCGCTGCGCGAGGAGCTCACTCCGCTGTTCGACCCAAAACACCCCGGAAACGAACTGTTCCACGAGTACCATTCCAACGAGTCGAAAGACGCCAGCACGGTTTTGTTCCATGCGTTGGGCGCATGGCGCATCGCGCCGACGTTTCACGACATCCTGTGGAACCCGGCCTTTACCGTGCCGGCCAGCCAACTGGTCGGCGGCCCGGTGCGGTTCTGGCACGACCAGCTCTTCTGCAAGCCGCCTCGGCACGGCGGCGTCGTCGCATGGCACCAGGACTACTCGTATTGGACCCGCACCGTGCCCATGACGCACCTGACCTGCTTTATCGCCCTGGATGACACGGACCTGGAGAACGGCTGCCTGCACCACGCGGCGGGCACTCACCGCTGGCCGCTCTTGCCGGTTACGGGGCTGACCGGCGACATGGACGAGATCCGGACGGTGCTCAGCGATGAGCAAAGAGCGACGTTCCGGCCGATGCCCACGAAACTAAAGAAGGGATATGCCTCGTTCCACCATCCCTTGACCATCCACGGTTCTTACGGCAACCGATCCGATCGGCCGCGGCGGGCGACGGTGATCAATGTATTCCGCGACGGCGTCGCGTCTGCCTCGCACGAGCCGTTGCTCAAGGACGTGCCGGTCATCCCGCCGGGTGAAGCGTTGTCCGGCCGGTTCTTCCCGTTGCTGCTCGATCCGGCGCGGGAACGCCTGACATAGTGCGCCCTCGCGGCGCTACTGCCAGTCGTCGGTGCGGAAGGGCGAGGCGGGCAGGCCCGCCTTGTTGACCAGGTTGCAGGGCGGGTTCATCGCCCAGGCGTAGCGGACTGCGACGGGCGAGGGGACTGCGGGGCTCGACACAACCACGGCGTCGCCGACGATCTGGGCGTCGGCCCAGAAGAATTTCTTGTCCGCCCCGGCGATGGCGAAACCGGTCAGCTTGCCGCCGTCGCGCGCGGCCAGTTTGCCGCCGACGTAATTGAACTCGACGACGATCTTGCCCGGGGTCTGGCGGCTCGACTTGTAGAGCGGCCCCGACGCGACGACGCCCGCCTTGCCGTAGACCTTGGCCAAGGCCCACTGGGCAAGCCGCTTGCCGACGTCCTGCTTATCGTGCGGGTGGATGTTGTTGGCCTCGCCGATGTCGATCGTGACGGCCATGCCGGTGTTCTTCACCGCGTCGAGTGTTTTGAGAAACTGCTCTCGCTCCAAAGCCCAGCCGCCGACCGGCTCGGAGGGCTGGACCTGCCGGGCCGTGAAGTTGGGCAACTGGACGAAAAGGAAGGGGAAGTCGCCCTGCTTCCAGTCGTCGCGCCAGTTGGCGATCATCGTCTTGAGATAAATGCCGTAGATGGTCGAGCCGGCGTTCGCTTCGCCCTGATACCAGATCGCGCCGCGGATGGCGTAGGGGACCAGCGGAGCGATCATGCCGTTGTAGAGCGATGCGGGAGACCACGGAAAAATCGCCGGCTCCTGCGGCGGCTGCGGTTTCGGGTCCTTGAACTGCTTTCCGCTCGCCTTCGCCGCAGCGGCCGCTTTCTCCCAGTGGGCCAACTGCTTCTCGTACTCCGCCGTCGGTTTTCCGCTCGCGTACATCTCCTCCTGCTGGCGCAGCGCGGCGACCATCGGCTTCAGCTCGGGCACGGCCTCGTGCGACTTGATGCTCGTCCATGCCTGGATCGGCGAGCCGCCCCAGGCCGAATCGATCAGACCGACGGGGACGTTCAGTTGCTTGTGCAGCTCTCGGCCGAAGAAGTAGGCCGCGGCGGAGAATTCGCCCACGCTCTGCGGGCTGCAAACCACCCAATGGCCATTGCGCCGGGCCTGCGGCTCCTTGGCGGGAACGTGGTCGATGAAGTACATCCGGATCTGTGGATGCTGGGCTGCGGCGATCTCGGCGTCCTTGTTGGCGGCGCCCTTGACCTCCATCACCATGTTCGACTGGCCCGAGCAGAGCCAGACTTCGCCCACGAGCACGTCGCTCAGGGCGACGGCGTTCTTCGCGCCCGTCGCGTGGAGTTGGAGCGGGCCGCCGGCCCGAAGGGCGTCGAAGCGGATGGACCACTTCCCGGAGGCGTCGGCGACGGCGGTCTTCGTCTTGCCGCCCAGGGTCACGGTCACGGCTTCGCCGGGATTGGCCCAGCCCCAGACGGGCAGGGCGACGTCGCGTTGCAAGACCATGTGGTCGCCAAACACACCGGCGAGCTTCACTTCGGCCGACGCGACCGCGGCGAGGCCCGTCAAAATGAAAATTACAATCGTCGCTTTTCGCAGCATGTTGCTCGGCATCGGCGTAACTCCATGGAGGCGTGATTGGGGGGGAAGGGTTCCAGGCTTGAGGCGGCGTACGGCGATTCGGCACGCGAGGATCGCGGCCAGATCGCGTGGCTTCAAGCCGTGGAGTCAGGATATGATTCTACCCGGAGCGGCGGGCGAATGCAATCTTTATTGTGACGCGGATCGCCGTCCGGGGCAGGGCAGGGGGGGGCGCCTGTGGCCGCCGCGTCTGAAAAAAAGGGAGAATCATCGAGCGTTGTGCCGTTGGTGGGGCTTACGTCGCTCGGCCCGCCCGGCGAATTTGCCCATCTTGAGCGAAAACCTTGATGGCGCCCGTGTTTGCCGCACTTGGCGGGGCCCGTCGCGCCCGTGCGTCATGCGAGGTAGTCCATCGTCTCCAGCATCGCGGTGATCGGCGCACATCGCTCGCCGTCGTGGTAATACGCCCGATTGCCTCCGCGGCGATCGGCGGCGTCCAGGGCCGCTTCGGCGCGCGTGAGCAGCGAGATGGAATCGTCCTTTTCCGCGACCTGCACCACACCGACGCTCAGCGTAAGCCTCGGTTGCTCGCCCTGCACCGAGAGACTGTACTCGGCGAATCCTTCCCGAAGCCGCTCGGCCACCCGGATCGCGTCGGCAAGTCCAGCCGTGGGCAACAACAGCGCGAAGCAGCCGGGAGCGTACTGGCCGACAACATCCATTTCGCGCACTGTGGCGGCAAGATACCGGGCTGCCGCCTGCGCAGCGGCCTCGCGCGCTCGCTGACCGCGATGCTCCCCGCCCTGCTCGTATTGGTCCACCTCGGTCAAGACGACGGAGAACGTCGCGCCGCCTCGCTTCCACTCCGCCGTCCGATTCCGGACCTGTTGACAGAAGATGCTGCGGCAAGGCAGACCGGAAATCGCGTCCTGCTCCGCGGCGTGCGCAAGGGCGTGCCTTGCTTCCGCGGCCGCGTCCGAAGGCGGGCCGGCTTTCTCGTTCTTTTCGGGTTTGCCTGGCGCCGCTCCCGTCCGCGGTTGGCCTTTGGACTCTGGAATCGCCCGTCCCTTGCCGCCGACAACGCGATCCACAGTTTTCCCATCGTGCCGGCAAACGCAGTTGCGGCCGCCTTCCTTGGCGGCGTAGAGGGCCTTGTCCGCGCGGGCGACGAGCATCGCCCCGTCTTCATTGCCCAGCGCCTCGGCCACGCCAAAACTCACGGTCGCTCGAAGTTCCTTTTCGTCGTGACGGAATTGGTGCTTTTCGATCGCCTCGCGGGCTCGCATGGCCGCCTTGGAGGCGTCGTCCAGGTTCGTCCCCGGAAGGATGACCGCAAACTCCTCGCCGCCATAGCGAACCACAAGGTCCATGTCGCGCATCTTCCGGCGGAGTTGTCGGGCGACGCCGCGCAACACCTCGTCGCCGGTCTGGTGCCCGTGCGCGTCGTTGAACTGCTTGAACTTGTCCACGTCGGCGATGATCAACGAGAAGGTGCGGCGGTGGCGGCGGAACTCGGCGATGCGGCGGGCCAGTTCGTCGTCGAACGCGCGGCGATTGGCAAGCAGCGTCAGCGCGTCCGTGCGGGCCTCCGCCGCGCTGGTTTGAATCTCTTGCGACTGTTCGCGGAGCTTGTCCTCGGTCGAGGCCAGCTTCTCGTGCATGTGCTGGTTCGCCTGGATCAGCTTCGCCACCATGTCCACGATCATTGTCGGCTCGTGCTTGTCGGCCGAGGCCAACTTGTCGTTTATTTCCTCAACCTGACTGCTGTGCTGGTCAACATCGAAAGCCACGCGAGTCGCCAGTTCTTGCAAGCGAACGAGCACTTCCGCGGCGCGACGGGCCTCTGCGCCGCCCAGGGCACTCGCCTTCCGGCGAAAATGGGACCACCATAGCCACGACGCTGCCGCCGCCCCCATGATGGTCGTAGCAAGACCGTACAGCAGATCGACAACGACAAACTTCATAACATCCTCAGAAAGCAACGGATTTCCGCCGCGACGACAGCGTCCTACAGTTTTCTAAGTTGCTCCCGGCGCGGCGGCAAGGCACATGCCGCCCGTTAAAGCGCGGCGGCCCAAGCGACCATGCTGCCGCTGACGATTGCAGCGGTTCTGTGGGCGTTGCTTTCGACCTTGTCAGGCGCAAGCGCCGATTCGTCTTCCTCCGTGCGGCGGACCGGTCGCGGGGCTTTCCGCCTCGGTTGCCTGCGCATACCCCCAAGAGTATGGCTGCCCACTGCGGGACGCCGCCTCGGTCGCTCTTGACCAAGGATTGTTTTTTGGCGGGCCGATCCTATAGTGTTAGGAGACTGGGAAAATGCGCGGGAGTCGTCGCGCAGCAAGATGCGCCGAGGATGAGCAAACTGGAAGGCCAGCGGACACCCATTGACGATTCGGACGGCGTCCGCGCACCGGGCAGCGGCGGCCTCGCTGTCGCTCCGTCGGACGGCCACGTCTCGCTGGAAGGAGTGCACGGGAGCGTGAAACTGCCCGACCATCGGGCGGGTTTCTGGCGGCAGTGGTGGGCGTTCTCGGGACCGGCGATCCTCGTCAGCGTCGGCTATATGGACCCCGGCAACTGGGGGACTGACCTGCAAGGCGGGGCCCAGTACAAATATGGGCTGTTGTGGGTCGTCGGCATGGCCAGCCTGATGGCCATCTTCATGCAGGTGATTTCCGCCCGTTTGGGCGTGGTGACCGGCAAGGACCTTGCCCAATGCTGCCGCGACTGGTTTCCACGCTGGACTCGCTGGCCCAACTGGCTGTTGTGCGAGGTTGCCATCGGCGCATGCGATCTGGCCGAAGTGCTGGGGAGCGCCGTGGCGCTGAACCTGATGTTCCACATCCCCTTGCTCTGGGCGGTCATTATCACGGGGTTGGACGTCTTGTTGCTCTTGGGCTTGCAGCGGTTTGGCATGAGGACCATTGAGGCCGTCGTGCTCCTGCTCGTGGCGACCATCTCCGTGTGCTACTTCATCGAAATCTTTGTCCTGCCGCAAACCCAACCGAGCTTTGCGGAGATGGGGCTCGCCCTGGTCAGCCCGAACCTTCGCCGTGCGGGCATGATGTACGTGGCCATCGGCATCATTGGGGCCACGGTCATGCCCCACAACCTTTACCTGCACTCGGCCCTGGTTCAGACGCGCAGGCTGGGGAAGGACGAACGGTCGATTCGCCGCGGCATCCGCTTCAACACGATCGACTCGAGCGTGGCCCTGACCATCGCCTTCTTCGTCAACGCCGCCATCCTCGTCCTGGCGGCGACGGTCTTCTACAAGCCGCTTCACACGCCCCAGGCCCTTGCCGACGGCTACACGCTCGTGGCTGGGACCAAGATCAGCCCAGAGAGCGACTGGATTCGCGTGGCTTACCTGACGCTCGCGCCGCTGCTGGGAACAGCCGCGGCGAGCACGCTCTTCGCCGTGGCGTTGTTTGCCAGCGGGCAGAGCAGCACGATCACCGGCACGCTCGCCGGGCAGGTGGTGATGGAGGGATTCATGCACTGGCGGCTTTCCCCCTGGGTCCGCCGGCTTATCACCCGCACCCTGGCCATCTTGCCCGCCGTCTTCATTATCGGCCTGCGCGGCGACAGCAGCGTGACCGACCTGTTGACCCTCAGCCAGGTTGTGCTCGCCCTGCAACTCCCGCTGGCCATGTTCCCGCTCTTGCTTTTTACGTCTTCCCGCAAGAGAATGGGTAAATGGAAGCTCGGCTGGTTCTTGCTGATCGCCGGGTGGGGCAGCGCGGCGTTGATTGCGGCGATGGACGTCTACGGTTTGCCGGATTCGCTGCGACAAGCCTGGAAGGTCATCCTCGGCGGATGACGCCGCTCGCTTGCATGAAAGGAACGCCCATGTACAAAACGATCCTTGTGACCTTGGACGCCACGCCCACCGATCGGGCGATTATCGAACACGTCAAGAAACTGGCAAAGTTTATGAACAGTCGCGTCGTGCTTCTCCATGTGGCCACTGGCGCCGCGGCCCAATGGCGCGGCCCGGACGCGGCCGGCGAGGAGGTCGAGGAGGCGCAGGCGTATTTGGACAGGGTGAGAGGCGAATTTGAAGCCTTGGGCATCTCAACCGCCGCGGAACTCGCCTACGGTGCGCCGCCGGCCAAGCAGATCGTCAAGTGGGTTCAAGAAAACGGCTGCGACCTTGTCGCGATGAGCACTCACGGACACCGTTTGTTGGGCGACCTGTTTCTCGGAGCGACCGCTTGTGAAGTGCGGCACAGTCTCAACGTGCCGGTTCTCCTTCTCAAGGCCACGTGAACGATGCGTGGATCGTGAAGCAAGCCTTCAGGCGCCGGCGTCCATCCCCGCGCGGCCGATGGAATCCTTGCCGGGCCCGACCGCCAAATTGTGAAAGGGTCGGCCCCGCCCGGGCGGGTTTCTTCGCAAGATTGCTGCAAACGCTCCGCCCGGGCGGGTCGCGGCGGTTGTTCGCGTCGAAAGCCGTTGCTGCGAACAACTGCAAGCGGACCCTCCGGCTCTTGCCGGCGCCTTTTCCGCAGCTTTCTATGGCGCGGAAACGGCCGTCACTTCGCCGATGGGCGCCGCGATCGGCGCAGCGGCAGTCGCCGGGACCATTGCCGGTTGGCAGCAGGAAGTCACAGCCACGCCCATGCAGGCGTTGCAGCCGCTATTCCAGCTCGTGTGGCAACCGCATGCGCCGCACGATCCACAACTCGACCCGCATGAAGTGCAGGACGAAGTGCAGCACGTGCTGCAACACGAGTTGCAGCAACCATGGCGGCAACCACAGCGCCGCCCGCAGGCCAACGCCGGTCCTGCCGCGGCAAACGACAACAACGCCAACACCGTAAGCACGGTTCCTAAACGTCGCATGACTCAATCCTCCTCTGTGAAAAAGTGACACACAAACCAGCGAACACGACTGGCAAGCCAGTCATGACTCCTCGTAGCCATAGAAAAAAGATGGCCCGCCGCGACAGCAAGAAAACACGGACTTATGTTCCTTGCCGTCATCTGCATTCGTGTGTTCGCACTTAGGACTGTGATCGCAACGCTCCTTATGAAAACGCCGCTGTTGCGGATCATGGGTCGCCGATCCTTGGGAGAGCGCCCCCGACCGCAACGCATTCATTTTCATTCTTAAAGACCAGGCGGCCGAGGCAACCCCGGCGGCGGGGGGCGAAGAGAGGCGAATGGGTGTTAGGAAGTTCCCCGGTGCCTGCGACCACTCCGTATGTAAAACACAGTGCGGTGCGCGGGGCGTCTTGCGATAATTCAGGCTATGGCAACGTCTTCCGATGCATTGGCGATCGCGATCCGCCGCCATCAAGCCGGCCGGCTGCAAGCCGCCGCGCAGTATTTACCGGCAGATTGTGCAGGCGGAGCCGAATCACCCCGACGCCCTCCATCTTCTTGGCGTGATCGCTCAGCAAATGGGCAAGCCCGCGCTTGCCGTCGAGTGCATTCAACGGGCGATCTGCCTTGAAAGGCAATGCGCCCGACTTTCACAACAACTTGGGCAACGCCTTCAAGGAGCAGGGGAATCTGGACGAGGCGGTCGCCGGCCGCTCTTTCGCCCATCGATTGGCAGATGGAAGCACTACGAAGACGCCCTGCCCTCGCTATTCGCCCGGCTGGACAGGTTGCCGTCGAGACGATAACGACGCTTCGACGGCAAGCCGCGGCTAGGGGACAAACGGCGGATCGTAGGCAGTGGTGTGCGAGGCGGCGTCCGAGTTCGACGGCTTCTGGGCCGGCTTCGTGCGGGGTTTTCGCACAGCGCCGACGATCTCCGCAAGTTTTTTCTTCTGCACCTTGGTCAGAACGAGCGACGCGCGCTGCTTGCCCGAACTGACCATTTTTTCCAGTCGCTGCACTTGGTCGCTGGTAAGGTTGAGATCATCGTCGTGGGCCAGCGCCGTGACGGGATTGTTCACACTCGCGCTGCCCATGGAGGCCAATTGCGCGCTGGGGTAGTTTTGCGACCCTGTGCCGTTCGGGCCCTGTCCCGGATAGCCGCCCCCGCCTCTTGAGTAGCCGCCCCCGCCGCCATGACAGCCTTGGACGTTCGTAGATGCGCCCAAGACAAACGTCAGGGCGCCGATGGCAATATACGCTCCTGACCGCAAGCACTTCATCAACGCCGACATCGCCGCCGCTCCTCAGAATCCTGATCGCCCTTGCCCTGCTCTATGATTCAGTGTACGGCAAACGGTCGAAATAGGAAAGAATTTTTCAATGCGGTAGGCGTTTGCTCGATGAGAAAACATTTTTGTGACCGCTCCGTCAGGTTGGTGTGAGGTCGTCGCCCCACGCGGATCACCGGTATGTCTTTAATGTTTTTTGGGGCTTGTTTCAGCAGGGTTCCATCATGCCTTCGCGTTGCCGCGTGTCCTTGCGAGCCTTCGCCCGGTCGATTATCATATGAGGAAGATTTCTATTTTTTCAGCACAAGGGAACTGCGCAATGCGGGAGCACACCAGACGAGAGTTTTTGAACCATTCGGCGGCGGCCGCCGGCATGTTGGCCCTGGGCGGGCAAAGTCTTTTCGCCCAGCAGGCGGCCAAGCCCGCCGACATGACCATCGCCCGCTGGGCCGGCAACGGCCAGCCCAACGCCGCGGAACTGAAAACGATCGCGGTCAAGCTGACGGAGAAGGCGATCGAAGGACTGGGCGGGCTAAAACGCTTTGTCAGCCGCGGCGCGGTGGTCTGGGTCAAGCCGAACATCGGTTGGGACCGCACGCCGGAGCAGGCCGCCAACACCAACCCCGACGTGGTCGCGACGCTCGTGCGGCTATGCTTCGAGGCCGGCGCGAAGACGGTCAAGGTCGGCGACAACACCTGCAACCGCGCAGGCGACCTACGAGAAAAGCGGCATTGCCGCCGCCGCGAAGGCCGCCGGCGGCGAAGTGGTCTTCCTCGATCGCAGCCGCTTCCGCGAAACGGCCATCCGGGGCGAACGGATCAAAACCATCCCTATCTATCCCGCCATCCTCGACTGCGACCTCGTGATTAACGTGCCGATCGTCAAGCACCACATGTTGTCGAAGAGCACGATGTGCATGAAGAACTACATGGGCGTGATCGAAAATAGGCCAAAGTTTCACCAGGACATTCCCACCTGCCTTGCCGATCTGACGCGATTCCTTCAACCGCGGCTCTGCGTGCTCGACGCGGTGCGGATTCTCACCGCCCACGGGCCGATGGGCGGCAATCCCGCCGACGTGCAGTTGAAAACAACCATCGCCGCGGGCGTGGACATCGTCGCCTTGGACGCCTGGGGCGCCGAGGTCGCCGGTCATAAACCGGCCGACATCGCCTCGATCGTCAAGGGCCAGGAGTGCAAATTGGGCACGATGAACTATCGCTCGCTTGCGCTTGTGGAGTTTTCCGTCTCATGAGCGGCTGGCGGCGGACGTGGCCGGCCGCGCAAGCCGCACGGTCGTTCAGATCGTCCTCCTGGGGTTGTTTGTTTGGTTGTTCGTCGCCGCCCGCCTGCGCACCGGCGTGGGCCTGAACCCGGCGCTGAAACTGTTTTTCTGGATCGATCCGCTGCTGCTGGTCGCCACCTGGCTGACGGCACACGCTGTGCCCGCGGCCATGTTCCTGTCTTTGGGTGTGGTCGCGATGTCGATCCTTTTCGGCCGCGTGTTCTGCGGCTGGATTTGTCCCTTGGGGACGATCCATGCGGGCGTCGGTTGGATCGTCGATCGCGTCTGGCCCGATCGCAAACGCCGCGACCACTGGTCGCCCTGGCAACGCGCGAAGTATTATCTCTTGGCCGGTTTCTTTGCGATGGCCGTCTTCGGCGGCCATTGGGTTTGCGTCTTCGACCCCGTGACGCTGCTCTACCGCAGCATGACCACGGTCGTGCTGCCCGGGGTGCAATGGGCCGTCGATGAAGGCTCAACGGCCGTCTACAACGCCGATCCGGGAGTGGGAAAAGTGCGGCTGGCCGCGGCGACGGAGCCGATTCGCGGCTTCTTCCGCGCGCACGTCTATTTGAGCGACAGGAACTGGACGTTTTGGGGAAGCTGGCTGATCCTGCTCGTCTTCGTCGCCACATTGCTGGCCAACGCCTATCGGCGGCGCTTCTGGTGTCGTTACGTGTGTCCGCTCGGCGCATTGCTCGGGGCGCTGGCCTGGCGGCCGCTCTTGCGGCGGGACGTTTCGGCGGCCGACTGCAACCAATGCGGCCTTTGCGCCGCGCGATGCCATGGCGCGGCCGGCGCGGAGCCCGGCGCACGGTGGAAGGCGTCGGAATGCTTCGCTTGCATGAACTGCGTGCAGCAATGCCGCCGCGACAGCCTGCGTTTTTCCTTCATCAAGCCGTGGCGCAAAGAATCCCCCCATCGAAGGCGTGGACCTCTCAAAACGCATGATGCTGGCCTCGGCCGTCGGCGGCCTGGCCGCGCTGTGCATGATGCGCATCAACCCCCAGGCCAGTTCGATCCATCTGAACGAGCAGTCCGACGGCCTGGTGTTTCAGCCCGGCCTGATCCGTCCGCCGGGAGCCCGGAACGAACGCGAATTCCTTCAGCGCTGCGTCGCCTGCGGGCTGTGCATGAAAATCTGTCCGACCGGGGGCCTGCAACCGACGCTTGCCGAGGCCGGCCTGGAGGGGATTTGGACGCCGCGCCTGGCGCCGCGGCTGGGCTATTGCGTGTACGACTGCAATCTCTGCGGGCAGGTCTGCCCCACGAAGGCCATCGCGCCGCTGTCGCTCGAAGAGAAACAGCAGGTGCGGATCGGGCTGGCCGCCTTCGACACGACGCGCTGCATTCCTTATGCCTACGGGCGGGACTGCATCGTCTGCGAAGAGCACTGCCCCATTCCGAACAAGGCGATCTACACGCTCGAAGTGGAGATCGTGGACCGCAAGGGGCAGACGCGGAGGATCAAGCAGCCGCACGTCGATCCGACCCTTTGCACCGGTTGCGGGATTTGCGAGCACGTCTGTCCCTACAAGGACCGGCCGGCGATCCGCGTCAGCAGCGCCAACGAAAGCCGGCATCCACAGAGGAACCAGCCGATTTTGCCGGCGGACGAGCAGTCGCCGTATTAGCGCGGACGCAAGTTGCCAATCTTGGCAGGCAGCGGCGCTTGGCGTGCAAAATCCGGCCGCGCCGCGAAACTTTCCTCGGCCGGCGGGGTTCCGTAGAATGGCAAGGTTGTGACCTCGGACTTTACAGGAAAGGAAGATTGCGATGATTCGTACAACAGCGACCCGGCGCGAGATGCTGATTCTGGGCGGATTGGCCTTGGGGACAGGCGCAATGGCGATGCCTGCCGCGGCCCAGCCGCCGAGCAAAGAGGCGCACCCGCGCATCCGCGAGGCCATGCACGCACTGAGGCGGGCGGCGGAGGAACTCCACGAGGCGGCCCACGACTTCGGCGGCCACCGCAAGGAGGCCCTGGAGGCGATCGAGGTGGCGCATCGCAAGTTGAAGATTTGCCTGGAGTATGGGAGGAAATAAGCGGGGACGGAGTGCGGCTTCGCTTGCCCAATCCAGGTGTTTTGTGGGCGATCCAACTCTTTTTTGCGGCGAATTGCGCCGAAGCGGGCCGGGGCGGCCCGGGCGCTCTTCTCCGCCGCGCTCGCGCCTGCTATAATTGAGGAAATTCTGTCGCTCTGGCAGAGAGTAGTCATCGAACCCGCAAAGGGCATCCCATGAGCTACGCCGACAACCCCTACCAATCGCCGCTAAACACATTTGCCGCGCAGGCCGCCGCCGACGAGCGGAGCGATTTTATCGCCAAGACCTACCTGCACCTGGCCGGCGCCATCGGGCTGTTCGTGATCCTCGAAGCCGTCTTGCTGCAAATGCCCGCCGCCGAGGGCCTCGTGAAGATGATGGTCGGCGGCCGCGGCTGGCTGATCGTGCTCGGGCTGTTCATGCTCGTCAGCTATATCGCCGAGAGTTGGGCGCGGTCGGCGACGAATCCGGCCACGCAGTACATGGGCCTCGGCTTGTACGTCGTCGCCGAAGCGGTGATCTTCCTCCCGATCCTCTACATCGCGCGCGGCGTCGATCCGGGGATCATCGCCTCCGCGGTCGTCGCCACGTTGGCCCTTTTTGGCGTGCTCACGGCGGTCGTCTTCGTGACGCGGAAGGACTTCTCGTTCCTGCGGACCGTGCTGCTGTTCGGCGGTCTGGCGTCGCTGGGTTTGATTGTCGTGGCGGTCGTCTTTCAATTCGCCTTGGGGCCGATCTTCACCTATGCCATGATTGCCTTGGCGTGCGGCTACATTCTCTACCACACCTCCAACGTCCTGCACCAATACCGCATCGGTCAGCACGTGGCGGCGTCGCTGGCATTGTTCGCGTCGGTGGCCCTGTTGTTCTGGTACATCCTGCAACTGTTCCTGTCGCGGCGCGATTGAGCCGGCTTGCGATGCGCCGACATAACGCGCTGCGGCCCCCGCTCCGACTGTGGAATCGAGCCGGCCGACGCGCCGCAGCCGTTGTCCGAAACCATCCTTCTTTCAAGGGAGAACGCGCATGGGATTGCTCAAGGAATTCAAGGAATTCGCCGTAAAGGGCAACGCCGTCGATATGGCGGTGGGCATCGTGATCGGAGCCGCCTTCGGCAAGATCGTCACCTCGCTGGTCAACGACATCGTGATGCCGCCGCTGGGGCTGCTGTTGGGGCACATGGATTTCGCCGGCCTGGCGATCCGGCTGAACGACAAGCCCTTCATCAAGTACGGCCTGTTCATCAACACGCTCGTGGACTTTGTGATCGTGGGCTTCGCCATCTTCCTGGTCGTCAAGCAGATGAACCGGCTCAAGCAGGCCCCGGCGGCGGCCGACCCGACAACGAAGGAATGTCCGAAATGCTGTTCGGTCATTCCCATCAAGGCGAGCCGCTGCCCCCACTGCACGTCCGAATTGATCGCCGCCTGACCGCCGCTCGCGCCAGGCCCCGGGGTGAGGGTTCAAATGCCCGCGCGGTCCTTTGCGGGCCGGCCGCAGGCGCCACAGATCACCAGATCTTCACGCGCCGATCGGGCGGCAGGTACATCTTGTCGCCCGGCTTCACCTGAAACGCGGAGAAGAACGCGGGCACGTCGCGGACCGCGCCGTTGACGCGGAATTCGGCCGGCGAGTGCGGGTCAACGAGGAGGCGGTTTTTGAGGTCGTCGACGCGATGCTTGCGGCGCCAAACCTGAGCCCAACCGATGAAGAATCGCTGATCGCCCGTGAGCCCGTCGATGACCGGGGCCTCTCGGCCGCCGAGCGAGCGACGGTAGGCGGCGTAGGAAATGGTCAGGCCGGCCAGGTCGGCGCTGTTTTCGCCGAGCGTGAAGCGGCCGTTCACATGGTAGCCCGGCAGCGGCTCGAAGCGATCGAACTGCGCCGCGAGCATGGCGCCGCGACGATCGAACTCCGCGCGGTCCGCGGCCGTCCACCAGTCGGAGAGGTTGCCGGCGCCGTCCCACTTCGAGCCCTGGTCGTCGAAGCCGTGGCCGGTCTCGTGGCCGATCACGGCGCCGATGCCGCCGTAGTTCACGGCGTCGTCCGCGTCGCGGTTGAAAAACGGCGGTTGCAGGATCGCCGCCGGAAACACGATCTCGTTCATGCTCGGGTTGTAGTAGGCGTTGACCGTCTGCGGGGTCATCAGCCATTCGTCGCGGTCCACCGGCTCGGCGAGCCGAGCGAGGCGGCGATTCCACTCGAAGGCCGCCGCGCGCTCGACGTTGCCGACAAGATCGTCGCGCCGGATTGCCAGCGCGGAGTAGTCGCGCCACTTTTTCGGGTAGCCGATTTTCGGGTTGAAGGCGGCCAGTTTGGCGAGCGCTTTCCGCTTCGTGGTCGGACTCATCCACGCGACGTCGCGGAAGGCCTGGCCATAGGCCGCAATGATGTTCGCGACCATCGCGTCCATCCGCAGCTTGGCCTCGGGGGGGAAATGCCTGGCGACGTACAGCTTGCCGACCGCCTCGCCGAGACAGCCCTCGACGGCGGCGACAGCCCGCTTCCAGCGCGGACGATTCTTCGGAATGCCGCGGAGCGCGCCGCCGTAGAAGGCAAAGGCCTCATCGACCATCGCCCGGTTCAACAGGCTCGCGCGCTGCTGGACCACTTTCCACTTCAGCCACGACTTCCAGACGCCCAGCGGCGTTGAGTCCGCCATCGCGGCCATGGCCGTGAAGTACGACGGCTGCGCAACGATAAGCTCCTCCGCGCCGCCCGCGCCGAGGGCGTCGAAATACGCGTTCCAGTCGAAGCCGGGGGCCAGCCGGTCAAGCCCGCCGCGGCTGAGCTTGTTGTACGTCTTGATGTTGTCGCGGTTCGCCTCTTTCGACCACTGCGCCCGGGCAAGCCGAGTCTCGAAGGCGACGATCGCGGCGGCGGCTTTCGGGGCGTCGCCAACGCCGCACAGGCCCAGGCTTCGCGCGACGTGGGCCGCGTAGGCCGCCAGCTTCGCCTTGTACTTCGCGTCCCAGTAGTAGTCGCGGTCCGGCAGTCCGAGGCCCGCCTGGGAGATGTTGAGGATGTACCGATCGGACCGCTTGGCGTCGGGGTCGATCGAGCAGTTCACCGCGCCGCTGATCCCGATCCGCTCCAACTCGGCGAGCGTCCGCGCGAGGCCGGCCTTGGTCTCGATTCCGTCGATCGCCGCGAGCGCGCCGGCGATGGGCTCGATGCCGAGCCGCTCGGCGCGGGCCTCGTCCATGTACGAGGCGTAGAGGTCGCCGACCTTCTTTTCAGGGTCCGCCGCGTCCTCGCCGCCGCTGGCGCAGCCCTCGATGATGGCGCGGACGTCCTTTTCGGCCTTTTCCGCCAGCGCCGTGAAGGCGCCGTAATCGGCGCGGTCGGCGGGGATCGCGGTCTTCGCCAGCCAGGCGCCGTTGACCGCGCGGAAGAGATCGTCCTGGAAACGCACGCCCGGGTCGAAATTGGCCCGATCGATGCCGTCGGCCAACGGCCCGGCGGCTTTGCCCTCCGCCGCGCAGGCCGCCAGCAGGGCGAAAGTCGGCAGGAAAACAAGCAGGCAACGCGGTCTCATCGCAGCCATCGATGTCGCTCCAGGAGTGTGTTGCGGACTGCCGCGCCAGCGGTGTTTCGGAAGCGGGCGCGGGCCTCTATTCTTTGTATCACAAGGCGGGCGCGGACGCAACGACCGGCGGGGCGGAATTAGAGCAGCTCCAGATAGCCGAGCAGGGGAATTCGCACCTCGCGCGACGACATCGCCTTTTGCAACGCATGGTTTGCCTGCTGGCGAATCCGCTCCTCGTTGTGCCGCAGTTCGTGGTTCGCCACGTCCCTGATCTGACGGCGAACGGCCCTCAGCAGGTCGTTGGAAAGATCCAGGCGCGAAAACGACACGTGCAGATCGAGCACTGTCGGCGGGCTGAACGTGATGTCGCCGCCGGCGCGCTGCACGCCGGACCTCGGCGACCGCCGAAAGCTGGATCTCGGCGCGATAACCGGTCGAGGCGCTGGCCACGTCGGGCAGCTTGTACTGCACGTGGCCGCGAACCGGCAGCCGCGCATCGACCGCCAGCAAGATCACGCCCGGGCCGCCCGCGACGCGGCTGGCCAGCAACAGCATGGCGGGAAGGCGGATGTCGGCCTGGCCGTCGAGTTGCGCCTGGACGCGATACTCCTCCGTCACCGCGATCAGCTTGTGCCGCTTCTTTCTTTTCGGGTCTTTGAGCGTGGGGTCGGGAAGATCGAGGTATTTCTCCGTCTTGTGCGTCTGCGTCTTGTCGTACTGCTTGCCGGCCAACTCTTCCGCGGCCAGGGTGTGGAGGCGCTGCGGGCACTGCCGTCTGCAGGATCGTCGGCAACTCGCGGACACGGTGGATTTCCACCGTCTCGCGCGCCGCCGGGCCAGCGGCGCCTTCGGCTCGGGCGGACGCGCATCGGCCGGGTCGAAGACCAGCAGGGCGCTCGATCCGCGCCGCGCGGAGCGCGAAATGGTTCTCCCCGGCCGGCACAAGCTGAAAAGTTTCGTGGTCGCCCGGTTCCGCGGCTGCGCCGCCCAAACGCGGCGTGCGGCCGTCGCCGCCGGGCACAAGCCAGCGGCCGCCTGGCCCCTTCAAGGCGATTTCCTCCTTTCCGCGGGAAACGAGTGCGAACGTTTCCTTGTCGCCGGGAAGGAAGGATTCGGCGCGGAGCGCGCCGTCGTCGGCGGCGCGGAGGAATCGTCCCCCGGTCGTCCGCAGCACAACCTTTTCCGGCGTCGCGCCGGTGGATACGGCCAACAGCGCGGCAAGCGGCAGGACCGCGCAGAGCGAAAGAAGGGCTTTGCGGCGCATGGCCGCATCGTACCCGACGACCGGGGCGCGGTTCAAGCTCAATTCGCGTCGCTTTTCTCGCGGCCCCCGCCGGGCCAAACCGCCGCGACGCCGCGGAAAGCCGGGGATCCAGGCTGGATGCCGGGCGGGCGTCTAGGTAGAATGGTCAGCGTTGCGAGCCTGAATTGGCAACCGCGGCCGGTTGTACAGCAGTGCCCACGGACCGATGCACGATGGGTGATCCTTGACGTTGACCTATCCCTGGAGCGACATGCGCAAAGACCTCGTGGCCGGGTTGACCGTGGCCGCGATCGCCGTGCCCCAGGCGATGGCCTATTCGCTCATCGCCGGGATCGATCCCAAGTTTGGACTCTATTCCGCCGTGGTGGTCACGGCGATTGCGTCGGCGTTCGGCTCGTCGTCCCACCTGATCAATGGCCCAACCAACGCGATTTCGCTCGTCGTCTTCAGCGCCTTGGCCGTCGTGGGGCCGGAGACGGGATCGGAACTCGTCCAGGCGACCTTTCTGCTGGCCGCAATGGTCGGACTGATCCAGATTCTTATCGCCGTGTTGAAACTGGGCGACCTGACCCGCTACATCTCCGAGTCGGTGATCCTTGGGTTTATGACCGGGGCCGGCTTCTTGATCGCTTTGACCCAGGTGGGCAACCTGCTGGGCCTGCAAGACCGGGGCGCCGGTTCGCAGCACATCCTCGTTCGTCTTTGGCTCACCGTGACCAGCGGCGGATCGATCAACCCGCGCTCCGTGGCCGTCAGCGCGACCACGGTTGTCCTGGTGCTCGCCCTGCGGAGAGTGTTTCGCAAGCATCGCCTGCCGCGGTTGGACATGCTCATGGCCCTGATCGTCGTGGCGGCGTTGGCGTCAACGCTTGGCTGGTCGCACGGAGACGTTCACGGCAAGTCGGCGGTGGCGGTCGTCGGCAACATTCCGCCCGGCTTGCCGGCGCCTCGCGTTCCGGAGTTCAAATTGTCCTGGGCGCGGCAGAATGGCCGCCAGTTCCTTGGCGATCGCCTGCCTCGGTTTGCTCGAGGCGCTGGCCATCTCCAAGGCGATTGCCAATCGGACGCGACAGCCGCTGGATTACAACCGGCAATGTCTTGCCGAAGGGCTCGCCAACCTCGGCGGCAGCTTCTTCCAATGCCTGCCCGGCTCCGGGTCGCTCACGCGCTCGGCGATCAACTTTCAGGCGGGGGCGGTCAGCCGTTGGTCGGGTGTGTTCGCCGCGGCGGCGGTGGCCGCGGTCATTCTCCTCTTCGGCCCGATGGCGCGATTCATTCCCAAGCCGGCCTTGGCGGGAATCCTCCTGGTGACCGCGGCCGGATTGATCGATTGGCAACGGCTGCGCGACGCCCTGCGCGCCTCGCGCTACGACGCCGGTTTGGTGCTGGTCACCGCCCTGGCCGCCGTCTTCGTCAGCGTCGAGCTTTCCATTCTGATCGGCGTGGCGCTGTCGATCGTCATGTTCGTCCCCCGCGCCGCGCGGATCAGGGCGAACGAATTGACCGTCGGCGGCGATCGCTTCCTCCGCGATCGCCTGCCGGACGATCCCCACTGTACGCGAATGATCATCCTCAACCTTGAAGGCGAGCTGTTTTTCGGCGCGGCCCCGGACTTGGATCGATGCTTCGAGGAACTGAAGCCAAAGATCAACGCCGCGCGAAGATCGTCATCCTCCGCGTCAAGCGGACGCGGAATCCCGACATGGTCTGCATGGAGCGGTTCCAGCAATTCTTCCGGGACATGGAGCAGAAGGCGGTCACGGTGCTCCTCTGCGGCGTGCGCGCCGATTTCGACCAGGCGATGCAGAATTTGCAGTTCTACGATTGGCTGCCGAAGGAGCGGATCTTTCACGAGAACGCCGGCCACCCCGGCTCGGCGACCGCGGCCGCGGTCCGCTATGCTTACGAACTCCTCGGCGACAACGTCTGCGACATTTGTCCCCGCCGCAGGCCGGCCGAGCCGGAAAACGGGGCGCTCTATTATGTCATCTAACGCGGCCGCGCATTATGTCTTCGAGTCGGTGAGCGTCGCCCGAGGGCAACCCGCCGGCAAGAGGCGAAGCGGGCTTCGCGGAGCAAGACGAAAATGAGCCAAAGCCGGGAATGCTCGCAGAAATACATCGCCGAAGTCCTCGGCACGTTCTGCCTTATCTTCACGGGCACGGGCGCCATTGTCGTCAACGATGTGTCGGGCGGCGCCGTCACGCATCTCGGCGTGGCCCTGACGTTCGGCCTCGTCGTCATGGCGATGATTTACGCCGTCGGCGATGTCTCCGGCGCCCATTTGAATCCGGCGGTCACCGCGGGATTCTGGTTCTCCGGGCGATTTCCCGGCCGAGCGGTTGCGCCGTACGTGGGGAGCCAAGTCCTCGGGGCACTGCTGGCAAGCGGCCTGCTGCGGGCGATGTTCCCGACGCATCCCAGCCTGGGCGCGACCACGCCGGCCGGCCCGGCATTGCAGTCGTTCGCCATGGAAGTCGTTTTGACCGCCATCTTGATGTTCGTCATCCTGGCGGTGTCCAGCGGAGCGAAGGAGAAAGGGCTGATGGCGGGAATCGCCGTGGGCGGGTTGATCGCATTGGAGGCGTTGTTCGCCGGTCCGATCTGCGGCGCGTCGATGAACCCAGCCCGTTCGCTTGCGCCGGCGGTCGTGTCCGGGAATCTGACCGGCCTATGGATTTATCTCACCGCGCCTCTGCTTGGTTCGGCGATTGGCGTTGCTTGTTGCCGCATGGTGCACCCGCCCGGCCCCAGCGACAACGCCGCGAATTCTGCGGATTGACGTGCGCGGGCCCTGCGAGCGGTCGCAGCCAGACCAAGGGACAGAGCCGGCGGCGGCGCGACGACAGTTGCAACGCCGGAGGCTGAAGGCGCGGAAAAGCCGGCGTCGATCGACGAAAACGCCTTCGGTTGCGTCTCCAGCGAAACGATCAACGCAGAGGTTGCCTTTGGGGGCAAGGAAAATAGGGACTCCCCAGCCGTTGGTTTTGGCAAGGGCGCCGACGGCACGACAACTCCGGCAAGCGCGGCGACGCGGACGGCCTCCGTCGGCGCGGACGCGACGCTGGAAGGCTTGGCGACCAGCGTCGCCGCCCGTGGCTCGATAAAGACAACGCCGTGCGCAGCGGCCGCGCCGGGCGTCGCCGCGGCGCTGTTGGCGCGGCGACAACGGGCGCGGCAATCTCGCCGCCGATTGGCGCGTTGCCGGCCGCCGCTGCGGCGATCGACGTTGTCGCATCGCCGGAATCGGCCGGCGACGAGGCCGCAAGCGGCGCGCCGATGCCGCTGCCGCTCCCTAGGACCAGGCGCCCGCCGCCGCCGATCGTCACCAACCCGCTGCTGGGCAAAGCGGCGGCGCTGGCAATCGTCAGCGTGCCGCCGCTGATCGTCGTGCCGCCGGTATAAGTGTCGCTGTCGGAGATGGTCAGCGCGCCGCCGCCGGTCACTGTCAGCGCGCCGCCGCTGAGGCCGCCGGCCAGGACGACGTCGAAGCCATTGGTGTTCACCGTGCCGCCGCCGGCGGCGATGGCGATGGGCACGGTCGTGGAAAATGCGGCGGCGGCTTCCAGCGTGCCGGCGAGCGTAAGACCGGCCGCGCCGGACCCTTGAACAAGACTGGAAAGCACGAGCGTCCCGCCGTTTTGCACGTCGATGACGGCGCCGGAACTGAGCGTGACGTTGTTGGTCACCGTGAGGGTTGCGCCCGCCGCGACCACGACCGCGGCGCCGTTGGCCAGCGACAGCGAACTTGCCGTCTGATTCGCGGTCGCCGTGACCGTGCCGGCGATGCCGGCCGAGTCGATCGCCGTGACCGCCGCCATGGCGTTGTGGACAATGCCGACAACGACCGCATAGGGGCTGGTCAACGTCGTGTACGTGTGGCCGCCCGCGACGGTGAAGACGCCGTTGGCCAGCGACAAGACGCCTTCGGAGGCCGCAGTCCCGTCGCCCCAATTGATGGAAGCCGAGTAGTTGCCGAGCGCCTGGGCCCCGCCGGGATCGGTGAATGCAGCCACGACCGTCTGCGGAGCGATGGTGAGATTTTGCCCGAAGGAAAGGCCCACGCCGCCGGTCGCCAGGAGCGGCTCATCGGCGACGCTGAAGTTGCTCTCGCTGGCGGCGACATAGGACTGGCCGTCGGTCACCTGGACGGTGAACGTGGCGCCGCTGAGTTGCTGCGCGTAAAGGTGTGAACCGAGAACGTCGAAGCCGCCGCCGGGGTCGGCGACAATCTGCCCGCCGGCGCTGGCGGCGCCGGCCACCGCGGAGAAACTGCCGTCGCCCCAGGTGATGAGGGCGGAATAGTCGGCGGCGGTCGCCGACGAATTGGCGTCGCTGAAGTGGAAGAGGAGTGCGTCGCTGAAGGCCGCCGATTCGGTGGCCGTCGGCGGGGTCAGGGCGTTGACCGTCAGCGGACCCGAGCTGGGGCCGGAGGCGTTCAACAGCACCGCCACGGCGTTGGAGGAGGCGTTGGTCACGGCAACGTCGGGCATGCCGTCGCCGGTGAAATCGCCCACCGTCACGCCGAAGGGACCGGAGCCGCTCCCCGTGCTGAAGGCGGTCGCCGCCGCAAACGTGCCGTTGCCGTTGTTTAAGAGCACCGCGATTGTATTGCTGCCGTTGTTGGCGACCACCACGTCGGGATAGCCGTCGTCGTTGAAGTCGGCGACCGCGACGCCGCGCGGATCTGTGCCGCCGCTGCTATAGGTCGCGGCCGCGGCGAACGTGCCGTTGCCATTGTTCAGGAGGATTCCGACCGTGCCGCTGCTGTAATTTCCCACGACCAGATCCGGCGTTTCGCCATTGAAGTCTCCGACCGCGAGGCTGCGCGGACCGACGCCGCCCGTACTATAGTTCACGGCATTGGCGAACGTGATGCCGCCATTTTCGCTGCTCGTGTTCAAGAGCACGGAGACCGTGTTGCTGCCGTAGTTGGCCACGGCGAGATCGGGAAGGCCGTCGCCGTTGAAGTCGGCGACCGCCACGGCGCGGGGTTCCGTGCCCGTGCTGTAAGCGGCGAAGGTGGTGGAAAACGCGCCGTTGCCGTTGCCCGTAAGCACGTCAACCTGGTTGTTGGAGTAGTTCGCCACGGCCAGGTCGAGATTGCCGTTGTCGTTGAAATCGGCCGCGGCGATGCTGATCGGATTGAAGCCGGTCCCATTCCCGGTCCCCTGGTATTCGTTGCCGGCGGTAAACGCGCCGTTGCCATTGCCCAAGAAGATTTCGACCGTGCCGCTGCCATAATACTGGTCGTAGCTTGCCACAGCCAGATCGAGATCGCCGTTGCCCGTGAAGTCGCCGACGGCCATGGCGTAAGGAGCGGCGTCGCTATAAAAGCCGGCGTCTGTGCTATAGCTGTTGCCGGCGGTAAACGTGCCGTTGCCGTTGTTCAAGAGGATCTGCACCGTGCCGGCGGCATAATAGCCGCTGCGATGGCTATGATATTGGACGTAGCTCACCACGGCGAGATCGAGCTCGCCGTTGTTCGTGAAGTCGCCCGTTGCAACGGCCAAGGGATCTGCGCCGACGGCGGTGGTCGTCGCGCTGCCCAGCAGGGCGCCGCTGGGAACGACGACAAAATCCGTGACCCAATTGCCGGCAAGCGCGACGCCGGCCGTGTTCGTGATCGTGTCGTAGACGGTCAAGCGATAGATGCTCTGCGTCAGTCCGGAGAAGGTCAAGACGGCCGCGTCGCCGCTGTAGGAGACAGTCAGCGGCACAACAACGTCGTCGGAGAACAGCCCGTCCGGGCCGACGCTGCAAAGTTGGTAGTTCGCGGCGGTTCCGCCGCCGGTCATCGCCTCGTTGAATGTGATCGTCAGCGCGGCGGCGCCGGCGGCGAGCGTGCCGCCGGTCAGCGAGGGGTTTGTGCCGGCGACCGCCGGGACGACGACCGCAACGCTTGTTGTGTCGCTGGCCGTGTCGTTGGCGGTGTTGGTCTCGCCGCCGCCGGAGACAGTGGCCGTGTTCGTAATGCTTGTCGGCGCGTTCTCGGCCACACTTACCGTCAGCGTCAGCGCCGCGTAGCTGGCGCCGGCGGCCAGGGCGTCGCTGCGGGTGGCCGTCAGCGTGGAGAGATTCACCGTCCAGCCGGAGCCGCTCATCGCGGCGGCCGTCAATCCCGCCGGCAGCGCGTCGACCAGGCTCACCGCGCCCGCGGTCGGCCCGGCGCCGGAGTTGCTCACGGTGATCGTATACGTGTCCGCGGCGTCGCCCTGCTTGAAATTTCCCGAATCGGTGATGCCGACGGTCAAGTCGGCGGGCGGGGCGATCGTCACCGTGTCGCTGCCCGCGGCGTTGGCGGCGCCGCCGCCGGAGACGGTCGCCGTGTCCGTGGCGCTGCCCGAGGCCCCGGCGGCCACGTTCACGGTCAGCGTCAACGCCGGGTAGCTGGCGCCGGCGGCCAGAGAATCGCTGCGGGTGGCCGTCAGCGTGGAAGGATCCACCGTCCAGCCGGAGCCGCTCATCGCCGTCGCCGTCAGTCCCGCCGGCAGCGCGTCGACCAGGCTCACCGCGCCGCTGGTCGCCGTCACGCCGGTGTTGCTCACGGTGATCGTATACGCGTCGCCAACGTCGCCGGGATGGAAAACGCCAGAGCCGGAATCGGTCACGCTCACACTCAGATCGGGCGCCGGGACCGGCGCCAGCGCGGGGATCAGAACATCGGCGATCGGACTGCCGATGCCGGTGGCCATGTCGTAGCCGGGGCCGGCCGCGTAGCCGTTGCTGCCGCTGGTGATGTCGTTGAAATAACCGTTCCCGTCATTGTAGGTGTACGGGTTGGACAGGGCGTACAGGGCCGCAGGACCATTGAGCAGACCGACCTTTTCCGCCGCGCGGAACTGGTCGGCGATGGCGATCAGGCCGGCCCAGCAGGGGCATGCGACGCTCGTGCCGCCGATCGCCAACCAGCCGCCTTCATCGTAGGAATCGTAGACCTCCACGCCGGTGCTGGGGTTGGCGTCGAAGGAGACGTCGGGCGTTTCCCGCACGCCGGATGTTTGCACCGACTCTTGGTAACTCGGCTCGCTCTCGTAGACGCTCGGGCCGCCCCCGCCGTCGCTCCAGGCGGTTTCGCTCCATGTGGAAGTGCTGGAGTTGTAGTTCAAGGTCGTGCCGCCGACAGCGACGACGTTGGGGGAAAAGGCCGGATATCCGCCCGGGGCCCCGCTATCGCCCGTGGACGCGAGAAATGTGACGTTCACGTGATTTGCGGGCGTCGTGAAGTACGAGTCGTAGGAAGTCTCGCTGGAGTCTTCGGGGCCGCTCCAACTCATCGAAACCACGGAGACGCCGGAATAGGCCGCCGCCGTCTTCACTGCGGTCATCAAGTCGGAGTCCGAATCGCTGTTGGCCTCGAAGAGAATGATGTTGGCCTGGGGGGCGATCGCATGGGCCCACTCGACGTCCAGGGACTCTTCCACTTCCCACCCGCCCGAGCTATCCACGGCGGTGGGAAGCGTTGTGCCGCCGGACTCGTTCAGGACGGTGAACGTCGGGCCGCTGGAGCCGTTGAATTGCGGCAAGCTGAATTCGGTGTTGAACGTCGTCAGGTCGCCGACGATATTCGGATCGTTGTCGGCGTCGATGATGGCGATGGTCTGGCCGCTGCCCGTGCCGGCCAGTCCGCTCGGGTAGCCGGCCAGCCCCTTCAGGATGATCGAGCTTGCGCCTTTCGAGCTTATGCCATAGGCGGCCCCGATTTCCGCTGGCGTGTATGGGGGGGAATCTGGGGTGGAAATTGACGCCGGGTTCGCCACAGAACCGGCCACCACGATCGGGTGGGAGACAATGTGATCGTAGACCGCAGTGGCATTCAGCAGGGCCCGCGGTTCCAACTGCTCAATTCGCAGAAGCCGACGTTTTCTCTCTCTCGCAGCACGAGTGCGCCTCTTCGCGATCGGCCCCTCCCGTGCGCGAATTATATCAGTTTTCTCCGTTTTAGTCGATCTTGTCCTGTGGGATTTCATCGTCGTTTTCGCCCAAAACCCACCGTCAGTGGGGGGGTGCGCCAGCAGAGTGGGACTCGGCCATCGGCGCCCCACGTTGACATTTACCTTGGCGATTGCCTCGGCGTCAGCGGCTGGCGGACAGGCTGCGCCAGACGGTATAATGCCGGAAGGATAAGGGCCATTCCGCGAAGTCCAACCAAGAGGCAGGTGGGTTATGGCAACCCTCATTCGCTCTGCGGCAGCCGTGATCGGCGTTTTCCTGGCGGCCACGGGCATTGCCGCGGAGAACAACGCCGCCGTCGCGCCGAAAACCGCCATCGACGCCCTCTTGACGCGGCTGGACAAGATCGGCCGCGACACGGACATGACGACGGCGAAAAAGGCGTTCGTCGCCGCGGATGCGATGGAAAAGTTCAATCAACAATACAAGGGAAAGCCGCTGACCGTCCGGCTCAAAATCCAGGATGTCGTCCCCCATGCCCAAGGCTACTACCTGACGGCGAACCAACCCAATCTTTACGGCGTTCAATTCTACACGAGCAAGTTCCAGGCCAACCTGTCCAAGACCAACGTCATGTCGGTAACCAAGGAGAGCGTGTTGGCGGTTACGGGCGTGGTCAGCGCGACGAGTCGGCCGCAGCCGCACATCACGTTCGACATCATCAAACCGGGGAGCAGCGTCGCCTTTCCTCTGCGCGCGAATTCGGCTTGCCGCATCTGTCTCGACAACGTCTCCTATCAGCTTGAAGTTGCGCCGAAGACCAAGGCGGACGCCCCGGCCGCAACCGCTTCGTCGGCAAGTGATTTTCCGCTGCTTACGCCGGGCAAAACGAGCGGCGAGGGCGCCCCGGGCGACAAACCGAGGATTGAGCAGACGCGCAGCGTTGACGACGTCAAGTCGTTCTTCCTCAAGGGCATTTTCAAGGCCCAACGTCAGAACGGGAGCAAGAACCCAGGCGCCGGCGGCAATGCCGGCGCGACGCAAAATTACGGCGCGAACACGCGCTACGGCTATGGCTACGGCGCGGGACCCGCTCCCAACTACGGCTCGGCGGCCAGTTCCAGTTCTGCTTCCACCAAGGTGAAGCACAATCGCATTTATACGGCGGCGGAAATCATCCAGAAGTTCGGCAATCCCTCTTCTCGCACGAGCACGACGACGGCGGAGGACTGGGGCTACAAGTGCAAAGACGGCGTGGTGCACGTCCGCTTCACGCAGGTCGGATACATCGGCGGTTCCTCCGCGTCGAAGGCGGAAAAATTGAGGCTCGAAGTCAAATCGGTGGATTCAACTTCCTCTTCGTCCGCGGGCGATGGCCGATTCTGAGGGGTTCTCGACCCGCGAAAGACTCGTCCGGCGAAATACGCAAATCGCAACACCGCATTTACGCCAGATTGCCCAGAGTGACGCCCTAGCCCGGAAACTCAGCCGAAATCTTCGGCAGTTGGAGCGTCATATCAGGGATTTTTCTATGACTATCCCCGCACTGCCGCTGGCCTGGGGGCTGGCGGGGCATTGTCCCAGCCGGCGGCAAGTCTATAATTGCCGCACTGGTCAGGAACTTCCCCCGTCCCAAACAGGAAAGGAAACGTCATGGCCCGAAAGACAAAGACTCCGCCTGCAAAACACGATCACGAGCACGGTTCCGCTTGCGGGCATGTCCAAGTTCAGCACGACGGACACGTTGATTATCTGCACGACGGGAGCTTGTGCCATCAGGAAGACGGCCGTTCGACAAAGCATTCGATTGCAGTCAGCCAAGGCAATCCCGCGGCCTGCACGCCCGCGCACAACTGCGGCAGCCACGAGGCGGGGCATGTTCATGGCCCAGGCTGCGGCCATGAGGCGGTTCCCCACGGCGATCACGTCGATTACTTGGTGGCTGGACATCTGCATCATCCGCACGGCGATCATTGCGACGATCACGGCCCGATCACTGTGATGCGCGCCTGATGGACCGCTTTCCGCCCGGGCGTTTTAATGACCGGGGTTGGGCGATGGAGGCTGCGGCAGGAATTTTTGCGGCGCCTCTTTGACCGCCGCAATGCAGTCGTCCCCAGAGACGTACAGGGGATAGTCGGCAATGTACAGCTTCACAACCGGCCCTCGACTGCCAAGCGGGGCGCCCGTGACCGGGCAGACCCGCTGTCGGGCGATGGCGTCATGGTCGGCCTCGGTGAGCAGCGCTTTCGCCACGTAAGGGCGAATTTTGAAGCGGGGATAGTACGGCGCGAAGGAAGCGGTCGGATAGCGGCGATCCGGCAACCCGGTGAATTCCAGCGTGACGCTGGTGTCCCTGTCCTGCAATGGCCTGATGTCGAATTGAGCCGCCACATAGTCCTGCTCGGTCGCCCCCGGCGGCATCGCCGCGTACTGGAAGGCGATCTGTCGCGGGGCATTTTCCCGCGGCAGTTGCAAAGTCATTTGCGCGTGAACGTCCCGAGCCGTCAGCGGCCGCATCTTGCTGTCGAACAGGTAGATGCGCGTCTGCAGCGGCATGTAAACGATCTCGTAGTAGTTCGTCTCGGTCGAAACAAATTCGCCTGCGTGGGGCGTAAGGACGTCCTGCGACGGCAGTGGTTTGAAAGCGGGATCAGAGGAGTCGGCGTCATGCTTGCCGTCTGCGGCGTGTCGCCCTCCCATGCGGCCCTGGCCCCATGCCGTGGCCTCGCAGAGAACCCATGCCGACATGGCAACGCCGACAAAGACGACCCAAGCATTTGCGCCCGCGCCCACCGCCGCATCGACATCGCAACCTCTCCTTCAGACGGAAATGATCGAAGATCGCTCCTGTCATTGGCACACTCGCGAGCGGTAAGATACATCATCGGCGAAGTTGGGGCCAGATGAAAATCGGCCCTGGAAGACCGCGCCAGTCCGCGGCCCATGCCCGTGGACCGCCCGCCGGCCCAGCATGGCCGCGCCGCTAGGACTCCACGTCGAGCAGGGAACCGACCGACGGAGCGCTGCTGCCCGAGCCATCGGACATCTGCAAGAACAGGGCGGCGAATTGCTGGTTGGAGGTTTGCTGGCCGCCCGTCGCACTGGGCGCGCCGCTGGCTTGGGTCAAGGCGGCCATCAGGGCATTGATGCCGGACGATTGCTGCGAATTGTTCGCGCCGCTGTTTTGCCCTGCGTCGTCTCCGTGATGGTGATGATGGTGTCCTGCGGCCTGAGACGCTTGCGCGTTTGTGCCGTCGTCTTGGACCTGGTTCACGGCGCTTTGAATGCTCGAATCGAGGGTCGGCGGCGGAGTGACGCCGTTGTTTTGGAAGACCTGGTTCACGGCATTTTGAATGCTCGAATCGAGGTTCGATTCGTTGCCGGATTGCTCGACGCTCTGGATGGCGTTGGCGATGGCCGAAAAAAGCTGGGCTTGGAAACTGCTCGGCGTCGAGGCCGCGCCGCCGGAAGACGCGCCGGCCTGCGTCGCGCCGCCGTCGGCCAAACTCGATGCGGCGCTCGATTGCGAGGCGACCTGCGACAGGTATTGGAGTGGATTGTAATTCAGGCTATTGACGCCATGGATGCCGGACATGAAATCTGCTCCTTGTATCCCCGCGGGCGGCCCAACAGGCTCGAACGCTGTCCACGAGCTGCTGCGATCGGTGGTCTGTCCGTTTACTTCTTTAGGGTGGCCTAGTCGCCGCCATAATGCGAATAAAGAACATAGCTTTCCTGATCGTTATAGATCGACATTTCTGCGGAGACGGGATGAATGTTGGGCAAAAAATGGCAAAAATCGCCGTAATCGCGGCGGCGCCGCTTTGCATCGGCAACCCGGGTCTTGGGCCTTAGGTCTTTGTCGCGGCTTATGGTCAGGCAGCCAAGACCCAAGACCTAAGCCCGCCGCCGCGAATTCGTCGCTTGCAGCCATTTCAATGGCATTGGCTTCAGACTTCCAACACGTCCGTGGGCTCGTGGCGGGCGGCCACGTGCAGCGGCCATCGCTGCCCGACGACCGTCCGGTGCGTCTTCAAAGCCAACTTGGGGGTGTTGTTGTGCTGGGAGAGGTGGGCGAGGCACACCCACTGCATCCGCTTCGGGGCGGCGGCCAGGAGCAATTCCGCCGCTTCGCGGTTGGAGAGGTGGCCGCCCGGACCGCGGACCCGCCGCTGGAGCCACTGGGGATACGGCCCGTTGGCCAGCATGTCGGGGTCATAGTTGCTTTCCAGCAGCACGGCGTCGAGCGATCGAATCACCGCCGCCAAGTCGGCGAACGGATGGCCGAGGTCGGTCAAGACGCCCAAGCGGCGTCGGCCGTCGTCGATGACGAAGGCAACGCCGTCGGCGCCGTCATGGGGCGTGGGAATCGTCTCCACCGTCACCGCGGCGAATCGCAAACTGGTCCCGGCGCGGAAGTGTCGCACGTCGAGCATGTCGCCCAGATTGCCGCTGGCCTGGGCGGCGGCGAGCGTTTTGGCGGTGACGTAGACCGGCAGGCCGAATTTCCGCTGATAGACGCCCATCGCCCGGGTGTGGTCGCTGTGGTCGTGCGAGATGACCACGGCGTCAATGTCCCGCACGTTGCGGCCGTGGAGGGCAAGCCGCCTTTGCACCTGGACGCCGCTTAGCCCGGCGTCGAACAGCAGCCGTATTTCCCCCGCCTCGACGTAGATGCAGTTGCCGTTGCTGCCGGACTGGAGGGAAATCAGTCGCATTGCCGTATTGTACGGCGGCCGCAGCGGCCTTGGAAGCGGACTGTTTCCGATTCCGGGAGTTCCCGCAGGCGTAAACGCCTGGGCTAGGGAAAAGGAACCCGGCGCAACCCCTTTGCCGTTCGCATTCAAAACGCTTTTGCGTGGCGGCGAGGCGCGTCAATCCGTCGGCCGGATCAGTCGGGCAGGATCTTGACGCGGATGTTCTTGAAGCACGCCTTGCTGATGTGGTTCGGCATCGGAGGGTGTCCCTGAAGTGCGAACGTGCCCCGCGGCAGCCATGTGTTGTTCGTGGGAAGCTTGTGCGCGACGCTCGCATCGGGAATCCGGTACTCGAACATCGTCTTGCCGTCGAGCTTGACCACCGCCAGCCCGTTGCGGTAAATCACCTCTTGGGTGTACCAGGCGTTGTCCACGACCGGCGGCTTCGGCAGAATTTCGACGCTCTCCTTGTTGCCCTTGGGCGGCGTTTCCGGGCCCCAGGAGATGTTCCAGATGCCCCACAGGCTGCCCGTCCGCCGCCAATCGCCGTGGCTGTTGTTGACCTGGCATTCGATCCCGAAGCTGGGCCAGCCGGCCGGCTGATACTTCGTGTGGAAATAAATGCCGGAGTTCGCCGCGGGATAGGTCATCACGTCCACCTTGAGGTCGAAATTGTTGAAGTCGTGATGGTTCACGTCGCCGACATAGAAAATGTGCGCCGGCCCGCGCGCTGTCGCGGGACATTCCATCACGATCATGCCGTCGCGGACCTGGAAGACGTTGGCGTTGTCGCCCACCTTCCAGCCGTTCGAGGGTCTTTCCGTCGAAGAGGCTGACAAAACCCTCTTCCGGCGGCGGCGCGTTGGCGGCCAAGGAACCGCCGACCAACAACGACACCAGGGCGGCGCTAAGTAACGATTTCATCGAATGCTCCTCTCTTCGCAATAAAGGATAAACGTGGTCGCTCGACGCTTCGCGAGCGCTATGGGGCGGGAGCCGACGCAGGCTCGCATAACGCATTATCTTACACAGGCACACGGCCCTGTCCAGCGCCGGGCTGGATTTTCTCGGTCTGGCAGCCAGGCGTGTTCGCCCACGTTATTCCTCTCGTCCCTCGGTCTCGACGGAAGCTGGGCGGATTTCGCGATCCGCGGCGATTTCTAGCCGCTTCATCAGCCAGGCCATGTTGCGGGCGAGCGTCTTTACGGTGTCCATGCCTTCGGCGTCATTGCGCACCTCGCCCTTTTCGCGGCCGAAGGCGACATTCCAGTAGTTCGAGCCGGGGACAATCATCTCGCTGATTAGAAAGAAGTAGTTGAGTTGGGCGAAGGTGAAGTTTTGACCGGCGCGGCGGGCGACCACAATCGCCGCCCCCACTTTCCGCCGCAGCAATTGCGGATGCTTTCGAGAGACGTAGCCCACCCGATCCAGCAAGGCCATGATCTGCGGCGTGGCCGAGCCGAAGTAGACGGGCGAGCCGATCAAGAGGCCGTCGGCTTCGGCGAACTTGCCCAAGATTCCCTCGAACGCGGGATCGAGTTGAACGCAACGGATCGTCTCCGCCTCGAAACAGCCGCGGCAGGCCACGCAAGCCTTGATGGGTCGATCCGCCAGGGAGAGAAACTCCGTCTCCAACCCCTCGTCCGCCAGGACTTTTAGGGCCGCGTTGACCAGAATATCGGTGTTTCCCTCGCGCCGCGGACTGCCCGAAATTCCCAAAACTCTCACGTCCAACTCCTTCGATTTGTGTCTTCAGCCAACAGACGGAGGGCTGGCCGCCGCGGTGTTCTCCAAGGGTAGCCAGACCCGACGCACGTTTGATTCTACCAGGGTTTGGACGCGGGAACCACGGGCGGGTCGCGATTGCGTCTGACCTGTTCCCCCACCTCCCGCTGTTCGGGATTTGGCGGTACAATGGAGGCGGCGGTCGCAAAAGGCAGCCGCCTGCGCCCCTTTGTACGAGGCGACTGCCGCCAGAAGAAATGGAGAAGCACGATGTCCGAAGAGCCACTGATTGCCGTTTTTGTCGATTTTGAGAACCTGGCCATCGGCGTTCGCGACATGAAGGCCGGGAGGTTCCAGATCGACTTGGTTTTGAAGCGGCTGCTGGAAAAGGGCCGCCTTGTCTACAAGCGGGCCTATTGCGATTGGAGACATTACGAGGAATCCGTGCGGGAGTTCCATGCCCAGGGCGTGGAAATGATCGACATTCCGCAGACGAAGATAAGCGGGAAGAACAGCGCCGATATTCACATGGTCGTGGACGCCCTCGATCTGTGCCACGCGAAGCAGCACATCGACACGTTCGCCCTCCTCTCCGGCGACAGCGACTTCTCGCCGTTGGTCTCCAAGTTGAAGGAAAACAACCGCCGCGTCATCGGCTGCGGCGTGAAAAGCTCGACCTCGGACCTGCTCATCGCCAACTGCGACGAATTCCTTTACTACGACGATCTGGTTCGCAAAGCGAAGAAAGTCGCTAAGCCGGCAAAAAAAGACACGACGGAGGCAGGCAAAAGGCAGGAGGCGGTCGATCGCGTGATCGAGGTGGTTCACTCTGTGGAACAAGACTACGATCCTTTGTGGGGTTCGAGCCTCAAACAGGCGATTCGCCGCGTGTATCCCGGCTTCAACGAGGGCTACTACGGCTACGGGAGCTTTTCCGATCTGCTCGAGGACATCAAGGCGAAGGGGCTGATCGAGCTCGAATACGACGAAAGCCGCGGCAACTACAAAGTGCGGCCGAGAAAGCGGTGAGGCGGCAACTCTGCCCGCGCAACCGCCGACCCCGCGACTGGGCGTGCCGGCCACGGCACAACTCACAAAAGCACTCGACTTCCACGGTTCACGCACGCCGATCCTTGACAGGACGTTTGCGTAGGGCAGAATGAATTATCCGTTCTCCCCGTGCAAACGCGCCGGAGTGCGAATCGTGGTCGGCGGATTTCTCGCACTTTTCACACATCGGTCCCCTTCCCGACGCCGCAACGACCCCTTGCGCGGCGGACTGCGGGCGCGCATTGACCGACGCCGCGCAAGCGCGTGCTTCGAATGGCTCGAAGCGCGGCAAATGCTCGCTTCGTCGGCTTTTTGGGCGGGCGGCACAAGCGGCTATTGGAACGTGGCCGCCAACTGGAGCAACGACGCCGTTCCCACCCCGACAACCACCGTTTCGATCGCAAGCAGTGGAGCGACGGTCACGATCCCGCCCGGCTACGCCGCGTCGGCTGGCAGCCTTGCGATCGCCGCCGGCGCCGCGCTTTCGATGCCCGAGGGAGTCAATTCCGCCAATCCGACGACGAACTGGATCGTCGATGCGGATTTCGAGTCGCCTACACTGCCTTCGCAGTTGTGGACATGGGGTTCTGCGGGTTCTTCGGTTTCTCTCAGCGCCCAATACGCCTACACCGGATCGCAATCGCTCGTTTTGAGTGGGGCGAGCTCCACGGCCGTCGAGTTGTTCGCGGCCACGCCCGGCAGCTCGTACACCACATCGGTCTATGCGATGACGCCGAATCCGCTGACTGGCAACGCGACGGCCTACTTGAATTTGTACTTCTTCAACTCGTCGTACACCCAGATTAGCTCCTACTACACGGCGCCGAATTCGATCGCCGTTCTCACTGCCTCCAGTGCGACGGGCGGCCCATTGGCCGGCAGCGTGGGCAATCAGGGGTGGAACCATTTCTCTACGACGGCGGTCGCGCCGGCGGGAACCGCATACGTTGAGGCGCAAGTCGAAACCGCCGGGGGCGCCGCGGGCACGTCGGCCTACTTCGACGACCTCGAACTTGGACCGACCCCTCCCGGCGCCCAAGGCCCTGCGACGCTCGTTGTCGGCTCCGCTTCCATTCCCGGCAACATTTCCAACAGCGGCGCGCTCACCGTAGGACCCACAAACACGGCGACGATCATCGGCTCGTTTGCGCAAACTTCAACGGGCACGCTCGACGTTCAACTGGGCGGCGCGCCCTCGACGGACAATTTCGGCCTTGTCAACATCTCGGGGGCCGCGACGCTGGCCGGCGCGCTCGAGGCGGACATCGTCAACGGCTACTCGCCCGCGACGACCGACACATTCACTCCCATCGAGTTTGCGAGCGAATCGGGAGGCTTCGCCGGCGAAACGCTGCCGAGCGGCGCGGGATACAAGTTCAACGCCGCCGTCAGCTTCACAAACGTCATGATTAGCGCCGCCCCGACAACGGCGCTCACCGCAACCGTAAACGCGTCGACGAGCCTTCACCCCGCGACGACGAACCTGTTGGGCGTCAATACGGTTTACTGGGACTCGGACGCCGCGACGACCCAGACGCGGCAAATGGCGACCGCGGCGGGGCTGGACATCTATCGCTTTCCCGGCGGATCGGCCGCCGACGACTTCCACTTCGACGTGGCGGACAATTGGGGCGACAGCGGCGCGATCACCATTTCGCAGTTCGCCCAGTTCGTCGCCTCGGTCGGCGGCACGGGCGTGGTCACGGTCGATTATGGTTCGGGAAGCCCTCAGGAAGCGGAGGCCGAACTGGCCTACTTGGACGGCTCGCCCTCGAATACGACGCCGATCGCCAGCGGAATCCAGTGGAACGACGCCGCGAACGCGTGGCAGACGACGCCCTGGAAAACGGTCGGATATTGGGCTTCCCTGCGAGGGGAGTCGCCGTTGGCGACGGACGACGGCTACAATTTCATGCGAATCGATCATCCTGCCCCCTTCGCCAACATCGAGTATTGGGAGATCGGCAACGAAGAATACGGCAGTTGGGAGGTCGATCACCATGGCACGGCGGGCCCCGGCGGCGTCAGCACCGGCGCGGCGCACGACCCGGCCACGTATGTGAAGTTCGCCGAGACATTCGCTTCGCTGGCGATTAAGGTTTTGGCCGGGACCGGGATCTCGATCGCGATCGGCATCGACAGCGGCGACCCAACCGGCGCGAGCGACGATGATTGGACGAAGAATGTTCTCGCGGATGGGCTTGCCGACAAGGTGGATGGGCTTGCCAACGGATTCACGCCCGGTTTCATTTCCGACCACAGCTACATGCAGGCGCCCGGCGATGAGAGCGATTCGTTCTTGCTCGACGACACGGTGTCGGACAGCGGCAGCGTCCTCGATTGGAGTACGCGGTATGCCGACTATCAGGCAGTGCTCCAGCAAACGCTTGGCAGCCAGGCGTCGAGCGTGCAGGTCATGGCAACCGAGTACAATTCGGTCTGGGGCGACCCCGGCAAGCAGTCGACCAGCCTCGTCAACGGCTTGTTCGTGGCCGAGTCGCTGGGAAGCCTTATGGACAGCGGCTACACGGGCGGCTTCGTCTGGGACCTGCGAAACGATTATGACACGAGCAGCGGCCAAAACGACAGCAACCTGCTCTATGGCTGGCGCGAAGGCGGCGACTATGGGCAACTGGGCGATCCGAACCAGACCGACAGCGCCCCCGCCACGGGCCCGTACGTTGCATACCCAGGCTATTATGCGTTGCAATTGGCGTCCAAAATCATTCAAAGCGGCGGCCAGGTCGTGTCGGCGGCGAGCAACTACGGCGACTTGGACGTCTACGCGGTCATGGAATCGTCCGGCGATCTGGAACTCCTTGTGATCAATGTCAACCCGGCCGCCAGCCTGAGCGAGCAATTCGATCTGACGGGCTTTCAGCCCAGCGGCGCGGCGCAGGTCTGGCAATATGGCGAGACCCAGGACACGGCCCAGAGCCACAGCTCGAGCGGGGCTTCGGCCCTGACCGACGCGAGCGCGAGTGTAAGCCTCAGCGGCGGCAATTTCAGCTACGTCTTTCCCGCATATTCGATGACCGTTCTCGATCTCTCGCCGGCAAGAATTGTCGTCCGGGCGATAGGCGGGCTCGCGGCCGGCGGCACGGAAAGCTTTGCCGCAACGGCGCTCGACCAGTTCGGCAATCCGCTGGCCGCCCAGCCGCAATTCACCTGGTCGGTCGTCGGCGGCAACGAGGGCAGTATTTCCAGCGCGGGCGTTTTCAGGCCGTCGTACACAACCGGCATGGCGACCATCCAAGCGGCCGTCGGTTCCGCCGCCGGCAGCAACGTCGTTGCGATTGCCGCCGCCGGCAGCCAATTGACCATCTCCAGCGGGCTTAGCGGCGCGGGCCAGTCGCTGACGGTCAGCGGTTCGGGGACGGTGATTCTCAGCGGCGCGAACAGCTACACCGGCGGCACGTCGGTCAACGGCGGCATCTTGACGATCGCCAGCGCCGCCGCTTTGCCCGGCAGCGGGGTGATCACGATCGGCGGCGGCGGGCGGCTGGTCTTGGGAAGCGGCTCGGGCATCGGCGCGCTGCCAAGCGGCCAGGGGGCGTTGGGCTTGTCAAGTTCACCTTCGACCGGCGCCGGCTCGGCGGCTCCGTCGAAAAGCGGCGGCGCGCTGGGGCACAGGCCAAAGGCATTTCTATTCCCGCCGCGATCGGTGCGTTGTCCAATCCGCCTGCGAGGGCCGCCAGCCATGCAGTCAATGTCCCGCCGGTCCCGGAGTGGAGCGTTGTTTCAGAAATCGCCGCGGAGGCCGCGCCGGCGGCCGTCGTGTGCAAGAACGAAGAGCAGCCGCAAATTTCCGCGCAGAGCCTTGCCGCTGCGGCCCCCGACGGCGTTCGCCGCCCGACAGCCGTGGACGCCGCGCCGCCGCCGGAGACATGGACTCCTTCCCCAGACAGCGTGACGCCGCTCGGCGAAACGCCAAGTCCCGAAGACAGATTCCCTCTGGCATGGAAGCCCGATTCGGTGGCAAAGGCCGTCGACAGGGTTTTCGCCGCGATCGGCCAATAGACGGTTTGGCGGGACTCGCGATGCCGGCTCTCTCGAGTTCTGCAGGATCGTTCCGTGAGCGGTGGCCTATACTTCAAATAGTCGCAGACGCTTTGGAAAGCCGCCGTTCCCGCTGTTTGGAGGGGCGACTCGATGTGTCGCAGCGCCCGCGACCGAGGAGCACAAACTTGAAAACGCTCATCAAGCTCGGCGTGGTTCTTGCCGCCTGCGTCGCCGCTTTCCTCGTGGCCGATGCAGCCGTCTATTTACGCGATCTCCGGATGCCTGCGGAGGCGAAAACCTCCGAGGGAATGTACGCATGGGGCGAATGCATCTTCGCTCTCGAGGTCTTCGGCGTCTGTGCAACTGTCCCCGCCGCGCTGGCCCTCTATTTCCTGCGTCCTGTCCGGAAGCTCTGGCTCGTGTTTTCCCTCGGATGCTTGACCCTGGCGGCCACCGGCCCGGTTGCCGGGGCCGTGGTGGTCTGGGTGCACAGTCTGCACACCGACGGAGGCGCGTGGCGAACTTTTGTGGACGTCGGCGTCTTTCGAACGCTCCTATCGTTCCTTCTGGCGCCCAGCATCCTGGTCTCCGTGTTCGTTGCGCCAACGCGGCGTTGCCGTTGGATTCTGCTTGCGGCAACGGCGATGGAGGGCGCCGCATTCGCCTCCTTGTTTGCCTGGCTGCTGTGAAATCGCCTCCTCCGGTCGAGAGGTTGGCGGGTGCTTCGCCAAGAAAATCGACCCGGCCGGCGGCATTGCCGGCTCGTGAGGGCCGCTGGCGATTCTTTGGCGACCGCTCAAATTCGCCTCGCGCCAGCCCACATGCAGTCGCCTTTGGCCATCGGTTTCATCGCCCGCTGACGCCGGCTATAATGGCGGCTTCCAGGAGCAGTGAAAATGTTCGACGAAGTCCAGCCCGTCATCGGCGCTTATGTCAGCCGACCGGCGGCGTGCCGGGAATACGATCCCCGCGCCGCCAACGTCGCCCGATTGATTGCCGCCATGGTTCAGGAACATCTCCCCCAGGTCCGCGTCGAACATGTCGGCAGCACTTCCGTGCCCGGATGCGCCGGGAAAGGAACCGTCGATCTGATGATCGCCGTCGCCGACGGTGAATTGGAAAAGGTGAAGGAGTTGCTTGATCGGCTGGGGTTTCAGGGGCGGATTGGGCGAGATCCATTTCCGGAGACTCGTCCGCTGCGGGCGGGATCGTTCGTCCACGGCGGCGAGACCTTCTTTGTCCACGTCCACGTCCTCCCGGCAAGTTCGCCGGAAGTGGACGAAATGCGGTTCTTTCGCACCTGCCTCCGCGCCGACCCGGAGTTGCTCCGGGCTTACGTCGCGCGGAAACGAGAAATCATCGCCGGCGGGACGACCGATTCGTTGGAGCACTGCCGGATCAAGGGGGAGTTCATCAAGGAGATTTTGGGATAGGATCGCCCTGCTCAAAACTTCCAGATCAGATCCAGGCTGTAGTTGACGCTCTTTGCCTGCTCCCGGTTAGGAGCATAGTTGGTAGATTCCAGCACCGCCGAGCGAAGACGGAGATTCTCCTCCGCGTCCAACAGGACTTCCCATGCAGCCTGGGTGCGGACGCGGCAACTGCCGAGATCGGCAGGGTCGCGGGCATACTCCACCTCGCTGAAGACCTTGTTGCGCTGGTCAAGTCGATGTTCAAATTGGCATCCAAGAAGCAACTCGGAAACACGCTCCTCCTCGCTCAAGCCCGGATAAACCTGGGAAAAACGGCCAACGGCGCGTCCCAGGAACAAGGTGTCCTCATTCTTGATGAACTGGTACTGTGGGCCGATGCCTGAGGTGTTGCTGACGCTCAATGTCAGCGGTGTGCCTTCGTCGGGCGTCTTGTTGAAGAAGGCGAACATGTGGTCGTCGCCCTTCCGGTCCAATTCCAGGAAGACGCTGCCGGTCCCGAATTCCGCGATCGGCGGCAAGCGCGGCGCGGCAGACTCGGGTCGATCAGCGGGTAACATGCTTCGGACCGCCGGGCCATCGATTGGGGCGGGCTCGGGAAAGAAGATATCCGGCGTTGTCGGCGCCCGTGCCGTCGCCCGCGGACAGGCTCTCGCCGGAGCCGCCGGCGCGGTCGCATTGGCCGCGGCCGGCGGCGCGGTTTCCGATGCCGATCGTCGTTGTGCTGCGTTCGCGATGGTCAGGTCGGGCGGCGAGCCTGATGGAAACTCAGGGAGGGGACTGGATCGCCGCGGTTGGACGTAGACGAGTACGCCCCCTGCCACCAGCAAAGCCACGACGGCCAGCCACAATGGATGTCTCGACATGTCGCGCGTGCGATGGGTTTGTCTGTAAGGGAAGACCGGACGGTATCAAAAACAGACCGTTGCGGCAAGAGAGTTGGCGGCGGCGCCAATCATTGAATCTGGGAGGCATAGGCAAATTTCCGCCGCCGTATATTGCCCGTCTTCTCCAGATTTGGCGGCTGTACACTATCTTTGCCTGTCACCTCTCTGCCGGACGAACTCGCAACGGCCCAGACTGCTCGTCAACACCGGTTGATGGAACCGCGGGAGGCGTTTCTGAAAGAGGGGTGGTTTAACGGCTTGTTTCACCCGCCGCGGGTAAAGCTGATGGGGTGTAAATCAATCCACCAACACCAGCGCATAATAGTTTTGCGGGCACTCCTCGGAGCGAACGACCTCGATGGGCAACCCGGCCGCGCGGGCCGTGGCGAAGACGTCGATCCCGGCGGCCTCCATCGCCGGTCGGGCTTTGTCGGGATGTTTGCACGCGGCGACTCCGCCCCGGTTTTGCTTGATGGCCGCGCAGGTCTTGCACAGCCAACACGGACCGCACACGAAGGCGAACGCCTTGTAATAGCCCGCCAGAAACACATTGCGCTCCAAAGTTCGCGCGATCTCGCGCACCGATTCCCAGTTGGCGCCGTGCAGCAGGATGGCCGACTGGTATTCGTCGAGAACCTTGCGCGTCGTCTCCGGGGCAGGGGAGTGCGGCGGGCAAGTGAGGCACTGGCCGTATTCCGAACAGCCAAACTGGCACCGCAGCCGGACCCAGGCGGCGGTGAACACCTGCCGCGGCGGCGAGATCGCCACGGCGTCCAAGGCGCCCATTTTCCGGGCTTCGTCGCAGAAGGTCTTGATGTCTCGTGAGGTAGTCATGTGAATTCATCCTCGCGCAAAGAAAAGCGCAACCAGGGCGAGTCCTGCTCGCGAGACCGCGACCGCGACCGTCAATTCTACCACTGTTTGGCGGCGCTCCAATACCCGCCCGCAACGCCGCTCGCGGACGCGGGCCAGCGCGCCGGTTTACGAAAACACATTTTCTTTGTGGCAGGACGGCGGCGAAGACGTCTGCCTGGAGCCATCTCCCGATGGGCGGCGGCGGACTTTGCGACCGCCGGGAAGCAGAAAAGTCGAAGAAGGCAAGCCGCTTTCGCGTCCCTCTCCATCGTCTCGCGACGAGCGCACGGCGTGAGCCAAAAGCGAGAAGCCCGCACCCGAGAGGCGGGCTTCCGCATCATGATTTTCGAGAAAGAGGCGATACGCCGACCTCGGTCACCTGCTGCCCATGTTTCCTATCGAGCCAGCGGTGGAACCCGGTGTATCGGCCCTTCCTTCCCACTGATCAGCTACTGTAGTTTAGCACGATTCGGGAAACTTGGCCATGCCCCAACTGGCGGGGAGGGAGCCTGAGCAGGGCTATCGCATGTTCCTATCCACCACCAGCCGCGAGTAGAACACGAAACAGGTAGTCGTCGTCCCACGCGGCCATAAGACGTTTCGTAGCAATGCTTTGTTTGGTCGATTCACGCTTCAACAGGCTGATCGCCAGCCGCCGCAGGGTGGCCATGTTTTCCGTGCCGTAGCCCTTGCGGATGCGGCTATCGTCCTCCCGAAAGGTAACGTCCAAGACCCAATGCAGCGAGTTCTCGATCCCCCAATGCCACCGCACCGCCTCGGCCAACTCTTTGGCATGATTGCCAAGGCTGCTGATGTAGTAACGGGTCTGCGACTCCTCGCGGCCTTTCAGCACACGACGGCTGACAATCATGCCGATGCTCTGGAGATCCTTCCACAGTTCTCGCTGGCGAAGGTCTTCCGGCACGGGCAAAACGTAAGTCGTGCGATGCTCTTCGCGCCCGTGGCCCTTCTCATGGGTTTCGTAAACATCGCACGGCGGGGCGGCCGATTGCTGAGGTTGCCGTTGTGCGAAATGAGCGGCCACGTCCTCGTAGAGCGTGTTCTGATTTTTCTTCAACGCCAGCACGTAATCCGCTTTCTGTTTGCGAATCTTGCTGGCGATCGCCCGTTGACAGCCCGCGGCGTCGATCGTGACGATGGCCCCGGGAATCTCCAACAGCTCCAAGAGCTCGGGAATTGCCGTAATTTCGTTGGTTTTTGCGTCTACAGCCAGTTGGCCGAGCGAGACATGGTTTTCACTGCACCAGGCACTCACCAAGTGCAGCGGTCCGCGTCCTTTGGCGTTGTCAAACAACCGCCGCAGGGTCTTGCCGTCGATGGCCACGATCTTGCCGCCCGTCGCCTTGTGCAAGGCGGCAGCCCAACGCATAAAACACTCTTGAAACTTCGTCGCATTCAACAATGCCAGCACGCGAGAGAACGTGTCGTGCGAGGGAATGCCCCGGGGCAGTTCGAGAAATTGCCGGAGCCACGGTTCCTTTCTCCGAGCATACTCGGCCATCTGGGTGCATGCTTCACAACCGGCGATAACCGCACACACGGCGATCACGATAATGTCAATCAGTTTGTGGACTGCGTTGGGGCCTGCCCGTGGATCGGGAAGTTCCTCAAAGTATTGAACGATCGAAATCCGAACCGGCTCCGGGTTGGTGTTGCCGTCCTGACTCATGGGAATTCCTCCGTGACCTCATGGTCTTGGGAGGAATTTACCCGAAGGATCACTAATCTGCGTAGCCCAATTTACCTAAACTAGTGCGATAGCCCTGGGAGCCTGAGGGTTCTTCCACGGACACGCAAAGCGGAAGGTCGCGCATTTTCTGCAACCATCCAAAGCGAGACAAAAACCGCCGTGCCTCACGCAGACGGGGCCCACGCCGGATCGGGCGCGGTCAAAATCTGCGGAACCACGCCGTCCTGCAATTTGGCGACAGCGGCCTCCGCGGCGCGGACTCCCGCCGCATCGCCGTGCGGCTCCAGTTCCAACTCCATCGACCGCGACTGCCCCGGGGCCAGCGCGACGGTGCGACCCATCCGTTGCTCGAAGGACTTGGCGTTGGGAAAATTGGTGGCCGGCTCCAGGCCGGTCACGTAGCCGTCGCGCGCGGCTTGGAAGTTCTTCCAGATGATGAAGCAGGGCAACTTCCGCGTGTTGAACTTCAAACTCACCCCCTGCTGGCCCGCAGCGTTTTTCAACAACACCTGCGTTCGCCCCGTCGCGTCGGCGGCGAGTTGGATGAAGAAACAGACCTCCTTTGCGCCCGGCGTTTCCGGCCCGTAGACATTCCAACTTGGCACGTCGGCGGCGGTCGCAGCGTCGCGGGGCGCCAGCCTCGCAAGCGGCAAGCGCACCATCGCTCCCGGCGCGAGCAGCGGCGGTCCGAAGTTCGCGTGGTAGAGCAACTCGAAGTCGCACGCCTCTGCCGAAAGGTTTGTCACCGTGTCGCGCACGGTCAGCCCCGGCCGGCCGACGTGCGTTTCAATCGTCAACTCCAAGCGGAGCTTGCTGCCGAACATCCGCGACTCGTCCACGACGCCGGTCAAGGCGATCTTGCCGGAGTCGCCGTCGATCGACAATTCGACCTTGTGGGCGGGAATATTGGCAATCTTGCCGTGCAGGCCGTAACGGAGCCGACCGTCGGGATGGAACTCCGCCGCCCCGTTGCTCTCCAGACCGCAACGCACCAAGAGTTCGTCGAAGCCATCGAGCCAACCCAGGCCGTCGGGATGCGCCAGGCGGACGAAGGCCGGATGGACGGGGCCGCGGATGGGCGAGTTCCAACCGAGTTGCAGGCTGCCGAGGCTCGCCCGCCATACGCCCATGCCCCGCGTCGGCGAAACGACAAAGTGGAAATCGCCGTTGCGGACCTCGATCACGTCAACTCCTTGCGAAAGTCCCGCCTGCAACGTCCGCTTGGCGACCGAGTAGCCGGTTTTTTTCCCGCCAACGTCTTCCGGGCCGACGGCGAACTGTTCGACATAAATGTCTTGATCGTGATCGACGAGCGTCCAGGTTTTGGCGGCCATAATCGATAGTCGGGGGCAAGTGTAGTGGGATTGAAAAAACTCAGTCTAGCGAAGATTATCCATCAACGCTAGGCTCCGCCGGAAAATCGAATAACAGCCCGAAGCGCAAACGAGGGGAACGCCGCCCAAGCGTCCCTCGGTTGTGCTTCGGGCTGGCATTTAAGCCGATCAGCCAGTTTTGCCGAGATTTCCGGGGGAAACTGCCGCGAGCACGATGCTAACTTTGACAAAATGAGATGGATTCGCTATATTGCGGGCGAAATTAACGTCGCCGTCTTGTCTTTTCAAAATCGGTTTTGTGTCCGCCGAATACTGCACGGGAGGATTGTTATGCTCAGCAATTCCAAACTGCATCCGGTTCGGCCCTCGCCGGCGGCGCGGCTGATAACGATCGAGGCCGTTTTGTTCTGCGGCATGTTGGGCGTTTGCCTTCGTGCGCCGAGCGGCCCCAGCACGGCGCTGGCCGCCGACGCGCCGCCAGCGCGCAACAACCGCTCGCTCCGAACGCAATTGTCCCCGGCGTTGGATGGAAAAACGTCCAGGTCGGCATGACAAGAGAAGCCCTCCTCCGGACGCTGGGCAAGCCGGACAACAACCCCTCCTCGAAGTGGCTGAAATGGGCGGACAAGCATATCGAGTGCACCTTTTACACCGGCTCGCCGGTGGTCTCGGAAGTCATTTTCAACCAGGGATTCCAAGGATCGCTGGCCAACGGCGTCGAAGTCGGCTCTCGAGACTCCATCGTGAAGCTCTGCGGCGAGCCAGAACATACGGAATACCGGCCCAGCGGGCAGAAACAGTACGAATACGCGACGAAGGGCATGTTGTTTTGGACCAACCATGGACGAGTCACGCAGATCGTCGTCTTCAAGCCCATTGCGCCCGTTGTTCAAAAAAAACCAACGTCTGCGCCGCGGGCGGCCGCCTTGAGCGCCCCTGTGGCCGCCGCCGGGAACTACTGGGAGACGTATCGTCGTTGGGAGGGTTTTTTCAAGGGAAAGTACGGCGTTGCGCAGAATCCCGAGGAGGCGCAAAAAATGCCTGGCGATCTTGGTCAACGGCGCCTATGTCGCCGTATTCCTACCGGCGCATGGATTCGCGCCGAGGACGCCGAGTGAGTTCCTCAGCGCACTGGCGAATGATCCGGTGCTCAAGTCGGCGCCGACGGGCCTTGGCGGGGGAAGCTTCTTTCGGACGCGGGCCCAGAACGGGATGCTCATCGGCTCCTTTCTCACCGCGCGTCCCGACGCGACGCGCGAGGCGCTTCGAAGCGAACCCCTCCGTGCAATTCATCTCCATCATGGGGGTGACGCCGGAGATGTTCATCCGCTACGAAGCGTCGCCGCAGGAATCTTTATCGACAAGGAACCCGTACCGGCACAGGTCGTAGCACGTCCTAACCGGGATTATTCATAGGCGTGGCGGCTGGCGCGTTGGTTGATGGCGAATGGCCATCGTGGGGAGACGACTCGGCGACGCGGCGGACCGTGGACGCAATCCCCCCTTTCCCCCAACAGCCAGAAGTCCGCGGAGGCATCGAGAATCTGGCTGCGCCGTGCCTCAGCTGGAGTCCGCAGCGGCCAAAGAATTGGCCAAGAGGCGTCGCACGACTTCCTGGAAGTGGTCCAGGTAGGGCCAACTGGCCGAGAGTTCCACCACCACGCGACGCGACGTTTCACGCACCCGGGCGGCAACCTTAATCAGCCTCGTGCGCCATGTGCAAGGCTGGCCCTCGCCCAGCGGATCGCCCTCCCGACGGCGGTTGTGCCAACCGCGACGTTGACGGCCGGCGAAAGCTTCCACGGGAACTTCTTCGCCGCTCGCCTCGCGCGGTGGATCGGCTACTTCGCGACGCATGTGGACCAAGAGGTTGTACGCCGTCGTGTGCAGATAAAGTCGAAACAGGTTGGCGAAGTAACGATGATCGCTGAGGCGGTCGGCCAGCAAGCCGACCTTGAGTTCCTTGTTGCGGTTCTCGCTCTCGCCGCGGTCGGCGTAGCCGTCGTAGGCGGCCCCCGGCAGCACCGTCGCTCCCGCGCGGTTGCTGACCACGGCGCGGCGGTTCGTGCCTTGGGCGTTCGCTTCGCACTTGATCACAACCCAACGCGGAGCCGGCCAAGAACCCGCCTGATACCAAAACGCCGTGAACAGACGTTGCGGCTGGCCGGTCGCCTCCCATTGCAAAACCGCCTGTTTCAGCAGGGAATCGCTCATTTTTTTCAGCCGTGAGTTCATGCCGATGCCGATGGTGTATTGAATGTTCAATTGTTCGCAACCAGCGTACATCGCGGGCGTGCCGAAGCCACTGTCGCCGCGAAGGTGGACATGCACGTCCGGCCACGCCTCACGCAAACGACGCAGGACATGCTCCAACTCGTCCTCCGCTCCCAAGGCGGCATGGGCCGTGCCATGCAGCAGAGAAAGCGACAGCACAAGGTCGTTCTCCGCGCAGGTGACAACCCGCGGCAGGTATTGATACTGCTCGTAGTAGCCGTGGAAGAACGTCAACTGCTGCTGACCGTGCGTGGGATCGTCAAAGGGGTCGATGTCGAGCGTCAACTGCCGCGGCGGCTTCGCAAACGAGGCGATGAACTGGTCGAGCAAGAGGTCGCGGAGGCGGAAGAACGAGCGAACGTCGATCGCATTCTCGAAGCGCGAGAGCGTCGGCTGGCTGGCCAGGTCGTCGTCCTCGATGGAACGGTCGCAAAGCAGTTTGAAGATTGGATCGCTCCGCAACACGTCGTGGTCGTTCTGGTCGGCATAGTCGGCGAGGATGCCGTAGACCCGCATTCGGGTCATCTCCAGGAAGGGGTGATCGATATAGCCGATGTGGCGTCGGTCGGTCAAAGCGTCGGCAAACTGCCGTGTGAGGCCGATCCGCTCGTCGAGTTGGCGGAACGGCAGCAGCCCGGCGTCGCTGGAAACTTGCTCTGCCGAGGGCACTACCACAACCGGCTTGGATCTGAGAAAATCAAGCGTCAGTTGAAAATCACTCTGCGAAACCATCACGTGCCTCCGTGTCCGCGTAAAGGTGCTTGTTTCCTAACACCTTAAACGCTACCGGAGGCACGTTGGTTTCCAATTTATGAATAATCCCGGCTAAACCCACGCCTTACGGCCGGGCGCCCCCGAGTAGCGAAGGGGGCGCTGACACCGGCGTCAGCGCGGGACCTTTCATTCACTCCCGCGCCTTGCGGCCGAGACACACCAGACACATGTCGTCGCTCTGCGGGCGCAGTCCGACAAACTGCCTCAAGTCGTCGAGAATCCGCCGGCCGATGCGGTCGATCCGCGTCGCGCGACAGGCCAACTGCGTCCGCAATCGCTCGACGCCGTAAAGCACGTCCTCGTCGTTCATCGCCTCCGTGATCCCGTCCGTGTAGAGCACGAGCATGTTGCCCGAGTCCAGCGAAAGCGTCTGCTGCGCGTAAACCGTTTCCTTCTCGACGCCCAGCGGCAATTGCGGCTCGGCTTCGGGCACGGAAAGGATTTTGCCCGGCCCGCGACGCAACAGCGGCGGCGGATGCCCGGCGTTGACCAAGGTGATTTCGTGCCGCTGGGCGTCGAGCACGGCCAACACCAAGGTGACGAAGCGATCCTCCCAGCCGGCCTCGCAGAACGCGCGGTTCAAACGGCCGACGGCCTCGGCGGGCGTCGCTTCGCTGGCCAGGCAGTAACGGGCGTCGGCGGAAAGCCGGGCCATCAACAGCGAGGCCGGAATCCCCTTGCCGGACACGTCCGCCACCGCCACCGCCAGCCGCCCGCCGGAGAGCGGAATGTAATCGTAGTAGTCCCCGCCCAGTTGACTGGCCGGCTCGTAGAACTCGAAGAAGTCGTAGTCGGCCGAGCCGCGGCGAACTGCTGGGCAAAAACCCGCGCAGAACCTCGTGGGCGACGCTCAACTCCCGCTTCAATGACTGCTCGCGCAACAGCGTCTCGTGCAATTGGGCGTTCTCCACGGCCAAGCGCCGCCTGCGAGGCCACGCTGGCCAGCACGTCGAGGTCCTCCCGGCTGAAGCGGTTCCGCTGGTCCACGGTGTCGATCTGAATGACGCCGATCGCCGCGCCTTCGCTGTTGATCAGCGGGACGCACATCATCGAGCGGATGTGAAAGTCGGCGATGCTCTCGGCAAGGCCAAAGCGCGCGTCGTTGGCGGCGTCGGCCGAAAGAATGCCCTCCTTGCCGGCCATGACGTTCTTGACGATCGTCTGGCTGATGCGGATCATCTCCCGGTCGTCGCTGCGGCGGTGCTTGACGGCCATGGGAATGAGCCGTTCGCTCAGCGGGTCGCGGAGGACCAAAAAGCCCCGGTCCGCCTGGGTAAAAATGGCGAACAGGCTGTCCAAAAGCTTCGGCAGCACCTCCTTCATCGCCAAGGCCCTGCGCAAGCTCTGGCTGATCTCCAGCAGGGCCTTGAGCTTGGCCGTCGTGTTGCCTCCCAAGCGGAGACCGGAGGAACTGGGCGAGAGGTCGAGCTTCGACATGACGTGCGACTTCTCCGCCGTCTCCTCGTCCTCGATCAAGACCGCGGTCGGGTCGCCCGTCTCGTCCAGCGCGCTTGGCGACGGGCAGTTGCAGATCGGCGTCGCCCTGGTGGAAGATGAACACCAGGTCGCAGAAGCCCAATTGATCGTGCTCGCGGAGCAGTTCCCTTCGCATCAGCGGCCGGCCGTTGAGCATCGTGCCATTGCGGCTGTTGAGGTCCTCGATGTAGAACTTGCCATCGACGAGCAGGATGCGGGCGTGTTGTCGGCTGATGGCGGCGGCGTCGAGGACGATGTCGCATTCCGGATGGCGTCCGAGGGTGACGCTGTTCCCTTCCACGGCGTAGATTTGCCCCGGTTTCGGCCCTTGGAGGGTTTGGAGTACAGCCATAGCGAGGGTGTCCGCGTCGGAGAGAGGGCTTTGCCCATTTGATTCTAGGGTGTCCGCCGGCGAGTCGTCAATCGTCGCCGCGGTTGCCCTTGACGAGGGTCGATTTGATGCGTAATCTGAGAATTTTTGGACGGCAACTCTTTCCCCGCAGGGGAGGGGGACGTCCTTGGGGAATGGTGTAACGGTAGCACGAGTGACTCTGGATTCCCGACAGGCAATCTGGAGAAAGTGCGTATTTCGCGGTAAATAGACGCAAAATACAGCCGACAAAACACTTAGAGCCAGTTTTCGCCAACTCCGCAAATGGCCCGAAGCCTCCCTCTACAGGCTTATACGGGAGTCAGTGACGCCCGCTCCTTTTATCCTTCGCTTCGGCGGCCCCTCTCCGCAGCATCTCCCGGCCTGTGGGATCCAGGGAGAGCAGCACTTCGGTCAACCCTTGGATGATGGCGACCGGCTTTTCTCACCCTGGTGCATCGACCCTCGGTATGGCGTGAAATTTCAGGCCCTTGAGCTTGTGGCTCTCGACGACTTGGCGAAAAACGTCGTCCACAAACAGTTGGTCTACGCTCTCAACAGGGGTTCGGAAGACGTGCTTGCCGGCCAGCAATTTTGGCTTCAGGCAGTAGCGATTGACCCTTGCCACGCTGCCGTCGTGGTAGAATCCAAGCTCCGACCGCGCGTGGTCAACACAGTCGATGATTTCCATCACATGGATGAGATAGAAGGGCTTTCCACTCGGGTGGACGATCGGCAGCGCCTCCCAGCGGCACTCGATCGACGCGCTGAGCACGTCCCAGGCCCGCTGGCTGAACACCGGCATCCGGGGGGAGTCGTAGAAAGGTGGAAAGTCGCCGATTTGGAGCGGATTATCGAGCACAAGGACGCGGATCGGCTTCCATCGCGACGCCACCGGCCTATTCGAGTCGCAGATCTCCGCGAGTTGGTCCCCTGTGATTTCGCATGTGCCGAGGCCGGCCACCGAGCAATCCTCTTCATAATGGTAGTATTGCACCTGTTGGCTCCTTGAGCGAAGCAATAGTGTTACGGGCAGGGGAATCTCCCGGCGCGAACGTCGCGTCGAGTCTATCCCAGTTCCTTCATGAGACTGTCCCTCCCGGCAGCATCTCGCGGCCTGTGGGATCCAGGGAGAGCAGCACTTCGGTCAACCCTTGGATGATGGCGACCGGCTTTTCTCACTCTGGTGCGTCGACTCTCGGTATGGCGTGAAATTCCAGGCCCTTGAGCCTGTGGCTCTCGACGGCTTGGCGAAAAACGTCGTCCACCAACATATAGCTTCCGCTGGCGATGGGCGTTCGGAAGATGTGTTTGCCAACCAGCAATTCGGGCTTTAGGCAGTAGCGCTCGATGCTCGCCACGCCGCCATCGTCGTAGTATTCGATCTCCGACCGCGCGTGGTCAACGCAGTCGATCACCTCCATCACATGGATGAGGTAGAAGGGCTTTCCAGTCGGATGGATGATCGGTAGCGCCTCCCAGCGGCAAGCGACTGATGCGCTGAGCACGTCCCAGGCCCGCCGGCTGAACACCGGCAGACGAGGGTAATCGTAGAAAGGTGGAAAGTCGCCGGTCTCCCGCGGCTCGTCGTCGAGCACCTGGAACCAGATCGGCTCCCATCGCGACGCCAGCGGCCTATTGTGGTCGAAGATTTCGTCGAGTTCGTCCCCCGTCAGCGCGTGTGTGCCGAGGCCGGCAACCGTGCAATCAGGTTTATAACGGTAGTATCGCACCTGTTAGCTCCTGTAGCGAAGAAATAGGTTCACGGGCACGGGAATCTCCCGGCGTTAATGTCGCGTCGAATTCTCCCCAGTTCAATCATGATTCTGTCCCTCGCGGCTTCCCAGCTCCTGGCGCCCTTCGCCGCCTGCCGCAGCCTGTCGGTGAGGTCGTGGATCGCCTTGTTTTGTTGAAACCCACTGGTCTGGTGGATTCGGCTAGTGAGTTTTATGCCATTCTCGGCGCCGTTGACGTCGATGTGGTATTTATCGAGTAGCTCGCGGGCGGCGGCCGCTCGTTTATCGGTGCTTTGCACTAGATGGTGGGGCTCCTCTCCCGGCCCGAAAACTGTGTGATCCCGCTCCATGCTCTTTCGCAGGATTTTGGCGTTCGTGGACGTGTCCCAGGTCTGCGTCGATTTCCATTTGTCAGTTTCTTTCCTGGCCTCCTCAACGCCGATCGTAAACAGCCCGCCGTCGGTCAGTCCGCCCGTCGCCAAATGGCTCCAGGAACGCGTAGTCGGTTGGAAATGCGGCCGGCGCGCCGCGTCCCCCGAGTCCTCGCCAAGAACGGCCGCGAGAAAAGCCGCGTGGTCGTCCGGGTCCGGCAAGCCGAGCAGCGCCCGGGCGAACGCGGAAACTTCGGCAGGGTCCGGCTCGCCGAGAATCGCCGCGACAAACGCGCGTGTCTCGGGCGACACGCTCGGTCGGTAGCTATGCATGACATCCTCTCTCCATAATTTGGAAAAACACGCCAATGCTTCGGTTCGAGGGAGAAGAGAGAACCGATCAACTTCGGAGCGGCACAACGAGCCTAACCATTCCGTTGGCCAATTTCAAGGGATAGTTTTGGGCCAATGGCGTGAAAAGGGCGCCGTGAATAGCTGATTTTAGCGAGGCGGCGGGGCGACGCCGCGGCCTATCTCCGCGAAGCGCCGTAGAATCGATGTGCCGAAACGGCCGGCGCGGCAACGATCGCACGCGCCGACCGGCACGTATTCAAAAACGACAAAAGCCCCGTTGTGCCGCAACGCCTCGCGATCAGACGCGCCGCTTGCGCACCGCCGCGCCGCAGTGTTCGCAAGCGAAGCCGTACATAGATTCTCACCCGTGAGATCCCCGACGTAGAACGTGCCGTCGACGAGGAGGATGCCGGCGTGTTGGCGGCTGATCGACGCCGTTTCCAGCACGATGTCACATTCCGGCTGCCGTCCGAGGGTGACGCTACACCCGATCCGACAGCGGTGTAAACCTCTTCTCGGACAGCGCAACTGAATCGAAACCACCTGTCGTCCGACTTTGCCGGCCGCGATCGCACAGTGACAACACCGCAAGAATATCTTGTTCGTTTGGGCTGCAGCAGCGCCGCAGCCGATGAGGTGTTTTGTGGGCACACTCCACACCTCAGAACGATTCTCCCGTGAAGACTTGTGTATGATGCAATACGCCCGGAAATCGCCACGTTCGGATGGGTTATTCCCATGCGTCGGGTGCGTACAAAACCGAGTGACTGGGGTTCACTTAGGCTTAGATTCGGCGAATCGGGCCGGCTCGTGTTCTCGATAACAGGCCAACTGTGCAAATCGCGTAAGCCTCTCAGGATAGCCAGGTTAAGGAAATCACAGTAGGGCTGTTGGAGCCGCGCCGATAGCGTGATATAATCGCATTTGCCCGCGAGAAACGGGTGTCAGGAATCCGGTGTCGGGCGTCAGCCAGGCGTCACCTCGTTGACGCCCCCCGATTCTGTTAACAACTGGAGGATCGTAAGTCGTTTCAAAAAAACAACTTACGTGATAGTGGGGAATGGTGTAACGGTAGCACGAGTGACTCTGGATCACTTAGTCAAGGTTCGAATCCTTGTTCCCCAGCTAATGATTCTTGCAGGCTATTGCAAGGATCGGTAGAACAAAGCACAAGCCCTTGTATTCCAGGGGCTTGCGTCGTTTCTTGCGACGATGTTCTAGAATCGCCGGCTGGTTGCTGCACCTGATTCTGCACCGCTTTGGTAAACATCTGCACCGGATTCTGCACCGCCTTTTGGAAGTCGGTTTCCGTCACCATCAGGTAATGCCGCATGGCGATCCGCGGCGTGTTGCCCAGCCATGCCGTCACCACATGGATCGGGTATTCGGCCGCCAACTCCGTCTCCCTGGACGCCCGGAGGGCATGGAATAGGCGGGGCCATGCGTCCAAGCCCGCCCGCCGGATGATCCGCTCGAATGTCGTCCGCAAATTGCAGTTTCGCCAGCCGGCCGCGCCCTGTGCCGCGGCGCGATGATTGCCGCCGACCACGTACACCGCGCCCTCGGGGGCCGCCTCAAAGGCTTCCGTCAGCACCGCCCGCAACTCGGGGAAAAGGGGAATCGTCCGGTTCGCCTTGCCGGCGTGGTGTTCCGTTTTCGGACTGTCAACGCGGATGCGGTCCCGCGCCCAATCCACGCCTTCCCATGTCAAACTGAGAACTTCGGACGGGCAGCGCATCCCACCATATCGGGCGAGACTGACGATAACCCGCCAGTCGAGATTGGGGCAGGCTTCCAACAACCGGTCGATATGCTCCCGGGGAATGAATTCGTGGCGATCGTCGCGAATGACCGTCTTGCCGGCCACGTCGGCAAAGGGGTTGCTGGCGATCAGCTTCCGCTTGACCGCGGCGCGGAACACCTGCCGGGCGAATTGCAGCCGCTTGGCAACCGTCGTTGGCGATAGGTCCATTCTCAGCAGGAACAGCTTGAAATCTTCCGCCGCGGTTTCGTCAATGCTCCGCAAGGCGCGGTGTCCGCCAAGATGGTCGAGAAGGTTTTGCCGTATGACGCCCCAGACTTCGCGCGTCGCCGGTTTCACGTCCACCCGCCGAGTCACATAGTCTTCCAAGAACCCGGCCAGCGTCGTCGTCGCCACCCCCACACGCGCCTTGACCAATCCAACGGCCGCCAATCGCTTGTGGAGCGTGTCGTCAAGGTCGGCCACCTTGCGGACCATCTCCGGCTCCAGGGGCCCGCCGCTGAATTGTGCCGCCGCCAGGTGTTCCACAATCACCTTGAGCCCTTCGGCCATGCGTTGCGGCATCTTGCCCAGCCGGATCGACCGCCGCTTGCCGTCGCCGCCGACAAACTGAATTGTCCGCCGGCCGTTCGCTTCCCTATTGATGCTCGCCATGATCTACTTGCCTTTCTTTGCTTTGCTCTTGGGCTTGCCGGCCACGATCCGCAGTTCAAGCCCGAGGTATTCGCTGAGTGTGTCCAGGGCATCGGGTGACAGGAACCGCTCACCACTTACCAGTCGGGCAAGTGTCGGTTCGCTGATTCCCGTCGCCTTCCATATCTGGTAGCGGGTCTGTCCGCAGTTCTCCACAATCTGCCGCAATTGGTCCGTCAATTTTTTGGGTCGATTGGTTCTCATTGGTTCAATCCTATCCGATACTTACCTTTTCGTCAAGTATCATTTCCGCGGTAGAGAAAATTTTGTACGATGGCGAACTGGCCTTGCCCATTTTCACGTCCTGCCAAGCCCCTGTAAATGCCCCTGGACGGGCCGATGCGGCGATAGGTCCAACGTATCGGCCGGACCGTCCCGGACGCAACCGGGCGCAATCCTCGGGGCCGGTTTGGCAGAATTGCCGCCCGGAGGGGCGCGGATCGGTTTGGGCAAGTCTTCCCAATCGCCCCTTGCCCACCATCGCCACTCCTCGGGCAGGTCGGGCCGTTCCCAGCCCAGCCGTCCGCGCCAGTCCGGCGCAGTACCCAGCCGGCGAACGGCGTCCCCGCCAACCGATCGGCCGCGGCGTCGGCCGTTGCGGGCGGAGGCGACAAAACCGCGCCGGAGCCCTCCGACAATTTCGCGTCGGAGCCCTTGGACAAAACCGCGTCGGAGCCCTCACCCACGGCCGCGGGGGGAACGTCGGCCGCCGGACCGTCGCCGAATATCGCGTCCAGGTCGATCATTTTCTATTTCTCCCACACCGCATGGAAACGTGGACACAACGCCCAAACCCTTGTTTTCCCGAGGGTTTTGTGTCCAACCGCCGTTTTGTACGCAACCTGGAAACAGACCGCCGCCCGTTGCGTCCAGGTTGGCACAATTCCACGGCTGGAAACGAAAGTCAATCACCGGCAAGGGTTTATCGCTTGTGTCCATGTGTCCACGTCACTTACCGAAGAGGGATTCCACGGTCGGCAAGCTCGCCGCCGCCTCGCCACCGGACGATTCGGCCGCTAACGTCCACGTCGCCGGGGACCGTCCCCGCTGGGCCTCCACCTGATCGACCAGGCCGGCGTCGTGCAATTCCCCCAGCCAGCCGTAGACGCTCGATCTAGACGCCTTCTCCTGCTTCACGGCGTCCCTGCTGGTGAAGTGCTCATCACCCTGCACCCATTGGCGCAACCGCTCATAGAAGCGGTGGGCAGGATCGGACAACCGCCCGCCCAGCAGCCGCTCCATCGGCTTCGCCAGCAGTCGCCTCGCTATCGCGTAATCGTCTGGTAAGGCCAGCAATCGCCCCGAGGCGTCAAATTGCCTCTGCTTTTGGTGCAACAGCGCCGACGCCTGTATCATACTGACGAGTTGCGGAAAAGCGCGTCGCGCCTCGACCCGTTCGTCTGCCACAAGCTCGCCCAGCCGGTCAGCAAACGGAACGACGACGGGGAAGGTTTGAAGTATCCGCTGCAAGGCATGATGCCGTTCGATGATCCGCTCGGCTGCGCCCTCGGGCTGCGCGCCGCTGAACTTTGCTGCCAGCCGCTTGATAATTCGCCGCGTTTGGTCTTGCCGCTCATCTGTGTAGAGGAGAACGCAACGGTTTGCGTCCTCATCAAAGATTCTGGTCAACGTGGTCGATTCGACATAGGCAATCGGGCCTTCTTGGCGAATCTCGACGGTCTGAATCTCGCTGCCAACCTTCATCGGCATCAGCTTGACCAGCTTGCCGCCGGAAAGCATCTCCCGGAGCGCTCTTGTCGCGTCGGCCGTTTCGTCGTTCTCTGCGCGGGACCGCTCGCCCGCGACGATGAACCGATGGGCCAGACCTCCCGGCTTCATGTGGAAGAGGGCTTGTGGCGTCATTTGCGTAGCGTGGATGATCGACTCGGGCGGAAAGAGCGTAGCGACGGAATCAATCAAGAACGACTTCCCGGAGGATGAAGGCCCGCGGACGATGGCCGCCAAGGGCTTCATCAGCAGCCGCGAAGTTCCCAGGAGATAGATCGTCGCCGCCAGTTCCTTTTCGCCGGCCACACCCAGCGCGGCAATGTCTTCCACCACGCGCTGCATCAGCGTCGGCGCGTCAAGCATTGTGCCGGCTTCGATGCGCACCGCCTCGGGCATCTTCGCTAGAAGGGCCACGGCGTCGGGCGGAGTGCCGGCGTCCGTCGCCGACTCCGCCTCGGGCTTGCTCGCCACGCTAGCCGCCAACCGTAGCAACTCCGCTTCCATCACCTGCCGGTCGATGCCTTCTCGCCCAGCGCAAAGCCGGTCGATGAAGTCGGCGCGTTGCTTAGGCTTCGCCAAGTCCAACTTATCAACGGCCACCACCTCGCCGGCCATTTTCGCCGTGAGTGTAACCGTGCCGTTGCGACCGCTGGGGATGCACTCTATCGACAAACCGCTGTCAACCTTCATCGTCCTGTCCTCCCTGGATCGGCTTGCAGCCGCCGGCAATCCACGCCAAGTAGGCAGCGCGCGAATAGCGACACGTCCCCTTGTGGATGTGTAACGGTGCGGGACTGGCGCCGCTTCGGGCCCACGTCCACAAAGTACGCTGCGATACGCCGCACAACTCCGCCGCCAGCCGTAGCGTCAGTAACTCGGGGGCGACGGTTTCGGGGATGGTAATGCTAGTTTGCATCTTGCGCCCCCTTTCTGTTCTCTAATTCATTGGCGAAGACTAGCTTTCCGTCCAATTCGGTCGTTGCGGCCTGCCCGCTACGCCGGATGCCGATTGCGTTGAGTTCGTCGCGGATCATCGCCAGCGCCTGACGGTCATAAAGGCGCAGTGTGCCCGCGCGGGCCGCGGGCAAGATATGCCGTCGCGTAGCAAGAACATAGATTACGCGCGGCAAGGGAACCCCCAGTTCGTCCGCAATGCGGCCGGGGGTGAGAAGAGAGGGAACCGCTGAGGTTCGCATGATACAGGCTCCTATCAGAGAGTTCTTGACGGGTCACTCACCCGCCCTTTCTGATAGTGCTTGTTCGCCGCGAACAGCAGGAAAACAGCATATTCCTCGGGGAAATTAGGGTCTTCTGTTCGCTGAACAACGCGAACAGGCCGCGAACAAGCTACACCTGTCCGAAATGCTTCGGTTTTCGGCGTTTGGCCGGCGGATCGTCGTCAATCGGGCTGGGCTCGTAATCGGCGTCTTGCTGGGCAATCAATTTCTTCAATACCTCATCCTTGCCGCCTTCCCCGACCACAGATTCCATGTTGTCCGTCAACGCCACCGCCTTGGGCGCTTTGCCCCTCGTTCGCCCCCGCCCGGTTACTTTCATGGTTTCTCGCCACAGCCGCGTGGCCTCTATCGTCGCAATCGAACAGGTCTTGCCCGTCGCCCCCCGAATCGCCGCCGCCCAGTCTCGCACACCACCGATTACAAACGCGGGGTCTTGCTTGGCAAGTTTCATCGCGGCTTTGTTGGCCTCATCGGCTGTAATTGCCGCCTTCGTCTTGCCGCCAGCCGCCAAGTCGGGCCGCGACACCATAACCGCTTTGGCAAGTTCTGTAGGCCGGAAACCGACTACTCGTCTCGTCTTCGCCGGTTGGCGATTGTTTGGGTCGTACTTATCGGGAAGTGTGTAGTCCTCGGGCAAGTTGTAATCGTCGGCAATTATGAAACCACGACGGCAAGCTTCCTCCAGGTTGGCACGGTGAACGGAGGGAAACCCCTTGAACGGAATTGGCAACGTCCCACTCGGCTCGTGTTGGTGCATGAACGCCAAGAGCGAGACGATATGCTGGGGAACGTTAGCCAAGGGCTCCTTCCAGGAAACGACTTCCGCTCCCTGCATCGGAATGGTGCAAGTTTTCATAAGAATCCTGCCTTTCTCTCGGGCCGGACCGCCGGCAGCGCCGCGAGAAAGGCAGGTGGAAGCGCGCCGCCGCCGGGGTCCGCGGCCGGTAGCTGGCCGACCGGCCCGAATGACTGCGATTGTACTCGATTCCCCTCGCGACCCGTGACCCTTTTCCGGGGGGGCCTTGCAAGTGTTTCGACGCGGTAGTATGATGGCCGACGAAAAGGGGGTGCCGTATGTCCGATCTACTCGATTCTGAGCCCGCCCCGACGCCGGATGCACCGCCAGCCGCGCCGCCAAGCCAGCCACCGCCGCCCCGTCAAGGCCAGAGTGCTACCTTCGGCCTGGAGGATGGCGGCGACTTCGGGATTGGGTCCGCCGTCAAGGCCACCGTGGAGGAGTTCAAGTCGCTGGAGTATAGCTACCTCCTGCCGTTCAAGAAGATTCTAAGCACATCGTTGCTACGGAAGCGGGCGGTTCGATGGGTGATTGGATTCGGCCTGTTTCCCCTTATCCTGTTGTATGTGAAGCAGACGTTTGATTGGAGCCTTGCGGGCGCTTCATGGTGGCTCGGGGGCTATTTCTGCCTGTTCTGGGCAACATACTTCTCATGGATTCTTCATCCGCCAACCAACCTTTGGCAACGCGGGGCGAAGTGGGCACTCTTCACCGCGGTCATCGGAGTGCCCCTTTTGCTTTTTGCGCAGCACTTACCCATAATCAATGCCTTCTACTCGGGCGCGGCCAGTGAATCGTTCCTGTACCGGCTGGTGGGCTTTGTTCTGGGAGTAGGCGCCATGGAGGAGACGTGCAAAGCGATTCCCTTCCTGCTCTTTGCCCTGCGAAAGAAGGAAGTAGTCCCTTTGAAAGCCGGCATTTTTCTCGGGATGATGTCGGGGTTTGGCTTCGCCCTGGCCGAGATTGTGCAGTATTCTGTAAGATATTGGGGGGCGAACGCCACCGTCAGCGCCCTGGCAGTGGCAAGAGCTATTAACAGCCCGGCCGCTGTTGGGGGATTGCTGCCGCAATTGACCGAATTCTCTGGTAGCATCCTGCTCGTCCAAATTGTGCGATTCATTACAGCGCCGTTGCTGCACGCCTGCTGGGCTGGCGTCGTCGGTTGGTTCATTGCCGCCGCATCGCACCGCACGGGCAGCCGTTGGCCGGTCGTTCTCACGGGAATCCTGTTCATTGCCACGCTACACGGCCTGTTCGATCTTTTCTCGGACGGCCTTATCGGCATCGCCTTCGCGGCATTGTCTCTCCTTGTGTTCATGGGTTATCTCGTCAGTACCGTGGATGAAGGGACCGCCCCCAGCAGCACGTAAGGGAGGCACGCTATGTCCGATCCATTCGAGCCCGCGGGCGGGCCGTCACCGATCCCGCCGCCGCAACAACCGCCGGGAGCGTCGCAACGGGGAATGAGCAATTCCTTCGTGGGCGGGCTTTTCCTCGTTGTGGTTGCGTCGTTGTGCGGTATCGGCTGGTATTGCTCCAGGCACGTCGCTCCTGTTCCATCCGCGCCGACCAGCGCCGTTCAACCCGAGCAGGCCGGCTCTGTTCCGACCGATTGGGTGCGGATCGTCAACCGAAAGACGGGGAAGGTCATCCGCCTTAACGAGCGCCCGGTGCGCATTGAGCCGGCGGGCGAATTCTACAAACTCAGAAGCCGAGACGGACGGTATGTGTCGATTGCGGGCTGGGCGAAGAATGGCGACGAAGCCACCGGGTCCCACGGATTATTTCGCTATGGGCCGGACTCGGGAAGCCCTGCCATGCTGTGGAAGATCGAACCTTGCAGCGACGGTTGTTGGACAATCACGAATTGCCAAAGCAAGAAATGCCTTGTCAGTCAAGACCCCGCGGATGTTGTACGGCAATCGGCCTTCAGCGACGGGGCCTTGGAGCAGGAATGGCAATTTGCAACAGCCCCCCCACCGTCAATTCCGGGCGACAACCGCAAGTCTGCCAAGTCAGGTGGGGAAACGCGACCCGCCGCGCAAACGCCCGTCGCCCCTGTGGATGCAGCACCGCCGCCGCCAGAGGAAACAGCAGCCACACCAGCCGGTAATTCGACCGATCGAAAACTGGATTGTGACCGTTTGGCAATTGGCGACACGGGCACTCTCGCGTGTGCCTATGTCAAGATTGTCGAGATTATCGGCGACCGGACGTGCATCGTGCTGCCATACGAATACGTACAATGGTCAGACTTCAATTCGTACACTGGACTGCCGAACCACATTTGGTATGACTACCGCCCAAAGTTACCGATCGTCTTGGAGGGATGGGTTACGTCGGGAAAAGTTACCGGCGAAGAAGTGGACGTAAGCGAAAAGGTGTTTCGCGTGACGGGCACTAAGGACGTAAGAAAAACGGACGGGGGCGTAGTCCGGGTGCATGTACTGGAGTTGGTCAAGTAGGCTCCGATTATTTCCGCCACCGGGGGTTGAAACGGGGACGTAGCTCTTGCCGGAAGAGGTATCGAAATTCCCTTTTTTCCGGGACGGGTACGCGCCGCGGACACTAATGTCCGCGGAGAAATTCCACTCTATCCGACGCAAGCGATAAGTTGGACCACACATTGCCCCACCGGTGGTGGAAATTCGCTTTGTCCGGGTAGGGGGTGCCGTAACGCAACGTAAAGAATGGCGCGAGGGCGCACGTTGGCTGGTTGCGGGGGGCTCCCTGCCAACGAATGTGCAGTCTGCTTGCATCATATTTCGCCGCGTATATGATTGTGTCACTCGCGCCCAGCCGCCAGCCGGGCCATCGCCAGGATGCTTTGTCGGACCGTCTCGGGCAGCGTCGGCCATGCCCGGACGACGGCCAGCAGGTCAGCGTCTTGCACCGCTTCCCGTGCATCGACTGCACCGGATTCTGCACCGCTTTGGGCCGCGAACCCCTGTTTTCCCGAGGAATCCGCGGGGTGTTCGCGTCCTTGTTCCCCAGTTGGACTTACGGCGATTGAGAAAGCGGTGGGGTCGGCGATAAATCGCTCGGCGTCGAGCGAGCGGTTTACCGCTTCATCACCAAACCGAGACCGGTGCAGTCCCTGTCGTTTTCCTTGCCGCAGATGCCGGTCACCGGCGTCCCGTCGCCGCCCAAGCGGGTCGTAAAGCCGCCTGCCTGGGCAATCCACTCGCTGTCGTAGCTGGCCGCAGGCACCAGCACACGGCCATTGTATCGCATGAAGGTAACGCACAGCCCGTTGACCACAAGCGTGCTCTTGACAGTGATCGCGCCAACGGCATAGCCGCTTTTCGCCTTCACGCGCAGCAACCGGCTGGTGTTGGTTCCATGCTGCTTGCCGAGGATCTCGCCTCCCGAACGGGTGCGGTAGATGGGCCGGACCGCGCTGATGATGTCGCTGTTGCCCCATTTGCCCAAGCCGATCTCGAAGCCGATCAACACGCCGCCGGCGGGGGCAACATCGGTGAACGGCGGGTTGCCCCCTCCGCCAAGGATTTTGTTTTCGGGAACCGTGACGCCCTTGGCGGAAGCAAGCTGTTGCTGCCGCGATTGCGCATATTTTGGCGATCGGGGTATGCTCTTGTTCTTCGGTCGAGCCTGTTTCACCTCGACCGCCGGGCGCGATGAAGGCTCCGGCTTCGGATCGAGCCCCAAGAGACTCGCGTATTGCTCCAGACGCTTTTCCACGCGGGCATGCGTCAAGCCGCTCAGGTTGGTGATCGACTCCTGATACCATTTCAGCGCCCGAATGCGCATCGATTCCTGTTCGTCGCCGGCAAGTTTCTCGGCCAATTCCCACCAGCGGTCCGCCAAGACGACGCGATCGTCGGCGGATTCCGGGTTCTCGCGATCCTTCTCGGCGGCCGACTTCAGGTCCCAATCGCTGCCGCGGGCGAGCATCGGCAGCCCCTTTTCCCAATCGCGCTTGCTCAGACAGTAATACGCGCCCACGGCCGTGTTCGCCACCCGGTCGTTGGGATCCTTGGCGATCGCTTCGATCGATTCTTGAACGGCCTCGTAGGCGCGGCTGCAGCGTTGGATTTCTTTTGCCCGCTGCTGAAGGCGTTTGACGATTTCGCCGTCGCTGCACCTGTGGGCCGCCCGGAGTGCGATCGCATGAAGGCGGCTGGCGGCGTCGAAACGGTCGGCGGCGATCGCCTCTTCGAGCAGGGTCATGGCGAATTCGGCCACGGTGTTGTTCTGCGGCCCGACGGCCTTCTCGGCAACCGCTTGCAGCACGGCGAAATTGGCCTTCTGCGGATCGATCTGGAAACGCGAGGTCATTTCGTCGGCAACCTTGCGGGCGGCGGCCAGATCGCCGGAACTGATCGCCAGCAGCCGCGCCCGGTTGAGCAGGGCGAATTGCCCCGCAGGCGACTTTTCGCCGTTGGCGGCGCCGAGCAGCCTTTCGACCATTTCGAGCTTCTCTTCGCTGGTTCGCGGCCTTCTTCAACTGGTCGCCAAAAACATCCTCGACCAGTGCGGCCGCCTTGTCCCGCGACGCTTGGTCCGGCAGCGGGCGCAGCTCCGCGGCCTTGGCGGCTTCCGGAGTTTCCGCCGCGGCGGGCTCCGCCCGGCGCAGCCGCTTGAGCGGGCGATTCGGCCTTGGCGGCGGGCGTTGAAGAAGTCCGCTCCCCGGCAGGCAGGCCGCTTGACGCCGCCGTCGCCGACGCCGCCGCGTTGATTTGCGCGTACGTGTATGTGAAGGGAATCACCACCGACGAGTCCTTCCCATCGCAGACCAGCTTGCCCTTGAATTGGAGCGAGCGGACGAGGTGCGAGTGGCTGTCGTAGAGAAGCGCGCCGTCGCCGGTCACGGTCAAAGGCGATGGCTCGCCCGACGGCGTGGCCACTTTCAAGTCGTAGTGCTTCTTGATCGTGACCACGCCAGTGGCCGACTTGGCGCCGAGGCGGTATTCGATCGTCACGATGGCGGGGATACGGGTCACGGTCACGCTTTGTCCGCCGCCGTAGCGCGAACGGGGACTGTGCAGCGGCGGTCTGCCGGGAATGCGATACGAGGGCGCGGTCGAGCGAACCCCCGGCAAGCTCGGCAGCGAGACGGCCGCATGGGATACGACTTCAGACAAGTCGGTCATGCGGCGATCGTGCCAAGTCGTTTCCTGGGAGGAGTCGGGCAGACGCTCGATCCCCACAAGGCACTGCGGTCCGAGCCCCAACGGCAGCCAAGACCCCGACACGCTGTGGACGTCGCCGAAAGGATCGGTCACGATCTTTCCCGTCACCGGACGACCGGGGATTGGCGCGCCCGTTCTTGCCCGTGGACGTTCTCGCAGGTTCCATTGAACAGCAGCCGGTAGCGTTCGCCGCTGCCCAGCCCGCCGGGTCCGACGGTTACAGTCACCAGGGCGACCCCCGGGGCGATTCGCTTCGCCAGATCGGGACCGGCCAAGGGCGCCGCGGCCCCGGCGACGGGATCGATGACGGACTGGCGTTTCAGCAAGGCGCGGACCTTTTCGACGGGCACGGCGAAACCGACGTTGGAAACGTCCACTGCTGCCAGTTTGGCGTTGGCGACGCCGATCACTTCGCCGCGCATGTTGACCATCGGTCCGCCGCTGTTGCCCGGATTGATGGGCGCGTCGGTCTGGATCCATTGATGTCCCTCGTGGTCAACTGTGCCCGAGACGGTGCCGCGAATGACCTTGACGGTGTCGCCGAGAATGGGGCTCAGCGGAAAACCGACAACGCGGATGTCCTCGGCCAATTGGACTTTTTGGGAATCGCCCAGCGGCAAAGGGGTCAGGCCGGACGTGAGGATCTGAAGCAGGGCGAGGTCATTTTCGCGATCGACTTCGAGCACCCGGGCATCGTAGGTTTTCTCGCCCAGTTTGACCGTGAATTTTGTCCCGCCGTGAACGACATGCGCAGGTGACGAGGCATCCATTGCTGTTGACAACGAAGGCGGTGCCCGTGCCGGTTCCCGATTCGTGGTCCATGTCGGCTTCGCCGGCGGCGCGCGGGCGGTAGGTGCACTCGCCCGTGAAAGTCGTGACCTGGCGTTGCACGGTGGCCTCGATGCTGTAGCGATAGGAGACCTCGTCGCCGGTGTCCCAAGGGTATTGGTATGTCCGCGCCTGCCCGACTGGCCAAAGACGGCCGCGGGAACCGCGATCAGCATGGACACGAACGCAATCACGACGTTTGCACGAATTCCGCGCGGCGCCGAGTCCCGCAATCCGCTTGTCTGTCGCGCGATCATGGCTGCACCCTTTTGGGGGATGGATGATCTGCCAAGGGACTGCCTGGGCCCTCTCGCGGGCTAAGGCAACTGAAGTCCTTATGGTAGCCGATGGACGAAAATTCGACAAGAAGTGAAGCAGTTTGGATTTTTCGCGGGTTTATGCCGGCTTGCGGCTTGCATTTTTCCCCATACCGGCTTTAATTACCACGTCCGCCGTTGCGGACAGCAAGTTCTTGTTTCGATCACCGCTGAGGAGAAGAAGAATCATGGCGAAAGTCGTTCCCGCTGCCAAGAAGCCCCTGACGAAGACCGAATTGATGGCCAACATAGCCGCCGCCGCCGACGTGCCGAAGAACCAGGTCGCCGCAGTGCTGGAGGCCCTGGCCGCCGAAATCAAGACGAGCCTCGGCAATAAGGGCGCCGGCGCGATCACGATCCCCGGCCTGGTGAAGATCGAAAAGAAGAAGGTCCCCGCCCGCAAGGCCGAGAAGGGCGTCCCCAATCCCTTCAAGCCCGGCGAGTTGATGGATCGCCCGGCCAAGCCCGCCTACAACAAGGTCAAGGTGCGCGCGCTGAAGCTGCTCAAGGACATGGCGAAGTAGCCGTTGGCGTTGATCCACCCCTTCGCCGGCCATGGTCGGTTCGGGCGGTTGCTTGGCGTCGAAGAAATGTGAAGTCTCTCGCCGTGCGGCCGGCAGGGCGTCGTCGTCTCATCGCAACGCCGAGCAGGGAGCCAAAACATGCCGCGACTCGTCCCTTGGCGGCGACACGGGCGGTGATTCGCGGGAGACGCAGGACGACGTCTGCGTATGCCGGGTCGCCGATTACACAAGCGCCGATTTCCTTGCGGCGTTGGATCTCTACAACCAGATGATTCCCGTCGAGCAGCGCCAAGGAACCCCAGAGGAGGTCGTTTGCCAACTTCAACGCGCACAGGTCCGGCGGGCTCAAGGGCTTTGTGCGTTTGAAGATTGCCATTTTGTTGCAAAACTTGCCTCCGGAGTGTGCGGCTACATGCAGCTTTTCTTTCACCCCGTGGAGAAGTTCGCGTTCGTCGGTTTTCTTGTCGTCCGCGCCGGTCCTTCGCTGGGAAAGCAAATGTCCCGGGTGACCGCGCGGATGTGCCAGGAAATAACCCGCAGGGTGGCGCTTGACGATGAATTTGGGGCGTGCGACCGCATCTTTTTCGAACTGGACGATCCACGTCGCGCCGCGGACGAGAAACAACGTCGCAGAGGCCTGCGGAGAATTGCGCGATTTGAGACGATCTGCACGCAGTGCGGGAAGGAATTGAGACTCCTGGAGTTTGACTATCTGCAAGCGCGGCTTGGTCTGCCTGCGGATTGCGCGGGGCCGGAACGGCCGCACCTGCTCGGCTACATCTCCAGCGGGACGGAAGCATGCATGGACGGCGCCATGGTGTGCAACGTCTTGCGGCTGATCTACACGCGGTTGAACCCGGAGGGGGTCTACGACGGCAAAGCGGGAAAGGACGACCTTTACCGGTCTTACTTGCAAGAGCTTTGCAGGAAGGAGTGCGCCCGCGTGCCCGCATCCGTGCGCCTGCTGACCGCGCGTGAGGCTGACAACGCGGGCCCGCGGCGCTGCGAACCGTCTCAGGACCCGCGGAACGTGAGCGGCGCCGTTCCCCACGGCGGCTGTGAAATGCGCGGCGGCGAAGCGTGATTGCGGATTTGCAGGCAGCCAGTCGTTGGTTTCTGCGGGCGAACCGTCCGGTAGGTGACGGTGTATTTTTTCAAGAAGGCAACTGGTCGAAGCAACATCTTGAATGTTCGCAATCCTGCGATGCCGAGGTCCTCTTGCACGTTGAGGTATCGCCAGCCGCGATCGGAGATTGCCCGCGCGGTGGCCTGATAAAGGTAGTGGGACAGCCCGCTGAATCCAGCGTCGCACTTTGCAAAATGCCCCATGGCGTATCCGCTTTCCAGCAATTCAACGATCGAGAATGCGATCAGGCGGCCATGCTGGTAGACGCCGGCGCCCACGAGTCGCAAGGCCGTTGAAACGGCAAGCAACCGCTCCATCGCCGCCTTTTCATTGGGAAGCGTCACGCCTTTGTTGTACGTCCAGGTCGTATGGAGTTGGTCGATCTCCTCGCGCACGCACTGCGCTGTCAAGATCCAACTGAACGACGCGAACATCGGGGCAACTTCGGAGAAACTTGTTCACGTTGCGTCGCGCGTGCACAAAGCGAGTCCCCACATACAACGACAACTTGCGAACGTCAACGATATAATCGTCGCTGGCGCGGTCTTCCCAGAGAAGCAGATTCGTGCCGTGGAGCGGCGCCATAACCTCTTGCGGAACCAGCTTCAGCCGCGGCTGACGGCCTTCGCGCGCAGCTCGCGATAGGAGCGTTTCCGCCACCTGAAAGGATTGCGCGCCGCCGCTGCCCAAGAACGAATAGAAAGGCTCGCCCGCGGCGTCATCCATGCTGTGCACGACCAGGTGATCCGCAAGGCGGCAAATGCGGACGCGGTTTTCCGTGTCCCAACACCACATGCAGCCGAAATTGAAATCAGAATAGGGGAGGAATTTTCTCGTGAAGGACTCGATATCCGCCTTATCGTTCGCTTCGAGCCGTTTGAATTGAGGGAAGGAAGGAATCATGCAAGTCCGCTTGGCGAAAATCAACGCCTGCCTGATGACCCGCCGTCGGTCATCCGCATCCTGCTAGCGCATCGGCTGCACCGGCAGATGTAAGCATACCCGACGTTGGGCATACCAATCAAGCCAACGTCGTCATGACGGTCTCCGGCCACCTATCCGGAGGGGGGGAGCGTTTATTGATATTTTCATCGAATGCGGATCAACGCGACCCGCGGGAGCCCGGGTTTCCGGCCTTTCATCGATCCGCCGGCCCCAGTCCCCATGCGGAGATGAATAGACCCTAGTCCCATGACTTTGGTCGGTTAATCGCCCACCCGCTTTTCATCGGCGATTCAATGTCGCTGTCAGTCCTATTTTCTGGAAAAGAACGAATAGTCGGCCGCAGTTCGGCGCGGCGGCGGCCTTTGCTTGGGATGGAGGCCGCGCCTGGAGACGGCGGGCGGCCATGGAAAAAAGCGCGCTACTTCTTCGCCGGGCGCCAGACCTTTTCGAGGTCGTCGGAATACTGCTTTCGCACGCCCTCGTCGGCGAGAATCTCCTCTGTCGCCTCGGCAATTTCGCTGCGGCGGAAAACCAACGGCGAAGTGTAGCCGGACAAGTCGATCGTCAAGAACTCGCTCTTCGCGTCGCGGAGAAGCTCGACCAGGTGGACGAGGTTGCGGACCGCGGCGCCGTTGACGTGCGTCACCACGCTGAAGGGCGTCGGCGTGTAGCCCTTGGACGTCTTGTGCGTCAGCAGCCGGGCGCCGAGGACGACGATCTCCTCGCCCGGAAAGGCCGGCGGATCGAGTTGCCGCGCCACCAGCGGACTGTTCGATTCCCCGCTCCGCCGCATGGCGCCGGCGAGCTCTTGACTGGCCGTCATGAAGACCATCGGGCCGTAGATGCAGTAGCGGGGATACTTGTCCATGAGGAACGGGACGACAAAGTTTCCTTCCGGCGGGACGGGAATTTCCAGGTCGAGTTTCTTCTTGTCGCGGAAGACGGTGGCCTTGAGGCGGCCCTTTTGCGCCAACTTCGGCACGAGGTATTCGTAGTTGACGCGGAGGTCGTCTTTGATTTTGACGTTGCCTTGGTTGTCCAGCGACTGGCCGCCGAGGCACAAGAGCACGTCCCATTTCTTCAGCGGAAAATCGGACCCGGCGCCGAGCGGACGCACGAAAAGGACGCCGGTTTCCTTCGTCAGGCCGAGTTTCGCCCGCAGCGCCTCGTTTTCCGTCGCTTGCGTGTACCCCCAAAACACCGGTTTGCCGCGATAGACGCCGTGGTCGATCGCGCTAAGGAACAAGCGGACTTCATCGGCGGCCAGCAGGTAGCCGATGTTCTCCCCGCGGGTGATCTTGCTGAAGACCACTCCGGCGACTTTGCCGTCGGCGATGACCGGACCGCCGCTGTTGCCGGGATTGATCGCGGCGTCAATCTGGATGCGCAGCCCGCTGACGAATCCGTTGATGTTCGTGCACTCGATTCGCGAAACGATCCCCTGGGTGATCGAAATCTCTTCGCCGCCCATCGGGTAGCCGTAGACCGCGACGGTCTGCTTCAGCGAGGGGATGTCGCCGGCCAGCGTTCAGCGGCGCGCGGCCGTCAAAGAAGGAAGGGTTGTCCACCTCGAGAATCGCCATGTCCATCATCGGCGCAACGGCGGCCACCTTCGCCGGCACGCGGTCCGTCGTTTCGTGCGCCTGCACGAAAATCTGACTGGCGTAATTGACGACGTGGGCGTTGGTGAGAATCCGCTTCCCGTCGAGGACGAACCCCGAACCGCTCGCTTCTTGGGCGTTGCCCTTGTTCCATGGTCGGACGTAGTCGGGTTGGCGGATGGTCGAGTGGATTTTGACCACCGACTTGGCGATCGGGTCCTCGGCCTTGGCCGCCGGCAAAAACAACAGCAAAACGAGGGGAAGAATCAGGCGTGTGCGTCGCACTGGGGGAGTCCTTTCAGGGTCGGCGTTGGTCGAATGGTTCCTTGGCGGATCGATGTCTCGGGGGGGACGGCGTTGGTGCGGGAGGGTTGGAGTGGCTAGACATGAGGATACTATGCCGCCGCCGCAATGACAAGGAGAAAGAAGACGGTGGAAACGGGAGAACAGAAGGGCAGGGGGGGCGGCGGCCGGCGGCGCGCTCAGCGGCCATCGAGGGACACGATCTCGGCAGAAGGCCGCTCGGCCGTCAGATGCAGTCGGGCAAGGGTCACGGGAAGGCTAAAGCGGCGTGGTCCGGCGCTGCCCGGATTGAGGTACAGAACGCCGCCCCGCGTTGTCACGGTCGGCCGGTGCGTGTGGCCGGAAATCACAACCCGCACCCCGGCGGCCGCAGGATCCAGGTCCAGTTGGTGCAGATCGTGCAGAATGCACACGGTTGTCCCATCGATTTCCTCGATCCGCATCTCCGGCAAGTCGCCGAGCCAATCGCCGTGGTCCACGTTTCCGCGAACGGCCAACACCGGCGCCGCGCTTTGCAAGATCGCGAGCACGTCCGCGCCGCCGATGTCGCCGGCGTGTAGGATCATCCGGCAGCCCGCCAAGGCCGCCAGGGCCTCCGGCCGTACGAGGCCGTGCGTGTCGGAAATCACGCCGATCGGTTTCATCGCAAGTGTTGATGGGGGGTTTTTCACGCGGCTGGCGACGGAAAATGGGATTATGCAGGGCAGTATACCACCGTATGGTGTATTTCATCCATCAGAAAGAGCGGGATCGTGTACGGAACTAGGAAAATTTTTCCCTCACATGGTCATTTTGTGTACACGTCGCGTCCCACGGCCTAAAGTATCAATGTGCAGCCGCACCCCCGACAATCGGAGTCGGCCACGGCCGCGTGCCGGCGGCAACGATTTTCCGAAAACTTACACGAGCGAAGTCGGAAGATGAATTCCCTTCTCGTCAGCTTGCGACGATTTTTTGCCGAAGAAGGTGGTCCGACCGCGGTCGAGTATGCGATTATGCTGTCGCTGATTGTAATCGTCTGCGTATCGGCCATTTCTACCCTCGGCACGAACGCCAACTCGAAGTTCCAGCGAATTGCCAGTTCGCTGAAGTGAGCCGCGACTGATTCTTTCGGGTGGTTTACTCGCTGGAAACCGGGCTTACAATGAGGCTGGAATCGCGGACAACGAGGCGGGAAGGGCCCGGTTCGTCCGTCGCGAAAACGGCCGTTCTCGCTCCCCTCTGCTACACGGAGAATAAACATGGAGCCCAGCTACGCGGTGATTGAGACGGACGCGGGCTTGAGGGTGGTCCAACTCGAGTCGGCGGGGCGGCCCGAGGTTGCCGCCGAAAAACACGGCGGCGTGATTGTCGATCCCGGGCCGTACAAGTCCTTCGACGAAGCCTACGACGCCATGCTCGCCCTCCAGGACGAGGAAGAGGAACAGCAAGACGGGGCGTGAAGGGCAGGGCAGGGGGGGCGACGACTCTTCAGGCCTTGCCGCGGGCTCATTCCTCGCAAAGGTGTTCGACAGAGTTGATCGCCGCCGCCGCGATCCGGCCGCGATGAAGGTGAATCAAGTTGATGCCGCAATTGTCCTGGACGATCGCGCGATACTCGGCCAAAGGCACGTCGAGCAGGTGCGCCAGGTACGCGCGATTGACGACGTTGTGGGCGACGGCGACGATCCGCCGTCCCAAGTTGTCCGCCATCAGCCGCTCCAGGGCGGGAACGACGCGGCGTTGCACCGCGGCGAGGTTGTCGCCGCCGAGGTACGGATGAATCGAGGCGTCCGTCATGAAGAGGCGATAGGCTTCCGCGTCGGTCTTCTCGATCTCCTCCGACGCGCGGCCTTCCCATTGGCCGACATCGGCCTCGATCAAGTCGTCGAGCGTGCGCACCGCCAGGCCGTGCGGCGCGGCGATGGCTTCGGCCGTTTGCCGGGCGCGGAGCAGGGGGCTGGAATAGACGGCGTCGAGTCGTTGGCCGGCCAGCCGGCGGCTGGTCCGCCGCGCCTGCTCGCGTCCTTCGGCGGACAGCCCCGGATCGGTCCGCCGTCCCTGGAGCCGCGGCGGGCGGCGCAATTGTTCCCCGTCGCCCCGTGCCGAAGCAAATAAAGCCAGCAACCTTCCGGGGAAGGATGAAGGATGGAGGATGAAGGATGAAGGCCGATCATCTCTTGTTTTTCATCCTTCATCCTTTCGCCTTCATCCTTTCGCCGCCAGCCGGCTCGCCACGCGCAAGGCCTCGATCATGCTGCCCGTCTCGGCGCGGCGGCGCCAGGCAATGTCGAACGCCGTGCCGTGGGCGACGCTCGTGCGGATGATCGGCAGCCCAAGCGTCACGTTCACCGCGCGGTGCATCCCCAACAGCTTCAACGCGATATGGCCCTGGTCGTGATACATCGCCACGACGGCGTCGAAGCGGCCGTCGCGCGCGGCGACCATCAGGGTGTCGGTCGGCAAAGGCCCTTCCAGCCGCAGCCCTTCGGCCACGCCCGCCTCGACCGCCGGGCGAATGATCGTCTGTTCCTCGACGCCGAACAGCCCTCCTTCGCCGCCGTGTGGATTCAGCGCGCAGACGCCGATCCGCGGCCGCACGCCCGAGAGCCGCGTCATGAAGCGGTCGGCCAGTCGCGCCTTGGCCAAGACGGCCTCGGCGGTCAACTCGTCGAAGACCTTCCGCAGCGCCGTGTGCAGCGTCACGTGGACGACGGCCAGCCCGCCGGGCGCGGCCAGGCTGTCGTCCGGCCCCAAGTAAAGCATCATCGCGAAGTCCTTCGCGCCGCACAGTTCGGCCAGCAGTTCGGTGTGGCCGGGATAGGGGAAGCCGGCGCGGTGCATCGCCTCCTTGTGCAGCGGGGCGGTCGTGATGGCGTCCACGCGGCCAGCCAGCGCCAGTCTGGCTGCCGCCACCACGGCGTCATACGCCGCCCGCCCGGCCCTGGCGTCCAACGTGCCCGGCGCCGCCTGTAAGACGTCGTCGGAGCCGCAAGGAATGCAAGGGATCGTCCCCGGCGATGGCTCCGCCTCCTCGGGCGAGTCGATGACGACGACGCGAAGGTTTGTCTGCCACAGCTCGACCGCGCGGCGAAGAATTTCCGGATGCCCGACCACCAGCGGCCGACACCACTCGTGGACGACCGTTTCCGTCCACGCGCCGACGACGATCTCCGGCCCGACGCCCGCCGGGTCGCCCTGGGTGATCGCAATCAAGGGGGTTTTCGATTTCATGCCCATTCATTCTATTCGCAAACGGCGTGCGACAGAAGGTTGAAGTTTGCGATCCTCTTGGCTAACATGGGGGGCACGGGGAAAGCGAGTTGAGGGCCAACGTCCATGCGCGCTTGCGTTCAACGCGTCCGCCGCGCGAAAGTCGCCGTCGCGGGCCAAATCTACGGACAGATCGGGACCGGGATGCTCGTGCTGTTGGGCGTCGCCCAGGACGACGCCGACGAGGACGCCCGCCGACTGGCGGAAAAAATCGCCGGCCTGCGGATCTTTGAAGACGCGGAGGGAAAAATGAACCGCGCCCTGGCCGACGTGGGCGGGGCGATGCTCGTGGTCAGTCAATTCACCCTGCTGGGCGATTGCCGCAAAGGCCGTCGCCCCTCGTTTGCCGCCGCCGCCGGGCCGGAGTTGGCCGAGCGGCTTTATCGGGTCTTTGTCGGCGCCGTGGCCGCCCAGGGCATCGAAACGGCCACCGGCCGCTTCCGCGAGCAGATGGAGGTGGAACTGGTCAACGACGGCCCAGTCACGCTACTCGTTGAAGTATGAAGGCGGAACTGGGAAAGGGATTAGGGATTAGTGGAACAGGGATGGATGGAAAAGAGACCTGTTTGTCTTTATCCGTGGCTGCTCGCCAATCCCTAATCCCTAATCCCTAATCCCTAATCCCTAATCCCTAATCCCTAATCCCTAATCCCTAATCCCTAATCCCTAATCCCTAATCCCTAATCCCTAATCCCTAATCCCTAATCCCTAATCCCTCCGCCTCCCGTTGCTGGTCTTCGCAGGATTGCCGCCTCCCGCTATACTTCCACATCATGGGCATTCCGATCGAGCCTTACGACATCGTGATGGTCGCGGTCATTTTCTGCTGTGCCCTGTTTGGGGTATGGAAGGGGATGGTGTGGCAGATCGCCGCTCTGGCCGCCTTGGTGGTCAGCGCGATCGTTGCCTCCAAGTACGGCGGGGCATTGGCCCCCCACATCAACATCAGCGTCGAGCCCGCCTGGAACCACTGCGCCGCCATGCTGGTGCTCTATCTTGCCACGGCGATGGTCATCTGGCTGGTTTTCGGCATGGTCTCGGGGCTGATCGACCGGGTGCGGTTGAAGGAATTCGACCGCCAGTTGGGGGGCATTTTCGGCGCGGTCAAAGGCGTCCTTTGGTGTGTGGTGATCACGTTTTTCGCCGTGACCCTTTCCGACTCGACGCGGCAGGCCGTTTTGAAGTCCCGCTCCGGCTATTACATTGCGGTGTTCACGCACCGGGCGGCTCCGATGCTGCCGCCGGAGGTTCGATCCTTCCTGGGCAAGTACATCGCGGAGTTGGATCGCCAGTTGGACCCGAATCAGAAGCCGCAATCGGAGATGCCGGCGGCGCGGCCGGCTCTCCGCGGGCCGATCTGACGCGGCGCGGAGCGGGGCCCCGTTGAATTGTGCGTATTTCCCGGGAAATGCCTGCTTTCCGACCGAACATAAGAGACATTATCGGACGTTGGAAGGGGCCCGAAAATGCCCGCCCCTTCAACATCCCGAAGCGGAAAGGCGGAATCGCCTGCAATTGAAAGAGACCGGCGTCGTAGACCGTGCACCTCGATCGGCGCAGGCAATTATGCCAAAATCACTCTTGTTCGCTCAAGGCGGGCTCGAGGGCGGCGTCCGCGCTGGCCGCCGACTCCGCCGCCGCGCCTTCGAGAAACACGCCCATGCGGCGGAACTTCTGATAGCGGCGCTCGAGCAGTTGATCGATCGACTGGCCGGCCAACTCCCGCAGGCAACTGCGCAGATACATCTTCAGCCGGCTCGCCATGAGGTGATGGTCGCGATGGGCTCCGCCCAACGGCTCGCGAATCACGTCGTCAACGACGCCGAGTTGCGTAAGGTCTTTTGAGGTCATCTTCAAGGCCTGGGCGGCCTGCTCCTTGAAGGTGTGGCTCTTCCAGAGAATGCCTGCGCAGCCTTCCGGGCTGATGACGGAGTAATACGCGTGTTCGAGCATCGAGACGCGGTCGCCGACGCCGATCCCCAACGCCCCGCCGGAACCGCCTTCGCCGATCACAACGCAGACGATCGGCGTGGGCAGCCGCGACATTTCATACATCGAAGTGGCGATGACCTGGGCCTGTCCCCGCTCCTCGGCGCCGATTCCCGGGTAAGCCCCCGGCGTGTCGATCAAACAGACGACCGGCATGTGGAACTTGGCCGCCATGCGCATCTTTGCCATCGCCTTGCGGTATCCTTCCGGATGGGCGCAACCGAAGCAACACGCACTCCGCTCTTTGAGCGTTTTTCCCTTCTGGTGCCCGACCACCATGACGCGAAGCGTATCGAGCTTCGCCCAGCCGGTGCGAATCGCGCGGTCGTCGCCAAAGAACTTGTCGCCGTGCAACTCGACGAACTCGTCGAAGACCAGTTCGAGATAGTCGGTGGTCATCGGCCGTTCGGGATGCCGCGCGACCTCGACCGTCTCCCAGGGCTTCAACTGACTGAAAATCTTCTTCTTCAGGTCGGTCAACTCGCGGCGGAGGCGACGGATTTCGTCGCGCACAACGGGTGTCTGCGGGACGGCGGCGTCCAATTTCGCCAGCCGGGCCTCCAACTCGTAAATCGGCCGCTCGAACGACAGACGATGTGGTGTTTCAGCCATGAACGCGCCTGAATCGCTGTGGGTTGTGTTGTGTCGCTTCTACACGCTGCACGGTCTGAGATGACGCCAACCGTTGCGGGATAGGAGGGTTTGGGTCATACGCGGCCGTTCGCAGTATAGTAAAATCGTCCATTACCGCCGTTGACAGGCAACAATAATCACTTGGTAGTCTATGCGGGGGGGCGTGGGATGATTTTGAACACCCTGCATTGTCGAAAGTCCGCCAAAAACTCCCCCACCGATGCCGGACGCTTTGCCGGTTCCTTCGCCAATCCCCGCTGGATCAGCTTGGCAAATTCCGGCGTCACGTTGCGTTCCACATTCTCCAAGGAGGGGGGCGGCGTCTTCAAGTGCTTGTTGAGCAACTCGTTGGAACTCGTCCCCGTAAATGGAGGCTTGCCGCAGACCAACTCGTGTATCGTGCAGGCAAAACTGTACACGTCCGCCCGCTGGTCTAGGACACGCCCCCGGATCTGCTCTGGCGACATATAACTCCGCGTCCCCTGGACTTTTGATCGTGGCGCAAACAGCCGCGCCAGTCCGCGGCGCGCTTTCACGGCGAGGGCCAGATCGATCAATTTCACCTCTCCGTCGTTGCCCACAAGGAAATTATCCGGTTTCACGTCGCGGTGAACATACCCCCGCTCGTTGAAGGAGCCCAGCCCCTCCGCGGCCTGTTCGATGATTTTGGGCAGGAGATGGCGAATTTTTTCCGTCCCTTGTTGGATCAAATACTTCATATTGGGGGATGGATACCACTCCATGGCCAAGAAGGGGACGCCTTTGTCCGTGCCGAAGCTGAAAATTTCGATAATTCGCGGATGGAGTGTCTTTCGGCTGATCGTGTATTCCCAGCGGAGGCTGTTGACGTGTTCACGGTGTTTGGCAAAGTCCTCGCGGAGGGCCTTAATCCCTATTAGACGGTTGTTTCGGTCGTCGCTGGCCTGCCAAATCAGGCAAGTCCGGCTGGCGTGGATGATATTGTGAAGCCGGTATCCGCCCAGATATTTTGGGGCGTCTTTAACCATGAAGACCCCACTCTTTTGGAAGCCAATCCCAAAACGCGCCGGCTTGGCTAACTTTGCCCTAATCGGTGCAGTTTAACGACGCTACGGCTTTTCGGCAAGGCGGAAGGAAGAGGGGGAGAGAAGGGATTGGGGATTAGGGATTGGGGATTGGCGGAGAGAAAAAGGGGACGTGAGAACCGCCAAAGGGGGTGTCTTGCTCCATCCTAATCCCTAATCCCCAATCCCCAATCCCTAATCCCTAATCCCCAATCCCCAATCCCTAATCCCCAATCCCTAATCCCCAATTCCTAATCCCCAATTCCTCTCCTCCCCCCCTGCCCTGCCAGAAGCCGCTCGTAGAGCGAACGCAGTTGCTCGGTCATTCGCTCGTGCCGGAACACGTCCGTGAACCGCCGCCGCCCTTCCGCCCCGAAACGCGCTCGCAACCCGGGATCGCCGACGAGCCGGCCGACGGCCGACGCCAGCCCCGCCACGTCCGCCGGCGGAACGAGGAAGCCAGTTTGATCGTTGAGGACAACTTCGCGGGCGCCGTCGATGTCGAAACTGACCACGGGCTTGCCGGCGATCAGGGCCTGCGGCAACGCCCGGGCGAGCCCCTCGCGAAGGCTGGCGTGGACGAGGATGTCCATGGCGGCGAGAAAGCCGGGAATTTGATCGGGGGGAACCAGGCCGGCGAAGTGAAAATGGCCGCTCAGACCGGCGGCGGCGATCTCCCGCTCCAAGGCCGCGCGGAGCACGCCGTCGCCGAGAAACAAAAACTTCGCCTGCGGCCACGCGGCGAACCAACTCCCCGCGCGGCGCGAATCACATAGCAATGCCCCTTGAGGTGAAACAGTCGGGCGATCTTGCCGATGACGACGTCGTCGGGCCGATAGCCCAATTGCGCGCGCATCGCGTCGCGGCGGACCGCGGAGTCCACGAGCGAATCGACTTCCATGCCGCTGTAGATGGTCGTGAATTTTTCCCGCGGGGCGACCTGGGCGGCGACCATCAGCTCGGTCATCGCGTCGGCGACGCTGACCAAGGCGTGACATCGCCGCGCGGCCCAGCGTTCGCAGGCCCGGCCGAAGAGTTGCGCCCCCTGCCCTGCCAGGGATGAAACGGCGCCCCGTGGACGGTGTGGACAATGGCCGGCGTGCGGAGGCTCCACGCCGCCGCGCGGCCGAGGATGCCGCCCTTGGCGCTGTGGGTGTGGACCACCTGCGGGCGGAAATCGCCCAGCGCGCGGCGGATTTGCCGATAGCTTGCCCAATCGCGCCAAGGGTGGATCGGCCGCCGCAACGGCTCGACCAGCGCCAGCGGCAGCCCCCCTGCCCTGGCGCGATCCAAAAGACTTCCTTCCGGCCCAATCGCCGGCCCGGTGACCAGGAGGACCTCGTCGCCGCGGCGCAAGAGGTCTTCGCAGCAGAGCAAGACATTCTCTTGGGCCCCGCCCAGGATCATCCGGGTAATGACGTGGGCGACGCGCATGTTAGCCCGGATTATTCATGTAGGGTGGGTCGAGGTCGCGAAGGTTCTGGGTGGGGCTTTGCAAACCGACCAAAGGTTGCGCAACGCGACGGCGGTGAATCACAGCCGGATAAGCGACCGAAGCCCCACCCAAATCACAGTTTGCTTGACCCACCTACATGATTATGAGGCACCACTCGGACATCGGTTCCAGGTAGGCCGCACAGTCGGCGTCGTTGAAAAACGTCTGCTGTCGCCGGTTTCCGCGCTGGGTAATATGATGCGGGAAACCAGGTACGACGAGTCTGGCCAACCTTGGCACTCCCGGAAGCTACGAATTCCTACCCAGAATGTCAATATCGGTTCGTGTCCCCGGAATCCCTCCGGAATCCCTTGATTTGTCATCGCCCCAACACAGCCCCCTCGGGCAATTCTTTCCGATTACCCTTCCAAAACAAACCCCGCAATATGGGCAACAACCTGTAGCAGTACCACCCAGATAGGAACGACGACAAGATTCAGCACGATTCCCAGTATGCCCCAGGTGCGGTGCTTGCGGTCGCTGTGAACACAGCCCACAACCGATAGCGGAAGGCCAATGAGGAATGATGCAAATGCCATCGCAAAAACGGTCGCAGTCTCTACCATAGGGCGAATTGCGGCCCCTCGCGGAACACTCAACAGCATAAGCGCCATCCAAACGATATAGAGGTTGGCAGCAACTCCCATACCCAACCCCAAAAGAGCGGTGATCTTCGTTTTCGGACAACGGAAAGGAGTTGCCGTCGAGGACTCGCCCGTATCGTTGGCTGATCGGCCCCGTAGCAAGATCAAGCAATACGCGGCGATCCACAGCCACCCGATGATCGGTGTGGTTAGCACACCAAGCATGACAGACTGCCCACGAAACGGAAAAAGAAAAGGAATAACGTCTTTTACCGTGATGAAGAAGAAACCGCACAATAGGACTACCGTGCTCCTCGCTGCACCACGAATCACGGCAGCTATGAGCAATGCCGTCGAGAAAAGGGCAAAGGCTAGTTCGCCGTATTTCGCCAAAACAAACAGTACATCCATAAGTTCCCCACCTTTCAACCGTGGACGGAACGGCAATCTGGGTATTATACCTTCCTGTTCTTCCGCTTGAAAGGGTCTTTCACCGCCTCTTCCGCTTCGTGAAGGTGACAATGATCTCTTCGCCGGCCGCCGGAGCCAGGGCGTCGGTGATTCGCTCTTCCAAGGCGAAAGTAAATTCCTCTTGCATACAGAGACCTTCCCGGGTTAGACGGAAGCAATGGTCCTCCATGCAAGGGTTCTTCCCGTGGGGATTCCGGGGACACGAACCGATATTGGTATTCTGGGTATGCAATGACGCTATTCTGACATCTGATTTCGGTCCGGTCCCATCTGTTCGATCTGTTGATATCCGGCCATCTGGAGACTCTCGCGACGACCGCTGCGACCATCTTACCCTCGGCGAGGCAGAGTGAAAATACGTGGCAGCGACTTAATATCGGTGCAGGTTGCGCTTTTGCGAGCCCCTGAATCATCCCATGCCCGTTCACGGGCATTCTCCGCCGCAGGCGGTCTTAGGCCCGGCATTTATGCCGGGTGGGCTTGGCGCGACGACGATTCTTATGCGTCGCGTCAGCCCGGTTTACCGGGCTCCTGCACCCGCCGGGGAAGAGCCGCCTGAAGGCGGCTGACATGAGACCGCGCGGCGTCGGGCGAAAAAACCCGGCGTAAACGCCGGGCCTACGACCGCCTGCGGCGGACAAGGGTCGTAAACAACCCTGCAAAGCACAACCTGCACCCGGCTCAATAAACGGCTTTGACGAGAAACAGTCCTTGCGGCGGAGCGGTCGGGCCGGCGGCGCGGCGATTCGCGGCGGCCAGGACCGCCGCCGGCCATTCCTCGCCCCGGGCGCCGCGGCCGACTTCGACCAGCGTGCCGACAATCGCGCGAACCATATTGTAAAGGAACCCGTCGGCCTCGATCTCCAGCGTGACGAAATCGCGCTCGGCCCCCCTGCCCCGTTTGACGTCCAGGGCGAAGACGGTGCGGACGCTGCTCTTCCGCTCCGCGCCGGACGACTGGAAACTGCGGAAATCGTGCTTTCCCACCAAGGCCGCGGCGGCGCGGCGCATGGCGGCGGCGTCGAGCCGGCCGTAGACATAGCGCCAGGAGTAGCGGCGCTGGAAGACGTCGCGGACCGGGCCGTCGTGGATCACATAGCGGTAGCGCTTGCGAACCACGTCGCGGATGGGGTGAAAGCCGACGGCCGCTTCCTCGACCGCCAAGACGGCGATGTCGCGCGGCAACTCGGCTTCCAGCGCCTTGTGCAGCGTCGCGGTGGAAAGCGGGCTTTCCGTGCGGAACGAGGCGACTTGGCCCAGGGCGTGGACCCCGGCGTCCGTCCGCCCGCTGGACAAGAGCCTTGCCGGGCGGCCGGTGATTTTCTCGATCGTCGCCTCCAGCGTCGCTTGGATGGTGGGCACGCCGGGCTGTGTCTGCCAGCCGGCGTACTCCGTGCCGTCGTAGGCCAGGGTCAGCTTGAGACGCCGCATGGCGAAGACTCTCGCGCCCGGCTCCGCTCGACCAGCAGCTCGGCGATCTGCACGGCGTTGGTCGCCGCGCCTTTGCGAAGGTTGTCGCTGACGCACCAGAAGGCCAGGCCGTTGGGGCTGGAAAGGTCCTCGCGAATCCGGCCGATGAAGGTTTCATCCCGTCCGTCGCACTCGCTGGGCATCGGATAGCGCTTCTTTTCCAGGTCGTCGAGCACGACCAATCCGGGGGTGGCGGCGAACAACCGCCGCGCCTCGTCCACGGTGATCTTCCGCTCCGTCTCCACGAGGATCGCCTCGCTGTGACAGTTGGACACCGGCACGCGGACGCACGTGGCGCAGACCTGGATCGCCGTCAACACGACCGGTTTGACCAACGGCGAACAGGTTACGATTAGCGGGGTGCTGGGCAACACGGCCGCCAACGGCACGTGGACCATTGCCGGACTCACGGCGACAACGTTCACTCTGACGGGCTCGACCGGGAACGGCGTGTACACCAGCGGCGGCAGTTTCGGCGTTTCGCAGTTCGGCGATGACCCGATCGAAACGTTGCCGAACGGAACGGTTCTGGCGGGCTGGTTTAACGGCCCGCAGACTTATATCTACAA
>CAWBRF010000032.1:0-250119 GCA_963791075.1 uncultured Planctomycetia bacterium
GAATGGCACTGATATTTGCTTAACGTGTTTTAGCTTCTTGCTTTCGGGCTTGATTACGAGGTTTGGTCATCAGCTTGTAAGGCTTGGGCCTTCGTTTGCGTTGACGTGGTTCGAGGCGGTGGGGTCGGTTGCCGATTTCATGAGAAGCAATTGCCGTGAGCATGTGGTTGTAAAGGGCGACGAGCGGCTCCCGTGGGATGTGGGCAAGCACGGGACGGAACGCCTCCAACGTCCGCATCGTTCGCTTGAAGCTGATCTGACGTGGATTTTTGCCATGCCTGGCCGCCGCCTGCGCAATCACCGTTCGGATCAAGTTGTACGCCAACAGATGGGCCCAGATCTCCTTGCGCACCATGTCGGGAGTTTGGCAGCGAAGCACATCCATATTCATCATCGTCTTCAGGGAACGCAGATTGATTTCCGCATCCCAGCGAAGTCGATACAAATCCGCGATCTCGTCTTGCGGATACCGCTCGGCATCGAGCAGCGTCGTGGCGACGATGATCGTTCGTGTGCGATAGCCTCTGCGGACGATCCGGCGGCGAAACTCGCGGATCAAGAGGGTCTGGGGAATCGCCGCGTAGTCTTGCGGAGACATCCAGTCGGGGCATCCGGGCTTGCTCCACTCGACCACGTGATCGCACGGGCCCAGCCGCCTGCCACGGCGAAAATCCACGTTCCGGTGGGCGTGCATTTGGCCCACATAGTCGGCGCCTTGCCTCCGCACCAGGGCGATTTCCATGTAGGAGCAGAGAAAGCAATCTGTCAACAACACGTCGTTCGCCTGAAGCGACGGAATCATATCGCGGAGCATGGCCAGTTCGCTCTGAAACTTGCCCGCCCAGCGGCGAATGCCCAGGTCCAACACCGTCCCCACCGCCAAGGAAAACAGCACCCCAATGCGGGCCAGCGGAAAGCCCACCCCGCGCTTGGGTGCGGCTCTGGGGAAATGCCTCCTGATTCGCGGGCGTATCGGGCATCGAAACCGTCGAGCCGTCGAACAATTTCACCACCCGGCCGAGCCATCGCCATTCGCTCGGCGCGGCGTGTTCGGCCGCGCGGCCGGTGTGCCTGGTGAGCACGGCCAGCAAGGTTTCGGGAAGGCGTTGTCGCGCCCGCGCATAGGCGCCCGTGTCGGCCGAACACGGCGACATCCCCTGGGCCAACCGCCAAGCGAGAAAGCACTCGACCGTCACGGCCAACGTCGGATTGGCATGCATCACCTGGCTGAGAAACAGCCACAAGACCGTGACTGGGTTGTACAACGAATCGTAGAATCGCACGCCCAGCGACTGCAATGCAGTCACCACCAGTTGAGCCGGCAGGACCTGCGAAAACGGAAGCCCTGTCTGCTGGGCAAACTGGCGGCGGAACCAATCGATCTGTTGCCGAAACGACCATCGGGTATAATCACTCACGGCGGCCTCCTTGCTGCTTGGGGTGTCTGGTTAACACCTTTGTAGCGAGGCAGGCCGTTTTTACTTAGATCACTTCTGCATAACGAGTTACGAAAATATCAGTGCCATTCAACTCTCAACTCTCAACTCTCGACTCTCAACTCTCAACTCTCAACTCTCGACTCTCGACTCTTTTCTTCCGCCGCAACAGGCTGCCGGCCAGGCTGAAGCGGTAGAACGTGCCGACGGGATCGGGAATGCCCTCGCTGATGATCTGCTCGATCTCCTCGGGATCGTTGGAGTCGATCACCGAGGCGATGGCGCTCATCAGCCGCGCGCCGTAGTCCTCGACCCCGTCGGGGGCCCCGTGGCAGCCGATGCAGGGCGAATTGACCTGGGGGCAAAGGGCTCCGCAGCCCGCCCGCGTGGCGATCCCGCAGCAGACAAGGCCCTGCTCCAGGAGGCACGTCTCCGCGTCGGGAATGACCTCCCAGGTGCGGTGGAACTTCCGGATTTTCTTCTCGCTCCGCTTCCGCTTGCACTCGTCGCAGACGGTCGTTTTCGGGCCCAGCACCGCGCCGCGCGGCGGCAGCTTGCCCTCGACGATCGCGACGATGGCCGCCCAAATGTTGTCGGCCTCCGGCGGGCAGCCCGGCAGATAGTAGTCCACCTCGACCGTCTGTGCAAGCGTCTTCAGCGTGTCGTAGAACAGCGGCAGGTGGAGGGCGCCCTCGGGCATGGGCGTCTCCTGCTGGGGGCGGCAATCGGCGGGGTTCTCCGGGGCAGTGGCGGAGCCTTCCTTGTAAACGGCGTCGAAGATCGACTGCCGGTCGTTGAGGTTGGCCAGTCCGGGGATGCATCCCTCCGAGGCGCAGGAGCCGAAGGCCACCAGGACCTTCGACTTGCGGCGGAGCAACTTGGCCATGTACTCCTGTTCGCTGGTGCGGATGCCGCCGTTGAAGAGGCAAACGTCGATCGGCGCCGTCGGGCATCTTCTCGATGTCGCGGACCTTGCCGTCGGCGATGCAGGGGCAGAGGACCAGGTCGAAGGCCGCGTCCACGTCGAGGATCTTGGCGTCGATGCCGAGGATGGAGATTTCGCAGCCGCCGCAGGAGGCGGCCCAGTAGATGGCCAGCTTTCCCTTGGTTCTTGGCGGCGGGGGCGGCGACTTGGATCATGACGGCGACCTCCATCACTTCCTCGTGTTCCTTGGCGATGTCGGCCAGGGCCTCGCGGCGGTGGCCGTCTTCGCACCAGTTGGCCGGCCAGCGGAGCGGGCCCAGCCGCCGGATGTCCTCGACCAGGCGGTCGATCGCCTCGGCCAACTGCTGCCCTTCGGCGGCCGAGGCCCACACGAGCCGGACGCGATCGGGCTCGACGCCCAGCGCGGCGAGCGTGTGCTTGAGCATGTGAAGTCGCGCGCATGGTCTTGTAGTTCTGATCGATGTAGTGGCATTCGCCGGGGTGGCAGCCGGCGATGAGCACGCCGTCGGCCCCAGCGGCCAGGGCCTTGAGGACGAAGCTGGGGTCGACCCGCCCGCTGCACATCATGCGAATGATGCGGACGTTGGGGGCGTACTTGATCCGCGCCGTGCCGGCCAGGTCGGCCGCCCGGTACGAGCACCAATTGCAGAAGAACCCGACGATTTTCGGCTCGAAGGTTTCATCGGGGTCATGGGTTCGGGGTCTGGGGATAGGGGATTTAGCCGGATTGACGGCATCGCTTCCGCGGCGCTTGGGCCGACTGGCGCGTTGCCGGAGGCCGGCGTCCCACAGGATGCCGCGGATCTCGGCCATGATTTGGGCGTTGCTGAAGTGGGCGCCGCTGATGACGCCGGCCGGGCAGGCCGCCACGCAGGTGCCGCAGCCCTTGCACATCGAGCTGATCACGCGGCTGACGCCCTTGGGCTCGTCGAATTCGATGGCGTTGTACGGGCAATGGTTGTTGCAGATCCGGCAGCCCGAGCATGTCTCCTCGTCGATCGAGGCCACGATCGGCTCGATCATCACCTGGCCCTTGGTGATCATGCCGGCGATGCGGGCGGCGGCGGCGGCGCCCTGGGCCACCGAGGCGGGGATGTCCTTCGCCCCTTGGCAGGCGCCGGCGACGAACACGCCGTCGGTCATCGTCGCCACCGGGTCGAGCTTCGGGTGGCGCTCCGTGTACCAGCCTGCCATGCTGCAGGAGATGCCGCACTTCAGCCCCAGTTCCTTGGCGTCGGCCTGCGGCTCCATGGCGCCCATCAGGACCACCATGTCGACCGGCAATGCGTTGTTGCTGGCCCACGCAGCGTGTCTTCGACCTGGACGACGAGCTTGCCCTCCTCGCCCGGAGTCCGCGCGGCGTCGGTCACCTCGGCCACCTTGCCGCGGACGAAGTGCATGCCCTCCTTCAAGAGCCGCTGGAAGAACTCCTCGTAGCCCTTCTGGTTCGTCCGCATGTCGATATAGAACGAATACACTTCGGCGCGTGTCTTCTCCAGCACCAGGTGGCCGAACTTCAGCGCCGCCATGCAGCAGACCGCCGAGCAGGACTCGTTGTGCTGCACGTCGCGGCTGCCGACGCAATGGATGATGGCCACCGACTTGGGCTCGGTCTTGCCGTCGCGGAGGACGATCTTGCCGTTGGTCGGGCCGGCGGCGTTGCACAGCCGCTCGAATTCCATGTTCGTGTAGACGTTCGGCAGCCGCCCGTAGCCGTATTGCGGCAGCTTGCGGCAGTCGAAGAGCTTCCAGCCGGTGGCCAGGATGATGTTGCCCACCTCCAACTCGACGATCTCGTCTTTCTGGTCGAAGGCGATGGCGTTGGTGGGGCAGAGCTTCTCGCAGGCCCGGCACTTGCCGCGATCGAACCAGATGCAGGAGGCGGTGTCGATCACCGGGATGCGCGGCACGGCCTGGGGGAAGGGCGTGTAGATCGCCTTGCGATTGCCCAGGCCGGCCTCGAAGTCGTGGTCCACGACCTTGCGCGGGCACTTCTCGATGCAGATCCCGCAGCCGGTGCAGATCGCTCTCGTCCACGTAGCGGGCCTTCTTGCGGACCTTCACGCTTGAAATTGCCCACCGAGCCGCTCACCTCCTCCAACTCGGAGTAGGTCAGGAGGGTGACGTTCGCATGCTGGCCGGCCTCGGACATCTTCGGCGTGAGGATGCAGGCCGAGCAGTCCAGGGTGGGAAAGGTCTTGTCGAACTGGGCCATGTGGCCGCCGATGCTGAGGGCTCGTGCTCGACGAGGTAGACGTGGTAGCCGGCGTCGGCCAGTTCGAGCGTGGCCTGCAGGCCGGCGATGCCGCCGCCGACGACGAGCGTGGCCGGGTTGACCTTGACCTGCATCGGTTCCAGCGGCTGCTGCTGCTTGACGCGCTCGGCCGCGGCGTAGACCAGCGCCTTGGCCTTGGCCGTGGCGGCCGCCTTGTCGGCGCACACCCAGGAGCAGTGCTCGCGGAGGTTGGCCATCTGGCAGAGGTAGGGGTTCAGTTCGGCGTTCTCGCAGGCGCGGCGGAAGGTCTTCTCGTGCAGGTGGGGCGAGCAGGCGGCCACGACCACGCCCGTCAGCCCCTTCTTCTTGATGTCCTCCTCGATCATCTGCTGGCCGAGCGAAGAGCACATGAACTTGTAGTCGCGCGCGACGACGACGCCGTCGATCGTCTCGCCGGCCCAGCGCGCGACCTCCTTCCACGTCGACCGTGCCGGCGATGTTGCTGCCGCAGTGACACACGTAGATGCCCAGCTTCTGGGCCATGTCTGTCTCCTGTCTCTTTCTGCAAGCAACTTCTTCAGGCGCCGGCCGACGGCGGCCTGGCTCAACCTGGCTTCGATGACCGGCCAGGCGGCCACGATCTCTTTGCCGAAGCCCAATTTCTCCGGCGCGATCCCGAAGGCAATCCCCATCAACTGCGTGAAGAAGATGATCGGCAGCTTGAACTCCGCGCCGAAGTGGCCGTTGACGCGGCTCTGGTAGGCGTCGAGATTCAGTTGGCACATCGGGCACATGCAGAGGATCATGTCGGCGCTCGCTGTCCACGGCGCTTTGCAGCAGCCGGCGGATCAACTCGAAGGCCTGCGGCTCGCTGATCTGGGTCATGTGGCCGCCGCAGCAGTGGGCCTTGACCGGGTAATCGACCACCTCGGCCCCGAGCCAGGTGAACAGGTCGTCCATCTTCATCGGATACTCGGGTTGTCCACGTCGCTCATCGGCCGCACCCACTGGCAGCCGTAGTAGGGGGCGACCCGCAGGCCCGGCCAGCGGCCGGACGACCTTGTCGCGGACGGCCGCCTCGCCGACGTCGCCGTGGATCACGTCGAGCAGGTGCCGGACGAGGACGCGGCCGGGCCGGTAGGCGAGCCCGCCCGCCGCCAGGCAGGCGTTCACCCGGCCGTTCATCTCCGCGCTGTCGCGTCATCAGCTTGTCGGTCTTCTTCAGGTTGAGGAAGCAGGCGGCGCAGGGGGCGATCAGCCGATCGAGCTTTTCGATCGACCAGTGCCAGGTTGCGGGCGATCACCGCGCAGGCGGTCAATTCGTCCTGCGAGAAATACTCCGTGGCCCCGCAGCAGTTCCAGTCGTCGATCTCCTCCAGTTCGATCCGCAACATGTCGGCCACTTCGCGGACCGAGATGTCGTAGGCCGCGATGTTGACTTCCAGCGAACATCCGGGATAGTAGGCGTATTTCACGAGGCTTCCTCCCAACTTCGCGCGCTTTCTTGATGATGGCCTGCAACTGCTCGATGTCCTTGATCTTCTTGGGGATCAGCGACATGCGGCCGCGGGTAAACATCGACAACCCCAGCGGACCCATCCGCAGCAGCGCCAGCGGCTTGTTGAACAGGTAGAATCGGCTGGCCAGGCCGAGCTCGAAGCTGCGGCCGTAGCGGTCCAGACAGCCGGTAAAGGTCTTGGCCAGGGCGGGCGCGTCGGTGTCCTTGGCCAGGCCGTCGCGGATCGCCAGCCGCTTCAGGCAGTACATGAGGTCCGTGATGGGAATGTTCTGCGGGCAGCGCGTGGTGCAGAGATAGCAGGAAACGCAGCACCACATCGTGTTCGACGAGAGCACCTTCGGTCCGCTCGTTGGCGTTGATCATGGCGAAGAAGGTGCGGGGAGTGTACTGCATGTCGGCCCCGTTGGGGCACGACCCGCCGCAACTGCCGCACTGCAGGCAATGGACGATCCGCTCGCCCCCCGGCGTTCCCCGGATCACCTCGTCGCAGGAACGATGAGCCGTGCGCATGCTGCCTGTGTCGATCATGGATGTCCTCTCCGCGACATAGTGGGTTCTCGTCAGGATTGTCAGTAGGATGCCATCTCCCGCACGATGTGGTCGGCCAGGGCGGCGGTGGTCCGCCCATCCAACCCGGCCAAGCCGCCGATGGCGTCGGGCTGCACGGCCAGGGTCGTGACGCGGACCACGTTCTCGCCCGAGGGCATGCCGAACTCGGCCTTCGTGTCTCGCGACAGGCTGCCGGGCAAGAGGCCGCTGTCCTTGGCCAACAGCACCATCACGCGATCGCAGGCGCTGGCCGCCTTGAGCACGCTGGCGGCAGTGATGTTCGCCTCGCCGGGCGTCAGCACCAGCGGGAAAAGCCCCGGCCAGCAACTCTTGCCCGATCTGGCAACCCAATCCTTCGCCGCGCCGCAACAGCCCCGGCGCGGCCAACAAGCAGACCTTGTGGCCGTTGCGATTGGTCATCGCGATGCTGCCGATGGCTTCGGCGCCGCCGTGAAACGGTCCGCCTTGGCCGGGTGCGGCTCGGGCGGCCGGAAGGCCGCGTCGAGAATGTCGGCGATCTCGTTGTCGGCAAACGGCTCGACGGCGTAGTAGAAGATGCGGTGCCCGCGGTAGTCGCTCTCCGACGGATCGCTGGCCGAAGCGATCACTACGATCTTCGTTGCCGGCGCCTGGGCGTTGACGCTGGGCGACCAATTCCGGCCCGTCCCGCCGCACGAGGCGGCGTCGATCAGCAACACGCCGCAGTCGGCGTCCCGCAGCGATGAAACGGCGTCGGCGCGGCCCTTGGCCAAGGAGAACGCGGCAACCCAGCGAACTGCAGACGTCGCCGCTGGGTCGTCGGCGGAGCACTTGTCGCCATTAACCAGGAGGACGTGCCGCGGCTTGCAGGAATTGACTTCCTCTTCGAACCGCGTCGTGCAGAGGCAGGCGATCCAGCCCCGCCCGCACGGATCAGCCGTCACCAGCGAGGGCTCGTCGGCCAACGCATCGTTGACGCCCGGCAACCACGCCCGAAACGGGCGACCGGATGACGACCATCGGCTTGCCGGCGACAGTCAGGGCGGCCAGCGGCAGCCCCTGATAGACGACTTCGCCGATCCGCGGCAGGCGCACGCCCTTCACCTTCTCGCCCCGCAGACCCGGCAACACCGCCCCGACGCACGCCGAATCGTCGATCTCCAGCCGGAACCACGATTCGTCAAAGAAGAGGGTTTCTTCGAGCGCGGGTCTTGCGGGTGCGACTTCGTCGACCGTCGCCGTCGCCGCCTCCGCCGCCTGGCCGCGCTCGTGCGCCCATGATCCGCTGGACGGACCGCGTGATTTCCTCCGGCGTAAACGGCTTCGTGATGTAGTCCGAGGCCCCCAGACGGATCGCCGCGGACGCATTCGGAATGCTCGGATAGCCGGTCATGATCAGCACGGGCTGGTCCGGCTTTGTTTCGCGAAGGCATTCGAGGAACTGGATGCCGTCGATTTTCGGCATCTTGATATCCAGGAGGATGGCCGCATAGTCGTCGCGGAGGGCGCAGTTGAGGCCCTCGCACGCGTCGGTATTGACCTCGACCTGGAACCCCTGCCGCGAGAAGATCCGCCGGCACGCCAGGCAGATCACTTCCTCGTCGTCCACAACCAACAGTTTTGGATTTTCAGACATTGGCGTCCTCGCTCGTTCACGTGGTCTGGGAGAGTCTGCCGGCCGGCCAGCTCGAAGTTCGCCGGAACAACAGAGCAATGCTTGTGCCAAAGACGGAAGTTTGCCGCCGGCGCAATGTGATCGAGACGGCCAATGATCACCAAAGCATTAAGCACCAACAGGTTGCGCGCTGGTTGATGGCCGGCGACAGATGCCGCTCCGGCGGCCAGCCCTGGATTTACGGGGCGATGAAGCCTAAGAATAGTATCATCGCGACATACACTGTATGAACTGATGATACACACAGAGGCGGTGGAGGCGTCGCCGTTTACTCCAGCCCCTCGCCGCTGAGGCCGTGCTTACGCATCAGGGCATGGAAGTTCGTCCGCTGAATGCCTGCTTGTTCGGCCGCTTTGCTGACGTTTCCCGCCGAGCGCTTCAGGGCGGCAATGAGGAAGCGGCGTTCCAAGTCGTCCACGGCGGCCTTGCCGATCTGGTGCTTGAGGCGTTTGAATTCCTCCCAAGTCGGCGGCAGTTGGGTAATGGCGGTCCGCAACCGGGCCTGACGGATCTCCGCCGGCAAATGGCGGAAGTCGATGCGGTCGCCGTCGCAAAAAATCGCCAACCGCTCGACGATGTTTCGCAACTCGCGAACATTGCCCGGCCAGTGATAGCTCTCCATCTGGCACATGGCCTCGGGCGTGAAGCCCTTGATGTCGGCCCCCGTTTTCTTGCAGAAGCGTTCGAGAAACCACATCGCCAGCAAGGGGATGTCGCCTTGTCGCTCGCGGAGCGCCGGCAGGAGAATCGGGATGATATTGAGTCGATAATAGAGGTCCTCGCGAAACTGGCCCTCCTTGACCAATTCCGCCAGGTCGCGATTTGTGGCGGCAACCAGCCGGATGTTCACCTGGTGCTCGACCGTGTCGCCGACTTTTCTCACCGCCTTGGTTTCCAGCACGCGGAGCAGCTTGCCCTGCGTCTCCATGCTGAGGTTCCCCACTTCGTCGAGAAAGAGGGTGCCTTCGTGGGCGACCTCGAACAGCCCCTGCTTCGTGGCGATCGCCCCGGAGAACGATCCCTTGACGTGGCCGAACGAGCTCGCTTTCCAGCAGCGTCGGCGCCAGGGCTGTGCAATCGCAGGCCAGCAGGGGCCGATCTTTGCGGGAACTGAGGCGGTGGAGGGCGCGCACCACCATCTCCTTGCCGGTGCCGCTCTCGCCGGTGATCAAGACGGTCCCCTGGCTCGGCGCAACGCGCTTGATGATCGAAAAGACGTGCTCCATCGCCCGGCTTTCGCCGATGATCCCCTCGAAGCCCTGGTGGACCTCCAATTCGCGCCGCAAGAGAACGTTTTCGCGCACCAGGCGCGGATCGCTCCCAGATTTTGCCGAGGACCAACTTGAGCTGATCGGGCGAGAACGGCTTGCAGAGGTAGTCGGCGGCGCCTTGCTTCATTGCTTCGACGGCCGAATCCACGGCGGCATGGCCGGTGATGATGACCACCTCGGAGGGGACGCCGGCGGCCTTGATTTCTCGGAGGATCTCCAGCCCGTGCACGCCCGGCATCTTCAGGTCCAGGAGGACCAGGTCGAAGTCGCCGGAGAGGGCCGCCTTCAGGCCGGCCTGGGGGTCCTCGCAGCACTGCACCTCGTGCCCGTCCGCGGCGAGAATCCGCTTACAGGTTACGCCGATCACGCGATCGTCGTCGATCAACAAGATTCGCTGCCCCACAGGTCACCCCTTCTCCGCTGGTTCGTCCGCGCAGGGCAGGACAACGGTAAACACGCTGCCTTTGCCCTCCTGGCTCTCGACCTCCAGCGCGCCGCCGTGCTCCTGGACGATGCCGTAGCTGACGCTCAGCCCCAGGCCGGTGCCTTTGCCCACCGGCTTCGTGCTGAAGAACGGCTCGAAGATTTGGTCGAGGTGTTCCTCCTTGATTCCGCAACCGGTGTCGGTGAACTTGACGAGCACTTTGCCGTCCGCGGCCAACGAGCTGATCAGCAGCGTGCCGCCGTTGGGCATGGCCTCGCAGGCGTTCATCGCCAGGTTGAGCATCACCTGCTCGATCTGATGGGCGTCGCCCTCGACGGTGGGAAGCGCGTCCGCGAGGTCTTCGACGATGACAATCCCTTGGACCGCCTTCTGATTGCCCAAGAGCCGCATGGTCTGCCGGACCACCTCGTTGATGTCCAAGGGCGTCTTCACGACCTCGCCGCTCGCGCGCGAAATCGAGCAGGCCGCGGACGATCTGGGCGGCGCGGGTCGTCTCGTGGACGATCAGGTTGAGGTCTTGGCGGTCCTGGTCGTCCATGTTTTCCTTGTCCCGCAACATGCAGGCGAAACTCAAGACGCCGGTCAGGGGGTTGTTGATTTCATGCGCCACGCCGGCCGCCAGCCGACCGACCGAAGCCAGCTTCTCGCTGCGCCCGAGTTGCTGGCTGGTGACCCGTTTGAGCTGTTCCTCGCGCTCGGCCAGCGCGTCGGCCATGCCGTCGACGGCTCGGCAGAGCACGCCCATTTCCCCCTTCGGTCGGATGTCCACGCGCGCGGACATATTGCCGGCGATCACTTTCCTCGACATGGCGACGACGGCGCCGATGGGGCGGAGCACGGCATTGATGACGAGGAAGATCAAGCGTCAGGCTGGCGGCCGTGGCGGTCATGACGATGGCCAGCAAGACGCCGGTGATCACCTGCTGCTGGTGAACGAAAGGCGCTTGAAGCAGACCCACGGAGAGGACGCCGACGACCTGCCCGGCAGGATCGCGGATCGGCTCGTAGGCGGTGAAGTACCAATCGTTGATGACGAAGGCGCGGGCGGTCCAGGTGCGGCCGCGGCCGAGCACTTCGTCGCCCACGGCGGCGCTCAGTCGCGTTCCCACGGCGCGAGAACCGTCCTCGAGCGCGAAGGTCGTCGCAATGCGAAGATCGCCCTGGGAGATGGCGACCGTGCCGATGTCCTGGCCCTCGTATGCCGTGTTCAGAAACACCTGCCGCCGGATTCCGTCGACGATGTCATAGCGCCGGCTCAAGAGGTCGCCGGCGTAGAGCACGGCCGCCAGTCGCCCGCGCGCATCGAAGACGGGGACGGCCGCCGCGACGACCATGCCGTCGCTGCGGACGGCGTCGGCCGTGGGGCGCGCCGCGGCGGTGTCCACCAACGCGACGCGGGCTCGCTCCGCCAGATTCCCCCCTTCGACGGCCAGTTCCTCGGCCGAAAGGACGATCGTGCCGCTGGCGGGTTGTTTTCGCTCCAGCGCGCGGGCGATGATCAAATTGGCGGAAAGATCGTCGCCGCGGCGGTCCGCGTTGTGCGCGCGGCACACGACCTTGCCGCCTGGATCAACCAGCGAGAGAAAATCCATGCCTTGGGACCGATGCCCGCGGTCTAAGAACACCTGGATCTCGGCCCGATCGCGGCGATCGACGGCAGAGGCCAGCGTCGGCTCCAACGCCATGGCGCGCAAGAAGGCGTCAATCATCCCGATGTGGCCGCGATAGGCCGCCCGCGCGGAGTTCAGGTCCAGCGCGACCTGAGTCTGCACCTCGTTCATCCAGACGTGCTCCATGTACTGCACGGCGACGAGCAACAGCAAGGAATTGGCCAGCACGGTCACGACGACGGCGGTCATCGTCAGTTTGGAACGGATTGTCATGGCGTCGTCTTGCCTGCCTTTGTGCCTGCCGCGGGGGCCTTCCATCCATTATCGCGAATTGACGCCGCGGCGGCAACCGGCCCGAATTGGGCCGCGCAGGCCCTTGAAAGTTGGACGCAGCGGCTGTATCCTCTAAGGAAACAAGCTTGCTGTCCCGCGACGGTTGGCGTCGTTTCAAACCGCGAAGAGCAAAAATGTCCGCAGGCAGCGCCCCAATCGCCGGCGTCCGCGGTTGTTGCCACGTCTATCACGCGCTGGACATCGGCTTCGCCGTCGATCTGAAACGCTGCACCGCCCTGCTTCGCGAAGCGCGCGAAGGACGCGGCTTCCAGCATCAGCCGCGCACGCCCGCGTCCGTCAATCTGCGGCCGTTGCCGGTCTTCATCAGCCAGAAAATCGAGCCGCTCGGCGGGCGAACCTTCCGCACGGAAGACGCGGTGACGATCACGATTTACGACTTCGGCGCCGTGTCCGTCCAGTATCGCGTCCCCTTCGCGGGCGCGATTGCCCAAGTCGCGGAAATCAGCGGCGAATTGTACGACTGCCGGCAGTTCGCCGCCGACGCCCGCGCCCGCGCCGAATCGCTCCTTCAGGCGATTCGCCCCGCCGTCAAACAACCGATGGTCCGCGAGGAGTCGGAGGACTATCACGTCTTCGTCATCCCCGACCTGGGCGAAGGCCGCCGCGACATGGAGCGGTTTTTGGCCGAGAACGGGCGAGTCCTCGCGCAAGTGATCAGCAGCAACACCAAGGAGCTCTCCGCACAACAGCAGCAGGAGGAGTTGTCCGGCGCATCGCCTATTACACCGACGACCTGACGATCGTCACCTGGAACGCGGCGTTGGTGTGCGGCGTCAACATGGACGACGTGCTCACCGTCTTGGAATTGGCCAACGTCCAGTTGCGCGAACTCCGCTGTCTCGACGATCAGCTCGACGACAGCTTGCAGGAATCGTATGAAGTCGGCGTGAAGGCGGGCGGACTGAAAGCGCGGATGACGCGGATCCGCGAGTTGATGCTCGACGGCCAGGCGTTCAGCGAGGCGGTCACGAACGCCTTCAAGCCGTTTCCCGACGCCTTCCTCGCCCGCGTCTACAGCCTCGCTTCCCGCTCGCTCGGATTGAACGACTTCGACCAGAGCGTCAAGGACAAGTTGAGTCTGCTGAACACGCTGTACACAACCCTTTCCGACGAGTCGGAGCACGAGCGGTCGCTGCGATTGGAGTGGATCGTGATCGCGCTGATTTTCATCGAGATCATCCTGGGGCTGTCGGACAAGGTCCTGCCGCTTTTGCATGGGCGATAGACGTGGACTCCCGCGAGTTGGTGGGAATCGGGAATTACCGCGTCTTGGCACTTACAAAATTCACGTACAATCCTACGTGATTGGCGTAAGCCTAGCCCTTCGCCAGGCGGTCGTAGGCGTCCAGTATCCCGTCGTCGGCGCCGAACAGGGCCGCGCCGGACTCGCCTTCCTGGCCCAAGCCGCGGAACGTGCTGAGAATGTATTGCACGTCGTCGCGGGCGGCGCCGTAGAGGAGAAAGAATGCGGCGTCCAACTCGGCCACCAGATCAAGACGCTCCGCCGCGTTCCACTTGTGGACCGGCGGGACCATGCCGGCCGCCTCGGCCAGCGGCCGCATGTCGTTGGCCGTGCAGGTCAGCTTCAAAACCCGATCCGATATCCACCGCTCCAACGTCGCGCGTTTGTCCCAAGGGCACTTCTCCGCATAGCGGTCCGGGGAGAATATGGGCAATTGCTCGACGATGAAGAAATTGAGGTGCACTCCGCCGACCTTTTGCCGGGCGATGAAGTCCAACGCAAGGCTATTCAAGTTTGCTGAAAGGCAGCACGTCTGCCGTGGCGTGATTTCCTCGCCAGTTATCGCGAGCGGCGCTGAGTTCAAAACGGCCGCTCGCGGCAGCATCGCGGCAATCATCGTGCGTTGGTTCGTGGCGCTGGTGACGTCCTTATAGCACAGATAGGCGTCCCGCAAGCGGCCTTCCAGCGCGCCTGCGACGGTTTCTTCGTTGACCCACCAGCGCGGCTGCGGGACGAACTCCGGGTTCTGGTGCAGCGCCGGCGTGGTCGCCTCCGTCTGGCCTTGGCGGACCCAGTTCTCTTTTTCCACGATCACGCCCGCGGCGCGATGATCGTAGGCCTGGACCATCTTCGCCTCGTAGAGCGGCAGATACGTTTCCCGGCCCTTGCGCCAGCGGTTTCCTTCCAACTTGCAGCCCAGTTCGGCTAGTTCCTCGGCCGTGCGAAACAACTCGGCGTCGTTCGTCTGGTGAAACATCGTAAAGAACTTGACGCCCCAGGGATTGCCCCCCTCCTTGCGCGAGCGATCGATGAGAATCGGCACGTTGCGATAGAACTCCTTCGTCAACTCGGCGTCGCGCCGAGTGCGGAAGATTGGACAAGTCCGCGTGTTCGGATTCAAAAGCGCGAGGTCCTTTTTCGACAACGCGATATGCCGCTTCCTTACGTCGAGGTCTTCCATGCGGTGCGCGAAAAAGACGAAATCGGCGGCTTTCGTCTTGACCTCCTTTCCGCCGAACAAAAGGATGCAGAACTTGAACGAGCGGTGAACATCCCGAAAGAACGCCGCCTTGTTCTCAAAATCGTACAGGGCGACGAGCGATCGCGCGCCCATAAGGCCGGCGAAGAATTCCTTGGTCGTGGCATCGGTGGCGATGCCCGAAGGGACGAGCAACCCCACGCGGCCGCGGGGAGCGACGATCCGCTGCGCCAATTCCGCAAACAGCATGTACGCGTTGATGTCGCCGCGGCCGGTGAGCGGGAACTGGCCCGACGTGCGGGCGTAGGTGAGCGTGCGGCCGGCGGCGTCTTGCGCCTCGCGATAGGCGGCGTATAACTCCGGGTTGCCGGTTTCGAGTTCCGCGATTCTCTGCCGCCGCGTGGCCGCGCTCACGGCGCCGGCGATTTCAGGGGCGGTGAAGGCGAAAAACTCGCGTTCCTGGACCTTCAACCGCTCCCAAGGCGGGTTGCCGATCACGCAATCAAAGCCCGGATTCCCCTCGCGCGCGAAGACATTGGGGAACGCGGCGGCCCAATCCACGGCCTTCGGATGCACGCTCGCGTCGCTCACCAGGCTATTGCCTTGGATGATGTTCGCCGACAAGGTCGCCAGCGTCTTATTCCGCCGCGCGGAGCGGATCCAAAGCGCCAACTGCGTGATTTCGACCGCCTGCGCAGAGAGATCGACGCCGTGCAGGTTGTCGGTGAGGATCGTGTCGGGCACGGCGTCGGCCAACGGCTCCGCCGCGGCCGGGTCGTGGAGCATGAGCCGGCCCACGATCTTTTCGTAAAGTTCCTCCAGGGCGTCGTAAGCCTGAATCAAGAACGCCCCGCTGCCGCACGCCGGGTCGCAGATTTTCAAACTGCGAACCGACTCGAAGCACTCGTTCCAATAGCGGGCCAGCGCCGGCGAAGCCTCGTCGGAGGCCGTCTGATCTTCCCCCAGCCCGTGCATCGCGCGGATTGCCTCGATCCGCTCTTCGGCAAGCTGCGTTACCGTCTGGGCGACGATCCGCTCGGTAAAATCTCGCGGCGTGTAAAAAGTGCCAAGTCGCTTTCGCTCTGCCGATTTGGGCATCGGAGAGCGCGATTTCTCTCCGCCGTCGCCCACAAGACTGAAGACGCCGAACTGCCGCATTTTTTCCAATTCGGCGACCGACTTTTCGAAAATGTGTCCCAAGACCTCCACGTTGACTTCGTCGCGAAAGTCGAATGTGCTGATGGTGCGGAAGAAGTGCGTCCAGTCGTCTTCGAGTTGCAGGTCGTCGACTTCCGGGTCGCGGGCAAAGAGACCGCCGTTATATCCCTTGTCGATCCCCTGCAAGCGGCCATGTCCTTTGTTGACCGCCTCGAACAGATCGACGAAGTTCCGCCACCGCGGGTTGGTGACCTTTGTGAACGGCGGCAGGGTGTTGTAGGCGATGTCAATGCAACGGGCGGGCAGCAACTCGCGATCTTCGCAAAAGGCGATGAAGATGATGCGGTCGAGGATTCGTTGGGCGATATAGATCGCCTTGTCGAGCGGTTTTTTGTGCTTTTTGTGCAGGTGCGTGATAAGCCGAACGCGGTTCTCGTTATACATTTCATACAGTTCATCGCCCACCGTCCGCTGACGCTGTTCGGTCCTCCGGAGGAGGTCCAGCGCCCGGAGTTCAAAACCATTGCGAGGGTGAACGAGCCCCCCCCGTTCCAGCAGGCAGTAGAACCGCCGGAATTTGGCGAGGTCGCGCATGTCCTGGAGGCGAAATTCCTCGTAGGCCAAGGGGGTCTTTGCGCGGTGGTAGAGTCGGGTCGTGACGAAGTTGCTGACAATCCCCCAAGGGCAGTCGGGAAGGGCGTTCAAATAATCCCAGCATTGCTGCACCGCGGTCCGCCCATTGAATCTGTCGCGGTCGAGGTCCGCGGCCGCTCCTTTGAGCTCGATGACGACCAGCGGAGAGGGCGACGATCCGGCGGCGAAATTGCCCAGGGCGCCGTCGGCCGTGCCGATGTCGGGGATGGAGAAATTTCGCTCCTGCTGGTAGTCCTCGGGGCTCTCTGTGGCGGAACGATAGTGCAGCGCCAGGCCGAAGACCTCGTGCATGAAGTTGGCGTCGAGCGCGGTTTCCTTCTTCGCCAAGTGGCCCTGGCGCTCGAGTTCGGCCCAATGGATGAGAATTTTGTGCGCAGCGTCTTGTTCCGGGCCGCGGAGGTGCATGCTCTCGGCCTCCTCGGCAAGGAACCGCGCCAAGACAAGGCCCGCGCACCGCCGCCCCGCCGGCTTCGAGAACAGGGTCGGAGACAAGAGGTTTTTCTCCGCCATGCGTGCCTTTCGTCCGCGGACTTGGCCAATGGATTCGCGCGACGCCCGCCCGGAATGTAGCAAAGGGCGGCCCGTTCGTCAACCAAGGGCCGGGAAACCGCCGGTCTTCCCCTGCGGCGCGTCTCTACGGCTCGTGCGCCGCGATGTGGTCCATCGCGTGCGTCTTCGCGATCACCGTCACCCCGCCGTCGCTGATCGTAAAGCCGCGCGAACGATCGAGGTCGTGGTTGTAGCCGATCTCCATCCCGGCGGGGATGTCCACCTCCTTGTCGATGATCGCCCGGCGTATCTTCGCGTGCCGGCCGACGTTCACCCCGTCGAAAAGAATCGCGTCCTCGATCTGGGCGTAACTGTTGATCCGCGTGTTCGGCCCGAGGATCGAGCGCTCGACTTGGCCGCCGGAAACGATCGACCCGGCGCAGACGATGCTGTCCAGCGCCTGGCCGCGGCGGGCGGACGAGCCCCGCTCGGCAAACACGAACTTCGGCGGCGGCAGGTTCGGCTGATACGTGCGAATCGGCCAGCGGTGGTCGTACAAGTTCAGTTGCGGATCCACGGAGATGAGGTCCATGTTCGTCTCGTAGTAGGCGTCCAACGTGCCCACGTCCCGCCAATAGGCGTCCTTCTTGCGGTTCTCGTCGAGAAAAGGATAGGCGAACACGCGATGCGCGCCCATCACCGAGGGGATCACATCGTGGCCGAAATCGTGCTTGCTGCCGTGGCGCGTGGCGTCGAGACAGAGTTGCTCGAAGAGGAATCGCGCCGTGAAAAGGTAAATCCCCATCGAGGCCAGGGCATGGTCCGGGTCGCCGGGGATCGACTTCGGTTCGTCCGGCTTCTCCTCGAATCCCAAAATGCGCTGCTCGGCGTCGATCTGCATGACGCCGAGCTGATTCCGCGCGGCGCGGACATCGACCCGCAAGGCCCCGACGGTCAGGTCGGCCTGGGTCTCCAAATGCCGCTCGAGCAGCTTCAGATAGTCCATCTTGTAGATGTGATCGCCGGCGAGGATCACGACGAACGCCGGACGCTCCTTCTCGATCGTGTAGATGTTCTGATACACGGCGTCGGCGGTGCCTTGATACCAGTGCTCGTCGATCCGCTGCTGGGGGGGCACGACGTCGATAAACTCGCCCAACTCGCGGGAAAGGTAGCCCTGCCAGCCGAGACTGATGTGGCGGTCGAGGCTCATCGCCTTGTACTGCGTGAAGACGAGCGTCTTGCGGATTCCGCTGTTCAGACAGTTCGACAGCGAGAAGTCGATGATCCGGTAGATGCCGCCGAAATGGACGGCCGGTTTCGCGCGGTCGCGGGTCAGCGGCTCCAAGCGGGTTCCTCGCCCGCCGGCCAGGATCACCGACAAGACCTCTTTCATGTCAACGCGGACGGGCACGGCCATTTGCTCCGAATACGTCTATTGTAGCGATGCTAGGCTTTGTCGGAAAACTGCTCTTCCGTTGCAAGTGGTTGGCGGGGCATAATTTGTGCTGACCATTTCACCTTGCCACGGAGGGCGTAAGAATGACGCGACATCGACTGACAGACGAACAATGGGACCTCATTGCCGACGTGTTTCCGCCGCCGGCGAATACGGGACGACCCCCCAAGGATCGCCGGACGGTTGTGGACGGAATTCTTTGGATCTTGAGAACCGGCGCCCCATGGCGCGATTTGCCCGAGGAATATGGGGCATGGGGCACCGTTTGGGATTTGTTTGACAAGTGGAACAGCAACGGAACGTTGGACCAAATTCTCCACCGCTTGCGCACCGCAAAGGTGGACGTGGGCGAAATCGACGAGGACTTGTGGTGCGTGGATGGCACGATAACACGAGCTGCCCGCTGTGCGGCGGGCGGCGGAAAAAAAGGGACCCAGAGGAGCCAGAAGATCATGCATTAGGCCGCTCTCGCGGGGGTTTTTCCACAAAAATCCATATTCTCTGCGATGGGGATGGCCATCCGTTGCATTTTCATCTCACGCCAGGGCAGGCGCATGAATCGACCGCCTTCCAGACGTTGCTGGAAGAAGCCGACGCGCGGGTGCTTGACGGCGACGGCGAACCGATCGCCTGGCCGGTGGCCTTGGCTGGCGACAAGGGATATCGGGCCGCGTGGATTGACGATTACTTGATCGAACTGGGCATCTGTCCGGTCATTCCATCGAAGGAAAACGAAAACCACAGCGTTCGCCCGGTGGAGTTTGACCGGCAGGCATATCGCCGACGGAACGTCGTCGAGCGCCTGATTGGCTGGCTCAAGGAAGCCCGCCGCATCTTCTCGCGATTCGAGAAGACGGCGAAGAACTACGGCGGCATGATTAAGATGGCGTTTATTCACCGATACCTGACCCTGGCAACGAATTAACGTTTTCTGACAAAGCCTAGTGTCTGGGCAAAGTGTCTCGCTTTGGCGACGCCGAACGGGACAGTCCTGGGGCATTGCGCCCGCTCCATGGGTCGATTCATTATGTGTATATCGCCCACTTTAACAGATTCTGCCACAGAATCGTTGGGCAATCGCCAAGTTCCTTCCCATCCGAGGCGGGCCTCAACGAACGTAACAGATCGCGCAATCACTCGTTTCCCGCCCGCTTGCCTGTCTCGGCCTCATAGACCGCGTCCCACATCGCCTCGTCGGCCTGGGTCCAGGAGATGCCGCGGCGGGCCATGGCCAGCCGGGCGGTGGTATAGAACTTCTTCCGGCCGGGTCCCGCGCCCAGCTTCCCTTTCACATACCAAGCGAAGGAGGGAATGAATTTGGGCAACAACACGCCGGGGGTGGCCAATTGGGCCATGGCCCCCACGCAGGCCCCCGTGTTCAGCAGCGTGCCGATCGAGGTTTTCACATGGTCGCCGATCAAGCCGCCCACCTTCGTCGAGCCGGTGTTGACGGCCGTCTTGCCGTCGAGGACGACGCTGACCGGCCCGTAGTCGTTCCGCAGGTCGCTGTTGGTCGTCAAGGCGCCGAGATTGACCCATTGTCCGACGTAGGCGTGGCCGAGAAAGCCGTCGTGATATTTGTTGGAATAGCCGTGGAAGATCGACTGCTCGACTTCGCCGCCGATGCGGCACATCGGGCCGATGGTGTTTCCCTCGCGGCACTTGGCCCCCAGGAGGAGCGAATTCCGGCCGACGTAGCAAGGTCCTTCGATGCGGGTGAAGGGATGGATTTCCGCCCCCTGGTCGATGTAGATCGGCCCGCCCACGGCGTCGAGCACGACCATCGGATGAACGACGGCGCCGGGGGCGACAAAAAGATCGTCGCGGCTGCCGCGGATGCCCGCCGGATGCTCGATCGTCCCTTCGACGCCGCTGCGGCCGAAGGCGCGGAAGTCCTCGCTCAACTGGTCTGCATTCGCCAGGATCAGGTCCCAGATGTATTCCCATGCGGGAACGACGCCGCCGGTGGCCACCGGCAGCGACTGTCTGACCGCCTCGCGCAGCGAGTCGATCGAATCGGTCGGCAACTTCGCCAGGTCGGCCGAATTGATTCTCGCCAGGAGCACGTCGCCCTGGTCGTCGAGCACCACGCGGCTGGGACCGCCGAGCATCAACTCCAGCGCGGCCGGCTTGACCCTCCCCGAGGCGACGATGAGGTCGTCGCCCTGCAAGCTCGCCGCTTCGTTGACCGGCCAGGGGCAATGCTCGCGGCAGACGTCGGCCAGGTAGGGGAGCACGAAGCACGCCACGCCGTCCACCCCGCGCGCCGCCGCCAGTTTCTCGCCCAGCGTCGTCATGCCGCAGCGCAAATCCCACAGCGGCCGACACAAGGTCAGCGGATAGAAGTTCCGCCGAGTGCGCTGGGAACGGTCGATGAGGATTAATCGCATGGGATGGACTCCTTCGCTGAGGTCCCCCTCTCCCTCCGGGAGAGGGCCGGGGTAAGGGGAACCCGGCGGAGATTCTGCGGTTCACCTCGAACGGATTCCGCGGACACGGTTCACTTTGCGCGGCGGCGCCGGCGATCTCCCGACAAGTGTCACCCGCTCCGAGGCGCCTGTCAAGTCAAGTTCCGCCGAGTTCCGTTCCGCCGGCCGTCCGCTCGATGCACCCCGGATCGTCGTTGCCGGGGTTGTTCACCCGCGGGCCGACCGGATAGGCCGCCATCGCCTCGCTCGGATACGGTCCCAGCAGCGACTTCAGGCGTTTCGGCTCTTCCTCGCCCGCGTCCAGCCATTGTGCATAGTCGGCCGAGGCGAGGATCGCCGGCATGCGGTCGTGGATCGGCCGGACCAGTTCGTTGGCGACCGTTGTCAGCAGCGTACACGATTCAATGCGCGACTGGTCCGGAGCTTGCCATATTTCCCAAAGCCCGGCAAACGCGAACGGCCGGTCGTTTCGCAGGTGAAAGAAGTAGGGCTGCTTGCGGTTGCCGACGCGCTGCCATTCGTAGAAACCGTCGGCGACGACCAGGCAACGGCGGCTGCGCAGCGCGGCGCGAAAGGCGGGTTTCTCCGCCGCCGTCTCCGCCCGGGCGTTGATCATGCGGTTGCCGATCGCCGGATCGCCGGCCCAACTCGGCACGAGGCCCCAGCGGAGCCAGGCCAACTGGCGTCGGTCGTCGGGGGCATCGCGCGCCCGGCGAACGATGGCCACTGACTGCGAGGGGGCCACGTTGAATCGCGGCGCAAACGCCGCCGCCTCGAAGAGGCCAAACTCCTCGGCGACCACGCTTGCCGGCGTCCGCAGTGTGTATCTTCCGCACATATCTGGAATTCTACGCCGCGTGCCACTGGCAAAGCCAGCGACACCCGCCGGCGGATCATGGGACTGGCCGCCTCGCTGCCGACCCCCTACAATGCAGGGCATGATCCTTTACTGCGTCCGCCATGGAGAGAGCGTCTACAACGCCGAAGGACGAATTCAAGGGCGGTTGGACGTGCCGCTCTCGGAACTGGGCCGCCGACAGAGCGCCGCCGCCGCCGCCGCGTTGGCCGGCCTGCCCATCGACGCCCTTTATGCCAGTCCGTTGCGTCGCGCGATGGAAACGGCCGAAATCATCGCCGACGCCCTCGCTTTGACCGTCCAGACCGACGACCGCCTGATGGAGATCAACGTCGGCGTCTTCGCGGACAAACACCCGAGCGAACTGGCGGAACTCTGGCCGCAGGCCCTGGCCCGATGGAAAAGCGAAGACCTCGATTTCGTCATCCCCGGCGGCGAATCGCGGCGGCAGGTGATCGCCCGCGGCCGGGCGGCCCTCCAGGAGATTGCCGCCGCCGGGCGACAAGCGGCGATCATCGTCTCCCACGGGCGGCTGTTGACCTGCACGCTCAAGGACATTTTGGCCATTCCCGCGGGCCAGCCGCCGTTCTCCTTGCAAAATGCGTCGATCACCACGCTTTCGGCCGACGGAAACGGCCGCTGCGAGCTTCTCGCGCTGGATCAGGTCGATCACCTGCGCGGGCTGGACCTCTCCGGCCTGGGCGATCTGTAGACAGACCGGGGGGGCAGACGCCCCGGCCCCTTGCCCCGCTCAGTAAAATAGGGCGTTTCGCAAGGCAATCATCACCGGCTTGGGGAGGAATCTGTCATGACACGGGCGAAGAACATGATTATTGCGGTTGCAGCGGCCGCAATTGCGGCCTTGGCGGCCGGCGGTTGTTACGCCGACAACAAATTGAAGATCGGAGACGCCGCCCCGGCCTGGTCCGACCTGCCGGGCACGGACAACCAGAAACACAGTCTGGCCGACTACAAGGACGCCAAGCTCCTCGTCTTGGTCTTCACCTGCAACCACTGCCCCGTCGCCCGGGCATACGAGGATCGGCTGATCGCCCTGGAGCGGGACTTTGGATCCAAGGGGGCGAAGGTCGTCGCCGTCAATGTGAACAACAATGCCGCGGACCGCCTGGAGGCGATGAAGAAGCGGGCGGCGGAAAAGGGCTTTAATTTCCCCTATCTTTACGACGCCAGCCAAAAAGTCGGCCGCGATTACGGCGCCACCGTGACGCCGCACGTGTTTGTGCTCGACGAGAACCGAAAGATCGCCTACGTCGGCGCCGTGGACGACAAGCAGGACGCCGAGAAGGTGAAGACGCACTATCTTCGCGACGCGTTGGACGCCCTCTTGGCCGGCAAGTCTCCGCCCCAGGCCGTCACGCGGCAGTTCGGCTGCGGCATCCGCTACGAATGAACCACGCAACGACGCTCTTGCTGCTTGTTGCGGCGGCGGCGATCGTCGGCTGTGCGCAGTCGCCCGGCCGAGCCGCCCCGTTCGCCGGCCGCGGCGGCAAAGACCCCCGTCGTACAGGCGATCGATCTCGCGGGTTTTCAAGACGTGTTGAAACAACGTCGCGGCCGCGTCGTGTTGGTCGATTTCTGGGCGACCTGGTGTCAGCCGTGTCTGGAGTTGTTTCCTCACGCCGTCGAGTTGCAGCGTCGGCTGGGCGATCGCGGCTTGACGGTCATCTCCTTCAGCCTCAACGATCCCAGCGACACGGCGGCGGTCAAGGCCGTCTTGGCGCGGCGGGCCGGAAGCCTCGAAAACAACTTCCTCAGCCGCGACGGCGGCGGATCGCAGTCGTTTGGCGACTACGAAATCGAAGACGGCGCCTTGCCGCACTTGAAGCTCTACGATCGCCGCGGCAAGCTTCGCAAGACCTTTTCCAGCGGCGGCGCGGCGATCGACGCCCGAAAGCTCGACGCCGCGGTGGAGGAACTCTTGGGTGAGAAGGAATGAGACAGCGCGGGGCAGCGACGCGGAAATCTGACCACGGAGACACGGAGAGCACGGAGAGTAAGGCGAACGGAGGCCACGGATTAACACGGATGAAACACGGATAAGACGAAAATGATTTCTGTTTCCGTGTTTCGTCCGCAGCTACGCGGCTGAACTCGATTTCCTCTCCGTGTCCTCCGTGCCTCCGTGGTGAACCTGCGATCAAACGATAGAATACGGTCTTGTTCTCTCTCTTCGCACTTTTCTCACCTTGCTTTTCCCTTTTTTCTCCCCGCCGGTTGGCAACAGAGCAACGACGATTTACAATGCGGCGATGGCTCGTTTCGATTTTCCCGCAGGAGGATCGCTCGCAATGTACGACAAATCGGCGCTGATGGACCTGGTGCGGCAGAAGGCGTTGAAATTCGGCCAATTTACCCTCGCCTCCGGCAAGAAGGCGACCTATTACCTCGACGGGAAGCAGGTCACCCTCGACCCGCACGGCGCCCGCTTGGTCGCCGAGGGGATTCTCGACCTCCTGGCCGACGCGCCGATGCCCGCGGCGATCGGTGGCATGTCGATCGGGGCCGACCCGATTACCGCCTCCGTGGTGGCGATGTCGGCCGTCCGCGGCACGCCCATCGCCGGCTTCATGGTCCGCAAAGAGCCCAAGGGGCACGGCACGAATCAATATATCGAAGGCCCCGTCCAGCCCGGCGCGGGTCGCGATTGTCGAGGACGTGGTGACCACCGGCGGGTCGTCGTTTCAGGCGATCCAGCGGGTCGAGGACTTCGGCATGAAGGTCGTCCGGGTGATCGCGATCATCGATCGGATGGAGGGCGGGGCGGAGGCGTTTGCCGCGCGCGGATATCCCTTCGCCAGCCTCCTCTGCATCCGCGACTTCGGCATCGAGCCGCCGAAGTGAGGAAGGATGAGGGCGGAAGGATGAAGGATGAATCTCGAAGCGCAGTCAGCGGTTGAATAAGATTACGGGAGATTTTTATGGTCTCGATCCCCTTCGAAGTTTTGGCCGAGGTTTCAGCGTTCCTAGCCGAATCGCCCCTGACGGCGGTCATCGGCGGCCAAGACGCGCGCTCCGCCGGCGGCGAGACGCTGGAAACGCGGGACCCCGGCTCCGGGCGGCCCCTGGCCACTTTCTACGCGATGCAGCCGGAGGACGTCGACGCGGCCGTCCGCGCCGCGGCCGTCGCCTTCGCGCGTTCCGGCTGGGCGACGATGTCTCCCGTCGATCGGGCCGTGCTGCTGCACCGCCTGGCCGACGCCGTGGAAGCGAAGTCGGCGGTCATCGCCCAAATCGAAGCGCTCGACGCCGGCAAGCTGCTCGCCCAGGCCGCCTCCGACGTGCAAAACTTCGTCGATACAATGCGGTACTTCACGGAGATGTCGCTGTACGCCCCCCGCCGGACCGCCCGGCCCGTGGCCCGGCACGAAGCCTGGACGGTGCGGCTCCCCTGGGGTCCGTGCGGATTCGTCTTCCCCTGGAATTTCCCGATTCTGTTGATCGGCTGGGGGATCGCCCCGGCGTTGGCGGCGGGCAACACCGTGGTCGTCAAGCCGGCCGAGGACACGCCGCTTTCGGCGATCTATTTGGCCCGGCTCGCGCGAGAGATCGCCATTCCGGACGGCGTGATCAACGTCGTCCCCGGCCTGGGCAAGGTCGCCGGGGCCGCCCTGTCCGCCCATCCCGGCCTGAAACGCTTCTCCTTCACCGGTTCGCCCGAGGTGGGACGCCTGGTGGCCGCAGCCTGTGGACGGAACCTCGTGCCGGTCAAGCTGGAACTCGGCGGCAAAGGGGCCGCGGTTGTCTTCGACGACGTTGACCTGTCGCGGACCGTCGAGCGGCTCGTCGGGGCGATCACCTTCCACACGGGCCAGGTCTGCTGCGACGCCACCCGCTGGCTGATCCATCGCCCGATCTACGACGCCTTTGTCGCCGCCGCCATCGAGCGGCTGGGGCGAGTGCGGATTGGGCATCCCTTGGACCCGGAGGCCGCCATGGGGCCGGTGGTCAGCCAGAAGCAGCGCGATCGGGTGCTCGGCTATCTGCGTCGTGGCCGCGAGGAGGGGGCGGAAATCGTCTTCGACGGGGGCGCCGCCGCCGTGCCCGGCTGCGACGGTTTTTACGTCAAGCCCGCCCTGTTGGCCGGCCCCCTCGACAACGTGGCCGCGCGGGAGGAAATCTTCGGCCCGGTCGCCTATTTGGCCCCGTTTGCCGACGAGGCGGAGGCGGTCCGCATGGCCAACGACACCGACTACGGCCTGGCCAACAGCGTCTGGACGAAGGATCTCGATCGCGCAGGGCGCGTGGCCGAGTCGATGGTCGCCGGCAACAGTTGGATCAACGCCCACAATCTCTTCCCCCACGGCGTTCCCTATGGCGGGGTGAACAAGAGCGGTATGGGCGGCGGGGTGCTTTCTGTCGAGACGTTTTGGGATTATCTGCGGGGATTGTCGGTTGTGCGGCCGGTGTAAGCCGCCCGCTCAATTCACGATCTCGCGCACCCATTGCACCTTCGGCTGGCTGACGCCGGGACCGGCGGGCTTGGCATTGAAATACTCGGCCAAATAACGCTGCCGGTCGCTTTTCTTGCCCTTGTGCGGCGGCGGCGGAAGCACGCTGTCGCCCTTCTGCAAAATCGGCCGCGTCTCCGGCACGCAACCGAACGCCCGGCCGCCCTCCGTCTGACACGGAAACCAATGCCCCTTGTCCTTCTCGTCGAGCAGATAGAACTCGGCGTAGCGGCTGCCATGTACCCAAACAATCCGGGCGGGAATGCCGGCCGCGCGACAGATGGCGACAAACAGCGACGTGGCGTCCTCGTTGACGCCCGAGCCGGCCCGCAACGCCGCCGCCGCCCCAACCATCTTGCCGTCCTCGACCTTCAAGTTCTGGCGGACCCACTCGTAAATCGCCTCGACGCGGTCCCACGGCTTCTTATCAACGCCAATTTCCTTGGCCAACGCGCGAATCTTGCCGTCGCGGCTCTCGATCTTTGGGCTGGGGACCACATACGCGTGCAAATCGCGGCCGATCTTGCTCGCCTCGATGAACTTGTAGCCGTCGGTCTTCTCCGGCTTCTCCACCGTTTGCCGGCGGACCTCGAAAGTGACCACGGCCTTGGCTTCCTTCCCCCCGGCCAACGACGCGAGCTGAAACCGCATCACCCGCGCCGTGCCGCCGACCGGCTGGTAGTCGATCGTCATGCCGGGCGAAAGGTCTTCTTCGAGGACTTTGACCCGCTGCTCGGGCCAGTCCATGGGGACGGGGATATAGCCGACGATTTTTTCGCACGGGCCGCCGCTGGCGTTGATGACCACGCCGCAACGCCACTTCAAATCGTGCGTTGCGCCCAACCTCGGCCCGCTGGGCTCGGCGTTGTCCTTGAATTGCGCCTGGGCGGAAGCCGCGGCAATGATGACCGCAAACACAGCAAAACTGAAACGGCGGGCGGACATTGGGAATACCTCGAAAGCAGGCAGCGCAAGGCGGCAATTCGCCTTTTTCTATTGTACCTGCATTTTCTCCAATCTGCCGATTCAAGATCCCCCTCTCCCTTCGGGAGAGGGATGGGGTGAGGGGAGGTGGGATGAGCGTTAGCCTCACGAATGTGGGTGTTCTCCGCGCCTTTTCCCGGGGAACTGCCAATCGGCGCGATCCTGAAGCGACAGGACACTCGCGAGAATGGCCGGGGAAGAAGAACGGCCAGCGGCGATTCCCCTCACCCCTGCCCTCTCCCGAGGGGAGAGGGGGACTCTGGCAACCATCACTCCGCCTGCCGAGTGATTCCGCCGCCCCTTGCCAAATCGATCCCCGGCTGGTGAAATTGCAGCATGAACCAAAAACCGCTCGATGCACCGCAAGTCCTCCAACTGATGCGGGGATTTCAACCGGCCTGCGTCCTTGGGGCCGCCGCCGAACTCGACCTCTTCTCCCTCCTCGGCGAGCAATCGTGCACCGCCGCGGAATTGGCCGCGGCAGTCCGCGGCGACTTGCGGGCGATGACCATCCTCCTGGACGCCTTGGCGGCCTTGAATCTGCTGGAAAAGGACGGCCAGCGGTATGCCACGCCGCCGACGCTGCGGCCGTTGCTCGGCGAAAACACCCCGCAGACCGTCTTGCCCATGGTCCGCCACAGCATGACGATCCTGCGGCATTGGAGCCAATTGGCGTCGGTGGTGAAGACGGGATCGCCCGGTCCGCGGCAGAGCAGCATCCGCGGGCCGGAGGCCGACCGGGCGGCCTTCATTGCCGCAATGCACAGCGTCTCGCGCCCGATCGCCGACGACCTGGTCGCGCAACTGGGCCAGTTGCCCTGCCGGCGTTTGCTCGACGTGGGCGGGGCGTCGGGCACGTGGACGATCGCCTTCCTTCGCGCCCGGCCGGAGGCAACGGCCGTGATCTTCGACCTGCCCGACGCCATCGTTCAGGCCCGGGAGCGGCTGGCGGGGAGCGAGTTTTCCGGCCGGGTGACGCTGGCCGCCGGGGATTTCTACAGCGACGAACTGCCCCGCGGGGCCGACCTGGCCTGGATCAGCGCGATTGTTCATCAACATTCACGCCGCCACAATCGCGACCTTTTTGCCAAGGTGCATCGGGCCCTGGAGCCCGGCGGCTGGATTGCGATTCGCGATATCGTCATGGAACCCAACCGCACGCAGCCGGCCGAGGGCGCGCTGTTCGCCGTGAATATGTTGGTGAACACCGAGAGCGGCGGGACGTTCACCTTTGCGGAATTCGCCGAGGATTTGCAGGCCGCCGGCTTCGCCGAGGCGAAGCAGATCGTGCGGGGCGAAGGGCCGACGGCGATGACGTCGGTCGTCGCGGCGCGAAAGGCGTGAGGCGGGGTCCGACAGACTGGGTCGGCGGACTCACAGCAGGGAGTCGCAATCTGTAGAGCGATGTCTTGGGTGAACTCCCCTCACCCCGACCCTCTCCCAAGGGGAGAGGGGGACCAGAATCGGCAATCCGCAGAATTCACCTTATGGCATGATCGGCAGGGAGAAGTGATCGCCTTGCGGCAGCGGGCCGCTCAGGGCCGCCAACACCGCCAACGCGATCATCACCGCGAACAAGAGAATAATCACCAGCAAGGCGAACCGGTCTTGATGGGCCTCCTGTTTGCGTTTCGAGTCCTCGCCGGACCATGTGGAATCGGGCTTCGGATTCATTTCGGGCACGGTGGCCATCTTCCACCTCCTTATTCTCGCGAGCGAAGGGATCGAGGCGGCGCGCGTCCCGCGAGCGCGCAACGACACAGACCCCACACGCTCCTAATCAATTCTAGCTCCGTCGGCTTCGCGCGGGATGCTGCAAAAGGGGGATGCGGTCAAACCGCAATCATCCGCAACCCGGCTGTGGCCGGCCGATGCACCGAACGGGTTATTCGCCGCAGGCTTGCCGTCGCCTATTATCCTATTGGGCGATTCGTATCCGGGAGGTAGGCAATATGATTGGACAAATTGAGACCGGTTCGCCGAAAATCGTCGGCTTCAAACTGAGCGGCAAGCTGCACGACGAGGATTACAAGTCGTTTGTGCCCGCCGTCAACGCCGCCTTGGCCAGCGAAGGAAAGGTGCGGATTTTTGCCCAGTTCGAGGACTTTCATGGGTGGGACCTGCACGCCGCGTGGGACGATTTCAAGTTCGGCGTCAGGCACTACTCGGCCTTTGATCGCATCGCGATGGTGGGCGACGGCAAATGGGAGGCGTTGCTGGTTACGATGTGCAGGCCCTTCACACGCGCGAAGGTGAAGCACTTCAACGCCGCCGAGGCCGATGCCGCCTGGTCGTGGCTCCGCGAGGGCATCCAAGCGGCAACCTCCGCCTGATCGTGCCGAGGGCCAGGGGGCTGGGGGGTTCTCCGTGCGCAAGCGGCTCGCGCGAGAGAAATCGGAGATACCCTCCTTTCGCGGCATGAGATGGCGCCATCATGTCCCCGCCGCGCGGCCCAGCAAGAACGCTCGCCAACGCCCATTGTCCCCGGTCCGGGGCAATGCTAAAATGCGCGATTCTCGACGGCTCCCACCTGAGCCCGTTGCGTCGACGGGCCGGGCAGTCGGGATGACTCTAACAACAGCGAGTGGTTTTCGCAGAAGATCGGAAAACGCGGGCATTTGGTCCGCGTTTTTGTTATCGCGCCAGCGCCGGCCGCGGCCGACGGTGCGCAGAAGACGATCGGTGGAAATCAGTCGCCAGTGTGCTGTGGAATCGAGATAACAGAACATGGTCAATCGCAACCTGATACGAAGTCTGGACCTGAGCGAAGAGGAATGGCAGAGCGAACTGGCTCTGGCCATGGAGAACGCCCCCGCCGAGGAAGTCGAAGAGTGGGGCACCCGCGAAGTGGCGGTCAATCAAATCGTCCAAGGCCGCGTGCTTCGCGCCGAAGGCGACTTCGTGCTCGTCGATGTCGGCTACAAGAGCGAGGGGATCATCCTTCGCAGCGAATGGGAGGAAGGCGAAACCCTGCCCCAGCCCGGACAAATCATCAAGGTCCTCATCGAAGACGTCGAGGACATCACCGGCCTGGTCGATGATTCCCGCGGCATGATCACGCTGAGCAAGCGGAAGGCGGAGAAGATCGAGGCTTGGCTGAAGGTGATGGAGACGGTCCACGAAAACGACGTGGTGACCGGCATTGCGACGCGGAAGATCAAAGGCGGCCTGTTGGTGGACATCGGCGTGAACGTCTTCTTGCCGGCGAGCCAGGTGGACATCCGCCGCCCGGCGGACATCGGCGACTACATCGGCCGGACCATCCAGTGCCTCGTGTTGAAGATCGACGAGGCGCGGCGGAACATCGTCGTCAGCCGCCGCGCGCTGATCGAGTCGGAGCGGGCGGAGAAGAAGGCGCAACTGCTCGCGGAGTTGGAGATCGGCCAGCGCCGCAAGGGCGTGGTGAAGAACATCGCCGAGTTCGGCGCGTTCGTCAACCTCGGCGGCATCGACGGCCTGCTGCACATCACCGACATGAGTTGGGGGCGCATCAACCATCCCTCGGAGATGGTGGCCATCGACCAGGAAATCGAAGTGCAGATCCTGCACATCGACTATGAGAAAGAGAAGATCGCCCTGGGCCTGAAGCAGAAGATCGCCAGCCCCTGGGAAAGCGTCGAGGAAAAATACCCCGTCGGCAAGCAGATCCGCGGCACGGTCGTCAACGTGATGAGCTACGGCGCGTTCGTCAAGCTGGAAGAAGGGATCGAGGGCCTGGTGCACATCAGCGAGATGTCCTGGACCCGGCGGATCAGCCATCCCAGCGAATTGGTCCAGGTGGACGACGAAATCGAAGTCGTCGTGCTGAAGATCGACAAGGAGAAGCACGAAATCTCCTTGGGCATCAAGCAGACGCAGGAGAATCCTTGGGACCGGGTGGCCGACCGCTATCCGCCCGGCGCGGCGGTCAAGGGCACCGTCCGCAACCTCACCAATTACGGCGCGTTTATCGAGATCGAGGAGGGGATCGACGGCCTGTTGCACGTCAGCGACATGTCCTGGACGCGGAAGATCAGCCATCCGAGCGAAATGGTCGAGAAGGGCCAGGAGTTGGAGTGCCGCGTGTTGTCGGTGGATCAGGAGCGGCGGCGGATCGCCTTGGGCTTGAAGCAATTGAACGACAACCCCTGGGCGAGCAACATCCCCGGCAAGTATCAGCCCGGCCAGATCGTTTCCGGCCCGGTGACGAAGATCACCAATTTCGGCGTCTTTGTCGGCCTGGAGGACGGACTGGAAGGGCTTTTGCACATCTCCGAGTTGGCCGACCACAAGGTCGAGAATCCCGAGGACGTGGTCAAGGTCGGGCAGGTGATCGAGGTGAAGGTGTTGCGCGTGGACGCCGACGAGCGGAAGATCGGCCTTTCGCGGAAGCGCGTGGAATGGGCCGAGGAGGAGGCGGCCGAGGACGCGGCCAAGGCGGCCGGCGAAGCGGCCGGCCACGCCCAGGAGTTGAAGGGCGGGGTGGGCGGCGGCTCGGGTCCGCTGATCCAGCCGCGGACGCCCGAGCCCGAGGAAGAGCCGCCGGCGCCGTAGATCCCCTCTCCCTCCGGGAGAGGGTTAGGGTGAGGGGAACTGCCGCAGGTCTCCGCACGCGCGTCGGCGTTCGTTTCGTTGGTGCGTCGGCTGCCCCCGGATGGCTTGATATGCGTGCGTTGCAGCCGCAGGCGGCGGCAAACGAGCGGGAGAACGCCTCTTGCGCCCACAGCGCCATACCCGCGTTGCCCGCCAATGCCACCCGATTGGGGTGATTTTAGCGTCTTGGGCGGGCTCCCCCTCACCCTAACCATCTCCCTCCTGGAGAGGGGACCCTAAACACGCCCGCCAAAAAGTCAAGCGGCGGCCCGACGCATTGTTCGTCGGACCGCCGCTTGCGGCTAGACCAGGCCCTCTGCTCTCACAGGCAGAAGGCAGGCATGGCGCCCACTTAGTTGCTGCAACCGCAGGCTGGGGCACAAGCCTGGGGAGCTTCGCAGCAGGCGGGGGCCGGGCAGCAGACCTTCACCGGCACTTGCTTGCACACAACCACCGGCACGCACTGGGTGACCGTGTAGCAGACCTCCTTCGGCACCCACTTCATCGCAGCGATCGTCTTCGTGCAGCACACCGGCTTGCAAACCGTATAGGGCACTTGCTTGACGCACTTCTCCGCCACCATGTGGCAGACCTTATACGGAACCTCGACGCTGTGGCACTCCTTGACGATGTGGCAGACCTGGTAGGTGCAGGTCTTCACCCGCTGCTCGGGAACCATGTGGCAGACCTGGTAGGTGCAGGTCTGCACCCGCTGCTCGGGAACCATGTGGCAGACCTGGTAGGTGCAGGTCTTTACCCGCTGCTCGGGCACCATGTGGCAGACCTGGTAGGTGCAGGTCTTCACCCGCTGCTCGGGCACCATGTGGCAGACCTGGTAGGTGCAGGTCTTCACCCGCTGCTCGGGCACCATGTGGCAGACCTGGTAGGTGCAGGTCTTCACCCGCTGCTCGGGAACCATCTTGCAGACGGTGTAGGGGATGTGCTTCTCGCAGCATCCTTTTCCATGTGGCAGACCTGGTAGGTGCAGGTCTTCACCCGCTGCTCAGGAACCATCGGCAGACGGTGTAGGGGACCTTTTTCACGCAGGTCTCGCGCACGTACTTCACGCACTCGATCTGCTTCTGGCAGACTTCCGGCACCCAGACGCGGCACTGCTGCGTCGCTGGCAGCAGCAGCAGCATTCCGGCCGGCGCAGCACTCGCAGCGGGTCTCCCAGTGCCCGCAGCAGCACTGGACCGTCTTCGTGTAGTGCACCGGCTTGCACACCGTGTAGCACTCCTCCCGCTCGCACTGCTCATACACCGGCTTGCAGACCGTGTAGCAATACTGCTTCTGGCAGGTCTCCCACACCGGCTTGCACACCGTGTAATGGCAGACCTTTTCGCATTGCTCGTACACCGGCACGCAGACCGTGTAGCAATACTGCTTCTGGCAGGTCTCGTACACCGGCTTGCAGACCGTGTAGCAATACTGCTGGGTTTTCGTCTCATACACTGGCTTGCAGACCGTATAGCAATACTGCTTCTGGCAGGTCTCCCACACCGGCTTGCAGACCGTGTAGCAATACTGCTTCTGGCAGGTCTCCCACACCGGCTTGCAGACCGTGTAGCAATACTGCTTCTGGCAGGTCTCGTACACCGGCTTGCAGACCGTGTAGCAATACTGCTTCTGGCAGGTCTCCCACACCGGCTTGCACGTGGTGTAATTGCAAACCTTCACGCAGGTTTCCCAGACCGGCTTGCAGACCGTGTATTCGCACTCGCGGTAGCAGGTCTCGGGGACGTACTTCACGCAATTGACCGTCTTCTGCTCGCACACCCGCTCCCAGCATGTCTTGTGGCAGGTGTATTCGCGCTGTTCGTAGACGACTTCCTTGCAGGTCTTCATCACCGTGCAGCACTGCTGTGGGCAGCACTCGCTGGCGGCGCAGCAGCAGTCCCCACAACCACAGCACCTTCCGGCGCCGCAGTAGCAGGCGTTGGCCGTGCTGGCAACCACGGCCAGCAAGACCGCCGCGATCAGCGGCATACCTAGAATCCGTTTCATTGCATGCCTCCTTCAAGCACCCTAGAAGAATTGGTTTGGCCCAAGGCCTGGTCCGACGACAGTGTAGGCGTTGTAAACCTACAGTCTATTCGTCCTGTGCATTCGCCTTACATTAGCCATCCTGCCGAAAACGACGACTTATGTCACACGGATACAATCTCCGTAGACGACGCGTTTTTTCAGAATGTGACACCAACATACACTCGTATCGTCAACATGGACAATAAGCTTTATATGAGAGGCATGGGATATATGGTTTATACACGCAGGTTAGGAAATAAGTCTGTCACAAGTGCAGTTTTACGTCTGAGGCCGGTGCGAGCGTCTATGGCGGTGGCGCCGGGAAAAAGGGCGGTCGGAAGCGCGCAGCAAACGTACCCAGTTGTCGTCGGAGCGATTCGCGGCAAGGGCACCAACCCCAACCATCTGGGGGCGTGAGACTAGGGGATCGCTAAACGACTGCGGCTCCTCTTGCCGGAATCGGGCGAAGGAAATACGATGAAAACTTCCTACCCGGTGGTGTAACGGTAACACAAGGGATTTTGGTTCCCTCGTTCAAGGTTCGAATCCTTGCCGGGTAGCTCTTCTTATCGCGTGGTTTCTACATTGCCGTCGCTTGTATCCGCCTTTCCTCCCTCGCGGCGTCTCGCAAAAGACCATCGGACCGGGTCGCCCGCCCCCGGGGCAATTGACTCCCCAACCGAGAATCATTAGACTTTTAAGTTCCGCCCTGAACGGTCCAGGGCGGCAATGTGCGTCTACTGACCGATGCATCGCACCAACGCCGGACGCCTCCCCCACTGCCGGGGTGGACTTCGCCGGTGTGCCTTTACAGAGGAGTGTTTGTCTTTGGGAACCGTCCTGTCGCTAAAGAACTGATTGAAGCCGGGGTCCATTTCGGCCATCGCGCCAGCCGTTGGAACCCCAAAATGCGGCCCTACATCTACGGCCGCCGCAACCTGATCCACATCATCGACGTCCGCGAGACGATCCGCGGCCTGCTGCGGGCGCGAAAGTATCTCCAACGCGTGGCCGCCAGCGGCGGCCTGGTCCTCTTGGTCGGCACAAAACGCCAGGCCTCGGACACCATCGAGCAGCAAGCCCTTGCTGCGGGCATGCCCTTTGTCAGCGACCGCTGGCTGGGCGGCACGCTGACCAACTTCCGCACCATTCGCAGCCGGCTCACCCGCCTGGAAGAACTCGAAGCCCTTCGCGCCGGCGAGGAATTGGCGACCTATTCGAAGAAAATGCAGTCGTCGCTGACCCGCGAATATCGCAAGATGTATCGCAACCTCAACGGCATGCGGACGATGAACCGCCTGCCCGAGTGCCTCGTGGTCATCGATCCCCGCAAGGAGAAGAACGCGGTCCGCGAGGCCCGCAAGCTGGGCATGACCACCGTGGCGCTGATCGACACGGATTGCGATCCGGACGAGGTCGATTTGCCGATTCCGGGCAACGACGACAGCATCCGCTCCATCGAGTTGGTGGTGCAGTTGCTGGCCGACGCGGTGCTTGCGGGCAAGAACGCGGCCGCCGAGGGGCGGCAGGAGCAGGCCGAGGGCGCCGTGCCCGCCGCCTCGGGTTCGTAGCGGACGGCGGATGGATGTAGATGTGTGCCGGGCCGAGTAGAATTGGTCCCCCTCTCCCTCTGGGAGAGGGCCGGGGCGAGGGGAAGCTCCACCGGGGTCAGAAGCGAACGGCAGAATCTCCGCCGGGTTCCCCTCACCCGGACGCCGACCGAAGGTTGGTCGCTCCCGAGGGGAGCGGGGACCTTGAATCGGTAACTTGTAAAAATCCAAAACCAACACACTTGATCGAAACACGGGAGTCGTTTCCATGCCAGAAATCACTGCACAGGCCGTCAAAGACCTCCGCGATCGGACCGGCCTTCCCATGATGGACTGCAAGCGGGCCTTGCAAGAGAGCGGCGGAGACCTGGAAAAGTCCGTCGAACTCTTGCGGAAAGAGGGGAAGAAGACGATGGAGAAGCGGGCCGGCCGGGCCACCTCCACCGGACGCATCGCCGTCTACACCGACTTTGCCGGCGGCGTGGGAACGATGGTCGATCTGCGGTGCGAGAGCGCCCCGGTGGCCAACAACGACCAATTCGTCCAGTTGGCCAACGACCTGGCGAAGCAACTGGCGACCGGCCCCGGCGCCGACTCCGCCGGGGAGCTTTTGGCCCAGCGGTCCCCCAGCCAGCCCAATCACACCCTAAAGCAGCAGTTCGAGGACTTGAACAACCGCATTCGCGAGGTCTTCAAGCTCGAGCGGCTGGTGCGGATCAACGGCGTCTGCGGCGGCTATGCCCATCACAACGGCGCCGTCGGCGTGCTCTTGCAGGTCGAGGGGGGCAATCCGGAGCTGGCCAAGGACATCTGCATGCACATCGCGGCCATGCGGCCCGACGGTCGTGGGAAAGGAAGACCTCGATCCGGCGGTGATCGCCAAGGAGCGGGAAATCCTCGCCGAGGCCGCCCGCGCCGAGGGCAAGCCGGAGAAGATCATCGCGAAGATGGTCGAAGGCCGCCTGCAAAACTTCTACGCCGAGCGCTGCCTCCTCGAACAGCCGTTCGTCAAGGACGACAAGCGGACCGTGGGCCAGGTGGCCAAGGACGCCGGGCATGAAAATCATTCGTTTCGTCCACTGGGAACTCCCCAAGGAATAACGCCATGCCAGGCGTGCAAGAGACGGCTGCCGCCCGGGAAAGCCGGCGCGTGGTGTTGAAGATTTCCGGCGAGGGGTTCGTTCATCCCGGCGAGCGCGGCATCGCCATGGACGCCGTCGTCCACATCGCCCGGCAGACGTTTCAGGCCGCCAAGCACGGCGTGCAGATCGCCATCGTCATCGGCGGCGGAAACATCCTCCGCGGGGCGCCACTTCACCTCGGGGAACACGAACATCCACGAGGCGACCGCCCATTACATGGGGATGTTGGCCACGGTGATGAACGGGCTGGCCCTGCAAGACGCCCTGGAGTCGCTGGGCTGCGACACGCGGCTGATGACCGCCATCCGCATGGACGGCGTCGCCGAGCCGTACATCCGCCGCCGCGCCCGCCGCCACCTGGAAAAGGGCCGCATCGTCATTCTCGCCGCGGGCACCGGCAGCCCGTTCGTGACCACGGACACGGCCGCCGCCCAGCGGGCGCTGGAACTGGACGCCGACGTGCTGTTGAAGGCCACCCGCGTCGACGGCGTCTTCAGCGACGACCCCGAAAAGAATCCTCACGCCGTCCTCTACAGCCAACTCAGCTACGAGGACGTGCGGCGGCAGAACCTGCGGGTGATGGACCCGGAGGCGATCACGAAGTGCATGGAATACGATTTGCCCATCCTGGTGTTCAATTTCCGCAAGGAGGGCAACATCGAGCAGGCCGTGCTCGGCGAGCGCGTGGGCACGCTGATCCAGAGCGCGGCGAGACAGGAAGAGAGATGAGGGATAAGGGATGAGAGTGGGGAGTTGATCGCTGATTGCCGAGGGATTGGCGGTTGTTCCGCATCCCTTATCTCTCATCCCTCATCCTTTGACCACCCCGCAAACCTTGAATTCTCGTGCTTTATGACCAGCGACGAAATCCTCTTCGACGTGGAAGAACGCATGGAGAAGGCCGTCGGCGTGCTCCGCGGCGCGCTGGTGGGCATCCGCACCGGCCGGGCGAATCCGGGACTGGTCGATTCGCTCCGCGTCGAGGTGTACGGCTCGCCCACGCCGATCAAGCAGGTGGCCTCCGTGGGCGCCCCGGAGCCGAATCAGATCGTCATTCGCCCTTACGATCCCGGCACGCTGAAGGACATCGAAAAGGCGATTCAGGCGAGCGATTTGGGCTTCAATCCGCAGAGCGACGGCCGCGTGATTCGCCTGAACATCCCGCCGCTGTCGACGGAGGTTCGCCGCAAGATGGTCGGCCGCGTTCGCGAGTTGGCCGAGGAGGCGAAGGTCGCCATGCGCAACGTCCGCCGCGACGGCAACAAGATGGCCGATCAGTCGGAGAAGGACAAGGACCTCTCCGAAGACGACCGCGACGCCGCAAAGGAACAGATCCAGGACCTCACGAAGCAGTACGAAGGCAAGGTCACGGAGATGGCCAAAGCGAGGGAAAAAGAGGTGATGGAGGATTGAGCCGTCCGGTCCCCTCTCCCGAGGGAAGAGGGGACCAGAACGCCCGCCCCGCCTACTCCTCGACCTTCTTCACCTCGTATTTGTGATCGCGTTTCCGCAGCACTTTCGCCGCGATGATCTTGTCGGGCTTCGAATCGTCGGGTTTTTCCGGGTCGATGCGCTGGATCTTCCCCAACACGTCGAATCCCTTGACGATCCGTCCAAAGACCGTGTACTTGCCGTCCAACGAGTTGTTCGGCGCAAACATCATGTAGAACTGCGAGCCGGCGCTGTCCGGGTCCGCGGAACGGGCCATCGCCAGACTGCCGCGAAAATGCTCGCGATGCTCCGGCTTGGTGAACTCGGCGGCGATCGTGTAGCCCGGCGAGCCGCTGCCGTCGCCCTTCGGATCGCCCCCCTGGGCCATAAAGCCCGGCAGGACGCGATGAAACGTCAAGCCGTTGTAAAAGCCCTTTTCCACGAGGTTGATGAAGTTCGCCGTGCTGTTCGGGGCTTCGTTTTCGAAAAGCTCCAGTTCGATGTCGCCTTGGCTGGTTTTCAGCAGGACGCGCGGCAAGTCGTCGGCCTTCGCCTCCGCCTGGCGAATCTTCTGCTCCTTTTCCCACGCCGCCTTGTACGCCGCGATCGACCCCTGCGAAAGCGCGTCCAGCACGCTCTTGCACGCGGCGATGCCTTTCGTCCTGGCGATGGCGTCCGTGAGCGAACCGTTCTTGTCGGCAACGTTCAGCAACCGCTGGGCCTCGTCGAAGTCGCCGTTCTCGAAGGCCGCGGCCGCGACCAGAAGGTCAAGCTCCCGGGCTTCGCACTTGTTGTCCAGCAGCGTCTTTCCCAAGCGGTACGCCGCCTCGGAATCGTCGTGGTTCACCCGCTCCCCAAGGACGGTCATCAGCAGGTTGGTCACGTTCTCGTTCGTATTCGGCGCTTCGAGGTAGGCCGCTTCGGCCGCGGCGATGACCTGGTCCTGCAAGGCCGACGCCTGGGCGACCAAGGGGGCCCATTTCTTCCGGATTTCGTCCCGCTGGGGCTTATCCGCCGAGCGGTATTGCGATTTCAGCGCCATCAGGTCGCCAAGGACTTGCTTCAACTCGTCCGACAGCTTTCGAAACTTGGCCAACTGCGGCTTGTCCGCCGCGGCGGCAACGATCTTTTCCGTCGCCGCCGGCTTCTCCTGGCCAAGAGTCATCGCCGGAGCCAGCAGGATCGCGAGAATCGCCGCGTAATGGAAGAAATAGCTTTTCATGATGGAATTCCTTGTAATTGCAGAGTTGGCTTCTGGCCGCGGCCGCCTTCTCACCGCGCCGCCGATAGGGTAGCATATCGACGGGGGTTTGGCAAACCGTGGAGATGTGGACGTGAGCAAGAAGCAGCGCGGCGGCCGTAAACCGTCGCCTCGCGCGGCGCAGCCGGCGGGAGTGCGGATCGTCGGCGGACGTTTTCGCGGCCGCCAGATCCACTACGCCGGCGACCCCCGCACCCGGCCGATGAAAGACCGCGTCCGCGAGGCGGTCTTCAACCTCCTTGGCCCGACCGTCCGCGGAAAACACGCCATCGACCTCTTCGCCGGAACGGGGGCCCTGGGCTGGGAGGCCCTCAGCCGCGGGGCGGTCCGCACGACCCTCATCGAGCGGCACTTCCCCACCGCCGCCCTCCTCCGCCGCACGGCCGCCGAACTGGGCGTCGAGGCGGAAACCACCGTCGCCGCGGCGGACACGTTCCTCTGGTTCCGCCACGGCGCGGAGTTGGGCGAGACCCCGTGGCTCGTCTTTAGTTCCCCGCCGTACGACTTCTACGTCGACCGCCGCGAGGACATGCTCGCGTTGCTATCCGGGCTGATCGCCGCGGCGCCCAGGGAGAGCCTCTTCGTCGTCGAGAGCGACGCGCGTTTCGACCCCGCCCTCTTGCCCCATCCCGCCGACTGGGACGTTCCGCGAGTATCCGCCCGCCGTGGTCGCGATTTACGAGAAGCGAAGGGATTAGGGATTGGATGCACGGGCGACACGGCTTCCGAGCTTCAGAAGGGGACAGTCCCATTTTCGTCGGACGAAAATTGGGACGGTCCCCAGCTTGTTCTCTCCAATCCCTAATCCCTAATCCCTAATCCCTTTGCCGCCTCGCGGCACAGTTTCGCCGCCTCCGCTTCCGTCGGGGCCTCGGCGATCGCCCGCACAATCGGCTCCGTGTTGCTGCCGCGGACCAACAGCCAGCGGCCGGGCCAGTCCAACCGCAGGCCGTCGAGGCGATCCGCCGCCGCATCGTGAAAATGCGCCTCCAACGCATCCAACGCCGCGGGAAGCCGCTCCTTGGCCAAGGGAATCTTCGTCTTCACAATCTCGTAACGCGGCAACTCGGCAACCAGTTCCTCGATCGTCATCTCGCGTCCGGCCATGGCGTCCAACAACAGGGCCATGCCGACGAAGCTGTCGCGAACCAGTCCGACCCGCGGATCGATCGGCCCGCCGTTCCCCTCGCCGCCAAAGACCGCTTTGCAACGGAGCATGGCGTCGACGACATTCGCCTCGCCGACCGCCGAGCGGACCAGCGAGATGCCGTGCTGCTGGGCCACGTCCTGCGACATGCGGCTGCTGGAGCAATTCACCACGATCGGGCCGGGGCGACGCGGCAACACATGCTGGACGCACAGGGCGACCGTGTACTCCTCGCCGATGTATCGGCCCGCGCGGTCGATCACGGCCAGTCGGTCGGCGTCGGGGTCCTGGCAGAAGCCGACGTCGGCGGCGGCCTTGGGGACGGCTGCAAGGACGCCGGCGAGGTTTTCGGCCGTCGGCTCGGGCGGATGCGCAAATTGGCCGTCCGGCGTTTCGCCGAGTATGGTCGTTTCGCATCCCAACGCATCCAGCAGCAGCCGACCCAAGGCCCCGCCCGCCCCGTGATTGGAATCCAGCACAACCTTGAACCGCCGACCGCGGATTCGCGGCACGTCCACGATGGCGAGAACCGCGGCGAGGTGTCCGGCGAGCGGATCGGGCAACGACCGGCTGACGCCGAGGCGGTCGTGCGCCGCCCAAGGGAACTCGCCGCGGCGATAGCGGGCGAAGACTTGCTCGCCCAAGTCGGCGGGAATGACTCGCCCCTGGGCGGAAAACAACTTGATTCCGTTATACGGCGAAGGGTTGTGGCTGGCGGTGATCTGCACTCCGCCGGCGGCGCCGCATTGCCGCACCAACACGCCGAGCGTGGGGGTGGGGACGATGCCGGCGTCGAGGGCCTCGCGCCCCAGGGCCTCGATCCCCGCCAAAATCGCCGCGGCGAGCATCTTGCCCGACGGACGGCTGTCGCGGCCAACGACGATCGCCCCCGACGGCGCGCCAGCGGCAAACGCGGCGACATAGCGAATCGCCGCATCCGGGGTCAACGTCTCTCCAATGACGCCCCGAAGTCCGGAAACGCTGATGATCGGCTCGGCCACGACGATGTTCCCATTGGAGAAAGGACGGGGAAACGGCATTGCGCGCCACCGCCTTAGTTTAGGCCGATTTTTCGTTCGATGCCAGTCAGGACAGCCGCGCCCTACTGGCATTCGCAACATCGACCTTCTAAAATTCTCCTACTATGGACATCAAGACTGCACTGGCTGAAGTGGACGCGGCCGCCGCCGAGGGGAAACTCTCGCCCGCCGCCGCAGAAAACATCCGACTCTGGCTTACCGAGCCGTACCTGGCCGAATACGCCGTGGAAACGGCCGCCGAGGTCGCCGCCGGGCAAGTGGAAGGAATTGGACGACGCCTTCTGGACGATCATTCCCTTCGGGACCGGGCGGGCGGCGGGGCAAAATGTACCCCATCGGCCCCAACGCCATCAACGACCGCACCATCGGCGAGAGCGCCCTGGGTTTGGCCGACTACGTGAAGCAGCAGGTCCGCGGCAAGCCGCTTTCCTGCGCCATCGCCTACGACACCCGCCATCGCTCGCGGCGAGTTCGCCGAGTTGTGCGCGGAGATCATGGCCGCGGCGGGCTTCCAGGTCTATTTCCTCGACGGCTACCGCAGCACGCCGGAACTGTCTTTCGCCGTCCGCTACAAGCGCTGCGATTGCGGGATCATCATCACGGCCAGCCACAACCCGCCGTCCGACAACGCGGTCAAGGTCTATTGGTCCAGCGGCGGCCAGCTCCTGCCGCCCCACGACGAGGAGTGCATCGACTGCGTGCAGCGGGTCGCGTGGATCGAGAAGCTGCCGTTTGCGGAGGGCGTGCGGTCGGGAAAGATCGTCTATTGCCAGGAGGAAGTCGACGCCGCGTTTGTTGCCGCCGTGCTCAAACAGAGCGTTCCCGGGCCGCGCGATCTGAAGATCATCTATTCGCCGCTGCACGGGGTGGGCCAATCGGCGGTGTGTCCGGTGCTGGCCGCGGCCGGGTTTCGCGATGTCGAGGTCTTCGGCCCGCACGCCGCGCCGGACGGCGATTTTCCCAACGTTCCCAAGCACGTCGCGAATCCGGAAAACGCCGCCGTGTTCGACGCGATCATCGCCCGCGGCAAGCAGATCGGGGCCGACCTGATCCTGGCGACCGATCCCGATTGCGACCGTTTGGGCTGCGCCGCGCCGATTTCGACCGCGCCCGGCGCCGCCTGGAAGACGCTGACCGGGAACCAGATCGGCGCGCTCTTGACCGATTCGCTCCTTTCCGCGCGCAAGGCCGCGGGCACGCTTTCGCCGCGGAATTACGTCGTCAAGACGCTGGTGACGACGGAGTTGATGCGGCAAATCGCCGACAGCTACGGGGTGCAGACGGCCGGCGATCTGTTGGTCGGATTCAAGTACATCGGCGGCGAGATGGACCGCCGCGGACCGCAGGACTTCGTCTTCGGCGCGGAGGAGTCCTACGGATTCCTCGCCGGCGACCACGTTCGCGACAAGGACGGGGCGGTCGCCTCCTTGCTCCTCTGCGAATTGGCGGCGCGATTGAAGGCCGCGGGACAAACGCTCTGCGAAAAGCTCGACGACCTCTTCCTTCGCTACGGCTGCCGCACGGAAAGCCAGATTTCCCTGCAAATGCCGGGCGAAAAGGGGATGGACGACATGCGGGCGCTGATGGCCGGCCTGCGCAGCCGTCCGCCGGCGGCCATCGCCGGCATGAAGGTCGCCCTGGTGCGCGACTATCTCCGCAGCGTCGCGATTGCGCCGGGCGGAGAGGTTCGCCCCTTGGCGGGACCGGTCGGAGACCTGTTGATGTTCGACCTGGAGCCGGCGGGCAACTGCGTGGCGATCCGCCCCTCGGGCACGGAGCCGAAGGTGAAGTTCTACATGTTCGCCTTCGATCCGCCGGGCGCCGCGGGCGATCTGGCGGCGACGAAGGCCGCCCAGGCCCAGCGGCTCCGCGCCATGGAGGCCGACCTGCGGGTCATTCGCCGCGCCGGGGCCAGCCGCTGGGCCGTCTGCCGCGCGGACCAGGGCGACGCTGACCCAGCCGTCGTCGATCACGAACTGCGTAATCCCCAAGTCGGCCAGTTTCGGATCGGTCGCCAACCGCCGGGGCGTAATGCTCCAGGGGGTTTTCTTGGAAAACGCCCGGGAAAACACGCCGCGGAGAATGATCTGCGATGCGGTGCTCAGCCGCGGGCCAATGAGTTGCACGATCCCGTCGCGGACCATCTCCGCGGACCGCCCGCTCACCTCGGGACGATAAAACGCCCGCACTTGAAAATTGTTCCATCCCCGCGCGCCCTTGGCGAAGCTTGGCGATCGAGACGGACACTTCCAGCGCGCCCATCGACGCACCGCACCCGCACCGCATTCTTCGCGGCGAAGCGGATCGACGACGTCGTCGTGATCGGGATTGCTCTGGGTCGGCTCCGGCTGGCAGAGGCATCGGGCAAAGTGGCGGGAAAGCTCGGGCAGCGGTGAACGTGCGGCCGTCCAGGTCCAACCGCTCGACAATGTTGTTGATCACCGACTCGATCGATCTGCACGCTGGCCAGGCTGTCGGCGGGGGCCAGCGGCCGCGGCGTGCAACTGCCCAACTGGTCTCTTCCCGCCAGCCGAAGCCTCGCGATCACCCGCTCCTCGGTCGTCTGTGCGGCGATGATCTTCGGATTCAGGCAAAGCGCGTCCAACGGCGCGAACACCTTCTCCTGCAACAGGCCGGCCACGCGGCCCAGCCGTTGGCCGGTCTCCGCGTCAATCCGCTCCTTCGCCTGGGCGGCAACCTTCTCCTTCACCTCGCGGCTGAGTTCCGGCTGCCTTTGCTCGTGCTGCGAGCGGGCGACGCCGTTGGCGAGTTGCCCGAACAGCGGGATGCCGTCGAAATCGGTGCTCACGCTCCGCAGCTTCGTCTGGTTGTACACTTCGACTTGCGTCTCTCCCAGGTGGATGCCCCGCAAATCGACCTCCAGCGGCTTGTGCGCCGCGTACATCGAATCGCTGTCGTTGACGAACGTCGCCGGGCCGCTCGTCGCGGAAGTCAACGAGGAAACCCGACCCGTGACCTCCAACGACAAGGCCATCCGATCGGGGCTGGGCGTCAACTGCACGCGAACCTGAGTCTGCGTCGTGCTCTGGCCGTGCACCGGCAGACCCAGCACGGTGTCGTTCACTGGGGCGTACTCGGGCCCGCGAGCGGGGATCAACCGGTTGAGCAACTCGCCGCTGACGGCAAACCGCAGGTTCGCGTTGCGGTAGTGCCGCTCGATCGCCAAACCGAGTCGGCGATAGTCCTCGCTGGGCGACATGGCCAAGAAGCGGCACTCCTCGGCGAGGAGTCGGGCGTCGACATTCAGCCGCGTTTGCTCGTAGCGCTCTAATCGCCGCAGCGCCTGGTCAAGGTCGGCGGCCTCGGCGACGTGGCGGAGCAACTCCTGCTGCAAGTCTCCGATCGGCCCCGTGACGACGAACTGCCGCTGCTGAGGCGACATCTCCGAAACGTCCATCCGCTTCAGAATGGCCAGCGCCAACGCCCGCGGGATGCGATCCTCCGCCGTGTGGATTTGCCTGCACCAGTCGCGCAGGGCGGCAAGGTCGAGGAACTTCTCCCACGCCGCCCGCTCGGGACGGTCTTGGAGCAACGCGTCGATCTCCGCCAGACACGCCCGCATGGCGGCGGGATCAATCTGCGGGCCCTCGGCCTCCACGTGACTGGCGGCCTCGATGCGACAAACTTCGCTCCAGATGTCGATCCGCCGGACGAGGGCGTAGTGGGCGCGGGACAAAGCGAGCAACGACGCCCGGTCGCGAACGCCGGCTTCCAACGACGTTTCCTTCGCCGCCAGCCGGCGCAGATCGTGCAAGGTGGCCGCCGCCTTTTCCGGCTGGCCGCTCATCGCCGGTCCCAGCTCCCGCAGCGCGCCGAGGACTTCCTTGGCCCATGCGCCGATCATGGCCTTGGAAGTCAACTCGCCGAGTTGCGCGACGAGCGTCTGCGGCTCCTGCCAGACGAGGATTTTCTTCACCGGAAGACTCTTTGCCGGGACGCTCGCTTCCTCTTCTACCGGTGGAAGAGGAGTCGGCTCGAGGGGGAAATTTGGCCCGGCGTCGGCCGCCGGCGCACGGCTCTCCGCCACGGCAATTGCTGCGCCGGCCCACATGCCCGCCAGCAGGCACGAACCGAGCCAGATTGATGCCACGCGCCGCCAAACCATGCCCCGCCCCCGTTCCTTGCTCGACAGGCCAATACCCTGCGACTTCCGATTAAATCGGTCACATGCGTCGGGGAATGGAAAGTGTTTTTCATCGTGCGCGATGTGGGTCAAAATGCGCACTTTGGGGCAAAACCGGGCCTTTGCAGATTGCCAATTCCATGCCCCCGTGGCCCATCTATGGAGGGGGATTGACGGCAGTCGTAGGGTCTACCGGGCGCCCTACTCCAGGACCGTGTCGTCGTGTTCGTATCCGGGGGCGCAGCAGCAGAGAAACCGCAGCGTGACCGAACCGCTGTTGGTGATGCGATGGTGCGTCCGCGGCGGGATGGCGATGGCGTCGCCGGGACCAACCGGCTCGACCTCATTGCCGACCTCCATCAGCGCCTGGCCTTCGAGAATGAAGTAGATCTCCTCGGTCTTCAGGTGGTAGTGCGGCGTCGTGCTGGCGCCGGGGGTGAGCCGGGCCTCGGCCAGCGTCTGATTGCGAATGCACGAGTTGCGCGCGGCGAGCAATTCGCGAATCTCCGAGCCGTCCTTCGTGACAAAGGCCGGCGTCCGGCCGAGGCTCTGGATGTCCATAAGGCAGGTTCCTGTTAGTGCTGCACCGAAAGGTTCACCACGGAGACACGGAGACAAGGCCGATTCACGACGAGCGCGGAAGGAATGCAAAATGAAAAGTGCAAAGTGCAAAGTGCAAAGTGCAAAGTGCAAAATAGAAGACAGCGTCGGTCCGGCCATCGATGGCCTTGGAGCCACGTTTGCAGGGCCTTCCCATTTTGCACTTTTCCTTTTGCACTTTCCCCGCTCTCATCCGCTTGTACGCCTTCTCTCCGTGCCCTCCGTGGTCAGCCCGCGCCGTCGTGCCACTCCCAGACGTTCGTCAACAAGGCGACGGGAAAGTCGGCGAAAATCGCCGCCAGGGGCAAACCGCCGTCCACCGGCGTACAGACCTGCCCGGTGAAAATGTTCTTCAGCGGCGCGGTTGTCAACTCGCCCAACAACAGCCGCGTGTCGTCCCAGACCGCCGCTCCCAGCGGCGGCGGCGACGCGGACGCGTTGTCGGCCAGCGGCGTCAATCGCCCCAGCAGCCGCGGCGCGGCCACGATCGCCAATTGCGGCGCCGCGCCACGGACGCAGCCAGCCGCCGCGCGAAGGCGCAGACGTGCTTTGCCCGCGCCCCGTGCGCCTCCAACGGAAGATACTCGCCCAGGGCGAACAAATCGGCGCGGCGGCGGCGAAATTGCAGCGTTTTCCAAGTCAGCAGCAGTTTGATCTTTGGGTCGCCGGGATCGGCGGCCAAGCGCCGCGCCAGCGCCAAGGCCGCGTCCGCGCCGCCTTCGCTCTCCCGCGCAAGCTCGGCGAGCATCGCGCGGCAGCGGGCGAAATCGACCGGCCGGCGATTGTCGGGATCGACGAGGCGGAAGTCCCAAAGTTCCTGCCCCTGGTAGACGTCGGGAACGCCGGGCGAGGTCAGCTTCAAGAGGAGCTGCGAAAGCGCGCTGTACAGTCCCCAGCGAACCACCTGCGAATGAAAGCGGCAAAACTCGGCGAGAAAGCGGTTCTTCGCCCGATCGTCCAGCGCCGCGGCGATGAACTCGGCGACGGCGGCGTCGTAGCCGGGATTCGGATTGATCCAACTCGTGGCGACTTTTGCCTCGCGCGTGGCCTTTTCCATGTACGCCTGCATTCGCCGCAACAACTCGATGCGCTGCTCCTCTCGCGGCGGCGAGCCAGCGGCCAGACGCCCACCAGGCTTTGATAGAACAGCTATTCGTCGTTGCGATTGGGCGCCGGCTGGCCGTCCACCTCGCGGCGGTGGCGGCGGTTGATCCGCGCCCAGGCGATACAAGGCCGTCCGCCAACGGTGCGGGATCTCGGAAAGCACGCTGATCCGCGCCCGCGTGTCTTCGCTCCGCTTCGTGTCGTGCGTGCTGGTGCAGACGAGCGAGCGGGGCCAGCGGGCCTGCCGGGCGAGCGTTCTGGCGATGAAATTCCTCGAGCGTCGCCGGGCCGCGGGCCGGGTCGCCGCCCACCTCGTTCAGCGAGAGCAGCGGGCAATAGCGGTAAAACGCCGTGTCCTCGATCCCCTTGGCCATCACGGGACTGGTGGTCTGCTGGAAGCGGCCGACGAACAGTTCCCGCTCGCGGCGGCCGGCCTCGTCCAACGCCGGCGGAGGCCTCCAACAGCAGCACGTCGCGGATGAAGTCGAACAACGCCGCGTTCATCGCCGGGTTGCGGCGCTTCGCCTGCGCCGCCGCGCGGCAGACGAATTGCCGGTCCCGCTCGGCGACGTGCCCCTCGCGGATGTAGGTGCGATAGACGGGAAAACAGGCGAGGATTTCCCGCAGCGTCACGCGAATCGCGTTGAGCGTAAAGTCGCGCGACCAGCGGCGGCGGCTGGAAATGCGGTTGAGCCGATGGGCCAAGAGGTGGACCTCGCTGGCCATCGCCGCCCGCAGGATCAGCAGCTTCGACTGGTAGGCGACTTCGCGATAATCCGAGCGCTGGTCGCGGAAGCGGTTGTAGACGGCGGTCAATTCGCTCAGTCCCGTCGGATCGACGAACAGCCCGCCGACGGAGTTGAGAAAATCGTAGCCGGTTGTGCCGGCCACGAGCCAGTGTTCGGGCAGCGGCTCTTCCGGCCCGAGGATTTTTTCGACGACGACGTAGAGGGGGACTCGCCCGTCGCGGAAAAGTTCGCCCGCGGCGAGGAGGAATTCGGGCTCGATCTGGCTCCACGGCGGCCAGTCCTCCGCGGCCGGGTCGCCGGCTTTTTCGGCGATTGCCGCGGCAATTCCGCCGCCGCCTTCTTGCTGGGCCAGGGCAGCGCCGCCGGCCGTCGCGTGCGCGCCGGTTTTCGCCCCGCTGGGCAGGCGAAAATGCCAGGCGATTTCCTTGCGCCGCTCGTATTCCGCCCGTCCCAAGGCCGTGAGATAGCCCCGCTGAAGGTTTCGCAAGTACCGCATCGGGTCGTACAGCCCGTCGATGTGGTCGATCCGCAGGCCGGCGACGTCGCCGCGGACGAGCAGATCGAAGACCAGGCGATGGCTTTCCTCGAAGACCTGCGGGTCCTCCATGCAGACGGCGGCCAGTTCGTTGACGTCGAAGAAGCGGCGGTAGTTGATCTCGTCGGCCGCGGCCTTCCAGTGCACCAGCCGATACACTTGCCGATCGAGCAGGTGGTCGAGGCGGTCGAAGCTTTGCGGATCGTCCGCGGAGCCGTTGAAGTCGTGCACGCCGGCGGCGATGTGCGCGGCCACCGCCGCGGAGCGGTCCACGAGGCGGCGAAGCCGGTCCTTGACGACCTCCTTTTCCCGCTGCCGTTCGGCGATCTGCGCCGGGCCGGCGTCCATGCACTTGGGCAGGTGCTCCAAGGCGGTGAGCACGCTTTCCAGTTCGCGCAGGTCCTCGGAGTCGGCGGGCATGGCGGATTTCAAGGCGTCGAGACGATGGCCGAGGACCGCCTGATAGGAGCGCGGCTCCAGCGGCAGCAGAGTTTGGCCGCAGCGGATGAAGAAGCCGCCGTCGCGAAACTCCAGCTTCAGTTCGCCCGACTCCAGGACTTGCCCATACTGCTCGCGGAGGATCGGCAGGAGGACGCGGTTCTGCAATTCCTCCTTGACGGGGCGCCAATCGACGTCGAAATAGGCCGCGTAGGGCGACGCCGGGCCGTTTTCGAGCACGTCGCTCCACCAGGCGTTCTCGCCGGGGGTCGCGCTCATGTGGTTGGAAACGACGTCCAGCAGCAGCCCCATGCCGCGGCGACGGAGGGCTTCGACCAGTTCGCCGAACCCCTCCGCGCCGCCCAGACCCGCGTCGAGCTGCCCGAAATCCACCACCGCATAGCCGTGTGAACTGCCGCTGCGGATTTTCAGGCAGGGGGAGAGGTAGACATGGCTAAAGCCCAGTTCGTCGAGATAGGGGATCGCCGCCGCCGCGTCGCGAAAGGTCATCGCATCTTTGGCCAACTCCAGGCGGTAGGTGGCCGCGGGACGACAGGAGCGATCGGCCAGCGTTTGCCCCACGGCGTCGGCGACCAGCTTGCCCCACAAAGCAACGTCGCTCATCGTCGCCCTCCGCTGCGGTCGAAAACCATCAGTTCGTACGGGAGCCATCCATCGGCCGATTGGTCCGGGCGGCGCTGGCCGCCGTAACGGACGGCTTCCGTGCTGAGGAGCGGAGTCTCACAAATCGCCGATCTTAGGTCCCCCTCTCCCTTCGGGAGAGGGTTGGGGTGAGGGGAAGTTGGCAACGCGCTGGCTTCGAGAATTCGGGATCCTCTCCGATGTCCCCTCACCCCGACCCTCTCCCGAAGGGAGAGAGGGACCGACGTGAGATTGGCCAAAACGAGCAGTCCCGCGCCGCCGCCGCGCGTGAATTCCAGCAAGGCGGGCTCGCCGCCCGGGCCGCGGACTTTTCGCGAATCGACCAATCGCGCCTTGGCGGCCGCACGATCGGCCAGCGCCGGCCACTGCCGCCGCGCGGCCAAGAGGTCGCGATAGAGCAGCCGCAAACCGGCGCGATCGGTCCCCGGCGGCCACGCCCAACTCAGTTTCGCCGCAGCGAACGTTTCCCTGGCCTGCGGATCGAGGATTTTCACCGGCTGCGGATGCCACATCGACGCCACGTCCTTGGCACGTCCTTGCCGCACCGCCTCGACCAGCGCGGGCTCGGCGAACGAGCAAAAGAAGGGGAAAGGCCGGTCCTCGCCGTATTCTTCCCCCATGAACAGCAGCGGCGTGCAGGGCGAGAGCAAGAGCAGCCCGCAGACCAGCCGCCATGCCGGGGGCGGCAGGAGCGTGGCCAGGCGGTTCCCGACGCCGTTGTTGCCCACCTGGTCGTGGTTCTGCACGCAGACGACGAAATGCGAACGCTCCGTTTTGCCCGCCCGGCTGCCGTAGCGATGGCGGCGATGCCGGCTGTAGCAGCCGTCATAGACAAAAACGTCGCGGATCGCCTTGGCCAAATGGGCCGGCCGACCGTAGTCCATGTAATACCCGGCGCGATGTCCGGTGAGCAAGGCATGGACGCTGTGGTGAAAGTCGTCCGCCCAGACGCCGTCCAGCCCATATCCGCCGCGCTGGCGGGGACGAATCAGCCGCAGGTCGTTCTGATCGCTCTCGGCGATGACGTGGACCGTGCGGCCGGCTTGGGCAGCCTCCTCCTGGACCGCCTCCTGAATGTCCGCGAGGATGTGGCAAGCGCCGAAGTCGTACATCGTCTCCACGGCGTCGAGGCGAAGGCCGTCGATGTGGAAGTCGCGGACCCAAGCGCGGGCGTTGTGAATGAAAAACGCCCGCACCGCGTCGCTCTCCGCGCCGTCAAAATTGATCGCGTTGCCCCAGGGCGTGTGGTAGCGGTCGGTGAAGTACGGTCCGAACTTGCCCAAAAAGTTTCCTTCCGGGCCGAGGTGGTTGTAGACCACGTCGAGAATGACCGCCAAACGGCAGCGATGGGCGGCGTCGACCAGCCGCTGGAGCGCCCGCGGACCGCCGTAGCTGTTCTGCACCGCGTAGGGATGCACGCCGTCGTAGCCCCAGTTGCGGTCCCCGGAAAACTGGGCGACGGGCATGAGTTCGATCGCCGTAATTCCCAGTTCCGCCAACTGCGGCAGTCGCGGAACGATGGCGTCGAACGTTCCTTCCGGGGTGAACGCGCCGACGTGAAGCTCGTAGATCGCCAGGGATTCTCTCGCGACGCCGCGCCAATCCGCGTCCGACCAGGCGAACGTCTCCGGAAAAAAAACGGCCGAGGGGCAACCGACGCCCTCGGGCTGCCATCGCGAGGCGGGATCGGGATACTCGCGCCCGTCGTCGAAGGCGTAGGCATAGGGCAATCCTTCCGCCGCTTCGGCCAGGCGGCAGGCAAAATAGCCGTCGTCGAGCCGCTCCATGTCGATGTCGCGACGACCGTCCCGAAAAAATGCCGCCAGGCGGACATTCCGGGAACGCGGAGCCCAGACCCGCCAGACGACGCTTCCGTCGTTCTGCCGCGACGCTCCTTGGAGAGGATGTTCAGGATCGTGCTGCATGCCAACCCTCTCCAAACGCCAAATCTCAGAAATGCCGTACAACGAGCCGCCGTCCCCCGCACTGGAAGGGGCTTGCCGTCTACCTTATGATTATTTATGCTGTGAAGGCCGCGTCAAGTGCCGCGGAAGGGAGTCGAATCGACTTGGAAGCGACGGAACCGTTCTGCCTGTTCGATTGCAGCCTCGTCCGCTGCGCCACGGGGAGGGTCTGTTCGCAACCTTCGCGAACTGCTCGACGCCCTGCGCACGGTCCCCGAGGGGGTCCTGGAACATCATCTGATGCGGTGCGCCCTGGAGGACCACTTCGAACTGCACGAGTTCCCCAATGACTTGGCCCGCTGGTGCTGGACCGCCCTGGGCGACCACGTTCTCGGCGAACAGTTGGGCCTGGTCGATCCCTACCGCCTGGCTTCGACCGAGGCCCTGCGGACGACGCTGGTCAATTTGATCGAGGACCGGCTCTGGGGGCTGGAACGCGTGCCCTGGTGCCGCCCGGGGATGGAACTCCAATTGATCCAATCGCGGTTGATCGCCTTCGACACGGGCGAGCGAATCGCCACGCCGGCCTCCCTCTTGGAGGCCATCGAACGCATCCCGGTGCGGTCGCTTTTCTTCCATGTCCACGAGGCGCGGCGGCGGACAGGCGGGCAAAGCGACGATTTTTCGCTCTGGCTCGAACAGGGCGGCGCGGAGCGGTCGCTGGTGGGGCGGGTGCGGGCGATCGACTTCCACTTCCTCAACCTCAGCCAACTCCGCACCGCCCTGGTCGAGGCGTTTCACCACTATGTCGAAGAGGCCCCGGCCATCCCAAGGACCGCCCCATGAAGCTCTTGGATCGGTACGAAGAGATCGTCGGCCACCAGGAGGTCGAGCGGCTGCGGCGGTTGGCGGCGCGGCTGGCGGGAAAGCGGATCGTACACGTCAACTCGACCCGCAGCGGCGGCGGCGTGGCGGAAATCCTCGGCTGGATGGCGCCGCTGATGTGCGAGTTGGGGCTTGACGCCCGCTGGGAAGTGATTTCCGCCCCGGCAGACTTCTACCGCGTCACCAAGGCCTTTCACAACGGCTTGCAGGGCCTGCCGGTCTCGCTGAAGAAGAGCGATTTCGACCTGCACTACGAAGTGAACCGCGAGAACGCCATGCGGCTTAACCTCGAAGCGGACGTTGTCTTCATCCACGATCCGCAGCCGATCTATCTGCCTGAGTTTACGCCGCTCGGGCAGGTGGGCCGCTGGATTTGGCGCTGTCACATCGACGCCTCGCATCCCAACCGCGGCGTCTGGAAGCACCTCGAACGGGCTTTATTGCACTACGACGCGACGATCTTTTCCATGGCCGCCTTCACCCGCCCGCTGGCCTGCCCGATGTTTCTCATCCTCCCCTCGATCGATCCGCTGTCGGACAAGAACTGCGCGATTCCCGAGGCGGAGCGGCTGGAGACGCTCGCCCGCTTCGGCATCGACCCCCAGCGGCCGCTGCTGCTCCAGGTCTCGCGATTCGACCGCTTCAAAGACCCCTTGGGCGTGATCGAGGCCTATCGGCTGCTGAAGCCGTATCATCCGGAAATGCAATTGGCCCTGGTCGGCGGCCCGGCCGACGACGATCCCGAAGGGGCGGAAGTCCTCAGCGAGGCGATGGACCGCGCCGGCGACGATCCGAACGTGAAAATCCTCCTCCTCCCGCCCGACTCGCACCGCGCGATCAACGCCCTGCAACGCTCGGCGACGGTCGTGCTGCAAAAGTCGCTCAAGGAGGGATTCGGCCTGACCGTGACCGAGGCCCTATGGAAGGGCAAGCCGGTGATCGGCGGGGCGTGCGGCGGGATCACGATCCAGGTGCACGACTATCAGACGGGCTTTCTCGTGCACTCGCCCGCCGGCGCCGCCTACCGCATCCATTACCTCTTGCGCTACGCCGAAAAGCGGCAGCGGATGGGCCGCACCGGACACGACTTTGTCCGCGAGCATTTCCTCCTCACCCGCAATCTGCGCGACTATCTCTCGATGCTCTTGTGCCTCGATCATCCCGAGCCCGGGGTGTTGGTGGTGTGAATTCGGCGTGAGCCAAAGAGTCTTGCCCGGCCGCATCGTTCCTGCTAAGATGTACGCATGTGGACCTCGACGTCGTCGCAAGGGGCGCCCCAATGACAACGATCGCTGAAATCCAGGAAGCCGTTCGAGCCCTCGCCGAGAAAGATTTCGCGGTGTTCTCCGCCTGGTTCGAGCACTACGAGGAGGAACGCTGGGACCGCCAAATCGAGCGGGACCAGGGGTCGGGGGCATTGCGATCCCTCGTGGAAAAGGCGCGGGCCGATTTCGAGGCGGGCCGATGCGCGCCGCTCTGAAACACTTCGCCAGTCCAGACTTCTGGGCCCTCTATCGTCGCTTGCCGAATGAGGTGCGCGAGACCGCCGACAAGTGCTTCGCGCTCCTGAAGGTGGACCATACGCATCCGTCTCTTCGCTTGAAGAAAATCGGCCGCCTATGGTCCGTCAGAGTAGGCATTCATTTCCGGGCACTGGGGATGGACGCTCCCGGCAACGAGGAAGGAATCCTATGGTTCTGGATTGGTCCTCATACCGAGTACGATCGTCTTATCAAGGGTAGGTGATGCGGCGGCCCCTCGCAGCGGCTTGCGCCGCGAAAACAGGCAGCCGGAAAGCCTAACCGGCGCATTTGATTTTTCGCGCGTCCTCATGGCGTAGCAGAGTGGGTGGGGAGATAATAGATGAAGGTCGAGTTGGAGAGGGAGGACGACGGCCGCTGGATCGCCGAAGTCCCGGAACTGCCAGGCGTCATGGTTTACGGCAGCAGCCGGGAGGAGGCGGTTTCTAAGGTCGAGGCCCTCGCCTTGCGGGTTCTGGCCGACCGGCTCGAACACGGAGGAGACTCCGGAGCTTCGTGAAGTGTTCGCGGCGCTGGCGTGAGTGGCCGCCCATGTCGGAAGTTTGTAGAAGCCCCACCCAAAGCGCGACGTCGGACAATTCGGGTGGGACTCGCTTCGCTTGACCCACCCTACTTTCTCATTCATCCTCCAGACCGGCGTCGATCGTCTCCTCCGCGGCGGCCTCCATGCGCGGGATCCCCTCCTCGGCGGCCGGCGCCGCCGGCAGCAAGTGGCGGGGAAGGAAGAAGGCGTTGGCGATCATCGTCGGAATCACCGCGCTGCCGATGACCGCGGCCACGAGAAACGAATACTGCTCCTTCGTGACGATGTGGTGCGTCAGGCCGTAAAGCGCGGAAATCGTGCCGAAGGTCAGGCCCGTGGACATCATCAGCGTATAGTACCAACGCTCCTTCCGGTCGCGGCGAAACAGGCCGACGATGGGAAACAGGCCAAAATCTTCGCCGCCGATTTGCCCGCAAACAGGGCGGCAAACACCAGCGGCGCCGCGGCCAGCGCCGGCAACGAAACCAGCGAGCCGGCGCGAAGGAAATAGAACGGCGTGAGGAAGCCGATGGTCAGCGTCCGCAGTCGGCGGACGTAGAAGTGGTCGCGGCCGATCGTCCCGGCCAGGGCCATGCCGGCGATGTAGGCCGGCAGGACGGCTTCGCTTCCCGCCCAAAGCGACAACGCCCCCAGGCCGCAGAGGACCAGCAGAATCCATTTCGTGCGGATGGCCGCCGTGCGGTTGCCGTACCAGGCGACCAGCCGCGAAGTGATCGCCGGCAGCAGCCAGATCGTGACGGCCGAAACGCCGACGAAAATGAGCGTTCGATAGGTGAATGGGGCGAACATCAACCCCAGGGCGATGACCGTCCCCAGGTCGTTGACAAAACACGCGCCGAGGATGCCCTTGCCAAATTCGGTCTTGTTGAATCCCGATTCGAGCATCACGGCGTAGACGACGGCCATGGAGGTGGTGGACAGGGCAATGCCGGCCAGCCAGCTTGCCGGGCCGCCCCATCCGAGGACGAACCGCGCCAAGGCGGCGCAGCCGAAAAACGGCGCGAGGAAGCCGAACAGCCCAACGACGAGGACCTCGCGAAGCTTGGCCTTCATCGCGCGGGGATCGAGTTCCGCGCCGGCTAGAAAGGTCAGCAGGACTGCGCCGACCGAGGCAAGGACGCGAAGCCATTGTTCGTTCGCCCCAAGCCGCTCGACGCCGATCGCGTAAGCGGCGATCGTGCCGACGCAGATTTCCACCAGGGCCATCGAGATCCGCATGTGGCTGGCCAGTGCCGTCGAGAGAACCGCCAATGCCAACCAGACAGTCGCCACCGTGTAGACTTGTTCCATAAGAGTCCCCTTCTGCCCAAGAAAGCGAAAAACCCTGCCCTTCGGCAGGGTGTGCGGGCAGCAACGGCTCGACCCCTGCCGGAAACGGCGATACGGCAGGAGTCATTAGCCCGACGGGGGCGATTGTGCGGGGGACTCCATCCCCAAAACGCAATGATTTTTGCACGGGCGGATGAGGCTGTCAATAGCGTCGCCGCAGGCGGTCTTCGGCCGGTCGTTTTCGCCCTTTCGGGGAGATAAATGCCCCTACGCCCTTGCCTTTCAGTCCCGGATCGTGTAGAATAACCCTAGAAGGGCAATTCTTCCCCCTCCTTCTGACCAACCCTCAGCGGCGACGCGGTCGGCTTCCCTTCGTGGTGTTGCGTGCAAACCCCCGCCTTTCTTGGAGCCTGACCATGTTTCGCAAAAAAGACCCTATCCCCGACCGCGATCTCAATCAAAAAGTCAGCCAGAGTCTGTCCTGCCACGGCGTGCGGCCGCCGTGCAAAGTGGCCGTCACGAGCTTGAAGGGGACAGTGACGCTTACCGGGAAGATTCAGTATGAGCATCAGCGGCAGTTGGCGATGCAGACCGTGCGCAATGTGGACGGCGTCGCCCGCATCGTGGATCAACTTCAGGTGATCGCAAAGCAAGCCGGGCCAAAGGTCCATCACCAGATGTAGAGCGCCGGCGGCGAGTTCTCCAACAACTCGGCTTGTCGAGCAGGAACCGCTGGGCTACGCCCGCCGCGCGATCCGCTGCTTGCCGACATATCCCCGCAAGACCTCGGGGATGACCACGGAGCCATCGGCCTGCTGGTAATTCTCCAAAATGGCCACCAGCGCCCGCGTGATCGCCACCGCCGTGCCGTTGAGCGTGTGGACGAGGTGCGTGCCCTTCTCGCCTTTGACCTTGTAGCGGATGTTCAAGCGGCGGGATTGATAGTCGGTGCAGTTCGAGGTGCTGGTGATTTCGCCGAACTCACCCCGGCCGGGCATCCAGGCTTCGAGGTCGAACTTGCGATAGGCCGGCCCGCCAAGGTCGCCCGTGGCCGTGTCCACGACGCGATAGGGGATGCCCAGGCCGTCGAACAGGCGGCATTCCAGGTCGCGAAGATATTGCAACATCGCGTCGCTTTCCTCGGGCAGGGTGTAGGCGAACATCTCCATCTTCGTGAACTGGTGGACGCGGAAGATGCCGCGCGTCGCCCGGCCATGGGCGCCCGCCTCGGTGCGAAAACAATGACTCACCCCGCACAGCTTCAACGGCAACGCCTCCGCGTCGATCGTCTGGCCGGCCATCAGCCCGCCGAGCGTGATCTCCGCCGTGGCCACGAGGCTGAGGTCGCTTTGCTCGATGCTGTAAATCTGCGTTTCCGGCCCGCGCGGAATGAAGCCGATCCCTTCGAGCACTTCGTTTCGGGCGACGTTGGGGGTGGAAAACGGCGTAAAGCCTTCGCCCAGCAGGACCTCCAGGGCGTAGCGCAGCAGGGCCAATTCGAGCAGCACGGCCTCGTTTTTCAAAAAATAGAAGCCGTGTCCGGCCACGCGGGCGCCCGCCTCCAGGTTGACCAGGTCGAGCTTCTCGCTCAGCTCGACGTGATCCAGCGGCGGAAAGTCGAACTTCGGCGGGGGCGTCTTGCCGCGGGCGACTTCCAGATTGGCCCGATCGTCGCCGCCGACCGGGGCATCGGGATGCGAAAGGTTGGGGATCGTGCGTTGGATCGCCTCTTGTTCGGCGGCCAGGAGGTCGAGCTGCCGCTGGATGTCGCCGGTCTGTTTGGCGGAACTCCCGCCCCCGCTCCTTCAGCGCGTTGCGCTCGGCGGCGTCCTTCGCCTTGCCGATCGACTTGGCCAGTTCGTTCGCCTGGCGGTTGAATTGCTCGACCTCGGCTTGCAGCGTCTTTCGCTGGCCGTCCAAGGCCACGAGTCGATCGACGTCGGCCTTCGCGCCGCGGCGGCGGCAATTTTCCTTCACCAATTCCGCGTTGTCGATGATGAATTTGCGATCGAGCATGATGCGAGGCGCCTTGTTGCCGTTGGAAATTCACACCGTTCTTACGCCTTCTTCGCTCCCTTCACGGCGGCCAATTCCTCCCACAAGCGGGCGCTGGCCTTGATGCCGCGATGGAAATCGGCCAAGGCGAACTTCTCGTTCGGACTGTGCGTGTTGTCGTCGTCCTGCCCCCAGCCGAGCAACAGCGCGTCGGCCTTCAACGCCTGGTAGAAATTCAGCACGATGGGGATCGATCCGCCCTCGCGGGTATAGACCGGCTTGCGGCCGAAGGCGTGCTCGATCGCCCGGGCGGCCGCGGCGATGTACGGGCTGTCCAGCGGGACGATCACGGCGGGCGAGCCATGAAGGTCGATCAATTCCCAGGTCACGCCCGGCGGACAGATCTCGGCCAGCCATGTCCGCAGCGCGGCGGTGATCTTCGCCGGGTCCTGGTGCGGCACGAGGCGGAAGCTGAACTTCGCCGCGGCGGCGGCGGGGAGGATGGTCTTCGCCCCGACGCCCTGGTATCCGCCGCCAATGCCGCAAATGTCAAACGTCGGTCTGCCCCAACGCCTTTCCAGCGTCGTGTAGCCCTCTTCGCCGACCGCTCCGGAGACGCCGATTTCGGCGAAGTACCGGGCCTCGTCGAAGGACAACGCCGCCATTTCGCGGCGCTCGCGGTCGGTCAGGGGGACGACGTCGTCGTAAAACCCCGGGACCCGCACCTTGCCCCGCCGATCGATCATCGCCGAGAGAATCTGCGTCAGGGCGTTGGCCGGATTCGTCACCGAGCCGCCGAAACTCCCCGAGTGCAGGTCGCGATTCGGGCCTTGCAACAGCAATTCGTAGTACGCAATGCCGCGCAGCCCGTAGGTGATCGCGGGAATCTCGCGACTGAACTTGCCGCTGTCGCTGATGACGACGCAATCGCAGCGAAGCCGCTCGGAATGGGCGACGATGAACTCCTCCAGGGCATGGCTGCCGACCTCTTCCTCCCCCTCGATGATGTATTTCAAATTGATCGGCGCGCTGCCGCGGACGCGGACCCAGGCCTCGGCGCTCTTGATGTGCGTGAACATCTGGCCTTTGTCGTCCGTGGCGCCCCGGGCGTAGACGTTGCCCTCGCGCCGCACGGGCTCGAACGGCGGTGACGTCCACTTCTCCAGCGGATCGGGCGGCTGCACGTCGTAATGGCCGTAGACCAACGCCGTCGGGGCCCCGGCCACGCGCGGCGACTCGCCGTAGACCAGCGGATGGCCGTCGGTGGAAATCACCTCGCCGACGAAACCGAGCCGCTGGAACTGGTCGGCCACCCAGGCGGCGGCCCGCGCCATGTCCGCTTTCCGCTCCGGATCGGCGCTGACGCTGGGAATCCGCAGAAACGCGCACAATTCTTCTTCAAACCGCGGCGCTTCCGCGGCCAGATATTCGTCGATTGTCGCCATAACGTTCCCCTGTCTGCCGGTACTGTGTCTATCCCCCCCGCTGTCTCGACAGTATAATGGCTCCGGATCGGTCCGACCAGGGGGAAGGGCATCGCCTGCTCGCCTTTTCACCTGCTCACCTGCTCACCTGCTCACCTGCTCACCTGCTCACCTGCTCACCTGCTCACCTGCTCACCTGCTCACCTGCTCTTTCTCCCATGCCTACGCTCGCCGCCATCACGCTGGGTTGCAAGGTCAATCAGTACGAGACCGAGTACTGCGCGAAGGGCTGCGGCGGCTGGGATATCGCCAGCCCGAGCCGGGCGAAGCGATCGATCTGTGCATCGTCAATACGTGCAGCGTCACCGCCGAGGGGGAGGCGAAAAGCCGCAAACTCATCCGCCAGTTCGCCCGGCGGAACCCCAAGGCGGAAATCATCGTCATGGGCTGCTACGCCAGCCGGGCCGCCGAGGAAGTGGCCGCCCTGCCCGGCGTCGTCGAAGTCCTCGGCGACAAGCGGCAACTGCCCGACCTGTTGGCCCGCCGTGGACTGGTCGACGTCCCCAGCGGCATTTCCAGCTTCGGGCGGCGACATCGCGCCTACGTCAAGGTGCAAGACGGTTGCGCGATGGAGTGCAGCTATTGCATCATCCCGCACGTCCGGCCGGTCCTTTCCAGCCGCGATCCCGCGGATGTTTTGGCGGAAACCCGCCGCCTGGCGGAGCATGGGCATCGCGAAATCGTTCTCGTCGGCATCCACCTCGGCCATTACTTCGTGGAGAGGGCTGTCCCGGGAATGAACCTTGCCCGGCTCGTCCGCCGCGCGGCGGAGTTGGACGGCGATTTTCGCATTCGGATTTCCAGCCTGGAGGCGAGCGAGGTCTCGCCGGAACTGATTCGCACGATGGCCGATTACCCCGCGCGGATCTGTCCCCATTTGCACATCCCCCTGCAAAGCGGCTCGGACAGCGTGCTGCGGCGGATGCGGCGGCGTTGGCCGGTGCAGAGATTGATCGAGCGATGCCGCGAGGTTTGCGCGGCGTTGGACCGCCCGGCCCTGACCACCGACGTCATCGTCGGCTTTCCCGGCGAGAGCGAGGCGGATTTTGCGGCCACGTGCCGCACGGTGGAGGAGGTTGGCTTTTCGAAGCTGCACGTTTTTCGCTTCAGTCCGCGGCAGGGAACGCCCGCCGCCGAATTGCCCGGCCGCGTCCCCGGGGCCGTCCAGCAGCGTCGGGCCGCCGAATTGGCCGCACTGGGCCAACGGCTGCGGCAGCGGTACTTTGAAAGCCTCCTCGGCCGCACGCTTCAGGTCCTCGTCGAGGCCCCGGCGGACAACCGGCCGGGAACCTTCTGCGGCACGTCCGACCGCTATGCACCCGTGGAGTTGCCCGGCGGGGAGGAATTGATCGGGCGATTGACGCGGGTCAGGGCGACGAAGATCGTCGGCGGGGTGATTCGCGGCGAAACCGCAGGCGAGGAGCGAAGTCGCGCGGAAGGCGACAACGCGGGATGAAGGGCCGATGAATCCCGCTCAGCGGGGCGCAGCGCAAGGCGTCCAATCGCTCGATCGCCCGCCGCTGCATGTCGCCCGAGGCGCGATTCGCGACCATCTGATAGTAAATCTTCGCTACCCCCGGTTTTCCGTCTTCTTCGGCCGTTCGGCCGCGAATCCACAGCGCCTGCACTTCCTTCTGCTGGGCGATCTGCTCCGCCTCGCGCATTCGCCGGGCTTCGGCGACGCTCGGGGCCGGGCGGCCCGCGGAACTCTCTTCCGCGGCGGCAAGCCGCTGCCAGCCGCCCGCAGCAGGCCGCGGAGCCGCTGGCCGCGGCGGCGCATCCCCAGCAGCGACGCCCTGCGGATGGGCCTGGATGAATTCCTGCACGCGGGAATTTCCCGGCGAGGCCGAAGGCAAACCCCCGCTGGCCGACGCCGCGGGGTCGAAGTCGAGCAACGGCGTGCCCCCGATCATCGGCGAACCGCCGACCACGGGGATAAAACCCATGACGAAGGGCGTCTGCGACGTGTCCGAAAAATAGCCGGTCTGACCGTTCATCATCGTGACGCTGGGGGTTTGGCCGACGAGCGAACTTGTGGCCCCTTGTCCCCAGTTGAAACGGAGGTTGAAGCTGGCATTTGGCCCGAAGAGGGAGAAGCCGGTGGCGAGTCCGGCGGCGGGATTGGCGCCGCCAAAGGCGGGTTGCGCAAGATTCGCCCCGCCGAATTGGAACTGGGCCCCGCCCCAATTGCCGGACCATTGGACGCCGCTCTGCTCGAAGAAGCCGCTCGATCCAGCGACCATCGGTCGCGGATGGTCGCCTGTTGGGCGAAGACTTGCCCGGCCGACAGACAAAGACCGGCCAGCACCGCCAGGCGCAAGCATCGCATGGCCATCGCCTCCCGCTTTTCCCCTGTTTCCCCTGCTCGTTCCTTGCCCGATGGCATTCTATCGGCCAACATGGGGGAATGTCAACATTTTTTGGGCAACCGTGGGGGACTAGCAGGCAGTTTCCTCGCCTTCGTGCATCCATTTCTTCAGCAGCGGGACCAGCGCGAAGCAAATTGCGGCGGCGACGAACGCGGCGATGGCAATGATGCGATAGACATCGCCGTAGGCGTGCAGCGTCTCCCGGGGGGGCGGAATGATCGCGCCCGCCGAACTGTCGCTCACGCTGGTGAAACTGGCAATGATCCCAGCCAGGAACTGGGAGAAGGCCGTCGAGAGGAACCATACCCCCATGACCGTGGCCACCAGCCTCGCGGGCGAGAGCTTGGTGACCATTGAAAGTCCGACCGGCGAGAGACAGAGTTCGCCAGTGGTGTGGAAAAGATAGCCGAGCAGCAGCCAGCCGACAGCGACCATTCCGCGCGGGTCGGCGGTCCTCGTCCCGACCCAGAAAGCGACGAAGCCGAGGCCAAGCTGCACCATGGCGAAGGCGAATTTCAACGGCGTGCTCGGCTCCATTCCCCGCGCGCCAAGGAACCCCCAGAGGGCGGTGAACGCCAGGCCGAGGACGAGAATGTAGACCGGGTTGGCGGCCTGAAAGAGGCTCGCGGGCAGTTCGTCGGCCCGCCGGGCGATTCTCATCCCTACGTTGTCCTCCGCCACCTTCCAAGGGACCTCGAAATTCTTGTCCTCGGTGTTTTTCTCGCGCAGGTTCGTCAAGACGTTCAGGGTGAACAATCGATCGCCGTTGCGGTAGCCGATCTGCTCCTGGGTCGGCTGAAGCCGAATCGTCTTTCCCACGTCCTCCCGGCCGACGACTCGACCGGCGGCGCTGTACACCCGCTGCACATTCCGGTCCGCGAAGTTGCTGAGCGAACTGCCCGCCTGTTCAAAAAACGCCCAGAAAATCAGGCTAAAGAAGGCGAGCACGAAGACCACGTACATGCGGTGGCGGGCGACCTTGTCCAACCGGAGCGCCTCGTACCCCAGGTAGCCGAAGGCGAGCAGAGCGGAGAGGATGAGAATGATGCCGGCGGGTTTGCTCACTTCCTGGAGACAGAGGGCCGCCGCCTTGTCCACTGCGCTGGGGCTTGCCTCCAGCCGATCCACCGCGCCCTTCCAGAAGACCATGGGGCGCCGGTCTTTCGTCAACGTCGCCCCGCTGGAGACGAGAAACACGAAAACGGGGACCAGCGCGATCGAGCCGAGGTAGACCGCCCACTCGGTCGGGACAATCCCGCCCAGCCGGCGGCGGAGTCGCTGCGGATCGGCCGGGGCGCCGGCGTAGCGCGGCAAGCCGCCGCGGACGATGCCGACGGCGGCGACAATCGCCGCCCCCATCACCGCCGCGGCGACAAAGACGTTCACCAGCGTCGCGGAGAGTTCGGCGGGGTGTCGCAGCAGGAGCATCGTCGCCGCGCTAAACGAGCCGGCGACGATTGTCACGGCGGTCGCGCGTCGGGGAAGCACAAACACAGCCAAACCGATCAACATGCCAAGCGTCGCCAGGCCGAATCCTTTGTCCCAGCCGTACGTTTCCCCAATGTAGCCGCAAAGCAACGGCGAGATCGCGGCGCCGAGATTGATGCCCATGTAGAAGAGCGTGAACCCCGCGTCGCGCTTGCCGGGATACGTGCGGTAGAGCGTGCCGACGATCGTCGAGATGTTCGGCTTGAAGAAGCCGTTGCCGACGATCAGCAGGCCCAGTCCACCGTAGAAGGCGAGGGCCTTGGGAAGCATCAAGCAGCCCTCGCCGGTGGTCATCAGCAACGCCCCGAAGATGACCGCCCGCCGCGCGCCAAGCAACCGGTCGGCCAACATGCCGCCGAAGAACGGCGTCATGTAGACCAAGGCCGTATACGCGCCGTAGACGGTGTAGGCGTCGGCGTCGCCGTAGTGCAAGAACGACGCCTTGACCATGTAGAAGACCAGCAGGGCCCTCATGCCGTAGAAGGAGAACCGCTCCCACATCTCGGCGAAGAAGAGGGTGTACAACCCCGCGGGATGGCCGAACAACGACTCCTTCGGCAACGCGGAACTGTGCGGCTGGGCGGCGGAAGTCATCCCCTCTTCTCCAACGATGTTACGGCTTGTTGAAATCCTCGGCCATTGCCTGCGGACTGAGGTCCGCGCCGGTGGCGAGAAGAATATGCACGAGAGACATGAGCCCCCCCTTTCTGCCCGACCTGAGGATGCACAAAAAATGCAGCTTATCAGATTTTCCCCGAGCGGGACAGCAATCGAAGCGAGCCTCGCGGTTCCGTCCCCGCGGCCGCATGACTTACCCCACTGAACGAGGGGGTTTGCCGCCGGGGCCGTCACATGGTCCTTTACAGCAGCCCCCGGGCCGATAAGAATGGAATATCCTCACATTCAATGCGGCAGGAGACGAAGCGACATGTCGGAACGAATCCCGATGACCCGGGCTGGATACGACAAGCTGAGGGCCGATCTGGCCCAACTGCACGACGTCGAGTTGCCCAAGATTCTCGAGCGGCTGGCCAATGCCCGCGCCGAGGGCGATTTGAGCGAAAACGCCGAATTCCACGGGGCGCAAGAGAGCCGCGGAATGATGGAAGCCCGGATCAACGTCCTCCGCGAGAAACTTTCCCACGCCGTGTTGATCGACGCCTCCCAATTGCCCAAAGACGAGGTGACTTTCGGCTCGACCGTGGTAGTCAAGGACCTCGATTTCGGCGACGAGGAGGAATTCACCCTCGTCGGGGCGGGCGAAGAGGACTATGACAGCGGCAAGATCCTCGTCACCAGTCCCTTGGCCCGGGGGCTGCTGGGCAAGAAGATCGGCGACCGCACGGAGATCGCGGTGCCGAAGGGGACGCTGAAGTTCGAGATCGTCGAGATTCGTCCCGCGGCGGAATAGCCGGGCGAACCACCCGATTTTGGCGTCCTATCCCCGTCCGGCTCATCGCGAGGGCGGCGCGGTTCAGGATGGCGCGGCCGATCGCGATGAGTTTTTGTGCTGCTGCTTCCCTGGGGCAGCCTATTGCCACGGCGCGCGGCAAGCCCTGCACTTTCGCACGCTCTTGCAGGAATGCGCGTTAAGGGAGCGCCGGGGCGGCATAGGACTCAGCCGGCACGGGGGTCCCGGGCGTGACGCTCACGCCGGAGGGACACGAACTGTACGGTCCGGGGCACGGCGCCGCGCCGCAGGGCGCCGGGTGCTGACCGCAACCGCAGCAGGATTTGCAGCATTCACAGCCGGCGAAGCTCAACAGCGCCGCCGCAACCATCAAAGACAGCATCTTCTTCATATCTCACCTCTCCCGCCCAAGCCGGCCGTCGCGGCAACCTATCTGGAGGCTAACGAGGAAAATCCCCCCGCACGGCCCTTGGCATGACAACTCTACACCACGCTTGATGATGTGCAAATGCAACGGTTGCTTTCTCGCGCAACCGCAAATTGAGTGGTACACTTGCGTAAACCTTGCCGGTCGGGCAACCGGCGCCGCGCCAGGTTTAAGAAATCCGACGGCGGAGAATGCGATTGTGAAAGACGCTGGAAAATTCGCGCAAGCGAGGCGGGCAGTCCGTTTCGCCGCACTGGCCATTCTCCTCTTGCCGGCTCCCTTGGCCGCCGCCTCGAGCGGCGAAGTCTGGCTGGTCAGCACCCGCTGCGCCCCGGTCTGCGGCGACCTCGAAGCCGGTCGAGCGGCGATTCAGCTTTGGCGATGGGACGCCGGCAACTGCTGGCTGCCGGCGACCGCCGCGGAGTTCCTCGACAACGGCGCCGCAGTCGCGCCAACGACGATCTTCATCCATGGCCACCGCACAGACGCCGATCTTGCCGTCGAGCATGGCTGGCTTCTCTACGGCCACATGCAAGAAGCCGCCCAAGGAAAGCCGTTCCGGCTGGTGATTTGGTCGTGGCCTGCCGATCGCGGCGGCCGCCGCCCCCGGGCGGACGCCCAGGAGAAGGCCGAAGTCAGCGACGTGCAAGCGTATTACCTCGCCCGATTGCTTGGCGACATGGCGCGGATGTCCCCGTCTGCCTGGTTGGCTATAGTTTTGGCGCCCGGACGGCGACCGGGGCGCTGGAGTTGTTGGCCGGCGGCTCGATCGCCTGCCAAACCCTGCCGTCAACCGTCGCCGCGCGGCGGACTTACCGCGTTGTCCTCTTGGCGGCCGCCTCCGACGCCGACTCCCTCCTGCCCGGCCATCGCGACGGCCACGCCTTGTCGTTGGTCGAACGCTTAATGGCGACGGAGAACTGCAACGATCGGGCGTTGAAATGGTATGCGCGGCTCTACGGCCGCGGCGGCGCGGAGGCCCTGGGCTACGTCGGCCCCTTGTGCTGCCCTGAGCCGGGATCGTGCGACAGAATCGATCTGCTGAACGTGTCCTGCTCGGTGGGCGCGCACGATTGGAATCTCTATGAAGGATCGCCCGACGTGCTCGCTCGGCTCGGCTGGTACACGTTCCTCCAGCCGTAACGCGATCGGCGACTAGCTGCTCGAACGCGGCAATTGCGCCGTTCCCTCGTTTATCGAGACCTGCTCCCCTCGGCTGAATATGCTTTCTTTTCTGTAGCCCAGGCATTTATGCCTGGGTAGAACGTCGCCCATTCCGCCGCTGCCCGATTTTCCCTGTCTGCCGCCGTGGGCGGCGGACAGGGAAAATCGGGCAAGGCATTCGGCGGACGCCTTGATCCCAGGCATGAATGCCTGGGCTACGGAAAAGAAAACGCTACTGCGTCAATCGACGACAACACAGCCGGCGAGCCGGCCTTGATTCCGCTCGATCACCGCAACCGCGTCGGCCAAGGCCCGCCGCGTCGTCGCGCCCAACTGCACGACAAGATACGTCCCGTCGCAACAGGCGGCCAGCGGCGCGGTTTCGGAAAACCGCAGCGACGGGGCGTCCACCAGCACCAGCCGGCAACGCTTGCGAAGCCCGGCCAAGGCCTCGATCGGACGGCCGCTCAGGTGGATGTTTTGGCGTGCCGCGGGGGCCGCCGCGCGGAGGCTGCCGTCGACCACCAGGACCTCGCCCGAGACGCGCCGCTGCAACTCCGGGGCCAGGCGGGCCAGCGTCGTGCTCTTGCCCTCGCCTTCGCCCGCACTGGTGAACAACAACACCGCCGAGGCGGTTGCGGCATTTTCGCCGCCGGGCGCCGCCCACTGCGCGACAATCGATTCGGCCAGCGCGGCGTAAGGATCAGCGGCGGACACCGCTGGCGAGACGCCAATGCCGTCATCTGCGGCCAACGTCTGCTCTGCCACAAAGCCATCGAGCGGCGGCAACGGTTCAAGTTGCAAGGCCGCCGGCGAGCCGGGCGGGCAGAGATTCTCCGCCGCCAAGGCCGCTTCCACTCGATCGAAAGCCTGTCGCGCCGACTCGACGGCAATCGTCTCCGCCGGCGCCAAATCACCCGCTTGCGGCGACCGCTCCCCTTTCGCTTCGATCTGTCGAAGGGCTTGCAACATGCGGCTCATCGACAATCCCTCTCTTGGTGACGCAGGTTGCTGAACAGCCGGTCGAAACGGTGCGAACGCGGCGGCACGGCGGACTGAACCACCGGCTCAACCGGCGGAACGACCGTGGTTTCCGTATTTTCCCACGAGGGTGCGGCTTCCACGCCGACCGCCGTTTTTTGCGGCGCCGGCGCCTCCTCGCTCAATCCCCACGGCACTGACGGAACATCGCTCCACCACTCCGGCGGCGATTCCGCCCCCGCCTCCTCGTCCTCCGCAACTCCGCACGGAAGGCCAAAGTCCTCTGGTCCCCGGGGCGCCTCGGCCGCCTCCTCCGGCGCCGGGCGCGACTCAGCCGGCGGCGCGGCCGCGATCGCCTCACCCCGGGTCGCGTAACGATCGCGAATCACTTCCTCCTCCTGAAACGACTCGCGGAAGGGATGCTCCGGCTGGTCGAAAGCCAGTTCGACCTCGGGGCCGATCGTGCCGGCGGGGCAAAACTCGTGCTCCACGTCCGCCAACATCTGCTGAATCCGTTGGAGTTGGTCGGCCGGCTCCAACTCGGCCGCCTCCGATTCGTCGATGTCCGGCACGACGTGCAGCGCGGGCGGCGAAGTCTCCTCGTCCGCTTTAGCTTCCGCTGGCTCGGTCTCGGCGGCCGGTTGGTCGCTTGCGGCCGGTTCGCCGTCGCCGTCGCTGTGAAAAACCTTCGCGTTGTCCGCCTTCCCGGCGTCGGCCGGTTCGTCGTCCAGGCCGCCGAATTCGATGATGTTTCGCTCCGCGTCCGCCTGCTCGTTCCAGGGGGTGGGCAATTGCTGCAAGTCGGCCCAGGCCTCTTCGATCAGGGCCGGCTCGACCTGCCGCTTTCCGGCGGCGAAGGCCAACAACAGGGCATGGTCGCAAACCTGGTTGATCAGCCGCGGCACGCCGTCGGTGGCCTTGTAGACGCTGTTGCAGGACTCTGCGGGAAAGAGCCGCGGCCCCTTGGCCCCAACGCCCCCAACCAGGGCGTGAATGTATTCTTGCGTCTCCGTCCGGTTCAGCGATTCGAGATAGCAGCGGGCGACCACCCGTTGACTGAACGAATCGAGCTTCGGGCTGGCGAACCGCTCCTCCAGCCGCGATTGCCCGCCACGACCAGGCGGACGCGCGGCTGGTCCTCGTGGAGCAGATTGGTCAGGGCGCGGATTTCGTCCAGCAGCCGCAACGGCAAGGCGTGGGCTTCATCGACGAGGAGGACCATTCCCTGCGGCGACTTTTCGGGCGAGGTCAAGTGTTCGGTCAGCGACAGCCGCAGTTCGCCTTCGTCCATGCCGCGGCAGGGCAAGCCCAATTCGTAGAGGATGGCCTGGAGCAAGGCGCGCTGCGCGCCGAGCCGGCCGCTGCTGAGCAGGGCGACGTTGAAGGCACCGCGGAACTGGCCGGCGAGGATCCGGCACAGCAGCGTCTTGCCGCTTCCCGTCGGCCCGACAATCAACCCCACGCCTTCCGCCCGCTCGACGCACCGCGTCAACGTCTTCCTGGCGACCTCAATGCCGGCGGCGGGAAAATAGTGCTCCACGCAAGGCACGGAGGCGAAAGGCCGCTCGGAGAAACCAAAATAGCGTTCGTACATGGCCCTATTTCCCGCTGAAAAGCATGATTCCGAGGCAACCCGCGATCACGATCACGCCCGCCCCGATCCACATTGCGCGGAGGAAGCCGGTCCGTCCCAACCGCTTCTCCACCGAGCGGCGACTTCGCGGGATGACGCCGACAATCGGAACGGTCAGCAACGCGCGCACGTCGGCCAAGGAATTGACCGTCGTGTCCATGGCCGCGCCGACGACGATCATGCCCAATCCGATCGTCGTCGTCAGCCCGGCGACAATCGCCGCCGCGATCATGCGCAAGCGCGCGGCCTGCGACGGCGAAGACGGCTCGGCTTGGGCAAATTCCAGCTCGATTTGCAGGTCCTGCCGCCGGATGTTTTCGGCCTGCCGCCGGGCCTGCGCGGCGTCCCAATTGGCCTGGCTGGCCCGCTCGACCGCCTCGCTTAGCTTATTGATTGATTCGGCGGCCACAGCCTGAGGCGCCGGCGACGACGGCCCAACGGCGCGGGCCGGCGGCGGAACAAACCGCGCCGTCGCCTCCAATTGCCGCTGCACATCCGCAAGGCGAATCTCCGTCTCCTGCACTTCCGGGTGAATCGGCGTTCGGTCGGCCAGCAGCCGCGTGCGGCGCTGCTGCAAATCGGCGAGCTGCCGCTGCAAATCGAGCCAGGCGGGATTGTCCGTCGGCGAAGCGTTGGCCGGCGGGGCAGCCGGCTTTGCCGCCGCGCTGCGCGATGCCTGAAATTGCAAACCGCGCGGCGTCCAGCCGCCTCGTCGCCTCGCGGAAGTCGTCGGCCGCCCGGCCGGCGGCCTCCGCCGCCTCGCGATACGCCTGTTCCGCCCGGACACGCCACTCCTGGCGGCATCCGTCGGCGAAACTGTTGGCCAGGGCGTTGACCCAGCCGGCGGCCATTTGCGCGCTTTTGTCAGTATATGTAAACGAGATCCGCGTCCCCTCCGCGCTCTTTTTCGGCGACACGCCGACGACCAGCTTGTTCAGCAAGCGAACGACCGATTCCGTGTCCGCCCCGCCCGGGCGGCCCTCGGCGGCGAGCGGGGCTAGGCTGCGGATCTGCCGCGCGGCGCGATCGATGTTCTCTTGCGCAGCGCCTTTTGCCGGACAATGTTCGCGTCGAGGTTCGGGCCGATGGCAGCTCCGCCGCGATCCGCCAGCGCAGGCCCATGAATGCGAATCACCGCGGTGGCGGCGTAGTCTTTCTTCGCCGCGCCCATCGGTCGGCCCGCGGCGGCCCACCAGTACGACAATAAGCTGCTGACAACAAATGCGAGAAGATACGCAATCTTTGGCGTCTTCGGAGACGAGGTTAAATGGGACGTATGCCCAAGATTGCTGCGACCGACGGACATGATGTGACCTGCTTGTCTGCGCAGAAAATCCGATACATTCGTCATCGACGGAACCCGGGCTGCAGCTTGAAGGTTTGACGACGGGGTTTCTTTCCACGATGATATTGATATGTTCCAGGTGAAGATTTGCGGGATTACAAACGTCGCCGACGCGCGGGCAGTCGTCCAGGCGGGAGCGGACGCCCTGGGCCTGAACTTTTTTCGCGGCAGTCCGCGGTTCGTCGACCTCCAGCAGGCCAAGGCCATTGTCGCCGCGTTGCCGCCGGAGATGGTCAAGGTGGGGGTCTTCGTCGATACGCCGGCGGCGGAGATAGGTCGGATATTCGACGAGCTGCCCCTGGACCTGATCCAACTCCACGGCGACCAGCCGCCGGAGTTTCTTCTTGATCTGGGGGGCGGCCGGTCATGCCGGCGTTTCGCATCGGTCCCGTCGGCCTCGCGCCGGTGATGCGATATTTGGAGGCATGCAAATCCTTGAAAGTTTCCCCCGAGCGCATACTGTTGGATGCGTACTCCGATTACGCCCATGGAGGTACAGGGAGACTCTTGGAAGTATCTAACCTTTTCGACCTCTTCGATCATCTGGATCGGTCGCGAATTACACTTTCAGGTGGACTTACCCCATCCAATGTTTGGGATGCCATCAGTACCCGTCGTCCGGGTGCTGTTGATGTGGCCAGCGGAGTGGAATTGTCCCCTGGGAAAAAGGATGCGGCCGCCGTCGCCGCATTCGTTCGGGCTGCCGAGGACGCCTTTTCCCGGCTGTAGTTTTCTTGTTCGCGATTCCGTTCTTGTTGCCTTTTCTCTAGCCCAGGCATTTATGCCTGGGACGCAAATCGCCCCGTGTCGCCTCTGCCGGAGTTCCCTGATCCCAGGCATCAATGCCCGGGCTAAAGAAAGCGAACACACCATGCCACCCGCCTTGTCAAAGCACCCGTCGCCGCCGTATCATAGTCCGTTTGGAGTTCTTGTTCCCTCCTCCCCTCCACAATAGGAGTTCGCACCGTGTCGCAGGTCGAGGCCAAGCTGCCGTACAAAGTCGCCGACATGTCGTTGGCCGATTGGGGTCGGAAGGAAATCCGTCTGGCCGAAAACGAAATGCCCGGGCTGATGGCCTTGCGGAAGAAATACGGTCGCAGCAAGCCGCTGGCCGGGGCCCACATCGCCGGCTGCCTGCACATGACCATCCAGACCGCGGTGCTCATCGAAACGCTCAGGGAACTTGGCGCGGCGGTCGCGTGGAGCAGTTGCAACAAGTTCTCGACCCAGGACCACGCCGCCGCCGCGATCGCCGCCGCCGGCGTTCCCGTCTACGCCTGGAAGGGCGAGAGCGACGCCGAATACGACTGGTGCATCGAGCAGACGCTCGTCTTTCCCGACGGCGGCCAACTCGAGCTGATCGTCGACGACGGCGGCGACCTGACCGCCATCGTCCACGGGGCAAAATATCGTCATCTCTTGCCGGGCATCCGCGGGCTGTCCGAGGAGACGACCACCGGCGTCCATCGCCTGTATCAGATGCACGAGCGCGGCGAGTTGGCGATCCCCGCGATCAACGTCAACGACTCGGTCACGAAGAGCAAGTTCGACAATCTCTACGGCTGCCGCGAGTCGTTGGCCGACGGGATCAAGCGGGCGACCGACATCATGGTGGCCGGCAAGGTCGTGGTGATCTGCGGCTACGGCGACGTCGGCAAGGGCTGCGCCCATTCGATGCGGTCCTACGGCGCGCGCGTGTTGATCACCGAGATCGATCCGATCTGCGCGCTGCAGGCGGCGATGGAAGGTTTTGAAGTGACGACGATGGACGACGCCGCCCCGCGGGGAAACATCTTCGTCACCGCCACCGGCTGCCGCGACATCATCCTCGGCCGGCACATGGAGCAGATGCGCAACGACGCCATCGTTTGCAACATCGGCCACTTCGACCTGGAGATCGACGTCGCCTATCTGGAGCGGAACAAGGGTCTGAAGAAGGTGAACATCAAGCCGCTGGTGGATCGCTATACGTTCGCGGACGGGCATTCGATCCTGCTCCTGGCCGAGGGTCGGCTGGTCAATCTCGGCTGCGCCACCGGCCATCCGTCGTTCGTCATGTCGAACTCGTTCACCAACCAGGTGCTCGCCCAGTTGGCCCTGTGGACGGAGCCGGAGAAGTATCCCCTGGGCGTTCACGTCCTGCCAAAACATCTGGACGAGGAGGTGGCCCGACTGCACCTCGACCAGCTTGGGGCAAAGCTTACGCGGCTGACGCCGCGCAGGCCGAGTATCTCGGCGTGCCGCAGTCCGGCCCGTTCAAGCCGGAGTATTATCGCTACTAAGAAGCGCGGTTCGGGGTTGGCCGCGAAACCGCAAGCGACGAACGATCCGCAGCGGCGCCACAGTATCGAAAGGCATCAAGGGACGGCTTGCGCCAATCTCTAATCCCTAATCCCCAATCCCTAATCCCTCGCTCTCCCCATGCCAGAAATTCAAGCGTTCCGCGGAATCCGCTACAACCTTGGCCGCGTCGGGTCGTTGAGCGACGTTGTCGCGCCGCCCTACGACGTCATCGACCCGAACTTGCAGGAGCAGCTCTATCGCAAACATCCCTGCAACGTGGTCCGCCTGATCCTCAACCGCATCGAGCCGGGCGACGACGACGAGGCGAACAACCGCTATACGCGGGCGAAGCGATTCCTCAAGGACTGGCAGTCCGAGGGCGTGCTGTTCCACGAGCCGGACCCGGCCATCTACGTCTACGAGCAGGAGTTCGTCTACGACAACGCGACCTATCGCCGCCGCGGGATCATGGCCCGGTTGCGGCTCTCCCGATTCGGCGAGGGCCACGTCTTTCCACACGAGGAGACGCTGGCCGGACCAAAGATCGACCGGCTGATGCTGACCACCGTGTGCAAGGCGAACCTCAGCCAGGTCTTCGGCCTCTATCCGGACCCGAGCGGTCAGACGGGAAGGATTCTCGACGAGGCGATCGCCAAGGGCACGCCGCTAGCGGCCGTCGATCATTTGGGCGTGGTCAATCGGCTCTGGCCCGTGACCAACGTCTCGACGATCGCGGCCCTGTCGGCGGCGATCGGCCCGAAGCCGATTTTCATCGCCGACGGCCATCACCGCTACGAGACCGCCTGCAACTATCGCGAGCACGTCTTCGAAAGCGGCGAACTCACGCCCGACCATCCCGCCAACTTCGTCCTCATGATGTGCGTCGCCATGGAGGACCCGGGCTTGATCGTGCTGCCGACGCACCGCTTGTTCCGCGGGCTGCCGGCGATGAACAGCCAGGAGTTGGCGGCCAAGCTCGGCGATTGTTTCACGACCCAGCCCGCCGGCCAGGGCGCCGACGCCGCCGGCGACGTTTGGGAAGAAATCGCCACGGGCGAGGACCAAGGCACTCTCGCGCTGTTTACGCAGAAGGACCGGCAGTGGACGCTCGCGCGGCTGACCGCGGCCGGCGCGGCGCGCATGGCCAACGTCGCCAAGGATCATACGCCCCAGTGGCAGGCGCTGGGCGTGGCCCTCCTGCACCGTCTGCTGATCGACAACCTGTTGGGCGGCGTCGATCTGCCAAAACCCAAGTACGTGCATCTGATCGAGGAAGTGGCCGCGGGGCTGCGGATGGGCGAGTTTCCGCTGGCCGCCCTGGTCATGCCGGCCACTGTGAGCGACATCCGCACGATCAGTTCCGGCGGCGAGCGGATGCCGGCGAAGAGCACGTATTTCTATCCCAAGCTGCTCAGCGGATTGGTCATCAATTCGTTGGAATAGGGAAAGAAGGGATTGGGGATTAGGGATTGGGGATTGGAGAGCGGGCGCCATGCTCATGCTTGCGTGGGCATGTGGCCCGACGTGAAGGACGCGAAGAACACAAGCGTGGGCATGGCGCCGGGCTTGCCGTTTCGCGATTCGCCATCCAACGATCCCAGTTCCACGTGGAACTCGTTTGCCGGTTTTCCCAGGTTTTTAAACTGCGCGTTCCACGGGAAACAGGAAATACGCGCAGAATTGAGCGTTTCACGTGGAACTGAAGATTCGACCGGTTGCTTGCGGCAAACCGTGACCTGTAGGGCCCCCCGCGAAATCGCAAGCAAGGGACTAACCGTCCGCGGCCAACGCCCGCGCGACCGCCGGATGCATCCCCTCCCGCCAATCCCTGATCCCTCTCCTCCAAACTGGCATTCCCCGCTGACCGGCTCCCCGGGTACAATCTCGCCGATCGATCGGAACTGCCCACGGTGCGGCGGTCCGCGGCACGGAGGCCAGGCATGGGCCGGACCCTTTGTGTGGCCAATCAGAAAGGCGGCGTCGGCAAAACGACGACCGCAATCAACCTTGCCGGGCGCTGGCCAGGGCGGGCGGCCACACGCTCCTGGTCGACCTCGACCCGCAGTGCAACGCCACCACCGGCCTGGGGCGGAAACCGGTCGGCAGCCATCCGCTGGTCACCGGCATGTCCATCCGCCAGGCGGCGATTGCGACCGACGTGTACGGGCTGGAGTTGCTCCCCGGCAGCCGCAGCTTTCGCGATGTCGAGACGCTCACCCGCGACGACCGTCGCCAATCGGACCGCCTGCGCGAGCAGTTGGCGTCGAGCTTCAGCGCGTATGACTTCGTGCTCATCGATTGCCCGCCGTCGCTGGGTCCGCTGACGAAGACGGCCTTGGCCAGTTCGAACGAAGTGCTGATGCCGATTCAGTGCGAATATTTCGCCATGGAGGGTCTGACGCAGATGATCGAGGTCATCCGCGAAGTGATCAACACGCAGGCCCATCAGTTGCAGTTCGGCGGCATCGTGTTGACGATGTACGACCACAGCCTGGAGCTGACCCGAGAGGTTGACCAGGAGGTGCGGGATTTCTTTGGAGAGATCGTTTACCAGACCGTGATCCCGCGAGACGTGGCGGTGTCGGAAGCCCCGAGCCACGGCAAAACGGTGATCGACTACGCCCCGCGCGCTCGCGGCGCCAGGGCCTATGTGGAACTTTGCATGGAGGTGCTAGACCGTGAGTAAAGAACGACGCTTGGGACGCGGGCTCGAGGCCTTGTTGGGCGGACTGCCGGGCTGGGGCGGATCGACGCCGCAGTCGCACGAATCGCTGGAGAACAATCCTTTGGCGGCGATGCCGGACATGGCGACGCCGGACATCCAGCCGCCGCGCGCGGCCGGGCCGGCGGCGCTCGATCCCGTCAGCCGGATGGAGGAGGTGCTCGGCCAGCCGGCAACGCCGCGGCAGCCGATCGCTCTCGCGGAGCCGGTCGCCGAAAAGCCGGCCGCCGAGCCCGCGGCGCCCGCCGCCAATCCGCCGCGGCTGGAAATCGATCTGATCGCCAGCAATCCGACGCAGCCGCGACAGGACTTCAACGCCGAGGAATTGAACGCCCTCGCCGAGAGCATCGCCGCGCATGGATTGCTTCAGCCGGTCGTCGTCCGCCGGGTGAAGGACCGCTACGAACTGATTGCCGGCGAGCGGCGGTTGCAGGCGGCCAAGCGCGCCGGCTGGAGCAGCGTGCCGGTGAACGTCATTGAGGCCGACGATCGTCAGACGGCCGAGTTGGCGATCATTGAAAACCTGCATCGCAAAGACCTCAATGCTTTGGAAAAGGCCGCCTCCTTCCAACGCTATCTCGAACAGTATGGATGCACCCAGGAGGAACTCGCCGGCCGGCTCACCCTCAACCGTTCGACCATCGCCAACCTGATCCGACTGCTCGAGCTTCCCGCGGCGGTGCAAGAGGCGATTCGCCAAGGGAAGATCACCCAGGGGCACGCGCGGGCGATACTACCTTTGGGGGATGAGCGGGAGCAGGTCGCTTTTTGCGAGCGGGTGCAGAAGGAAGGGCTCAGCGTGCGTCAAACCGAGTCGCTGGTGCAGGCGGCGGTCGAGCAGGCGGATCGTGCGACGTTGGGGGTGGTCGGCCGCGACGGCAAAACGTCGCGCGCGAAGAAGGGCCGCAATGCGCACATCGCCTCCTTGGAGCAGGAGCTGCGGGCCGCGCTCGGCGCCCGGGTGAAGCTGAGCCACGACGCCCGCGGACGCGGCCAGTTGGTCATCCACTTCGACAGTCATGAGGAGTTCGAGCGGATTCGTCAGCAGCTTTGCCAGCCCGCCGGACCGACGGTGCAGACCCAAGCCGGATGAGTCCGCCGGGCAGACTTGATCGCCGGCGTTTCGTTTTGCGCCCGGGGCAGGTTGCGGAACGGCGGTGGCAAAGTTAATATGGACGAGACCGCCGGGGCGTGGCGCAGCCTGGCTAGCGCGCCTGCTTTGGGAGCAGGAAGTCGGAGGTTCAAATCCTCTCGCCCCGACTTTGTTGAGAAATCAGCCCTTCGGCGAGAACGTCGAAGGGCTTTCTCATTGTGGCACAAAGAGTTACGTCGTCGAGACGCCAGTTCAAACAGACGATTTCGAGGATTCGCCGCTTGGCGGCATAATCAGCCGTAAGCCATTTATCCATAAGGCTTTGTGAAAGTTCAAACACCTTGATGGCGATGTCGGCGTTTTCGTCGTGCCCACGGTCCAGGGTCTCGGCTTGCAGCCTGAGCTTCGCGGCCCGGTCCCGTAGTTCAGTGCTCTTCGCGGCGAACATATCGGCGTCGATCTCCTCCAATAGCCGAAGGTTGAGAAGCTGGTCGGTCTGCCCTTGGATCACTGTAAGCTGACGGTGCAATTCCGCCCGTTGGTCGCGGGTGTATTCCTGCTCTTCGCGGGTCCGGGCGCGCAGCACGCGCAGAACCCAATCCCGAACCTCTTCATCCTCAATCCGCAACTTGGCGAACAGGGCGAGAACCTGCTTGTCCAGGTCCGCCTCGGTAAGGCGGATGCGGGGATGCCCCTTGCTGGCGTACTTGGAGCATCGGTAGTAGTTGTAATCGCGGTCCCCCGTCTTGGTCTTCTTGATTTTCCGCTCCCCCACGATCTTGTGCCCGCACTGGCACGTAATCAGGTCGCTGCCATAGGTCAGTTCGTGGGTCCGGTAGACCTGCCCGCCCAACAACACTTGCACCCGCTCCCACGTCTCGCGGTCCACAAGCGGCCGAATGCTTGCCGCGGATACCACTGCCCCTTGTGCTCCACTTCGCCGATGTAAGCGCGGTCATGCAAGATGGCGTGCAAGGTGCTTCGGGGGAAGCGGGGCATAGCGTCCCGATAGACGATCCCTTCGGCCGTCAGCCGCTCGATGAGCATGTCGAGCGTAAGGCCGCTGTAGGCGAATAGCTCGAATATCCGCTTAACCTTCGGGGCGTTCACCGGGTCGATTTCCACGAGGCCCCGGCCGTCAACGCGGATGTTTCGGTATCCATAAGGGGCATGGCCGACGAACCAGCCTTCCTTGACCCGACGGGCCAGCCCTTCCCTCACGTCGAGCGATTGCTGCTCCGTGTAGAACGACGCCATGCTCGCCAGCATCCGCCGTTGCATCCGGCCGGCCGGGGTGTTTTCGGTCGGCTGCGAAACCGAAATGAACTCCAAGCTGTATTCGGACTCCAGCCGCTCCAATTCAACGTAGTCGAATAGGTTGCGGGCGGCGCGGTCCACCTTGTAGAAGAGCAAGCCGGTCAATTCCTCGGCGTGTTTCTTGGCATAGGCCAACAACTCCTTGAAGGCTTTTCGTTCATCGTGTTTTGTTGCGGTTTCGGCAATGCGGAACAATTTCACGATGGTCCCGCCCATGCGCTCGGCGTAGCGGCGCAAGTGCGTCCTCTTGGATATCGAGCGAGAATCCCTCCCGCTGTTGCTCGCGGGAACTCACACGGGCCAGTGCAACGTATTTCTTCGTCACGGTCTGCTCCTCCGAAGCGCATCAAATAGATTGCCGACATTCAATATGATGGTCAGGGCGTCGTGAGAAGTCAAGTTCCCATAGTAGGGCTGCCAGACGCGCAGGGTGTCGGCCAATAGCTCGGGAGTCACCCAACGCGGGGCCCCGGCCGGAACGGAAATGGCTGAAACGGGCGGGGTAACGTCGGAAATGACTGTCATTTGGTGGCTCGTCATGGTGTGGTTCCAATAGGGACGCACGGGCAGAAGAGACCGTGCTGAACGTCGTTTGCGGCTTGGGCCCGCTCTCGACCGGTATCGCCGCCGCTGGGAGTCAGCGATCGCGTGGGTTTCCGCCGGTTGAATCAGCGAAACGCCAAGAGCAGTTGGAGCGAATCGAAGGACATTGGCCGCCAGCGGGGCAGGCAACCTTCTAGGCCGCTTCGATTGTGGCGATGGCATCGAACCGTCAGGCGTCATCGTCGCTCAGGCTTCATGCAACGGGACGCTTGCGGGTAAGCGAGAAACGCCCACGGCGGCGGCGATGCCCGCCGCCGTGGGCTGGGAGTCGGAACTGAATGTTCCGAGGACCACAAGGGGTTTGGAACGCCTTCATCCGAACGCGGCAGGTGTCTGCTAATAATGAGATCAAGGGCACGAACACGAATTAGAGTGATTCGACGAGAAGAGGTTGAAAAGAGTTTGACAGACCGAGAAGACCGGGCGGCTTTACAACGATCATGCCGGTTGCGAGTGCGCGAGATGCGATTGCAGCCGGCTGGTGACAATCTTCCGCACTGAAAAGGGCGAGCGCGTGCGAAAAGCTCCCCGCACGCGCTCGCTTCCCGGCAAAATGCCTTAACGATGCTGGCCCTTCTTGAGGGGGCGTAGTCCGAGCTTCGCAGGGTCCGAGGCTCGAATTGCCATGTAGGTTGCCATGTCGGCCGTGGCCGCCCGCACGTCAAACTTGCCGTCGCTGCCCGGCGTCAAGCCGCCTGCATTCGCGCCCGCGCCACCGACGACGCCGGATTTGAAGAGGTTGACGTACTTCGGCAACTCCTTCATCCGCTTCACCGCGGATTGGGGCGTATGCTTCACAACGATCGGCTCCCCGGTGTTGGGATCGGTATCCGGGAACTCGACCGTGGGGCGAAATCTGCCCGTGCCTTTACCTGTCTTCTCATCCATGATTTCGGAAAGAGAGGTCATGGGCCGCAAAACGGCCGCGAGCGTGTCGGTGTTGAAAGCGTCGCCGCTCACGGCAGCGTCAAGAAGGGCGCGCTCAGTCGTCTCACTGCGGTACTGAGACTCCCAACGCTCGCGCTCTTTCCTCTCGGCCTTCAGTTTCCTTTCGTAATCCGCCTCCAGTTGCTTTTTCTCGTGGGCCAACTGGGCGTCCTTTGTGCGCCCCTCCTTCCGCAAGTCCTCCAACTGCTCGGCGAGCTGCTCGTGCTCCGCCGCCGTCAAACTGGCCCGCGCCTGTACGTCTTCGATGGTCTTTTCGAGCTTCGCCTGGTGCTTCCGACGATCTTCCGCCAACGCCTTGTTGAAGAGTTCCTGTGTCAGGGCGCCAGCCGCCGCCGCGGATTGCGCGGCTGCAATCGCGGGGCTGCTCGCATCAGGCGTCAACGGGCTTGCGCCGTCAACGCTCTCCCCCTCGAAACATGCCACAACCGCACGCGACAAATAGAGATTCTGCATCACACTGTTCTCCACCCGCGAAAGGAAATGATCGTCAAGCGCCGCGGTTCGCGTTGACGACGCTGCCGCACGATGTGGCTGAATCGACTCTGTGTTTCATGCGCGGCGCGGCGGCCAACACCGTTTGACCCAACGTGACCGCCGCGCCGCGCTTCGCGCTCAAGCCCGACTGGGCGAGCGTTCTATTTCTTCTGCGCTGCGCTGTCCCGGACATGCTGCCGCAACGCCTCGCGCGTCGCCTTGCGCATGTCCTGCGCGGCCTTCAGCCCGGCGAAGTCCGGGGACTGATGCGTGACGACGGTCTTGCTGTTGGTTTTTGGTTGTAGATTCTTCATTGGTCCCTCTGTAGGATAGGCGTGTGTCTCACGCACAGGAAATCGCGGGTAGACTTCCTCACTACCCCTTGAATCCTGTTCGCGGCTTCTTGCCGCTTTGCGCTGCACTCTGACTCCGTTCGATTCCGCGTATCACGCGGTCAATCTGTTTTTGTTCGTCCATTTCGTTTCCTCTCCGCCGACGTACAGTCGGCAACAGCAATGACAGTGTTTTCAAGCGCACCACCGCCGGAGCAGGTGGAGCTGATTTCGCCGCAAGGCCGCCAACGTGTTGTCAACGTCGGCCATGTCAGTACAGTGGATAAGATAGCTGGCCACGGTGTCAACCGACGCCGCGCCGGCGGCGCGGGCTTCAGCCTTGGCGTCTCGCATCGACAAGCGGTCGGTTCGATTCGTTCGCTCACGCTCTTGCGTCATAGTCTTCCTCTCATTGTTGTTTTAACGATACACGGCGCGTTCAATCGCCGTGTAGCCGGCATCATCGCTGGCGCGTTTCCGGCGTCGTTCAACGCGGGTCTGGCTGATGGAATGGCCGACGGAACTTGGCAAGTGCGATCGACTGACCCAACATGACTCGCACACATATAGCCCGCCCACTTGGTAGAGCGGGTGTGCCTCCTCAACCTCACACATTGGACATTGCATCATTGGTCCCCGCGGGTGTGGTCTGGCAGTGCCTTACGTTGCGCATCCAACACAAGGCGCTCTGCGCCAATGATGCGATTGAAGTCCTCCAAGAGAAGCGGGCCGACTTGGCTGAATCCGGGCAAATCGCCGCAGCGATTCAGGACGGCTTGCGCCATCGCGCGGCCCACTGCAAACACGGCCGCCCGTGGCAGCAATGCTCCGCGGGCCACGTCGGCAAGTTGTTGACGCTCAATAAGCCTCCCGATTGCCGCCGCACAGTTCACGGCTAGCGGGCTTCCCGGAACTTGCGCCGCCTCCTCTGCGATCAATCGCAACAATCGGACCTCTCCGTCAAGAGACGGGTCGCCGGGAATCTCCTTCAGACGGTCGGCGCGGGAGCCCTCTGATAATCTGTAATCCATAGCACACCTCCATAAGGTAGAAAGGGCCGCGCGGAGGCCAAGCACACACGGCCCCGAATCAAGCCGGCCGGATCGGTTGGCCAGCGATTCTAGATCATGGTGATTTCGTCAAAGAGATGGCGCTGGTAGTATCTCCCCGGACACTCCGCCCGAAACAAACGCTCCAGCGCCGCGGAACTTAGGTTGGCGGGCTTGGGCGTTTCAAGCCACTTCTCGACGTTGAAACGCGCCCAGTCCGCCATGACTGCGTAATACAGGGTCCAATCGAACTCGTCCCACGCACTGCGGTCAACGCAAGGCTCCGGCAGCAGGGCCCGTTGCCTTGGCTTCCCCGGTCGATGCGCGGCCGGTCCGAACAACCATGCCAGCGCCGCGGGAACCTCATGCTTGTGCAAGCCGCAACGGGTCGCCACGTAAGCCTTGGCAACAGCCGCGGGGACACGCCGCCAACCATCCGCGGTTTTCATCTCCCAATGGGACAAATGATCTCGGACTATCACGGCGCGGACGCGCTGACGAATCGCAGAATAGATGTGCATTGTTGTCCTCAACCCCGGATGTGTCGCCGGGTCGATGCCGGCCATGCGGCCGGTTGGGTGTGTTGCTGATGCCGCCGACGAATGGACGACTGACGCCATGACGCAATCGACGGCTCGACGCATGGAATCACCGCGGCAAGACTCACTGAAGCCTGCGGGTCGGCGGAGGATTTCCATCCGCGTCATACAAAAGCAAGTCGTCCGCCGTGCGCACTCGCTGCCACTCGCCGGTAGCCCGGTTGAAACACTCGCGGTGGGAGAATACGCCGTCAACGCAAACGTCGCGTAATTTTCCGCTGTATCCTCGTCTTTTCAGTTGTTCGGTCGAGAGTCCGCGGAATGCAGGAGGGCGCATTGTGTTGGTTCCTAATAATGGGTGAACAGGGGACTTACAGAATACTTGTGTCAGTGAATCGTTGGCGAGAAGATGCTGAGATGCCTGAAGGTATAGAATGCCGAGCGCACCTGGAGGCGACGCGCTGGGCTGCAAGCGCCGGCGGGGTGGCATCGCCGATGCCTTAGACCTTGAGCTTGAATCCGGGAAAGACCCTTTTGCCGCGCTGGACTTCACAGGGAACAAGCACGCCTTCCTCAACCATTGCCTCGAAAATCAGCTTGTTTCGGCAGTCGGGGCGGACGCCTGCCATCATCATTATGTTGGTCATAACTTCGCCACCAGGGAACTCGCGCATTGCGCCAAGCAGCTTGTCGCGCACAGTGTCGCCCTTGGCGGCGGTACGCGCGTCGCTGGGCGACAATAGCTCAACCTTCCAATGCCGATTCGGCAAAACACCTTCGTCGATGTCCAAGGCCCACAGGCCGCCATGTCCAGCGCTGCCGCCAACGCTGAACCACAGCCGATGCAAACCCGTATTGGGGTTGTATTCTTCGCGCCTGTTGAGCAACCACCATTGCCGACTGAATTCACTGAAGCCGGAGTAGGTCAAGTCGTCGAGTTCAATCGGTTCAAAGGTCCGTTGGTTCTGCACCTTCGGCCGCTTCCGCGTATGGTGTGCAAGAATGAAGGTGACGCCATGCCGCCGGCACATTTCGCTCACCGGTCTAAGACGCTCGCCCTGGACGAATAAATTGCCCGCGTCAACCCCCGGCAGGCACAAATACGCGGGGTCGATGAATAGGACGGCGCTGCCCGTTTCCTCAATCGCGCGCTCCAGCGAGTCCACATCCCTCGGCTCGGCAAGTTTCGGCAGCCAATCACACCAATGCAGGTTTTCAACATCCTCAAAGCGAATTCCCTTGGACGCGCAGACGCGGTATGCAGTGTCCTTTAGGCTGGCCTCCCCGCTTTCGCCTGACAAGATAATCGCTCCGCGCGGCTTCTCTATAGGGAAATGTCCAAGGAAGGGCGTGCCCGATGCGATTGAGACAACCGCCTCAACCCCGATGGATGTCTTCATACATTTTTTAGGCGCACCGAGTGTGCCAGGTTGCCCTTCAGCCATGATGCCAGGGACTACCCACTTCACCTCGCAATGTTTGGCGGCGAATTCCCGGCAAGTCATTAGCGGGATTCTAAAGCGGCCGTAGCCTTCCTTTAGAAGCGCGGCCCGTGCCGCTTCCTTGTTGCCGTCGAATTGCAGCGCCGCGATGGCGTCGAAGTAGTTGTAGCATCGACCCGCCTCAAGCGCGGTCGATGTGGTGTGCGCACACATCAGCCGTGTGCCGTCTTCCGCCCGAAGGAAGGACGCGGAAACGGGTTTGTCGGTTTTCGGGTGCTGGGCGTACTCGCCCTTGATCGTCCATCCCAGGTCCACCAAGTCTCGCTCAAAGTCCCCGTTGTGGATGTAGTCCTCCTCGACGGGATGTCTGGGCGGGGGCTTTACAGTTGCCTCCTTCTTGGGTTTTTCGATCTTGTCACGCCAGGTGGGCGGTAGGTCCGATACGCTCAGCGTCCTTGTCGAAGCCTTGATTACGGCAAGCCCCTGATTGGCTTCCGTCATCTTCCGCGCCCAAATCCACATAACGCCGCCATAGCAATCGACTGACGCCTTGAAGTCGAATTTGCAATCCCTGGACATCATGCCAAGGACGCAACGGGCCAAGGCGCTGTGGGTCGTGTGGTTTTCGCACGGGACGCCCGCGGCATCAAAGAAAACATAAGCATGTAGACCTGTTCCGCCGGTGCTTCTCCTTAGTTGAACATAGTCGAGTTGCATAGCGGCTTCCTTGACCCGCTCCATCTCATCGTCGGTGATGCCCTTGGCGTGACCCATGAGGCTGTCGAAGTCGAAGGCGACGTAGCGGGACATGAGGGATTGCCAGTCCCAACCCGTCATCCCCACCGCTTCCGCGTGCTGGCCCAGCGAGAAGGTAAGGGGGTAGTCCTTCCATGACGGCTCGGAATTCGCGTCTTTCGGAATGCGAATGTTCCACCAGAAATCGACGCCATTGCTGTAGGTTGACTTCTTGCCATAGACAGGTTCACCGTCGCCGGCCGCCACGTTGCATTGCACTTCCATGCCTTCGGTACAAAGGGCAACTAGATCGGCGTTGCTCGCCGTCGCCCGGCTCTCCAGAAACCGGCGCAGACCTTCAGATACAAGAACAGTCATTGGTGCCACCTCGAATGTTGACCCACCCCAGACACAGAATGTCAACGCGGCGACGGGCGGAGGTGGCAAGGCCCGTCGCCGCTGGCTGTTTACACAGCCATTGTCCGATATGCCCACATCAGGGCATTACACCCAGCAAATTTGCGTCTTGCGGGTATTCCAAGTCGAAGAGGAAGGCCCATTCGGAGGGGGTTACTGCTGCGCTACAGTAACGGCGCAGCAATGATGGTCATCTATTACTGCTGCTGCCGCTGCCCCGTAGGGGCAGCAGCAGTAATGACCAGTCATCTTCAGAACTCGGGACTGCGGGTGACTTCCACACCCGCAAGCGCCATGTTTCCATTGGTGGGGTATAGTCTACGCCGTGGCAACGATGCTGGCGGAGAGGCTGTTGGCATAGAAGAGACAAAGATGCCTGCGGGTTGCCGACGATGGGCGTGTAAACACATCAATCGACCTACGCCGCTGGTTGTGCCATCGCGCGGCCGACCAAATACGACGGACGCCCGACCGGCGAGACAATGCTGTAGCCGCTGGCGGCAAGTGCGCAAAGGAACTCGCAACGAGACACAGCCCTCCCCACTGCTGCCGCATAGTCGCGCCTCAAAGCCGCGATTGAAACCGCCCCCGCCAATTGCGGACTTGTCCGCTTTTCCACGAATTCCGAAATACTCATGTTTTGTCCCTTCTGTTGGACCTCGATTGCTTCCACACTCTTACCTAAGCCCCAAAACGCCGATTCTTTTCAAACATTCCGGCGAGATTCGCAATTCTGTCCCCTACCTTACCTGACCCCCAAACGCCGACTATTTTTCACGTATTCCGGGAATCCTTCCAAGATTTCCAACAGCGTGTAAACACGCGAATTTGCCGCCAAGCCGCTCGATTGCTTCCATACCCTTACCCAAGGGCCAAACGCGGATTTTTTCCGGTGATATTCGCAACTTTCCTTGCTCATACCTATACCCAAGGGCCAAACGCGATTCTTTTCCCAAACATTCCAAGAATTTTCGATGTTGGCCGACTGCCGCCACTGCCTCACGGTTAGGTTTGCGATTATGGTCCGGTCAGGTCGAACATTCGACCACTCCGAATCGACTTTAGAATCGCGCGGGGTGATAGTTTCAAGTCCGCCGCGGCATCAGCCCTTGACCGCCAGCGGCGCAGGCTTCCGCCGGGTTCAATCCGGCCAACTGGCCGCCGTCCCCGGACCCGTTCGCCCTCCGTTGCCACTCCCCACCAACCGGCAAGCAATGTCGCGCACGCCCGCGCGGTGCCGAGATGTATTCCGCAACTGCCTATGGCAATCCGCTCGCCCGGCGGCGCTGGCAATGATTTCAGCCAACGCCCAAGCGACGTACTAATCTCGCCGGCCGTTGCCGCCTGCCACACGGCCGCCCAGTCTGTCGGCTGGTCCAATCGCCGGACCCCGACATGTCCAACCTGTCCCGCGGAGTCCAGCAACAAAATCGCCGCGAACTTCGGACGTGGCCCGCTGTCTTTCATCGTTCAACCCTCCGCAAGAGACTAAGACGCGGTGCTACAGTAATTCTTGCCGCCAAGATGCTGCGATTGATGCTGTCGCCTGTTCGCTGATGCCTTGGATGGCCACGCCCAGCGCCAATGTAGGCCAATTGCCCCGTGCTGGCGTCCAGCAAACCATAGACACGGTACTCGGCGGGGCGTCCAAGATCGGACATTCGCGTTCTCCTCATATCCTATGCCCTGTAATCACTCAGGATGCGTTCTGTGGGCCTGCAAGAAAAGGCGGCTTGCCCAGGACTATCAGGCGTTTCCGATGCCGTCAGCGAGACGGCAGTGTGTTTGCCGCTGGTCGTGCGAGCATTGCCTGCCGGCGTCGGGCGCCGCTGGTCGAGCGGCGATCAGGGCGACGGAACGTGCCTCGGCCGTCGTTCGGCCACTGTGCCGCCGCGGCACAATCGCACGCGGCATCGACTGGCATTGCTCCGTCGCCGCGAACTCTGTTCCTCTATCTTACCTAGAGGGCGATTTTGTGACATTTCTACGACTATTCTGCCGAAAAAACTGGTATGAGCAAAAAACGCAGAAAGTCCCCCTCGGACAGGGCGATTGCAGACGCGGCCGACCCCGACAACCATGTTCGTCGGAAGCGCAAGGCCGAGGGCGACCGCCGGCCCTATGTGAGAACGAACGTCGGCAAAATGCCGGGACTGCCGCAAGACGACGAATATCAGCCCGGCGTAGTCTACTGGGGGACTGGCAAGCGGATTTATCTGGGCGAGCAGACGCAGTTGCGGAGGCTGTTCCATCTGCTGGCCGACCGGCCCGGCCGCTGGCATCCGGTCTCTGAAATCCAGGAGTTCGTCTTCGAGAATACGTAGCGACCGAAGCATCGGGGTGTCCAAGAGCGAGGTAAGGCGCGCGGAGCAGAAACTTCGCAAACTGATCTCCCGCCTCAAAGAACGGATGCGAGAGGGGAGGCTGGACGAAGACGCGATCATCGTGCCCAGACAGTTCGAGTACCGCCCCGGCTACGTGCTGATGCTCTTCCAGGATCAAAAGTACGAGAAGGGGCAGGAGCCCTGGCCGAAGCTCGAAGACATCGAACGCGAGTGATGATCGGCCCCGATGCCCGCGTTCGCTCCGGCCCTTGGCAAGCGCGCGTTTACACACCCGAGTCGCCTGCCATTCGGCGCGAAAGTGTAAAGTCCCAATATGCGCCGGTTTCGCCGCCGTCGCGTAACGACTTGCGCCACTTCTGGCTGCCAACTGGAGTCTATAGACCCAATTTGACAACTGCCGGGCTTCGGACTATCATAAAGGGACACCCCGGAGAACGCAGCCATGAACTCAGCAACCAGGCACATCGCCGTCTACGTCCGCGTCAGCAAGCGCAATGGGCAGGATGTCCGCTCTCAACTCCCCGACCTCGAACGATGGATCGCCGCCCAGGACCAGCCCGTCAAGTGGTACAAGGACCGCTTCACCGGCAAGACGATGAACCGCCCCGCCTGGAATCAGTTGGAGGCTGACATCCAAGCCGGCAAGGTGTCGGCGGTCGTCTGCTGGCGTCTGGACCGCCTGGGCCGCACCGCGCACGGGTTGACGGCTTTGTTCGATGATTTACTCAAGCGTAAGGTGGGGCTAGTCAGCCTCCGGGACGGTCTTAGCCTGACCACACCTGCCGGCAAGCTGATGGCCCACATTTTGGCGTCGTGCGCGGAGTACGAAACCGAAATTCGCGCCGAGCGGATTCTAGCCGGCCAGGCCGCCGCCCGTGCCAAAGGCAAGGTCTGGGGCGGCGGCAAGCCCGGCCGTCGCGTGCGGCTGTCGGAAGAGAAGGAAGCCGCCATCTTGCAACTGAAGCGAGAGGGCAAGCCGATTGCCGCGATCGCCCGCGTCGTCGGGCTCAGCAGGCCCACGATCTACAAGGCCCTCGGGTAGGGATTGCGCCCGGCTGGACTGCGCCCGGTCGAAAAGGGGCCATAAGGAATTTGAGTGGTCATCCCGCGGCCCGGCCACCCAGGGCCGAAACCCGCCGGCTTCTCAGAAGCCGTTGTCGTGGTCGTCGATTCCTGAGCCGAAGATGCCGTTCTCCGTGCTGTTTCCGCACCGATCCGTCCCGACAACCACCTCGTCTGTTCGACGATAGCCACGGGCGGCGCTCGGCTGTCGCGCACGCCGGCCCCAAGACGCCAACACCCGCCAGCTTCTTCGCATCCATCATCGTCGATCCCGCTGTCGCTGCCGCCGCGCCCCTCATCTGCCAGGCCATCGCCGTCGCCTTTACGAGGTTTTGATCGTTGAGAGTCGCCGAGCATGGCTGTGGGCGCGCTCGGTGACGCCACTTTCGCCGCCAATGGCGTCGATGTCTCTCTGCGGGTTCAGCAGCGACTGCGCGACGTTGAGCATGAGCCGTTGACGAGCCGGCTGGCTAGACGGCAAAGATCGTGCTCAAGAGCAATCAATCGGCAATGGAAGGCAGCCTCGTAACGACCATCTGACCTGGGAGTTTGACAGACGGACTCGGAGCAGTCCGCGGGCCGCAGCTTTCGATCCGATGGGGCGTCAGCCCGAATTAAGCCTGCGCGCCGGTCGTTTCCGGCCACCGAACGAAACCGCATTCCGAATTTCTGTAGCCGATTTTGCTCGCGGTTTAGGGCAACTTTTTCGGCTTTCCTCCCCTCGTTCGCCTTCAGCAAAGGAGGGTGTTTCGTCGGCGCGATTCGTTCACAATTCCCTTGTTTTCATGGCAAAAACGAGTTGACTCTTCGCGTTGACATGGAAGACTTTCGATGTCGAAAAACTCTCTTCTCAATTCGTATCGGAGAACGCAACCATGAGTAACGCAACCCTCGAATCCATCTTGACGCAACATGCAATCCCTCTTGCCCATTGGCCAGAGATGCGGGCGCTTGTGTTTGACGGCACTCGCCCCAGTAGCGAATTGCTCCGCCGCTTGCGCAACGTCAGCAAGTATGCTGCCGCGCTGCAATCTATCTTGATTGAACTAAGCAAGAATGTCAAGCATAAGTTTCCTCCGAAGAGAAATTGCAAACCCTCTTCGCATAGGGCGGCATAGCAACAGCGCGTTGCCTATGTGCCACGTCTTGAAGACTCCGCACAACAAATTGCGTTGAATCTTCGCGCGGTAATCTACTCCGCAAATAGTGCGCCAACAGGCGGGACTTCCCGCCTATTTCTTTGCGCCTTAACTTGCGCTGTTGCATTGCGCCTTGCTTTGCACAATGCCTTGCGCCGTTGCCCCATAAGGCGTTGCTGCCCATTCTCGTATTCCTTCCTGCCGTTGTCTTCTTTGATGTGCCCGATTATGCTGCCGATTCTCGACCTGGAGCTTGCCGCCGCGCCGCCGTCCCGCTTCTTTGCCGCCGCTTGCGCTCTTGCATACGTTCGTATGTGACAGCGCAAGCGGCGGCAATCCTGCCGATTGCACGGGGCGGGGATAGAACCAGGTCTGTCTGTATCGGTTGTGCCAGTAGGGGTGGTGGAGGGTGGGGTCTAATCGGAACATCTGCCCCAGCCGACAAATCCGGCAAAGGGATTTGCTCCTCTGACTGGCGACAGCGTGGGGAGGGAGAGTCTGACGCGGCAGCCATAACCCGCAGGAGGCAGTGAATCTTTCCGTCCGTGATTCTCACCCGCAGGCTTCAGGTTTCGTGGTCGCTTGCTATCCTATCCGCCAGACACGAATGGCACTGCCGCTTGCTGCATAAGGATTTACGTCGAAAGCGCCGGCGAGCAGGTCGCAGGCGGGCTTCGGTGCGTGGTTTGGTTAATAGTCGGTGTGGTTTTGGGCGCCGCTTTACCGCCCGCGGCTCCACTCGATCCGGCCGGTTGCCGACGCGATGACCAGCCAGATTTCGTCAAGTACGTCTCCACCAACACGCCGAGCGTCGAACCGTTGCTCAACGCCGCAACCAGCCAAGAAGCCGCAATCGCTTGCATCGCGGCTGTGAAACTCAACTCGCGCGGCGAAAGACCCGACGCTTGCGCCGATTGCAAAATGCTTCGGCGGATCAAGTTGTAGGCCAGCAGATGCGTCCACATTTCGCGACGCACCATTGCCGGCGTCTTGCATCGCAGCACGTCCATGTCCAGGGTGATCTTGATCGTGCGAATATCCAGTTCCGCCAGCCAGCGACCACGGTAGAGTTCGGCGATCTCCTCCGCCGGCTACTCTTCCGCCTCGCAAAGAGTGGTGACCACCACCAGCGACGCGCTGCGAAAGCCCGGCTGCTCTACCTGAACGAGAACTTCTCGCAGCTCGATCGACGCCGGCATCCGGTGCGTACGTTTCCTGGTCCATCCACGCCGGCCGGGCCGGGCGAATCCATCGACCAAATGGTCCCCCTTGCCAAGACGCCGGCCACGGCGAAAGTCCGCCGTGCGGGCCTGGTGTAGCCGCACCACGAAATCGACGCCCAATTCCTTCAACAGCGCGATGATGAAGTAGGAACAGTAGTACCGATCGCCCAACACGATGTCGTCGGCTTCAAGCCTGGCCGAACAACTCTCGAAACAACGCCGGCTCGCCCGTTTCCTTGCCTTGGTAGGGCCCCATCGCCATGTCGCAGAGCATGCCCGTGGCCAAGGAAAAAAGCATCACCATCCGCAGGATGGGAAAGCCAACGCCTTCTTCTTGGGCCGAATGCTGCGGGTATTCCGCCTGGTTCGCCTCCGTGTCGGGCATCGAGACGGTCGTGCCATCGACCAGCTTCACATGCCGACCGTGCCAGAGCCACGACGAAGGAACCGCTTCCTCGCATCCCTTGGCCATGCGGAGCGTCAAGCGTCGAATCACCGGCTCGGGCAGCTTGGCCCTGGCGCGGCAATAGGCGCCCGTGTTGCCCGAACGACGGCTTGTGTCCCAAGGCCGCCAACAGCACCACAACTCTCGCCACGGCTGCCACACAACTGCGTTGCTCGCCTTTGTGAAGCATCTGCGAGAGAAAAGCCCACAGCGTGACGGGAGGCGTATAAACGGCGTCTTCCTCTTCGTCGGCCGGCCACAACGCAACGCCTTCCTCCGCGAACGCCTGCTCGATCTCTTCCTCGGGCAACACATCGCCAAACGGCAAGCCATCGCTTTCGAGAAACGAGGAAAGGACGAGGCGAAACCGACGTGTCAGCGTTTTGCATCCGTGATAAAATGACATGAGACCATCCTTGGTTCATTGCAATGGTCCCACACCATCCAAGGAAGGTCTCAGTCGGCGGATATGGTACGACCAAGGTCGGTCTCATGGGAAGATCAAATCCGTCGATTATTGCGTGATGCGCCCAGGTTTTCACACGATGCCGCAAAGCACGCCGGGGCGTGCTGCGTTCTCCGTCTGCGCCCACATAAAATCCGGCCGCCGCGGCCGATTCGCCTAAACCCTTACGCCACAAGCGGCAGTGCCATTCCCGCCAGACACCATGCCACACTGTCTCCTGCGGGTAATACGCAGGAGCCCGGAGTCATTCAACTGGGGAATTTCTCCAGTCGATACGGCATCGCCCTCGATTGAAGGCGTCTGGCGGTTGCCCATCCGCTGCCACGGATTCAACCGGCGTCTCCCTGCGAAGCTATCTTGATGAAGTGGTTGAGAATAAGCCCCGCCGCCGCCACAGTATCAATATGCTCCGCGTCTTCGTGAGCCGCGAAGTCGCTCAAAGCGCGGGTCAGTGCCTCAACATATCGCATCCGAAACAGGTCATCAACGTTGTAGCCCGGACTGGCGGCTGCCTCCCTGGCCTTGCGCTTGTAGCAAGCCTTGTAAAGTTTCGCGGCGTGTCCATTGGACAGAAGGTGGGCAGCGTAAGCCTTGGTCTTCCTCTTGCTGGTCATTGTTCTATCTCCGGTTGTTTGGCCGCAACGATCACTTCTTTACAAGCATAGCTTTTTTGTCGATCTATCGGGCGAATAGGAGCGGCGTCTCGGATTGTCTGCCGAGTCCTTTGGGTGGTGTGAGCCGCCGGCCGTCTGCCGCTTGCCGACTGTCAGGGGGCTGCAAACGCCCAATGGCCGGCGTCCAGCCGGCAACGATCCCTCTGCCAGGACGACTGCAAGAAAGGCTCTCCGCAGGTTGCCGATTGTGGTTGGGGCCGGTTCTGAAAACCGGCGGCTCACCCGCGGGATTCCGGCGTATGCAGTCGATCCGCAAGTCGGCTCGCGTAAAGCACCGACGTTGGAGGATCAAATCACTTTCCACTGCCGACGCCGAAGGCCGAACGTTTTTTCCGGCCGACTTTGCGCACCGGATTTCTGAGATCGACCCGCGTATAAACGCTGGTTGCTGGAAGCCTGCGGGTTTTGATCCCGCACTGGTTCCGCCTGACTCCAGTTCGATCCGCACGCCGGTAACGTCTTGACACAGCGATTACGACTCGCCGGATTCAGCCGCCCAGTGGCCGGCGTCTGCCGTCCGGCCGTTACGATGTGAAGGGCAGGCGGGGTGGATCAGATCGTCGCCCCCGCGGAAGTCTTCGTCTGCAACGAATTCATCCGCCATTTTTTGGTTGGGGGAAATTTCCAAATCGGCTTTCACGCCGCCATCCGCCGCCGTGCTATCCGCGCGGTCCCAGAGTCCACTTCGCAGGCCAGCCACCGTCGTCCGAGTTTCTTGCAGGCTGCCGGCACCGTTCCTGATCCACAGAATGGATCGACAACAAAATCACCCAGCATCGTCAGCTTGTCAATCACGTACTCCACGTCGTTGAGGGTCTTTTGATAATCATGGGATTCCTTTTCACGACCTGCCGACTCCAACAGGTCAACGATCCATCCGACGGCCGGCTTTCCCCTGGAAAACGACACGACCGGCTGCCAGGTGTTTTGGATGTGCTTCGGGTAGATCGGCCGATGCGGGCCGCCGAAGCGGATGGCGAACGTCCAATGGTACTCCAGATGTGCTCCCAACGCCTCCAAGACGCTTGGAAGGTAGGTCTGTCCACAGTAGGCGAGGCATAGGCCGCCCGGCTTCAGCTTGCTCGCCGCCAATTCCGCCAACTCGCGGTAGCAATCGATTTCCGAATACGGCGGGTCGGTCAGGAACAAGTCAACGGACGAATCGGTCAGCCGTTGCCAGAGCGTTGAGGCCGGGGCGGTCAGGATATGTCCGCCAGACCTTGGGCCGCCGGTCTCTCGCCGATGTTCGCGGACGAGTTTCAGCACCCCGGCCGTGGTCGGCTCGCGGCCTGACTTCAAATACTTCTCAAACTCCGCGGCCGGCAAAGTCGCGGCAGTCTGCCACCGGCTCGACTGATCCCGCGTAATGCCCAGCTTATCCAGTCAAATTGTCGCACGATGCGACAATTGAGGATTCCCTGCCCGCACCGACTTTGCCAGCAACTCGCCCAGTCGCCGTTCGGCCCGCAACCGGATTTCAGCGCACTGCCGGCCCATTTCACTTGCCTGCCCGGCGTAGTTTCGCAGGGCTTCCGCTTTATCCCTGATCGACTTTAGCTCGTTGAGGTCAATGGATTTCGCCAGGGCGGCGCGAGCGCGATCGAAGTGGGTCAGGTTCATTCAGAGAGTATCGGCTTTCTTTGCAGGCAACTCGCAGGAGCCAGGCGTCCAATGGCCGGCGTCCGGTCGCAACGCTCACAAGTCGCCTGGGGGTGGATCAAATCCCTTCCCTGCCGAAGCCGTTTGACGTGACTCGCTTTGTCGGCCCGGCGTTGGTAGCCGCGATCTTCAAATCGAGTGCCGCGTCTGCCAGCCGTTGCCCTCGCCTTCTTCCGCTTCCTCCAACTCCAGTTCCAATTCCACCAATAATTTATCCGCCTGTTCCAGCAACGCCTCAAGATACGCAACGGTCTTCGTCAGCCGCTCGACAAGCCGGTGCAAGTCGTTCGCGTTCATCGAAGAGACTCCGAACGACGATAGCTGTCTTGCGTCAGCCGCATGGCCATCGCGCAGGCAGCCAACCACACTGTTTGCCGCGTGTCGGCAAGCCCAATAATAGTGTGCCCGCAACTCCGGGCAATCAGCCACCAACTTCCGTCCCCGGCTTCCCGAGCATCGTCGAGAATCTTCCAACCCAAGTTGCGAAGACGCTTCCGCAGCATCTCGGTTGTCAGCATCGTGTCACCCGCTAACAAGAAGGGGAGCGTTGAAACCGAGGCCGTTCACGGAACCCTTGCAACAGGGCTGGCAGAACAGCACTTGGCCAACGCTCCCCCATGCGGGAAGCGAGGTTCCAAGCACTGCCTCTGCCAGATACAAGGGCTCGAAAGCCCAGGGTTGCAATTTTCCGTGAGGCACGCACTTGACGCTCTCGCGTCAGTATCAAATTGTCATTACAATCCTACCTCCCAAAGCCCCATCGTGCAATCGCAGGTCCCCCTAAATCGCCGCCAGGCTGGCGGCTGTCCTCGGGGGTGCCCTATTTCCCGCGTGCCATCCCCGAATGCCCCTGTTGGCTCCGTGCCGAACTTCTCCGCACGCCGGCTCTTGGTGCCTGTTGGGTGCGGTTGGCAACATTGGGGACCGTCGTCCAGGTTCGCGCGGTCGCTGAAGGCCGATCCTCCGCCACAGCACAATGGCTGTCAGGCACCGACCGGAGACAATCCGTCCGCCAGGACAACGGACTACGAGATTCTCTGCGGGGTGGACGAGCAATCAAGGAGCAGCTTGAAAGCGGCGGGTGAGTGATGGAAATCTGTGAATCCCGCGGCGGGCCGCGCCGCTGGGCGAGCAGCCACTCGTAGAGCCGCTGATTCTGGTAGGTTTCTTCGCAGATGCCATGCCCCGCGTCGGGATACACAGTGAATTCGACGTGCCCGCCAGATTTCCTTACAGCATTCACCATTGTCCTCGCTCAATTTGAGAGGTATGGTTTGGTCCTTGGCGCCATGAAACGCCCAGATGGGCACCTTCGCTAGCCGCTCTACTTGACTCGCATCGCCGCCGCCGCATAACGGGGCAATGGCGGCGAAACGGCCGGGATCGTAGCTTGCCGCTGCCCAGGTGGCATTGCCGCCCATGCTGTAGCCGGTCAGGTATACCCGATCCCGATCAACGGATAGGGAACTGCTAATGTGTTCAATCAACTCGATAACAACCTCGGAGTTCCACGCCAATTCCGGTGGGCATTGGGGCGAAACGAGGATGAAATCAAACGTGTTTGCCCAGTTCGATCTGTCTGGGCGGCCCCGCTTGTCGCAGAACATTTACATCTCTCCCACGTGCTCCCGACCCGTGCAAATAGACCATCAGCGGCCATTTGCGGCTCGCCTCGTACCCTGGTGGCAAGTAGAGCAAGTAATCGAGTTGCATTGCTGCCGCGTTTGCACCAATGCCTTCTTTTCCGACGTACTGCTGACAGACCTGCATTCCCGGTCGAGGACGCTTTCGCCATGCCTCAAGTGCCGGCTCGGAAAGCTGCGCCAATAAATAGGCAAGCACACCTGCGATGGCCATCAATAGCAGCACGTCCAACGTCGCGAATCGAAGTCGTCGCTTGTCCATATAATTTCGTTCCTCAGTCCCAATGCCGTGCCCGTCCGTTGCAGTGGGGTGTAACTCCACCAGAATCTACTGCGTGCCTTTGGTGCAAACAACGCGAAACCCAAGGAACCTGCTTCGTGCGGATGGCGGAAACGCACGCGGGTTCAACCAACTACAAGGGAAGTCTTGTGTGAAAGTCCACTCGCTGCCGCGGGCAACTCGCAGATAGACGGAAGAAGTGCCCTGGGGGGCGTCCTTTGGAGAACGTGCGTAATAGTATCGGCTGAACCCGTCGGAACACCACTCCCAGACCGAGCTATTCATTCCGCAAACCCCGAAGGCATTTGGCTTATCCAGATAAACCAGCCCAATCGAATGATCCATCCGGCCCTTGCCCTGGGCGGTGCTGCCGGCGCGACAGGCGTATTCCCATTCCGCCTCCGTCGGAAGGCGATACCGACGTTCCAACTCTTTTTCCACCGGCAGCTCTGATAATTGACGACAGAATTCCACGGCGTCGTACCAGCTAACATTTTCCACAGGAAATGAACTGGTGTCTTTACCGCGCACCTGAACCGTCCCATCAAAAACAGGCGGCTTCCAGCGGCGAAAGTAGCGGGCCTCGTCGCCCTGGCCTTTCCACTCGCCAAAGTACGGGGCGTCCTCACCCTGTAACTGGTCTTTCCCGCCACCGGTGGGCGAGTACCAACTAGGATTCCTCTTCATCACCCTCCGATACTCATCCTGTGTCGCGGCATATACACCCAGGCAAAAAGGTTTTGTGATACGCACCACGTGTGCGGGGGTCGCTGCCTGATAGGCCACCCCGCGTCCCACATCCGGCATTCCCATGACGAACTCCCCGCCAGGGAGTCTGACAAACTTCATGCCGATCGAGTTTGCAAAGGACTTTGGCGTTTGCTTTTGTGGTGGTGGCGTGGCGCACGAAGCCGCTAATTCTTTTAGTTCAACCGGGTAAGGACCGTAGAAAGTGACATCCAATGCCTCCGGGTCAGCCTCCACAGATAAAGAATCCACCGAAATCTTTTCGGGCGTTTTCCGCGAATGGATGGCGTGCCAGATGTTCAAGTCAACCAGATCGCTCACAAAATGGGCCGAGCCATCGAGCATCAGCACGTTTACGCCGCCAGGATGCTTGCTTCTGGCGGTCGCCGTGCTGGCACCGGCATAGAAATAGAACGGACAAGGCATACGTTCACGCATTACGTTGGGACGCCCGAGGACCTTCATCAGTTCCATCGCCCCGACAATGCGGTCCGCAGTGCGGCGCTGACAGTTCGGCCCGGTCGCATCCCCAAAAACCCCGTGGCTGTAAGTAATACTACAGCCAATCTGCCCCAGCGCCCACGAACCTCGCGAGTCCATCGAGGCGATGCCTGCACGAATTTCGTCTAGGGCCACGGTAGTGCTGAGACTATTGACGATATCCTTCTTGGAAAAGGCTTTGTTGATGCCGGCAATGCCATTGCCCCACCAGATGTACCTCGACCCGTCACGAGCCGAATTCACCCCGTCGGGCACGGGCCTCGTGGGATCACCTGGCTCTGCGATCACGGAACTGCTTCCCATGTTGATGGCGTAATTTCCCCGGGCGTACAGAATCTCCTTGCCATCGTTGAGTATGCAACGATACGGGTTGTCCGAGCGGTGGAATGTATCCTCGGGACACGTCATCCAGGGCAACTCTGTGGTTCGCAACTTCAGGTTGCTGGGATCGGAGATCGGTTTCTGGACATGAAACTCCGCGGCCAACTGCTCTTCGTCCAGGTAGGGCAGCAGCAAAATGGCCCAGTTGGCATGGCTGGCCACCATCCACTCATTCTCGTCCTTCAATCGCCATCCCGCCCCGGCATTTGGCTGGATCGCCGCCGGCGGGTAGTTGCCCTTCGCCTCATGGTGTCTCTCCAAGGCCATGCCGATCCGGCGAAGGTTGTCCTGGCACTGCCGGAGCCGACCTTTTTCCCGCATGGCTAACAGCGCTGTGGGGAGCAGCACCAGCAGAACCGCAACGATCACAATTACCACCAGGACATCGACTGCGCTAAAGTGGCCTCTACGCGGCTGCCCCATTTTCCTCCCCCTCCCCCTTATCAACTGCCTGCTGTGCTCTCCTCCACCACAGAATCTTTGCCAATCGGATGCGTCCTCGCAGTTGCCTGAATGGCCCGGCCGATTAGCGATTCAAGGCCCTCAGTCATTTCGGGATGAGGACCAAAGACGATAACGCTCCCTTTGCCGAAGCGTCCGGCGATGATCGCCGGTGTGTCAATCATCGTGCCTTTCTGAGGTTCGTATCTCCAGACCTCGGTGCGAAAGGTCGCCAGCGAAACATATTCGGGAAGATCATTCATTCCGGCTGGCGAAATGATTGGCCCCCCACTATACCGTATGTCCACGAGGCCACGAGAATCGCTGAGCACCGTCTTCCCTGCGTCGGTTAGCTCCATCTTAACGATCCCCGTGCCGCGAACCGAGATCGACACTAGTCCTTCTCCGAGGATGTTTATCTTGCCAGTTAGAGGTTTGGCATTCACCAAGGCCATGCCCCAATCATACTTGGCAGTTGCCAAGAACGCACCCCCACAAATTCCCACATACCCGCCACCGGCCCGAACAAACCTTCGCACAGCCTGCCTGCCATCGTCACCGAGCATAGCAGCTTGTTTAGACGCACTACCGCCGGGAACAATCACGATATCGAACTTCTCCAAGACGCCGGCGCGAATATCAGCCGAACTGACACACTTCCACGCGAACGTCGATTCCGTATCCAGAAATCTCTTCAGGTCTTTCGTTGCGCTACCATCATCCAAGCCAGCATCGAAGAGAGCTAACCGGATTGGGGTTGAATTTCTTTTAGCTGCCGACGCCGACTCAACCAAAGAATCAATGAAGCGGCTTTCCTTCTCTGCCAGGGCTGCCTTGAGCCGGTGGTGACGCCAAACCAAACAGATCACAGCTCCACACAATACCAACAGAGCAATAATCCCCAGCGTCCCAAATGTTCTCGGAACCGAACACTTCGCTTTTTCGTTGGACATCGCTTACAATTCTGCTAGTCTATCGGGTGACAGTGCGGGCAAACCAAGCTCCTTCCGCACGCGGTTCGCGTCCTCCAGCGTGAAGTGGTAGATGTAGATCGAGTATCCGACCGTGGCTACGGGCGGGAAACTGGCCGAAGTATTGATAGTGGTCATTGGAATCGTGGATTCGGTGGACGCTCACAGCATACCAGCCGGGCACTGGTCGGAGTTCCTGCGGCTTGTGACCGTCTGCGGATTCCATTTGGTTTGTGAATTTCACGGTATCCAGATTTCTTACGCTATTACCTAGTCTCAGTAGGTCCTCGGAATACGTGTTCCTGAAGAGCACATGAAGTGGCGTCGCTTCGGGATGCCTCTCACACCACGCCTTTAGATACAGAACGTCTTGCCCCCAGTCGATATTCGCATCGAGGAGGTAGCGGGGACCGCCCATTGGTCCGCCGGCAAGTTCATTGAAGTAGGACATGCTGTGAGGATAGACCGACAGGCTACTTGCGATTACCCATGTGAGCGAACCAGCCACGCACACGCCGACAGTCCAGGGCTTGTGTATCGCCGCTTTCGCTACACTGCTGATCCAGACAAACAAGAAGGGGAAGGCAGGCAACACATAGCGGAAGTGGCGGCTGAATCCCGTCTGAGAACTCACGAATACGATAAGAACAATTGCCGGCAGCAACAAGACTGCCTCGTCGAGCCAGTTGGTCCGGCATCCCTCATGCCCGGACTCCAGTTGTTTCCTGGTGTTGGGCTTCACTCGTCCTAACCTCACGCCGACCGCTAGGAAGCCCACCGCCCAAATCCCCAAAGGCACTTTCAAGACCGCACATACAATGTAGTAGTACCACCAGCCGTGTTGCTTCCATTGCCCAAAGAGATACGACGGAAGCCCTCGCTCAAAATCCACCTTTTCCAGATCAGCGCCTTGCACATAGTCCCTTGGCAATGGAACAGGCGCGTAACGCAACCAGCTTTCGGCAAACCGATTACCTCCCTGGCCGCCGTCAACGACTGATTCCTTGCCGGCCAAGCTGCGGCTTACAAACGTGAAATCACCCAGCCTGGTGAATGTCCCGCGGAAGGAATAGCCGAGGTTGAGCACGAAGAGACCAGTCGCTAGAATGCCGGCGAGTTGCAGGGCATGTCTGGACCTCGGCAGTTGGACAGCATCGCCCCGCCGTCCCCAAAGCCACACGAGCCAGATCAGCGGCCACACGGCGAACAGAATCATCCAGGTCATTTTCGTCAACTCGGCCAGTCCGAGCACGACGCCCGCCAGCAGAGCGAAGAACCAGTCAGGTTTCTTCAGCCATCGCCAGAAGAAATAGCAGGCGGCAATCCCGAGCGGGGCGGCGGCAACATCAGGACATATCGTCGCCGACCAGGCAATCACGTTGGGCGAGAAGCACCACAACACCAGCGACAACGCTGCCGCCCATGTGCCATAAAGCTCGCTCGCCCAGCGCCAACAGAAATAACCGCCGATCAAGCTCAGTGGAATACACGCCCAACGCGCAGGGTGAAGAACCACATCACCTGATCTGGATTATCCCGAACAAGTCCAATCCCTGCACTAAACTCTGGACGCCCAGCACGGGAAAAATCATGCGGCTCCTCGTTAAGGGACCTCCAATTGGCTTTGGAACAGCCGCAAATCACGGGCAAAGCAGCTAGAGTGCGCACCAGCGGCGGGTTTACCGAGTAAAGATTGAAGCGGCCTGACTGCCATATATCGACTCCCGCCGCCAAATGGCCAAGCTCGTTGGAATTAGGCGAATTATTTGCGTCGATCCAGGCTACCAGCCCCCCATGCAGCACAAGCAGCGAGATCATTAACATCCGCGCCAACGTATTCCGCCATGCGAAACGGAACCGGATAGCCATACCAAAGCTGCTTTTTCATTTGTCCAGAAATCGACGCAACATGGGACTCCCGAAATCTGCCGATGAGCAACGCACCTGCCGTCACTTACGATGCCTCCACACCAAGATAAGCACCAGCACTAGGAGGAGAATCCCAGCACTCACCAGGACGACACGCCCGTTAGGCCCAGCCGGCGAAGCGCTCGGTTGCTCGGCCGGTTGCTCGGCCGGTGGCACTTGCTCTGTGGCAATGATGCTCCCGTCAGGTAGTCTCGAAAAATCTCTCGATGTGTAACGAGCCAAATCAAGATGATATTTCCCATCGACAACTGGAACCTTGGCCTTCAGGCCAGCAATCGAAGAACCCACCGGCGCCACGTAGACGAAATCATTTTCCGTTGGAGGAGCTTCCCCCAGATTATTGGACTTCCACTCGTGAGCGATCCAAACTGGCTTGTCTTTACCCATCGGAACGATTGGTCCAAATGCTTTCCGAACACACCGAGGCATCAGGCCGCCTTTGCACTGAACACAATCCCCAAAAGAAACGATAGCCTCCAGCTTCATACTCCTACTTGGGATGTCTTCCACGATCTCTATTCGTTCAATGACTGGTGGCAGCACATCCGTCCGAAATCTGCAATGGGTTGTTATAGTATCCGAATCCTTTCGGACAGCCTTTACCACCTGTATCTCAATGTGCCCAGCATCCGGCTTAACGATAGAGGCATTGACAACCTTTTCATCAAAGCCGGGCCTGGCGTCTAGGAAGTCCTTCAAAGTGCCGTCCAATTTGAGGCCAGCAGAAAAGGGGTGGAAACTGGTCAGCATCCTCGTGCCAGATACAACCTTGTCTACTAGGTTGTCTGGGCGTGGTACGACAAGGGCCGAAAACCGACCGCCTTCCCGAGCACCCTCTAGAGAAAGCGATTCCGTTGATATCTCATCGAAAAAGGGCTCGGCCCCCGCATCGTTATGTTTCCATCGCCCCTGTTTAAGCGAGGGGTGGACCTTGTATTCCTGGGAATACCTCATTCTGTTACCAAGTTTATAGAAACACCCTGTGGCAAGGTTCTCCGCCTTGGGGTTGCCTGCCTGCGAACCAAAACGGCCCTCCAGAGCCAATTCCTTCGTCGTTGCGGTGCCTTCCCGCAATACATACTCGCCCTTGAACTCAACGGAATTCTTCCACTCCTTCCACGCAGCCTCAAGTGCGTTGAACGACCGATTGTCCTGAAAAAGACCTCCCGCCGTTTCCGCGGTCAAAGCAGACAGAAACACCAAAGTGAGCGGCATCACTCTTAGTGACTTGCAAAAAGCGACGTGTCGTGTAATCATTTGGGTCAGGTGCTCCAACAATTGGTTTGTGTTGCGGAAAGGGACGGTCGGCTGTGCCCGGGTTGGCGTAGACGATAAACGAGGCATCCTCACCCCCCCTCGTCGTCTGTGCTATGGCAGTTATACATGTTCACGTAATGGTTGCAATGCTCCAGAGAGCAGTAAGCGTCCATCCATCCCACCTGAGTGAGACAGTGTGTCCAAGTGATATCGTAATAACATGAATAGATTGTCTGTGCCCCCGCAGGGAGGCACTTGTAGTAGTTGTTTGGTATATCCTGGCATCCCACAATGGCAAACGTTGTTGTAACATCGTCTATGCCCTGATTGCAGAAAGTAGGGTTAGGGGCCACACCACAGCCGTAAGCGTTATAACATGTCGCGGAGTACCCTGCACACTGCGCATCACGGGTACCCCCTCCACTGCTGAGTATAATGCAACATGTCGATTGGTTGGCAGCAAGAGCCACGGCTGAGATGCCCAACGCCAGCAGGAGCGCCGCACAGAAAAACCACATCAAAGTCTTTTTCCCAGAAAGCGCGCAACATAACTCTCTCCTTTTTCTTGAAGCATGAGAATCTTGGTCAGAACGAGTACAAGGGGACACTAACGATCGGAGCCTTGGGATGGCTTGTGACAAACCGTAAAACGGCCTCCTTTCTGTAATCTATTTTCAACCTGTCCGGCAAACACACCACTATTGTATGGGTTTGCCGAGGAACGGTTCGTTTGTCGCTGAGTGTTATTGGCGAAGAACCGGCCACGGACAGCTCTATTCTTTCGACGCAAAACGACGTGTCGCACTGGAGATCAAATCTGCTAACGGCTGAGCCTTTGCCAGTCTCACGTCCGGGTTGCAGGAACAACTGTGGTGGCACAATGTGAATCGGCAACAAGTATCGCCAGCGGACCAGATATTGGTAACGTGAGTGTCCATGAGTTACCGTGATGTTCCTTTCCGCTGTCTCCGGCTCCGCAGGCTGAGCAGATGCAGTGAGGATCGGCGGGCTTAAGCGGGTCTGACAAAGCCACTCGGTCCTTCGAGCGCCACTCTCGATTCGAGATACAGGATGCGACACTCCCGTTATGGTCAGTTCCTTGCAATCGGACGCGATAGCAATAGGCAACTCCGGCTCACGAGCATCCTGAAACACAATGACCCCGTATTGGCTGTCAACTGAGTCTCCAGGTCGGACAGCAAATATCCCAGGATGTTCAGGGATTACAAGAACACGGGGATACACGTCCGCTACTATTTCATACTTGATCGGAGCGACAGAATCGTCTTCTGCCGAAACTAATGCGAACTGTTTTGCAATCTCTCTCGTATACCTCAGCGGGTACGTGAACGTGAACTGTGTGCTTGCGCCAGGCGACAAAACATCTTTGGCAGGGTGTGCTTCAGTACACGTACAGGTTTTTTGGACCTTCAATCTGATAGTCCGATGTGAAGTGTTACGGTAGAGAAACTGATGCGATACACTCCCGGATGTTTGATGTTGCGGGTCGAGAAACATGAGACCGGAATGGAAGGACTCAACCCGCGTCTTCCCATGCGGATCGTCCTTCTTCCCATGTTGATCGTCTTTCTGGGAAGTACATCCATATGCGGGAAGCAGCATTGCCGCTGTCGCCACTAGGAATAGGATGGAATGCCTTCGCGTGCGTTCCATTGAGCCGACCTCCAGCCGCCATTCAGTACCTATGTATTGCCTCAAGGGCAGACTCGCCCACCCGCGTCCCGCAACGGCCATGATATAGCTGTTTCTCAGCAGAGTAAGTCCAGGCGTCAATACCACTCGATGTGGTTTACCGCATCGACCAACGCCTTATTGTGGCGGATATCAAAGACCACCCCGTTGCTCACCAGCAATCCGACAGGTGATTCAAGGAACCATGTTCGGGTGTTGACCAGACTCCGGTGGATAAACGGAACTCCTAGAGAACCAATCGCTTCGTTACCATCTGCATAGGGAGGTATTTCAACCAATGCGATTTGCTGACCACCAAGTCCGTGGATGATTTGCGGCAGGTTTTGAATGACCGCCTGACATTTGGGGCAATCATGGTGGTAAAGCAGCACCAACCACTCGCCTTCCTGAAGCTGGTCGCTATTGTGAATGTAGGCGAGAAGCGGAAGCCGTTTACCAATCCACTTTTCTGGCTCAAGTGCAACGATCTTGCCGTCGCCGATGATTTTGCCAGCGTCAGAAAGCGTAGTCGGGCTGTAGCTGCCCATCGCATACCCGCCGGGAAGGCCGATTGAGAGCCAGATCACCAACACTGTCACCACCCGCACGGGTAGTTGACGGGTTGTGCAGACAGGCAACCTTTGACCCTTGGGTCGCCAGTGCAAAAGCGAAAGGATGATTGCCAGGTCGAGAGTGGCTGTATACCAGGGATTGACCGGCACGCGACCAAAACAACCGCAAGTGGCGTAGCCTGAGAGGGCCTTGTAAAGCGATATGCAGGCAAACATGGTAAAGCAAGTCAAGACGACTGCCCATGTGGGCTTGGGCCACACGCCCGCCAGCAGCCAGAGGCCGAAGAACAACTCGAACTCGACCACCCCGATCAAGAGCCACCGGGATTCCAACAGCCCGTGGCCTGGCAAGGGTTCAGTGGACAACTGATAGCCCTTAAGTGTGGCAGCCGTCAAGAGGAGGAGGACTATGACGAGGCGGAGCCATTGGTAGCCCCTGTCGGACCTCGCCGTAGTCTTGGCTGTTGTAAGGTTCATAGCCGTAATCCCTCCACAACGAATTGGGCACGCTTGCGAACCTTCCGAAACCGTGTCGGACGGTCACTGCGTCCCGCGTCGTTTGCGTTGCTACATACAAGATGCGCGAGTCGGAAAAATGTTCACGAAATTCCCCGAGTGTTATTTTTTGGGGTTGGCAGTCCGACTAACAACCCAGCTTTGGTCCAGCGTAGTCGCCGTAGCGTTCGCCACCAGCCAGTCCATGACATCCCCCCCTCCCCGGAGTAAACGCGGGGCAGGGATGCCGAAACGGTCTTGCCCATCAAGAGCCGCTTTTCGGCAACTCCTGTTGCCCGCGTTCGCTCTGGATTTACATACAAGATGCGCGAATCGGAAAAACGACTCACGGAAACCTGAAAATTTTTCAGAGAGGCGGCGTCCGGCGAAGAAAGGCAGTTGATAAATGAATCGGTATTGGGTTTGGTGCATCTTGAACGGTCCGGTGACTGCGATACGGCAGGTGAGGTCCGCCGGCCGAAGGGCAGCAGGCGGCCCGCGGCAAGAAGATGAAGATATCCGCCGAGGCGACCAGCGGGAATGCCGTGCTTCCGGCGGGGGGCGATCACGACGACTTCAAAGCCGTATCCCTGCACCGAGCCGTCATGCTGCGAACAGTCGCACGTGTTTTTCCGATCAATGCCGTGCAAACCCTTCGGGATACGTCTGACTTGTTGGTCGCCTTTCTGTTACAACGCAACGGCCCACGGATGGTAATCAGGCTCTTGTCCACGGCGACAACTTCCGAATCGGCGGGAGGCGTTCCAGCACGGGCATCTCCTCGATCCGGCGTCCAATGCCGGTCGTTTGGGTGCATTCCATACCCCGTCTAATTGATTGCCAATGGTCGCCGGACCAGCACACCAAATGAACTTTTTCTTCATGGCGCGGTGGCCATCGAACCGCACATTCGACGCCTCATCCCTGTCTTTGTCCAGTGTGTCCCACCCTGCGAGGGGGCGTGTAATGTTTCCACGATCCAGATATTCTGGGTTTTTCTACAAACTTGGCGGATTTTTCAATAAATCCGCCGGCTGTGCGGGTCTTCCTTTAGGATACGGAAAACGATACGAGTACCGGCATGGCAACACTCCAGGCAAGATTGGCCCGAGGCGATCAAGCCGCGTTTGACGAACTGTACGACGCCTACGCCGATCGGATCGGTCATTACCTGCTGGTTCGCTTGAGTTCGCGGGATGATGCCGACGACGTGTTGCAGGAAACGTTTCTCCGCCTAGCCCGCATCCGACGAACGCTGGCGAAAGTGGATGACCTTGACGCCTACGTCCTCACCATCGCTCGGAACGAGGCTGCGCGGCTGGCGGCGAGCAATGCTCGCCGGCACCAGAAGCAGGAGTTGTTGGGCAGCCAAGACCTGTTCTGCTGTCAGTCGAGTGATGCCGACGCCCGCGAGATCGCTGAGACCGTGGCTGCCGCGTTGAGCCAGTTGAGTGCCGACTTGCGGGAAATCGTAGAATTGAAGACCTATGCGGCACTTACGTTTCAACAGATCAGCCAAGTGACCGGGCTGCCGCAAGGAACAGTCGCCACCCGCTACCGCTCGGCCTTGGTGAAAATGCAGACTTGGTTTGCGAGGCAGCCATGATGAACGACGACATTGAACACTTACTCAATCGTTTGACTCCCCGCGGCGTCCGCAAGGAGTTGCGCGCACAGGTGCTCGCGGCAATGGCAAACCAATTGGAAGCGGGACATGCCTCACCTTGGCTGTGGCAATCCGCCCTGGCCGCGGCAGCGTCTATTCTGGTGGGAATCACAATGAACGTTTGGGCGAGCAAAGTCGCCGAACATCGTTTGGCCCAGCTTTTCGGCCCTCCACCCGATCTCGACACGAGCAATGGAGTTGGCCAACGCGGTGGAGGAGATCACCGACGCTCAGACCGCCCAGTGGGTATATCAACGGTTTGCCGCCCCGTATCCATCTGGCGATGGACTTGCGGCATTCGCAGATTACGGCGACATGCTAAAACGAGTTATCAACAAGTCACCCATATTTTCCAAGGAACCATACGATGAATCGCCTCAAAAAGATTCTCAAATGGACCGGGGTCGTCCTGGGCGGGCTGGTGGCGATTGGCCTGGTTGCCAACGCCGTGTTCGTCTGGACCGCCGATACACGGCTTGAGCGCCAACTGGTGACCATCCGCGCAGCGGGCGACCCGTTGATGCTGGCGGAGTTGGCTCGCAAGCCAATCCCGCCGGAAAAGAACGCCGTAACGTATCTCCGCCGCGCCGAGGCAGATGTCGCGGCGGTCGCCAGCGAGTTGTCTAAGGTGCGTAGTGTTTCGGTATGGCCACTGCCTCCGATGCCCCGTGAGGATCAGAAGGCCATTAAGGCGGCCCTGGACGCCTATCCAAACGCAATCCCGCTTCTCGAACAAGCAGCCGCCTGTCCAGATTACGATGCACAGTTAGACTACACGGTTTCTCCACGAGAGTTCAACTCGCAGTTGCTCGATGTTGCCTACAAAATCCGTTCTGTTGCATTGGTCCTAAACGCCCGGGCGCGAATGCTCGTAAACGAGGAGAACCGTGACGAAGCCGTGCGAACCGCCTTGCTCATGTTTCGCCTGGCCCGTCATTTCGACCGCAATCCCACACATATAACTTTTTTCATGGCGATGGCCGTTCGGAGCTTTGCAATCCAACCCACCAATCTGGCATTGCAGACTGGTCCCGTTTCGGCACATGTCCGTAGGGCCTTGGATGCGGAACTGGCCGTCCAGGAACGCATGGAAGGATATGCTTGGACAATCAAGAGCCACCGGGCTTTTGAACTGGCTACGCTGCGCACGCTCCCGTATCGCAATTTCTGGCTCATCGGCCGTGGGCTTTGGAATGAACGGGAGTCTGAACTCCTTGACGATACACAGGCAGTCCTCGCACTGTCGTGCGAATCAATCCCGTACCGGCAGGCTGACCAAACGTTCAACTTAATTCAAGACAAGAGTTCGTCAGCGGTAAAAGGCTGGCAGATCGTTCCGATGATGCAGTCGGCACACCACCTTGTCGCACGCACGCGGGCCCAGATTCGCTCGTTGCGAGTGCTCAATGCCTTGCAGACGCATGTGTTGACAGGGGGCGAGGAACGACCGAAGCTAACAGGGCTTGGCCTGCCTACGGAGACAATCACCGATCCGTTTACCGGCGCGCCGTTGCACGTCAAGAAAACCCCGCTGGGCTGGATCGTTTATTCCGTCGGCCCGAACTTTCAAGACGACGGCGGGAAGATTGACGACCCAGTCAAGGGTGACGTTGGCATTGGGCCGCCAGCTCCGGTTGCCAAGCCCGCCAAGAACAATCAGGAGGGGAAAGGCAAGTCGTAATACGAGATGCGCAATAGTTCACGAAATCCTGGAAAGCATTTCGGAAAGGTGGCGACCGACGAAAAAAGGCGCAAACAAACCCGCCGCCAACTGGCAGGTGGGTCGCTAAAACAGCAGTGAACAGACGGGGTTTTGTTAGCCATGCTCGCGTCGGCTCCCGTCTTCTGCCTCATCCGGCCGTTCGTCAAGTCCTTCGCGTTCCAGAGCAGATCGGTTCACAACTCCTCGACCATTTCCCGCGACAAGAGGGGCCGCAGTCGTTTCCGCGCGCAGTACAGGCGACTCTTCACCGTCCCCTGCGGGATGTGCGATGCCGCCGCAATCTCCCCATCCGAACATCGTCCATAATAGCGCAGCATCAAGAGATTCTGGAGATGCTTGGGCAAAGTCAAGATGGCACGCCGCACAGCGTTGACCACTTCTTGTCGGTTCAATGCCTCCGCCGGACTGGTTTTCCTTGCTTTGATGTGCTCGTTGACCCACACATTGGCGCCGATGGGGTCCAATTTCTTCTTGCGGTAGTACCAGCGACACTTGCACACGACAACACGGATCAGATACGCACGACAAAAGGGAATTCGCTCGTCCAACTCGCTATCGGCGACATCGGCGATCCTGTGATTGCCGAGGCATCGCAGCCCACCGCGAATTGCCCGGCGGGCAAACAACACAAACGATTCCTGCACCACATCCTTGCCGTCCGCGATCGAAGGGAAACCCAACATTGCTGTCGCAACGCGCGTAGGTCTCGGTCTACGGCTCCAAACACTCGCCACAACTTTTCTCTCTCCACGTCGGTCAAGCGGAACGCTGTAGCGCGAAATGCCGGCTGTTCTGTCGCTATGAACACGCCCTCTTCTCCAAATGCGGCGAAACTTCGGTCGATGTTGCCTCGCGGATGACGAGGACAACGCAACGAAGATCGCTGCCCTCCTGGCTGCATTGCGGCGCAGGCAATAACAAGATGGCGCCGGCCAGAAACGGTTCACCACATTCCGCACGGAAATCCCCAAACCGCGTCGATTCATTGCTGCCCGTGGTCGATGGCCCTGCCCAATGCGGCCAGCCGGTGTTGGAAACTTCATTTCCGACGGCCTTCCAACGACTTGATATCCGAGATCGCGATCTTGGAATCTCCCTGCCAGGAAATCAAGCAAAATGGCGAGCAGACGGTTGGGTGCTGCAAAACGAAGGTTTGCCGGGTGTTCCACGATATAGTCAGTCATTTGGCCCGGAGACCTCGAAACTCGCAAACACTTCAGCTTTTGCCTGCCGCAGGGTTACAGGCGATACAGGGTCCATGTGCAGTACACGAGTGCAATGCCCCCAATAACGCGAATATACCATGAAGGCGTCGCGAACCACTGCGATCGCGTAAAACCGTAATGGCCCGTCCAGTCAGAAAATTCCTCGCTCGCAACAACGGCTACAAAGCCGCCCAAGGCAAAGATCATCAGCCGGAGGCAATTGGTCTCAAAGTAGTTCCCTAATCGCCAATAGCGGACTGCGGCGCAGACCAGGACCGCCAGCGCCAAGGCATGAAGCCAGTATTGCCGAAAAATGTCCTTGATTGCGTCCATTGCTCGTTTGCTTCCGCGCCTTTTCGCGGCGGCCAACTACGTTTCCGCCTCGCCGGTCCGATGGCGGATGAAATCCGGGTTCGCGCGCGTGCGACAGGGCGAGATCGTAGGTGATTTCTCCCTTCTGGTAGAGTTCCAGCAAGGCGGCAGTCCATCGTCCGCATCTGGAGCTTGCGACCCGTCTGCATCTCGCTGTACAGAAGTGTTCTTTCCGTTCTCGAATGTGATTGCGCACCGGCGGAGGTGGCCACGAGGACCTCGCAAGCCAGCACCCGCCCGTGACCGTCCGCGCGGGGGAGGAGTTTTTGGGCAATCGCCGCTTGCAACGTCGAGGCCAACTGAATGACGATCGAATTCTGCTGGTTGGCGGGAAAGACGCTGTAGATGCGTTGGATCGTCTGCACGGTATCAGGCGTGTGCAACGTCGCCAGCACAAGGTGGCCGGTCTCCGCCGCGATCAGCGCGGTCTCGATGGTCTCCAAATCCCGCATTTCGCCGATGACGATCACGTCGGGGTCCTGCCGCAAGACGTGCACCAACGCTTCCCGGAACGAGCGAACGTCGGTGCCCACCTCCTGTTGCACGATGATGCTGCGAAGATTGTCGTGGACGAACTCGACAGGGTCCTCGATCGTCACAATCTTGGCGCGGCGATTGCGGTTGATCGACGTCGATCATGAAGTTGAGCGTGGTCGTCTTGCCCACGCCCGTGGGGCCGGTCAGCAGGATCAGGCCGTTGTGCAAGCGGCACAGTTCTTCGACCACGGGCGGAAGCCCCAGTTCGGCGGCCGAGCGGACCGTCTTTTCGCACAACCGAATGGCCAGTTCCGGGACAGCCGGCATGAAAGTAGACGCTGGCGCGAAAGCGGCCGACCCCTTCCGCGTGCCGCGAGAAGCAAAGCTGCAACCGCTCCTGGAGAATCTCGCGCTTGCTTGGGCAGCAGCATGTTGTCGATCAGGCCGCCAAGCGCGGCTTCATCCAGCGGCTTCCCCTGGCTGACGTGAATATCGCCGTTGATCCGCAAGACCGGCGCCAAGCCGCGAATCAGGTGAATGTCGCTGGCCCCGCGAGTCCGAGCGCCTTCAAGAATCTTTCCCAGCGTCCAACCCATGGATGATCATCTCCCGAATAGTCGGCGAAGATCTTCATCGGCGACCAACTCCATGCTCTGCAAACGGCGCAGTTGCTCCTCGGCGTCCGCGTGACGCGGGGAAAGCTCCAGACAACGCTGAAAACTCTCGCGCGCGGCGCGAGTCAGCCCCAACTCCGACTGGCAGATTCCCTGCACGTACCATGCGTAATGGGCCTCGGGGGCGTCTCCAGCGCGCGGCGGATTCGGCCCAGGGCTTTGCTCGGGCCGGCGATAGTACAACTCGATGCGGGCGGCCTCCAAGGGGACGAGCCAGTCGGCGTCCAGTTCCTGGGCCTTGTCGAAACAATAGCGGTCCATGTCCTGCCGCGCGGCGACCATGATCTCTCCGCGGACCAGCCAGCGATAGGCCGATTGCCCGGCCTGCTGGAGCGACCCGTCGCACAAGGCGTGGGCCTGCTTCATGTCGCCCATGCGGCAGAAGGCCTGGGCCCGGCCCGCCATCAATTCGCCGTTGTTCGGAAACAGTTCCAGCCCCTTGCGGCTCCAAAGATCGGCCTCGGGATATTCGTCCAACTGCACCAGCATCTGCACCTGCCCGACCCAACCGGCCACCAGCGAGCGGTCCAACTCCAGCGCGCGGGAATAGATATTGCAGCGCGTTCTCGTAAAGCCCGGTGCGGCGGGATTCATCGGCCTGGTTCATCCAGTGGCCGGCGTCGCGCGACAGGGGATCGCGCTCGTTCGGCTCGGGCGAAGGGCGGTTGCGGGCGTTGAATTCCAGCTTGTCGAATCTTGCCATCAAGAGTGTCCTGTTCAGCGGATGGCCCCGAACCGCCACAGCGGCTGGTGTGCGCCAGTAAACACGTCCCCACAATCTGCCCACGAGGCACGATGCTTGCGGCCTGCCACATGGCCGGCGGGCACGGCAGAACGCAGGTCGGCGCATTGGGGAAAATCGGACGTAGACAGTTCGCCGGGCGACGGTGATTCTCAGTCCGTCCGGCAATCGCTGCGGATTGAGCGGCAGCCAAGGCGAAGGTTGCCCGTTGACCAAGAGTTTTCCCTTGCGCAAGTTACCTCTGTCGCCGGCGTGGGCAAGAATTCGGTCGATCGGTCGCCCCCGAGACGATAGATCGCGTGGCGACCGTCGGCACTCGGCAATTGCACATCTTGCCGGGATAAATCGTAACAGACCACATCGCCCGGCTGCGGATCGGACCAGCGGTAGGCGGAAGGATTCACGAGCACGACATCTCCCGCCTCAAACGGAGGCGCCGCCAGATTGAACCGTTGCGGGGTGGCCACTTGTGCCAACAGTCGTCCGGCGGGATAATAGACGACGGCCGTCAGCAGCGAACATCGCCACGCCGGAGTAGATCAGCCGCTGGCGGAAATCGGGGACGCTTGCGGCCACGATGTCCATGATGGACGCCGCATGGAGCGAAAGCGCCAGGCCCAACAGCAACCAGCCCAGCCCCGTCCCGATGAACAGCAGCCCCGACAACAAGAGTCCCAGGTAGCACCCGAAAATCCATCTGCCGCGAACAGGCGCGGCCCACGTAGCGTTGCGCCCAACCGGGGACGATCATCCGCAGGAGCACGCCCGGCGTCGGCAAATCGGACGGCCAATCGGTTACTCTGCATGGCGGCAAGCACGCTGGCGGCGGCGGCGCGGAACCGGTTCCAGTACCTGGTGATGGGGAACCACCGCCGCCACCGCTTTGCCGCGCGGACTGGCGCGAGGCGGGTGAACGTCGATCGCCAGCGAGGCCAGTTGCAGGCTGGCCCCGCATCGACCGCAGGTCTGCACCCCCGGCATGTTCTGAAACTGGCAGTTGCTGCACTGCATGGACCGCTCACCACCGCTGTTTCACGTCAACATGTTCCTGGACTTGCTCCGTCGCCTCATAGTATTCGCTGGTCAGTTCGCGGGACTCCTCGCGGCCGACGATCCGGGCGACAACATTCGGCCAGGTCGAGACAGCGAGGCCCTTTGATGCCGATCGTCCTCGCAGTCACCTTTCCCGAAGGGCTGATTTCAATCTCAAGTTCTTCTCTGGCCATATTGCCGATCCTTTACCAATTGCGGACGCGGATTTTCACGGTGCGGTCTTCCGCCACTTCTTCGGAAACGACGTGCATGTTCCGCTGCTTCATTTCGGTCATCACGCGGTGATACACGTACTGTTGGGTCACGCGATCGACCAACTCCTGGCCGATCTTGCGCAACTCGGCCTTGGAGTGTCCCTGTCCCTCCATGCAGACCCGCAGGGCGCCGCGGGCGTCGCGGGTGAAGACGGCCCGCAGTCCCTCGCGCTCGACGACGATTTCCTCGCCGCGGCCGGCCGCGTTTTCGAGAATCTCGCTGTTATCGACCTCGATTTCTTCGCGCGTCGTTCCCGTCGCCGTGGGACTGCTCCGCTTCGGATTGCCTGGACCGCGGAGAAACCCAGGGTTCCCACCGCCGCAGCTGACGACGGCGGTGATCGCCGGCCAGTTGGCGATGATGATCGGAGTCAGCACCATGATCGTACTCATAACACGTCTCCTTTCCGTCAGAACGCTTGCCCATTGTCAGATCAAAACTCGATCTTGCGGGCACCTTCTTCTTTGACCCGCACTTGTCTTGTCGACGCCGGCCGCGCCCGGCCGCTGGCCCAACTCCGCAGCCGGCTCATCTCTTCGTTCATGGTCTTGGACAAGGGCACCGTCTCGGCCAGAGTCTTTTGGATCAGTTCGGTGGAGAGTTCCACCTGCCCGCTGAAGGCGTCGAAGAGGGCCGAAATGATCGCCTCCTCGATCTCGGCGCCGCTGAAGCCTTCGCTTGCGCGGGCCAGCGCCGCCAGGTCGAACTTGCCCGGATCGCGCGACCGCTTCTTGAGGTGAATCCGCAGGATTTCCACGCGCTCGTTGTCGCTGGGCAGGTCGACGAAGAATATCTCGTCCAGGCGGCCCTTGCGCAACAGTTCGGGCGGCAGGTGGGCGATCTCGTTGGCGGTGCAGATGACGAACACCGGGGATGACTTTTCCGAGAGCCAGGTCAAGATCGTGCCGAACACCCGCGCCGACGTGCCGCCGTCGCTCCCGGCCGAGGCGGCCGAGCCGGCCAACGCCTTGTCGATTTCGTCCACCCAGAGGATGACCGGGGCGACGCTCTCGGCGGTCTGGATCGCGCGGCGGACGTTCTCTTCGCTGGAACCGACCAGGCTGCTGAACATCTGCCCTACGTCGAACCGCAGCAAGGGCAGGTTCCACAAGCTGGCCACGGCCTTGGCGCAAAGGCTCTTGCCGCAGCCCTGCACGCCCAAGAGCATCACCCCTCGCGGCGGCGAAAGCCCGAAGCGGGCGGCACGGTCGGTAAAAGCGATGCGCCGCTTGGTCAGCCACTGCTTGAGGTTGTCCAGCCCCGCCACCTGGCTGAAATCTTCGGTCGCCTCGTAATACTCCAACAAGCCGCTCTTCTTGATGATCTGCTGTTTCTCGCTGAAGATCACGCTCACGTCGTCGGCGTCGAGTTTGCCGTTGAGCACCAGGGTCTTGGCGAAGACGTTTTCCGCTTCCTTGAGCGTCAGTCCTCCGGCGGCGTGAAGCAGGCGCTCGCGGGCGTCGGCGTCCAGGTCGATCTGCACCTGCGGCGTGTCCTTCACGTCGTCGATGATCCGATCGAGAAGCTGGTCGAAATCTTCGATCCTCGGCAGGCCGAACTCGACCACGGTCACGTCTTTGGCCAACTCCTGCGAAATCCGCAGCGACGGCGCCACGATCACCAGCGACTTGTAGGTGTCGCGCAGGTGATACGCCACGTCGCGGAGCCGGCGGATGACCGTCAAATTGCAGCGATCGTCAACCGTGAAGCGGTGGAAATCCTTGAACAGGTAAATCGCCGGCTGCACTTGCTGAATCACGGCGTCCAGAGCGGCCAAGGGGTCGGCCGTATTGCCGCCGCCCACCTTCGTCTGTTGCGGCTCCACGCCCGACTTGACAATGCCTTGCGTGACCGTCCAAACGTAGAGGTTCTTCTCGCGTTTCTCCGCGATTTCCCGCAAGCACCGCTCCACCCGCTCCTCTTCCCAACTGACCACGTAGATCACCGGATAGCGGGCGCGGATGAGAACCTCCAACTCCTCCTGGGCGCTGAGACGCCGTGGGGCTGCGCGAGGGGCCGTGCGTGGTTTGGGCGCAGCTTGCGCCGGCGGCGGTTGTGCGGCTCGGGCAGGCGGCGCCTTGGGTTTGGCGGGTTGATCGTTCATGGCGTCACCGTCTTGCTCGATTCTTCATACGTCCCGTCGTTCTGTGCAGAACAGGCTTCGTTCGGCTCCGCGACTTGCTGCACGTCGGTCGCTCGCAGACGCTCGATCCGACTCCTCAAGGCTGGATCGCCCAAAGGGATGGCGTCCAGCATCTCCAGAACCTGCTGCGATGCGCCGAATAGACAGACCCGGCCGTCTGGCAGGATGTTGATCTCGCTGATTGAGGAGTCGTCTTCCAGACTCACGCTAATCTCCTTCACACGATCACGTTCAGTCCCTTCTCCCTGGCAAGCGCCACTGCCTGAGCCCCGACCTCGCGCCCGAGCGGCGAGGCCAATTCCTGGCAGCCAGCCGCCTGCCATCGCGGCAAGTACCCGGTCATAACGCGAAACGGCGCCGCCGGCAGGTGGCGGCACATCCAATCGACAATCGGACGATAGCAGCACTCAAAATGGCCGGGCAACAGAAGGTGCCGGACGATCAAACGAGTCCCTTGGGCCGCCAGCAACAGGTTCCGGGTAACGATTTGCATGTATCCATCCACGCCGGCAATTTGCCGGGCACAGGCGTCATTGCCGAACTTGAGGTCGGCGACGTACACGTCAACTACGCCATCCAGAAGAGCGAACCCCTCGATTGTACCAAAGAAGTTCGATTTCCACACTACGGGCAATAGACGGTCGCAGCCGGCCATAGCCTCCAAGATTGCCGGGAGGTGAATGGTCGGCTCCCCGCCGACCCATTGAATGTTTCGCGCCCTCCGTTGGCATCCTGCGGCGATCGACCTCGGCTAGGAACTGGCTGGTGAGAAGCCGCCCCCGTTGCGGATCGAACGCATCCGCCTCGCCGATGCAGAAAACGCAGCGGAGGTTGCAGCCTGAGAGGTAGAGCAGTTGCGAGGGGATGAGTTCGATTTCCTCACCGCACTCCACCCGATGGCGGTAGACGCGAGCCTCGGCCGTGGCTTCACAGAACCCCCGCTCGCCGCCGGCGCGATCGACGCCGCAACGGTGCTCGCACAGCAGGCAATGTCGGTACTCCTGCTGTGCCAGCTGCAGTCGATCGGCGCCAATCGTCTGACCTGACATTGCGGCCCCCACTCTGCCCGATACTCTCGATTTTACAGAATCGGATTGGAACCGTCAAGGAAGGGGGCATGGCGTCCACACTGCGGGTTGTGCCAGCGATCAGAATCGTTTTGCAGACTGCGTTCGGCCCGCGGACTGGTTGGACGCCGCGTCCCCGTAACCGTCAAAGAATCACCATCGCTTAGCCGCACTCGTTCTCATCCGGCCTCCGTTTCTGAAAAGCGAACGACGAAGCGCAGCCGCAGACGCTGTGGTGCCGGCTCGATGGCTGTCGGCTACATCGCCGGATTGTGCGTCATTTGATGATCTTGAGTTTTGCTGGTGGCACGTCGAGGAGCAGTTCGAGTTGGCCAGCGTTGGCACTCTTCACCACGTCAGTCCAAGGCAGCCCGCGCAAGCGGATACGCAGGGAGTAAGAGCCAGCCATCTCAATCGGGATCAACCATCCTCGGCCGCCGACCATGATCGCATACTTGTCCTTGGCGTCGCCCATCATGGAAATGCCCCCGTGCGAAATGAGCCAGTCAAGACGCGAGCCGAACGGGAGGCGGTAAGGATGCGAGTTGGATTGAATGCTGGCGGCGCTGGGTGGGTACGGAACGGGGTTGGCCCCCGTGTCCAGTAGTTCAGCTTCGATGCCTTCTATTGAGTTCGCGACCCACGTAACATCTGAATCGTGGGCGTTGTCGAGGCGGAGAAAAACTTTGACGATGTGCGGGTAATGGCGTGTAGCGTCGAAATCGTCACGAAACACGAGAGACGCTTTGACAACCTTCGAGAACTGAATCTTGTCCGCCATCGCAGAACGCGCACAAACCAGAGCGAGAACCGTTGGAATTAGGAATCGCATCATAATGGACGCCCGCCTTGCCCTGTATCGTGATTTCCACTTCCATGATTCTACCTGAGTGCGTACCCCGCCCGCAAGCAGGGGCTAACCGTCAGACTCGTCATCGGTTAGTGCGCGACGGCGATCCGACGTGCGGCTCGTTTCCGGTGACGACGGGCCTGAGCCTCGCGGGATTCCTCTTCCCGTTGCTCAAGACGATGCTCGGGGTGAGCGGCGATCCAGCGATCCGGTAGCAGGGCTTCGAGGATGGCGGTGTCGGCGGGTAAAAGGGAAGGTAGTTGTTCACGCGGTCGCGGGGAGCGACCGCGGGGCCGCAGAAAAGAGGGAGAGATAGCGGGGAACGAGTGCCGTCAGGGGCCTGATGGCAGCAGCGAGGGCGGCAGGGTGCCGGAGAGATAAGCTTGGACCGAGTCCAACAAGAACTGAAAGACCGCGCGACCCTGTTGGGCGCAGGTGGCGATCACGGTCCAGATCCGCTCGCACCAGCGACGACCTTTTTCGCTCCGCGTTCCCTGGGTGATTCGCCGGTCGATCACCACGAAGCGAATCGCCTGTTCCGCAAGGTTGTTCGTTGGGTCAACTCCCGGGGTGGTGATGAAGCGGAAGTACGACTCCCCGTTCTCGCGGAACCGTTTCGCCATGTTCCGCGCCTGTTTCGTCTCCGGCACGCCGGTCGTGGCCGCCTTCATCACTTGCTCCCGTGCCGTTTCCAACGCCTTTTGAAAATCCGCCGCGGTCATCTGCTCGCGCCGATGGATGACGGCAAACAGGTCGCGCAGGGCGTCCCGCAGCCGTTGGCCGTAAGCTTGATTTTCCGCTCCCGGCAGCGTCAGCAGAAACTTCACGTCGCGGATCAGGTGGGCCATGCAGAACTGGAGCAGCACGCCGAACACGCGCATATACTTGCGGTAGGCGCTGAAGTAATCGCAGCCCAGCACCCCATTGAACTCTTCGCCGAGCACCTCCACCAGCACTTTCGATCCCCGCGACTTGTCGATGCGGAAAAGCGTGTAAAGCTGGGCGCGGAAACACCAAGTCCAGAACTTCTCACGGTACTCCTTGTGCCCCGTCTCGTTGACGTTCAGCACGGGTTCGCCCGGCAGCCGCTCGAACAACTCGGCATACGCCTTGGCCAACGAATCGCTCACCTTGCCGATCAATTTCGCGAGGTAGCCGCGGGAAATGTCCACGTGGGCCACGTCGCGGAGGAACTTCCAGATCGTGGAGAACGAGGCGTGGCAGACGCCTTTCATGAAGGCCACCAGGGCCGTCAGCCGCGGGCCGAACAGCCCCGCCTTGACCACCGCCTCCGGCAACGGCGCGTAGTGGAACTTCTGGCAGTGCGGGCACCAGTAGGCCAAGCCTTGATGTTCCGTGACGATGGTCGGCGTGGCGATGATTTCCACCTGTTGCAGGACGTTGGGCGGACGATTGGCAAGCCGAAGCGAACCGCCGCACTCGGGGCAGCAATCCAGCGTGTACGGCTCGAAACGGTTGACGGCCTCGGGCGGAAACGGCGTTCGCAGATGTTGATCATGTCCTGGCTGCGCGCCGTCTGCGCTTCTCGCCGTCCTTGCGCGGCGGCTTGGGCGGCTTGACCATATCGCTCGACGGCGGTTTGGAGGAGGTGGAGGAGTTCTTCAGCGCCGCGGCCAATTGCTGCTTCAGGCGTTCATTCTCTTCGCGAAGGTGCGCGTTCTCTTCTTCCAGCGTCGCGATGCGTCCCATCGCCCCAGCGAACTCCTTCTCCAGCCGCGCCATACGCTCGGCTAGCAAATCGCGTTCCGAATCGTGGCTCGCTTCCCGCAGCTTCATGGGGCGGAAAGATACGCTTCCGGCCTCATGGGAACAAGATCAACCGGCTGCTCGCCTAACAAGAATTCTGGCGGATTCTTGCCGGGGGGGGGCTTGACAAGCCAAATTCCGTCGATCAAAATCACATTCGTTGTCCTGCCGCTGAGGGGTTCGGACAGGACGATAGTCGTAGGAACCCCGTGAACGGTTACGAAAAATGAAACCGCGGAGGGCGCGGAGCAGCGCAGAGAAAACATAGATCGGTTGAAGCGATTGTTGGACGGGCACTCCATCCAAGTCGTGATCTCTGCGCCCTTTGCGTCCCCTGCGGTGTATTTCCTTTGCATTGGATTACGATTTGAAACGTCACATGAGGATCGCCGGGTTTACCCTGGTCGAGTTGCTCGTGGTCATCACGATCATCGGCATCTTGATTTCGTTGTTGCTGCCGGCGGTGCAAGCGGCGCGCGAGGCGGCACGCAACGTGCAATGCAAGAACAAGCTCAAGCAGATCGTCCTGGCCGCCCACTGCTTCGAGCAGGCAAACGGTAGGTGGCCGATGGGGCAGCAATCTCACATGCCGCCGGGTATCTACTCCAGCGGCACGCTATTTTGGACCGAGGCTATTTTGCCGCACTTGGATTTGACCAATATGTACGACCGGCGGGACTTCACTGACCGGCTGGGCGGCTCTGTCCAGGTGGCCAACAATGACGCGACCAACAAGCTGTTTGTCGCTGAGTACCTGTGTCCGTCGGATATCCCCGGAACGGCCGATTTCGGCGAAGGCTTCAGCGGGTGGACCCGCTCGAACTATACCGCCTGCTACAGTGCCGACGGCGTGTTCGCCGAGCCAAATGCCCCGGAAGACTGCGATCCCTCGAACAACGACCCGAATCAGAACCCATCGGTAGCCTCCGGCAAGCGGGCGCTGTTTAACATCAACGTGCAGAAGAGCATGGCCAAGATTATCGACGGCACGTCGAACACCGTGGCGTTTTCGGAAGTGATCCAGGGGCCCGACGGCACGGGCGACGAACGCGGGTACTGGTGGGGACTCTACGGTGCCCAGCACACGCACCTGCTGGCCCCCAACTCGCCGCTGCCCGACCGGCTATCCTATGGCGTCTGGTGCGTTCCCACAAAGACCCCTTGCGAGGCAACTGCCAATTGGGCTACCGTGGTTATCGGTGCGCGGAGCTACCATCCGGGTGGCGTAAACGTGGCCTTGGCCGATGGCTCCAGCCGCTTCATCAGCGACCAAATCAACCAGGCGACCTGGCAAGCCCTCGGCAGCATCAACGGCAACGAAGTCCTAGAAGCGAATTATTGATGCGACACAGTCGTAATGGGTGCGTGAAACGCACCGGATTGGCTGTTGGGAGCCGACAATGAGAACGCATCACCCCCTTCCCGATCCCTCCACCCCTCCGCTGTTTTCAATCCCCAATACTCAATCCCTAATCCCTCTGGTTCTCCGGCGGTTTGCCTTGCCGGCTGCGGATCGCGGATCAACAAGACAGACGTTTACGGCGAAGTCTCCTGGAACGGCAAGCCCCTCAAACAGGGCGACATTACGTTTGTGCCGATCAAGGGCACATTGGGCCCAGCCACCGGCGGGACGATTGTCAACGGGCGATACGACGTCTCTGCGAAAGTCGGCCCACGGGCCGGCGGCACGTATCAGGTGCAGATCAATTCACCGGTCGGCAGCGGCCGGTTTGCGAGGCCAAATCCGAATGGACCACAAGTGGAGATATTCGTTGACGCCCTCCCACCGAAGTACAACACTCGGTCGGAGTTGGAAATTACAGTGGGGACGAATGATGAACAACGAGCGGACTTCAGACTTAGTTCAAATTCGTCACACAAATAGGAGAGAATCGATGATGCGCTGGCTTCGAGATGTGACCGCTGTTGCCACGTTGGCAATTACACCCCAGGAGAATTCCGCCATGAGAACCACGATTCTGACGATTGGAGCAATCATGTACGCAGCCTCGTTTACTGAGGCAGCCGAGATCAACCGAACTGTTTGGTACTGTGCCGACAACATCTACAATTCGGCCGATCCGGGAGTAGTCGGGGCCATGCTGGCCCGGAACGTCTCGCAAGCCGATGGCGCCCTGCAAATTGCCGTCAAGAAAGAGACCGTCGAGTGCCTGCCCACCAGGGGTGGAAAGCCGGTCAGACAACCTTACACCGCAGGCGTGCTCTACACGAAGCCGGTCACGTTCACCTATGGCGACGTGGACGTCCGGGCAAAGATGACCGGTCCCGGGACCTGGCCCGCCGTCTGGCTCATGGACGCCCGCTGCCAGGCGACCTATTGGATCGTCGTGCCGTGCCTCAATGCACCCATTCGCCGAGAGATCGACATCGCAGAATACATGCCTGGAAGTTGTGGTCCCCGCATCATCCAGCAAACGGTACACAATTTTGAGGCCGGGCGGTATCACACCTTCGGGGCGCGCGTCGATGACGTGACGAAGTGGCACTTATACCGGCTGGAGTGGTCGCGAGATCTGGTGGTGTTCAAGATCGACGGCGCCGAGACCTTCCGCGTCACGAAGGACGTGCCGCAGGTCCCGATGTTTCTGTGCCTTGGGTTATCGGGCTTAAATGGCCCCTCCGGCGGAAGAATCGACGACCGCACGCTGCCGCAGACGATGTATGTGGACTATGCCCGCGTGACCCAGAATGGCAAAATCATCTTTGCAGACGATTTCGGCGGCCCGTGCCGGATTCCATAATGCTCACCTAGGAAAACAACATGAACATACTTGCTCTCGGAGCGCATCCGGACGACGTGGAGTTCCTGTGCGGCGGGACTCTGCTGAAGTACCATTCGCAGGGACACAAAATCTTTATTGCCCTGACCACCAGCGGCAACCAGGGCTCGAACGAGTACGATAATCGGGATCAAATTGCGGCCATTCGCGAGGCCGAGCAGTTGGAGGCCGCTAAGTTCTATGACGCCGAGGTGCGGTTTCTTAGATTTGACGACGAACTGCTGATCGACAGCCAAGAAGTTCGCCGGGCGGTCATCAACGCCATGCGGTGGGCCAACCCCGACGTGATCTTCACCAATCCGCCCTGGGATCCCAGCCCGGACCATGCAGAAACCGGCAAGGTGGTGAGCAAACTCATGCTTTCGCTGCCAGGCAAGAACATTCCGGCTGATCAACCACCGGTTACGAAAAAGGTTTCGCTCTTCTATTGGGACATTCCCGGAGCGATCAACTTCCAGCCGGAGGTCTACGTTGACATCGGCGATTTCCTGGACCAGAAGCTCCAGGCGGCGGCAAAACACAAGAGCCAGGTGGATTGGATCGCCCACTACACTGACGATAGCGTCCAGGAATACTGCACCGCGTTGGCTCGAATTCGCGGCATCCAGGCGGCGTGCAAGTATGCCGAAGGGTTCCGAGCGTTCCACATTCACGGATACCCGCCCAACTACAAACTGTTGCCGTAGGCCGAGCTATTGTTCTTTCGATCATCGAAGGATAAGTTGAAAAGTGCAGCACAACTGCCACCTCAACGATATGTTTTGCCTCCCCTCCCCTCCGCTCCCCTCCACGATTGCAATAAAGAAAATGCCATGAAGTATCGATTCTTGATCCGGCTTTCTGCAGCGATTGTCGTTGTGCCGATCTCGGCAGGACTTGTCAAGGCAAATGAACGAACCGTAGCCGACGCCTACGCCCGAGGCAGCGCCAACGGCTTAACGTGGACCATCGGCACAAAATCGGTTCAGATGACGTTCGATGGCCGAGGGGGCGAGTTCCGGTTGACCAGCTTCCTGAACAAATCGTGCGAACCGCCGCTGGAATACGTGGAGGCGAAAACAGCGGCAGCGCCCTTTTCGCTCGACTCGGAGAATCCTGCCAAGCCGGCTGCCGAGGCCGACAGCCAATGGACGCTGAAGAACGGTTCCGTGCGGCAGGTTCCCTCGGGCGGCCGACCGGCCGTCCAATTGGATGTGACGTTGACGCGAGCGAGCATCGTTGCACAATTCCACGTCTTGGCGTTTCCGGGCACGCCGATCTTGCGGCAATGGGTCGAGATCGAGAATGCGGGCTCTGGGCCGGTGGGGCTAAAGTCGCCGCTGGCTGCTTCCTTCCGGTTGCGCGGTGATGAAGCCGCCTCCTACGTACACTGTTGGATGATCGGTGGACACGCTGCGCCCGATCAGGGGAAGCTGGAACAAAGGCCGATCACGGCGCCGTATGGCCTTAACTTGATTGGCACGGGAACCAGCAATTTGGTGCCGTGGATGGCGTTGCATCGCAGCAACGGACCGAAAGACGGCTTGTTCATCGCCCTGGAATACCTGGGCACTTGGTCGTTGGCGATCGATCATGAGGCTGCCGGTCCCCTGACGGCCACGGCCGGCATCCCCGAGCTGAAAGTCGGCGGTTCTCCAACCGGGCCAGCGGCTGGAAATGCCGATGGTTACGCTGGGCGTCTTCCGCGATGGGCTGGACAACATGGCGGCGTCGCTTTACGACTGGCAATACGAATACTTCTGGGACTACACGAACGCCGATTACTATGCGCGCTCCCGATGCGTGGCATGGTGGTTCTATTGCTCGCAGAACCTCCAGGAACAGTTCACGGCCCGCTTGGCCAATCTCGACATGAACACCAGCGACGCGATGCGGACTATGGGGTACGAGATGCTTTGGGATGACGCCGGTTGGTCTTCGTATCCCGGCAACGGCCTGCCGCCGGATAACTATGGATCGGTTTTCTCACAGACCTACGAAGGCCCGGACTTTTCCCAGACGCAGCAATATCTCCAAAAGACGGGGATGCGATGGCTCTTGTGGTTTGCGGCCGTCCGTCGGCCGGCGTGTTGGACAGCAAAATCAGCGCCTGGGGCGATTTTGAATGGCGGACCGACGGCGTGGCTTTCGCGAACATGGCGGCCGACAAAAGCTTCCGGGCCAGACGTCAAGCGGTTTTTGGACGTCCCATCCGGGAAGTTCCTTTCACACGTGCAGCGGCGGCAGCAATTACGCCCATACGTTCGAGATCGGCGGGCGCTACGCGAACTACAACTACCTGAGCGACTTGGGCCGCGGTCCGTATGTGAACCACTATTTTTCCTACCTGGAACCGCCGGACCGATGGGGCGACATCGACTCATTTCCATGGCGATCGCTCTACGGCAAGAAAGATGGCTCCGCCGCGGCAAGCGTGGCCGAGGTCTTGGCCGCAGGTGGCGCGTACCCAAGCCCGAGGACCTGCGCATACGTAAAGGAGAGCGGCCGCGGCATGTTGACCGCCGTTCCGAGCCCTTACTGGGGCCGGTTGCCGTCCGAGGATACCGAACTGGCACGCCGCGACATGGAACTGTACCGTTTCTTCCGGTGCGAAGGCTTGGCCGGCCGATGGAGCTATGTCTTCCATCCGACCGTCCAGGGCGATCGGGAATACTACTACTTCCAGCGCACTAGTCACGACCGCCGCAAGGCATGCATCATCCTCACGCACCGCGCCGAGCAGCCGGTCGTCGTGTTTCCCCGAGGACTTCTGCCCGAGGCCAAGTACATCGTTGGGTTCGACTCGACGCAGGCGACGAGCGATCGGACCGGCGCCGATCTGATGACGGCAGGCATCGCGATCAAGGACCAGAAGCCGGGCGAATTGATCTATCTGAATCTGCCCAATCGGCCAGGCAGTGGGCAGGACAAGACTGCGCCACAATCGCCGGGCCGCGTCCTTGTGCGTCGTGAAACCAACATCGGCCACGGCGGCATCGGCGTCTACTGGTCGCCCGGTGCCGACAACAACTGGATCAGCTACTACGAAGTGCGCCGTGACGGAAATATCCTCGACAAGGTCGCCATCGGAAACTACTACTTCGATCATGCCGTGGGCTGGGACAGGCTCGCACGAGTATGCCGTGCGGACGATCGACGGCGACGGCAACGCCAGCGGCTGGACCGTGGCCGAACCGACGGCCGACGAACCAATAACGTTCGCATCGTTGGGCGGCCACTTTGGCCAGTCGGGGCGCGATGGCTGGAGTGAAGAAACCACCGCCGACAATGGCGTTTTCACGCCGATGACGTGGGTGCCGCCGGCCAGGAACCCGGCCGCCGATTTCGGCGGAACGCCCAATCAACGCGGCGGCGTCGAAGGCTATTGGGAGGGCCCCGGCGGCGCACGCATCGGCCGAGGCTGGCAACAGGCATCGAAGACCGAGGGCTGCGTCCGCGCGTGGACCGCGCCGAAGGCGGGAACCGTCCGAATTGTGGGCCGCGCGATGCGCGAGTATTATCACCGCGCCCAAGGCGGTCCGCTCAAAGTCAAAATCCTCCACGGCCAACAGCAGATTTGGCCCGAGAACGGATTGGGCCACGGTCGCCCTGGGCGATCTGACCGGAGTCGCACACGACATCAAGCTGAACGTTGCCGCCGGCGATGTCGTTCGTTTCGTGCTCGACAAGGGAACCGTCCCGGAACACGACCTGATTGCCTGGATGCCGCGGATCGTCTACGACGAACACGACAGTCGCCGCAATCGACGCCGGCTGTCGTGCGTATCCTCTGCGGGGCCAAGACGCCCTACACCGACCGTTGCGGCAACCTTTGGGCGGCCGATCAGTATTTCGCCGCCGGCAAATCCATCTCGACGACCGAGAAGATCGAAGACGCTTCGCCCACGCCGGAAGATCAGCGCGCTCTATCAAAATGGCCGGGCGGGGAAGGACTTTTCGTATTCGATTCCCGTTCCTGCCGGACTATACGCCCTGCGGCTGAAGTTCGCCGAGCCCAAACATCCGTGGATGTTTGAGAGGCCGATCAACGTAGACATCAACGGCCAGCAAGTATTGACGGATTTCGACATTGTTCAGGCGGCGAAAGGGCCAAGACGGGCCGTGGAACGGACATTCCGCAACGTCGTTCCGAACGCGGACAGCAAGATCGTTCTGCGTTTCGCCGCGGGCAAACACCCGCAGGGAACATCCGACGATGCGATCGTGCAGGCAATTGAGGTGCTTGCCCGAGCAGAAGCCAGCTATTCGGATCAATGCCGGCAGCGATGTCTGAGTTCGTCGACTGGAACAGTTGCGTTTGGATGGCGGACGCCTATTTTTCGGGCGGAACGACCATCAAATCCGCCTTGCATGTCGCTCATGCGTCGCCGACGCTGTACGACCAGGAGTTGTACCGCACGGCCCGGTCGGCAAGAACGTTCAGCTACACGCTTGCCGCACCGCCGGGCTTGTACTCAGTGCATCTGAAGTTTGCGGAGTTGTGGTTGCCGAAAGCCTGGCGAACGACCGATGAATATTGCGGTCAACGGGCGGCTAGTGCGACAGTCTTGGGATCCCGCTGCCGCCGCGGATCAAATAGGAATGGCCGCCGATTTCCGCATTGATAACATTACGCCCGACAAGGACGGGCATATCGTAATCGGCCTTTGCGCAACGGGTAATAATGATGCCATCCTCCAGGCGATTGAGATTGAGTAGTCCGGTTCTTGATGACAGAGCAAGAGAGATTTTCGGCTCTTTGGCTTTGGAATGCTCTGCACTCGTTTGGGCGCGTGGCCCTCCGCAGCGCAGACAATCCATAATAATCTGGTTCTCTTATGGAGCCAGATGATTGGCGACAAGAGTGTTTTTAGCGACAATAGACTTTGTAGTTTGGTACGGTTCGGGACAATTTCTCAGAATGTTTCTGAGGCCCGTGAACCGTTACAAGGGAAGAAAGGCAAACCGCAAACGGTAACAAGGCCAGATGCCATACTATTACTGAGTCCGGGCAACACGGAACCCTACGCTGAGGAGTCGGTTGTACTGCACGTCCCCGTTGCGCCGGGCGGAACCTGCGACGAACGGCCAGAAAAACCAGGAACCGCCACGGACGACACGGATATCTCGGAGTGAGATAATTTTGCCCATCTCGGTGATCGAGCCGGTGTCTGGGCCGGTTGGGTCGTCTGTGGGAGATGTGGCGTAGTAGTCCTCGCCGTACCTATCCGAGCACCACTGCCGAGCATTTCCGTACATGTCGTAGAGCCCGAAGGCATTGGGCTTGAATGAACCCACCGGCGACGTGAACACGTACCCGTCGCTGGCTTTGATCGTATATTTCCAGTTCGGGAATTTCGCCTTGGCTGTGGCGTCAGCCACGTTGCCGAGTTTAGCGAGCGTCTCTGGATCATCGCCACTGTAATACCGCGTTGTCGTCCCGGCACGGCAGGCATATTCCCACTCAGCCTCAGTTGGGAGTCGGTAGGTTTTGCCCTCCTTCTTGGTGAGCCACTTACAGAAGGCCACCGCGTCGTTCCAGCTTACGCTGACCACCGGATGCTCGTCGGTCTGCTCGAAGCCTGCGTTCCGCCAGGAGTATTTCTTATTGCCTTCAAACTCCTTCGTGTCAGGGTTCCAGCCGATGGCCCCCGTCTTCTGATTCCTCTCTGATTCCGTCTTGTAACCGGTGTCAGCGACAAACTGCCGAAACTGGCCCCGTGTGACATGATACTTGCCCAGGTAGAACGGCTTCGTGATCCGCACGCGGTGCTGCGGATGCTCGTTCTTGAAAAAGTCTGCGTTCAGACGATTCTCACCATAGGTCTTGTTGAAGAATGCGGCCGTGGCCTCCGCCGAGTCGCTGCTGCCCATCAGGAACTCGCCGGCCGGGATGAGGACCAGTTCCATCTTCACCCCACCGCCCAGGTCTACTGCAAGCTTCTTGGGCGGCTCTTTCGTTTCACTGAAAGCGGTGCCAGCCATTGTGAAAAGCACGATGCACCCAACCACGAAGTTTCTCATTAACGTGTCCCAGAAGAGAGTTTACTGACCCGGCGATGCCCGCGCCGAACCACGACGGCCAATGACTGACAGGAATTTTGATCGAACGCTACGCCCCTGATATTATCACGGACGCCAGTCGCCGGGAAGAGTCCGTGGAAAAGCCACCTATTGGGTGACGGCAAGGCGGCGGGCGGCCCGTTTTCGGCGGCGACGGACCTGGGCTTCGCGGGATTCTTCTTCCCGCTGCTCAAGCCGGTGTTCGGGGTGGGCGACCACCCAGCGATTCGGCAGTAGGGCCTCCAGGGCAGCGGTGGAGGAGCCCGGCGTCGATGGTGCGTAGGGTCGGCGTCGATACTGGCCTTGGCACCGGCCTCGGCACCACAAGAGTCGGGCGTGTTCGCCCAACCCGCCAGACGCTTTGACACCGCCGTCGATGAGTCTCTGCAATCCGGCGAACACCTTTTGCCGACATCCGCCGCCAGACACCGACCACGTTGGAACTGATGCCGACGCCCTCTCGTCCAGGCGACTGACGCCATGCCGTGGGCGTCGATGACTGCCTGCGGCCTGCGATCCGGCCGCTGGCCGGCTTGACCATCCCCGCGGGATCGTCGCTGCTGGGACCGCCGCTGGCCGAGATCACGGCGGGCCGCCAAAGCATACGCCTCGGCGTTTCTCACACGACTATTCAGCGCCTCCTCCCAGCGGTGGCTGTCGGCTAGGACGCGCCCTCAATCAAGAGATTGGTCAAGGGGCACCTCCATTTCTCGGCCATGCGGCGGCCGATAGGCTCATCATCATGCTATTCGCCAGTTCGGGGCAAGTATCAGCATTGCGCGGCCGTCGCGCAATTGCAAGGTCTGAAGTCGTTCGCCGCGATCCGGCCGGGGCGAGCACTGCCGGCCCGCCGCCGTGGAGGCCGGCAAGCCCGTGCCCAGCCGGTCAAGCCGACGCAACCGGGCCGGCCACCTTCTCGACGCCTGTTGCCAAGACAGGATTTGGCCGTTGCCGACAAGGGCCGAAGAATCGAGAAGGTCAAGTGCCTACGCCCCGGCTGGCCGGCCTTGCCGCACCGGGCCGCCTCTTGACGCCGGCCGGCAGGCTTGACCACCCGGCCGCCATCGGCTCTAATTCTGGGGTGGGGTGCCTCGGACGAAGGCGACGATAAGCCGCCTAATATGGGCCTCGATTGACGCGGCGCCGCGTCGGAAAAGTTCTACTGGCGTCCAGGTCGCCCCGATTCACCCGGAGGGCTTGGTGGGGTGTTAAGAACGATGTGGCCGGCCCCATGCTCCTGCCGGCCCGCTTCTCAACCATCACAGGCGCATAAATGGCAAACAGACAAACCGTCAAATTGGTCGGCGCTGTAATCATCCTAAGCGAGCTGGTAACTGGGGCGCAATGTCTGGCCGGCGGAACGCCGGGGCCGGTTACTTCTGGTCCAGAGTCTATGACTGCGGCTGAGGCCGCGATTTGGAAGCTACGGGCTGAGGGACCGGACGCCGTTCCGTCGGTGCTCGCCGCGCTGAATCAGCCTGACCAGAAACTACGGGGGATCGCGATTGGGGTACTGGGTGAGATCGGCGATGCGTCTGCTCTTGCCGCGTTGAGCAGAATCGCTGCCAGCGACGATCCTTGGTCTGACCTCGCCCGCCAGAATGTCGCTAAGATCGGAGGGCCAGACGCGGCGACGTGCCTGATCGGCTTGCTCCAGCGTCACGTCATGGGGGATAGGGCCGCGAGAATTGCGGATGACCTGGGAGCGATTGGCGACAATCACGCCGTCGAGCCGCTGATTCAATTGCTGCGAGGCCAACTGATCGGGCGGCGAGGTGTGCAGGACGCCTACAGTGACATGGAAAAGGTACGGGCCCGTGAAGCGGCGGCCACGGCGCTGGGACGTTTCCGCGATCCGCGAGCGCGCGCGGCACTGAAAAAGGCGGTCGCGGAAGACCCGGATTGGGATGTCTATTTTGCCTCGAAGGGGGCTTTACGCCAGATGCAGATGGATCGAGCCTGGGATGGAGATTGGCGCAGTGTAGTTCCTCTAGCCGTCGAGAAACAGCCCGAACCGCCAGAGGGAGCGGATGCCTTTGTCCGGCAGTGGAAACGTGACAACGCGGGAAAGATGATGGCTTGGCGTGGCCCCTCTGTCCAGGATTACGTCGCTGCCGGGGAGATCGCACGGGCTCGTGCCCAACTACTTGATGCGTCTCGATTTGCCCCCACTGAAATCGTCGAAACGCTGATGACCTATCTGCGTAACCGTAAACTCATCTATGGACCAAAGGAAGCGAAGACGCTGATTTTACAAATCGGCGCACCGGCCATCCCAGCGTTGGAGATCGGCGAGGATCGCGGAGACATCGCGATCAAGCGACATTGCCGGGAATGCCTGGCGGCGATTCGCGGCCGTTCCGCCACACACCCAACACAATAACGCACGCGAATGATCGCGGCCGCCGGCAGTCTTGACCGCCCTGCAAGAATCGGGTCTAATTCTCGGGTGGGGTGTGGTGGAGGAAGGCGACGATAAGCCGCCGGATGTGCGATTCGATGGACGCGGCACCTCGCAGAAAAAGTTCTACTGGCGTCCAGTCGCCCCGATTTTCCCAAAAATAAGCCCTTCGGCGAGCACGTCGAAGGGCTTTTTCGTTCGTCGCCGCCAAGAAGCCGATCACGTTGCGCCTGTGACGATGTGTTTATCCTTTGCGAAAGGCCGCAGGGGAAACGCCGACTTGCTGTTTGAAGGCGCGGGAGAAGTAATAGGGGTCGGGGTAGCCCATCTGCCGGGCGATCTCGCGGACGCTGATCGTGGTCGTTCGCAGCATCTCACATGCCCGCTGCACCCGCAGGCGGTTGAAATACTCCGTCGGCGAGCAGCCGGTGGTCCGGCGAAAGTTGGCGGCGTAGCGGTTGACGGAGAGCCGCGCGAGGTGGGCCAGTTCGGCCAGAGAGACCTCGGCGGCGAGGTTCGCGGCGACGAAGGCGATAGTTTCCTGGATTCGCTGATCGACGGCCCGAGTTCTGCCTTTGGTGGCAGACATCGCGCGGCGGACCGCCAAGAGATACCGCGCCAGGCTGAGCGACGCCATGATGAGGTTTTCCCCGGTGTGGACGGCCTTCATCAAGGCCCAGGTTTCCTCGAAGGCGGCGAGGATTTCCCGGCTGTCGGGGAGGTGCAGCAGGGGCCGCTCCACACTGGCGCCGAGGAACTGAAAATACTCGCCAGCCTGCCGACCGGTCATGTGGATCCAGTAGGCCGACCAGGGGTTGTCCGCCCCCGCGCCATACCAATGGGGCGCCCCGGCGGGAATGCAGAGCATCGTGCCGGCCTCGACAACGTGCTCCCGTCCGCCGATGTTCAGCCACCCTTCCCCTTCAATGCAGTGGATCATGATGTGGTCCAGGCTGCCGTCCGGGCGAGGAATATACGACCCCTGGGCATGTGGGTTGTAGCCGATCCGCGTGACCAGCAGGTCGCCGAGCAAGGGTTTTCCGAGGGCTTCGCGAATTTGCTTCGGCGGGAGCAAGATCGAACGCATGCCAATGCTGAAGCGATTGACCGCCCGAACGACCTTCGGCGGTACGTCTTCCAGGTGGTCGAAAGCCACGCCCGCCGCCCGTAGGCGGTCCTCGATCAGCCGGGTTCTGCGGTCGCTCGTTGCCATCCACGCACCCCAAAGTTGAAGGTCGAAAGTCTATTATGCATTGAGGTCCCATCTCTGTAAAGCCTGATATCGTGATCGAACCGTTCTTTTGCAGAGGTGCAAAAATCCATCATTTTTCGGTGGAAAAATCCATGGCGTTATTTTTCACGATACCGCATACTAAAGTCAGTCATGCCGGTAGTGACGGTTGCACGGACTTTGTGGTTGCCGATCCGGCGGCGCCAATGACCCTTGTCTTCACCTAGTGTTACTTCAATCGCCTGGGAGGTATCGCCATGTCTTTGCGTCGGACGTTTTCGGCGTCGATCGTCGCTTGCGGTTTCACCGCGGCACTCGCAATTCTCGCGCTCAACTCCACCGCCAGTGCGGACACGTACTACTGGACGACGGCGGGCTCAGGCAGTGCGGTCGCCGGCGGCAGCGGCACGTGGGACACCGCCAGCCAGCCCAATTCCGGCTGGGCCAACGACCCTGCCGGCAACGTCGTCGGCAACTGGACCACAACGGGCACGGACACCGCGGAGTTCTACGTCGGCTCCGGCACGGTCGCCGTCAATAATACCCAGTCGCTCGGCAACCTCAACTTCGACGCCGGCACGAGCTACACCCTTACCGGCGGCACGCTCAACTTTGCCGCGACCGGCGGCAGCATCGCCGCCAACGGCAACGCCGCGATCAACTCGGTCATTACCGGGAGCAACCTGACGATGACCGGCGCGGCGACCCTTTCCCTTACCGGCGCAAACGCCTACACGGGGACGACGAGCGTACAGCAGGGCACGCTCGTGCTTGCCGCGACCGGCGGCGCCGCCGTCCCGGGGAACCTTGTCTTGGGAAACGGCGGCAGTCAAGCGGCATTTGTCACCACGTTGCAGCCGAATCAGTTCGGCCCGAACAGCGTCCTCAGTTACCTCGCCAACAGCAGCGGCATCGAGTGGCTCAACCTCATGGGGAACAATCAAGCCTTCGCCGGCGTCACCGACGCGAATTCCGCGCAGTTGGCCCTCCTTGAAAACGGCGCGTACCTCGACAACGCAACCGCCAACGCCACGGCGACCTTCAATCTCACCACGACCAACAACAACATCAACGGCTATGTCCGCGACAACGCCCAGACAACCCAGCCGTACACGCTCGGCATCACGGTGGCGGGCAGCGGCATGTTGACCCTTACCGGAAACCTAATCACTTACACTGGCCCCACCCTGATCTCCGGCGGCACGTTGGCCCTGACCAATTGCTCCGCCTTCGCCAGCGCAGTGACGAACAATTCCGTCCTGATCCTGAATTGTCCCACCTTCGCCAGTCCGGTGACGAACAATTCCGTCCTCGAGTTGAACAACACCACGATCACTTCCGCCTTGAGCGGCAGCGGTGCGATCATCGGCAGCGGCGCGGTGACGGTGAGCGGGGCGGAGACCTTTTCCGGCACGGCGGCCAATTCCTACACAGGCGCGACCGGCGTGACCAACGGCACGCTCACGCTATCGAAGACGGGGGCGGTCGCCATCCCGGGGAACCTTGTCTTGGGAAACAGCACCAGTAGCTCGCCGCAGGTCGTCACGTTGCAGCCGAATCAGTTCGGCCCGAACAGCGTGCTGAGTTACCTCGCCAACAGCGGCTACGAGTTTTTTAGCTTAATGGGGAACAATCAAACCTTCGCCGGCGTCACCGACGCGAACTCCACGCAGTTGGCCGTGCTTGAAAACGGCGCGTACCCCGGCCCCGCCCCCGCCAATGCCACGGCGACCTTCAATCTCAGCACGACCAACAACAACATCAACGGACTTGTCCGCGACAACGCCCAGCCAGGCCAGGCGTACACGCTCGGCCTGACCGTGATGGGCAACGGCATGTTGACCCTTTCCGGAAACCAAATCACCTACAGCGGCAGCACCCTCGTCTCCGGCGGCACGTTGGCCCTGACCAATTGCTCCGCCTTCGCCAGCCCGGTGACGAATAACTCCGTCCTCATCCTGAATTGTCCCACCTTCGCCAGCCCGGTGACGAACAACTCCGTCCTTGAGTTGAACAACACCACGATCACTTCCGCCTTGAGCGGCAGCGGCGCGATCATCGGCAGCGGCGCGGTGACGGCGACCGGGGCGGAGACCTTTTCAGGCACGGCGGCCAATTCCTACACCGGAGCGACCAGCGTGAGCAACGCCACGCTCACGCTATCGAAGACCGGGGCGGTCGCCGTCCCGGGGAGCCTTGTCTTGGGGAACGGAGTCAGCCAGACGACGACGGTCAACACGTTGCAGCCCAGTCAGTTCGGCCCGAACAGCGTCCTCAGTTTCCTCGCCAACACCGGCGGCGGCTACGAATCGCTGAACTTGCTGGCGAACAATCAAACCTTCGCCGGCGTCACCGACGCGAACTCCGCGCAGTTGGCCATTCTTGAAAATGGCGCGTACCTCAACAACGCAACCGCCAATGCCACGGCAACCTTCAATCTCAGCACGACGAACAACAACATTAACGGTTATGTCCGCGACAACGCCCAGCCAACCCAGCCGTACACGCTCGGCCTGACGGTGGCGGGCAGCGGCATGTTGACCCTTTCCGGAAACCAAATCACCTACAGCGGCAGCACCCTTGTCTCCGGCGGCACGTTGGCCCTGTCCAATTGCTCCGCCTTCGCCAGCGCGGTGACGAACAACTCCGTCCTCGAATTGAACAACACCACGATCAGTTCCGCCTTGAGCGGCAGCGGCGCGATCATCGGCAACGGCGCGGTGACCGTGAGCGGGGCGGAGACCTTTTCAGGCACGGCGGCCAATTCCTACACCGGAGCGACCAGCGTGACCGGCGCCACGCTCACCCTTTCGAAGACCGGGGCGGTCGCTGTCGCGGGAAGCCTTGTCTTGGGGAAGGGGAACGGCGTCAGCAGCCTGCTAAACGTCAACACGTTGCAGCCCAGTCAGTTCGGTCCGGCCAGCGCCCTCAGTTTCCTCGCCAGCAGCGGCCAAGGCTACGAATCGTTTAACTTGCTGGGGAACAATCAAACCTTCGCCGGCGTCGCCGACGCGAATTCCTTGCAGTTGGCCATCCTTGAAAATGGCGCAGTACCTCAACCCCGCCCCCGCCAATGCCACGGCGACGTTCAATCTCAGCACGACCAGCAACAACATCAACGGCTATGTCCGCGACAACGCCGACGCAGGCAAGGCCGACGCAAACGAGCCGGCAACGCTTGGCATCACGGTGGCGGGCAGCGGCATGTTGACCCTTTCCGGAAACCAAATCACCTACAGCGGCAGCACCCTCGTCTCCGGCGGCACGTTGGCCCTGTCCAATTGCTCCGCCTTCGCCAGCGCCGTGACGAACAATTCCGTCCTCCAACTCGACGCGCCCAACGCGAGCAGTTGGACGATGAGTGCGGCCGTCGGCGGCTCCGGCTCGGTGCTGAAGACGGGCACGGGCGCGACTCACGCTGAGCAACGCAAGCAACAGCTACAGCGGCGGCACGACCATCAGCGCCGGCACGCTGCAATTGGGCGCCGCCTTGGCCCTCGGATCGACCAATGGCAACCTCGCCGTCAACGGCGGCGCTGCGCTCGACCTGCACGGCAACAACGTCGCCGTGGCCGCGCTCTCCGGAGCCGGCGTGATCGACAACAGCGCCAGCGGCGGCCCCTACATTCTCACCGTCGGCGCCAACGACGCCTCCAGCACCTTCAACGGTGTGATCCAAAACACCACCGGCCAGGTCGGTCTAACGAAAACCGGGGCGGGCACGTTGCTGCTGACCGGCAACAACACCTACAGCGGCGCCACCAACGTCAATGGCGGCGCCCTGTCCGTGACCGGCTCGCTCAACGGCAGCGGCGCGGTCAACGTCAACGGCGGCGGCCTGCTCAGCGGCAACGGCAGCGTCGGCAACGTGACTGTCGTTTCCGCGGGCACGTTGGCCCCAGGCTACACCGCCGGCGCGGGAACGCTTAATGCAACCAGCTTGACGCTCCAAAGCGGCAGCGTGCTCAACTACACGCTCGGCGCGTCCCCCGGCGGCAACGCCTTCGTCAACGTGAGCGGGAACCTTAACCTGCCCGCAAGCGGCGTAACGCTGAACATCCTCGACAACTCCTTGAGCACCGGGACCTACGCGATGTTCCAGTACGGCACGACGGTCAGCAACAGCGCCGGCGTCTTCACCGCCGGCAGCGTGCCCAGCGCCGCTCTCCGGCGACAGCTTCAGCTTCAGCGAGTCCTCGGGCAACGTCATCGACCTGGTGATCTCGCCGTCGGGCAGCCAGGCCATCAACGGGGCGTGGGGGACCAACGGCGGCGGGACGTGGAGCACGTCGGGCAACTGGACGGGCGGCGTGCCCGGCAGCGGCCAAGACACGGCCGTCTTCGGTGCGGCCCTGACCAGCGGCACGGCGACAGTGACCCTCGACGGCAGCCGCAGCCTTGCAAGCCTCGGTTTCAGCACCACCGGGGGCAATAGTTATGTAATCGCCGCGTCGGGCGCGAGCACGTTGACCTTGGCCAACACGCTCACCAGCACGGCGGCGCTGAGCAACAGCGGCGGCAACCACGCGATCAACGCGCCCATCGTGCTGGGCAGCAACTTGAACGTCAGTGCCACGACGGGCAGCGCATTGACGATCGCCGGGGGCATCAGCGAGAGCAGCCCGGGCACGTCCGTGAGCGTAAGCGGCGGCGGCGATTTGATCCTCAGCGGCGCCGACACGTACACCGGCGGGACGAACGTCAGCGCCGCGACGCTCGCGATCACCTCCGCCAGCGCCTTGTCGAGCACGGGCGTGGTGACGATCGGCGGCGGCGGAAAGCTCGTGTTGGGCAGCGGCTCGGGCATTGGGGCGCTGCTTGGGGCCTCGGCGCCGATCAGTTCCGGCGCGATTGCGTTGAGTGCGGCGGCGGCGATTCCGGCGACGCTCGCGCCGATAGGAAACAGTTTTGAGAACATGGCGACGCTCGGCGGCGCTCCCTCACTGTCGCAAGGCGGTGGGGGAAGCGCCGTCGGCGTAACGGCCGCGGCCGTGCCCGAGCCGGGGACGCTCGCATTGCTGGCCGCGGGCCTGCTCGCCTCGCTGGCCTACGCCTGGCGGAAGCGGAAGTAGATTTGTGATTTATTGATTCCGTTGTTAATTGCGGAACGCTTCGATGCGTTCGGCCCGGGAAACCGGGCTCCCGTTGGTCGCCCTAGCTCCACAAGCAGTGCCGGCCTCAATAGGATTTATGATTTCTCATTTGACGCTTTGCCGGAGTTCATAGGGTCGTGCCTTTCATGTTCGCGTTCAGGTTCGTCGATGCCCGGCTGTAATCAGAAATCAGAAATCAGAAATCAGGAATCCCCCGGTTTTACACTCGTGGAATTGCTGGTGGTCATTACGATCATCGGCATTCTCGTGGCGCTCCTGTTGCCGGCCGTGCAGAGCGCGGGAGTCGGGGCGCGGGCGCAGTGTTCGAACAATCTGAAGCAGCTCGGGCTTGCCCTGCACGCTTATCATGAGGCCTGGGGGTCGTTCCCCATCAGTTCCTCCCCGTGGGACAATCCGCCGTGGAATCATAATCCTCTTCCCGCGGGCCAGGTGGGCGCGACCGGCATGGGATGGGTTGTGGGCATTTTGCCGCACTTGGAGCAACAGGCCCTGTTCGATCAGTTTGCGCCGTTTTCCGGCCAGGCCCTCTTTCAGCCCAACCCAACCACCGGAATCATGAACCCGCTGTGCCGCAATGCCTTGAAGACGCAGTTGTCGGTGTTGGAATGTCCGAGCGACCCGTCCGTGCGAAACACGTCAACTGCGCAAGCCGACAGCGAGTTCACCCTGACGGGGGTCGCAATGGCCCAGACCAGTTACAAGGGGGTGTTCGGCGACGAACAAGCCAATTCCGGCCTTAGCACCAGCGATGGCGGCACCAGTTTCCCCGGGCCGTACGCTTGTCTTCTCCCCGGGCATTGCTCGGGAATCTTGTACCGAGGGACATGGTGGGACGGAGGCGTGAGGCTGGAGGACGTCCGCGACGGCGCCAGCAACACGCTGATTGTCGGCGAGGACAGTCCGGCATATGATACATGCTCGATCGCCTACTACGGGAATTGCGATTATGACGGCGCCAACCCGCCGCTGAATTACCTGCCCGCTACCGTGGGCACCTCCCCCCCTTTTCCGAACACCAGCGCGAGTTCGTCGTGGTGGCCCGATCGGTTTGGGTTCCGCAGTCTGCATCCGGGCGGGGCCAACTTCTGTCTCGCCGACGGCTCGGTTCGCTTTCTCAACCAGAGCATCGACTATCAGCTCTATTGCGCGTTGAGCACGAAGGCCGGCGGCGAGCCGGCGACCTTGCCGTAGGAGAAGGATGAAGGATGAAGGATGAAGGCGGAAGGATGAAAACGCAAGGCAGAAGCATGAGAGGGGACGGCGAACAACCCGTCGTTCTTCGTTTTTTATCGTTCATCCTTTCCTTCCTGCTGATTCTCTTGAGCGGTTGCGGACGACCTTATAACGCGTCGATTTCGGGCACGGTGACGATCGACGGCGCGGCGTTGCGGACGGGCACAATCGCATTTTCGCCGACGGCGGGCGGGCCCGTCGCCTACGCCCTAATCGGCGCGGACGGGCGGTACTCGGCCCGCACGGGGAGCGACGAGGGGCTTGTGGCCGGCGATTATGTGGCGACCGTGGTTGCCATGAGCGGCTCGCGGCCGGGCAGCAAGAACTTCTTTATGGACCTCGGCACACGATTGGTCCCCGCCCGCTATGGCGATCCGAAGCGGTCGGGCCTGCACTTTACGATCGCGCCGGGCGTGAATCACATCGACCTCCCCCTGCACGGGCAAGAGCAAGCCGGACGCCCTGCCTCGTAGGGCGGCATCGGCGCTTCCCGTGGGACCTATCCAGTTGCGCCACTTGGGAACTCCACGCCATCGCTGTTTTCGCTTACAATCGACACAGGCAGCTCCTTGTTGCTGGTATTGGTGAAACGTCCGCAAATCACTCTTACCAGTTCAAGGGCTGCCCTTCAATGTGCGCAACAATCCAGACGTTATCATCGTGGTGAGCGCCGCCCGAGCAATCCCTGTCGTTATGGCGAACAACCTGCTGGCATTCTTAAAGCTCCTTTCAACGGGAGGGCTAGCGCCGTGCTTTCCGGTGCAGTGTCTCGGCGTAATATCGGTGATCTGCAAGCGAGATGTCGGGCGGAACGTTGTGGTCCAGACCGGCTGCGTAGCCGCCGCGACGTTTCATGGCGGGAATGATCCGCTCGAGTTCGGCGTCGATGGCATCGCGTCCTTTGGCAATGGCCCGCTTGTCGATTCCAGCCCAAATCTGAAGTCGCGGATATTTTCTGCCGATTTCCACCACGTCCATGCCGGAGGCGACTTCAAAGGGGTGCATTCCGGTAACGCCAACGTCTAACAACAGCGGGATCAGATGGTTCACGTTGCCGTCACTATCAACGTTGATGTTGTCGATGTGGTGTGCCCTGAAGAACTCCACGAGCCGGCGATAATGCGGCGCCATAAATCGCTGGAAGACCTGCGGAGAATGCAACATGCCATGGTTGTAGCAGTTGTCCTCCCAGATCAGCGCGTAGTCGAACTCCATCTCTTTGACGGCCCGGGAAAGGCGCCGGATGGTGTACTCGCACCAGAACTCATTCATGTCGGCCAACAGGGCGGGGTCGTCATGAAACAACATCGACAGCCGTTCAACGCCGAGCATCTCGCGGGGAAAGCCAAAGTAGCCCCAAACCGCCAGCCCTCGCACTTCGGATGCCGCGGGGCCTTTGCGCTCCTCGACCAGTTGTTCCCAGGCCGGTGGAAGGCGGCCGGCACTGGAAGGATCGAATCGCTTCTTATACGCCTCCCAGTCTGCGCGTCCCTTGATGGGATAGTCGAGGAAGGCGGGTATTGCGGTGGCGCCGCGAAACGCTCGCTGCGTTTGCCCGAGGTAGTTTCGCGTGTCCCGATGCCTATCTGTTTCGACCAACAACTCCTCGCTGAATGCCGGAATTGGCCCCTGATAGCGGCCATACAACCAGCAGCTTCTGCAATGGAGCGTCGAACCGGACCATTTCGGCGGCCAGGCTTGTCATTCCCTCCGCTCGCCAGCGTTCCAACGTCTCCGGCCACAGGCCCATCACCATCGTCGGCAATCGGTCAACTTCCTCAAATCGCATGGCGGCATGAAAACGTTCGCGGGGAGTCATCGTCTCGGTCGCAGTCCGCAACCGAAGAACCTCCTGGGCTTCGGCATCGGCCGCAGTTTCTCGCCAACTCGGAAACATCGAATAGTCGTATTCGCTCATCATTCCACCGCCATTTGGGAGCATCAAGACGCGCCGACCTGTTTACCGTGGACAATCAAAGGCGAAGAGAGGTCGATGTTTTCTCCCCCGGCAAAGACCGAGACCGCCGCAGACGAGACGAAAACAACGGCTGCCGATGCAACGCATCTTATGCGTGCGATCTTCATGTTCGTTGCTCCAGAGGGTGGGAAGGAAATCGGCGACAGACGGGCGGGATCAGGCAAACATGGCCGCTCGCCTACGCGTGGTTGTACTACTGATAGGAAATTTGACTGAGTTTACCCACAGGGGACGACTAAATCAAGGGGTGAGAGGCGGCAGGGCGGCCATACTGATAGGAAATTTGATTTCTCTCCCCTGGAGTGAGTCTAACTGCCGCTGCTGGATCTGTTCGGTCGCTTCCTGGTGGAACTCAACGGTAATTGCTCAACACGGAAGTCCTCCATGGCCACGAAGCATAAGCACCGCGCAAAGCACGGCGCGACAGCGTTGTTTCAGCAAGCCCAACGGTCGTTTGAAAAGGGTGATTTCAAGCAGGCATTGAAGGATGCCAAGGTCTGCTATCGGCAACAGCCCGCCCAGCAAACGCGGCAGTTGCTGGAGCGGGCCTATCTGGCCCGCGGTCGTCAGTTGCACCGGACCGGCTCGCGGATGGAGGCTCGGGCCATCGCGGAGAGCCTGGTAGATCTGGGGGCAACTGACATATCGCTAGAGCGGGAACTCCCGGAACTGCTGATTGCCGTGGGATTTTTCGGTCGCACTGCGGCCATCGGCAGAGGCAGTCCGCCCTTGGAAGACGGCGACCCCTTGTGCCTTCTGGTGGCCGACCACGCCGTCCTCCGGCCCGAGGGCGCGCCGACTTTCCTTTCCGACAATTCGCCAAGGGGCGGCGACGATCCGCCGGGCGCTGGCGGCGTTGGAAGCGGGCGATGAAGCCCAAGCCATGGCCGCCCTCACGGCCATTCCCCGCGCATCGCCGTTTGCCGACTGGAAATATTTTGTCCGCGGCTTGGCAGCCTACTATCGCGAGGATGCGGCGGGGATGCAGGCGATCTGGGGGCGGCTCGATGCCGAGCGTTTTTCGGCACGGATTGCCGCCCCCCTGCAGGCCATGGCAAATCCCGTCCAGCCGGCCGGCGACAACCATCGCACTGCCGATGTCCTAGCCCGGCTGGGAAAGGAGGTCGCGGGCGGCCCGATCCTGGACCGTTTGCAGCGACTCCAGAAACGGGGCGGCGGCGGAGAATAGAAATGCGGGCGCGTGTCGGGCACAGGGGTCTGCCGACGAAAAAAGGACTCACGCCGATTTGATGTAAGTCCTTATCCTGCAACGAGTGCGGGAAACAGGACTTGAACCTGCACCCCCTTGCGGGGGCTAGGCCCTCAACTTCCCAACAATTCTTTGACGCATCTGTTTGCCACCATTCGGAATCCGTGAAATACCAAGAGTTTACGTGCGATTCGATAGTCGTCGTCAGCCCTCAAAATTCATCGACTTTTTGGGTCATTTCGCGAGATTCTGGTGGAGATTTGAGGGAGAATTGAGGGAGTTTCTTGGGCAAGAAACACCAGGGAAAATCGCTCAACCCCTGCTTGCCAAAGAGCGAACGGCACCCGCCTTCCATCTCCTTCAACTAGGTTCCAAGCCTAGCGCAATTCCCTCTCTATGGTGGATGAAGCAGGCCGGTTAGCACGAGACACACTAGGTTCTGTCGAGTTTCGCGTTCTTGCTGTCTTCCAGGGAGTACTTCGCCCCGGCAAGCGTCAAATGGCGACATTATCGGCACTTCCGTTAGATTTCCCCCCCCTGTTCAACAAGCCGCCGCAACCACCATGGTGGACCGTAACGGGTGGCAGCCATAGCCTTGCGGATCGCGCAACGGCAGAGCTTCGGCGGCCTTTTCGAACCCAGACGCGACAAAATCCTTTGGCAAGCTGTGCGGCGTGGGTAAGATAGAAGTCGGCGTTTCGCAAATCGACGAACGGGAGGGGCCAACTATGATTCGTCATTCCAGAGATCGAGCGTCATCGAAGCAACGGGACTCAAAACGTCTGCGTCAGCGGCATCTTGCATTTGAACGACTCGAACGTCGCGAGGTGCTCGCAAGCATTTCAGCGATCATGATTCCCGTGTTGCCACCACTGACGGCACACGCAACTATTCCCTCCACTGTTGCGCCAGTCAGTTCCACACAGGCCGCCGCGACGAAGACTTCCACACAGGCCGCGGCAACAACCGCTGCGCCGGCCACAGCCGCTCCCGCCTCGGTGCGCACGCCAACTGCCCCTCCCGCGCCGCCCGTGAAGGTCGCCGCTCGCCCCACCCGCATTTCTACTGTCGCGGCCCCTTCGCCGACGGAACAATACATCGAGAATTTCAATCCTGCGTACTATATCCAGCAGGGGACCAACTACACCAACTTCGCCTATACGCCGGCCGGCGCGGCGCAGCGTACGGGAATACCGGCGAGCCAGATCAACAATACGCACGATTACGACTTTGCCGAGTTGGCGGCGGTCACAAATGAACTGGCCGGAGTCAATCGGCTTCAAGCCCTCCAGGCCATTTTTGCCAAGATCACTGTCGGCGCGACAACCGACGAGGCGAAGCAGCTTGCGGTCCTTCTCTTCCTGCAAGAAGCCCACGTCCACAACTCATTCATCCTGCCGGTGTACCCGGACGGGGCGATGGTGACCGATCCGCTGGTCCTGCTGCAGCTTGGGGAGATGCGTTGCGGCCAGGTCGCGCGCGTAGCGGTGGATTTGTTTTCCTCCGTTGGATACCAGGCGCGGCTGGACCAGCTTGGCGGGCACGTCATCGCCGAAATCTATTACGGCGGGAACTGGCATTATTTCGACGCCGACCTGTTCGGCGGCGGGGAGTGTGTTTTCCTTCCCGACGGCTCGATCCCGTCCGTCGCGCAACTGAGCGAGAACCCTTACCTCATCGATTCACTGCCCACCGATTTTGAGCCGAATTGCTACAACTCCACGCCAACGTCCGCGGAAATCGCGCCGTCCTATTATTATTTTTCCATGCAAGCCTGGGACGCGCAGTTTGCCGCGGGCAAGGCGCCGGCGCCGTATGTCCTCTACAAGACGGCGACGCCCGCCGAGGCGCAAAACTCCATCTACTACGGCTGGGAGGACGTTAAAGAGGTGGCCGCGCCGGATCGGCAAATGTACAGCAATATGCCGATTTACTACACCCCTGGGGCGCCGCAAATTCAATCGGTGCAGACGCAGATTCAAGCAAATGGATCGCTCAGCGTCACGATCGGTTGGAGCGCGTCGGCCGATCCGAGCGGCGGCGTGAGCTACAACGTCCTCGTCTCCAACACCAGCCGCGGCTGGAACTACAACGGCGACAGCTTGCCCAGCGATTTGATGTCGCTGAAGAGTTCCAACGTCCCCTGGGCCCCGAGCATGTACATGGCGCGGTACACCGCGCCGAAATCCGACGTGTGCGACGACGAGACGAGCGACACGTCGGCGACGCTGAATTTCACTCTGCCGGGCAAATATTACATCACCATCATGCCGCAGGACGCGCACGGCGAATCGGTGGGTCGAATCCTCTATCCCGAGTCGGAAGAAATCTGCATCACGGTGTGACGGACTGGGGTGAAACTCCCAAGCCTGCACCGCACGCTTTGAATGCCGCCTTCGAGTTCAAGCAGCCGAGCCAGTGTTCTGCGGCGAGCCCTTAGCCACGCAACGGAGTGGTAAATTCGCGGATCGCCTCGTCAACGGCCGTTGTTGCCGCAAAAGTTCTCATGGACCACGGCTGCGTCGTTTCCGCCGTCTTTGACAACGCCGTCATGAGGGCAGGCGCCGCCGAATTCGCGGGGCTGGCAATCCCTGCGGTGGACGAACTCGCCGGGGCCGATGAGGACGGGCAAACTTCGCCAGGGCCGCGTCGTTGGCGTCGGCCGCTTGACTCGTCGTCAACATTGGCCGCACGACCGCCGTTTGCAGGGCGTCGTCATTCAGGATCGCGTCCGTCCCGACGCCGTTGGCGATCGTGTCGCCGACAGCGCCCGACAGCGTTGTCGCCGACGCGGATGCCGAGTAGTTCCCTTGGTTGTGGTTGGATGAATCGTCCCGCGTCTTCACCTCATAGGTGTACGTTGTGCCCGGCGAAAGCCCCGTGTCCTGATAGGTCGGGCTGGCCTGCCAAGCGCTGCTGTGGCCGCCGGGGGTCAAGCAGCGGAAGTAGTATTGCACGCCGCTGGCGTCGGTTGCCGTCTCCGCAGTCATGCCAATCGACGTAGTGCTCGCGGGATACGGCGGCTTGGCCCAGGCAATCGGATTGGGGCTTGGCGGCGCGGGGATTGTGAAGTAGTACGTCTTCGACAGCAGGCTCTCGGCGGAACCGGCGTAGGCGCACACGTTCCACGCGTAAGCGTGCCCGGCGGTGAGCCCAACCGCGTCGCTGGTCGTCGAACCGCTGGAGATCGTGTAGGTCACTGCCCCCGTACCGGCCGTCACGTCCTGCACGTACAGCAGATAGCTGGTGGCATTGCTCACCTGGTTCCACTTGAACGTGGGCGCGGTCCCAATGACCGTGGGCCCCGGACCGGCGCTGCTGCCCGGACTCACGAGGACCGGAGCCGCAATCGTCGTTGCTGGCGTTGTCGCCGACGCGGCGATCGAGTAATTCCCTTGGTTGTGGTTGGCCGACTCGTCCCGCGTCTTCACCTCATAGGTATACGTCCCTGGTGAAAGCCCCGTGTCCTGGTAGGTCGGGCTGGTCTGCCAAGCGCTGCTGTGGCCGCCGGTGGTCAAGCAGCGGAAGTAGTATTGCACGCCGCTGGCGTCGCTGGCCGTTGCGGCAGTCATACTGATCGACGTGGCGCTGGTCGCATGCGGCGGCGCGGCCCACAGGATCGGATTCGGGCCTGGCGCCGCGTGGATCGTGAAGTACTGCTCCGTTGACAGCGGGCTCATGGCGGAGCCGTCGCAGGCACACATGTTCCACCCGTAAGTGTGTCCGGCCATGAGTCCAATCGCGTCGCTGGTGGTCGAACCGTTGGAAATCGTATAGGTCTTAGCCGCCGTGCCGGCCGTCACGTCCTTCACGTAAAGTGTGTAGCTGGTGGCGTTGGTCGCCTGGTCCCACTGGAACGTCGGAGCGGTGCCGATGAGCGTGGGCCCCGGACTGGCGCTGCTGCCCGGACCAACCAGGACCGGAGTCGCTGGCGCAGGCGGAGGCGTGATCGTGAGGGTTCCGCCTACATATGTGATCGTGTAATTCGCATCGACCGCCCCGCTGGCAGTAATGCTGTATGTGCCCGCCTGGCTGGCGGAGGTGGCCGTGGTGGAAATCGTCGGCTGCGTCGAAAGGCTCGCCGCCGTGTCGCCGTTGACAAACCCGCTGCCTTGGAAGGTCAACGTCGGCACTGTGCCCCCGTAGGCCATCGTTTGATTGTTTGCCGTGATCGTCAATGGAGCGGCGGTGACGCTGAGGGTTCCGCCTACATATGTGATCGTGTAGTTCGCATCGACTGCCCCGCTGGCCGCAATGCTGTACGAACCCACTTGGCTGGCGGAGGTGGCCGTGGTGGAAATCGTCGGCTGCGTCGAAAGGCTCGCCGCGGTGTCGCCGTTGACAAACCCGCTGCCTTGGAAGGTCAACGTCGGCACTGTGCCCCCGTAGGCCATCGTTTGATTGTTTGCCGTGATCGTCAATGGAGCGGCGGTGACGCTGAGGGTTCCGCCTACATATGTGATCGTGTAGTTCGCATCGACTGCCCCGCTGGCCGCAATGCTGTACGAACCCACTTGGCTGGCGGAGGTGGCCGTGGTGGAAATCGTCGGCTGCGTCGAAAGGCTCGCCGCGGTGTCGCCGTTGACAAAGCCGCTGCCCTGGAAGGTCAACGCCGGCAGCGCGCTCCCGTAGGCCTTCGTTTGATTGTTTGCCGTGATCGTCAATGGAGCGGCGGTGACGCTGAGGGTTCCGCTGACATACGTGATCGTGTAATTCGGATCGACCGCCCCGCTAGCCGTAATGTTGTACGAACCGACGTTGCTGGCGGAGGTGGCCGTGGTGGAAATCGTCGGCTGCGTCGAAAGGCTCGCCGCCGTGTCGCCGTTGACAAACCCGCTGCCCTGGAAGGTCAGTGTCGGCACTGCGCCCCCGTAGGCCATCGTTTTATTGTTTGCCGTGATCGTCAATGGAACGGCGGTGACGCCGAGGGTTCCGCTGACATACGTGATCGTGTAATTCGGATCGACCGCCCCGCTAGCCGTAATGTTGTACGAGCCGACGTTGCTGGCGGAGGTGGCCGTGGTGGCGACTGTCGGCTGCGTCGAAAGGCTCGCCGCAGTGTCGCCGTTGACAAACCCGCTGCCTTGGAAGGTCAACGTCGGCAGCGCGCTCCCGTAGGCCGTCGTTTGATTGTTTGCCGTGATCGTCAGCGGAACGGCGGTAACGCTGAGGGTTCCACCTACGTACGTGATCGTGTAGTCTGCATCGACTGCCCCGCTGGCCGTAATGCTGTACGTGCCCACTGGGCTGGCGGGCGTGGCGGCAGTGGTAACCGTCGGCTGCGTCGAAAGGCTCGCCGCCGTGTCGCCGTTGACAAACCCGCTGCCCTGGAAGGTCAACGCCGGCAGCGCTCCCGTAGGCCATCGTTTGATTGTTTGCCGTGATCGTCAATGGAGCGGCGGTGACGCTGAGGGTTCCGCTGACATACGTGATCGTGTAGTTCGCATCGACCGCCCCGTTGGCCGTAATGCTGTACGAACCCACTGGGCTGGCGGAGGTGGCCGTGGTGGAAATCGTCGGCTGCGTCGAAAGGCTCGCCGCCGTGTCGCCGTTGACAAACCCGCTGCCTTGGAAGGTCAACGCCGGCAGCGCGCTCCCGTAGGCCTTCGTTTGATTGTTTGCCGTGATCGTCAATGGAGCGGCGGTAACGCTGAGGGTTCCGCTGACATACGTGATCGTGTAGTTCGCATCGACCGCTCCGCTGGCCGTAATGCTGTACGTCCCCGCGTGGCTGGCGGAGGTGGCCGTGGTAGTAATCGTCGGCTGCGTCGCCAGGCTCGCCGCGGTGTCGCCGTTGACAAAGCCGCTGGCCTGGAAGGTCAACGTCGGCAGCGCGCCCCCGTAGGCCTTCGTTTGATTGTTTGCCGTGATCGTCAACGGAACGGCGGTGACGCTGAGGGTTCCGCCTACATAAGTGATCGTGTAGTTCGCATCGACTGCCCCGCCGGCGGCAATGTTGTACGAACCCACTTGGCTGGCGGCCGTGGCCGTGGTGGAAATCGCCGGCTGCGTCGCCAGGCTCGCCGCAGTGTCGCCGTTGACAAAGCCGCTGTAGTGAACCGTCAGCGCGGGAAACGGCACGCTGGAGACCTCTTCGATGCGGTTGTTGTTCTTATCGGCGACCCAGATGGAGCCGGTCGGGCCGACCGCCAAGCCCGACGGCCCCTCGAACTGCCCGTTTCCAGTCCCCGCCGCGCCAAACTGGCCAAGATATGCGCCGTCGGAAGTAAACTCCTGGATGCGATCGTTCCAATACTCGACGGTCCAAAGATTTCCGGAGGCGTCGAAGCAGAGGTTCACCAGCCCGTCGAACTGCCCGTTCCCACTGCCGTACGTGCCGAAATCCTTGACAAAGACGCCGGTGTTTGTGAACTCCTGAACGCGGTTGTTGGCATCATCGGCGACCCAAACGTTTCCCGATGGATCGACGGCCACGCCCCCCAGCCAATCAAACTGGCCGGGCCCGCTGCCCTCGGAGCCGAAGGTCCTGACAAATTGGCCCTGACTGTTGAACTCGTCGATGCGATTATTCCACCAGTCGGATACCCAGAGGTTTCCCGAAGCGTCTACGGCCACGGAAATGGGGTCGTCGAGTCTGCCCATTCCCGCTGCCGTACGTGCCGAACTGCATGAGGTACGTTCCGCTGCTGTTGAACTCCTCAATGCGATTGTTCCCCGAATCCGCGACCCAGACGTTTCCCGACGAGTCGATGCTGATGCCACAAGGCCCGGAGAGCTGCCCATTGCCGCTGCCAGAACCGCCGATCGTCCTTAGCCATTGGCCGCTGCTGTTGAATTCTTGAACGCGGTTGTTGCCCGTGTCGACAACCCAAACGTCTCCCGACTGGTCGATGGCCGCGTTCCACGGGGCGCTGAACTGTCCGTTCGACGTGCCGGCGCTTGTACCGCCTACGGTCCTGACGAACGCCGTTGACCCGTACGCCTTGGTCTGATTGTCCGCCGTGATCGTCAGCGTTGCCGGCTTGACGACGATCGCCGTCGTCTGCGTCGCCGTGGTGTAGTCCGTCGTGTCGGTCGGCGTGAAGGCGACCGAAAGCGTGTCGCTGCCGGCCCCGAGCACGGTCCCCGCGGCCGGAGTGTAGGCGAAGGTTCCGGGCACATTGGCCGTGGCGTCCAATTGCGTCGCGCTCAAAGCCGTGCCGTAAACGATGTTCGACGGACTCGGCCAGGTGATCGTCGGTGTGATTTGGGCGAGGTGTGTCAACGCAAGCGGGGCCGACGCGCCGACCGCGGCATACGACCCCAACGCCAAATTCGCCTGGACGCTCTCGCTTGCCTGGCCGCTGGCGATCGTCGCGACGATCGCGGACAATAGGCAACGGTCTTCCAAAGGTTCGCAGACCAGTCGGCGTTGATCGGGAGCGATTCCGACACCGTTCCGCCGCGACTTGCCGGCGTGACGTTCGGACCGGATTGCCCTCTTCCGAAATCGGAGACTGCGATGCATGATTTCTCTCTTTGATGATGTCCGGGGCGAATTCCCAAGCGGATGCCGGGAGCCGCAGGTTCGCTGCTCCAGCAACCGCCTCCGCCTGTCGCGACAGGCAGCGAAAAAGCAGTACATGGGCCGACCAACAAGGAAAACCTTTTGTGGGCGGAAAATCCGCCCGCGCCTCCCGCTGTCTTTCCTCGTTTCTGTGGATTAGTGGGCGTGCCACGAAAGTGTGGGTATCCCGTTTTTAACACCCCATGCGAAAAAAGTCAATCCACTCGATAGAGTGTAAATACACGGGGGATTCTGACACCACTCGTGCGTAGTACGCCGATTCCAGCACAACGATAGGAGGGCACCCGCCTCCCCCCGCTTCCGACGATCGACCATACGCCGGCGACGAGCGGGCATCCAGGTTGCGGGATCGGCGTCATCGGGGATGCTGATGTGCCCGACCGCCTCGTCGGCTTATGGGCAGGGGCACGAGAGAACATGTGGACAGACCGGCGCCATGCTCGATGGCCTGGAGGTGTCCACATCCTGGAGTTCTCCAACCGGGCAATCGCAGACGAGAATTCGGGCAGGATAGCCCATCGCCCGATAAAGCTGGAACTGGGCCCGATTGTAGCCGTTGACGGCGGCAAAGTATTCGTCGTAGGCCCGATTCAACTGCTGTAGCGCCGCCACGGCTTCCTGGGGACGGTTGACCAATTGCAGCAACTCTCCGACGCCACGAACCTCGCTGATCCCCTTGACGTTGCCGATGAAAGTGATGTTCGCTTCGCGCACGTCGGTTTCCGCCTTGCCGACCTGCTCCGTCGCGGCCTCAAGCTGGGCATGGGCCTCGACAACCTCCTGGGCCACCTGGTCCTCCGTGTTGAAGAGATCGAGCATTGCGCGTCGTTGCTGGGCGGCCCGCTCGCGGACCGTGGCCCGATTGCCAGCGCCCAGGTTATTGAGGGTCCAAACGACGCCGACCTCGGCGTCGAAGCGGCCGCCGCCGGCGTAGGGTTCGTTGCTCGGGCTGCCTTCAAACACGCCGCCGTTGAAGACCCCGCCGGGGCCGTTGCCGCCCTGGAACACGAGGCTGGGAAGCAGCGGGCGAAGCCGTTCCTGCCGCAGCAGTTCCAACGTCGCTTGCACCAGGGCCTTCTGCGACGCCAATTCCGGCCGGTTCATCAAGCCGATGGGAATCAACTCGTCCACCACTTCACCCGGCGGGATCAGCGTCACCTGCAACTGCGGCGGCTCGATCGGCACGACCACCGCGCTCGGGTTCAAGCGGAGCACCCGGTTCAGGCGAGCGCTGCTGGTTCGCCAAGCCGCGCGCGAAGCGGCGATTTCCTGCTCCAAGTCCAGGAGCAGAGTGCGAACGCGGTCCACCTCGATCTCGGCCACGAGCCCCCGAGCCAACCCCGTAATCCGTCTCACCAGATCTTCCGCCTTGACCTTCGCGTCCAGGTTGCCGGCCAAACGGCCGCGGGCCTCCTGCACGTCGAAGTAAGCCGTCGCGACGGCGGCCAACGCATCGTTGCGCGCCGCCTGAAGTTCCCACTGCTGCGCCAATAATTGCTGGCGGGCGGCCAGCGGCTGGAAAATGGCGTCCGTGAGGCCGAAGTTGAGCGTCGCGCCTGCGCCGGCGGCAATGTAACTCTTGCTCACTGTAATCACGTCGCCATCGGTCTGCTGGTCCGCGCCGTCGTGGCGGTAGTAGGAGAAGCCAGTGCTCAAGTCCGGCAGCCAGAGGACGTTGGCGCGGTCCAGCCTTGCCGCCGCCGCTTCAATGCTGTTCTGGGCGAAGGCGATAATCAGCGGCCGCGCATTCGACAGGTACAACGCCGTGGCCAGATTGATCGGCAAAGGCTGGTCGGTCGCCATCGGCGCAGCAGGCGGAACCGCCGCGGCCTGCGGATTCTCGTTGAGGACCGGGGCGCCAAGGAACTGCTGCGGACCGGGCAGCGGCGCGGAAATCGCTTCCGGCGCGGGCTCGCGGGTTGCCTGGGGCTGCGGGGAAACGTACGGCTCGGGGGAAACATACGGTGGCGCGGCCGCCGCGGCTTGGCCCAGCGCGAGAAACGTTGCGATTTGCATGGCGAACATGAGCAATTGCAGCCGCTTGCAAGTTTGCGCCATGATTCACCGGCAATTGCTACTGAGAATTTTGCGCCCGCCCCCTCGATTCCCCCGAAACGAGGCGCGGACCCACTTCAACTTTTCGACCGTATTGGTCGTATCGACTGCGCCGAAATAATCACTACAGACCGTTTTTTCGGCAACTCCCGCAAGATGCCATCCCATATACCCCACATTGCCTCGCCGACGACTGTTCCGTGCGTCGAAATTCCGGGCAGATGCGAAATATGCCGGTTCTTGCTGTCGGAATCCAGCCTGCGCCACAAGTCGTTATCCTGTTAGCAGTTATCGATCGCGCCGGGCCGAGGCTGTACAATGCTATTACTGGACGGCGTGCAAACTGGATACAATGTGACATGTACATTGAATTGGGCCAAGTTTTGGCCCCGCCCGAGACGCCAGCATAATGAATCTCGTCGTTTTCACCATGCGAAGGCCGGTCACGGTGATTATGGTCATCGTGGCCCTGCTTGGCGCGGGGGCGCTGGCCCTGGAGCAGATGCGCGTCAACATTTTTCCTGCCCTCAACCAGCCGCAAATCTACGTGCTGAACAACTTCGCCGGCATGGACCCGAGCCAGATCGAGGGGATCATCACCAATGTCTACGAGCAGAACTTCCAGTACGTTGACGGACTCCGGGGCATCGAATCGAAAAATGTCCAGAACCTCGTGCTGATCAAACTGACGTTTTATCCGGGCACGGACATGGCGGCGGCGATGGCGCAAGTGGTCAGCCTGTCGAACCGTGCGCGGGGGCAGATGCCGCCCAGCGTGCTTCCCCCCTTCGTCATGCGTTTCGACGCCGCCAATGTGCCCATCGGCTACCTGGTGCTGGAGAGCAAATCGCGGCCGCTGGGACAACTGGCCGATCTGGCCTTATTCCGCATCCGGCCGATGCTCGTCGCCCAAGTCCCGGGCACGGTCTCGTTTTCGCCGTTCGGCAGCAATACGCGCGCGATTGTCGTCACGGTTGACCCCGACCGACTGCGGGCGCACAATCTGTCGCCCGAGGACGTGGTGCAGGCGTTGGAAACGGGAAATGTCGTTGCGCCGTCCGGCAATCTGTACGCACAGGGCTTGATGCCGCTGACGCCGACCAACGCCATGGTCGTCGACCCGCAGGAGTTGGGCAGCATTCCGATCACGCCCGGCAAGGACTTGTACATCCGCGACGTGGCTGCGATCGAGGACACTACGGACATCAACTACGGCTGTGCGCTGGTGAACGGCCGCAAGTCGGTGTACATTCCCGTGGTGAAGAAGGACACGGCTTCCACCCTGACAGTGGTCGCCACGATCAACCGGTCGATGAAGTTGTTTCGGTCGGTGGTGCCGGAAGACGTGACGGTCAGCTACGAGTTCGACGAATCGCCTACGGTGCGGGCGGCGATTGAGACCGTGGCCACAGAGGGCGCGATCGGCGCCGCGCTGGTCGGGCTGATGGTCCTGCTTTTCTTGCGCGACGTGCGGACGGCGATCGTGGTGCTGTTCAACATCCCGCTGGCGTTGACCGCCTCGCTGGTGGGCCTGTGGTTGACCGGCAACACGCTGAACATCATGTCCCTGGGCGGCTTGTCGCTGGCCATCGGCATTCTCGTGGACGAGGCGGTGGTCACGGTGGAGAACACGCACTCGCAGATGCACCACACGCCGTCAGTGGCCCGGGCGGCGCGGCTCGCCTACTCGGCCACGGCGGCGGCGAGATTCCTCGCCATGGCGTGCGTGCTGGCGGTGTTCATCCCCACGTTCCTCATGAACGAACCTGTTCGCTCGCTGTTCATGCCGCTCACCTTGGCTGTCGGTTTTTCGATGATCGCCTCGTACATCCTCTCCAGTACGCTGGTGCCCTTGCTCTCGGTCTGGTTGATGAGGCATCAGGGGACGAAGTTGGAGAAGGTTGCATTTCTCGATCGGATTCTGCCGCGGTTCGGAAAAATCGTGGAATGGATCGCGCAGCATCGTCGGCTCAGCGTGCCGGCGTATCTGGCCGTGTGCGGGCTGCTCCTTTGGCTGGTGGGCGGACAGGTCGGAACGGAGTTGTTTCCACAGGTTGACGCCGGCCAGTTCGTGCTGCGCTTCCGCGCCGCCCGGATGCCAATACGAGTTGACGCGGCGGACGGCGCGGAAAATTCTCGACATCATTGACCAGGAAACCCAGGGCAAGGTGGCGATCTCCATGGGGTACGTCGGCCTGGCGGCGACAAACACCGCGACGAACAACATGTTGCTGCTGATGCGCGGACCGGACGACGGCGTGCTCCGCGTGCGCTTGGCCGAAGACAGCGGCGTCGCCTTGCGCGAACTGCGCGAGCGGCTGCGCAAGGCGTTGCCGGAACAGTTGATCCCCTGGCTGCAAAAAAGCTTGGAGGAATACGGGCTAAACGCCGCCGAGGCGGCCGCCGAGGCCAAGCAGTTCGTCGTCGGTTTCGAGCCGGGCGACATCGTCAGCGAGGTGATGAGTCTTCGGTTCGCCGATGCCGATCGAGGTGGTGACGGCGGGCCCGAACCGCGACGACGGTCCGCGCCCATGCGCAAAAAATCCTCCATGAAATGAAGCAGATCCCCGCGCTTCGCGACGTGCAGCTCTACCAGCAGCTCGACTACCCGGCCGTACGCGTGAACATCGACCGCCAACGGGCGGGACTGAGCGGCGTGACCGCCAAGGACGTGACCGACGCGCTGCTGGTGGGCACGTCCTCCAGCCGCTACGTCGCGAAGAATTATTGGCGCGACCCGAAAAGCGGCGTCGATTACCAGGTGCAGGTCCAGGTCCCGACGCTGCGGATGAACCGCCCGCAGCAGGTCGGGACGCTGCCGCTGACCAAAGTCGGCCCTGACTCAAACCTGATGATCCGCGACGTGGCGAAGATTGAAGTCGGCACGGCCCCTGGCCAGGTGGACCGCACCTCGATGCAGCGATACTTGAGCGTCATCGCCAACGTGGAAGGGGAGGACCTGGGACGGGCGACGCGGCAGATCGAGCGGGCGATCACTGCGGCCGGCGATCCGCCCCGCGGCGTCCAAGTCCTCGTTCGCGGCCAGGTCAAGCCGATGGAGGAGATGTTCAGCACCCTCTACTTCGGGCTCGTCCTCTCGGTCGTTGTCATCCTGGTGATGCTCACCGCGTATTTCCAGTCTTTCCGCATGGGGCTTGCTTCCGTCGCCGCCGCGCCGGGCGTGGTCTGCGGCGTCGCCATTATTCTCCTGGCCACGGGCACGACGTTGAACATCGAGTCGTTCATGGGCTCGATCATGTGCATCGGCGTCTCCGTGGCCAATTCGGTGATGCTCACCACGTTCATGGGCGACTATTGGCGTCGGGGATGACGCCGATGCAGGCCGCGGTGAAAGGGGCCAAGGACCGGCTTCGCCCCGTGCTCATGACGGCCATCGCCATGATTCTGGGCACCGTTCCCATGGCCTTGGCTCTGGAAAAAGGCAGCGAGATGACGGCGCCTTTGGGCCGGGCGGTGATTGGCGGGCTGGTGGTTTCCACGTTCGCCACGATGCTCGTCGTTCCCGCCATTTTCGTATTGCTGATGACCACGGCCAAAAACGTTTCGCCTTCCGTCGATCCGGACGACCCCGCCAGCCGACTTTATGACGGCGGCGAGCCGGCGGGCGCGTCCCTCCAGGGAGGATCCTAGCCGGAAGAATGTGCGATTTTCTTTGGCGGAGACTATGACTAATGCGGAGTTTGCTTGCGACGATGCGTAGAACCACTCCTAAACAGCGGATATCCTGCGGCCTTGGCCGGGGCCTCGCCTTGGCGCTGATGGTCCTTGCCGCCTTCGCGGCGGGTTGCCGCCACGGCGACTATGAGCAAGCAGCGGCGAAACGGCCCCCGGGCGGCGAGACCGTGGTCCACGTCGTCAAGCCGGAGTTGCGGACCATCGACTACGCGATCGATCAGCCCGGATTCGTGGACGCATTCGAGCAGACCTCGATTTTTGCGAAGGTGTCCGGGTTCATCAAGCACTTTGACGTGGACATCGGCCAGGAGGTGAAAAAAGGCGATCTGCTCGTGGAGATTTTCGTCCCCGAATTGGACGAAGACCATCAACGAAAGATGGCGCAAGTCGAGTTGGATGAAAGGCTCGTCGAGCAGGCCCAGCAGTTGGTGAAGGTGGCGGAAAGCAATGTCCAGATGGCAGTCGCCCAGTTGGGCGAAGCGAAAGCGAACGTGGGAAAGTATCAGGCGGAAGTCGTTCGCTGGGCGTCCGAGGTGAAACGTCTGACGCAGATGGTGCAGGAAAAGGTTGTCGATAAACAAGTGCTCGCCGAGACACAGAGACAGCTCGATGCGAGCATCGCCGCGCGAGACGCCGCGCAAGCCGCCGTGGCGGCGAGAGAAGCCGATCGGACAACCAGCGAGGCCAACCTGGGAAAGGCGAAGATCGACGTGGAGACGCAAAAGGCGAAAGTCAAGGTCTCCGAGGCCGATGAGCGCATGGCCGCGGCCATGCTGGCCTATACGAAAGTGACCGCTCCCTATGACGCCGTTGTGACAGTCCGCAACGCCAACACTGGCGACTATGTGCAGGCGGCCACGGGCGACAAATCGACGGCCAATCCGTCGGCGATCTTTGTCGTGGCTCGCCTGGACATCTTGCGGATTTTCGTTGACGTTCCCGAAGCGTATGCCCGTTATGTGCAGAAGGGCGCCAAAGCCGTGGTCCGCGCAGAAGCCCTGAGCGGATTGCAGATGCCCGCCGCAGTGACCCGGACGTCCTGGGCGATACGCGAAAAAACCCGGACGCTGCGCGCGGAAATCGACCTCTCGATCAAAGACTACGACGGCCTGCGCCCCGGAATGTACGTCAACGCCAAGGTGCTCGTCCAGCGATCGAACGTCTACGCGCTGCCGCAGCAAACGCTGTTCGTCGCGGGCAACCAGACCTATTGTTATCTGCTGCGCGGCGCGAAGGTTGTCAAAACCCCCGTCCTGCCGGGCATAAGCGACGGAACGTGGGTCGAGGTGACGAAGATGAGGATCGACGACTCGTGGAGGGGAGTGACGGGCCGCGAGGATGCCATCATGGCTGACCTGAGCGAGTTGACCGACGGCCAGACAGTGAAAGTCGCGCAAGGCAAGGCGGACTGAGCCGCGCCAAGGGTTCTTGATGCGCGGGAAGCGGCAGACGGCGTTCCCCCGGGCGCCGGGCTCGACGCGCGAATAGAATAACCGCCGCCGAAATCCGCCGCGAACATCGCCGCATTGCCTCTGCCTTCGTCGTTTGCCTCGGTCGAAGCCCATCTTGCCGGGCCGCCGACCTCTCCATTGCCGCCCTGCGCAAAAGCGGCTGCGAAAATCGGGCGTTGACTCTCCCTTACCATACGCTAACAATACAGTAACGGGTGCGTAACACGCCACTAACAATTTTAGGGGGTTGCATTATGAACGTGCGTTGGACGGTTTCCTTAGTTGCCTGTGTGGCAATGCTGCTTTGCGGCGCACTGCCGGCAACCGCCGCCGAGCCGGCGATGCAGGGCTCGGCAGGGATTATCCAGAACTCGACGCTGATCGGCGCGACGGTCCTGAATCCGCAGGGCCAAAGACTGGGCCAGATCAAAGATGTCCTGCTCGACCCTCAGAGCGGTCAGGCGACCTTCGTGATTCTCGACGCGGAAGTTTCCAAGTCGAACCGCGCGATGCTCGTCGTTCCTTTTCAAGCGTTGCGCGTGAGCTTCAATTCCGCGGACAATCGCCTCTCCGTGGCGCTCGACCTGCGGCCGGACCAGTTGCGCGTCGCGCCGCAGATCCAGAGCAACCAATGGGAGAAGCTGCAGAATCCGCAATTTCTGGAACAGGCCCGCGGCTTCTATCAACCCCGGACGTACACCGCGGCGCGTCCGATTGACAACCCGAGCGCGGCGAGCGCGCCGAGCGCGTGTCCGCTGCCCCCGCCGTGCGCGACCTGGGGGAACTCCGATCGTGGATGGACGGAAGAGATGGAAGAGTTTAGCATGGAATGAGGGGATTATCGCCGGGCGCCTCCGCGGATCGCACGCGCCGCGAGGGGCGGGCAAAAACGCCGGCAGCCGCCGAATTCCGTTCGGCGGCTGCCGCGGCACAGAACTCCATCCGCGGAGAAAACAGCGGGTTACTTAAAGTAGGCCCCGTTGGAAACCGGGGGCAAAGGGGCCAAGTCCGCCGTCTTCGGCGGCGGCGGCGCCTTCGGCAGCGAGGGGGCCGGCGGGGCCGCGTTCGGCGCCGCGGGCGCGGAGGTTGCGCCGCACTGGCCGCAGTTGCTGCAGTTCGGGCAGACCCATTCCACGGTGCACTTGCGGACCGGCACTTCCTTCACGCAGGGGTGGATCACGAGCTTGTTGATCTCGCGAACCTTGCAGTGTCCACAACACTCCTCGCAACCGTTGTTGCAGGAATCGCAGCCGCACTCGCCGCAACCGCAACCGCACTTCTTGCAGCCGCAACTCGGGCCGGGAATACACTTGTCCTCGCAGATGCAACAATACTTGTGCTCCGTGATCGTTTTCGGAACACAGTAAACATGGCAGATCGGGACCAGGCAGCAGCCGCATTGCGGGCAGCATTTACCGCACGTTTTGCCACAAGCGTTGCAGCCCCCTTGTTCGCAGCAGCCGCACTCGCCGCCGCACGTGGCGGCCTGCCCGAGAACCGGGCTGCCGGCCAGCAAGGCGAGTCCAATCAATCCGAACAGATATTTCGTCATTGTCATTGTCTCCCGTGAGAATTATGCGCAATCAAGTTCTTTGCGCTTGATGGTTAGAATTGGAACTGCACGCGAACGCCGTAGCCGCTCGTATAGCCGGGAACCGTGCTGTTCGTGGCGTTGGGCGTGCCGCTGGTCACGGTGGGCACGTCGTAACGATTGTCATAGGCCCAGTCGAGCATGACGTTCAAGTTGTTGTTCAGATACCAGTTCAGGGCCAGGCAGACCCCGTCCATTTCGCCGCCTTGGATGCGGTTGGTTCCGCTGCCGTCGTTCAGGTCGGTGTAGGAATAGCGCGCGGCAACTTCCCAGGCGCCCCAACTCGAACAAATGTTGCCGTCCGCGTCGCGGACGATGTAGGCCTTGCTGTACGGGCCCTCGTGGCCGAAATACTCCCGCGCCAGGGTGCCGATGCGCTTGTCGTAGGCGCGGTTCTCGCCGGTCAGCGTGTAGGCCACTTGGACGTATCCGCCGTTGAACACGTAGTTCTGCGGCGGCGTGAGCTTCGGATTCAGGGCTGCCCCTGAATTGATGATGCCGATCGCGTCGTCCACCCAGTTCCAACCATATTCGGCCTGGAACGAGAGCGGCCCGCGGATCCACAAGGCTTCGAGGCCCATGATGTAGTCCTCGCCGAGCGCGATCGTGCCGGTGTTAATCATCCGCGTGCTGTCGGAGTTCGGCACAAGTCCGGCGCCGGAGGGATCGTCGTCGCGCATTTCCGACCGCGCCGACAACGAGATCGTGCGGTATTGATTGCTGGAGAGAGTGGCCGAGCCGCTCCGCCAACCGCCGGAGATGCCGAGGTGCAGCAATTCGCGGCCCTCGTCTTCGTACAGCGGCAGGCAGGTCACGCGCCCTTGCACGCCGCCCTGGCCGTCGCCATAGTAGGTCCCCTCGGCCGCCGCCACATCGGTGCGAAACGCTGCAGCCTCCCAGGTCACGCGCTGGTCGAGGTAATTGTTGCTCGCCCAGAGGCCGGTGACGAAGTTCTGATTCAGTTCGATCGCTTCCGAGTAGGAGGACCTTTCCATGAAGGTCATGCAGCGGCTGGAAGCGGTCATATCGCCTTCCAGGCCCATCGGGTCCTTGACGTGTCCGATGCGGACGCTGTTGACTAGGGGGATGTCCTTGAGGCCGACCCAGAATTCGTCCAGCCCGCTCGTGTCGTCCTGATCGTTTTCCAAGGCGACAATGAGCCTGTATTCGCCGGTTTCCCAGAAGGTGCCCTCGACAAAGGGGCGAATGCGGCGGAAGTCGGTGCCGTCCTGGAGACCGTCGTTGTTGGCGCCGCCGATGCCGCCCAAGGTGTCGCCGGAAGCGACTCCCTGCGACGAGCCTGCGTTGGCGCCCTTGGCGACCTTGATCGCGTCGGTCTGGTTCCACCAGACATTGTCCAACTGCATCCAGCCGCCGATGTGCATGGTGAAGTCCTTGTTCGGCGTTTCCAGCCATAGAAACAGGCCGTCGTGAAGTTTCACCGAGAGGTTCAGGTCGCTGCCGACCACGTAGCCCTGCTGGTCGGCGCATTGCTTCCTTTGCGCCTCCTCCGCCTTCTTCTGCGCCTCGATCTCGGCCAGTCGGCGGTCTACGGCGGCGTTGATGGCCTCTTGGCTGATCTGGCCCTCAAAAGCGGCGGCAGTGCCCTGGGGGGCGTCGGCGGGGGCCGCCGCGTACTGCGGAGCGACGGGGGCGGCGTACTGCGGCCCGCCGGAAGGCATGTAACCAGGTTGGAAGCCCTGCGCAATTGCGCCCTCCTGCAAGAGAAGGGCGATCGCGATCGCCGCGCCTGCGGCCCACAGCATCCGCTGGGCCGCCGTGTTGTTTCGATAATTAGCCAATTCCACTGTTTGCCCTCCTTGAGTTGGGAACATCGTTTGTTCGGTTCGTCCGGAAAAGGACGAATGCGCATCCGTGCTTGTCCCGCTCATCAGGCGCATCCGATGCGTCGAGCGGATTCGCTTCAATGCGAGTCTCCCGAGTTTCTCTCGGCAGCCGCAAACACGATAAATCGTTAGCGAAAGGTTGATTCCTCACAATCGTTCAAAAAGCCGCGGCCATGAGCGGCGCCAGCGATACAACCGGCACATTTTGTCGCATCGGCCGCGGAAAAGCCTGCCCAGGCGATCCCCCGAACGGCAGGCGAAACTTTAGCGGCCGTTTCCGCGCACGGCGAAGTCGCGCGGAAGAATATGCGGCCTGTAGCGGGAATACCGACGGGAGAGGACCGCACTTGCTGGATCGAACCGCCTTGTTTAGGCGCGTCCAGCTATGCAAGATTCGACGTTTATCGCGAATGCGCCGACGACGCGGCTTCGATCGTTAGAAGATGACCTGGAGCCGACAGTACAACGCGTCCTCTACGCTAAACGGCTTCGGGGCATTGCCGATCTTCACCGGACTTTCAAAGTTGGCGTGTTCCCAGTTGAATTGCGCCCGGACCCACTTGTTCAAATACCAGTTGAAGCCCGTGGTCTCCTCCGTGCATTCGGGGCTCGATCGATTCGAGCTGCCCGCGGCGCTGGTGGCGAGTCCGGCGGCGAATGCGTCCTCGCCAACTTCCAGCCGTTCGACGCGGAACACCAGTTCCCATGCACCCGGCGAATTGAAGGGCATGCAGCGGTCGAAGGGACGAATTGGATCGATCTGCTCGCTGTAGTCGGTCCGCTGCTCTCCCGTAAGGAAATACGTCGCCATCACATAAAAACCCTCGGTGGGCACGTCCACCAGGGGCTTCGCGGCCGAGAGTTGCAATACCTGCTGCTGCCGAAAGTATTGCGAGGCGAACCCGAACGAGTGGTAGAAGTAAACTAATTCCGGGCTGACGCGATCGCGAAATCCATTGGCCAAAACGCCGGAATTGTAGGCGAACCAGGTCACGGTGGCCGGCGTGGTGATGATCGAAGGGCTCGACGTGGCGCCGATCGCCTCATCCTCAACGCCCACCGTGCCGGCGATGCCAAAGCCCAGATTGCGAAATAGCTCCGGCCCTTCCGGATCGTTGAACGGCCGGAGGGCGACCCGCGCGTCGAGGTCTTTGTGGTTATGGTCGTCGATGGTGCTGTCGTTTTGGTCGCCATTCGAGACGGAGACCCCGTACTCGAGCCGGCCGTCGAACATTTTATGGCCGTGAATCATCACCCCTTCATCCCGCTGCGGCGTCAGTTGATCGATCATCGAGCGTTCCATCGTCGGAACGTAACGATCCTGAATCAGCTCTTCGTAGCTGAACGGCTGCTTGAACTTGCCCATCTCGATTTGAAACGCATCCAAATAATGAACGTTCAGGTAGGCGTCGGCGATCGATTTGGCGATCGAACTGCCGGCGAAATCCGGCAATAAACGAAACTCGTAGTAGTCGAGCATCGTTGCCTCGATGCCAAGGCGCGCGCGGCGGATGAGAAATGTGTCCGGACTGCCGGTGACCGGACTGCCCGCCACATTCGGATTCGCCGTCGTGGATGAATCAACGTCCTGGAGATAACCGCGAAAATCCGACTGGATTTGCCCCGTGATGCGCAACTGGAACGATCTGTCGGCGGACTGCATGTAAAAGCCGTCGTTCCAGCCGGCGAAACCGGCGAAGGATGGAAATGCCTCGCCGGCGACGGGCGCGGCCGAAGCAGCCGGAACGAACTCGGCGTTCGCAGCGGCCAACGGCGCGGGCGGACCGGCCGGATTGCCCGGCGACGGTGGAACCATCGCCGGCGACGCCGGAGCCGGATCGCGTCCCTGTCGCATTTGCTCGATGGCCGCTTCCAAATCGGCAACGCGTTGTTGGAGTTCCGCCACGGAGGCCGTATTCGACTCCTGGGCATGCGCATAGGGCGTGCGGTAAACTGACACTCCGATCAACAAGCCGACCCCGATGATCGGAGAGATGCGACCCAAAATGGTGCGAAGCATGATTCCCATCCTTGAGATTCAGTGTGGCCCGTGGGCTGAGATTTGTTTTTTGACCACTCGACGAAGCAACCGGTTTGCATGTACTTTCGGGAATGCGCGGCGTCTTCGTTGGATGTGACATAAAACGCACACCCCGAGTAACTCTCGGAATCCTTGAAATCCGAATTGCAGGGCAATTGGCCAAATGCGGCATAAACCTTAGTTGTCGACCCGCGTTACTAATCCATCCGGAATTCCTTACGCGGCTTGCCGCAATTTCAGTCCGTTCGCCCCGTCTGATTTGATCGCCCGCCGTGTTTGGCCAGGCGCACCGCCAATAATCACGGGACGCTACCCGCCCGAACCATGCCGCAAACGGAAGGGCTGCTCTTGGGGCACGAAAACACGGGCAACTTGCCATGCCGGACCAAGCGATCTGGTTCCATCACTTGTCACGGCATAGCGCCCTCCCAGCACGGATATGCCAGCGTATGTCACGGCTGCGGTGATCGTGCTTTGTGTCGATACGGCGGAAAGGCCTATTTGCAGCCGTAAACACGATTCCACCACCAGCGGCACGGTAGTTGCTTCCGCATTGTCCCCAAACATGCACCCCTTCAGGTGTATCCGGAAGTACCCGCAAAGCATGAGTATGTTTACTATGATAGAGAAGATTTCACTCCTGGCCGGACACGGCCGCAATGGTCGTCCCGAGACGTTCGGCCGCATCGACATGACGATGGGGCAGGTGGTGAGCATTGTCGGGCCGACCGGCTCCGGCAAGACCACACTGATTAACGACCTCGAACTGTTCGCCGACGCCGACACACCGACCGGCCGAAGAGTTTTGATTAACGACCGCCCGGTCCCCGCCGAGTTCCGCTACAACCCGGCGCAGAATCCGATCGCCCTGATCACGCAGCACACGACGTTTCTCTCCGACCTGCCGGTCCGCGAGTTCCTGCTGACCCATTCCCGGATACGCACCGGGGCGGACGAATCGCCGCTGTTGGTGCAACAGGCCCTTGAGTTCGCGAATAAGTTGACCGGCGAGCCGATCGACCCGGACAACCGCATGACGGAGCTTTCCGGCGGGCAGACGCGCGCCTTGTTGATCGCCGACGCGACGGTCATTTGCAGCACGCCGATCGTGTTGCTCGACGAGGTGGAAAACGCCGGCATCCATCGCACTCGCGCCGTGGAGTTGCTCCGCCAGTACCGGAAGATTTTCATCTTCGTGACGCACGATCCGCGGATTGCCCTTTTGTCCGACTTCCGCGTCGTCATGGAGCGAGGATGCGTCACGCAGGTGCTGCACACGAATGAGGACGAGCGAGGAGTGTCGGCGCACGTGAACCGGTTGGACGACGCGCTTTCCGCCTTGCGCGACAAGCTGCGTCACGGGCTGCGGCTGGACGCGCAAGAGCTGCAGGAGGTCGCATGAGAGTCGTCATTTGCGCCGGTCCGGCCACAACCGGCAAGACGTCGGTGCTTCGTCACATCATCCGCAAGCTTCTGAAAGCCGGCAGCCGCGCGGCCTTCCTCAAGCTCGACGTGCAATACGCCGACGAAGACGAACTGCTGGCCAAGGAATTCGGCATTCCCACGCGCAAGGTCTACACGGGCGAGTTGTGCCCCGATCATTGCCATGTCATGGTCCTCGGCGATGCGCTGCGCTGGGCCGAAAACTCGGGTTGCGACGTGCTTCTGGTGGAGACCGCCGGACTCTGCCTTCGCTGCGCGCCGTATGTGGACGGCGGGCTGGGCTTGATCGTCCTCGAGGCCACCAGCGGCATGAACCTGCCGCTGAAGGTCGGCCCGATGCTCTCGCTGGCCGACATCGCCGTGGTGACGAAGATCGACCGTGTGTCGCAGGCCGAGCGCGAGGTGTTTCGCGCGCGGATTCAGGACGTGGCCCCGAACACCATGGTCCGCGAGGTGAACGCCCTGCACGGAATCGGCATCGACCCGCTGGTGACGGAAATTCTTGAGAGCAACGAAGTCAACGGGGCGCTCATGCTCCGCGGCAATCCGCCGGTAGGCACCTGCACGATTTGCGTCGGCAAGAAGGAGATCGGCTGGCAGGCGCACTTCGGCGTCGTGCGGGCGTTGGAAAACCAGACGTTCTATCGCGGAGAATAGACGTGCCGCAGCGCATCTACTTCGACAACGCGGCGACCACTGCGCCCGACCCGCGGGTGCTGGAGGCCATGCGGCCATATCTCGACGAGCATTGGGGCAATCCTTCGAGCCTCTATGCCGAGGGGCGGAAGGCCCGCGAGGCCGTCGAGCGGGCAAGGGCCCAGGCGGCCGGCCTGCTAGGCGCCGAGCCCGGCGAGATCGTCTTCACCGGCAGCGGCACCGAGGCCGACAACATGGCCGTGCAGGGCGTGCTCTTGGCCGCGGGAGTTTCCAGTTCCCATGTAGTCGTCAGCGCCGTCGAGCATCCGGCGATCTTGGCTTGTTGCCGGCAGTTGGAGCGATTGGGCGCGACGACGACGGAGTTGCCGGTCAGCAGCGAGGGATTGGTCGATCCCGCCAATCTGGAAGCCGCAATGCGTCCCCAGACGCGGTTGGTGTCGGTCATGGCGGCGAACAACGTCACCGGCACGATCCAGCCGATCGCCGAGTTGGCGGAAATTGCCCATCGCCGCGGCGCGATCTTCCACACCGATGCGGTGCAGGCCGTCGGCAAGACGCCGTTCGACATGCGCACGCAGGCGATCGACTTGCTCTCGCTTTCCGGCCACAAGCTGCACGGACCGAAGGGCGTCGGCGCTTTGTACATCCGCGATGGGGTCGAGTTATGGCCGCTCTTGCCGGGCGGGGGCCAGGAACAGGGACGACGTTCGGGCACGGAAAACGTGGCCGCGATCGTGGGACTGGGCAAGGCGGCCGAACTTGCCGCAGCCGAGCGAGCCGACGAAGCCGCGCGACTGGTCGGAATTCGCGACCACATTATCGAGAGCATTTTGGCGAAGATCGACAGCGCCTACTTGATCGGCCATCGCTGGCGCCGCTTGCCCGGGCATCTCTGCCTCGGTTTCGACGGCCTCGAGGGCGAGGCGATCAAACTGTTGTTGGAGCTGGACAAGCAGGGCATCGCCATTTCATCGGGCAGCGCGTGCAGCGCGATCCACGCCGGCCAGCCTTCGCATGTGTTGGCGGCCTTGGGCTTCGATCCGCTCAAGGCCCGCGGCTCGCTGAGGATTTCGCTGGGGCGGTTCAATACGATGGACGAGGCCAACCGGTTCTTGAAAGTGCTGCCCCGGGCCGTGGCCTCGTTGCGGCCGATCCGTAGACTGGCCAAAATGGGATAGTAAATTTCGAGGAGAATAATGATGGCGCAAACGGCGAATGTTGAACTTCCCGGACTCGACTGCGGAATGTGCGGCTATCGGACCTGCGATGAGTTGCTGGAGCAATTGCCGTCGAAGCCCGACCTGCTCAAGCGGTGCATTCATCTCTCAGACGATCGCGTGGACGCGGAGCCCACAATGGCGCCGGCGTCCGCGCCGAGCCGCCAGGAGACGTGCGGGACATCCTGCGGAACTTGCGTGCAACCGATTCAGCTCACCCAACATCCAGGGCAGTTGACTTGGCGCGACAGCCTCGACCGCGAGTTCGATTTCTACCTGGAGCACTTTCCCGAGGAGCCCGGCCCGCGCGAGATCATCCTGCCGCACAATCCGTTGATCACGCGGGAGATGGACATTCAGGTGGGCGACATCCTCATCGGCCGGCCGCTGGGCATGTCGTGCGGCTGCCCGATCACGCATTGCGGCGTGGCGGTCGAGGTCGATCGGCGCACGGGGGTGATCGTCTGGTGCGTGACCGGCCCGCTCGGCCCGCGGGCGAAGGGTTTTAAGGACCTTGGCTACTACATTGCCGAGGGCTACGAAGGATTGGTCAACGAAGCCCGCTGTGAACTGAAGGTGGGGATGCGCTACTACTTCCAGCCGCGGATGTGCATGTTGCAATGGCGGCACAGCGGCTTGGTCAACTACCTCAGCCGCAACGGGAAGACATACCAGGTGCGAGTGGAAGGGCTTTGGATCGGGTAGCTCGTCTCCGCAGAGAACTGCTTGCCTGCGGCACGGCGACAAGCGGTGTGCAACCAAAACACACTCCAGTTCCTGTTCGGACAATAGAATGATCTTGTGGTCAAAGACAGGGAAGCGCACCCTGGCGCGTCGCGATCTGCAGAAGACCGGCCGCCGAGTAGAACAAGCCATCCAGAGGTGCAACCACGCGTACGCGAGCAGCCATGCTTGCCTGATCCCGCCCACCTGTTTCCGATTTGCTTGGTGATGTCAAGTCTCAATCGCAACGAAGTCGGGAACTGAGGATTTCAAGGGGCGTTCGATAGCCGAGACGTTTTCGGGGGCGGTTGTTCAGAAGATGTTGGACTTTCTCGAACTGCTTGGCCGGCACGTGCGCCATGTCGCTTCCTTTCGGGAAGAACTGCCGCACCAAGCCGTTGGTGTTTTCGTTCGTGCCGCGCTGCCAGGCACAATAGGGCTTGGCGAAGTACACTCTCAGCGAGGTGGTCGCCGCCAGTTGCTCGTGTTCGGCGAACTCCTTGCCGTTGTCCAGAGTCAAGGTCTTTCGCAAGCTCGTCGGCAAGGGTTGGAACAACTCCGTCATCGCTTCGCGAACCGTCGCCGCCTGGCGGTCATGGACCTTGCCCAACAGCAGGTAGCCCGATTTTCGGTCCACCAGCGTGACGGCGCCGCTGCGATGCCCCCGACCGACCACGGTGTCGCCTTCCCAGTCGCCATATCGCGCTCGGCGATCGACCACGGCGGGACGCCCTTCGATCGAGACGCAGGCCGGCAATCGGCCGCGGTTTTCCCCGCGCCGCCGCACGCGGCCCAAGCGCGCCAAGTACCGCCGCCAATAGGCTGCGGCAGGATGGGCGTGAATCCAGGCGTAGATCGTTTGCCGAGAGACGTGACGCCGCGGATCGCGGGGAAAATCATCCCGCGAGCGTCCAGCGATCTCGTCGGGCGACCACCGCTGCCGCAGCCGCTGACGCACGTAACTGGCGACCTCGGGCCGCTCCATTTTGCAGGTCCAAGGCCGATGGCTGCGGCGCGCATCCGCCTTGACCTGGGCCGACGCCGCCCAGTAGCCATTGGGGTTGCGGTTGCGCCGCAGTTCACGGGAAATCGTCGCCGGATGCCTTTTCAGCCGCCGGGCAATTTCCGCCTGGCTGCGATGGGCATGGACCATCTGGGATACCCTCTCGCGTTCCTCAAGAGTAAGATGACGTGCCATCACGGGGACTCCGTTCAACAGGGTTATTTCCGAAAACCACCCTATCGAACCTCCCCGTGATGCTTTCACCTATACCAGTTTTCCACCTCGTTGCATTTCAATTTTGACACCGCCCTGTTCGGACAATAGAATGATCTTGTGGTCAAAGACAGGGAAGCGCACCCTGGCGCGTCGCGATCTGCAGAAGACCGGCCGCCGAGTAGAACAAGCCATCCAGAGGTGCAACCACGCGTACGCGAGCAGCCATGCTTGCCTGATCCCGCCCACCTGTTTCCGATTTGCTTCCTAGCCCTTGGAGCAATGAACATGAAGATCGCAGGCATGAGCTGCGTTGGTTTGGCAGCCATTGTTCTTGTCTCGTTTGCGACGGTCCCGGCCTTCGCTGCGGGAACAGCCCTCGACCTTTCCTCGCCTTTGATAGTCCATAGCAGCCAGGCCAGCGCCATGGAACAAATGGCCGCCCGGGAGTTGTGGCGATGCCTTGCCAGAGTTTCTGGAAAACCAGGGGCAATCGCAGCCGACGACGCTGCACAGTTCGATCGGGCCGCAATTGTGCTCCTCGACGTGGCTGGAAACAACCGCCTTGCCGCCGAGATCGAGAAGCAAGAGAACATCGCGGTTGACGCGGCGACGCTCGGAGACGATGGTTTCCGCTGGAAGGCAGTGCAATGCCAAGGCAAGCCGGCCCTGTTGCTTGCAGCGGCCAAACCGGCCGGCGTGATGTATGGCGCCTATAAGTTGCTGGAAAAGCTTGGTTTTGGTTTTTATCTCGGTGGAGACGCGTTTCCGCCGACGGGGTCGCCCCTTGTGATTGGCGATTCGCTCGACGAAGTGCACAAGCCGGTTTTTGCCGTCCGCGGGACTCTGCCCTGGGGCAACCTGCTGAACGCCTATTGGGACCTCAACGACTGGAAATATTATTTCGATCAACTCTCGAAGCAGGGCTACAACTTCGTCGGACTTCACCAATACTGCAGCCCTTTGGCGACTAGCGGCGAGCCGTGGTGCGCCTACGAATGGAATGGCAAGTTGGTCGGCGGGTCGCCCATGCTGGATAGTATGACGCCGCGGGCCACCGGCGACCGCGGATTGAAGACGGAACAATTTGGCTTCGGCGGCGGCGACTACTTCGATCGAGACCCGTTCACGCAACGGGTTACGCTCGAAGGAACAAGCCCGGAGGACAAGATTCGCCGATCGCAGAAGATGATTGCCGAAGCGATGACCTACGCTCACACGCGGGGAATCAAGGTGTGTTTGGGCTTTGGCATCGGCGACAACCCTACCACCAAGGAATACGAAGAGCGTTTGGAGGCGATGATCGCCTCGCTGCTGAAGAATTACCCGATGCTCGACTACATCTGGTTCTTCCAGGAAGAAGCGCAGGGGCTTCCCGGCTTTGGCTGGAAGCCGGCGAAAGGTTCTGCCCAGGAAAAGTTTGTTGCGGCCAATTCCGAACCGTTTAAGTATCTTGGTCCGCCGGAACGGGTGGCCGAAGGGGTGCGGCTCAACCATGTCTGCCGGTTGGTGTATCGAATCGTGAAGAAGCATCGTCAAGACCTTCCGATCATCATTAACGGCTGGGGCGGCGATTGTTGGGATCGCTGCACCGACTTCTATCTGGGACTCGATAAGACGCTCCCCAAAGACGTGATCTTTGGCTGTCAAGACAATACTTTTCCGCAGTCGGAGCCGAATGTCTCGCAGGTTTATGGCCAGCTTCCCGTGGAAGCGCGTTCGTTGGCCGATTCCGTGGTGGAACAACGACAGCTACAGCCTCTGGGATCCGCAGTGCACCACCCGACATTTCGTCCCCATTTGCCGGGACGTCTACAAGAAGAAGTGCCAGGGAATGCTCGCGATTCACTGGCTCACGCGCGAGGTGGAGGAAGTGGCCGCCTACCAGGGGCAATTCGCCTGGAATCCCGCCCTAACCTACGAAGGATTCTATGACGGCTTCGCCCTGCGATGCTACGGACAACCGTGGGCGTCGCGCATGAGCGAAATCCATCGCGAACTGGAATTGCTCGGCCCACGCTGGACCGGCGCAACCGCGGAGACCGATATCCGCATTGCGACATGGCTGGCAAAAGAGCATGCCGGGAAGAAGGAGAACCGGCAAAAGCTCGCGCGGATTCGCGCGGAGTTGGAAGCCGTTCATAAGGAAATGATCGCCCAATCGCGGCTTGAAGGCATTGAGCGAATCGAGTGGCTATTGACGACCATCGACTGGCTCACCCGATACGACGACGCCTGTCTGAAGCTGTCGCTCGACGGACCAGTCGGGACGCTGCTGAAAGAGGCGGAAGCGGCGAAAACGAAGGGGGATGTTGCTGCGGCGCAAAAGAAGGCGGCCGAACGTCCGCGACATCACGATGAAGAGTGGCTTCCGAGAAGCCATTCAAACGTACCCACGAAAGATGAGCTGCATGAGCGAGTTCGGAGAATTCGCATCCATCCAAATCAAGGCTTATGCATTTTACCTTTCCTTGTGGGAAAGAGTGAAAGGCATACTTGGCAATGTCGCCGACAACCTTGGCGGCCCCATAGTGCCGGAAGACTCACCGCCGCTGATAGTTGGAAAACATCCAGGGAGCGTGATCGAGCCGTCGCAAGACCTTGTCGTCAGCGTCGTCGCGATGAGCGGAAGCCCCATCGCGTCCTGCACGCTGAATTACCGCACGGTCGGTGATGCAAATTGGAAGCAACTTCCGATGACGGCAAGCTACCGGCGGACGTACACGGCGTCGATTCCTTCGGCCGACCTGAAGGGATTCGCCGTCGAATGGCGTGTCGAGGCGACGGATCAGTCGAAGGGCGTCGCCCATTGGCCAAAGGGGTATCCGGATGTCGTTTGGTCGGCCAGCATCCGGCCAGGAACCGACAGTCCAAGGCGATAAACACTGCCCGACTCCGTGAAGTTCGATGGCGTATTCGTGGGGTATCAACCGGTCGCATGAGCCGTCGGCTTGCAGAAGCAGGCGTAGACGCTTTCCCAGACCGATCGCCGCGGATTTCGCTTGCCGACTAAGCCCGAAGCGATTCGTCGAGGCTAATGCAGAACGAAAAACAGTCTTGCGAAAGGAACCGCCCATGGCGCGACGGATTGAGGTTCGGAAGATTGTCCTTCCCAATCTTCGCTCTCCGCAGGAGCCGAGACCGGAACTGGACAACTCCATCTACGCGGCGCGGCTTGCCCGCATGCGAGATCGAATGCGCGAACAAGAGTTGGACGCTCTCGTGGTCTATGGCGACCGCGAGCATTTCGCCAATCTTCATTATCTCACGAACTACGATCCGCGTTTTGAGGAAGCGATCCTGGTAGTCCTGCCGAACGGGGTTCCCAGTTTGCTTGTGGGCAACGAGGGAATGGGCTATTCGAAGATCGCACGACTCGGAGTCGAACGGGTCTTGTATCAGACGTTCAGTCTGCCAGGGCAGCCTCGCGACCTCGTGCAACCGCTGGCCGGCGTGTTGGCGGATCGCGGACTGCGGGATCGTCGACGCGTGGGCGTCGTTGGCTGGAAGGTGTTTTCCACGGCGGAATTTGACAACCCAGAAACCGTCCTCGATCTGCCCGAGTTCATCGCAATCGCCCTGCGGCAAGCGGTCGGCGCCCAAGGGCGGATCACCAATGCGACCGCGATGCTGATCGACCCCGAGACGGGTTTGCGAAACATCTCCGAGCCCGAGCAACTGGCCGATTTCGAGTGGGTGGCCGCGTGCAACTCCCAGGCGGTTCTCGACGGGCTGCGTGCTCTTCGTCCGGGCATGAGAGAATCCGAACTTTTTTCCCGCCTCGCGCGTGCGCGGCTATCCGCTGTGTTGTCATCCCGTTTGCGCAAGCGGCGCCAGAGTCCGTGAATTCGGATTTCCCAGCCCTTCGGAGGAACGCATCCAAGCGGGCGATCCGTTGTTCCTTTCTTGCAGCTATCAAGGATCGAATTGTTGCCGATTCGGCTGGGTGTCGAGCGGTTCTTCCGCCGCCACGCCCTGGATCGACGATTATGTCGCGGCGTAGCCGTTCCCTGATTTCGAATCGCTGTCGGCCTGGTATTCCACGTTGCGTGTGGGCGCAACGGGAAACGATCTTCACCACGCCGCGACGGATATTCTGGGTCGCCATGGGCTGAAGGTCGGACTGAATTGCGGCCACCAGATCGGCTATGACGAGTGGACGCACAGCATGGTCTTCGCGGGATCGCAGTTGAGAATTCGCTCGGGCATGTATTGGCAGTCGGATTTTTTTCCCTCGGCCGGCGACAAATACGTCGGCGCGTTTGCGGAAGACGGCGTTGCCGTCGCCGACGGCGAACTCCGCGGCGAATTGTCGGCCCGCTATCCGGCCATGTGGCATCGCGTCCAAGCGAGACGGCAGTTTATGATCGAGACATTAGGCATGTCGATTGCCGACGATGTTCTTCCGTTTTCCAACATCGTCGGAGCGGTGATGCCGTGCCTCCTCTCCCCGGACCACTGCTGCGCATGGACGTCGCCTCCTTCAATCGCCGCCGAACCGAGTTGCACGACAGGTCCCCAAGGGTAGCTGTAGACGTTCGCTCGCATCGAATTGGAAGGATAGATGACGCATTTCGTTCGCGGCGAGAAAAAGAACGCGAAATAGGCGGCGCCGCGATCACGACGGGCAACGGCGGACGCCTCCCTGTTTGCCGGATCGGTGAGTTGCTGTTTCGGAAGCCGCCTGGACCTACTCCAAGCATCACGGCTGGATTCAGGGTTACGCCTATGAACTCGTTGTTACGGGCCGGAAAAGAGGGCCCTATTCGCCTACCAGATTCTCTTGCGGTACAATCGACGCGTAGGCCGTCAAAACGGCCAAGTGCAATGGATGCTCGAATCCCTTTGAATTCCGGGACACCCTCTTCTGATAACAAGTGGGGGGAATGAGAATCGACGGCACAAAAAGGGGGCCACAAAAAAAGGGAAGCACATGGGACGACCGACGACAGCGAGCGACCTCCGCATGAGGCCGCGTGAATCGCGCTGGCCATGGAAACCCCGGATCGAAGATCATTCGCGCCATTTCTTCGGGGCAATGCCGGTCTTCTGCTTGAACAGGCGTGAGAAGTAGTACGGATCCAAAAAGCCTGCCCGATAAGCCACCTCCGCAATGGTCAACGGCTCCTCCAGCAGCCGCTTGGCGCGGTTGATCCGCAAATTCAGCAGATACTGGCCGGGCGGCACGCCGCTGCGCTGTTGAAAGAGACGACGGAAGTGGCGATAACTCATCCGCAGCGACGCCGCCAACCGCATCATGTCCACTGGCTGGTTCCACTGCTCCTCGATGATCTGCTGAGCCTGGCGAATCAGGGAGTCGGCGTGCTCGTCGCGCGGCGTCGCCCCGTGCTGCAAGTGGCTGAAGACGCTGGCGACTGCCTGCATCGTCAGCCCGGCCAAGATTTGGTTCGCCGAGGGCGGATTAGCCCGGGCTGTCGCGAGCAGGTCGTCGAACAGCCGCAACAGATCTGGATGGACGCCGGGATGCAGCTTCGGTTGTGCCGGCCGGAACCAATGGTGTCGCGTCCAACGGTCAGGCAGCAGGCCGCTGTAGAGCACCCAGAATTCGGTCCATCCGTTGGCCGGGTCCGGCCAATAATTGTGCCAGACGTTGGGAAAAAGCAACAGTAAGTCCCCCGCCTGCACCCGCAACCGACCACCGTCCGGGAGGGTGAACTCCCCCTGCCCATCGGTCACGTACACCATGCCGTAGTAGGGCAGCGTGCGTCCCCGCGACCACTGGAATGGCGCATCCCGCTCGTAGATTTGATACGGGGTCTGTGGCGGTGCAATCCGCATGCCGGCGCCGGCGACGTGCAGTCCCCATTGGCCGTCTCGCGGCGTGGCGATGTAGTCATAGCGTTCGTTTGTGGCCAAATTATCCATCTTGGAGGCCAAAATCTATATGGGAATTCTCGTTGAGCATACCATATTGTGGATGAAATACGCTATGGGGGAGCTCTCTGGGCCGCACATCGAGCATGGCCATTGAGTCCTGAACCGGTTGACGGAGCATCTTACGGAGACGGCTATGAACCCCAGAGAGAACCTTCTTGGCCTCTATCGGCGGCGCGGGTTTGCCGCGGCGCCGGCGTGTTTCCACCTGTGCCCCGAACTGGAATGCCAGTTCCGCCAGCGCTATCCGGACGCGACGGATTATCGGGAGAAGTTCCAGTTCCCCATGCGTCTCCTTGCCGATCCGGGCTTCCCATGGATCGCAGAGACTCCGGGTTTTGTCCCGGCGCGCAGTGGAACTACGATCTGTACTATGACCCGCCCGTCGCCCCCGGCGCCCGCATGGACATCTGGGGCGTCGCGCATGAGCCAGGCGGTGCCGCAGCCCAACACATGACGCACATGCGTCATCCGCTGGAACGTATGGAGAGTCTCGAACAGTTGCAGGCTTATCCCTGGCCCGAGTTCAGAAAGGCCGACTGGTCCTTTCTGCCGCAGGAGATTGCCGCGATTCAGGCCCGCGGACTCGCAGCACAAGTGTGGATGGAATGCACGATTTGGGAGACCGCTTGGTATCTGCGGCGCATGGACTTGTTGATGCTGGACATGGCCACAGAGGATGAGAAGGCGGTGTTCCTCCTGGATAAGCTTACCGATCTGGCGTGTTTCCGCGCCGCTCGATACGCGGAGGCGGGCGCCGACATTCTGGCGCTGGGCGACGATTTGGGCATGCAAAGCGCCATCATGATGTCGTTGGGCATGTATCGCGCCTGGCTCAAGCCGCGACTGAAAAGGGTGATCGACGCGGCCAAGGCAATCAAGCCCGACATCCTCATTCAGTATCACTCCTGCGGCTACGTGACGCCGCTGATTCCCGACTTGATCGAAGCGGGCATCGACGTGCTCAATCCCCTGCAACCAGAGTGCATGGACGTGGAGCAGGTGCTGCGCGAGTTCGGCGACCGCATTTCGTTCAACGGCGCCATCGGCACACAAACGACGATGCCCTTCGGCACGCCCGAGGAAGTCAAGACCGTCGTGCGGCACAACCTGGAACTGGCAGGCCCACGCGGCGGTCTGCTGTGCTGCCCGACGCACATGCTGGAGCCGGAGGTGCCGTGGGCGAACATCGAGGCATACGTCGAAGCAGTGCGGGAGTTCCATTCGGTTGGTTGACGGGAGAGGCGTCCGATGCGACTAGCGGTCTGGGATTGGGTTGTCGTCGCGGTGTATGCGATGACAGTCGTTGCGATCGGATTGCGGGCGGGGCGCAAACAGCACACCAGCGAAGGCTATTTTCTCGCAGGTCGGCGGCTGCGCTGGCCGTTCATCGGCGCCTCGATCTACGCGGCAAACATCTCGACGGAGCATTTCGTAGGTCTGGCCGGCTGCGGCTACGTCACGGGGCTGGCCTTCGGCTGTTACGAGTGGATCGCCGTGTTTTGCCTGATTCCGTTGATCGTCCTGTTCCTGCCGTTCTACATCAAGAATCGCATCTACACGGTGCCGGAGTTTCTCGAACGGCGGTTTGGCCCCAGCGTGCGGCTGACCTTCTCGGCGTTCATGGTGCTGCTTTCCGTGTTGGCGAAGATATCCATTTCGCTCTGGGCGGCGTCCTTGGTCTTCCATGAGGTGTTGGGCTGGAACCAGATGGCCGTGATCTACGGAGTGGGACTGCTTACGGCCGTATACACGATGAAAGGCGGCCTTAGCGCCGTGGTGTTCACCGATGCCATCCAAACCGCAGTCCTTATCCTGGCCGCCGTGATCATGACCGGCGTCGGTCTGCAACAGGTGGGCGGCTACGAGGCGCTGCGCGCAAAGCTCGATCCGGCGATGTTCTCAATGGTGAAACCGGCGACGGACCCCGACCTCCCCTGGCCGGGGGTCTTTATCGGGGTCTTCCTCGTCGGCACATTCTACTTCTCGATGGATCAGGTGCTCGTGCAGCGCGTTTTTGCTGCAAAGAATCTCAACGAAGGACGGCTCGGCGCGACGTTCTGCGCCTTTTTGAAGACCCTCAATCCGATCATCCTCGTCGGCCCGGGCATCATCGCCGCCGCGCTCTATCCGGGACTATCGAAAGGCGACCTGGCCTATCCGACGATGCTCAAGAACCTGATGCCCACCGGGCTGCTCGGCCTTACCATCGCCGGCATCACCGCGGCCTTGATGGGACACCTGAGCGCAACCTACAACTCCGTGGCAACCCTGATTACGCGCGATTTCTATCTGAAGTTGCGCCCGGAGGCCAATCAAGACCGCCAAATCCTCGTGGGACGGATCGCCGTGCTGTCCGTGTTCATCTTGGGCGCCCTCTGGGCGCCGCTGATCGGGCAAAGCAAGTCGATGTTCATCTACCTGCAGAACGTACAAGCGTACTTGATGATCCCCTTTGCGGGCATCTTCCTCTTTGCCATATTCTGGAAACGCACCAACACGCCCGGCGTGCTCGCCTGCATGGCAGCGACGCTCGTCCTGTGCCCCACGATGATGCTCAACAACCAGAAGCATTTCCTACCGCTGATGGACCATCCGCTGCTGAGGCCGTGGCTCCACGGCGCCATGCTGGTGGGCTTCCTCTGCATGTTGGTGTTAGTGACGGTGTCGCTGTTGACTAAGCCTCCTTCGTCGGCGAAATTGAAGAATACGACCGTCTCCAGCCTTTGGGGCGACGCGGCGAGAGGCATGCCGGAAGATCCGATGATGGCGCCGGAACGCCACTGGCGCCGGGACTACCGTCTGTGGCTGATGATCGTGTCGGCTGGAACGGCCGTCGCCTGGTACATCATGCGGTGATGCAGTGCAATGAAAACCGGAAGCGCCTCGGGAGAACATCGAGGCGCGCTGGACATGGTTGCTTATCAGAACGATCCTGTCTTCCTGCTAGTCGTTGTATAGTGGACCCAAGAAACTGGACCACGACTTTGAGTCGAATCCCTGGTAGGATTGGTCCAACTTGTGGGAGAAAGGCATGGAACGCCTCCGTACATTCGCGAGGGAACACCTGGCAGAAGATCGCGTCCGAGTAGGGCAAGGTCATCACAAACATCGCCACCTTGACCTGCTCGCCTCGAAGTTTTGACCAGGGCCTCCCCAAAATCCACCTGGGCCTCGCCCGGCCGGGGGATTCCAAACACATTTCTGCCCACCTACGCCAACGAACTCGGCATCCCGAAAATCGGCTTGTTTTTTACAATCTGCGCGATTGCCCCCGTTGTTGCGCGGATTTCCACGCGGCGATGGCCGGAACGCTTTGGCAACCGAGCAACGATGCTCGTGGGAATTTTCACGCTGGCCCTGAGCCAACTGCTGTTTCTGCTGGTCCGCAAAGAATGGCATTTGGCGCCGGGAGCGTGACCCCGATGCCCTTCGGGCGGGGCTCCTCGGTGTGAAGGGGGTCGGCTCATACGCCGCCAACCGCCTCATGGTGCTGCTCGGGCACTACGGCGGGATCCCGTGCGACAGCGAGGTGCGGGAGTGCCTCGGAGTCTCGCCCAATGCTGCGCAGAAGGAGGTCGAGCGGGCGGCGGCGAAGCGGTACGGGCATTGGGGGCGGTTCGCCTTCCTCGCCTTCAAGTTCGAGCGGGTCTTCAGGCGGCTGAACTACGTGGACATCGTGGACGAGAAGAGGAGGTGAGTTGAAACCTGCTCCAGCACGTCCGGGATGGCGGCTGGACTCTACGGAGCCTCGCTTGCACGGTCGCCAGCCCTCGGTATACTGACAGCAGTGGAACAATAGTCACAGGGCAAGTCCGACAGAGACACAATTTTCTTCAGCCGACAGCCGAAGGAATCACCGGACACACGAAGGGAGAACGACTTTATATCATGGCTTCTCGTCCGCCGCAGCCTGCGTCCGCCAAGGGGATTCTCGGTTTTATTCCCGAGATCGTGAAGCTGAGCCAAAACCGCTTTCGCGCACAGATTCGGCTGCTTGGATTGGCGGCCTTGGTGGGCGTCGTGGCCGGGCTCGGCGCCATTGCTTTCTACGTTGCCACCCGCGTTGCCGGACACTACGCCTTGGGCATGATCGCCGGCTACTCCCCGGAACCGCATCCCGGCGGTGAAACCGCGATGCCCTGGCTCCCGGCGCCGGCGCATCCGCTGGTTCCGTGGCTCCTGCTGTTGGTCCCGACGATCGGCGGGCTCATCAGCGGCATTATCGTCTTCACCTTTGCCCCCGAGGCCGAAGGACATGGCACGGATGCGGTGATTGCCGCCTATCACCATCACCAGGGGCAGATCCGTCCGCGCGTCCCCTTGGTCAAGCTCGTCGCCAGTTCGATTACCCTCGGTACGGGCGGCTCGGGCGGTCGAGAGGGGCCAATCGCCCAGATTGGGGCGGGGTTTGGCTCCCTGCTTGGCAACCTCCTGCACCTGCGGACCGCGGAGCGCCGCGTGCTGATGGCCGCCGGCATGGGGGCCGGAATCGGCGCCATTTTCCGCGCCCCACTGGCTGGAACGATCTTCGCCGCAGAGGTGCTGTACGGCTCAACGGAGTTCGAGCCCGAGGTCATCATTCCTGCGGGCATCGCCACCGTCATTTCCTATTGCATCTACGGGATGTATTCCGGTTGGGAGCCGTTGTTCACCATTCCGCCCGACCTTAGCTTCAGCAATCCTTTGCGGTTGGGGCCGTACTTGCTTTTGGCCGCCTTCATGGCCCTGCTGGCTGCGTTCTACACGCGAACCTTCTATCGTCTGCAAGGAACGGTTCGATCGGTTGCCCGTTCCCAAGCATTTCCGACCGGCGATCGGCGCCTTCCTGACCGGGCTCATCGCCTTTGCCCTATACTTCCTCTTTGGCAAGAACCAGCAGGTGCTGGCCGTGCTCGCGTTCGGCTACTCGTCGATCCAGAACGCTATGACGCAGGACGCTGGCATGGCCGCCGGAATCCTGTTGGCCATCGCGTTGGGCAAGATTCTCACGACAAGCCTGACGATCGGAAGCGGCGGGTCGGGCGGAGTTTTCGGGCCTTCGATGGTCATTGGCGGATGTGGCGGCGGCGCGTTGGGGGTCGTGATGCACCGTCTCTGGCCGTGGCTGGTCCCACACCCGGCGAGCTTCGTCATCGTGGGCATGGCCGGCTTCTTCGCCGCCGCAGCCAAGACGCCATTTTCCACGCTCATCATCGTCAGCGAAATGACCGGCGGATACCACTTGCTGCTGCCGTCGCTCTGGGTCTGCACCTTGTCGTTCATTCTTTCCGACAAGCAGTCGATCTATTCCTCGCAAGTGGAAAGCCGCTCGCTCTCGCCAGCCCATCAAGGAACCTACGTGCGACAGGTCTTGGCTGAAGTTCGCGTGAGCGGCTTTTTCTCACCCAATCCGAACGCCGTGTCGCTTCACCCCCACGATTCGCTCGCCAAGGTCGTCGAGCGACTTAGCGGGGCGCCGCAGACGGTTCTGCCCGTGGTGAACAGCGACAATCGGCTCTTGGGCGTGGTCAACCTGGAAGAGGTCTATCTTGCCTCGCAAGCGCCTTCGCTACAACCACTGGTCCTGGCCGAAGACCTTATGCGGACCGAGGTGCAGCCACTGACGCCCGAAGACACGCTTGATCGGGCCTTGGAGCTGTTCGTCGAAAACGATCTGCTCACCTTGCCCGTCGTCACGAGCCTCGACGAGCGGCGAGTGATCGGCATGGTGAGTCGTTTCGACATCTCCAGCGCCTACTTGCGGCACGTTCACGGACCAGTTGAAGCAAAGGACGGATGAACTATTCCGCCCAACCGCACTGTTGTCGTAAGGGGATCAAGCGGACACCGCTGTCAGTGTACGCCGCCAAGAGGCAAGGACAATAGGCTTGTTTCAACTGACTCCGGCGCCGCCATTGACCAAGCGACGCAACCACATAAGGCTCAATGCCTTACGGAATCGCCCCTTGCATCGCCAGTTCATTGTGATAAAATATGCGGGATCAATTGATCGGATGACTAGATGAAGAGCAACCCAGTTGCGGGGGGCTCGTTGACGAGTAAGCCGACGTGGTCGAATACCTCCGGGTGTTCTGGCACGTCGGCTTTTTGTTTTCGGTGGTGCGGGGCCTTTACAGCCAGCAGCGGGAATCCGATGGAAAAGCTCGATCCAATTGCGGCATCGCCAATTCCGTTGGCCAAAAGTTGACATCCGGCGTGAAGATTTGGCCAAAGAATCGCTGCAAATCTGGTTGTTCGGAGTGTCTTCATTCATCAAGCAGGAAGAACGGACCATGCCTCAACGCATCGGGGTCGCCGCCGACCATGGAGGATACGAATTAAAGGAATATCTTGTCGGGATGTTGCGCAACGCCGGTCATGAAGTGATCGATTTCGGCGACGGACAGCCGAAGGTGGACGATGATTATCCGGATTTTGTCGTGCCGCTGGCCCGCGCCGTTGCCTGCGGAGACGTGGATCGCGGCGTGGCCATCTGTGGAAGCGGCGTTGGGGCATCGGTCGTCGCGAACAAAGTGGCGGGGGTTCGGGCCTGCCTGATTCATGAAACCTTTTCGGCGCACCAAGGCGTCGAGGACGACGATCTGAACATGATCTGTCTCGGGGGGCTTGTGGTCGGCCACGCACTCGCCTGGGAATTGGTTCAAACATTTCTCGCCGCACGATTCAGCGGCGCCGAACGCCATCGTCGCCGCCTGGCCAAAGTGGCGGAACTGGAAAACAAGATTGCGAAGAACGCACGAGAACGAAGGCGTCGAGAAATTCAGCACGCCGTTCGACAAGCTGATGGCGACCTTGGCGAAAACGTCGCCGCGGCAGGTCGGCGAATCGCCATGAAAGTGGGCTTCACAACAACGGAAACCCCGAAATCAGAATGAACCGCTCAACAAAGATAACGACGTTGTTTCTGGATGTCGGCGGCGTGTTGCTCACCAACGGGTGGGGCCATGAATCCCGAGCGTTGGCCGCGAAGGCGTTCGCTCTGAATCTGGAGGAAATGGAAGACCGGCATCACCTGACCTTTGACACCTACGAAGTGGGCAAACTCACCCTGGAGGAATACCTGGGCCGGACGGTTTTCTACGAGGAGCGGCCGTTCACTCGGGATCAGTTCCGGGAATTCATGTTCGCGCAGTCGCAGCCTTATCCGGAGATGATCGAGCTGGTCCGCGCTCTGAAGGCGCAGCACGGACTGAGGATCGCCGTGGTCAACAACGAGGCGCGCGAACTGAATTCGCATCGGATTCAACGGTTCAAGCTGAATGAGTTCATAGACTTCTTTATTTCCTCCTGCTTTGTCCACTTCCGCAAACCCGACGCGGATATCTTTCGGCTGGCGCTGGACATCGCCCAGGCGCCGGCCGAGCAGGTCGTCTATATCGAGGACCAGCCGCTGTTCGTCCAGATCGCGGAAGGTTTCGGGATTCATGGCATCCGTCACACGGATTACCGGTCCACGTGCGCGAAACTGGCTTCGTTCGGATTGCAGACTGATGAAGGAGTCATCCATGAAACCCGCTAACCCGCGCATCCTGACGATCAACGGCGGCTCGTCGAGCATCAAGTTCGCGCTGTTCGAGGCCGGGGACCCGCTACAGCGGATTCTTTCGGGCGGGATCGAGCGGATTGGGCTGCTCGACGCTGCCTTCCATGTGAGCGGCTTCGGCCAGTTGGAGAGTTTCTCGCGGCTAATTGCCGCGCCGGATCACACTGCGGCTGTGGACGCCCTGATGGATTGGATCGAGCAGCGCATTGGGCGTGATGCGTTGACCGCGGTCGGGCATCGCGTGGTGCATGGCGGCCACAAGTATAGCCAGCCGCAGCGAATCGCCACAGAAATGGTCGCGGAGTTGCGCGATCTCAAACCATTCGATCCGGAGCACCTGCCGGAAGAGATTCAGTTGCCGATTGCGCCACTTGACATCCCCATGTTCCTCGTGCACTAATAGGGGCTCGATGGTCTTCACCCTCTCACCAATCGCAGGCTCGCCATGAACAAGAGACTCTGGATCGTCGGCGTCATCGCGGCACTCGTCGGTGCTTCGGCGCTGGTTCAAGCTGCCGATCAGCCCAAGCCAAACCTGCCCCCAGGCGTGCAGGTCCACCGCGATCTGGAATATGTCGCCGGGGGGCACGCCCGCAACAAGCTGGACCTCTACCTGCCCGACAAGGCAGACCGTCCTCTGCCGGTCATCGTGTGGATTCATGGAGGCGGCTGGTCGGCCGGCAGCAAGGAAGGTTGCCCGGCGGCCCCCCTCGTTGCCAAGGGCTACGCGGCGGCAAGCATCAACTACCGCTTTAGCCAGCACGCCCTCTTCCCCGCCCAGATCGAGGACTGCAAGGCAGCCGTCCGCTGGCTGCGGGCCAGCGCAAAGAAGTACAACCTCGACCCCGACCACGTCGGCGTATGGGCGCTTCGGCGGGCGGTCACCTGGTCGCCCTGCTGGGCACGACCGGCGGCGTGAAGGAACTGGAGGGCAACGGCGGGAACCTGGACCAATCCAGCCGTGTGCAGTGCGTCGTCGACTGGTTCGGACCGACCGACCTTTCCAAGATGGGCGGCTGGCAGGATAAGCCCGACTCGCCGATGGCGCGGCTTGTCGGCGCTCCGGTCCGGGACAGGCGGGAACTTGCCGCCAAGGCAAATCCCATCGCCTACGTCGGCAAGGACTCGGCGCCCTTCCTCATCATGCACGGCGAGGAGGACAATCTGGTCCCGGTGAACCAGAGCGAACTGCTCGACGCGGCGTTGCGGAAGGCTGGCGTCGAGAGCATCCTCGTCCGCGTCCCGAAGAACGGGCATGGCGGTCCAGGGTTTACGACCCCGGAGAACCGGAAGAGGATCGAGGAGTTCTTCGAGAAGCACTTGAAGTAGGGTTGCAGGTTCGGGGGCGACCTTCATGGACTACTCGGCACATCGTCCCAACTGGCGCGAGCGGCAAGGCGACTCGCATCTTCCCCCGGTCGTGCGGCAGCTTCGGAGGACACTCTCGGACGTGCAGCGCGATTTCGCCCACGATACCCTCCGTCTGCCTCCCGAGGCGCTCGGCGACCTCGCCGGCATCCTGGTCGATCTTGCGGAGGACCTCCACGCCGGCGCCGGGATATGGGCGGCCTACGAGCGCTACAACGCCGAGTTCTTCGGCGACCCCCGCCGACGACACGATGCAGGCCTTCTCCTATCGGCATCTCGTGCCGGCGGCGGAGTGGTTGGTTTCGGTCACCGGTCGCCCCCGGCCCAATCGTCGCCGAGAGAGATGCCGAAATCAAAGGGCGTTTTCTGGTGCAACACGTGGAATTCGTGGCAGGGCTACGCGCCGTCGGGGGCGACCAGCCGGTCTACACCCAGCCGAACACCTCGGACGCTCAGCCGTATCAGACGAACTATCCACCGACGAACAGCGTGATCCCCGTGCCGGGGACGAAGGCGGGCGAACTGGTCGATTTCGGCGGCCTGTTCGGCTCGACGCCCGTCATGGCCGTCCGCAACAGCGGCGCCAGCGACGCCTTCGTCCACTTCGGCGGCCGCATTCCCGCCCCCATCCAGTTGTTGCGGAATTATTGATTCCGTTGTTAATTGCGGAACACTTCGATGCGTTCGGCCCGGGAAACCGGGCTCCCCTTTCTCGTCGGTTCCTCCCCGTTCACGGCGCACACGGACGAGCGCAGCGGGACGGAAGCGTGGCTAGTGCATCTCCGTTGCCACGACGCCGATCGCCCGGCGGTAGAAGTTGAACTGCACGTTCGGATGGTCGGCCAACAGCGACATGGGCACGGCGGCGTCGGGAATCTTCTTCGCGATCATCAACGTCGTCAGCCTCATGCCGAACGGATTGTCATGGTTGCCGGCGTGCCAGATGGAGACTTTCTCCGCCTTCCAGGTCTCCACCGGCCCCACGGTGGCCGCGCGGGCGGGAACCAGCGACAATTGCCCGCCGCCGGGACGTCCGCGCATTCTGCATCAGCGTCATCGGGTGGAGGTCGGTGATGCGGGCGGCGAGTTTCCGCTGCTCGGCGGGCGTCGGCGGCGCATCGCGGAAACTGCCCTCGCGCTTCGGTGGATCATTGAATGCCCAATGCTTGACGTCTCCCTGCCCTCCCTGCATCACCGCGCAGCGGATCTGGTCGTAGCTGTCGCGAATACGCCGCGAGATCGTTGATGGGAAAGTGAAGGTGTCGCCGCGGCATGCGCAGCTCCGGCTTGATCCGATCGAAGCACAATTCCTTGTCGGCGCGGGCGAAACTCAGGGGATGCGCGGCGGGCAAGGCCGGCCGTCGTCGCCGATCCACTCGTCCATGCCCCAAAAATGGGCGTCGCGGACGTTCAGATTCAACTCGTTGACCAGCCGCGCCGCCAGCGGCAACTGCTCCGTGGGCCCGATCGGGCCGCAAATGCCCACGGGATTGTCCGCCGTCGATTGCCGCCAGGCGCGATGTACTCGAGCGCTTCGGCCAGATAGAATTCTTCGAGCGTGTCGTACATCGCCACGCGGAACCCGGCCGCGACAATTGCGCGAGGTCCTCAGCCGTGAGCCTGGCCGCGTCCTCCAAGATCTTCGCGTCCAGGGTCGTGTAATCCCACCAGTCGGGCGCGACTTTGCTTAAGGGCCGGGACATGATCGTCATCCTCCAAAATCAGCTTGGGAATAGGTCGGTCAGCAGGTCATTTTTCGGGTAAGCATGGCCGAGGTGCTGCACGAAAGCCTCGGCCGCCGCGACGCCCGCCTCGGAGCCGCGCATCGCCGCGTGACGGCGCATCGAGGCGATGTATTCGTCGGTTCCGTGATGCGACCGCAGCCACTCGCGCTGGCTTGTGTGGCAGGCGAGCATCTCCGCCTTCTTTTCCAATTGCGCACCGATATCCACCCACGTGGTCGGTTGGACCGGCTTGCCCAGCGGATCGATTCCTTCCAGAGTATCGCAATAGTACAAGTGCGGCACACAAGATCCCTCGCGGAGCGGCACTGCGGAGATGTTCGGCGCCCCATAGATGAAACTGGCCGCCCGCGCCAACTGCGAGACCATCACATGGTCCATCATGTAGTCGAGCGGCGAGTGGCTGAAGACCAACTGTGGGGCAAGGCGACGGAATAGATCATAGCACTTTTGCAGGCTGGGCTTGTCGTAGACGATCATCCCGTCGCGCTCGTCCAGGCAATGATAAGCGGCCCCGATCAGGGCGGCCGCGGCGGCAGCCTCGCCTGTCCGCCGGGCGCTGATGGCCCAGCGATTTTCGCTCATTGTGCCGCAATCCCCTGGGGCGGCGGTGGCAATATGCACGTCCCAGCCGGCGGCGGCCAAGCGGATCATCGCGCCGCGCAGAGAAGCTCCGCGTCGTCGGGATGCGCCATCAATGCCAGCGCCGTACGTCGATTCGCCGTCATTCCCGCCCTCCTAATTAACCCCTGTTCCCCACAAAAACTCCGTACGCATTATTGTGCCAGCGCTTGCGTTGCTTGACAAGCATCTCCCCTCTGTTTTCCGCCCGGGCCCCGCCATCCAAGGAAACGGCGGATTTTCGCGGTTGTGCGCTGGATGCCGAATGGCTCTGCCGGGCCGGCGCGTTCTGACCTCCGCCGTGAAAAGGCGGCAATTTGCGGCGGGTGCAACTCCCGCCCGGCAAGAATCGCTCTATGCGAACGTGGAGAGCGCGCGACGGGGACCAACCCCGCCCATTTCACGGGTTGCGATCGGAGAACCGTATTCCAGAAAATCCTTCGACGGCCGCAGGCTCTCTCCGGCATCGGCTGCCCCGACCCCCGCAGCCGATCAGGGCCACCGAGATCTTCGCGTTCGCCTGCGAGCCGGCGACGAGTTCCGGACCGAGAATGGTTAGCCCGACAGCCGTTGCGCCGGCGAGGAAATCGCCGCGGTTGCATCCGCCGGAACGGGGCTCTTTCGGGGGATTCAAGTTCTCGCTCATTTTCGAGTCTCCTTGCTGAGATAGCGGTGGGGACGGGCGGGGATGGGACACGGGGGCATCCTCGCAACGGCGGACATCCTCATGGCAAACGCCGACGCGCTCAAGTCAGCCCAAATGTTCGGATCTTCCACGGAGCGATGGGGAACCGGAGCCGGCTCTCCTCGCGGGCGACCTCGGGAAACTTTTCCGCCATGAACTCGTAGGCCCGGGCATCCATATTGATGCAGGTTTTGAGGTGCGGCGGACGATCGGCGAGCTCCATCGCATCGACCACGGAAAGCACGCACGACTCGATCCCCGTCTGCCAACCGATGCCGGTGTAGCTCCAGTGGTTGCACAGGGTCACACAGGCGGCTTCGGCCGCGTCGGCCGCACGCGCCGAGCCGCTCCACCCGTGCCAAGCCAACATCGCCCCGGCGCTCCCCAGCAGGCCTGCTTACAGAAAATTGCGACGCGAAAAATCCTTCCTCGTCATTGAATTCGTAGAACTTCGGCGATCAATGCCGTGGCGAGATAACATAGCAGGATCTCCCAAGGTGGGTTGAGACAGGTGAACTGTCAAGCCCGATTAATGCTCGCGATGGGTCCACGCCCTAATTTGGGTTCGCTTCCAGCCAAGCGAGCAATTCCTCCACGGCGCCTTTGTCAATGAGCTTCTTCAGAACGGGATCATTGATCTTCGCGCCAGCCCGCTCTTTCACCATGTACGCCAGGTCGGCGGTCTGAATGCCTTCGCGAATCGCTTCGTAGGTCGGCGTGGGCACCACACCATGCCGCGACGGCAGCACCATCACCGAGACATCGGGGATATATTCGTAGCCGGCGTCCCACGCGTCGCGGAACGGATAATAGAAGGCGAAGAACTCCGTGCCGAGACAATTCCCCGCTTGTCCGGCGCGGCGCGAATTTGGTCGAAGATGCCTGCGGCCATGCCCGGCGATTTGTCCCACAAGCAGGGAGTGGTATACCACAACCACGGTTTCTTTGCATAGATCGCCTGCTTCATTGCCACCAAGGGCGGCGCATAATATACGTGGTCTGCATAGGGTATCCAAAAGTCACAATAGGGGTCCAGCGTTTGGAAGGTCTCCAGGCCAGCAGCTTCGCCCGGATTAAAGGAAATGCGGACGTTTGGGTCAACCTTGCGAATCGCCTTCGCAATGTCCAGGAAGGGCTTCAATTCCGCCGCCGTCTTTCCGCCGGGCTCATCCAGGATGTCGAAGATGTAATCGCTGTAATCGAGACCGAGCTTCTTCAGCCGCTCGACGCGGTCGCGGATCTCCTGCTCGTTCGCGCTGGCGCTCGCCAGCGCCAGCAGGCGGTAGCCGCGTTTCCGCATCTCGGCCTTCGAGACCTCGGCGCACCGAAATCTTCATCCCGTGCTCGGAATAGTCGCGCAAGGCGTTTTCCACGTCGGGCGGATACGTCCAGCCGCCAACCAGCACCGGCTGCCGCGGGGCGATCTTCACCGGCGAAACACTCACCTTCAGCGTCACCGTGCGCGGGGCAGTGCCTTTGCTCCGCAGCACGACGTTGGAGGTGTAGTCGCCCGCGGGCAGACCGCGGCTGTCCACGGTCAGCCAAATGCCCGCCACGTTATACGGCGGCACGGTGATGAACGGGCGGCGCAGCAAGCAAAAGGGACTCCAGTTTTGGCGAAATTCCGGGGCGTAGGGAACAAAACCGATCACGCGCCAAGAAACCTTGTCGGCTGCGGCGCCGCCTTTCCCGCACAGGGGACCGCAGGCGACAGTCAACGCCGTCGGCGCCGCCTCGGTGCTGCGCAAATAGAGCTGGGCGGAACGGAAGGAGTCGGCGGCCATCTTCAGCGAAATCTCGCTCGGCGACGCCTGCGGAACCGGCGTTTTCGGCCACGCTTCCTGCAGCAGTGCGCTATGGATGTCCGTGGTTGACCAAAGCAGGCAGGGAAACTCCGTCTTTGCGCCTAAACTCGCCGCCTTTTCCAGGTACTGTTCGCGGGTGATGGGGGGATGAACAGTGCCTTTCGGCTCGTAGTTCGGGTCGGTGGTGATGAAGAAATCGCCGATCCGGCGATAGGTGCCCGGCACGCGGTACAACAACGGCGAAAGGCAAATCCGCAGCTCGCCGGGAGCCGCCATTCTCCAGAACGCCAACGCGCGACCATTCGGAAGGGTATTCCTTCTGGTCGTTGTCAAACTTCACCGACTTGCCCTTGGGATCGGTCACGCTGACCGACCAGGGCGCGTAGAACCCGTTCATCAGGCAGCGACGCACCCAGCAATAGTATTTTCCCGGCCGATCGACGCGCAAAGTCGTCTTCGCCGTGCCGCCCATATCGCCGTACCCCGCCACCAACATCCCCGCCGCAGGCCCCCACTCCGGCGAGATCTCTTGGAACTCGGGGAAGGGCAACCAATAATGGCGGAATGAGGCGGGCTCTTCGCGGATGTCGCTCTTCAGCGCCGCGACCTGCTTGCGGATGCGGACCGGATTGCCGACCATGTTCCAAACGTCGTCGAAGACCACTTGTCGTTGCGGCGTGCGATAATCGGGCGCCTTATCGGCGGAATAATCGAGCCGGCCCAGGTCGTCCACCAGGGTCTTCCAGAACGCGCGACCGGCGCGGAAAAGTTTCGGATTTTTCGCCGCGTCTTCCCAGGAAAGGGGACGCGCCTGCCAGAGACGCCACGCATCTTGATCGGCGGCCGCCAGCGCCGGCGCGGCCGTCCACTGGATGCCATTCGGTTTGGCCGCCGCGCGCATCTGCTTTCGCTGCCGATCCGAGGGCGGGTCCGCCCACAACTCATCGGTCAGATAGAAACAGTCGATTTTCCGGTACGCGTAGCCGTTCGGGGGGCTGACGCCTGCCACAAGCGGGCGACGTGTCCGATTTGCAACGTGTAGTCGCCAGCCTCTAGATCGACGAGAATGTCTTTCCAAGTCGGCCCTTCCTTAGCCACTGCCCGATCGTAAATCTCATCGTCCACCAAAGGCCCGGCATCGTCGCTTCCGTTGCGGGCGATCTTCAAAAAGGTGACCCCCGTCCCGGTCGTGTAGCCGTAGTAACGCACCCACAGCCGGTACGTTCCGGCCTTGTCTATGCGCAGGGGCATCGACGCCGTGGGGCCGCCGTCGCCCAGGCCGCTGGTCAGATAGTCTCCCTCGGGCGTCCAGCCGGCGGCGCCGCCCAACTGTTTTGGAGTGAGCAATTCCGGCTCGAGCAAGATGCGGTTCATCGTCTTCGGAGGCGTCGTGCCTGCCGGCAATAAGCTTTCCGGGTTGACGCCTTGCTGCTTGAGATAGGCGTGAAACTGGCGGATGCGATCGGCCTGGTGCGCCGAGATGCCAGAGCGTTAGTCCGAGCGAGTAGTGCGCGCCAACCGGCTCGTCAACAACGGCGGTCGCCCCCGCCGCCGCAATCGGAATGGCCAAGGCCGCCAGAACAATCATCCACGAAAAACGTTGCATGTGAGAAAATCTCGCTATTGGAAAGTGTTACAGCATCGTGAGCAACAACAATACAGGCGTCGCAGTTGCAGTTTCGATGGTCGAAGACCGCCATCTCGCGCGGCTCTCACTTCCTCGTCTCCACGATCGGCGGATGAATCTTTCCCGGAGCGAGTTCGACTTGTTTACCGTCGATGATTACGTCAACCGGCTTCTTGCGCAGGTTCATCAGGAGCCGCGTGCACTGGTCGCCGTGTCGCCATATCGTACAGCGAATGTCCGTGCCGTCCGGTCCCAGGTCCATCAGTCGCGGCAGTCGTCCAACCACCTCCGCGGCGTTTCCGCCGGCACACCAATCCAACCGCAGCGGTTCGACGCTGACCTGCGTCTCTTGCCACTGCGGCCCCTGGCCGACGCGCAGCACGGTCACGCCCGCCTGGGCGGCTTCCCGCAGCTTCGCGACCGTATGCTCGTGCAATACCGAGCATCCCGCAAGCACGATGTGCGAATACGCCGCCTTGCCGAGACGAAGTTGCCGATCTACAGTCTGCGACCGCCACAAATCGGCCTCGTCGAGGAGGTGTACGCCCACTTGGCGGTCCAAGCACAGTTGGACGACGTGGACCAACTCGTTCCGCAACGGCGAATCGGCCCTGAAATCCGTGGGCGGCTGCGCGGCGAAGCTGCGGATGGGCCAGACGACCGCCGCGGGCGCGATTTGTTCGGCGTCGCTGACAATCGGCTGGAGTTGCGCCAACTCCCGGCCCAGCTTCAGCATGCCCTGCCATCGGCTGCTTGCCGGCCCAAAATCCGGCGGCACTTCGATCAGGCGCAGCCCTTCCACGCTGTTGTACGCCTCGGCGACAACGGGCGTTGTCACGCCCATCATCAACTGCCAGCGGAGAATTCGCCCGGCCTGCTCGGCGGTGAAATCCAGGCCGCTGCAGGCCAACGATTCGCTCAGCACACCCGCTCTGCCCAATTGCTGCGACGCCGAGGTCGCACTGAGCACGCCAAGGTTCAAGAGCGGATGTCGGTGATCGCCGACCGCAGGAATAATTAAGTCGTGGCCCGGCAAAGCGAAATAGGAAAAGACCGGAAAGAGATTTCCGACGCAACAGACCTGATTGACCGGGTCTTCCTCGGGGCTGACGTGGCCGACCAGGGCCAGGCGGTGCGCATGGCACCACTGGCTGACCGGCTCGAACCATGCGCGGCGGAAGCGGCGGCCGCACCATTGCCGATAATGAAGCCGGGTGAGCGCGGATTGCGCATTCGTCGTCTTTGCAAACAACTGCCAAAGCCGCGGCGGCAGATCGTAGCCAAACTGTTTCTTGAAGTCCGAAAACATATCGCGCGTCCAGGGGAACTGCGAGCTTAATTCCGATTCGTCGCTGTAGATCGCGCGGATTTGTTTGCCAAACCGCTCTCCCACCGCCGCCGCGTAACGTTCGTGCGTCATGCGAAGGAACAACTGAGTAACGTCCGGATTGAGCCGGTCGGGGCATGTGCCCCAGCTATCGCTTGGCTCCGGCGCGGCCACGAACGCCAACAAGCGGGCCCCCGCGGGAATTTGCTTTACTTCCACGGCAAACTCGGGGTCTTGCGTCCACGCCCGAGGACAGGAATACAACGGCGTCGCCGGATAGTAGTAGCGGCTGTCCCAGGGATCGAGCTTGATCCAGTGGCGACGCACCATTCCGACTTGACTGGTGAGATCGGTTGTCTCGCCGGTGGTCTCATTGACCAGTCCGCACCACAAGAGCCTGCCGCCGGGAAAGCAGTACAGCCCTTCGCGCTCCGCGGCGACCTTCGGCTCATGGCAATGGATGCCCATCGCGCCGTATTCCGGGCGCTCCATCGTGATCCGACCGCCGCCATGTCCGCTCGAGTAATAGTCTTCATCGTAGAGCCAGACGTCGAGGTTCTTCGCCGCACAACGGTTGACCGCGCTTGACCATTGCGAACCAGGCGTCGCCGCCGTAGGGTTTCAGCAATCCTGGAAAGGGCATCAGGCAGACGGCCGATACGCCGCCCTTGGCGAAGGCGTCGATCATCGCGTCCATCTTGACGTCGGTGCAGGCGTCGTTCAGCGCCCAGAAGTAAATGAGTCCCGGCTTGTGAAACAACGGCGAACCGGCAGACGGCTCAGCCGCCGTCGCCCGCTGCGCGAAAAACACAAAACACAGGGCAAAGCCCAAGACGGCGACCAGCCGCCGTTGATCCGACATCCGCAATCTCCGCATGCGCTTCATGGCGGGCAACTCCAAATTCGCAACCCGTTTGTTATGGTTCCACGACGACGACATCCGCCGCCGCCAGCGTGGGCAGTCGCACCACGATTGCGCCATCCCCCTCGGACCGCAGCGGCAACCCCTGGGAATGAAAACAAGACCAGGCGCAACGCGCCGCTTTCAGCCCGCTGATGCGCAGTTCCACGTCCTTGAGATTTCCATCCGCCTGCTGGGCAAGGTTGACCACGGTAATCACCGTGGATTTGTCCGATTTGAGGCGGTTGGTGACAATTCCCCGGTGGTTGGCGACAACGTCCGGTCGAAGGTTCGCCGCCTTGACCGCCTGGAGCACAACGTCCGCCGCCACCGGGTCCCACGACAGCGACTCGATCGCCAGGGGCTGGTTTGCGGCCCGCCCTTTCCCTCGGGCGCGACCGGCATCCCCGCTTTGAGATACGCTTGGCCGGGCAGTGCGCCAATGTAGTACGCCCGCCCCTTGCCAAAGTCCTTCGCGATGAAGGCGGGATTGCCGTTCGCATACGAACCAAGCGCCCGCACTCCTTGGCCGGCCGCGAACTCCTCGCGGCTGCAGAGCACGGGCATCGTTTTCCCATCGACCAGCTTGATCCGATCCAGCGGTTTTTCGAAGGGGAGTTCGAGGCGCGACCGCAATGGACCGCGATAGCGTTGGCTGCGAATTGCCCGGCCGCGGCCAAGCGTCTCGTCGAGTTCCGCGCTCGGCAAATCGAATTCGTCTTTGCGGGCTGCGCCGGCCGTGGCAAACAACGCGGCGCCGGCCAAAACCCGCTCCTTGATCGCGGCGCCGCCTTGCGATCGAGGTTCTCCCCACACAGGTAAATCGCCGAGTACTTCTGGAGCAATCCTTCGGCGCAGTCGGCCTCGGTTACGACGTCGACGCGGTAACCCGCATTGCGAAGCACATACCAGATGGCTTTGCGTTCCTCCTGCGACACATTCGTGGCCATGCTGCCGGGCTCGACGGCCCCCTGGTCTTTGCCCTGCACCTCCCAGACGTCGCTGGCGTCGCTCAACACGAGCGCAACGCGCGCCGGCTCGGTGCCGCGCCGGCAGCAAATGCTCCTCCAGCAAGCCGGCCATGCCCGATATCGTGCGAACCGCTTTGAACGTCGGCAACCCGCCGCGATACGCCACATAGTTCTCGGTGAGCCACGCATCGAAACCGAGGCAAAAGAAATCGAGGTCCTTGACATTCTGTCCCCATTCCATGACGGCGTTTTGAACGAGTTCTTCGGGCGTGTTGCCCGGCCAGTGCGGCATGCAGTAGAACTGCATCGGCGTGTCGTGGTAGCTGGCCCCTTTTCGCAAATAGGCCGTCTCGAAGTCCGCGACCAACCGCGACGCCTCCGGCGAGCAATACGTGTAGTCCTCGCTCCACGCCAACGACATTGCCCCGCGTTTGAACGATTCGATGAACGACGACTGCGGCATCCAATAAAACGGCACCATTCCGCCGAGGTTGGCCGAGGTCTGGACCTCGCTGCCCAGCGCCGCCTTGATTTGTGCGGTCTTTTCCGCCAGCGACGCAATGCCTTGCGCGGCGCGAAACTTCTGACTATGCCAGTAGAGCCGTTTCAAACTGTCCGTGACGACGGCGCCGCTCTGTTTGCCCTGCGGCAACACGCCAATCTGCACGGCCACGTCGGCCGACAACGCCGCCAGCGGTTTCACCTCGTCCCACCTGGAAAACCCGAGGCTTTGCGGGGTTTCGCCCTGCGCCTGGAGATAGTCGCGGAACGCCGCGACTTTCCCCGCGTCTTTCACATCGGTCGGCGGCAGTCCAATCTCGTCGCCGTACGAAAGAAAGTAAAACTGCTTTTCCAGCCCGTTGTCTTTCACCCATTTGACGATCTGCTGAGGATCCTGGGAATGAAGGTAAACGATCGAGCGGTCAACAATCCCGCCGTGTTGCTTCGCCCACCGCTGGACGGCGGGAACCTCCTTCAGATTCGGATTATAGATGGTGTTCAATCCGAGGGCCTCGCGGAATCTCATCATCGGCTCCAGATCGAAGCCGGCGAGGTTGATCGAGCCGGTTTGTCCGAACAGCCGCAGCCTCTTCGGCAACGCGCCAAGCCGCGGCTCCGCGTCCAAGTCGCGGGTCAACTCCGCGTAAATGTCGCGGAGCTTTTTCGTCGCCGCAACGCCTTCCGGTCGATTCAGGTCGGGCTGCACGAGGAAAGTCAACGACGGTTCGCCCTTGTCCAACTGGAACGATTTCACAATGCGATCCTGCGCGGTTCGAGAGCGATGTCCACGGCGAACGGCGCGCTGGGATCGTCCGGCTTCGCGCCGTCCGGGCGGGCCTGGATGCTGTACGGCGAGGTGCTTTCGGTGTTCATCGTCGGTCCCAGGTCATGCCAGGGGCTGGCCGCGCCGGGGCGATCGCCGCCGGCCAGTCGCCGTTCTTCCCGCCCGCAAGCAGACGCCCCTGGGCATCGTAGAACTTCACCAACTCGCGGTACGCCGTCCCACAGAAGTCGGGATAGCGGTGGTTCCAATGATCCCACGTGATGCGGACCGGCGCGGCGGCCGTCGCCGGGTTGCGGAAGCGAAAGTAGACGTGATTCCCTCGCCGCAACTCGTCCAGCAACGGATACCACGACATTTTCGGCGATGACACGGCCGACAGATCGCTCGTGATCATGATCGCGTCGATCGATCGCGCACGGCCGGCGCCGACGTTCTTCGTCTTGTACAACGTAACTCGGCAACGCCCCTTGACGAGCGCCGCCTCGTATCCCTCCGCCGCGTCGTGATCGATTCCATAGTTGCAGTAAAGGTCCCCCTTCAGCGGCTTGTCCCGGAAAGAGAAATGCTTCGGCGATTCGCGCAGCCCGTATGTCTTGTCGAACACCGCCGCGCCTTTGGCGTCGAGCGATTCCAGCTTCAACCCAAACGCGTAGTTGAAGTAGGGCGGGCACTCATATTTCACCCACACCTTATAGACGCCGTCGGCGGGCACGGCAATGTCGGCGGTGATCTCCGCGCGATTGTCGCCGGCATCGGTCATCGCGGTGCGCAGCCGGCTGGTCCAACCGCCGCCAAAGGTCATGTTCTGGTAAACGTCGTGGCCCCACCGCCCCACCCGCCAGCCCGCGCCGGACCAAAGTGGTCTTGGTCTACGCCTTGCATCTCTTCGCACTCGATGATGATCCGCGTGGGCTCTTTGCCGTGCGCAATGAGCGGTTCGCTCAGCAACAGAATGCTTGGAATCAGAATTGCCTGAAAGATGGTTCGCATGTCGGCCTTTCGTAGGAAGGTCTAGTGGTCTTCAAACGCCAATGTGGCGACAGTCTCTTTGACAGTCATCTCGCTCGCAGCGTCTGCTTCGCCTGCTCGCGGCGCAAATTGGGAGTGGCGCCGATGTGGTGGGAAACCGGCATATTCTCTACGGACGCGGTGGAAGTGGGCAGCGCTAAGCCCAAGCAAGCGGCCGCGGTCGGCGTCCGCAGCCCGCTCCCGCCTCCTTCAAGGCGGATCTTCTTCCGTCGCGTCAAACACCCCGTCAGGATTTCGCAGCAGTCGGTTGTGCGACTGCCCGACTTCGCTTCGTCCTCTCCGCTGTGTCGTCGGGCGCGCCTCTCCGCCGTTGGCGCGAAAATTCGCGACTACCGCCGCTTCCGCAAGGCCATGCCGGCCAGCATCATCGCGCCGGCGGCCAGCAATGCGAACGTCCCCGGCTCGGGCACCGCCGCGGCAGTAACGCCGACGGCGCTTCCCCCACCGCCTTGGGAGGGTGAGGGAGCGCCGCCGAGCGTCGCCATGTTCTCAAAACTGTTTCCTATCGGCGCGAGCGTCGCCGGAATCGCCGCTGCCGCACTCAACGCCACCGCGCCCGAGCTGATCGGCGCCGAGGCCGTTAGCAGTGCGCCAATCCCCGCGCCGCTGCCCAACACCAGCTTTCCGCCGCCGCTGATTGTCACCAAGCCCGTGCTCGACAATGCGATGGCCGAGGTGATGGCGAGCGTCGCGGCGCTGACGTTCGTGCCGCCGGTGTACGTGTCCGTGCCGCTGAGGATCAATTCGCCGCCGCCGCTGACGCTCACGGACGTGCCCGTGCCGCTCTCGCTGATGCCCCCGGCAATCGTCAATGCGCTGCCCGTCGTGGCACTGACGTTCAAGTTGCTGCCCAGGACAATCGGCGCGTTGATCGTGTGGTTGCCGCCGCTGTTGCTCAGCGTCGCCGAACCGACCGAGTTGGCCAGCGTCAGCGTCGTGCTGCCAGTGCTCGGACTAATCGTGTAGCTGGCCCCGCCGGTGGTGCTGAAGCCGAGGCTTGCAAGGCTGCGGCTGCCGTCGAGGGTCACTGTCGCCGTGCCGCTGGTCAGGGCCGTGCCGAAGACGGCCGTGTCTTGGCCGCTTCCCGGCACGCCGCCCGTCCAATTGCCCGACGTGCTCCACGTCCCGGGGCCGTTGGTCGCCCACACCCCGTTGATCAGGCCGTTCGTGCCCGAAATCACCATGTTGAGGACGCCGCTGATGTCGGCGAAGGTGAAGTTGTCGCCCACCACGGACGCCGGCTCCGTGCCGATGGAAAAGGTGGTCGAAGTCAGGCCGCTTTGCCCCGTCCCGTATTGGAAGAGGGCGTAGGTCCCCGTGCTCAAGGAGCTGTCGAGGATGTTCAGGGTGACGCCGCTTGCGGGCAGGGTCAGGTTCTGGCTGATGTTGACGAAGGCGTTGCCGCCGGGGGCCGCGCCGAGCATGTAGTTCAGCACGCTGCCGGTTTGCAGCGTCAACGTGGCGGCGTTCAAGGTTCCGGCGCCGGCGGCATAGCCCGGAGCCAGTGTGCCCCCGGAGATGACGGTCACATTGCCGACGCTGCCGCTGCCGCTCAGGGCGGCGCCGCCGTTGACGGCGACGATGCCGGCGCCGTTGAGCGAGCCGTTGACGACCAGCGTGCCGGCGCTGATCGTCGTCGCGCCGCCGTAACCGTTGGCCCCGGAGAGCACCATCACGCCGTTGCCCGACTTGATCAGGCTGTTGCCTATCCCTGAGTTTCCGAAGGAGCCGGTTACGTCAAGATCGATGCCGTTGCTGGCGCCCGGGCTCACGTTGAAGTTCACGCCGCCCGAAGGGTAGAGCATAACGTTGTTGGCGCTGATCGTCGAAGTATTCGCGCCGCCGGACACCGTGACGGCGTCCAGGAACCAGATGCCGCCTCCGGAATTCGACAGCGTGCCGCCGGTGAGGGCAAGATTCACGACAGTCTCCCAGTTGCTGTCGCCGGCATCGAGATCTCGCCGTGAGCCACGGTGATCGTGCCTCCTCCGACATAGGGAAGTATGTTGCCAGTGCCCCCCTGTACTCTGAGTGTGCCGGCAAGGATCGTGGTGCCGCCGGTGTAGCCTTCGCCGTTAAACCCGGTCATGATCAGCATGCCGGCGCCGGCTTCGTCAAGCCGCCGTCGCCGGTAATTGCGCCGCTGGCCACCAGGGCGGCGCCGGAGGCGACGTTGATGTCGCCGCCGGACGTTGCCAAGCTGAATGCCGCGGACAGCGTGAGGCTTTGGGTTGCTTGGAGCGTGCCTCCGTTGAGGGCCACGCTCGGAGTGCCGCCCAGATTGGCGGCGGAACTGATCGAGAGCGTCCCGCCGCTGACGTTCGTCGCCCCGCTGTAGGTGTTTGTGCCGCTCAACAGGAGCGTGCCGGGGCCGGTCATGTTCAGCCCGGCGGAGCCGCCCAAGTTCGCGGAGACTGTTCCGGACGAACCGCTGTACATGCCCGCATACGACAGGGAGCCGTCCTGCACCACGCCGCCGGAGAAGGAAATCGACGCCCCGGTCTGGGTGAACGTGTTGCCGCCCAGGTCGAGCGTGCCGCCGCTGGCGACGATGGAACTAGCGGCGGGCAGGGCCGCGGCGCTGTTCATCTGAAGCACGCCGCCGGCAACCGTCGTCGGACCGCTGTACGTGTTCGGGCCAGTGAGCGTCAGACTGCCGCCGCTGACGGTCAGGCCCAGCGTGTGGCTCGCTCCGTCGGCAAGCACGCCGTCGAATTGGCTCGTGCCCGCGACGGTCAGCACGGCGTTGCCCTGGCCGCTGTTGGTGACGGTCCCATACACGGTTCCGCCGCCGGAGATCGTGCCGCCGCTGAGGCCCGCCACCGTCTGGCTGATGCCCGCCAGATCGAATGTTCCGGAGGGCCCGCCGGCAAACGATTGACCCGCCACCGTCAGGACGGTGCTTGCGGGGAGCGCGCCGCTGGTCAGTGCGGACAGGGAGACATTGTTGATCGCCGACAGGTAGCCTCCGTTGTTGACCATCCCCAGGAACTCGATGTTGTGGGTCCCGGCGGTGGCGATATTCAGCGTGTTCGACAAAGTTGCCCCACGACAACGCGCCTGGGGCGTAGGTCCCCGCGGAGACGCCGTCCACAAGCACCTCGATCGGGTTCGGAGAGCTAAATCCCTCGGCGCTCCACGCGAGCGAATAGGATCCGGGGGCGGTGAAATTGACGGTTTGACTGATCGAGGAGTTGGCCTGGAGCGAGCACGCCTGGCTGCCGCTCGGGGGGGTGGTGAAAAGGGGGTAGTTGAATTCCACTGCCGGGCCGTAGGTCTCGATGGAATTGCCCGCGGCGGTCCACGCGAAATCCGCCTGTTGCGTAGGAGTCATATTGGCGTAGTAAAGATAGACGCCGGACGTGACGACCGGGGCGGCAAAGTTGGCATTGGCGATCGGGAGCGACATGCCGCCAACGGCGGCCAACTGCAGCGTGCCGTTGGCGATGGTTGTTGCGCCGCGGTAGGCATTGGCGCCGAAGAGCGTCAGCGTGCCGCTTCCGGTCTTGACCAGTCCGCCGCCGCCGCTGAGGGCGCCGCTGTAGGTTGTGCTCTGGCCGTTGCCGCCGACAGTGAGGGCGACGGGAAGGCCCGGGCTGTCCGCGGTGGTCAAGGCTACGCCGCCGCTTCCGGAGAGGCCGCCGAGCGTGCCGGCGGTGACGCCGGCGCCGAAGGCCAGGCCGTTATTGACATTGATCGTGAACGTGCTGCTGGGCGAGGCGGCCGCGGCCGCGGCAATCACTAGCGTGCCGGCGCTGATCGTCGTCGCGCCGCTATAGGTGTTGGCCCCGCTGAGAATCAGCGTGCCGGCGCCAATCTTGTCCAGAGAGCCTCCGGAACTGCTCAGTGCGGCGGCCCATGTCACCGTCTGGCCGTTGGTGTCAACGTTATATGCCTGGTTGGCCGCGGCGCTGAAGCGGCCGGAATAGTCGTAGTTGTTGACCGGCGAATACTGCAACGTGCCGCCGCCGAGGACGATCGTGCCCGACGCGCCCAACGGTCCCGATGTGCCCGCGTTTTCCGCCACTCCGAGATTGAGGACGCCGGCGTTGATCTGCGTGCCGCCGACGTAGGTGTTGGCGCCGGAGAGCGTCAGCGCGCCGCTTCCGGTCTTGACCAGCCCGACATTCCCGCTTGTGTTCTGGATTACCCCAGAGAAGGCGTCGCCGCCGTTGTTGCCCACCGTGAGGGTGCAGCTCCCGCCCGCCGAGACGTTGTCGATCACGCCGCCGCCGGAAAGGCCGGCCGCCGAGGCGTTGCAGCCGTTGAGGTCGAGCAGAGCGCCGCCGTTGACCGCAAGGTTGCCGTTGCTCGACCCGAGGGCGCTGGCGTTGCCCAACTGGAGCGTGCCGCCGTCAACCTGTGTGCCGCCGGTGTAGCTGTTGGCCCCGCTGAGAATCAGCGTGCCGGCGCCAATCTTGTCCAGAGAGCCTCCGGAACTGCTCAGTGCGGCGGCCCATGTCACCGTCTGGCCGTTGGTGTCAACGTTATATGCCTGGTTGGCCGCGGCGCTGAAGCGGCCGGAATAGTCGTAGTTGTTGACCGGCGAATACTGCAACGTGCCGCCGCCGAGGACGATCGTGCCCGACGCGCCCAACGGTCCCGATGTGCCCGCGTTTTCCGCCACTCCGAGATTGAGGACGCCGGCGTTGATCTGCGTGCCGCCGGTGTAGGTGTTGGCGCCGGAGAGTTGCAGCGTGCCGGCGCCGTTCTTGATCACCGAGCCGACGGCGGAGGAATATTGTATGACGGGGCTCGAGACGACCATGTTGGCGCCCTGGTCAACGTTGAACGCCAGCGCGGCGCCGTTTGATTGAAACATGAGGCCGCCCGGGCCGTTGATGGCGGACGTGAGGTTGCCGACAGCGTGAATCGTCGTGACGCCGCCGCTGTAATCCCAAAAAACTCCGCCTAGCGCGCCGCTTCCCAATCCGACGAGCGTGCCGCCGCTGAGGACAACCGCATCACCCGTCGCGACGGGAAGGTATTGAAAGGAGCCGCTGTCCACGATGATCGTGCCCGCGACGTTCCAGGGCCCCCGGGCGGCGTCGTAGGCGCCGAGCGCGCCGGTTGCCGCAACCTCGAGGACGCCGCTGGCGACCGTGGTGGGGCCGCTGTAGGAATTGGCGCCGAAGAGCGTCAGCGTGCCGCTTCCGGCCTTGACCAACCCGCCGCCGCCGCTGAGGACGCCGCTGTAGCTTGTGCTCTGGCCGTTGCCGCCGACAGTGAGGGCGACGGGAAGGCCCGGGCTGTCCGCGGTGGTCAAGGTTACGCCGCCGCTTCCGGAGAGGCCGCCGAGCGTGCCGGCGGTGACGCCGGCGCCGAAGGCCAGGCCGTTATTGACATTGATCGTGAACGTGCTGTTGGGCGAGGCCCCCGCGGCCGCGGCAATCACCAGCGTTCCGGCGTTGATCGCCGTCGCGCCGCTGTAAGTGTTGCTGTTGGAAAGGGTCACCACGCCGCTGCCGCTGAGCGTCAGGGAAGCCGTCCCGGCGATGCCGTAGGCCCCCGTCAACGCATAGTTGAAGGCGTTGTTGTTGAAGGTCACGCTGGCGGGCGCGATGTTGGCGGCGGAAACGCTAATCGTCGTGTTTCCGCTGCCGCTGTCGTCGAACCTGACGTCGTGGCCGTCGCTGTAGACGTTGCCGCCAAGCCCGGTCCAATTCAAGGAGGAGGGGTTCGTGCTCCAATCGTTGTTGGTCGTGCCCGTCCAGACTTGCGTGAACGTCGTCAACGACGGGTTCGCCTGCAAGCGGCTCACCTGGGCGCCGCTGAGGCAGTTGTTCCACACGCTGAAATCGGCGATGCTCCCGGTGAAACTCGAATTCCAAGGGTCCGTCGGGGCGAAGCTGCCCGCCTCGACCGTAGCCGCGGCGGTGCTGAAACTTTCCGGCCCGCTCGCGACTAACGCACTGTCGAGGTACATGCTGACTGTGTCGCTGCCGCTTGTGCCGGTGGCGCCGCTATAGGTCACCGTGTACATGTGCCAACTGTTGTCGGTGTAATACGGGGTCGAGGTCCCAAGATCGGCGCCATATCCCCAAAAGTAGAGGTTGCCGTTGGAGAGCAGCCCTCTCTCGCAGCCGCCAGCGTACGGACCCGCGGGGTTGCCAAAGCCGCCGATCCAAGTGTAGGCCGGTACAGCGGAACCCAGGTTGAGCCAAAGGTTGATCGACCAAGGGGAGTTCGCGGCGATGGGGAGGTTGCTCGCCGCGGCGTTCATGACTTCCTGGTTGGTGAGGCTGATGCCGTAGGTCCCGGCAACCGGGCCGGCGACATAGGTTGCCGTGCCTCCGCCGATGAGCGTGCCGTCGTTGCCGTTGCCGGAGGCGTCGGCGAGCGTGTTGTTGAAGGTCCAATCGACGACGGCGTCGGCCCGGACGGGCGAAGCGGCAATCGAAACAATCATTGCCGCGGCAAGACCGAAAGCGCAAGCCGACGCCGAAAGAACTCTTTTGGAAACCATGGCAGTGCCTCCCGAAAAACGGCGGAACCGATGCAAATTCACAAGATTCAATCTCTGAATGCGAGTCGCGACGCGCTGTAAGCGAGAGACTTGCGGCCCCGCCTTTTCGCACTTCTCTATGCCATCGGGGCAGCCAGGCTCCCGACCAATTTCTCCGCTGGCGTTCGCGAAGAAACCCGCAATCACACCGCCCGCAAACGCAACTTCATTCTATCATGAGCGCGCGTGCATTGCAAGAATCCAGCAGTATGTTTTTCAGGCGAATTAAAATGGTTTTCAGAATTCTCGCCCGCGGGCGAGATCAGCCTGGGCGGCGCACCGCCAGCCGATACTCCTGCGGCGTGCGGCCCTCAAGCGACTGGAAATGATGCTGGAAGTTCGCCAGAGACACGTAGCCGCAGGCCTTGGCGATTTGGCTCACCGTTCGCTCCGTCTCCACCAACAGGCGGCAGGCGTGGGCAATGCGGAGTTCGTTGAGATAGCGGGGAAAAGTGCGCCCCGTGGATTTCTTGAACAAGCGGCTGAAGGCGCTGTCGCCCAGGCTGGCGACGCGGGCAAGCTCTTGCAGGTAAAGCGGTTTCGCCAGATTTTTCTCGATATATTCACATACGCGGCCGATGCGGTCCGCGCCCTCGCAGGCGACGTTGTACTCGAAACCGGGCGAGGCAATTTCGCGGAGTTCCTTCGAGTTGGCCAGTTCTTCCAGCAACTCCAGGAGGAGCGCCACCCTCCGCAGCCCCGACGTTCGTACGATCGCCTGCACCCGCCGCGAAGCCCATTGCCGCGTGCGGCCCGAGATCTCCAGGCCGAAGCGGGCGCACTGAAACAAGCGGCGGACTCGGCGCACGGAGGGGCTGTCCAGCCAGCCGTTGCCGAGGATGTTTGGAGAAAACTGCACGATGATTGCGTTCACGTTGCGGCGTTTTCTTCCGGGAATCTTGTCGTTGCGATAATCGTGCGGCAGGTAGGGCCCCATAATCACCAGGTCGCCGCGCTTGAAATGCGAGATCTTGTCGCCCACCATCCGCTCGGTGCCGCCGTACTTGACAAGCGCGATCTCCACCTCCGGATGCTGATGCCACAAGCAGCCGAAATCCGGCTTGCGAATCACCTCGCAAGCCACCAGTTCGGTCGCCGCGTGCGGCGGCTGTTTTTCAATGACGGGATCCATGACGCGAGTTCCTTATGCCTTGCCGACTTCAGACAATCCAAAAAGGCGCGGCGGCGCTGCCGTCCTTCCCAATAATATCCTCCGGCCGAGTCCGACGGAAGTCGCCGTCGCAAGGCGAGAAGGCCGATCTCCTCGGAATCAAGCGCCGCGGTGAAGAATTGGCCGCCGTCCCTCTCCAATCAGGACTCCTAAGTCCCGAATCGATGGGAGCTTGCGCACTCAGGCCCAAAACACGATTGCGGAACCAAGCGTCGCATATTGCCGCACGACGCTTTTTGCCTCAAGCAAACCCCGCCGCGCGAAAGATTCGCTTGAGGCATTGAATGCTCGCGCGGGCAATCGTCGCGCCGTCGGGGGTGTAGTCGAACACCTCGACGGAGACGTAGCCGCGGTAGTTGACGCGCTTCAGCGCCCGTGCAATGGGCGCGAAATCCACCTCGCCCGAGCCGGGTCCGCGCCGATTCGCGTCGTTGGCATGGAAGTGGACGAGATATTCGCTGTTGTCGGCAATGATCTTGTCGATCGGATCCCGTTCGGCGAGCATCGCTTTCACGTCGAGGTGCAAACGACACGCCGGCATGTCCACCGCCTCGATCAGGCGAACGGTCTCCGCGGCCGTGGTGAGGAAGTCGGCCTCGGCCGGGCCCAGCGGCTCCAGCGCCAGGGTCACTCCCAGCGGCGCAGCGGCCGCACACGCCGCCCGAAGCGAGTCCGTTGCCCGCGCGAAAGCGTCTGCGTATGTGCTTGGCGGCACGATGTTTCGTTGCTTGGGGCTGCCGAAGACCATGATTTTTCCACCCATCGCGGCGCAAATCCGCGACAAGTGCTGGAGAAACTCGATGGTGCGCTTTCGTGTGGTCTGGTCCGGCGTGCTCAGATGGAGACCGTCGGGCTTGACAAGAAGCCAGTGGAATCCGACCACCTCGACGCCCGCCCGTCGGGCGATCTCGCCAAACTGCTTTGCGCGACGCTCGTCGATCCGGCGCGGGTCTTCGTCCAAGGTAAACGGCGCGATTTCGACGCCGTTGTAGCCGCATGCGGCGAGATCGCCGCAGGCGCGCTCAAACGCCCAGTTGCCGTACGCCTCGTTGCAGAACGCGAACTTCATGCGTGGACGTTTCGCCTCGTCTTCGCGATCGGGAGCGTCGCCGAGGCAATGCCCCTGATGGGGATCATGCGATTGTGACGGCAGAGGCAGTGTTTCTATCGGGAGTCTTTCAAGAGCCATTCGACAACCGCCAGTTCGGGCTCCTTATCCTTTTCCTGCCAGACGGTCAGATTTTCCGCGCGCCCGGCGGCACGGTAGGCGGCGGACATTGGCGACGCCGGAGAATCGCCCTCGCCCGCCAACCAAAGCGGATGCGGGGCCGATAGTGCAATCATGCCCGGCAGATCGCCGTACTTCGCCCCGCCCGGCAAGAAGTCGGGATCGTCGATCGCCGCAAGGTTGGCGAAGCGGAAGCCGGCCGTGTCGATGGCCGCGCGGTCGATCGCACTGCCGGCGATTGCCCGCGGCTGCCACCCAATGGCCTGCGCCGCCAAGTCCGACAACGTCGACGCTCGCGGCGGCCGGTTTGCCGCTGTGGGCGTAAGCCACCAGCGACAGCAGATCATGCACCCGTTGCACAAAGAGCGGTCGGTTGTAGCCATAGGTATAGCCCGCATAACGCCCCCAGCTTTCCTTGGGCTCAGCGTACTTGCAGGCGACCATTTTCGCTTTGGCCAGCGGCTTGCCGTCGGCGGTGAATTCGCCTTGTCCGATCAAGTCGGCGCTGACGACGGCAGCGCCGTTGTCCAGCAGTCTTTGCACGCCCGGACGCAGCGCGCCCGAGGCGGTGAACAGCGCCTGCTTGCCCGAGCGATCGACCCAGATCACCACGCGGCGGCTCCAAGCCTTGGGTTCAAGGCGGATCGCGGGCAGTTCTTCGCCTTGCTCTGGATACCGCAAGAGGAATTTTGTCGTCCGGTGGGAAGCGACGTCTTCCGCGCGGGCATTGGCCGCTTCCAGCTTGCCGGGCGCGGGCAGGCCGCGGCCGATCATCAATTCGACGGCTCCGCCCACAATCCGGCGGTGTTCTTTCAAGGAGGATTTGTCGTTGGGCGCAAGGGCCTCCATCTGTCGCCGGGAGTCGTCGGTCATTCGCTGGAGCAAAGATCGTTCGAAATCGCAACCACTCGGCGGCGTCGGATGCCGCGCGTCCCAGACGCTCATTTCCGCCACGGAGAGCGGGCGAAAATCTTCTTCGACGATCGGCTCTTCCAAGCCCAACTTGAGATGCTTGTTGAACCAGGCGTACATCACGGCGCGGCTCACGTAGTTGTAGTTGTGCGGAAATTGCGGCAGAGGCTTGGCCATCACGAGGTCTTCCGCGCCGAAGAGCCGGTACAGTCGCTTGAGTTCAGGCAGCCCCTTCGCGGCGATTTCCTTCGTCCAGTCGTCGGCGGCGGTCATTCCCAGCGGCTTCGGCGAAAACAGCCCCGCCAGTTCGACGTTGCCTGTTCCAATCCGCAGGTAGGCGGCGTTTTCGCACGGGCAGCCGCCCTGCATCGCCGTGGAAACCATGACCGCGGGAAAAATGGCCGCGGGGCGAGAATCGATCGCCGCGAGGATGAACGTCTGCGTGCCGCCGCCGCTGGCGCCCGTCACGCCGATGCGGGCCGGATCGAACGTCGGACAGACTGCACAGAAAATCCAATGCCCGAATCGAATCGTAGGTTTGCAAACCGAAGATGGTCTGCAATCGGGCCTCGGCCTGCGGACTAAAGAAGCCCCAAGTCGTCGGGCCTGCCATCTCGGCGCGCTCGCCGGCGCGATGGGCCAACTGCTTGCTGTCCGCGTAGCCAACCATGTCGTAGTGGAAAACAATGCAGCCCATGCGCGCCAGTTGCACGCAGCGCGCTTGCGGCGGATGCCGCCCACTGAGCTCAAACCGCTCCGCGCCCGCGACGATCTGCTTGCGGATTTCCGTCGGACCGATGTCGTGGAAACGTCCTTCCGGCCAGTGGCCGTACGGCGACAACACGGCGGCCAGCTTGCCCGTCCGACCCTTGGGCCGATACAAATTGCCGCTGACGTAATAGCCCGGATAACTCTCGAAAAAGACCTTTTCCACGGTATAGTCGCCGCGATCGACCTTGCCGTAGATCACGGGACGAGAAGGCGTTTTGGCGGGCATCGGCCACAGTCCGGCGGCCAAGAGCACCTGCCGCCGCAGTTTCGCGGCGCGCTCTTGCCATGCTTCCCGGGTGGAAGGGGGCGCAAAGGGAAAGTATCCGTCAAGGTCCGCCAACGGTCCCAAACGTTTGTCCTGCGGCACTTGCCCGGCGGGCAGCACGCGCGGCGTTTCCGCGCACGCATGCGCGAGAATCGCAAAATAAACGAGCGGACAGAACACAAGGCGTCGCAGCGTCGAGGGCACGACAAGTTCTCCGAATGGGAATTTCCTGTTGATCTGTCAAATTGCCTACTGGGCCTTGGCCAACATGGCCTGAAACATCTCCCGCTGTTCCGCCAGGGCCTTGACCGGATCGCCGACCGCCGTGTACGCCTCCATGAGCCACCAGCCTTGATAGCCGGCGTTGACAAAGAGTTGAAGCAACTCACTCCAGGGATAGTCGCGGTTTGTGAAGGGGTGCACGTGGCACGTGGCTCCGAGGCGATTCTTCACCAGGTTGAAATTGTACTCCAACCCTGGCGCTTCCAGATCGGTCTTGTTCGAGTTCCAGCACACACCCACATTCTTGCGCGTCGCCACATCCATAATCCGCTTGATGGTTGGCAGCCGCGGGGCCAAGCCGAGCCCATGCACCTCCAGGCGGATTTGCTGCCCATAATCCGCGGCAAAGGCCGCCACCTCGTTCAGCGCGCGTCCGATCTGCGCGGTGGTCTTCTCCAGCGGAATCCCCTGGGGCGTGTCGTTTGGCTTCACTTTCACGCCGCTCCCGCCCACGTCGTGGCTGAGCTTCACGAACGCCTTCGCAACTTCGATCGATTTCTTCACCTTGGCCGGATCCGGATCGTGAAAGTCCTGGTTGGTCCCCAGGCCGATAAGCGTCACCGGACTGTCGGCAAACCGCTTGCGCACCTCCCGGCGATCTTCCGCGCTAAGATTCGGCTCGACTTTGTGGGCGTGCTGCGTCCGCAGTTCCACGCCCAGCGCCTTGGTCTTTGTGCAATTGTCAATGATCGTCTGAACGTCCCAGTCAGCACCCCACTGATAGGTCACCAGACCAAAGGAAATGTTCGCCTTGGGCCTCTCGGCCGCCGGGCTCAGGCGGGAGAGAGGACCGGCCGCCAAGGTTGCGGCGCCCAGAGTGGCGGCGCATTGAAGGAACGTGCGACGGCTGGTTCTTGACATATGTTGATCCTCGAAAAAAAGGCTTTCCTCTGTAAACGCCAATCGGAGACCGCAGCGCGGGACGATGAAAAACCGCGACGCTCGGGATGTAAGACGATTCGATTATAACTCCACGGTTTAACAGAAAGTAACAGTGCCCCTGTCCCCCGCAAAAACCCGGCCCTCATTATTCTGCACCGACTCGCGTCATTCGGCAAGTGGACTGCTTCTGATTGGGCTGGCAATTCAGCAGACCGGAAACGGAACGGCTGGCGCGTGGCGTGCGGGTTCTGGCGCAGGTATCTTGCATTTGCAGGCTGCCAATGGAACTTAAGGCGTTGGCCCGGAGAATGTGTTTCCAATAGGATGCCCGCGTCGGCGAGCGGGCGAAAATTCTGAAAACCATTTTAATTCGCCTGAAAAACATACTTCCGAATTGTTGTCGGCGCTCGTCCCCGCACGATAATAAGATGAAAGTGCGCTTTCGCGCCGTGCGATTGTGGGTTTCCCACCGCTTGAAAGCAGGCCGTTGCGGAACTGGCAGACGAACATGGCAAGCCGGTGCGGAGTCTCCGCGACCTTTCGGTGAAGTTATTGCGAAGGACACTCCCTGCTCTATCACGGCGACTGTCTTCACGAGACTTTTTCTGGAAATCAACGGCCATTGATCAACTACGGCAGAGTGTAAATCCGTCCTGACTCAAGTGTTTTGGACTGGCCGTCAACGGTCACGGAGCAGGACCTGGCGCGGAGGTTCATCAAGAGCCGGGTTTGCTGCCCGTCGTGCTGCCAAGCGGTGCAGCGGATGTCGGCGCCGTCGGGTTCGATCACTGCGAGTCTCGGCAATTGCTCGACCGCGTCGGCCGGCGACATGACGGCGGAAAAGCCAACGTGCGCCGGCTGCAACCCACTGTCCGTCTGTTGCCACGTAGGCGACTGGCCGGTGCGAATCACTTTCACGCCGCCCTCGGCCGCCCGCCGAAGCACGGCAATCGTTCGCTGGTGCAGCACGATGCATGAGGGAATCAGCACATGGGAATACCTTGCCTTGCCCACACGGAGCTGCCGGTCGCCGACCTCAACCCGCCAAAGATCGGCTTCGTCGATCAGGTGCAACCCCACTTGACGATCGAGACAGAGCCGAATGAGCCAGACCAGGTCGTTGCGCAACGGGGAATCGTCGGTAAACACCGCCGTCGGCATCGCCGCAAAGCTGCGGATCGGCCAGAGGATGGCGACGGGCGCGATCTGCTGGGCGTCACGGACGATCGGCTGGAGCGACGCCAATTCATCGCCGATCTTGACCATCTCTTCCCATCGGCTGCTATTTGGCCCGAAATCGGGCGGGGCATCGGTCAGCCGCAGTCCTTCGACGCTGTTGTAGGCGCAATGGACCACGGGCGTGGTGACCCCCATCAGGCACTCCCAGCGCAGAATCCGGCCCGCCTCTTCGGCCGTAAACTTCAACCCGCTGCACCCCAACGCCAAGTTGAATACGCCGGGCCGGTCCAACTGCTGGGAGGCCGATGTCGCGCTGAGCGGACCGATATTGATCAGCGGGTTGTTGTGGTCGCCAACCGCCGGGATGATCAAATCGAAGCCCGGCACCGTGAAATACGGAAAGATCGGAAACAGGTCGTCGACGCACTGGACTTGCTCGATCGGGTCGTCCTCCGGACTGACGTGGCCGACCATCGCCAAATGGTGCGACTGGCACCAGCGGCTGATCGGCGCGAACCACGCGCTGCGGAGCCGCTGGCCGCACCATTGGCAGTAGTGCAGCCGGGTGAGCATCGATTGCTCGTCCGTCGTTTTGGAAAAAAGTTGCCAGAGTCGCGGCGACAGGTCGTAGCCGAACTGCCGCTTGAACGCCGGAAACATCGCGCCGGTCCAGGGATGCGCCGGGATGTACTTCGGTTCGTCGGTGAACATCGCGCGGATCTCCTTGCCAAAGCGATCGCCCACAACGGCCGCGTAGCGTTCGTGCGTTTTGCGGATAAACAGTTGCGTGACTTCCGGATCGAGCCGATCGGGCTCGAGCGCCCCAGGTGTCGTCGGCGACCGGTTGGGCCACAAACGCCAACAGCTTGGCGCCATTGGGAATCTCTCTTGCTTCCACGGCAAACTCGGGATCCTGGGTCCAGGCCCGGGGGCAAGGGTAGCGCGGCGTGGCGGGATAATAATACCGACTGTCCCACGGATCGAGCTTGAGCCACTTGCGGCGCACGACGCCGACCTGGCTGGTCAAATCCGTGGTTTGGCCGGTCGTTTCGTTCACCAATCCGCACCAGAGGAGTTTTCCGCCGGGAAAGCAGTAAAGCCCCTTCCGCTCGGCCGCCGCCTTCGGTTCGCAGCGGCAGATTTCCATCGCCCGACACTCGGGATGTTCCATCGTGATCCATCCCCCAGCATTGCCGCTGGGGTAAGGATCCTCATCGTAGAGCCAGACGTTAAGGTTCTTCGCCGCGCAGCGGTCCACGGTCCGTTTGATCATCGTAAACCACGCGTCGCCGCCGTAGGGCTTAAGCAAACCTGATCGCGCGTGCAAACAAACCGCCGACGCGCCCCCTTTGGCGAAGGCGTCGATCATGGCGTCCATCTTCGCATCTTCGCAGGCATCGTTGAGCGCCAGAAGTAAACGAGTCCCGGCTTGTGAAACAGCCGCGATTCGCTTGTGCGCCGCCGACGGCCGCGGGACATGTCGCCAGGAAGAGAGATGCGACCGCAGTCTGTGCGAGAAGGCGACGCGGTGCAGACATGCCCCGAGTCTTGCATCCCCCATTGCGCGTTATTTGCTGAATCAGAATTGGCGACATCGTCCTTTTCCTTAGATGATTTCCGAAACGGCCAGATTACGCCATGCCAAATGGGTCCACGCCGCGGTGCGTGCGCGACTTCGTCGAGTTCCGGGATCGAAGACATGAGGCAATGCCGGGGCAGGGCTTTCACCTGCTGAAACGACGAACCTTTTCACGGCGCGCTGGACCGCCGCGCCAGTCCAAGAAAACCCTCCACGGATTCTGCGGCTGAGGCATCCGTCATTTTGGAAGGAAGCTGCTGCTGCACTTCAGTTCCACCTCTTCAGAAAGCAACGGGGCGATCGTCAGTTCCCAAGGGCGCGGCTCGTCCGCGGGCTCGACGACAGTCCGCCAAGTCTGCCAAGACGACGGATAGGTCGCCGTTCCCAACGCCGGTTGCCAGACAACGGTCTTCCCAGCCAGCTTTCCTTTGCCGCTAAGAAACTGGCCCGGCCCGCCAAGAGGCATCAGGGCGGCGCCCTTTGTCATTTGGGCGTAAACCACGAGCATGCCGCCGCTTCGCGACGCGGGGACCTGTCCCTTCACGAGCACGGATCTCGGTTCGACGGGCTTGGGGGCCGCGATCGGCGGCGGCGCCGTGGTCGCCGACAGCCGCACTCGTCCGAGATTGTGTTCCGGAGGCGAACCCTGCTGCAGCGTGAACTCCAGCACCGCGCCGCCGGAAAAGCCGATGGGTTTTTGCAGGTGGAAGATCGCCGCGTGCGGGAGACCTTCCCGCGGATGAATCGACCAGCCCGTCGTTGGATTGCCGTCGATCGCGGCGGCGACGGGCCAGTTCCCCAAAAAGTTCTGGGAGAAGTCGGCCACGGGATTCTGCAGCGTCGCGGTCACGGCCGCCGCCGGGTTGCTCCGCGGCCATGCCTTCACGCGCACCTCGTCGAGCGCGAAATTGCCGTTGCTGGCCCGGCCAGGGCCCGAGCAAGGCAGACTCGGGTCGGTCAGCGCCTCCAATCGGATCGCCGTGATGCCCACGAGATCGGTATTGACCTTGATTGTGTAGGTGTCCGCTTGCGGGTTCTTCCCGCTGGCCAGAATCGATCCGTCTTTCCGCCCGTTCAACGTCGCCCCGCCAGCGGACGTCATCTCCGCAGGCGGCAACACGGTCCACGCAGCCGTGGACTCCAATTCAAGCGGAGGGATTTTCTGGGCGACGCTGATTTCGATCGCACGGCTCGCCTCGACAAAACTCAGTGGGATCGGCCGCGACTGGAAGTCGCGATTCAACGACGGCGTTTGTCCGTGAGGCACAACCTCCAACAGCACAATTTCAAAGGGGCGCAGGGCAATCGAGGCCCTTGCGCCGAATCCCGCCGCCTCGCCCTGAAGTCTCGCCGCGTCGGGATACCAGCGGTAAAGGTCCCACGTTTGACCGTCGGACAGTCCCCAGGCGGAGTTGAGTTCCAGCGTCAACAGGCTGTCCTTCCAACAGGAATTGTTTAACGCCAGGAATGCCCGTTTTCCGTCCGTGCAACAGTAGCCGTAGGGTTCGTTCTTCGTTCGGATCGCCGAGGATGAAGCGGGGATTGCCGAAACATTCGGGGCGAGCCTTCAATAAGGCGATGAACTCGGCCATCTGCTTCCGTTCCGGCGGCGAGAGCCAGGCGGCGTCGCTCCACGGCTGCGCCAACAGGCTGCCGCGGCAAATATCCATCACGAACCCGTTCTCCCATCGTTCCTTTCCAATCTGGCTGTTCCATCCCCAGTCGGACAGCCACACGCCCAGCGAGTCCTTGCCGAGCACGGGGACGTCCCCGACCTGGACGGCGCGCCATTGGGCCTGATCCAACTTCTGCGTCACGCTGTCGCGGGCGTAGGCGGCGGGCTGGTCGCTTGGGCTGGCAGCCTCGATGCCCATCCCCGAGTCGAACAACGTATCGGCGTGCAACAGCCACCAAGGCGAACGATAACCCCAGTACCCCATCAGAAAGACGTCGCGGACACTCCGCATCCAGTTCATGGAAAAACTCGATCACGGCGTTCTCGATCGGCTCCGTGGAATAGACGCCGGGCAAGTGCGCGTGGCTCGTATTCTGGCAGACCGTGCAGAGATTGTCGAATTTCAACAGCCGCGCGCCGTTCTCGCGGATGTGATGGCGAAACGCATCCGCGTACATCGACTTGATCGGCTCGGCGGCGCGGCAAAAAAACTTTTGCCCGGGCACGTCAGCATTGGAATTGAACGTCGCCTTGAACGGCGGGGTTGCCGCCGATCGACCACGCTTCCCCGGAACTATCGATCCAAAGGGCAGGGGCAACGCCGAGCTTGTCCAGCTCCGCGCGAATCTTTTTCAGCCCATTGGGAAAACGGACCGGATCGAAGCGTTTCAGGTCGCCCTTGTAATCGACCCAGAAATCGACGGAGTAGAAATCGAACTTGCAGCCGGTCTGCCGCTGCCCTTCGGCGAGCTTCGCAATGTTGTCCAGCACGAAGGCTTCGGTTTCGTCGAAGCAGGGTTCGGGCCGGCCGCCGAAGGGCTCGAAGACGGCATACGGCCTGTCGTGGCCGCGCACGACGCGGCGCATGCGGCTGCGCAGATAGGCGACGAACGTCTTCCGCGCCTCGCCCGCTTTGGCCGCGCCGTAAACGGCCTCCATGCACGCGAAACTCTTTCCCGGCGGCAGTTTGATCCCCGGATATTGCCGCAAGCTGACGTTTCCGTCCTTGCCCATGGCCCAACCCGCCGGATGGGCAAGAGCCAGAAAAAATTCCTCGTCAAGATAGACGGGAAATCCTTGCTCGCGCTCCGCGATCTTGGCGTTGGCGCGATAGGCGCCCAGGCGGACGTTGAGCAGGCGATTGAGTTCGCGATCGCTCTTGTTTGTGATCGCGACGAACTTCCGCAACACCGGCTCCTTGGCGTTCCAGCGATACGTCGCCAGGGCCGAGATCGCCGGCTCTTTCGCCGCGAGGGTGAAGACGACTTCGCCCGTCTCGCCCTCGCGCTTGACCTGCACGGCCGAAACCGTCAACGCAGGCGTCTGCAACGGGTGATCGGGCAGACCGATGTCCATCTCCAACTCCGGTCCGTCGCCCAGCTTGAGCATGCGCCCCGAAAGACGGTTCTCCCATGACTGGGCCTGCAAACCCGCAGCGGCGTCCAGGCGAAACACGAAGAATGGCGAGTGCAGTTCGACCCGTTTTCCCTGTTGCACAACGCGGCACGCCTGTTGTCCGTCGGCCTCCGCCGCCGAATCGCCAATCGCTAGAAGCAGGTCGAGGACAAGAGAAATGCCGACGATCATCTTCTTCACGTTTTGGCCCATGATCTCGTTCCTTCGTGTTCACGTTGACAGAATGGGAATCTCGGCAACCTCATTTGCTTTCGCGGCGCACCTCTCCAGCGAGCGGCGGCTGGCGTTCTTTGCAGTTGTGCGGCGACTTTCTGTGGTGGAAAATCGGCAGGACACGCGCGGCGGGGCCAGACCGTTGCAGGACTGCTGCAACGGCAGGCTGACTACAGAATACTCGTCCCGATTCATTTAGCCTACTCGGACTCGACGAAAACTGAAATGGAAAATTATCTCATGTCCATATCTCTTTCTATCATTTGCCGGCCAAAATGATTTAAAACACCTGCCAACGGATTTGATTCGACCCGTGAAAATTTGACACGACTTGTTATTTTCTGCTATGCTCGGTGGGTAAGCTCAATTGTGCGCGGAGTGTCCATCGTGCGGAGCGTTTGCAAAGATTACTTCCGCTGCCTGCCCGTCAGCGAGCGCGAACAGCGTTGGAGGCTGTACGTCCGGGCCGAGGGATTCGAATCGGTTGGGCCGGGGGAACAGTTGCCTCGTCCGGGACATCCGCACGAGTTTTTCGCGGACGCCTTCACCAGCATGTGACCGCATTTTAGCAAAGGACATCGCAAAATGAGACGTGGAATGAGAGACATCTCGGCCGCCATCGTGTGGACATTGCTCGTTGCGCGGCTTGTAGGCCCGTGCGCCTGCTGCGCCGATGAACTGAAGCTGACGGTCAACAAGCCGGCGCTGTCAGTCAAGTCGGGCGACGCTTTCGTGGTCACGGTCGCGTTGCCTCGGCCGACCGATTTTGAGGCCAAGGTTTTCGATAGCCAAGGAAAGTACGTCCGCACGCTGGCCGCAAAGCACGCCGCCGACCCACGGTTTCAAATCCCCTGGAACATGAAGGATGCCGACGGAAAGGAGGCGGCGCCCGGCAGTTACACGATTCGAGTTCAGACGGGTTTCACGCTCACCGCGGACAGGAGTTTCGGGAAGGAGGGGATGCTGCCAAGCGAGTTTATCAGTCCTTGGGACATCAAGAAAGACGCGCGCGGGAATATTTATCTTCTCGACGGCGGGGCGGCGATCCTCTACAAATTCCACGAGGACGGCACTCCCGCCAAGGACCTCGGCGGCAAGGATACGATCACCGCGTCCAGTTCGCCTTCGTGGTTGACAGTGGCCATTGGTCCCGACGGCCGCATCTATCTGCCCGCCGGCCACGGCATCTCGGTCTATGATCCGAAGTCGGCCGCGATGCTTTACTACGTAGGCGGCTTTTTCGAGGACGCGGAGTGGAAGAAAGAAAAAGGAGGCATCGGCTATCCGCACTGGGTCGGCATCAACGGCGATCACCTCTACGCGAGCAGCCCAAGCTACGCAATGCTCTGCTGTTGGGATGCCCGGAAGCAGGGGAAGGCCGGCGGCCTGTGGATGGTCGGCCGCGCCCCCGGCGGTCCCTCGGTCGGCTGGACGGGGGACACCGACGGCAAGAGCGCCGTCTACTTGGCCGTCTTCTGGAGAAATGGACTGGCCAAACTCGTGGAGACTGCAGCCTCGGCGGAGCAGCAGTACAGCGTCAGTTCTTATTTTGATCCCGCCCAAAAGAAGATCGTCGAGGCTGGCTGACATCTACGGCGTGGCCTGCGACGGCCAGTCGGGCGTGTTTGTGGTCTCGCGGTCGGCGTCGAAGATCGTCAAGTTCTTTGACAGTCAGTTTGGCCTTGAGTACGTGACTTCTGCGGGCTGCCGAGGCAAGGATTTTGCCAAGCTGGAGTTTACCGCTCCCCGCCAAATCCTGGTAAGCCGCGACGGTCGATCGCTCTATGTCATCGAAGACGGCGAGCCGATGAGCAAGGAAGACACCACGCCCGGCCTGGCCCGGGTGATGAAATACCGCATCGGTTATCAGTCGACCAATGAGTTGAAGGTAGCCGTTCAGCACTAGGAGCCGTGTTACAATAGGTTGACTGCTGTTGAGACGCACAAATTCCCACGGATCGACGCCGATGCCGACAATTCGCGGAACTTAGCGGCGATTAAGGCGGCTTCGCTCTCCCAACGACCCCGGAAAAAGGAACTCGACATGAAGAGATCGCCGATCCAGTCCGTCGGGTTGCTGCTGTGTTCGGTCGCCATAGCCAGCGCCCAGACGAAACCGCCGGCCAATATCTACCTTCGCTACAAGGCGTCAAACCTCGACGGTGCGTATGCCAAGATCAGCATGTCCGTTCACCGTGAGCCCTGGAGCCTTGATTTTCCCACCTTGCCGAGAAGCGCCGAGGCGTATCCGCGGCTGCGGATGAAGCGGAACAACTATTCGTCTTGGGCGGAGCTTGTGCCGGACTGGGGCGCCGTCGTTTTGAGTTTTTTCGCTCCGAAGCCGGCGGTGGAAACCGAGGTCGAGATCCAATTGGCCGACAGAGCGGAAGAGGCGGCCGTTTTCAAAACCGTTCGCGTCAAGGAGTTGGGCAACATCGTCAGTCTGTGCCTGCCGGAGGACTATCGCCAAAAGCCGGAGGGGATCATCACCGTCCGGCAGGCGTCGGAAAACCACCTCCACTGCGCTCGGCAGACGGCTGCGGACCTGCGCCTGTCGGCTGCGGAGAAGCCGCTTCGGTTTTCCTTTTTCACCGGTGGCGGCAGCGGCTTTAGGAACTGCTACTGCGATCCGGCCATTTTGAAGAATGAGTTGCTGACCCTGCGGACCTTGGGCATTAACGGGATTGGCTTTCCGGCGGACAAGGACTGCATAAAACTGGCGGAGGAATTGGGCTTCGACCGTTATGTGACCACTCCGGGCAGCGAGAATGGCGGCGGTTGCCGCGGCCCAGAAGGCGGCGTCCGCCGCGGCCTTCAACCGGATTCGTTGCACATGTCTGATGGACGAGCCGAGCAATTACGGCTTGGAGTTGATGGAAAAGGAGCCGCTCGCCAAGTTCCACATGTTCTTGGAAAGCAATGGGCTGAAACCGGCGGATTTCCACGCCGCCAGTTGGAGCGAGATAACGCCGGTCGCCACGCCGGAGAAATCCCGCGAAATCGCCTACAACTGGGGAGCCAACAAGGCCGAAGCCGCGATGATGTCCTATTACTGGACCCTCCGCTACAGTGAGGCGATCACCAATCAATATTATAAGGACGGCACGGCCAAGGCGGAGGGCGTTTATCCGCCTGGGGTTCGGACGTTCGTCAACTATTCCGACCATCCGCTGATTCTCGGCGGCAAGATGCTCCCCGGCTCGCCAGACTGGTTTTCGATGGGGCTGACGCGCACCACCACCTTGATGTGGACCGAGGATTGGATGGCTCCATTCATCGGCGCCTGGGGCAACGGCTTGTATCAGCGGGTGGGCTTTTTGGTGGATATCTTGCGGGCCGCCGCCAGCCGACATCACCAGCCGATCGGGTTTTACAATGTGATGGGCACGGAGTTGGACCTGCGACTGAGGGCGTTTACGGCCATTGGGCACGGCGTGAAAAGCATCTACTTCTTCGATTACGGGCCGACCTACGCGGCGACGCAAAACTTCTGGTCCGACAACCCATCGCAGTACCGGGGCGTGGCGAAGATCATCGGGGACGTTGCCAAGGCCGACGAGTTGGTCTGCGACGGTCAGCCGCCGAACGCTCAGGTCGCCGTCATTTACAGCACCACCGAGGAAATCTGGCAAGCCAACGCGGACACGATGCCGATCCAGCAGGAACGGCAGCTTATTCACATTGGATTGGCTCAGGACCAGTATCCGACCGACCTGCTGAATGAGGATTTGCTGCTCACTCGCGATCTCGCGCAGTACAAGGCGATCTACGCGGTCGATGCCCATCTGCCGTTGGCATGTCTGAAAAAACTCAGTGATTGGGTCTCCGCCGGCGGAATGCTCTGTCTGGCGCCGGCCTCGCTGGAGAGGGACGAATACGACCGGCCGACGGCGGCGATCTCCGGCCTGACCGGTTTTCAGGCGGTGTGCAAACTGTCGAAGACGCACGACCTGCTCAATCCGAGCGATGTGTTGCGCAAGGCTCGGATCACGGCGATTTCCCGCGCAGGCGCTGCCCCGAGACATCGCGGTGAGCATTCTGCTCCGCGATCCCATCCTCTCCCAGGTGAAGGCGGAAGTGTTGGCGAAGTTCGCCGACGGCAGCCCGGCGATCCTGCTGAATCGTTGCGGACAAGGCAAAGTTCTCTCCTACGCCTTCATGCCGGGACTAAACTATTTCCACCAGATCGTCGCCGCCAATCCGGAAGGATACGTCGTCAACTATCCCGCCGGCGGCAGGGCGTTGATTAGTTTTCCCTGCCGGCTGGCAGGGGTGCAGAAACCGCTGGAGCTGTCCCAACCCGGGGTGGAGGCGCATCTGCTCAGCTCGGAAAAAGGGGCTGCCGTCGTGTTGACGAACTTCACGCGGCAGGACGTGGCGAAGCTGACGCTCAAAGCGAATCTGACCGGCGTCAACTCGGTCTCCTCGGTCGAGAAGGGCGACTTGCCCTTCCGCGCGCAAAACGGCCAAGTAATCCTTTCCCTGCCTTTACAACTCACCGACATTGTCCTTCTACACACTGGAGCGGAAAAACCATGAGATTATCGACACAGTGCGTCGCGCTGGCCACACTAATCGCCGCCGCTTGTTTCGCGTCGGCCGTCCACGGCGACTCCTGGTGGAGCAAGTTGCCGCAAGAGGCGGCGGCCGAGGATCCCATCCTGAACAACGTCAAGGCGGCAGCAGGGAAGTACACCTTGATCGACGACGCCGCGCTGGGGCGAAAGGCGCTCACGGCGGACAAGGAAGGGGTGACGCTCGATAGCCGGGCCTCCTACGCCGGTCCGCAAGAACTGCGCGTACGCGTGCGCTTGCGGACCGATCAAGTCGCCCAACGCCACGGTCGTCGTGCATGTCGCAAAGACCAGCCGGCCGGAAACAGAGCTTGCCCTAATCATCGGCGCCTCGAAAGCGAGCGAAAGCATCAACTGCTCCATGCAGCACGGCGGCAAGCCGTTGCACGACATGGCGGCAAGGATCGCGAAACTGGATTGGAATTTCGGCAACGCACCCGACTTGAACGGTTTTTCTTACCGTCTGCGGGCCTACGAGGCCTTCCAGCCCGGCTGGCAGGAAGATTTTCGCGCCCGCGTGGAACACGACATGTCCTTGCTGCCCGATCACAATCAGAAATGGCTCGACGTGCGAATCGAATTGGACAAAGGGCAGGTCCGCTTCTGGCTGGACGATCGCCTGATGGCGCAAAAGACCGATCCGGCGATCGTGCCCGAGGGCGCCGTCCAAATCTACTTGTCAAGCGGCGCGCAACTGGCCTCCTATCGCCTTTCGGAACTGAAGGACTCGCCCGCCGGCTTCCTTCCCGTCCGCCTGGGCGGCTATGCCAACGGACGGAACTTCATGGAGAACGCTTCCGTCGCGCCGGCCTCGCTTCCGCCCGCCGATGCGCCGGTCCTTGTCGAAAACATCCCCTTTCTCTTTCCGGGAGTGAACTGCGAAGGGAAGGATCATCTCGACATCGGCCAGAGCCTTTATCGGCAGGCCAACGAGGAAGGGTATTCGATGGCGCTGGGTCCGATCTGGTCCGGCAGCGCAATGCGCGATCCGGCGCGGATCCAGATTCGCGTTCCCAACGGGCAATTCGACCGTCTCTATGTCGTCGCCGCCGCGGACAACAAACCGGACTCGCTGCCGACTTTTTCCGCGATGTTCTTTCGCCCCGAGGCGGGCTTTGCGGAGAGTTTTGAGGGAAAAATCCCCTTGGCCGCCGCCGAAAGTTCCTCCGCCAAGCCGCTGCCGGTCCGCCTAAGCGACGGACGACAGGTGAAGCTGTGGCTGGTGGAAGTCCCGCTCGACCCCGGCCGGCTGACGCCTTTGCCGATCTAGACACGGTGGAAATCGAGCTGACCAAGAAAGTCTATCCCTATTGTTCTTATCCCGACCCGATTCGTCGCGGCTGGCACCAAGGCGGCCTGCCGTCGGCGGTGCACGTCTATGCGCTGACCCTGGGCAAGGCGCCGGTCGGCTTCGATTGGCAGCCGACCCAGTTCGGCCACGTATGGACCGCGCCGGCGGTTCCCGGCTATACGGCCACGTTGAGCAATCACACGGCCGCGGCCCAGCAAGGCAAGCTGACCGTCGCCACGCGCAGTTACGACGGCAGCGAAGAGAGCCGTCAAGAGCAGCCGATTGCCTTGGCGGCCAATGCCGTGGGAAAGATCGCGTTTTCGTTGCCGGTGAAGCTCAACGGTTATCACGACATCACGGCGACGCTTCAATTGCCCGGCAAGACCTGGACCGAAAAGCGATCTTTCGTCCGTTTGGCCCCGGACGCCCGGGCCCCGCGCTGGACGGAGGGCAAGGGCGGCGCTGTTCGGCTTTTGGAGCTATCTCGGCGGCCACTATACGCCGAAGCCGGATCACATCATCAACCTGATGACGGCGGCCGGCGCTTGCGCAGCGGAAGGCCCGGTCGGCTTCGAGAATCCCAACGTCAAGGAGCATTGGGCCCGTTGCCAAGCCGATCCTTGGGAGGTGCAGCCTCAGCCCTGGGCCGCCAAAGACCCGTACGATCCGAAGGAGTACGCCGCCTACAAGAAGACGGTGATCGAGACGTACACGAAGTGGTTCGCCGCGATCCCCGAGCCCTATCGGCCCGACCACGTCTATTTCTTCACCGAGCCCGCCATCAGCAACCGCACCAGCAACGGCAACTGGCCGGAATACTGGCAGGAAAAGCCCTACGAACTGACGGCCCAAGAAAAGACCACGCTGCGGATGTATTTCGTCACCGCCAAGTGCGCGGCCGAGGCGATCCGCGAGAAATGGCCGCATCTGAAAATCTTGATCCCCTACGGCGATCCGCTGTTCGCCGTGGCGCTGTTCGCGCGGGATTCCCCAAAAACTTGATCGACGGCTCGGGGCTGGACGTCTGCGGCTTCGAGCGGCTGCCCGAACAGCAGTTGCATCAAGTCAGCGTCCATCGGCTGTATGAGTTGCGGACCGAGTACGCCAAGGCGGGCATTCCCAATCCACAGCTCCAGACGTGCGAAGGGATTTTTGTGCCCACGGAACCGACTTGCGGCTCGTGGCGCGACCAGATGGACATCTACAACCGCTGGACGCTGTTGTGCATGGGCTACGGCGTGACTCGCTTCTATTCCGGCTGGTTCGCCTTCGACTGCGGCAGTTGGTACGGAGCCGAACAGTATGGCGGCTGCGGAATCCAGCGGCGAATTCCCTACTGCGATCCCAAGCCGGGCTATGCAGCGTTCGCCGCCATGACCGACAAATTGGATCAGGCCAATTTCGACGGCTGGCTCAAAACGGGCTCGCTCTCGACGTACTGCCTGCGCTTTAAGGGTCCGAAGGGTTTTGTGTATGCGCTTTGGACCCTTCGCGGCCGCCGGCCGGCGACGCTGACGTTGGCGGCCGACGCCGAAGTCAATGTGACCGACGCGATGAACAACACGAAGGTTTTCAAGAGCCAAGGCAAGAAAGTCACGCTCCAAACCGATCCCTCGGTGGTTTACGTGACCAGCAGCGGCGGCATTAGCGGCGTCCGCGTGGGCGAGCCGGACAACGGCGACGCCAGACCCGCGGCCGACGCTCAACTGGTCGGCGACTTGGGCGACGGTTCGTGGCGTTACACGTCCCAAGGCGACGCGGCCTACGAGAACAACAACTTCGACACAACCCGCTGCCTCGGCCGCTTCAACGCCTCGCTGGCCGAGGATCCGAAGCGGGGAACCGTCTTGGTCTCCGAGTTGGACAAGCAAGAGAAGGTGCACGAGTTGATGCCGTGGTACAATTCGTTGACTCCTGAAAAGCCGATCGTACTCAAGGGGGCCCCGGCCAACATCGGGCTGTGGGTGAACGGCGCGAGCGATTGGGGCCGCGTCGTGTATTGCCTGCGGGACGCCAATGGCCAGCGCTGGATCAGCGTCGGCACGAAGGACCAGTGGAACTGCGACGACATGCGATCCGCCAGCAGTTTCAATTTCGACGGTTGGCGCGTATCTGCGCTTTGAATTGCCGGGCCACACCGGCTACGACAATTTCCGCAAGCACGGCACGACCTGGTGGGGCTCGACCGGCGGCGACGGCGTAGTTCACCTGCCCCTCACGTTGGAAAAAATCCTCGTTGAGCAGCGCTCGCACATTTTATATGTCAACGACGTGCAGCCGGTCGTCTCGAATGTGGTTTCCTTCGGCAAGTTGTATGTTGAATACGATTCGCCGGCCGACGCCGCGGAGGAGGCGGTCCGCCTCAGCCGGCTGCGCATGCCGTTGCCGCAGGGCGAGGCCGATCTGCCCAGTCCGATCGCCGACATGGCGAGGGATGGGGTCGGCGCGCCGGTGACGATCCAGAAACTTGAGCCGCCGTTAGATCGCGATGACGGGACCACGGTGCACGTGCACTTCGGGCAGACGCCCGCGGCGAAGACCTACTCTATCTGGTGCAGTGCGCACGCCGACGGTCGCGGGGCGGTCAACATGACGCCCGGCGGCGCGAAGAGCGGCGACCTGGTCTGGGGCCTCCGCCCGGCCATCAAGCTCTATTTCTGGGTCGCCTACCAGGACGCCGCTGGAAAGACATCCAAACCGTCGCCGGTGGGCGAGATTATCCTGGTGGACAAGTTCAAGGAGAAGTAGCACAGTTCTTGGAGGAATCAACAATGTACATGTTCACGCGTCACGGCTGCTCGCGCCGGCAGTTCCTCGTACATTCCGGCATCGCCGCCGCGGGGACGCTTCCGATTGGCGGGCTGTTGGCTTGCCCATCGGCCGAGGCATCGCCGCCCGATGGAGCGGCTTTGCTCGATACGATAGCCGATGCGGAAATCCGCGCCGGAGTGGAGGCGGCTATTGTCAAGAACCTGATTCCCGCGGCAACCGAGAAACAATATCCGGGCCATTTTCTGATCACTGCCGATGGCATGACATACGGCGACGACACAACCTGGCCCGGACTCGATGCCTGGCAAATGGCCGGGGCTTATCTCCTCTTGGGCCGCGCTCGCCTCGTGCTCGACTATTTTGAGTTTGTGCGGGCGTCGCAACGGAAGGACGGCAATATCCCCTTTGCCATTTTTCCGGGCGATACGCGGCCTACGGCGACATGGCTGCGAGGGCTGAAATACCCCGACGATCTCTTTACGTACAAGCCCCCGCAACGCCCGGGTCTGCCGGCGTCCAGTCGAGCGACGCGCCAGTGGATCGGCATGTTCGAGATTTGGCAGCCGAAAGCCAATCCGTTAAGCACGCTCGGCCCCGTTTCTTACGTCCTTACGGCCGCGGAAATCTTCGCTGCGACCGGTTCCCTGTCTTGGCTCCGCGAACGATTGCCGTCGATCAAGCGCGCCGCGAAGCATCTGCTCAGTCGGCGGGACGCCAACGGACTGATCGGCGGTTCGGGATTCTACATCGAGTTGCCGCCGCGGTACGGATGGGACGGTGTGGCCCAATGCTACATCATTCACGCCTTCCGCGAATTGGCAAGGCTGTTCGGCGCGGCCGGCGACAGAAAGTCCGAGACTGCCTGGTCGGCCCATGCCGCTCAACTGACGGAAACGTTCGTCGCCGCCTTCTGGCGTCGGGACCATTTTGCCGAATACATCCATGCGGAGCGCGGTTTGGTGGATTCGCACGGTTTGTCCGACGTGAACTGGGCTGCAGTCGCCTTCGGCATTGCCGTCGACGAGAAACTGGACGCGCTCTGGCCGCGTTTGTTGCAGGAGCCTGGATTTTGGTGGGGAGACATGCCGACACAGTTAGTCGCGAAGCCCTTTCGCTATGAACCGTGGGAGCTCAATGAGCCGCTGCCGTTTAAGCTCACGCTCTCGCCGTTGCGCGACGTGGCAGCGATGGGGCGAGTCTGGCACTTGGAGGCAAGTGCCTGCCGGCGCATGCACGCGAAGGCCCGTCTTGTGGAGTCGGTGCGCAAGGTGTGTCGCGCCGCAAAAGTCGACGGCTATTGGCGCGAGCGGTACCACCCTCAACCCAATGGCACGGTTCTTCCCGATTGTGGGCAAAAGTACTGCGAATATCCGGCAATCCTGGTGAGGGTCGTCTTCGGGAATCAAGAGATCTTTTGCCGCTGAGGCGGACAACTTGCCGCAACAAACAGGATTTGCCAGGCGCATGCTGTCATTCGAATGTTCTCTCAGTCGCCGTCAATGCACTCGACAGACTGCTGCGATTGGCGGCGCCGTCGCGGTTAGCGGAACGTCCGACTTGAACTCACTGGAGTATTGAAAATGTCTGGCGTGAACTTGCGCAATCGGGCAATTCTACTGTGGATGGCGGCAGGTTTGTCGATGACCAGCCCGGCCTTTGCCGCCGAGGACGCCGCCCTTCGCGTGGCCCCGCGCGTAGCCAGCGCAGCAGGAGGACTGAACGTGCGAAGTCCTCTAAGTCCAAGCGACAATTTTGACTTCCGGAGTTGCGAACGCGTCGTATACGGAGAAAAATCCACGCAGTTGTTCCTGGTGAAGGTCGCCGGCGATCCCACCGCCCCTGGCATCCATTGGACCCTTCAGGACAACACCTACTCCTATCGTTGGAAGTACACCGAGGGGATTCAGGTCGATTTTGCCGCAACTGCGGACAAGGCGAACAGTGTGAGACTCCGGTATACCGTAACAAACCAGTCGCAGACGCTTATGCCGAGAGTCATGGTGCACACGTGTGTGCCAACCACGGAGGCCCCCTCGTTTTTTCCGTCTCCCGCGGAACATGCGGGCGTCAACGCCGATGGCAAGCAGGCAAAGATTGCCGCTTACCTCAGCCTTAACGAGCGCGTGTTCCTGTGGTCGAAGGGCAAACGCTTTGCCTTCAGCGAAACGGCCAGCGGAAAGCATGAGATCCACCTCGCATTCACCCGAGAGGGCGTGCCGCCGATCAACTGGGGTTGGTGGATAAACGGCGAACAGACCTTCGACGTCCCCTTGATTGCGGTTGCGAGCAAGGACGGACAATTTACGGCAGCGCTCGGCTTCCAGGACGGCATTCGGGCAACCTCCAATACGGGGGACGACCGAGCGTGTTTCCATTTGTTCCCTCACTTCGGCACTCTAAAGCCCGGTGAGAGCGCGACCGTGGAAGGCCGCTTTTACATCCTCAAGGGCGGCCCCGACGCCGCCCTCACACAGTTCCAAAAAGACTTTCCACTCGCCGCATCCGCGTCACGGCCTGGCGGAGCATAAAAGGGGAGATATAACGGGGACAGGCGCATATAATGGGTTATCTGCGTAAAGCAATGCGGCGACAATCGTCCCAAACTACCCGATATATGCGCCTGTCCCCTTTACGTTCCTTCAGAGGGAGCCTGACATGACGCGATTTCCACTAGCATTCATTGCGACAATTGCCTCGTGCTGGACAAGCAGTGCAAGCGCGGAGGACGCCAAGCTGACGAAGAGATATTTCGCACATCTGGTCGTTGAGGATCGGCATGGCGTCATTGCTCCGTGGCATCGCGGACAGAACGGACAGTGCGACTTCCGCGTGCGCGTCGCGGCGGAAACACTCAAGCGTTACCCGTGGACCGAGCCGGGCCAGGCCGCCGCGCCGGCGCCGCATTTCGTTTTTAACGGCACTTGGAGCATTCAGCCCGACGGGGCCATCCATGTGAATCCGGGCGTGGTGGACTGGAACAACGGCGACGTCGGCCAGCGATCGGCCTCCTTGTTGTTGGGGCTGACGGACTACTATCGGTACAGCGGCGACCCGGCCGCCCTTGGGATCATCAAGACGACCGCCGACTATGTGCTCGATGAGTGCCAAACGCCGGCCGAACATCCCTGGCCGCTGTTTTTCATCGGCGCCCCCACGAAAGGAAAGGCCTATGGCCGGGCCAGTCCGCACGGTTTCATCCAATTGGACCTTACCGCCTGGGCCGGCTCGGGAATGGTGGCGGCCTACAAGTTGACGGGCGAGTCGCGGTATTGGGAGGCGGCAAAACACTGGGCGGATTTGCTCGCCGAGCATTGCGACTGTCGCCCCAATGCCGCCCAACCGTGGGGACGTTACGCCAATCCGGAAGACGTCCCCTGGAAAGACAACACGCAGACTGCCGGGGTCGCCTTCATCCTGCAATTCCTGGATGCGGTGATCCATTCCGGTTACGCGGGCAGAGGCGACGCCCTGGCGAGGGCGCGCGCGGCGGGCGAGAGATGCCTCCGCGACAAGCTGCTGCCGCAATGGACCCGCGACCCGACGTTCGGCCATCACTTCTGGGATTGGGACAATCCGGTGCTCACGTGTACTCTCCCATGCCAGGTGTCTCAGTATATGATGGATCGCCGCGGGTCGTTTCCTGGTTGGGAAAATGACGTCCGCAATATTTTATTATTGCCTTTCTGTCGGCTGGGCGTGAATCCGGCTTCCGCGGGCGGCGTTTACTCCGGCGCTTGGGCAACCCCAGAGTCAAACGCCTGTTGCGGCAAGTCGCTCCAATACCCCACCGTGATCCATGCGGCGGCGCTGGCTCGCTACGGCGCGCTGGTGGATAGCGACTGGGCAAAGGAAATCGCTCGCCGGCAATCCATTCTGTTCACCTACGACGCCCGCGAAACGGGGGTTGTGGAAGACGCGATTGACGGCGGCTCCGTTGTCGCCGGCGACTGGTTCAATCTTGCCCACCCGTGGCCGTTGAAAGGCGTCTTGGATCTGATCGCCTGCGCGCCGGAGACGATGGGGGCGAACCGGGAAAACCACATCGTGCGGACAACGTCGGTGGCGCGGAACGTCCGCTATGGCAAGGGGCAAGTCGCATATCGCACCTGGGACGCGTTGGCCCCAAGCGAGGACGTGTTGCGCCTGGCATTCCTGCCCAAGTCGGTGTCGGCCGACGGCAAGCCCCTTCCGCAGCGGAACAATCTTGCGGAAAACGGCTACACGCTCAGGCCGTTGTCCAACGGCGATTGCATCGTCGCCATTCGCCACGATGGATGCGGCAATATGCTCGTCGAAGGCGACGATCCGCAGGAAATGGCCGAGGATGATCGGCTGCAATACACGGGGACTTGGACGACCGAAGAGTCGCCGGACGCTTCTGGAGGGAAGCTGCACGTGGCCGAGGCCGCCGGGGCGAGCGCCAGCTTTCCGTTCATGGGAAACCAGGTGCGGCTGGTGGGTCGCGCCGATCCGCACGGCGGCAAGGCGGACGTGTATCTCGACGGCGTCAAGCAACTCTGCGGCATCGACTTCTGGTGCCCCCAGGCCCGCCATCAACAAATTCTGTGCTACAAGAACGGACTGGCGCAAGGCAAGCACATCTTGAAAGTCGTCGCTTTGGGCGCGAAGAACCCGCGCGCCGACGGCAAGCGGGTGTACATCGACGCCGTGCAGTGGTCGGCCGCCCAAGGCGACGCCGGCTTTGGCGAAGGCGGCGGGTCGGCCGACGCTCAGCGGGTGATCTTCGGCTACGTAGGTCGCAAGGACTACGTTGATTCAAAAGGCCGCTCGTGGCGGCCCGCGTTGGAATTCGTGATGCGACTGCAACAAAGCGCTGATCTCGTGCCGATTTCCTTCTGGACCGAACCGCGGCTCAATGTGGCGGCCAACGCCGACGATCCCGAGTTGTATCGCTACGGGGTCCACGGCCATGATTTTACGGCCTACTTCACCGTTAATCCGCAATCGACGTATTACGCGCGAATCAAGCTTTGCCAGCCATTCGCCCCGTCCGCGCCCGGAGCGTTTGCAACGACGATTGACATCCAGGGCAAGACGGCGGCAAGCGATGTCGACATTGCCGCCACGGCCGGCGGGTTGGGCAAGGCGGTTGATCTGGTCTTCAACGACATTCGACCGATGCACGGGGTCATTGCGGTGCGATTCTGGAATCGATGCAATGGTCAGGCCATGGTTCAGGCGATCGAGGTGGGGTCGGGCCAAGGCGGACCAGGCGCCAGGCCGCGGCAGACTCCGCCCTCGCCGGCGGTCGGCCATACGGATCATTGATCTGCTTCGTCCCGGGCAGCCGCAGCCGTGGATCGCGCGTGCAGGTCTTGGGCGTAGCCGCTGTGAGTTCCCACCGGCCCCCTTCCGATCGCGAAAGCGGCATCCTTTTATCCCGCGCCAACACCCGGCTGCCGCTGCCGATTTTTTCTGAAAATTCTTCGGGGGGAACGCTTGACACCGGCAAAAACCGCAACGAAACTGAACTGTGTCGCGCCGCCGTCGTGGGGTCCCGGCGGCCGCGACAAAGGCAAGGAACCCGTGAATCGAAACCTTCACGCGAAGCAGTCGGGCGGCAGTCAAGTTTGTCGGCCAAGGATCGCGAAACGAAGTGGACCTCAGGTGCAACCGCAAGCTTCGACACACGCAATGAACGGCCTGGAGCGGTTTCACGTTGCCATGGATTATACGCCGCGTGGATCGGGCGCAGTTGCCCTCGGCCCAACCTGGCCCGAAACCAACGAGCGTTGGGCGCGAAAAGAAGCTGCGATCCTCGGCAGACTGATCTTTGCTGTGACCATCGGCGTATTGTTCTGGTCTTCGTCGAACAGCCTTGTTTCACAAGAGGTCCACTCATGGGGTTTTTAAGCTTGGCGCCGCTGCGAACCGCGTGCTTCGTCATCGTCGCGGCCGTCTGGACGATTGGCTGGAATCGCCCACAGCTCGCACACGCTCAGCCGGCCTGGGTAGGCGGAAAGGCGACCGCCTCCAGCGAGTATGGGCCAGGCTACGGGGCGGCCGTCGCCGCCGGCGTCAATGGCGTCGCCAGCGAGAGCGCCGCCTACTGGCAGACCGCCCCCGGGAAGGACAAAAACGCCTGGTGGCAAATCGACCTGGGCAAGGTTGTGCCGGTTCACGGCCTGACGATCGCCTGGGCGCGCCATGAAGACAAATACCACTGTCCACCGGCGAGAGTCATCGTGCAGGTTAGCGTCTCGGGAGTTGAAGGCTCTTGGAAGGACGCGCTGACCTTCGGGGCCAACGAAGTGCCGCGCGACGGGGCGCCTTATGAGTCCGAGCGCGCATGGGATTACCCGCTGCCGAAGCCAACCCCCGCCCGCTATCTGCGATTGTCCTTTCCCGATGGGAGTCAACCGGGAGCCAGAGTTGGCGGTTATCTTTGCCTCGGAGGAGTCGAGATTCGGTCGCCCGACCTCGCGTCGCCGTTGGCCGAGGTGGAAGGGGCGTTCGGCAAGGTGGTGGTGAACGTCGTCCGGCCTTCGCTCATGCAATTGCGCCTTCGCGGACCCAACGGATTGGGCGAACACTCCCTCCTGACCACCCAAGGGATTCGCCCCTGGGCCAACGGCGGCTACACGTATGTGGTGGGCGAAGACGGCAAGCGTTATGAGAGCCGGCTGACGAAGCCGGAAAAAACGGAGGCGGCCGAAGAAGGCGGTCGGAACGTGCTGCGCGTCCTCGGCGTGAAACTGGCCAGCGGCGGCGGCGAACCGCCTGTCGCCGTCGAAGACTGGACGCTCAGCGCCCCCGGCGACGGCTCGCACTTGGTCTGGAAGATCGTCCGCCGCTGGCAACGGGACTTCACGTCCACGTGCTCCGGCAGCCCGGGACTGTTCTTTTCCTTTGCTCGCGGACGGCAGAACTCCACCACCAGCACATTCTGGTGCGATCCGCTGCGGATTGCCGCGAGTGACAGCAAGCTGTACGCCGTGGCCGCGTCGCCTGGACAAATCTCGGAAAATCTCATCCAGACGCTTCGCGACCGCGACGCCTGGGCGATCTACAAGCTGTGGACCAATTGGCGCAGCGAGTGCGATCTTCGTCTGGAAGTCGCCGGCGGGCATCTGTATCGGCGCGGCAGTTTCGGCGTGTTGAGCGAGGCGGGCGCTGTGACCGCCGCGAGCCTTCGAGAAACCCACCGCAAAGGCCAGGTCGAGGAGATCGCCCTCCGCATCCGCGGCGTGGACAAAACCGCCACGGGATACCAGTTGGCCCTCACCCTCCCCGACAAGGATGCGGAGACGTTCGCTCCGCGATTTCTATGGGTCGGTGTTCAACGGCGGGGCGGTGAACGACCAGAAGGGGTTCGACTTCGGCAACGAGACGGACGGTTGGTATTACGCCGGCTCGTGTTGGATGTTCGGGGCGACGCTGGCGGCGGGGGTTCCGGCCGCCGGCCCGTTGTCCGCGCACCCCTACGACGCCGCCCACGCCTTCCGCGAGCACTTGGCGCACATTTTCAGCGTGATGGACGCGCAGGGGCGGGCCCATTTCGGCTACAACCAAGGCGGCGAGTGGGTGGACGACAATTTGCACACCATCATCGGCGCTCACTTCTATCTGCTCCACAGCGGCGATCTGGCTTTCATCCGCGAGTGCCTGCCCGCCATGGAACGGATGTTCGCGTATTTCGTCGCCCGCCGCAACGAGCAGGGGCTGTTCAAGCTGGCGGATGTCGGCGCCCATTGGTATTACGACGCCATTACCACCGGCGGCATCAACGGCTATTACAATGCGTTCTTCTACAAAGCGGCCCTCGATCTGGCGGAGATGGAAGAAGCCGCCGGGCGTCCGATCCAGGCCCAGCAGGATCGAAAACTGGCCGACTCGATCAAAACGGCGTTTAATCGCGTGTTTTGGAAGGAAGACGCGCCGGGCGGACCGCGGTACGTGGATTTCTTCGACGCCAAAGGGCAAGAAGTCGCGTATTTCTGCGATTTGTGCCAGTGGCCGCCGATCGCCGTGGGGATCGCTTCGCCCGAGCAGGCCCGCAAGATCGTCGCCACTGCCGACGCCCGCATCGCGGAACTGGAAAAGAAGTGCGGCTATCGGGGCTACGCGAGCGTATCGGCCCTCTGGCCCGTGCCGAAGCGTCTCGATCCGGTTGATTGGCAAACCTACGGCCGATATATGAACGGCGGCCTCCTGTTGTCTCAGACCTATTGGGAAATCGTCGCCCGGTCGCGGGCCGGCGACGCCGCGGGGGCCGCCAAACGGTTGAAACTGTTCGCAAAGCGCGCCGCGGAAACTCATTGGGCGGGCGACAACGCCGCCGACATCCAGGGGGACATGAAATGGGGCGACGGCGAGCCCTACCTCGCCGACATGGTGGCCGTTGCGGCCGCCGCGGTCCACGGCGTCCTGGGAATCCAGCCAACCTGGAAGGAACTCGTCGTGACGCCCTGCCTGCCGGCCGACTGGCCGCACGCGGAGGTCGACGTGCTCTACAAGGGCCGCCGGCAACACGTGACCATCGACGGCGGAAAGGTCCAGGTGCAGCCCGTTGCGAACAAGTGATCGATCTGCCGCCGCTTTGGCTCATGGATTTCAACCTCCGCAAGACGGCCTACAGCGAGGCGAAGACCACGAACGTCGATTTTCTCGGGCATTACAGCGACCGAATTCAACTCGCCGCGGGCGCGGCGTCGGGCACGTGCCAAAGTCCAGCCCACGACTGGGCCGCGCCGACAAGCCTCAGCCTCAAGGAGCTGACCGTCGCCGCCGATCTTAACGGCGGCAAGGTCTCCGTCGTGGTCGAGACCTCCGACGACGGATTTAGGACAGTTCGCGCGCAGACGAGACTTGCCGCGAAGGACGGAGTATGTGCGTATCCTCTGCAAGGCTTACAAGGCCGCACGGTGCGCGTGCGGTTTGAACTGCTTCGTCAGCCCGGGGCCGCCGCCTCGCCGGTCGTCGACGGGTTCCGCCTGGCATCCGAGGCCGGCAAGCCGTGAGCCGTTGTAGTTCCCCATTGAAAAGCGGAACACCAGGCGATTCAGGTTCTGCGCCATCGCACTCAGATACGCCTGAATCTGTCCTTTCGACCTACTACGGCAGCCTTCTGCTTGCCGCAGGGCCCTCCGGGGCTAGAATCGCGGAAGTGGAAATCGCGATGTAGGGTAAGTTAGCCCGTCCAAACAGCAATTGTTCCGAGGACCAACACAATTAGGAGGATGGCGATGAAGTACATGATCAGCTGGTTCGAACGCCCGCAAGGTTCGCCTGCGGAGTACGAAAATGCCCAGAAGCGGATACTTGAGGTGTTCGGTCAATGGAAGGCGCCCGCCGGATTCAAGATCGAGTTGTTCGTAGTGCGAGTGGGCGAGTGGGGTGGGCACGTGTTAGTGGACTGCGACGATCCGTTGGCCGTTCACAAGTTCTGCTCGACGTACCCGGCTTTTGAATTCCAGGCGCGACCCGTGATTGCCGTCGAAGACGCAGTCCGGGTCGAACTCGAAGCCATTGCCTGGCGCGATGGGCTGAAACGCAGTTGACATCCCGTGGCCTGTGGGCTGCGGTGGGGGATTGCCTTGTTCGCGGGCGCGATGTACAATCCAGCCCGTTCCATTTGTCTCTTTTGTCTTGCCACTTCGTAATAGGGCACACTGATGCCCAGAACTCGTGGCTCGCGACTACTGCACTATGGATTTGCGTTTGTAGCGGCGGCGTTGGCAACCGCACTACGCTTATTGCTCGCCCCGCTGCTCCGGGAACAGGCTCCGTACACAGCCTATTTTCTTGCCATTGCTCTTACTGCCTGGTACAGCGGGCTAGGCCCATCGCTCGTCGCCTTGGCGGCAAGTGCGGGAGTCTCGACGTACCTTTTCACCCAGCCGCGGGGCTCTTTTTTGGGTCATGGCATTGAGGGCCAATCGGCACTTGCCCTGTTCCTTTTCGCCGGCGCCGTTGTGGCCGTGCTCAGCAGTTTGCAGGGCGCCCGTCGTCGCCGGGCGGAAGGATCCGTCGTCAGTCTGAAGGACAGTGAATCGCAGTTGCTCGCGCTGGTGGAGGAAATCGAAAAGGTAATGGAGGTCGCGCCGGCGGCGATTCTGATCGCCCTTGATCCGGCGTGCCAACGCATCACGGGCAACCGCGCGGCAAATGAATTGTATGGCGTTCGTGGAAAGCTCAACTTCTCGTTGACGCCGCCCCTGGGTGAACAACCGGCCCCGCATCGCTACTTCTCGGGTGGAAAGGAGCTCCGCGGCGGGGAGCTTCCGATGCAATGCGCCACTGCTCAGGACAAGGAGATCCGCGACCTTGAGATGCAAGTAGTCCGCGAAGACGGCGCACAACTTACGTTCTTCGGCGGCGCCACGCCTTTACACGACGAGCACGGCCGGGTACGGGGATGCATTGCGGCCTTCGTCAACATCACGGCGCGGAGGAAGGCCGAGCAGTCCCTGCGCAAGCTCTCCCAGGCGGTCGAGCAAAGCCCCGTCAACGTAATCATCACCGACACGGACGGCAACATCGAGTATGTGAACCGAAGATTCTGCCAAGTTACGGGCTATACGCCGGCAGAAGCAGTCGGCAAGAATCCGCGCATCCTCAAGTCCGGGCACACCTCCGACGAAGAATATCGAACGCTCTGGCAGACGATCGCGGCGGGGGGCGAGTGGTCGGGGGAATTCTTGAATAAGGCGAAGGACGGGAAACTGTTCTGGGAAAAGGCGCTGATCACCTCGATCAAGGACGAGGCCGGCCACATCACGCACTTTCTCGCCGTGAAAGAAGACATTACCGAGCGCAAAAAGGCTGAAGAGGCGCTGCAGCAAGAGAGGGTCTTTACCAACGCCGTACTGGACAGCGTCCCAGGCATCCCCTATCTGTTTGACGCCGAGGGCCGGCTGGTTCGCTGGAACAAAAAGCAGGAGGAGATGACGGGCTACTCCGCGGCGGAGTTGGTGCACATGCACATCGCCGACTGGTTTCGCGGAGAAGATGTCGGCTACATTGCGGCAAGCATGGCCAAAGTGTTCCGAGACGGCTACGCCGATGCGGAAGCGACGCTAGTCACGAAGGACGGCACAGGGATCCCTTTCTACTTTACGGGAGTCCGGCTGATCCTCAACGGCAAGCCATACCTTGCGGGCATGGGAATTGACGTCAGCAAGCGGAAGAAGGCCGAGGACTACCTGCGCAAGCTCTCCCAGGCGGTCGAGCAAAGCCCCGTCAACGTGATCATCACCGATACGGACGGCAACATCGAGTATGTGAACCGGCGATTCATCGAAAGCACGGGCTATGCCTCGGCGGAAGTGCTCGGGAAGAACCCGCGCATCCTCAAGTCAGGGCACACCTCCGACGAAGAATATCGAACGCTCTGGCAGACGATCAGGGCGGGGGGCGAATGGTCGGGAGAATTCTTGACCAAGGCAAAGGACGGATCCCTGTTCTGGGAAAGGGCGCTGATCGCCTCGATCCAGGACGAGGCCGGCCATATCACGCACTTTCTCGCCGTGAAAGAAGACATTACCGAGCGCAAACAGGCCGAAGAGGCGTTGCAGCAAATGCGTCTGCAATTGACGCACGTGGCTCGCCTTTCGACCCTTGGCGAAATGGCGGCGGAACTGGCTCACGAACTGAATCACCCGCTCTACGCAATCCTTAACTACGCGAAAGCCTCCCGAAATGTGCTTGCCGAAGAAGGCCCGCCAAAACTGGACAGCTTGCGCGAATGGAACGAGGAAATCGCCGAGATCGCCTCGTCGGCCGGTGAGGCCGTCAAGCGATTGCGGTCGTTTGCTCGACGCGCCGAATCACCGCACAGCGCCTGCCATATCGAGGAGATCGTCGAGGAGGCTTTGCGACTTGTTGCCGTCGAAACGCGGAGAGCCCGGGTGACCGTGGAAACTTCGTTCTCCGCTGCTTCGCCGCCGATTCAAGTGGAACGGGTCCAGATTCAGCAGATACTCGTCAATCTTCTGAGCAACGCGGTGGAAGCCATGCAGACTTCGCCTCCGGACATGCGGCGGATTACGATTCGGACGTCGGCGTGCAAGGAAGCGGTCGAGGTTGCCGTTTCCGATTGCGGCATCGGCCTGCCGCCCGGCAGCGATACGAAGATCTTCGAGCCCTATGTAACCACCAAGCCGGACGGCGTGGGCATGGGACTGAGCATCGTTCGCACCATTGTCGAGGCTCATGGGGGACGACTGTGGGCCGCGTCCAATCCCGAGGGAGGCGCCACTTTTTACTTCACTCTTCCCCTTGAGGACGGAGGCCATCCGAATGGCGTTTGAACCCGTGGTCTTCGTCGTTGACGATGACGATCGCGCCTGCAAGTCGGTCTGTGCGCTGGTTCGTTCCTTGGGGCTCCGGGCGGAAGCGTTTTCCTCCGCCGAGGAGTTTCTTGCCCGCCACACCCGCGGGTGTCCCGGCTGCCTCGTCACCGACATCCGCATGACTGGCATGACCGGGCTGGACCTGCAAGACCGGCTTGCCGAACAAGGCATCCGCTTGCCGGTGATTGTCCTGACCGCATACCCGCGAACACGTTCGACGGTCCGCGCGATGAAGGCCGGAGCAGTGACCCTGCTGGAGAAGCCGTACGAAGAAGAGGAGCTTTGGGACGCCATCCGCAAGGCTCTGGCCCAGGAGGCCGCTGGCCGCGCCGAGGCCCAGCGCCGTGGCGAAATCCGCGATCGCGCCGCCCACCTCACACCGGCCGAGCGGAACGTCATGAACCTCATCGTCCAAGGCAAGCCCAATAAGCTCATCGCCAAGCAGTTGAACATGAGCGTCCGGACCATCGAAAGCCGTAGGCATGAAGTCTTTACGAAGATGGGAGTCGAGTCCGTTGCCGAACTCGTCCGGCTGGCCATCGAAGGCGAATTGACTGCTTAGGCGGCGATCTTTACGCTGCATTCTCTCCTCTTCCGCCGCGCTCTCTCCTCCCTCCTCATTCGAGGCCGGCCCATCCTGCGGGGACCCGCAAGAACGTGCGCAAATTGCTACTTTACGACGTGTCTTCCCACTCTAGGATGGAAGCAGACGTGGGGACACAAGAGACGGGCGCACGAACATGAAGAAATGCCAAGACACGCTGTTTGTCGTCGATGATGATTCCAAGTCGCGCAAAGCCATGGCGGCGCTGGCGTCGTCGATGAAGATCGGATGCGAGACATTCGTTTCCGCCGAAGAATTCCTCGATCGTTATGATTCTTCTTGGACGGGCTGCGCACTTGTCGATTTCCGCCTGGGCGGCATGGATGGCCTTCAACTGCTCGATCGCCTGCGAGCCGTGGAGAGCGCCCTGTGCGTGGTCTTGATCAGCGCTTATGCCGATTTCCCTCTGGTCGTCCGCGCCATGAAGTGCGGGGCAGTGGCCTTTATCGAAAAACCGTACAAAAACGACGAATTGGCCGACGCGGTCCGCGAAGCAATGGACCGCAGCGCACGTGCGCGGGCGTCAACCCCGAAATCCATGAACTACTGGTTTCTCTAAGAGCATTTCGACGGCGGTGCGCGGCGCACCGCAATGAGGATAAGTCGCGTAATCCACAAGCAAGAACGGAGTCGGGACATGAAATCTCTTCAAGGTTGTTTTCTGGTGGCCGCTCCCCGTCAAGCCGATCCCACTTTCGTTCGGGCGGTCGTTCTCGTGGTCGGACATACCCGGCGGGCGGCTTTGGGCGTCATCGTGAATGATTCCAGTGAAGAACACAGCAGCCTTGAACAACGCAACTCCAGGCGGCGCCCCGCGAAAAAGCAGTGCTCCACTTCGGCGGCCCGGTGACAGGGCCATTGATAGCCGTCCACATGAAAGCGTTGTTGGGTGAGCGGCGGCTCTTGTCGGGGGTGTTCTTCTCTGCCAAAGAAAAAAACGTGCTCTCGCTCATGGGGCAGACGAATTACCCGTGCAAGGTTTTCACCGGGTATACCGGTTGGGGGCCGGGACAATTGGAGTACGAGGTGGAGCAGGGCATTTGGCGAGTTGTTCCCGCCACGTCCGCGCAGATCTTCTCCGATGGCCGTGATCTCTGGGAGCAGCTTTCGCGACAGGCTTCCCGGCTGCAATTGCAGACCATTTTCAATATCAAGCATCTTCCCGCAGATCCATTGTTGAACTGAGAAAGCGAAGGCGTCTTGTCGCACCTCATGGTGAACCCCTACAAGCGAACCAAAGAAAGGACGAAGGCCATGACACTGTGCCTATCCGAAGCCGGACTCGGGCATCACACGTACGCCGCCAGGCTCCCGCTCGGCGCAAGAAGAGACGGCCCATGGTCAACATGGCCGGATGAAGACCTGTTAGTCGAATACGCGCGAAAGGGGGCTCAGGAGGCGTTCGAGGAGCTCGTCCACCGCTACGAGCGGCCGTTGGGCAGTTACCTTCGTAGACACCTGGGCGATGCCGGCCTGGCTGAGGACGCCCTTCAGGCGACCTTTCTGGCGGTCCATCTCCACCGCCACGAGTTCGATCCGCGCCGACAGTTCCGCCCATGGGTTTACCGTATTGCCACAACACGGGCAATCGACCTGTTTCGGCGAAACCGGCGACATACCCGTTTCATCCTGGATGGGCGGCAGCGCGGCCATGATTCCGGCGGAGATGAGCGGCCCCTCGATAATTTGCCGGACATGCGGGCCCTGCCCCCGTCGGATCGGTTGGAAATAATCGAAGACCGCGAGGAACTCGGGCGCTTGGTCGATTTGCTTTCGGCCCGCCTCCGGGAAGTGCTCATGCTGATCGTGTTTCGCGGTTGTGCGTACCAGGAGGCCGCCGACGCGTTGGGCATCCCGCTGGGCACCGTCAAGAGTCGCATGCGCAAAGCAATGGTTCGCCTGCGGAGAACCTCGGTTGTCGCGGGCAACAGCGCCGACGTCGAGGCAGGTTGCCGGTCGATCCGATAGCCTTTCGCATTTCCCACGGCCGAAACTCGTCGCCAGGACGAACAATCGCTTTGCTCAACGAGGGTTGGTCGCAATGGACGACTGGCTTCCCAGACTGTCTGACATCATGAAGGAGATGGCGAAGCAGCTTCTTCGTAACCGCGACGCCGTTCCGTCTTCTGAGGCGGCGGACGCCGCCCTCTTTATCGCGAAGACGGCGTGGAACGAGGGCGTCGGGCTTGACCAAGCCAGGGAAGGCTGCCGCCGGGCTTGGGAATCCGCCGCGGCTGCCAATCCCGAGCTTCCGAATGAGTCTGAAGTCCGACGACGTTAACGCAATGATTGACGAACTGGTTTGGTACAAGAAAACCCGCTATCCGAACGACAGGCGGGTAATCCTGAGCTGCAGCGTCGCGAAAGGAATGGTTGAGGTGGAGTGGGGTTGGCTCCCTCCGTCCCCGGAGCAAACTTCACGCGGGAAACGCATTCCACGGGTTGGTGAACGTAGCGGGCTTCTGGCATTGCTCGGTGGCAGGTGGAGGGGGCCTACGGGCGATGACGGGCGTGCCGGTGTAACTCTCGTGTAACGTTGGGCCGCCGCTGCGCCCCGCTCGGACTGGCGAGCCTCACGGGGACAATCCAGCCGGGAAGGTCGGTCGGACGGGGCGAGTGTCCCACCCGTCAGCCAGGTGTTGCGTCGGCGTTGCCCCGCCATTTCAGGGCAATTTCAAGGCGATTCTGTTACACGGATGTTACCCGGACGGCATTACGCCAATGAAAAAAGGACTCACGGCAATCGACGTAAGTCCTTTTATACCAAGCAGTGCGGGAAACAGGACTTGAACCTGCACCCCCTTGCGGGGACTAGGCCCTCAACCTAGCGCGTCTGCCAATTCCGCCATTCCCGCGAGAATTTATATCGCCGCTCTTCAGTTTACATGACCTGTACCACCCGTCAAGCGTTCCGCTTGACCACCAAAACCGTGCGGTCGCGGGAAGCGGCAGAGGCGGAGACTGCCTCCAAATGGGAACGGACGGAAGCCGCCAACTCCTCAGCGGAAAGATCGACCCGGCCTAACATCGCCCGGGCGACCTCCGCCTCGCCAAAGACGCCGCCGCTGGAATCCACGGCGTCGCGAACCCCCTCCGTAAAGATCGCCAAAACCTCGCCGGGCTGCAGTTCCCAAGCGGATTGCTCGTAATCCGATTCCGGACTCTCGCCCAACTGCGGCGAAACCCGGCTGAGCGACTCCCAGCCGTCCGGGCGAATCCGCAGCACGCTGGGCTGGCCCGCCGAGGCACAGCAGATTCGACCGCTCGAGGTTTGAATCAGTCCGAAAAACAGCGAACCGTACTGGTCGCCGGCGGAGCCGGTCCAGGTCGTCAAGTTCAGGCGTTTGAGGGTTTGCTGGGCCTCGCGACAATACTGTCCGTGGGCGCGAAGGGCCGCTTTCATGCCGCCGGCGGCCAACGCCGCCTCGACCCCGCGCTTCATCGCGTGCCCCGCGGCGATCGCCAACAGCCCGTTGGGCAAGCAGAACCAATCGTGAAAATCGCCGCCCAGCCCATCGGCTTGGGCCGTCCAGCCGGCCAATTGCCAACCGTCCAACAGCGGCGATATGGTAGGCAACTGATTGCTTTGCAGTCGCTCGGCGGCGTGGAGTTGTCGTTTCACCTCCGCGCCGGCGAAGGCGTCGCGAAGGAGGATTTCCCGCTCCAGCTCGGCGGCCAACCGCCCGGCGATGATCTCCAACAGGTTCGTCTGCCGCGGGGTAAAGTCGCGCCGCGCGGCGGAAAAGATCCATAAAGTGCCCAAGAGGGTCGTGGACGTCGCGACTGGGATGCAGACGGCGGCGGGAAAATCCTCGGGCACGTTCCAATGCCGCAGCACATCGGTGTCCTCGACGACCACTGCGTGGCCGAGCAGGGCCTCCAAGTCGGCCACCGCGCCCTTCAGCGGCCTGGCCGGGGCCGCCAGCCGATCCAAGGGCAGGCCCCAACACGATCGCATCTTCAATTGGCTCGTCGCGTCGTCGAGCAAATAGAGTGCGGCGGCCTGGCAATCGACGGCTTCCGTCCCGCCGCGGAGCACCGCCTCAAGTCGTGCGGCCAGATGCTTTTCCTCCTCGGCGTGGGGAACCAAGGGGACGCCAGCGGCCAGTTCGGCTTCGCGCTGCCACAGGGCGTGCCGGGTCTCGATCATCTCGCCGATCATTTCGGCGAGCGAAGACGCCAACGCCCGCGCCGACTCCAACGGCGCAGACGCGGCGGCCTCTTCGATAGGGTCGAGCCTGAGGTGTCCGAGAGGATTTCCAACGCCCGGGGCGACCGGGGCAGACCAACTCAGGCTCTTTTTATTTCCCGTGGTGGGTTCTTTCTTTCCCGTGGCCTTGTCGGATTCCGCGTCCGCCGCCGCGCGACCGGAATGGATAGGAGCGTATTTCAGGGACCAACCGGTGGCGCGGCCGAAATCGCGGAGGACATCCGGCAGGCAGGCGATCGCCTCGATGGGTTGTGGGGCGGCCTTGGGGGCCTCTTCGGTGTAGAGTCTCAGTTTCGCAGACTTGCTCTTGGCCACAGTCATAATGATTCGTGGAGGGCGAAGGATGGCGGGAACCCCTCCGTGGCCTGATTTGCGGTCATATCGTACGCGGGGAGGCGTGATACGTTTTCGAAGGCGAAACGACGTATTTCAGCCCGCGTAGGCTATAGACTTGGCAGAATCGTCAGACTTTACGCGGCAGCCCGATTTTTCCGCTTCGATCCATACTACGCAACCGTTGCATCATCCGTGAACCGCACAATTTAACATCGGCTGCTTTGCGACGAGACGTGAGGCAAACGGGGGAGGGATGGGAGAAGACGACGCCCAATCCTTAGGAAAGCCGCCGGCGCCACTTTACCGGATTCCCGGCCGTGTGGAAGATGCAGAAGACCGACGCGACGAGCCGTAAGCAGTGGGCTTGCAGTTCGCTCGCGATGCGCACGCCGCGGATGTCGGGCTCCAATGCCTCCGGCGCCGAATAAGCCGAAAACACGGGCAGTTATGCCGCTTCCGTGGCATGGTTGCATCGAATCAGGCCTCTCCCGTTTCCACGAGAACTATAGTTCCTGTAGGGAAGACCTATTCCCCTGTCCGAGTTCCGGACAGGACATCGGTTGCTGCCAAAATTTTCGAACTTGCGGGGATCAAGTCGTGAGAGTCGCCAGAATCAGGAGACGGTTGGGCCTCATGCGCTGGAAGATGAGCCGCTTGGAATGTTGGCGGCGCACCCTCTTGAGGCTCAGCGTGGGATACGTCGCCTCGGAACGCCCTTTGCGTTTTCCCGCAAGACTGCAAATCGAGGCCACCAGCCAATGCAACCTTCGCTGTCCCAGTTGTTCCCATGCGAAGGAGAAGGGCAACGGCCAGCATCTCAGCGAGGAGGTGTTTCGCAAAATCCTCGATGATCTGCCGTGGACGCCAGCCCGGGTGGTTCTGAGCGGAGTTGGCGAGCCGTTGATGAATCCGCAATTTTTTTCGTTGGTCGATGTCCTCGCGGAACGAAGAATCAAATGCGAGTTCTACACGAATGGGACGTTGCTGACGCCGCGGATGCAACATGCGATCCTTTCACAACCGAATATCGAGTTTATCAGCATCTCCTGCGACAGTTCACAGAAGGAAACGTTTGAGAGTCTTCGGCTTGGAGCGGACTTTGACAAGTGGAAGCAGTCGGTGCAAGCGTTTTTGCTTCAAGCAAAGCAGCAGCGCGGCAGGGCGTTGAACATTGAAATGATGGTGGTGGTCAGCAAACAGAATCTCCACGAAATGAAGGACATCGTCCGTTTGGCCAGAGATCTGGGGTTCGGCCATGTTCGCGCCCTGGACCCGATTCCCGTGGACGAAATTGCGATGGCCCTGTGTCCTTCTGCCGCGGAAATTTCTGCCGCTGGCCAGGAGTTGGTCGAGTCGGCGGCGGATTTGGGGTTGAAGGCGACTTGCTGGTTTCGGCAAGACACAATACCGCCCAAGGCCCTTCCCCACTGCACGCAACCGTGGGAGTACATGTTCATCCGGGCCAATGGCGACGTTGCTCCATGTTGCGCCATCTTTGGCTCCGAGCGAGGGATCAAGATGGGCAACGTCTTCGCAGAGGATTTTGCGACGATTTGGCTTGGCGAGCGCTATCGCAAGTTTCGCAGCACCAGCGTATCCGGGACGAATGACCTGTGCCGCATCTGTCCATATTATTGAATCGCCGGGAACGTTTCGCGGGCGGAGATCGCGGGGGGCGAAACCGCGAGCGACGGGCCACGTTTTACGGCAGCGATGCCCTTCTCCCCAATCCCTAATCCCTACCTTCCCCTTTAATCGCCTCTTTCGCGGCGGCGGCGACGGCTTCCGGCGTGAAGCCGAAATGCTTGAAGAGCACGCCGAAGGGAGCGGACGCCCCGAAGCCGGTCATGCCGACGAAGCGGCCGTGGGGAGCGAGATATTTGCTCCATCCCTGCGCGACGCCCAACTCGACCCCCACCCGCGCCGTCACTCCCGGCGGCAACACGGCGTCGCGATATTCCTTCGGCTGGGCGTCAAAGAGTTCCCAGCTCGGCAGGCTGACCACCCGGGCCTTGATCCCTTCGGCGGCGAGTTTTTCATAGGCGGCCACGCAGAGCGAGACCTCGCTGCCGGTCCCGATGAGGATCGCCTGCGGCTTGCCGTCCGGGGCGTCGGCCAGCACGTAGCCGCCCTTGTGCACGCCCGCGGCGGGGGCGAATTTCGTGCGGTCGAGCGTGGGGAGGTTCTGCCGCGTCAACACGAGCGCCGCCGGTCGATGCTCCAGGAGCAGGGCGGCTTTGTACGCCTCGGCGGTTTCGTTGGCGTCGCCGGGGCGAAGGACGACGAGATTGGGGATCGCCCGCAATGCGGCCAGTTGCTCGATCGGCTGGTGCGTCGGCCCATCCTCGCCGACGCCGATCGAATCGTGCGTGAAGATGAACAGGACGGGCAGGCCCATGATTGCGGCCAGGCGGATCGAGGGGCGCATGTAGTCGCTGAAGACGAAGAAGGTCGAGCCGTAAGGCCGCAGGCCGGACAGGGCCAGTCCATTGCAGATCGCGCCCATGACGTGCTCGCGGATGCCGAAGTGGAAGTTTCGCGCGGCGTCGTTTCCGGGGCGGAAGTCGCCGCCGGCGGCTTCGAAGTTCAGCAGGGTCAGGGTTGAGGGGGCCAGATCGGCCGACCCGCCCAGGAGCCATGGAATCCGCTGGCCCAGTTGGTTGAGGACTTTTCCCGATGAAACCCGGCTGGCGATGCCCTTGGCGTCGGCGGGAAAGGGGGCGACGTCGGCGTCCCAATCCTGCGGCAGTCCGCCGGCGAGGAGCAAATCGAGTTGTCCGGCTTCCGCCGGATACTGCCTTTTGTACTCGGCGAACTTCGCCTCCCAGGCCTCGCGCAGCGCGCGGCCGCGGGCGCCGAGGTTGCGGCGAAAGTGATCGCGGACCTCATCGGGAACGAGGAACTTGGCCTCCGGCGGCCAGCCGTAGACCGCCTTGGTCAGCTTGACCTCCTCCTCGCCCAGCGGCGCGCCGTGGGCGCCGTGCGTGTTGTGCTTGTTCGGCGCGCCCAGGCGATGACGCTGCGGACAGTGATCAGCGTCGGGCGGTCGTTGTCGGTTTTTTCAAAGCTGCGCAGCGCGGCGGAGGGCCTCCAGGTCGTTGACGTCGGCGACCTTGACGACGTTCCAGCCGTAGCCGGCGAATCGCGCGGCAACGTCCTCGCTAAAGGCGAGCGACGTGTTGCCCTCGATGGTGATATGGTTGTCGTCGTAGATCCAGCAAAGGTTGGCGAGTTTCAAGTGGCCGGCCAACGAGGCCGCCTCGCCGCCGAGCCCCTCCATCAGATCGCCGTCGCTGCACATGGCGTAGACGTTGAAGCCGAACAGATCGAGCCCGGGGCGATTGTATCGCGCGGCCAGCCAGCGGGAGGCGATCGCCATGCCGACGCCGTTTCCGATGCCCTGTCCCAGCGGCCCGGTGGTCGTCTCGACGCCGGCGGTGTGCCCGTGCTCCGGATGGCCCGGACAGCGGCTGTCCAATTGGCGAAAGCGGCGGATATCGTCCAGCGGCACGGCCAGGGCGCCGTCCGCCTGTTGCACCTCGGCCAGGTGCAGCACGGCGTAGAGGAGCATCGATGCATGGCCGCAGGACAGGACGAAGCGGTCGCGGTTGGGCCAAAGCGGCCGCTGCGGATCGTACCGCAGCACTTCGTTCCACAGGGTATAGGCCGCCGGGGCCAGGGCCATGGGCGTGCCGGGATGGCCGCTGTTGGCCGCCTGCACGGCGTCCATGGCGAGGGTGCGGATCGTGTTGATCGAAAGCTGCTCGATGGAAGACGCTTGCTCGGACATGATTTCCTCACTGCGGGCGAATTCCGCAATGTAAATGGAGCGAATTGCGGTGTCAAGAGGCGGGGGTTTCCTCACTCCTGTCCCGGCCGCTCCTTGCGGACCCGGTCGCGCAAGACGATCAGGTCCTTCCCCTTGGCGAGGGGGCCGGGCCCTTGACCCGGCAAAGGCGGCGACGAAAATGAAGCACGGCCTTATTGAGATTGCCATATCAAAATTAAGGGACTGGATCGATTGAAATTCAACGCGGTCTTGTTTGATCTCGACGGAACGCTGCTCGATACGCTGACGGACCTTGCCGATGCCGCGAATCACGCCCTGCGGAGTCTCGGCTTTCCCGCGCACCCGCGCGAGAGCTTTCGATATTTCGTCGGCGACGGCATGGAGACCCTGGTGCGGAGAGTCCTGCCCGAAGACCGCTGCGACGCGGCAATGCTCGGCGAGTGCGCCGAGTTGATGCGAGAAGAATACGGTCGGCGGTGGGCGGCGACGACGCGCCCCTATGACGGGATTCCCGAACTGTTGGACGCGCTGGCCGCGCACGGCATGCCCATGGCCGTCTTCTCGAACAAGCCGGACGAGTTCACGAGGCTTTGCGTTGCCCAACTTCTGCCGCGCTGGCGGTTTGCCGCAGTGCTGGGCGCGGGGACGGCGCTGCCCAAAAAACCCGACCCGGCGGGGGCAAGGGAGATCGCGCACCGGCTGGGCGTTGCTCCCAGCGAGGTTCTCTACTTGGGAGACACGAACACGGACATGCAGACGGCCGTCGCGGCGGGAATGTTCCCCGTGGGCGCACTGTGGGGCTTCCGCACCGCCGACGAACTGACGCAAAGCGGCGCCAGGGCGCTGGTGGAAAGGCCGATGGACCTGTGGACCATTCTCAACGGCTGAGGCCGCATCGGTTCATGCGGTCGCAAAAGGACTGCTCCCGGCCGGCCTGAAAGGACGCGGCCGGGAGCAGAATGCGCTTGTAGCTTGGGCGCGAAATTTCGCGCTCTAGCGATAACGCCGCGGGCCGCCGCCGCCGCCCGCGCGCGGACGGTCTGTCTTCGGCCGCGCTTCGTTGACGGTGATCGACCGGCCGCCGATCTCGCGGAAATTCAACTCCTTGATCGCGTTGGCCGCTTCGTTGGCGTTGGACATCTCCACGAACGCGAAGCCGCGCGGACGGCCCGTTTCGCGGTCGGTGACGATTTTCACCTCCGCCACGGCCCCGTGCTGGCTGAACGCCTGGCGGAGTTCTTCCTCGGTCGTCGTGAACGATAAATTGCCGACGTAAATACTGCTCATCGAATGCTCCTTTGCCGGTTCACGCGGGCTTGACGTTCTCGGCGCACGGTCCCTTGGGGCCGCGGCCCTCGTTGTAGGTCACCGCTTGCCCGACGCGGACAGCCTCGATGGCCAGTCCTTCCAGGGCGCTGTGGTGGAAGAACAGGTCGCCCGATTCTCCCTCGATGAACCCAAAACCCTTGTCTGCAATCACCTTCTTGATCTTCCCTTGCGGCATACTTGCCACTCCTTCAAAAAATAGAGAAAAAACACGCACTCGACCGCATTGCTTCACCCAGAGCCCCTTCTCGTCAGGGAAGAATGCGGTCTAACTGTAGAGGGAGAAAATCAACCGCAACTGGAGAGCGGCGTCTTCGGAGGAAGTCGCCGATACAAGAATCGCAGAGTGACTAGAACGAGGGCACTCCCAATGGGCAGGGGCTCACATCGCTTCTCACCACTAGTGCATTAAGTATACCACGCCGCGCGGAGCAGAGAAAGGGGGGATGGCGCAGAATCGCAGTTGGCTTGCCTCGTGTGACAAAATGCTGGCGCCGGGCAGGCCAACTGTGCCGCCCAACGCCAAATCTCGCAATACCCCCCTGAGTGGCTGTTGCCTTGCCGTGCAAGGACAAGCTACCGCCGGGCCCGGCCGCGTCTTTCCTTCTTCGCCGTCTGGCCGTTCAGTTCCGCCAACTGCTTCATCGCTTCCCGCTTTCCAAGGTTCCGCACGGCCACCAAGGCGGCAAGCTGGGGCTCCCGCGGACGGGACTTGCCATGTTCCCAGTTGTAGATCGTCAGGCTGGACACCCCGATCAACTTGCCATAGTCCACGGCGGAGAGTCCCAGCCGCTGCCTTTGGGCCCTGACCGAGCGGGCGGAAAAGCGAACGCCGTCGCGCGGTTCTTCCGCGGGCGCCGCCTGCCCAGGCTGCTGCTGGACCTGTTTTATCAGTCGGGCGATGGTCTTTTCCTGCCCGACAAGCAGTTTCTTCAACTTCGCAATGTCGCTGCGGTATCGGGTGGAAGCCGTCTTCAATTGGGACGTAGCGGCCTTCGTTTCCTTCTTCGCAAGACGGGCAATTTCGGCCTTCAGGACCGAGGCAATGTTCGGCATGTTGAATACTCCGAGTCTAACGGTGGTGCTTGGGGAATTTAGGCATTCTATACTGAACGCGGATTCGTCTGCAAGTGGCCGTTGACTCGCGGGCGGCGGAATTGGCCGCTTTTCCGCTGGCCGGCGCGTGAAAGATGGTAGGGTGGGTCGAGCGCCGCGAGCCCCGCCAGAATATGGCCGCGCTATGCATGGTGGGGCGCGCTTCGCTCGACCACCCTGCCCGAGCCGCGCCGGCTAATCGAGTTGAACGGCGCGCTCTCGCTCGTTCCCGTTGTCGTCCGCGTCGCTCGGCGGCGGCAGAGTGCGGATGTAGAGCAACAAGAGCACAATCACCAGGAGGATCGGCGCCAACGAGGCGGCCAGCCAAACCCGCCGCGAGGTGTGCTCCTCCAAGGCGCGGTCGGCCTTCTTCTGCGCCTCGACGACGATCTTCTCCCCTTGGGCCAACGCCGTCTCCACCGGATTGGGCTGGAAGGTGTGGATCAGCGAACGGGCGTTGGTCAAGGCGTCAAAGGAAGACCGCAGGGCGAACTTCGGCTGGCTCACCTCCATGCCCAATCGCTCGGCGCGGTCCAGCGTTTCCTGGGCCTTGTCGATGCCGGTCTTGAGCTTGTCGATGTCGTCGCGGAGGCGCTTGGCGACCTCGGCGCCGGCGATCGTCGCGCCGAACTTGCCGCTGGCGTGGCAGCGGGCGCAGACGGCCTCCCCGCCCATCCCCAACATCGCGTCGGTCGGATGGACGATGTCGTGATTGCTGTGGCAGGTGACGCAGCCGGGCAAGCCCTCCGCCTGGAACTGATGCTTCATCAGCGTCTCGCTGAAGAGCTTCGCATTTTTGCCGTGACAGGTTCCACAGGCGTTGGCCACGGCGCCGATCTGCGGCGGCAGCGCGCCGTGGTTGCCGTGGCAGTTGTTGCAGGTCGGGGCGGTGAGATCGCCGCGATCCATCATCGCGCGGCCATGGACGCTCTGCCGCCACTTGGCGTATTCGTCGCAAGGCAACGGCTTGCCGTCGTAGCGGCGGCCGGCCATCAGCGCCTTGTCGGCGTGGCACTTCGCGCAGGTCGCGGCCACGCGCGTGCGATAGACGGGCGAATTCAGGTCGCCCGCCGGGAGGACGCCGTGCTTGCCCGTCTCCTTGCCCGATCCGTGCGGCCGATCGTGACAGGAAATGCACGTGGCCACTTTCATGTCGCCGGTTTTCAAGTGCTTGCCGTGGCCGCTCGTCCAATACTCGGCCAACTGATCCGTCCGCGGCGAGGGCTGATAACGCCGCATGTACTCGATGTCCGAATGGCACTTGCCGCAAAACTCGGGAATGTCGGCGGGCGATTTGATCAAACGGAAGCCGTCTTCCTTCAGGTGCGCGAGGTTCACTTCGTCGGTCTTCGGATTGCCGCCGTGGCAATCGACGCAGCGGAGGCCCTTCTGCCAGTGGATGTCGTTGTGGAAGTCCTTCTCCGTGACGTAGCGGTTGAGCGTGTCGCCTTCCCAAACGTCCTTGTTGCCGTGGCACAAGAGGCAGTTGTTCACCGGCTCGGCCGCCGGGACGTTTTGATTCGGCTGCTTCGCCGACTTGTCGGCCGGCGGCGTTTTGCACGGGTTTGGGTTTGTCCACAGGCTTGTCCCCGGCCGGGGCGGAGAGCGTCCAGGCCAGCGAATTCAGCCCGAGGGCAATGGCGATCCCCAGGAAAAATCGTTGTGTCGCTTTCATTCGCAAAATTCCCTTAGCGATCGCCATGATGAGAAATATCCTTGCCGGCGGCGGCGGGCGGAGCGTCCGTCTTCGGCGGCGGCTCCCAAATTCCCCACGCGGTCATCACGATGAAAAAGGCCACCGACGCCGCGGCCAACACGTTGAGAATCCGCCGCGGGCGGTCGCGAGAAGCCCCAAAATCCAGCAGCGGCACGAGGAACACCACCAGCCCGCAAAAACTGAAAAACAACACCCCCACCACGTCGCCTTCGAGCCACTCGATGCCGCCAATTTGCGGCGGGAGGCGCTTCAGCGCCTGGAACATGAAGAGGAAGTACCATTCCGGCTTGATGCCCGCCGGCGCGGCGCCGAAGGGATCGGCCTTTTGCCCCAATTCCCAGGGAAACAGGGCGGCCAAGGCCGCAAGGATCGCCAGCGCCAAGTACCAGCCGACCATGTCGTGAAGGAGGAAATGGGGGAAGAAGGGCATGCTGGGGACGCGTTTCTCGCCGCCGCGCGCGCAAGGCCGCCTTCCGCGGCACGCTCATCCCATGACTCTGCACGAGGAACAAGTGCAATCCCACCAACGCCACGGCCGCCAACGGCAGGATCACCACGTGCAAAGCATAGAAGCGGGCCAGCGTGTCGCCGGTGATGTCTTCGCCGCCCCGGGCCAACAAGAGGACGTGCTTTCCCACCACGGGGACCGTGCCGGCGATCGCCGTCCCCACCCGCGTGGCGAAAAAGGCGAGTTGATTCCACGGCAACAAGTAGCCGCTGAATCCGAAGGCGAAGAAAATCCCCAGCAGGGCAACGCCGGTGAACCAAGTCAATTCTCGCGGCCGCCGATACGCGCGCATGATGTACGTCGTCAAGAGGTGCAGCAAGAGTACGCCGATCAGCAGGTTCGCGCTCCAGGAGTGAATCGAGCGGAAGAGCCAGCCGAAATCGATCTCCGTCATGATCGAGCGGACGCTCTCGAAAGCGTGGTCGGGCGCGGGCTTGTAAAATCGCGCCAAGAGGATGCCGGTGACGACTTGAACGGCGAAAAGGAACAGGGCCATTCCGCCGAGGAAATAGAAAACGGACGTTCCGTGGATGGGAACGCGTTTGTGGGCGGCCAGGGCGGCGATGTCCAGTCCCAGACGGTCGTGCAAGAAATCCAGAAGGAACGTCGTCCAGCCGGATTTCCCCTTCGCTTTCTCAGACGATTCGGGAGACAATGATTTCCTCCTGGCCGGGATTGCCGTTGCCTTTGACCGCCTTGTAAACTTCCAACGGCCGCGGGGGCGGACCCGCGACGTTGCGGCCGTTGAGATCGTAGACGCCGTTGTGGCAGTTGCAGAAGATGTCCGCTTGGGCAGGGCGATATTCGACGGTGCACTGCAGGTGCGTGCACACCGCATTGAGCGCCCGTGGTTGGCCATCGACGAGAATCAGCAGGCACGGCTTGCCGCCGAAATCGAACGGCGGCGGCCAGTTTCCTTCCACGTCGGGCTTCAATTGATCCATGCGGTACGGCGCGACGATTTCCAGGCCGCCGGACTGGACATTGCGCGCGGCCGCAGAAACCGCACGACGGGGTAGAAGACCGCCCCAAGGGTGGCGAGAATGCTGCCCTGGAGACAGCGAAGGAGCCAAAACCGCCTCTGGATAGGTGCACCCATACGCGAGCTTTCTCCTTTCCGTAGCCCAGGCATTTTTGGTTGGAACGCCACAGCAGGACGCAAGTATGATCGAGACAGCCGCGCCTGTCAATAATGTTTCTGAAATCGAATCCGCGACAAACCGTGCAAAAGTGCTACACGCCCCTTGCCGCCGGGAGCGCCGACGCAATAATCTCTAGCCGGCGGTAAATTTTTTGTAATTCCGGGAAAATTGCCCCCCGGCATATTGATTATTATAACAGACTGAATTAGATTAATAGCTCGTCCAACTTCGGGACGAGATCGGGCAGTCCAATCAGGTTTCCTCTGAATCTGGCCAGAAGGAGAAGAACGATGACAACGACGAGGCGTGGCGTGTTCGCGGGGATCGCGGCCGTGGCCGCAGTGGCACTGGGCATCCTTCTCGTGCAATCCGGGCGGACGCAGCCGCCGCTGGAGCCGGCCCCCGCCGCGGCGACGCCGCCGCCGGCCGATCAGACCTACACGGGCGCGAAGCAATGCTCCTCTTGCCATTTCAAGCAGTACATGGCTTGGAAAAAGACGAAGCACGCCAAGGAAGCCTTTGAAAGCGTGCCGGAAAAGTATCGCACCGTCGCCGACTGCTTGAAGTGCCACACGACCGGTTACGGCGCGGAGACGGGCTACAAGGACGCCTCGACGCCCAATCTCGCCGGCACAACCTGCGAGGCATGCCACGGGCCGGGAAGCAAGCACGAGGCCACGGCGAAGCAATACGCCAATCGCAAGCTCACGCCGGACGAAGAGAAGATCGTTCGCGGTTCGATTTGGCGCAGTCCAGCCGCAGAACGTCTGCATCCGTTGCCACACCGACCAGGGCCACAAGGCGCACCCGCCGTACGACAAATAAGCACCCGAGCATGAGATCTCTACGCGTGGCGTTGTGGCCGTGGGCGGTCGGTCTGTTGTTCCAACTCGCGGTTGGGGCGATGGGGATGGGGGCGGCGCCGTCGGCGGGGCAGCCGTTGCCGCCGCCGCCGGCCGCGGCAAAGCCCGCCGAGCCGAAGCCGCCGCCGCCGAAGGGCTCCCACGTCCCCGCGGACAAGAACAACTGCATCGCTTGTCACGGCGAGTCGGACCTCTGGGAAAAAGAGACCCGCCATCTGTACATCTCCAAGGACGCCCTAAAAAATAACGTCCACTGGAACGCCGGCGTCAACTGCCATGACTGCCACGGCGGGAACTATCAGGCCGAGGAACAGAACGCCGCCCACCGCATTGAGGACGGCTTCCGCTCCAAGCTGCCGGACATGCGGAAGCAGTGCGCCGTCTGCCACAAGGAGGAGGCCCTGAGCCTGCGGAAGAGCGTGCACGAGCACGCCAACGCCGGGGCGAAGAACCAGGCGGGCCAGAGCCCGCCCTTGGACTGCGATCAGTGCCACGGCAAGCTCGCCCACGAGTTGCTCCCGGTCCACGACAGCAATTCGCCCGTCTTCCTCGACCACCAGATCAAAACGTGCGGCGGCTGCCATGAAGAGCATCTCGCCACCTATTTGAAGAGTGTGCACGGGCAGGGGCTGGAGAAGCTTGGCCTGATGGTCGTGCCGGCCTGCGCCGATTGCCACGGCGCGCATGGCGTCTATCGCGCGATCGATTTGCGGTCGACGCTGAACGTCGCGCACGTCGCCGACACCTGCGGCAAGTGCCATCGCTACATCAAGGAGCGGTTGGAGGCGAGCATTCACGGGGGGCCGACGGGGCCGGGCGGACTGGCGAAGCGAAACGCCCCCGGCGGCAAGTCCCAGCAGAAGCCAAGCTGCACCTCGTGTCATCAGAAGCACGACATTTTGGACGTTCGAGTCCGCGCAGTTCCGCCAGGAGATGCCCCATCGTTGCGGCAACTGCCACATCGGCCTTTCCAGCCGCTACGCGATGAGCATTCACGGCCGGCTGTCCGAGTTGGGCTATGGCCCCGCCGCGAAGTGCTCCGACTGCCACGGCGCGGCACACGATCCAGGCGGTCTCCGATCCGCGGTCGATGGTCTCGCCGGAGAATCGGGCGCAGACGTGCCGCGAATGCCATCCGCACACGACGGCCAATTTCCTCAACTTCGATCCGCACGCCGACCACACCGACGCACGGCGCAGCCCGCTGGTCCACGGCGTTTACCTCGTGCTCTTGACGCTGCTCTTGACGACGTTCGGTTTTTTCGGGCTGCACTCGCTGTTGTGGTTGATTCGCGGCCTGGTCGAGGTCTTTCGGCACGGCCGGCCCCGCGGCCTTCGCCCCGGAGAGACCGCCTACCTCCGCTTCCCCAAGTTCCACCGCTTGGGGCACAGCGTCCTCTTGACGGCCTTCCTCGGCCTGGCCTTGACCGGGCTGCCGCTGAAGTACAGCCACACGCAGTGGGCGAGAACTCTGGCGGGGGCCATGGGCGGGTTCGCTTCGACCAGCTTCTGGCACCGCGTCTGCGCTTTGGTCACCTTCGCCTGCTTCTTCATTTACCTGTACCGCCTGAGCCTCGTCTTGCGCAAGGATCGGCGGCGCGGCGACTCGTTGCTCGGCGCGATCTTCGGCCCCGATTCGCCGATGCCGAATTTCCGCGATTTCAAGGACTTCTTCGGCATGGTCCGCTGGTTCTTCTGGCTGGGGCCGAAGCCGTCGTTCGATCGCTGGGCGTATCTGGAGAAGTTCGATTTCTGGGGCGCCGCCGCGGACATCATCATCATCGGCTCGACGGGCCTGGTGCTCTGGTTCCCCAATTTCTTTTGCCGTTTCCTCCCGGGCGTCAGCTTGAACATCGCCCAGGTGATCCACTCGACCCAGGCCCTGCTGGCCACCGGCTTCGTCTTCGCGATTCACTTTTTCAACGTCCATCTTCGCCCCGAACGTCTTCCCCGCGGACAAGTCGATCTTGACGGGCCTGGTGAGCGAGGCGGAGTTCCGCGAGGCCCGCGGCGACATGTACGACCGCTTGAAGCGCAGCGGCGAACTCGACGCCCTGCGCACCGTTGGGCCAAGCTGGACCCGCCTGTTCCTGGTGACGGGGGCGGGCTACATCGCCTTCTTCATCGGCATGGCGCTTCTGGTGGGGATGATTGCCGCCGGGCTGGGAGGTTGAGCCCGTGGAATCGACGCCTTCCTGGCCTTTTCGACTCCTCGGCGCGGTCCGTTCCCGCGGTTTCTGGCGGGCGGTCCGCTGGGTGGCCCTCCGCGGCGGGCTGCTCTTGGGCGCCTGCCTGATCTTCTTGCTGGCCATGGTCGCCGCCGCCGGCTGGTACACGTCCCGGCCGCAGTTCTGCAACAGTTGCCACATCATGCAGCCATACTACAAGTCGTGGCAGGAATCGAGCCACAAGGACGTCGCCTGCATCGACTGCCATTTTCCCCCGGGCATCGGCGGCGAGGTCCGCGGCAAAATGCTCGGACTGGTGCAGGTGGCCAAGTACGTGACCGCAGAGCGCCGGCCCGCGGCCCACCGGCGGAAGTCCCCGACGCCAGTTGCCTGCGGTCCGGCTGCCACGAAACGCGGCTGTTGACCGGCCGCGTCGATTTCCACGGCATCCCTTTCGATCACACCCCGCACCTCAGCCAAACCCGCCGCGGGAAACAATTGCGCTGCACCAGTTGCCACAGCCAGATCGTGCAAGGGCAGCACATGACGGTGACGAAGACCACCTGCTTCCTCTGCCATTTCAAGGACCAGCCGCTGAACGAGGGCCTCGGCGCCTGCACGCATTGCCACCAGATTCCCGACGCGGAAATTCGACCTCGGCGGCGGCGTGAGCTTCACCCACGATTTGGCCTATGAAAAGGGCGTCGATTGCGCCAACTGCCACCGCGACGTCGATCCGCGGCGCGGGCGACGTGCCCCGGGAGCGATGCCTCTCCTGCCACAACCGCGCGGGCGATCTCGCCCGCTACTCCGACCATGTATTCATGCACGCCAAGCACGTGACCGAGCACAAGGTGGACTGCCTCCAGTGCCACACGCCGATCGAGCACTCGCTGGAGCACAATAAGCTCGCCCATGCCGCTGGCCGACTGCCAGTCCTGCCACCCCAATCACCATCGCGAGCAGCTCGAAATGCTTCAGGGGCACGGCGCGGACGCTGCTCGCGGCGCAGTCCGGAGGCATGGCGGTGATCCGCGTCGAGTGCCGCACCTGCCATCGCCTTCAGGAGGTCTCGCCGACCGGCGCGGTGCATCTGGCGTGGCTCGGCGGACATGTGCCTGATGTGCCACGACGCGGCGACGGTGAAGGAGTTTTCCGCCTATCACGAGAAGCTGCGCGGCTCGCTGCCGGAGATTCAGGAGGCCGTCGCCCGGGTCCGCGCCGCGATCGCCGCCGCGAAAGCTGCCCGGAGAAGCGCGCCGGCCAGCTCGCCGCCGAGCTGGACAGCGTCCAGCACGACCTCGATTTCCTCCGCGCCGGCAACGACGTGCACAACATGCACTATGCCGCGAAGCTCAATGCCGCGCTGGTCGATCGCGCCTCGTCGCTGTGGCAATTGAGC
>CAWBRF010000033.1:0-218782 GCA_963791075.1 uncultured Planctomycetia bacterium
ACTGATTGTCTCATAATTTGGTAAAGTTTTATAGGTGTGTTAAAACTAAAGTATGTCCAAGAATAAAACACAAACGGCCAACTGGAAAGAACGACGTCGCTTTCATGCGGTGAAATTGAAAAACAATGGTTGGAAGCATAGAGAAATCGCAACCGCGTTAGACGTCAGCGAAGGCGCAGTGAGTTGATGGGTTAAGCGAATAGAAGAAAATGGAAAAGGAAGCCTGCAGGCTCGCCCGCATACGGGGCGACCGCCTGAACTCACTGATCAAGAAAAGCGGTTGATTCCTGATTATCTTGGACATGGTGCAGAAGCCTATGGGTTTCGTGGAGCGGTATGGACTTGTCCGCGCATCCGAAAAGTGATTGAATGGGAATTGGGTGTGACCTATCACCGATCCCATGTGGCGCGGTTGCTCAAGGAGTTGAAATGGACACCGCAACAACCAATCGAACGGGCCAGTCAACGCGATGAAGAAGAGATTATGCGCTGGCGTAACGAGATTTGGATCGAAACGAAAAAAAAGCCGATTTGGAACGTAGAATACTTGTTTTTGTGGATGAATCAGGCTTTTATCTTCTGCCGGCTGCCGTCCGGTCTTATGCGCCGCGAGGCGAGACGCCCATCCTAAAAGTGTTCCAGACTCGCGATCACTTGTCTGTGATGAGCGGCGTGACGCCGCAAGGCTGGTTGTTTACGATGACGAGATACGAGGCTCTCAAAGGTCTGGATAGTGTTCGTTTCTTGAACCATCTGCTTTCCCAAACCGAACGCAAGTTGTTGGTCATCTGGGACGGATCGCCTATTCATCGAAACATCGAGGTGAGAAACTTTCTATCTAATGGAGCTGCCAAACAAATTCATCTTGAACGGTTACCTCCGTATGCCCCTGATCTCAATCCTGATGAAGGAACCTGGCAACATCTCAAGCGTGTCGAACTTCGCAATATTTGTTGTTTTGACTTGGATCATTTGCATCAACAACTCAACCTGGCAATCCTGCGTTTACGACGAAAGCCTTATTTGATCCAGTCTTTCTTTGCGCGAGCAGGATTGTATTTCTAAAAAGTTTACTTATTTATGAGAAGCTCAGTAATTCCATTTTTGTCGAGCCGCACAACATCAATAGGTAGCCCAACACCCGGCGTCCCTGCATCAATCTCCAATTGGACAAAGAATCTTACACCATCTTCTGGTGACATCGACATATGTTGCCTCGCTGTGCGACATATTTATCAATTGCAGTATGGTGGCCAAGGAAAAACGTGAATATCCCGCTAGGACAATCGCCTGGACATGCAAGGCGCGGTCGTTCGGATTGCAAGCTTACCATCTTCATTGAGAACGCCATGAAAGTGAATCCCAATAGATAATGGCCCCTCGTTCTCCCAACAAGCAAGGAGGATGCTTGTTCCGTGATTACCATCGGCCGCGATTTCTTGCCGGAATAGCTCTGGCTCTTCGGCTCGGAGTACAGTCAGTTCTCCTTCAAGCGCCTTCGAAAGGACTTGTTCTAATTTATTGGCTATGTTCTGAAGCGGCTCAAGATCAGATACGGAATCATCTATAGAAGCAACTGGATCAAAACCGCGTTTTGTATCTTTGGTAAGCCCGCTTATTGCGTAGAGGATTCCATCCTTCTGAAAAATCTTTGAAACTGGACGGCTGGTCGCCGCTCTTCCACCGCCTTCGAATGTGCCTTTACTGTCTGTTGCCATCGCAAATACTTCGGGCGTTCGGACAGCGACAATAGTAGTTCCACGGCAAACAGAATAATCGATAGCAGGCATAATGCGTTCGAGAATTGCGAGTGAAGTCTAAGCTGATGATTATGCAAACGAATTGATTACATTTGGAAAGCAAAGCGGTTACAATCAAGTATAGCATTGGATAAAAAATATGCAAGAACGCCTACAAAAACTTTTAGCTCAAGCTGGTTACGGTTCGCGCCGAGCCTGCGAAGAATTCATCACAGCCGGACGCGTGCGCGTCAATGGAAAGGTTGCGATCCTCGGTCAAAAAGCCGATCTCGCCATGGATAAAGTCACGATGGACGGCAAGCCTCTCGCCGCGCGCGAGCAATTAACTTATATTGCGTTATATAAACCGCGCAACATTATCTCATCGGTGGATGATGAAGTGGGACGCAAGACCGTGCGCGATCTGATTCCGGAAACCGAGCGTCTTTATCCCGTTGGTCGTTTGGATTGGGATAGCGAAGGTCTGATCTTGATGACCAACGATGGTGACTTGACCAATAAACTAACGCATCCGCGCTATGGACATCGAAAGGAATACAAGGTTCTGGTAGCGCGTCGTCCCGACCCGGAGCAGATTCAAACCTGGCGGCGCGGTGTGGTTTTGGAAGATGGCTATAAAACCGCGCCTGCTGATGTTTATGTCGAAGCAGGTGCAGGAAAAGGCGCGTGGCTGAGAGTTACAATGGGAGAAGGGCGCAAGCAGCAAATCCGCGAGATCGGTTCATTGCTTGGTTTGCCGGTTGTCCGCATTGTGCGTATCCGCATTGGAACTTTGTTGCTTGGAAATCTTAAGCCTAGCGAATGGCGTCATCTAACTGAAAAAGAAGTCGTAGAGTTGCATGGGCAAAAGGCCGAGGAGGCTTCATCGGCACAGAAGAAATCTCCGCCGCGAAGATCGCAAAAAAGAAATAAAAGATATTAGATGCTATCGCGGGAAAATTCCTTGATCATAAAAATGTTTTGTGCATTGGGCTGCAGGCCTCGCTTTACTTCATAATGTTGATCAGCCGATTAATCGAATATGCGCCTGCGTAAGCAAAGATCCACATCTTGATGATCTTGCCGGGCAGGCATGCCAGCAAGAATTTGTAGAGTGGCATTTTCAACGCGCCCGCAGACATTCCTGCCAGGTCAAAGAATGGATTGGGAATCGCGGCCAATACGAAAATAGTCAGCATCCCATATCTTTGCATCCAGCTCTCGATGCGTTGGTAGATTTTGGTTTTCTCCGCTACAGGCTGGCCACTAAAGCCAGCCATGTAACCGGATAGCTCTCCAATGGCCGCGCCTGTCCCGGCCACAAGCCCGACAACCAATGGATTGAAAACGCCGCCCATCGCGAAGACGATGGCAATTCCCGGGGCCGGAATCAGGATTGTTGCGTTGGCGAGAACGGATATTAAGAAAATGCCTGGATACCCGTACGCAGCAAACTTTGCGGCCTGATCTCGGATCGTGTAAATATATACGCTAATGCCAATCACGATTAGCAGAACAAAAACGCGCAGAAGGTTGAGCGCGACGGTTGAATGTAAAAATGATTCACCCCCGAAAGTTTTTTAGGCGGATTCTTCAATGGTAACTTTCAGGATCTTAACACCGGGATATTCTGGACGCATTGGGTCGCGCGGCGGAATGGACATCAATACATCCATGCCTTCGACCACCTGACCAAAGATACTGTGCTTGTTATCGAGCCATGGTGTCGGAATATGCGTAATGAAAAATTGTGAGCCATTGGTTCCTGCTCCTGCATTTGCCATGGAAAGCCTGCCCGGCTTGTCATGCTTCAAGCTCGGATGAAATTCATCGGCGAATTTGTAGCCGGGTCCGCCCGTACCTGTGCCGGTCGGGTCGCCGCCTTGTGCCATGAAATCCTTGATGACACGATGAAAGATGATGCCATCGTAAAACCCTTCGCGCGATAAGAACACAAAGTTATTGACGGTCTTCGGAGTTTTATCTGCAAACAGTTCAATGACCATTATGCCTTTGTCAGTTTCCATGCGGGCTTTATATTTTTTCTTTGGATCAATTGTCATTGCCGGTGGGGTGTTCCATTTTTTTGCCATTTGGTCTCCTGGGTAGAATGAGAAATTATTTTAACAATGCTTCGATGCGTGCCACTACCATATCCATAGCAGCCGCGTTGAAGCCGCCTTGGGGAATGATAATGTCAGCGTATCGCTTGGACGGCTCCACGAATTCTAAATGCATGGGGCGGACGGTTGCTTCATATTGTTTGATCACAAACTCTGTTGTTCGTCCACGTTCAGTAATGTCGCGTTCCAATCGCCGGATGAAGCGAATATCCGAAATCGGTATCAACAAAAATCTTGACATCAAATAGCTCGCGCAGAGTGGGTTCTACAAAGATCAGTATTCCTTCCACAAGAATCACACGGGCGCGCCTCAATTCTGAACGTTTGGCTGGTACGTCTGTCCGTGGAAAAATCATAAATTGGAACCTCAACTGCTTTCCCGTCGCGAAGCGAAACGATATGTTGAATCAACAGATTGGTATCAAGCGAGTTGGGATGATCAAAGTTGATATTCGCATGTTGCGTCGGAGGAAGTCCCCCCAAATCCTTGTAGTACGAATCATGTTGGATGAAGGCGATTTGATTTGCACCGACGCGGTTTAGGATTTGCTGGGCCACCGTTGTTTTGCCGGAACCGGAGCCGCCTGCGATTCCAATGACTAGCGGGTTGGGATGCTTCACAGTTGAATTATACCCGTATAAAAATTGACAATCACTTCCGAAGTACCTGCTAATTTTTGATATTCTAGATGTCTGTCATATAAGCCAATGCCACTGTCCCGGGGCCGGCATGAACGCCAACCACAGGGCTGACGGCCGTGAGAATACTTTCAATCGCACCCAGCTCGGTTGTGGCACGGTTGAGCAATTGAATGGCTTCTTCCTCGGCGTTGGCATGCAGCGTAGAAAGACGGATTTTTGATTTGCCTTTGACTTGTTCTTCGACTAATTCGAGGACGCGGTCGAGCGCTTTGCTTTTTGTGCGGACGCGGTCATGCGCTTCAATGCGCCCGTCTTTCAACTCGAGGATCGGTTTGAGATTCAATGCGGACCCGATGAAGCGCGCCGCGCCGCCGATGCGTCCGCCTCGATGCAGGAATTCGAGCGTTTCAACAACGAAATAAACTCCCACATGCCGACAGGCTTCCTCAGCAAGCGCGATGCAATCATTCATACTGGCGCCTTGTTGTGTGGCGCGCGCTGTGGCTAATACGGGAAAGCCCATGGCCATGGCAGTGGCGTTGCTGTCAATGATATGTACTTTTTCTCCGGAGGGCCCAAGAGCTTCGCGTGCTTGAATTGCAGATTGCCATGTCCCGGAAAGGTTAGCGGAGATGAATATTCCCAGTACCTCGAAATCCTTGTCAACTAGTTCTTGAAAGGTACGTTGCATGTCCAGCATGGGCACTTGCGAAGTGGTAGGCATCACCTTGGTGGTTTTAAGTCGCGCATAGAATTCGTCAGGCTGAATATCCACTCCATCTCGGTAGGTTTGATCACCCCAGATTAAACTCAGAGGAACAATGGTAATGTTGTATGCCTTGGACAGATCACCAGGAATGTAGGCCGTGCTGTCTGTAACAAGTGCTATCTTAACCATATCTTCTCCCGAACCGATGTGAATTCTTCATTTAGATATTTTACCCCATTCACTTGTGCGGAGTCCCTCAAAAGCAAATGCTTGCGGTATGATATAATAACTCCTGCAAGCCGCAGGTTTGCGCAGATTCTCATCGAGGAGCCTATAATTTGGCCTTCAACCCCATAAACTGGCTGCTAGGCCTGTTTTCTCTAGACATAGCCATTGATCTGGGCACTGCGAACACCCTTGTTCACGTGCGCGGCAAGGGTATTGTTATTAATGAACCCTCTTGGGTAACCATAGATAAGAGATCCCGTCTTCCTTTGTCCATTGGATTGGAAGCGAAGGAAATGGTTGGGCGTACGCCCGGCAATGTGCTGGTTGTCCGACCGGTTCGGGATGGCGTGATCTCGGAATTCGATGTGACGCAGGTAATGCTTGAGTATTTTATTGGCAAAGTTCACGAACAAAGCGTAGTGCCGCTTCCGCGGCCGCGTGTTGTGGTTGGAATCCCAACTGGCGTGACAGAAGTGGAAAAGCGGGCGGTCTATGATGCAGTGATGGCTTCGGGCGCACGTCAAGCCATGTTGATCGAGGAGCCGATCGCGGCAGCGCTTGGAGCGGGGTTGCCCATCGGTGAGATTCGCGGTTCGATGGTTGTGGATATCGGCGGGGGAACAACTGAAGTGGCAGTGATGTCCATGAACGGCGTAGTTGCGTCGCGTTCGTTGCGCGTGGCCGGCGATGAAATGGATCAGGATATTGTTCAATACGTGCGCAATAAATATAACTTGTTGATCGGCGAAGGTGTCGCTGAACAAGTCAAATGGAAGATCGGTTCTGCCTATCCACTTCAACCGGAAAAAACTGTGGAAGTGCGCGGGCGGAATCTTGTGACCGGTTTGCCGGAGACCATCGAGATCTCATCCGTTGAGGTTCGTGAGGCGCTAGCGGGATCTGTTCAAGTGATTATTGATACGGTGCGCGATGCGCTGGACGAAATTCCCCCAGAAATTGTGGCCGACCTGATGGACATTGGAATCTGTTTGGCGGGCGGCGGTGCGTTATTGCAAGGCTTGGCGGATCGTTTGACTGATGAGCTTAAATTGCGTGTATGGGTCGCCGAAGATCCGCTTACTTGTGTGGTACGCGGCGCGGCTTTGGTCTACGAAGAATATGATAATCTGAGCCGCTTTCTTGTTGGCTTGGAGCGTGGCAGTACGCGCCATAACCGTTGATTTCCGATTTTGCGCATTTCTTGTGCGCTCTTATAAAATAAATGAAAGATTTGTTTTCTCGTTCTTTGCAAACTACTATTATTTTTTTGATTGTCGGGGGAATTTTGGCACTGGCTTTTGGCGGTTTTTTTAGCCCGGTTTCCAATCGATTTACGAGCGGATTGGTCTCAGTTCAATACTGGTTCGCAATCCGTTATCAAGCCATTCAGCAATTTCTATCGGCGCCGCGCGATATCATTACTCTGCGTACGCGAAACGCAGAATTGGAAACGCAGATTTCTCAATTGCAGACTCAAGTGATTGATTTGCAACAACGCGTCAGTCAAACTGAAATTCTTTCTGCACTGGTGGATTTTTCCCGCGCCAACCCGGAAAACAGCTATGAGGCCGCCTCGGTCATTGGCCGTGATCCGAGTCCTTTTCTTCATTATATTATCATCAATCGCGGCTCAAATGATGGCATACTTCGAGGCATGCCTGTTGTAACCAATCAAGGTTTGGTCGGAAGGATTGATGCGGTCATTGCGGATGCCGCACGCGTTCAGTTGATTACCGATCCGGCTTCAACTTTGAACGTTCATCTAAAGAATGCCAATACAGATGCTGTGCTTCTTGGTTCCGTAACGGGCGACATTTCGCTCGATATGATTTCCCAGGATGCGACGGTTCAGAGCGGCGATCTGATTCTTACGTCCGGTTTGGGCGGAGGTTATCCGCCTGATCTGATTGTAGGACAGATCATCAACGTCCGCAAACTGGATTATGAATTATTTCAGCAGGCTACCGTACAATCTGCTGTGGATTTCACCCGCCTGGATATAGTTCTCGTGATCACAAATTTCCGCGCCGTGGATATTACTCCACTTATGCCCACGCCATCGCCTTAGCATTATGCGTAATATTATAGCCATTCCATTGCTTGCGTTGGCTGTCGTCTTGCAGTCAACCATTGTCAGTCAGTTTTCATTGCTTGCCGGTTACGCCGATGTGATCCTCGTTATGCTGGCGGCTTTTGCTTTGCAAAAGGGAGTCACGACTGCATTTCAATGGGCGTTTCTGGCTAGCATTATGATAAGCACCGTCTCACATATGCCGTGGATTATCACTTTGGCTGGTTACCTTGGAGTTGTCCTGCTTGCGGTATTGTTACAATATCGAGTTTGGCAGGCGCCTCTATTAGCTATGTTTAGCGTGACTTTTCTTGGAACTTTGTTCGTGCACCTTTTATCTTTTCTCTACCTGCGCGTCTCCGGCGACCCGTTGCCGTTCGGAGACGCAATGGGTCTTATCACACTTCCAAGCCTTTTGCTTAATCTCCTTATTTCCATTCCTATGTATGGTTTGATGCGCGATCTGGCGGGTTGGGTGTTTCCGGTTCAGGAGGAAGCATGAGCTCTTCGTCTTCTCCGCGTTCGTCAAACTTTGACGTAAGAAGGCTGGTTGTGGTTTATGGCGTTGGTTTGCTGATTTTGGTAATTATGTTAGGACGCCTATTAACATTGCAGATTTTAGGCGGCAAGGATTGGACGGCGCGCGCGATTGATAATTACACCAACGAGATCAGTCTTCCTGCGGCGCGCGGCATCATCTATGATCGGAATGGTTATGTGCTGGCGCGGAACACTGCATCTTATAACCTGATCATTACGCCGGCTAATCTTCCGGATGATGAGGCGGATGTCGAAAGGATTTATCGAGATGTCTCTGCCATAACCGGCGTTCCAGTTGGAGGCCCAGTCACTACCGATTCTTTGAATAATGCCAAGAATTATGGTCCTTGTGTTCCCGGGCCGGCAATCGCCGATTTGGTGGCTCTTGGCGATTCGCTCGCTCCTTACACGCCGGTTGAAATTGCATGTGATATTAGTGAGGATATTGCGCGTCTTGTCACGGAACGTTCCGTTGATTGGCCCGGAGTTGGCATTGAAATTCAGCCCATCCGCGATTATCCAACTGGCTCCTTAACAGCGGATGTGATTGGATTTCTTGGCCCCATTCCCGCATCTCTGGAAAACGAATTGAGCGCGCGAGGTTTTGTAGCCAACCGAGATAAGATTGGTTATGCAGGCGTCGAAGATTCTCTTCAAGATGTTCTTGCCGGCCAAAACGGAAAACGCGTGGTACAGGTGGATGTGGCTGGCCAGGAACTCGGAAATCTTCTGCCGCCCGTTGCAGCTGTTCCAGGCTTCAACGTTACATTGACTATTGATACGCGCCTACAGGCCGCGGCTCAAGCCGCTCTTATATCTGAGATCAACTACTGGAATACTTATTTTGCGCGCATCCGAATTTCGAGTGGCGTTGTAATGGCTATGAATCCAAGAACCGGCGAAATTTTGGCAATGGTTTCTTACCCAACCTATGAAAATAATCGGATGGCGCGTTTTATTCCATCTTATTATTACAATCAATTAACCCAGGACCCTCGCCATCCGCTGTTGAACAACATCATTCAAAGTGAATATCCACCCGGCTCAACCTTCAAACTTTCAGCTGCGACCGGTGCTTTGAATGAGGGCGTGGTGACGCCAAATAAAGTGATTTACGCTCCCGGCCAACTTAACCTCTGTGAGCAGTTCTACCCAAATGAGCCTTGTGGCCCTAGCAATTCGCGTCCGTTCGTGGATTGGATTACAGACGTACGGCCGTCGGGCTTTGGTGATATTGATTTCCTGCATTGCATTGCTTTTTCTAGTGACGTTTGTTTCTACAAAGTGGGTGGCGGCTATGGCAACGAAATTCCGGGAACCGGCTTGGGAATTTATCGCTTGGATGAATACGCAAATGCCCTCGGTTACGGTAAGGCTTCAGGAATTGAATTACCGGGTGAGGCAAATGGGTTAATTCCTTCACCGCAATGGAAACGGATCAATCAAGGCGAGAACTGGTCCACTGGCGATACATATATCGCTACCGTGGGACAAGGTTATGTGCTGGCGACTCCGCTTCAAGTGTTGATGTCTGGGGCGACCATTGCGGATAACGGCAAAGTGGTCCAGCCGACCATCGTCAAGGAAATAACAAATGGCGACGGCAAGGTGCAGACAGTTTGGTTTAATCCAAATGATTTTACACTTTGGGTTCCTCATCAAACGACGGATAGCGACGGGATTGTACATCAGGATTGGATGGATTTAACCGATAACACGACCGCGAATCAATTACCTACTGGAAGTTATCAGATTTCACCGTTCGTTCCCAACGTAAAATGGGATATAACCACTGATGCTAAAATCAATACGTATGATGGGTGTGGTGGCTCCTGTGGCAATCCAACCGGAATTTATAAAACCGTCAGCCCGCAAGTGGTCAAGGAAGTGCAGGAGGGCATGCGCCTCGTGGTAACCGACCCTCAAGGTACGCTTCACCCGACCTTTATGGGCGATAATCCTTTGCCTGTTGCAGTAGCTGGCAAAACCGGCAGTGCAGAATATTGTGACGATGTGGCGCTGGCGGAGAACCGATGCCAGTTTGGCGAATGGCCGGTTCACGGCTGGACGATTGCATATGCACCTTACGATAACCCTGAAATTATCATCGGTGCCTTCATGTATAACGGTGGGGAAGGTGCAGTAGTGGCCGCGCCAGTGGTCGAAAAAGTGATGAAGGCTTATTTTGAACTCAAGTCCATTGACTTGGCGCAAAACGGAGGAGGTTGATTGGCCAGAAACCTATGATCATGGGCCGGATGTGCAAACTCATCTATCTGCGTTGATTTATATTCTTATAGTCATGCTATAATTTGGGGGAAGTTAATAGCTTATGAACGATTTACATTCTCTTGTTCAAATCAAAGGCTTGCGTGACGGCTTGTTGGTTTCCCTTAGTGACGCGTCATGGGAAGAACTGCAGACTGCGTTGCTGTCGCAAATGGATCAACAGCCATCCTTCTTTCAGGGCGCTCGTCTGGCATTGGATGTTGGCGCGCAGGTTTTGCATGTAAATGAAATGGTCGAACTGCGTGATCAGCTTTCGGATCGAAATGTCGTATTGTGGGCAGTTGTCAGTGAATCGCCGGCCACCGAACAGACCGCGCAATTGCTTGGATTAGCGACGCGTATTTCCAAACCGCGCCCGGAGGAAACGCGATTTTAATTCCGGCGATCAGAACAATGAAACAGCCCTTTTCATCAACAAAACGTTGCGCTCCGGAACGCGCGTCGAATTTCCAGGCCATGTGGTTGTGTTGGGCGATGTAAATCCCGGCGCGGAAATTGTTGCAGAAGGAAATGTTATCATCTGGGGAAAACTACGCGGCGCAGTCCATGCCGGATCGAAGGGGGATGAAAATTCAAAAGTGTGTGCGCTTGATTTCGCCCCAATGCAGTTAAAGGATCGCGGAAGAAGCGGTAAATATCAAAAAAGAGAAACAAATATTGGGACCTGTGGTGGCATTTATCCGGAATGAGCGGGTTGTGGTCGAATCGTGGAAATTTTCATAAGGGATAGAAATTATGACTGCTCAAGTTGTAACCATTTCATCTGGAAAGGGCGGTGTTGGGAAGACAACCGCCGTTGCCAACCTTGCCGTTGCGCTGGCAATGGATGGTGATAAAGTGGTTTGTATTGACGGCGATATCGGCCTGCGCAATTTGGATGTGGTCATGGGGCTTGAAAATCGGATTGTGTACGATATCGTGGACGTGATCGAAGGACGCTGTAAATTGCGTCAGGCTATGATACGCGATAAGCATCTGCCTGAGTTATACCTTATCCCTGCGGCTCAAACGCGGGACAAGAATTCAGTTTCGCCGAGCGACATGAAGCGCATCTGTGATGAACTACGTTCGAACGCTGATTTTATTTTGATCGACTCGCCTGCCGGAATTGAACGCGGCTTTCGCAACGCCATCGCTCCCGCGGACCGTGTGCTGGTGATCACCAACCCCGAGGTCTCCGCGGTGCGGGATGCGGACCGCGTGATCGGGATTCTTGAAGCGGAGGAGAAGCATTCACCTGCGCTGGTGATCAATCGTTTGAATCCTGATCTGGTCAAACAGCATGATATGTTATCCGCCGAGGATGTTTTGGATTTGCTTGGCATTCAATTGATCGGGATCGTGCCGGAAGATGAATCCGTAATCGTTGGATCGAATCGCGGCACGCCTGTCGCGCAGGATCCGAAGAGTCACGCTGGCCAAGCGTTCCGAAATATTGCACGCCGCCTCAAGGGTCAGGAAGTACCGTTCATGGATCTCGATAAACAAAGCGGCTTGTGGGAACGAATCCAAAAGATGACGGGGAGGCGATGATGACCTGGTTTAGACGGAAACAAAGCGCCGAAAGTGCCAAAGAACGGCTGCAGTTGGTGCTTATCCATGACCGCACGGACTTAACATCAGTCGAGTTGAATGTATTGAAAGACGAATTATTGCAAGTAATCTCTCGTCATGTTGATATTGACCGGGATGCCGTGCAGATTGACGTGGAACACGATGGCCGGGTCCAGCGTTTGGTGGCGGATATTCCCTTGAGGAGCGTGACGCGCCGGCGCACCGGATAATTATGACGCGCGCTCTTTCATGGCGAAATTTTGATTTCCTTTTGCTCGGCGCAATTGTGCTTGCCACCGCCTTCGGCGTGGCAATGATCCGCTCGGCAGTGGCGGGGAACGATCAATTAGCTCCTTTGGTTGGCAGGCAAATCTATTTCGCGATTGGCGGGCTCATTGCCATTTTCATTGTCGCAGCCATGGATTATCACTACTGGCTGGCTTTGTATCGCCCCATTTACGTGGTCATGATGTTTTTGTTAATCGCTTTGTTCTTGAGTGCTCAGGCGGTGTTTGGGGCGGCGCGCTGGTTTCAGGTGGGCGTGCTCTTTGTCCAGCCGACTGAATTTGCCAAGATCGTTGTCATCCTGATTTTGGCGCGCTATTTCGATAATACTCAAAACGAACCGCGTAATATTCCATGGATTGTGCGTGCTTTTTTGTGGGTATTCTTTTTGATGATTTGGATCCTGCTTCAACCCAACTTAAGCAACGTGATCGTGATCCTGGTGATATTCTTTGCTTTGCTGTGGATTAATGGACTGGATGTTCGGCAGTTGCTGATTATTGGCGGATCGGTGCTGTTGCTGGCGGTCATCGTCTTTCCGTTTCTGCAAACCTACCAGCAAAATCGCGTTCTTAACTTCATTCGGCCTCAGTCGAATGTGAGTTACGGTGAAACCTACAACGTTGAACAAGCTTTAATTGCCATTGGTTCTGGCGGATTATTCGGCAAAGGATATGGTCACGGTACGCAGACCCAATTGCGGTTTCTTAAGGTTCGTCACACTGACTTTATCTTTTCTGCGATTTCAGAAGAGTTTGGCTTGGTTGGCGGGATCGCGGTGATCCTGGTTGAAATCTTCATTGTGTGGCGCTGTATTCGCGCCGCGCAAAAAGCCCGTGATGTCTCCGGCGCGATGATTGCTTATGGCGTGGCGGTTTTGTTATTTTTTCAAGGGATGGCAAATATCGCCGTCAATTTAAAGTTGATTCCTGTTTCAGGCTTGCCGCTTCCGTTTGTCAGTTATGGTGGAAGCGGTTTGGCTTCAATCATGCTCGGCGTTGGACTTGTTGAAAGCGTTGTGATGCGGCACAAGCCAATGGAATTCTGACCCCTCCTCATCCCTCCCCAAATTCCTTGAATTTGGGGAGGGTGTCCCGAATGGACGGGTGGGGCAAATACTTGGAGTTATATGACGGATTATTCAAAACCCGCCCGTGTGCGCGTGGCTCCATCTCCAACTGGATACATGCATCTCGGCACTGCACGCACCGCGCTATATGATTATTTGCTCGCTAAAAAAACCGGCGGAAAATTTATTCTACGCGTCGAAGATACGGATCTTAAGCGAACCGTTTCCGGTGCAGAACAGGAAATCATGGATGGTTTACGCTGGCTCGGATTGAATTATGATGAAGGTCCGGATGTGGGCGGTGCTTTCGGACCGTATCGCCAAACCGAGCGACGTGAGATTTATCAGTCACCACGCAAACATCTTGATCAATACAGGATATGCGTATCCATGCTTCTGCACGCCGGAGCGGCTCGATAAGATGCGGAAAGAACAGCAAGCGCACAAAGAGTCGTTGCATTATGATGGCTTGTGCCGCAGGCTCGATCCGGATGAAGCGGCGCGGCGCGTTGCAAACGGCGAACGGCATGTCATCCGTTTTAAGATGCCAAAGGAAGGCGTGACAATAGCTCACGATCATCTGCGCGGCGATATTTTCATCGAGAATAAAAATGTTGATGATTATGTAATTATCAAATCGGATGGCTTGCCCACCTATCATCTCGCGGCGATGGTGGACGATCACTTAATGCAGATCACGCATGTGCTGCGCGGGGCAGAATGGTTAAGCACCTTTCCGCTTCACGTCAACGTGGTGCGCGCCTTTGGCTGGGATGAGCCAATTTGGATTCATCTTTCGGTTTTTCTAAAACCAAGCGGCAAAGGCAAAATGTCGAAGCGTGAAGCCGTGGACGCCATCAAAGATGGTCATTCCATTTTCATCAAAGATCTGGAAGAGCTCGGCTTCACACCTGAAGGTGTTTTGAATTGGATGGCGTTGATGGGGTGGGGCGTGCCGGAGGATGATGTGATGTCGCTTGACGAGATGGTTGAGCGCTTCAGTATTGACAGTCTGACTCCTTCACCGGCCAGCGATCAACTTTACCAAGCTGGATCACTTTAACGGGACTCACATCCGCCTCTTGCCGGACCTTGAGCTGGCATCACGCATCAAGCCTTTCTTCATCAAAGCAGGTTATTCCGTTAAAGATGACCTGCTCTTGAAAATCGTTCCCCTCATTCGTGAACGTCTCGTTACACTGGATGATTGTGTTGGCTTCGCTGGGCTTTTTTTCAAGGATAAAGGTAGAGCCAAATCTAAATGATTTAATTCTAAAAGGATATGATGCAAATGTATCTGGAACCATCTTGAATGAAATCTATCAAAAACTTTATGGGTTGTCCGATTTCGATCATCAAACCGTCGAGTCGTCGTTGCGCACTTATGTGGAGCAAAATCAGGATTCAGCGCAAATCAAGTGCTTGGTCTTGTGCGCGTTGCCGTTACGGGACAAAAAGTTAGCCCCCCACTATTTAAGAGCATTGAGATGATAGGTAAAGACAAAACCTTGGAAAGATTGAGAAAAGCGATGGAGATGTTGGAAAAACTTTGATAAAAAACCTGACAGGTCTCGTAGACCTGTCAGGTTTTTTTACTACTGTTTCTTCTCTATCTTTGCCCAAGCATCTTTCAGTGAAACGGTCAAATTGAAAACAGGTTTGTCGGGAGTTGAGTCGGGGTCAGCGCAAAAATATCCCTGGCGTTCGAATTGGAAACGGTCACCCGCTTTCGCTGCGGAGAGAAGCGGTTCCACATATCCATTGAGAACGGTCAATGAATTTGGATTCAAACATCCAAGGAAACCTTCTTCGCCTTCTTCCGGGTCTTCTTTTGTAAAGAGACGGTCGTAGATTCGAATCTCTGCTCCCTTTGCATGTGTAGCAGAGACCCAATGAATGGTAGACTTGACCTTGCGTCCATCGGGCACATCGCCGCCGCGCGTGGCAGGATCATATGTGCAATGAACTTCGATCACTTCGCCTTTATCATTCTTCACAACGTGTGCGCATTTGATGAGATACGCATAGCGTAATCGAACTTCGTTGCCGGGGAAGAGACGATAATATTTCGGCGGCGGCGACTTACGAAAATCTTCCTGTTCGATATAAACGACTTTTGAAAATGGAATCTTGCGCGTGCCTGCATTTGGATCTTCGGGATTATTGACCGAGTCCATTTCTTCGACTTGTGAGTCGGGATAGTTATCAATGACGACTTTCAGCGGACGAAGCACAGCCATGCGGCGAAGCGCGTGTTTGTTAAGATCGTCGCGGACACAAGCTTCCAGCAAAGACACATCGCTGATGCTGTAGTTCTTGGCGACACCGACGCGTCGAATGAAATCGAGAATCGCTTCGGGCGTGTAACCGCGCCGCCGCATAGCGCGCAGTGTTGGCATACGCGGATCGTCCCAGCCTTTTACGCGTCCTTCCTCAACGAGACGTCGCAGTTTGCGTTTGCTCATGACGGTATAGGTCAAGTTAAGACGCGCAAACTCGATCTGACGCGGCTTCCATACTCCAAGTTGTTCGGGAAACCACTCGTAAAGCGGACGATGATTTTCGTATTCGAGCGAACATAGCGAATGCGTAATGCCTTCCATTGAGTTGTTTTGTCCATGTGCCCAATCGTACATCGGATAAATTTTCCACGTCGAGCCGGTGCGATGATGCGGCGGGTCATGGATGATGCGATACATCACCGGATCGCGCATGTTGATGTTGGGATGCGCCATGTCAATTTTCGCTCGAAGCACGCGTGAGCCATCCGGAAATTCACCATTCTTCATGCGCTCCAGCAAATCGAGATCTTCTTCAACAGTTCGATCACGGAATCGCGATTTTTTCCGGGTTCAGTCAATGTGCCGCGATTTGCGCTGACTTCCTCGGGGCTTTGATCATCCACGTAGGCCAATCTCTTTTTCACTAGTTGGACAGCCCAATCATATAGCAAGCCAAAATAATCCGAGGCGTAGGTAACTTTTATCCATTCGATGCCGAGCCACTGCGCATCATTTTGTATTGCATCTACGAATTCAGTCTCTTCCTTGGTTGGGTTGGTATCGTCGAAACGCAAAACCAACTCGCCATTGTTTTCCTTGGCGATGAGATAATCAATCATGAATGCCTTGACATGACCAATGTGTAAATAGCCGTTTGGTTCGGGCGGCAGGCGCGTGCGAACATACTTGAAGCGGCCTGTGCGTAAATCTTCGGCAACTGCTTCGCGGATGAAATCAATGGGCTTTGACTCTTCTGGACTCATTTGGGATGCCTTCGTTATATTAGATGTTATTCATTATAACAAAGCGAAGGACTTTTGAGTTTGGCCATCCAATATACTAGTGATAGAAAGCAGACTTGTCGCAAAGTTTAGCCCGTGTTAGAATTCTGCTCCGCTGGTCAGGATGCTCGACATCCTAGTGGGGGCTCGTCTAATGCGGCTGACTCTGGATCAGCTAGTACATATGATTGGGGATTGGTGCAACGGCAGCACATCACACTCTGGATGTGAGAATTGGGGTTCGAATCCCTAATCCCCAGCTAAAAATGGGCGGAAATAGCCCAAATGCTCCACCAAATCGGAAAAAAGAGAGCCCCCATTTTTGAAGGCTCTCTTTTTTACTGCAACCGTACTGCAACCAGAATCGTTCAGGTTTTATTTTTCTGGGAGAGGCAACTCGTAGCTAGCCTGAACCTCTTCCAACTTTTTGATCTCTTGACTTACATTGATCGGAGTAAGCACTTCATCGAGTTTATCCGCTGCCTCTTCCTGCATGGAGGGCAAAACATGCGAGTACGTGCCGAGGGTTTGTGTGATATCTGAATGCCCAAGACGTTCTTGGACAACTTTTGGATGGACACCTTGTTGAAGCATGAGAGTTGCAGCGGTGTGCCTCAAATCATGGAAACGAATATTTGGCAGACTGGCAAGTTTCAAGACTCCCTTGAAAATCTTATACATGTTGGCAGAGTACATCGGAGATCCTAGCTTAGTAGGAAAGATCAAATCGTTTTCAACCCACGCGCTTCCAGCGAGTTGTCGTTCTACATTCTGCTTTTCGCTGTGGGATCGAAGCTTTTCGATTGCATTCGGACTTAGGACGATCATGCGCCGACCAGCAGCTGTCTTGGGCTCCGAAAAGACAAGCCCATGTCCTGAGATGTGTTGTAGCTGGCGTTTTACCTGCAATCGCTTGGTTACCCAATCCAGGTCGCACCACTTCAATCCCAAGAGTTCTCCTTCACGCATTCCGGTATGGATTGCCAAATAGTACAGGGTTTCATAGCGGGTATTTTGTGCAGCGCTGAGAAATGATCTGGCTTGATCTCCTGAAAGTACCATCATTTCCTTGTGACTAACCCTTGGACGTGTCACTGCCTGGGTGGGGTTTCGAATAATCAGTCCTTGTTTGAGCGCTTGGCCCAGAGCTCGATGCAGAACCACGTGGATAAGCTGAACTGTTCGCTGGCTTATGCCATTGTCCAACTTTGCGTTGTAGAGTGCTTGGATCTGTTCCGGGCGAAGATCCTTGAGCTTTATCTTTCCAAGAGTTGGAATGATTTGTTTTAGAGCGATATAGCTGTATTGGTTATAGGTTTTGGGACGTATCGAAGTGCGGATAGAGCCAAGCCACTGAACCATAAACTGGTTGAGCGTGATCAAGGTGCTATTGAACGTCAAACCCTCTTGAATTTGGGTCCTCATGGTCTTAAGCCAGTCGAGTCCCCTCATGCTGGGTTTTGAAATACTTGCTGATTTGGTGCCCTTGGACTGAAACCTGAGCGAGCCAGTTTCCATTAGCCCGTTTATATAAACTTCCTTCTCCTTGAGCTCTTTTTGACATAATATTTTTTCCTTTCTTTTTGAAGAATATGGGCTTGCATTCTGCTTCCCGGCATCCTGCAAGCCCTTAGTAACACTAGAGCTTCGGGTCCAATTCGAGCATCACCGATAGCGGCGGGAGCTCCACATTCGGGCTATTTAGCATGGAAATCCCTACCTCAGTAATTGCCCTTTCCTTCTTGTTGATAGTATTAGAGTCCCATCCCCTTTCCTCCAATTGATCCTTGGAATACGACTGCCTCAAATCCCAAAATCCAATCAGGTTGGTGCCCTTCCGACAGCCGTATTTCGTAATCAGCCTATCAACAACAGCCTTTCTATCAAGAATCGTTACTCCGTTCAGACGCAATTTCTCCAGGTCATTTTCCAAAACATGTTTTGCAATATCAGGTGTGAGGTGACAAAGCCTAAGGATTCTCCACCCCACATAAGCCACCTAGCCTTTCTCGGTCGCTAATTCTTGTTTCGTGCCTAAGAATGCCTTCCATCTCACGGTGCTTACATTCCAGCAACTTGATGTAGAATTTAGTGCTGGCCTCGATACAGTGGAACAACACGCCTCGGTGTTTGTACGGGTCGGTGATACTGACCTGCCCCAATATTATGTACCAAAGTTTATGTTAGTCCTGACTGCGGAATTGCAGACACCAGCCAGGCTTGTGGTGCCGGGGGACGATATCCTAAAGAGCTATGTGGTCTGAAGTGATTGTACTCCTCTCTCCATCGCGCAATCAAGACTTGCGCTTCTTGAAGTGTATAAAAGATTTCACGGTTCAACAATTCGTCCCGCATCTTGCCATTGAAGGATTCAACATAACCGTTTTCCCACGGACTACCCGGCTCGATAAATAACGGTTTCACACTGAGCTTGTTGAGCCATTCTCGTAAAGCGTTGGCGATGAATTCCGGTCCGTTATCTGAACGCAAGTGAACAGGAACACTGCGTTCACAGAATAATTCTGTGAGACATTCTTGCACATCTTCATGATCCAGATGCCGTTTCACTTTCACCGCCAAACATTCGCGCGTATATTCATCGATCACATTCAGAATACGAAAAGCTCTGCCATCATGGGTTCGTTCCAAGACAAAATCATAACTCCAGACATGATTGGGAAACTCCGGTTTGAGACGCAAACAGGAACCGTCGTTCAACCACAATCGGCCGCGTTTGGGCTGTTTCGCAGGTACTTTCAAGCCTTCTCGTCTCCACAAGCGTTCCACACGCTTGTGGTTCACTCGCCAGCCTTCCTGTTGTAGCAAAGCCGTGATGCGTCGATAGCCGTAGCGTCCATATTGGCCCGCCAGTTCCACGACGCGCAACGTCAAGCTATCTTCATCATTTGGTCTTCGACTTACATAGCGTTGCGTGGTTCGCGGTTGTTCGAGTGCCCGGCAGACCTTTCGTTCTGAAACCTGAAATATTTCCTGAACTGCGTTCACGGCTTGCCTGCGTCTGTCCGGGCTCAAAAGTTTCCCTTGACCGTCTCTTTCAGAATCGCATTATCCAAGGATAGATCTGCTACCAATCGCTTTAAGCGCGCATTCTCTTTTTCAAGTTCCTTCAAGCGGTACACTTGTTCGGTTCCTACTCCACCGTATTCTTTTCGCCAGCGATAATACGTCTGTTCGCTGATCCCAAGTGTGCGACTCGCTTCTTCGGCGGTTTTGCCTTGACTGATCAGCACTTCCGCTTCTCTCAATTTACTAATGATCTGTTCTGCTGGTGAAATATTTTCTTGGCATTGTTGCCTGTCTCCTTTTGATAATCCTAACTCAAAAAGTGGATCAGCTTTTGGGGGGCAGGTCATGATCACCATCGAGGGTGGGATGATTTTCTTATGCCTTGTTCCAGCATTGTAACCACCAAACAAACCTGGAACTGCAGAGGTTGATGATGAACGAAAACCGAATTAACTTTCAAACAAGCTTGAGAAAAATCGTTATCCCCGCGATAACTCCGCTAGGATATGAGAAATTCGTCCTGTCAAAAGGATTGCAAGGAGGTGGAGGACTTACCTTTTTTCGAAAACATTTATTTGATAATATGTATGCATACCTGCAATTTCAATTAGGCCGCTGGATGCCCACCCCGTCTGGCGTCCCACCCATGCCAAGAAGTTTTTGGATAATGCTCATACGAAATATTGGTGATGAGCCAGATCTAATCCCTAGAGAATATCCCTATTATTTAAATATGCCACTTAGCCATGTATTATGGATGACATTAGGCATCCATAAATACAAATATGAAAAACAATTTCATAAATGGGAGTATTTCACGATGGACGAACTGAATGTTCAAATACAAATGGCAACAGAAGACTTGGTAAATTATGGTATCCCATGGTTGGAAGATTTGGAATCCAAGAATCCATATTGAAATAGCTTTATGAACCAAAGATCGCCTTATTCTCACCTTGCCGCAAGTCCTGCAGGATGGAACGGATAGCTATGTTTATGGCATAGACAATCTATCGCAGACCAATGACTCGAGGACTCGCCCAACGACGGCAAGCATTACTTCGTCAAGCCGAAGCAACCGTTGGATGACTGCAAGCAACCGTCCAGCAAGCAGGAGCAAACATCAAGTGAGCTGGAGCAAGCGTCCAGCAAGCAAGAGCAACTATTCAGCGAGTAGGAGCAACCGTTCAGCAAGTAGGAGCAAGCGTCCAGCGAGCAGGAGCAACATCTAGCGAGCGGGAGCAACCATCCAGGGGGCAGGAGCAAGCATTCAACAAGTAGGAGCAAGCACCCTGCCTTCACCGTCAAACGACGCCACTAATTCGATCAGGAGGAACATATGTCAACCAGACCCCATCATACAATCGCCCAGCAGCTCAATGCCGGCCAGTTGGCAATCAGCAACTCCCTGTCCGATCCCGAAATCCAGAGCCTCGTGGCCCAGTTCGGCTACCCTGCCGATAAACTCAGCGAAGGCAAAGCCTTGTACGATGCCGCGCTGGCGGCGGTCAACGCCGAAAAGGCCGCGGCTGGAGCACAGCAGGAAGCCACTCGCACGCTGGTGCAAGCCGAAACCTCGGCGCATGACGCCTATCAGGCGCTGGCGAAGGTGGCACGCGCCGTGTTCGGCAAGGACAAGGCTCAACTCAACGCTCTGGGCTTGAACGGAACCATGCCCAAAGATACGGCCGGATTCCTCGCCTCTGCCTACACCCTGTTCGATAACGCTCGGACTCTGCCCGCGCTGGCGGATTACGGCTACGACTTAGTCAAGACTCCAAAGCGAGCGCGCCAAGATCGTCTCCTACGATACCGCCAACCAAGGGCAGGAATCCGCCAAAGGCGCGGCGCAGCAAGCCACCCGCGAACAGCATTCCGCTTTACAGGCCCTCGACGATTGGACGGCGCAATATCTCAAGATCGCAAAGGTGGCCTTGCGCGATAAGCCGCAACTGCTCGAAAAGCTGGGCGTCCTAGCGCGCACTTCCAAGACCGCCGCGCAGCGCGCCGCTCCCAAGAAAGCCTCCGCCACACGAGCGGCGAAAAAGAGCAAGTGAGTTATGGTAATTCGCTGCCGAAACAATTCAGAACTTAAACACAAAGAGACCGGCACGAGTGCGAGTCTCTTTGTGTAACTTCCCGAATGGGAGGTTCAGAAAAGCCCCTTTGGCAATGACCTGCTCTCCCAGGAGGTCGCCCTCCAGGTACCATTGGAAAAAGACTTGCCTTGTTCTCGGGAATTCGATCGTGGTCAGAGCGATAAGTTCTTCAAGGCTTCAAGAATTTCCCCACTATGCTCTTCTGGCCGTACATTCTCAAAGACGCGGGCAATCTGACCCTGACCATTAATCAAGAAGGTAGTACGAAGAACGCCTTCATATTCGCGCCCCATAAATTTCTTCGGTCCCCAAACGCCGTAAGCATTACATACCTTATGATCTTCGTCCGCGAGCAGCAGAAATGGCAATTGATATTTTTCCTTGAACTTGACGTGCGACTTTACCGAATCAGGGCTGACACCAAGAATGGTCACCTTCGCTTTTTGATAAGCAGAATAATCGTCACGAAAACCACAAGCTTCCTTCGTGCATCCTGGCGTATCGTCCGCTGGATAAAAATACAAGATCACCGGCTTGCCTTTATAGTCCGATAAACTGCGCCGGGTATTGGTGTCATCCAATAACTCAAATTGAGGTGCGGATATTCCAGACGCGATAGGCACAATAAATTCTCCTTACAAACATACGGACGATCAAAATTGCAGGTTATTTGAGGATTCCAATCCTTTTCAAATCATCTTCGAGAGACTCCAGAGTGGCCGGTTTAATGATCATCGCATTCGCACCGCCCTTCATGACGCGTGCGCGCGTTTCTGGTTGGTCATCCGATGTAATGACAATCACTGGAACGGGCACAAGCCTCGGTTCGCGGCGCAAATAAGCCAGGATTTCCAAGCCATCCACACCAGGCATATTGATATCAAGCAAAATCAACGCGGGTGTAAAGCCGCTCAACAGTGTGATCGCCGGGCTGGCCCCATAAGCCACACGCGCAGGCACATCCAACACAGTCAACATTTGATGCAATGCATCAGCCGTTGAGCGATTATCATCAATGATCAATGCTTCGTTCATTCATCCTCCAAAACAACCGTGCCCATGACGGACACATCATATCCTTTCAGCCGGGATACCGCCTCTCGAAACGCGCGGCCGCTCAAAAGTCCGAAGAGAGGCGCCAGCAATTCATCTTCCGCAAATTTTTTCGGAATGACAAGATCGTAGCGTTCTTGAAACAACGGAATAAAATCCAGATCAAGCGCCTGCGCCGCCGCCGCGATTCCAAGTCCGCAATCTGCGCGCCCGGAAGCGACCGCCGCTGCAACTCCGAGATGAGTATATTCTTCTTGATTGTACCCTTGAATCATTTCGGGAGAAATCCCCATTAAGTTCAAGTGATGATCCAGCAGGACGCGCGTTCCTGCGCCGCGTTGACGATTCATAAATCGGACGGTTGAGCGGCTGAGGTCTTCCAAACTTCTTATTCCTTTTGGGTTTCCACGTTTCAATAACAGACCTTGCTCGCGTCGAACCAGCGCAACAACCTTCACTGGAATATCCGGCATGTATTGACGAATAGACGAGATGTTGAAATCCCCGGTTTGCGGATCAAATAAATGCGAGCCGGCCAAATGTGCTTCACCGCGGCGAAGCGCAACCAGTCCGCCTTGCGAACCAACATTGGCGGAGACAAAGCGGCGATCATGCTCTGCAAGAAATTGAGCCAGCAAATCAAGCGTCAAATCATGCGAGCCAATGCAAAAGATGGTGTGTTCAAGTTCGGATTTACTTTTATAAAGATGAACTTGAACTTCTTCTCCCGCTTCAACACCTTGAACACCGGGCGGAAGAATCACCAATCCATCGGCTTGAACCAATGATGTAATCATCCCTGCTCCGCGCGCAAGCGGCGCGGCAAGAAGTTTATCTCCAACTTTTCCAACTACCACTCGCACATAATCCTCATCACCAGCAGGTGAATTGATTTTGCGAGTCAACTGTGCGGTTTCAACCGCAAGCTGATTTGGTTTTCGTCCCAACCATTTGGCAAGTAACGGCTCGACAAAGATTTCAATCGTCAACGCGGCGGAGACCGGATAACCCGGAACGCCAATGATGGGAATCGAGAGTTGGGAGCCGGGAGTCGGAAGCCCATTCACCGATTCCCGATCTACCATTCCCAAAATTACTGGATGCCCGGGTCTTACCGCAACACCATGAACCAACAACATTCCAAGTTTCTCAACCACTTTCGCAGAGAAATCTTCCGCGCCCGTGGATGAACCCGCATTCAACAATATCAAGTCATAATCCTGTGCGGATTCTTTCACGCGCTGATAAATCAAATCGAAATCATCTTTCGTAATCGGAAAACGCGTCGGCACGCCGCCCATGGATTTGATCTGCGCCGCAAGCACGAGCGAATTATATTCAAGGATATCGCCTGACTTTAATTTCGATCCGATTGGGACAAGTTCCGTGCCGGTCGGCAAAATCGCGATACGTGGTTTGCGCGCCACTTTGATTTCATCATGGCCCGAAGCGGCAATTGCACCCAAATCCACTGCGCGCACGATATGCCCCGCAGGCAAAACCAATTGTGTGGCGACGATATCTTCGCCAAGCGGACGCACATGACTCCACGGTGTAACCGCCGCGCGAATCCGAATCATTTTGGGCTTGCGAATATCTTTGATGATTTCGCCGCGCTCATCCAGCGATTCGACGTTCTCGATTGGAATGACCGCATCCGCCCATTCAGGCAATGGATCGCCCGTATCCACGTAAGCCGTCATCGGCAAATCAGAAGTGAGTAGCGAAAAGGTAAACGGTGTTGAAGGCTGCGCGCCGACGGTATCTTCCGCACGGACAGCAAAACCATCCATCGCCGAGGCATGATAATGCGGCGATGAAATCTTTGCCCAAACTGATTCTGACAAGACACGACCTAACGCGTTTTCATCGAGCGGAATCAATTCCGCACCAAGCACGCGCCACAGCCCGGCTTGTTCCAATGCAGAATGGAAGCGGGCTTGTGCTTCAGGAAGAGGAATATCGTGGAGGTAGAGAGACATTACACTCTTAATATATCAGAACTTTGTCGAATTCCTTGTATGAGTTGCAACTATACTATTCCCATCTTGTTCGGCATCTCGAGACTGAATCATTGCATGGCGTTAAGATATACCCGATTCTCCCAATCACTTGCAGCTAACAAACCGTTATCTTTGATACAAATAATTTATCTCTTGCAATTTCTTCGCCAGCGCATCATTCATATCCTCTTCTTTCATTCTCCATTCCCAATTTCCGCCTAACCTGCTGGGATAATTCATACGCGCTTCACCGCCAAGGCTGAGTATGTCCTGCATCGGCGCGACAGCAAACATCGCCACCGAGGCCCAGATGGCGCGGATCAAATCCCAGGCAAAGTCATGACCATCCGAATGAAGATAACGAAGTGCGAACTCGCGTTCTTCGTTTGATGTCGTCGCAAGCCAGCTCAACGATGTATCGTTATCGTGCGTCCCGGTATACGCCACACAATTGCGAACATAGCTATGTGGGAGAAATGGATTATCGGGGCCGGAGAATCCAAACTGCAAAATTTTCATGCCCGGCAATTGAAACTCTTCCCGGATTGCAATCACATCCGGTGTGATCACTCCCAAGTCTTCGGCGATGATGGGTAAGTTCATTACCCAATGCAGATTGAAACGCGTGAAACAAGTCCGCACCGGGGCCGGGCTTCCATTGTCCATACTCGGCGGTTTCATCTTCCGCAGGGATTTCGTAATAACCGGCAAAGCCGCGGAAATGATCGAGACGGATCATGTCCACCATCTTCAACGTGGCTTTGATTCGCTCGATCCACCAGGCGTAACCGGTGCGCTTGTGTTCGTCCCAACGATACAGCGGATTACCCCACAACTGTCCCGTTGGCGAAAATACATCCGGCGGCACGCCCGCAACGACCGTTGGATTTCCATCTTCATCGAGAAAAAATAATTCCGGATTGGCCCACACGTCCGCGCTATCGCCTGCCACAAAGATCGGAATATCGCCGATAATCTTGATGCCTTTACGGTTGGCATGGTTTCGAAGTGCGTTCCATTGTTTGAAGAAAAGAAATTGATAAAACGAAAAACGCAAAATTGATGATGCGAGATTTTGGCGCGCCTCGGCCATCGCTTTCGCTTCTCTCTTCTTAACTTCCTCCGGCCAGCCATTCCATGCGCCTCCGCCGTACAAATCTTTGAACGCCATGAAAAGACCATAATCATCCAGCCAAGAGGAATTTTCCGCGCGAAACGAATCAAAGCTTACCCGCAAAGAGTCAGGGTTGGATTGATAATGGTCAAAAACCTTTTGCAGAAGATTCAATTTCCATGGAATGAGCAAGCCGAAGTCCACGCGTGACGCGGCGAAGTCCGGCTTATCCACGAAATCAGATTCGCTCAACAATCCATCGCGCAAAAGAAAGTCAGGGCTGATGAGATATGGATTGCCCGCAAATGCTGAGAAACATTGATACGGCAAATCGCCATAGCCGGTTGGACCAAGAGGCAAAACTTGCCAGAGTTTGCAGCTGGAATCAACAAGAAAGTCTACAAAGCGATAAGCTTGCGGACCAAGATCGCCGATGCCATATGGACCGGGCAAACTGGTTGGATGCAAAAGGATTCCGCCGGAGCGAGGAAAGTTCATAATTCACCCTGAGAAAATAAATGGATTTCAACGCGCAACAAGTTGCGCAGCAACGCGTTGATAAAGTTGAAAGTATTGGCTCGCAGAATTCTTCCAGGAAAAATCTTGAGCCATGCCTGCTTTTTGAATCGTCTCCCAGCGGGCATGGTCAGAAAAGATGGCTAAAGTTTTTTTGATGGCGGTTTTCAAACGCCCCGCGGTCGGCTTTGCAATCATAAAGCCAGTGTCGCCATCATAAACGGTATCCTTCAAGCCGCCCACTGCACTGACAATGGGCACACAGCCATAACGCATCGCAATCATCTGTGAAAGACCGCACGGCTCATACCGCGATGGCATCAGAAAAATATCCGCGCCGGCATAGATTTGGCGCGCCATACCTGCATCGTATTTGAACTCAGCACGCACGCGATCAGGCAATTCAGTTTGCAATTGACGAATCGACGCTTCGAGTTTTGGATCGCCTGTACCGAGTAAGACCAACTGCCACGGCAAATCTTTAAGTTTGGTCAAAGCCTTGGGGATTAAATCAATTCCCTTTTGCGGATCCATGCGCGAGACCACGCCCAGTAAAGGAACGTCCGCCTCCTGCGGCAGACCGAGGCGCACTTGCAAAGCAGTTTTGTTCAATGGACGTTTATCCAATGTAACGCTTCCATAATTCATTGCCAGCGCCGGGTCAATCGCCGGATTATAGGATTCAGAATCAATTCCGTTTAAAATTCCATTCAATGATTCTTTGCGGCCATGAATATAATCATCCAACCCACAACCGAATTCAGGAGTTAACATTTCGCGGGCATAGGTTGGAGAGACCGCTACCAATGCGTCAGCCGCCCAAAGTCCAAGCGGGAGCGGCATGCACACGCCCATTCAGGCAAGCCGGTCTGTGCAATGGAAAGTCCATAGCCCTCGATGATCGAAGAAACATCAGGACCCATGAAAAGTAAATTATAAATCGTCAACACCGAAGCCACACCGGGAAATTCGCCTTCCCAGCGTTTGATCAAAAGCGCATAACATGCCAGCGCGGTATGCCAGTCATTGGCGTGGACGATGTTGGGCTTCCAATCCAATTGACGCGTCAACTCCAGCGCGGCCGAGCGAGAAGAAGGTATATTTCTCCGCATCCAATGCGGAGTTGGATGAATAAACCGAACCGCTAGCAGAGATCGGTTCGCTGCTGATAAAGTAAACGGTCATGCCGCCCAAATTCGATTCAAGAACTTGCACATGTAAGTCGCCGCCCTGATATGAGAGCGGAAAAATCATTAGCGGTCGAAAGTCCCTCCGTTTTGATTGCTGAATGCAACGGCAACACCAGACGAATATCCAATGCGGTTCCACCCCTGACCTCGGACGGCAGATCGTGCAACGAGCGCGGCAAGGCTCCGGCTACATCTCCCAACCCACCCACCTTGATGAAGGGTTCCGCTTCAGCGGCTAAAAATAAAACGTTTAGGTTTTCAGGCATCGCGCCCAATTGTACAACGAAAACGGGCAGTCTGACGGTTGGTTTGAAGAAACGTATTATCGGTATAATGGAACTGGAGTCAAAATGGATAAACTTGAATATGAATTACTTGCGGAAATCAATGGCCGTATGCAAGCCGACCTGCTCAAGAGCTATCTTGAAGCAGAAGGAATAGAAGTGGAACTGTTCCAGGAAGCGGTTGGACATCACATTTATCCCGTGATGATTGACGGCTTGGCACGCGTACAAGTTTTCGTTCCCAAAACGCAAGCCACGGATGCGCGCAAATTACTTGACGCGTTTTACCAAACCACATCAAAATCCGAGGAGGAAGAAAAATGAAAGACACTGTAATCCTCGTAACCCGCTATGGAATGGGTCATTCCCAATTGGCGGACCTGCCGCTAAAGCTAATTGAAAAATATTTCAACCTACTCTTACAAGGCGATGAAGTACCCAAGGTAATTTGCTTTTATACTGATGGTGTGAAATTAACCGTCACAGGTTCACCTATATTAAAGCAACTGAAGGAATTGGAGGGCAAAGGAGTCCTTCTCATCATCTGCTCTACTTGTCTCGAAGCGATGGATTTGGCGAAGAGTATGCAGGTCGGCATTGTGGGCGGCATGCCGGATATCATCGAGGCGCAGATGAAGGCGGATAAAGTCATCTCGATTTAGATCAAAAGAAGCAAATGCAACTGGGTGCAGCTCGTAGCAATTACAAGGAGGTTTTTTAGCGTAATTTACACGTCAGTGATTATTGGCTAAATCATATAAGAACAACGATGCATTTGTGAACCGGGCATAATCGATTTGTTTTCCGATCTTGCGAAGATATTGGGCATAAAGACTGACGTCGCCAGATGCCTTGCATTTAGAACAATAGCTGGAGAACACAAGCCAAACTCTTCGGCTACCGCGTAATTGATTTAAATCGCTAACATCAACCTCGCCGATACGGACAGCGCCGAAGACAATCTTGTCTCCCTCAAAATTGAAAGAAGGCGCATAATATTCAAATTGAACCCGGCTCTCAGAATAAACATAGATGACATCGCCAGCTTGATCATGCTGACTTAAACGCATTAAAGCGGATCTGACATCTTCGCGCAGATACGGCTTGAGAAAAAAATGGTAACTGGTGGATGCTAATGGCCACAGGAGAATCAGGGTAAAGAATCCGCAGGCCACCAGCGAAGCCATTTTGTTCCACCGTGTCAAAAATAAATAGATCTGTTCCAAACCTTTTGCCATGAGCAGGAACAGAAATGGAAGCATGAATAAACCTAACCGTTCCCCAAATGGATATTTTTGCAGGGCGGAAGCCAGTAAAACAAAGACAATGGGAAGCACCAGCATGAACGCAATGCCTCGATTGCGAACAAGGTACCAACCCATCCCGATGATAAGCAGAACGGAACTTATTAGAGCAAAATGCCACGAGGGCATGGATCCGATCTTGTCAACAATACCTAGAAGACCCAAATATGCACTGCTAAACCAATTCAGGTGATCGCCAAGGCGGCAAAGGCATAAAAAAGGGTTGCCAGAATTTCTGCAAATAGGAATTTCCCATCAGATGTCTAAGCGAAACCAGATATACGGCCCCAAAATCAATAATCCATGCCGCTCCAATCCCCAGAATCCAAGCCAGTATAAAAAAGGCTTTCCGATGCAGATTTTCGATTGCCAAAACCAAACCGATGGAAGCCAGAACAAATATAGCAGGATGAGATATCCACAATGAGACGAAACCACTCACGCCCAAAAGAAGGATTTCCCTTCGTCCGGCATCTTTCTGAATGACGCGAAAAGCAAGATAAATCAATCCGGTAGACATCAGAACATCACTGGAATATTGTTTTAGTTCGCTCGAATAATAAATCAATGTCCAGGAGACGACAAAGATAGACAGAGCAAATAAACCTGGCATTCCAAAATATTCTTTGGAAATGAGGTACATAAAGTAAATGGATAACAAGCCTGAGAGCAGCGGAAAGAGTCGCAGGATGTAATCCTGATTGCCAAGAATCAGCAAAACAGCCTTTTCAATGAATAAAAAACCGAGCGGCGCGCCCTGTTCAAAATCCAGCGGCTGGGTTAATCCAGTAAAACTTCGCCCAACGATATTAAGCGCCAGGGAGGCTTCATCCAGCCAAAGTGAGCGGTTGGCAATGTATTGTCGCAGACGAAGGATAACTCCAATAATAATTATGATCCACCAAATTAGGTTTGATAACAATCTCGAGTTGAATCGAGATCTCAACCATTGGATCATCTATTCACCCACCGTAATCAAACTTTGGATCTTACCAAACGTTACCGGGCCAATTCCTGGCACATTCATAATATCCTCGATGTGCTGGAATGGTCCATGCTGTTGACGATAAGTCACGATGCTTTGTGCAGTCACCGGGCCAATGCTTGGAAGGGTATCCAATTGTTCCAGAGTCGCAGTATTGATATTGACCAGGCTGGCGGACGGAATAACAGTTGGCGTTAAAGTTGAAACTACGGTAAAGGGAGCACTGGTTGCCGGTTGGCTCTGATGGCGCGGATGACGCCGACATGGAAGCATTTTGTGAAGGAATATTGATTTGCTTTCCATCTTCCAAACGCGCGGCAAGATTGACAGAATTTGATCGTTGCAGGCAGGCGGCGAATTGCTCCCCTTCGATGAGGCGTTCGATTTCGTTGAGTTCATTGACGAAATCAGGGCAACAGAACTTGATCTTCTTTCCAGTGCCGCCGGGACAGGGGGAATAGAGGTCGATGGGCATGGGATTGGATACTCGCGATGGAGAAAGGGCCTTGCGCCCGTCGCGGCTTTGCCCTGGCGACCGGCGAACAACCGGCAATTGTACCAAAGCCCCGGCCGACGCGGCAGGGGCGGAATCGGCGGGATGAGCGCGGGGGAATTCGGCCGACAAACCAACGAGAACCGCAACGATTGCGCCGCCTCCCCTCACCCCGACCCTCTCCCGGAGGGAGAGGGGGACCACTGTCGGCCGCCCGCCTCAGTAATCTCCCGGAGGGAGAGGGGGACCACTGTCGGCCGCCCGCCTCAGTAATCTCCCGGAGGGAGGGGGGGCGAAATTCACCGCGCGGCGACCGCCAATCGCTTTTCCGCAATCCGCGCGCAAAAGGGCCTTCTGCGGCTTGGCGAACTTGGCGATCCCTTCGGCCATGAGCGTCGCCTCAAGCCGCTCCATGTCGATCAGGCGATCGATCTCGGCAACGACGCTCTCCGGGGGCAGATGGTCCACCTGCGCAAAAACGTGCGGCCGCTTCGCTGCACCGCTTCGTTGGTGGCCGGGGGGTTGGTCTGGATGTCGCTGCCGGCGAAGGCTTCGACATATTTCCAAGGGGCGTCGCCCGGCTTCTTCGTGCCCGTGCTGGCGAAGACGATCTGTTGCTCCAAGGGAGTCGGCCGCGCGGACCAAAAAATCCGGTTCTCCGCCCAGATTCGCTTCGCGTTGAGGATGCCGACCATGCCTTGGGCCGCCGGCGAGAGTTGCGGCGCCGCCTGCTCGGTGTAAACGTCCAGGCGAGAGACAAAGATGCTGTAAACGCTCTTGAAGTCGCTGCGGTCGGCGCGGCGAAGCGCCCCGCCAAATGGCGTCGCGGGCGGCACGGTACTGCCGCGGCGAGAAAATCAAGGTGACGTTCAATTTCACGCCGGCCGCCGCCAAGGGTTCCAAGGCGTCGAGCCCCGCCGGCGTGGCGGGGACTTTGATCAGACGATTCTTGTGGCCGGCAGACCAACGCCGAGCCAATTCAATATATTGTGCAACCCGCCGGGGATGGGGCATATCAAACTCCGGGTCCTCCAGAAGCGGATCCACCTCAAAACTCACATAGCCGTCGTTGCCGCAGGTTTCGTCCCAGACGGGCAGAAAGACCTCCTGGGCGTTGCGAACCAAATGGTCGGTCAGTTCCCAGGCGATCTGCTCGTCGCTCCGGCCCTTCTGCACGAGGCGATCGATCAGATCGTCGCACGTTCCGCTGGCGACCAGATCGGCGACGATGATCGGGTTCGAGGTGGCGCCGGTGGCCCCCGCGGCGAAATCCCGCTCGACCAAATCGGGATCAATCGAATCGAGCCAGAGTTTCGTGCCCGTTGCCAAGAGCGACTGGATGGGATTCATGGGACCTTCTCAAGACAATGAGGTTTGGGATTGCGGGATCGCACGTCTAAATTATTCGCCATCGGCGGCGAAGATGGAATCCCCAGGGGGGACGGGGTGTGATCTGGCGGCGTTCCGCCGTTGGGTGCAGCCTGCCTTGGACAGGCAGTTAATTTGATTATTGTGGGTAACTTACGGTGCGGCGGTAAGATAGCGATTTCTCGGTGGGTTTTCCGGTTGTATGGAATGGGGCTTTCTGCGAACTTTTAACGATTATTTCTGTTCTCCAGCAAGAGAACAGTCGATTAGGGTGTGTGATCTTTCGTATCCAGCAGAGTTGCACATTTTGATCCGGTCTGGTTGCTGGTGCGACAAGGAGGATCGTCGAGTGAAGTTCACAACGCGGCGGATAGCGGCCGGTCTCCTGGGGATGTGCCTGATCGCGCCCGCTTCGGCTGGGGCGCAACAGCCGCAGATGTTTGCGCCGCGCGAGGAGTTGAGCGAGGATCCGCCCAAGTCCGAGACGCCCTGGCCGGGGCAACCGGCGCCGTTGCCGCCGCAGGCCCAGGGCCAGCCGGCCAACCCGTCGCCGCCAATCGCCCGCGCCCGACGCAGGCGACGTTGGCCGCCGCGCAGTCGCCGGCCTCGCTGGCGGCATCGGCCGCAAATGGCCACGGTTCCGTCCAGTCGGCGCCGGCCGGTGGGAAGTCGCCGGCGCCGGGGGCGGAAGTGGTCCCGCCGGGACCGCCCGCAAGCCAACCGGCGACGCAAGCGACCGCCGGCACGGCCGATCAGCCGAAGCCGGATGCAGAAGACAACGGCAGTTATTCTGCGGGCGTCTTTGGCCCTGGGGCATCGACGGCCACGTGTTGCGAGATTTGCGGCGGGGGCAGCGGACCGCCGCCAGAGAATTATGCCCAACTCGGACCCTTGGTCCTTGCCCGAAATCGCCCCACGCACGTCCAGACCCTTTCGTTCGAGCGAGTCGCCGGCGATCCCGAGTTGCCGCCCAACGCCCTCCAGTCTCGTGCCGGAGTTCTCGTTCGGGTCTTTGAGCCAGGGGATTTCTCCGGCGATGAACGTGACCCTGGGCCACTTCATCGAACACGACGAGAACAACCGCGATGAGTTCGTCGAATTCACCTTCTGGGGCCTGGCTCGCTGGCACTCCACCCAGTCGATTGACAGCAACAACTACTTATACATTAATCCGACGACCGGGGCGGTGAGCATACCGACGCAGAACCTCTACAGCACGTTCCCGTTTGACGTTTCCGGATTCAACGAGGCCGGCAAGCAAACCATCTACGAGTCGAGCCAGTTCAACAATTTCGAGTCTCAATTATCGTTGGAGTCCGCGCGGCGCCCGACCGGCTTGTTCTCCAACCGAGCGGACGCTGGCGGCGGGAATGTCAACCCGGCTTCTACATGTCCTATTTCATTGGCGCCCGCCTCATGGATTTGACCGACAAGGCGGAGTTCTCCAGCGAGGGGTCCTACACGAACGCCAGCGATACGCTTGAGGAAAGTTCGGGCGATTACAACGTGCACACGCGAAACACGATGCTTGGAATGCAGGTGGGCGGCGAGTGGACCTACCGCGAGTGCCGCTGGAGCAGCGACATTCACGGCCGCGCCGGCGGCTACTTGAACTTTTCCCAGTGCGACACCTCAATTGTCACGCACGCCGGGGGCACGCCAGAGCTCTCCGACATCAACGTCAGCACGTCGATGAACCCTTGCGTGACCGCCGAGGAGGCGGAAATCGGCGCGGCGGTGTCCTACAAGATTCGGCCGAACCTGATCGCCCGGGGCTCCTACGACTTTGTCTGGATCGGGGGGCTGGCCTTGGCCCCGGAACAATTCGTCTTCGTCAGCAATCCGCAGCCGCACATCACGAACAACGGAACCATGTTCCTCAACGGCGTGTCTTTCAGCCTGGAATACACTTGGTAGGGGCAGAGGACGGTTTCTCACGTTCGCCAAGAGGCGTACGCGAGGCAAACCCGCGGGGCCAGCAAAGCCCTGCGGGTTTTTTCGTCTTTACGGACATGGGGATGACTTGGGGAAGATGTAGGGAACACCTGTACATTACCCAAAACCATTATAACGGCGAGCATATGCCTATTATGGTCTATTTGCAACCCACACCGAAGTTGTATTTTGGCAAGAAAAACCGGTTGCAGAGGGAAATCCTGGGAAAGAGACTTGCTAAATGCTTGCAACTCTTTCAATTCTGTTTATGATAAGGGTTAAGTGGAATTCACGGGGAATTCCATACGGTGAATTGTCCCAGACAGCGAGGCAGCGTAAGTATCAGTAACCTTCGCCAGTGCGGGGGACTGTTGCGCACTGTCAAACTCCAAGCCTAGACACGAGGCAGCGTTCGGTCTCTCGACAATCCGGAAGGTTACAGTTATGTCCCGCAGGCATTCTACCTGGTGGCGCCGCTTAGTTGGCGTTTTGACGTGTGCTTGTTTGTTAGCGCACGCGCCGAGCCTGCGGGCGACGGCGATCACCACATTCAGCAACGATTATGTCCAATCGGGGGGCATTCAGGCGTTGCTCTCCAGTTCGGAAACCCCTTCCACGTCGGTCCCGGCCAGTCCGATTTCCAGGCCGGTGGCCCCGTCGGTGATTTCCGCCACTTCGCTCCGGCCGGTCGTAACCACGACGCCCGCGACGACTGTCGCCTACCGCTCGGTCGCCCCGATCACGACGGCGACGACAACGCCGACAACCGGTTCGACGACGACGGCTTCGACGACGACGGCGAAGACTGCCGTCTCCGGCAAGACGACGACCGCCTCGGCGGCTTCGACCTCGTCGAGTTCCGCGAAGGGGGCGGCCACGATCGGCGACACGTCCACGTCCTCTGCGGCAACCGCGACGAAGACCAGCGAAACTCCCGCGGTCGCGGCAGGCGGATCGGGCGGCGGAGGTTCGGGCGCGGCATCCTCGTCGACCGCAAAGACGGCGACAACGACCGCGGCGAAAACGACTACGGCGAAAACGACCACGGCGAAAACGACTACGACAACGGCGGTGAAGGCGTCTACCCCCACTCTGCCTTCATCGCCGTTGCTTTCTTCTTCCTATCGGACGACAACCACGTCGACAACGACGAAGTTGACGACGCCGACGCTCACTTCGGCCGCCGCGACCGCCAGCGGGACGAAAGCGTCGTCCACGAAAATCACGACGGCGGCGAAGCCGACGATCCTCGCGGCGTCGCAATATGGCGGCTCGTCCGGCGACTTCCCCAGCCTGTCCGGCTATGTGTTTATCGACTCGAACAACAACGGGGTGATGGACCCCGGTGAATGGGCCGTCGGCAACATCGTCGTGAGGCTTCTCGAGGCATCCAATCCGAGCTTCAGCATGAGCTACACCACCGGAGCGAGCGGCTTGTATCACTTCGGCGACCTTCAGCCCGGCCTTTACACCGTAGAACGTCGGTGCTGTCGCAAATCTTCCAGTCCGGCAAGAGCGAGATCGGCGGGTTTGTAAACAGCGGCGGCGCCTATTATCCGTATCCGGGCGAGCCCGCGGACACGGTCCTCTCCGGCAATCCAACGTTGTCGGGGAGCGACTACGGCACGGCGTCGACGTCCGGCGGGATGTACCTGCTGTCGGACATCAATATCCAGGAGGGGCTCGCCGGCGTGGACTACAACTTCCTCGAGTCGGCCCTGCAGCCCGACCAGGTCTCGAAGCGTTTGTTCCTGGCGTCCACGGCGGGCGGGACAACGGCGCCGGACGGGACCGTGAACGGGCCGGCGTATTGGGTCAATGGCGGCCCGACCCCGACGATTCCCGAGCCGTGCACGCTCAGCTTGCTGGGCGCCGGCGGGGTCACCGGCGGGCTGGTGGTGTGGCGGCGGAAGGCAGGCAAGAAGCGACGGAGGAAGCAACGGCCCGAAACAGGATAATCGAAACATGGCGACGACGGTTCTTATGAAGTCTGTGTTTACGCGAAGCAATTAGTTCGGCAATCAAGAGTTTTTTCAAACGTTCTTTAGGAGTGGTGTGATGAAGTCTCGACTAGTAATTTCGACAAGTGCGGCCGCCGTGTGCGGAGCCGCAAGATATTTCGCAAGTCTAACCAAAGGGATGTGCAACATGAAGAGCGGAGGATTCCTCACCGGCGCACGAACGATCCTGGGAATTGCCGTCGCCTTGACGGCAATGGCCTCAACCGCAAGGGCCGACGTTTTCTATGACCTCCAAATCGATAATATCTTTATCGGTGGAACGAAGAACACCTCCGGCTACGGAGGAGACCCTTACGGCTTTGCAAGCTCAAACAGCAAGGTGATTAGCGAGTGGTCGCAGTTGGGGTCCGGGGTTACGCTGTCCAACAGCAACCACAACCTGTCGATCAGCAGCACGAGCGCGTTGGTTAGCCTCGCCAAGGCGAACACGACAACCTCGGGGTTGATCGAGGTTCAGGCCGCCCTCTTCGCGATGGTCGAGGATCAGGCGGGCGACTCTGCGATTCATGGGATCAACGATATTTCCAGCGGCGTTAACGGAGACGGCACGTGGGCCAACGTTGGCTTCTTGCAGGGTGCGTTGGCGATGAATCAGTCGTACGGCGCAAGCGTTGGCGGGAAGCCTCTCGGCCGGCATCTACCAAGGCGCGCCAACTTCTTACCCGTTGAGCGGGACAACCGGCCAATACAGCCATGTTGTTTTGTCCGCCACGATGACGACCGGCACAGCGACGACGGGCTCCGCCGGCGACTCGATAAACTACAACCCGGATAATTTTACTCAATGGCCGGAAGGCCCGTACTACGGCGCCCACTACGCAGATTCCAGTGGCGGTTATAACATTGGCACAAGCAGCACCACAGGACAACAAATCCAAAGCTATTACGACGTCTATAACGGGAAGACGGCCTGGACCACCAGCGCGAATGAGACCGGGGCCGACTACGACAAGCTTGATACGTCAAACTATCCCTATGCCAACGGGATTCTGACGACGTTGCCGACCAGCACGACCTACGCGGGCGTAACGCCCAAGGGCAACGGCCAGTACGCGGAGGTCTACCTCGGGGAGGCGTTCTTCGATATCAACGTGAACTCCTTGCCGACCAGCGGCACTTCCTCTTCCACGATCAACATCGATCCGGTGAGCAACGCGAATGTTGGCTTGCCGACGACCTACTGGATCGAAGGGGGCACGACCCACAAGTGGCAGGGGAGCAGCGATGGCAGCGCGGCGATGGAAAATTCCTCTCCCTTGTCGATCAGCTACGTCGTTCCAGCCACTTCTTCCGGGAGCGGGATCATCAGCTTGAGCGCCACCAGCGCGACGGCTCGCATCCTCGCGAGCACCGGCACGGATGTGGTCAACTACGCCGTCAGCAACTCGGCCGGCGCCGGCGCAAGCCTGACCGCCGGCACCGCCGCCTTTACCGCCGGCGGCAACGGCTCGTTCAGCCCGAGCACCACCAACGCAACCGGCAGCGCGGCGGCCGGGAACACCCTCTTCTCGGGCTCGACCACGTACACCGCCGGCGCAACCTTGGGCCCGCAGAACTTGACCATCAGCGGGACCGGCTACGATGGAACGAATACGACGACGGCCACCACGACGGTGAGCACCGACATCGTCGCCGCCCGGGCCTTGACCGCCGGGACCGTCGCCATGCCGGCCCTGCTCACCAACGGCAGCTACACGGTGAGCCTCGCCATCACTGGGGCCGCCGGGGCAGACACGTCGTACACCAGGCCGACCGCCTCCGGGTCGTTCACCTCCGGCAGTTTGACCCTCGCCAACACCGGCGCAACCGAGACCTTTAGCACGGCGGGGACCCTGAGCAACAATTTGAACCTGACGTTCTCTTCGGCCACAACGGGGACGAACTCGGTGAGCGTCCCGTTGAGCAACTACCCCAAGTTACGAAGCAGTGTGAGGTTCGGTGGCGGTTTTCTTGAGGAAAGCAACGTAAGTCCAATAATTTCGGGCTGTCGGCGGCGGAAAGTCGTTGTAGTGGAAATTCCGAGCCGGGCGAGCTTGTCAAATGTCGGCTGGAAGACGATCCTGTAGCTCGTCACTGAGCGAGGGATCGGCCGTGTTTCTGCGACGTTACGAACGACGTTCGGGAGGCAGAAAGCGAACCTATTGGGCGCTGGCCGAGTCGATCCGCACCAAACGCGGGTCCCGCCAACGAATCGTCGCCTACCTGGGCGAACTGGCCGCCAGCGAAAAATCCGGCTGGGCGCAACTCGGCCGAAGTCTCTCGGGAAAACAACGGCCACAGCCCTCGTTGTTCGATCCACCTCACTACAATGATCCGTCGAACGACGAGCCGGTGTTGGTCAATCTGAACGGCATTCGCCTCGAACGTTTGCGCGACTTCGGCGACGTATGGATGGCCTTGGGCTTGTGGCGGCTGCTGGGTCTGGACTCGCTCTTGCAGAACGCGGCGGAGCCCGGACGCGAGGACGTTCCTTGGCCGGTCGTGGCCGCCATTCTGACCATCGCGCGATTTTGCAGGCCGTCGAGCGAACTGCACATCGAGACGACTTGGTATCGCGGCACGGCGTTGGAGGACCTGTTGGGCGTGCCGATGGAAAAGGTTTGCACCGACCGCCTCTACGCGGGTTTGGATTGGCTGCTGCCGCACAAATCGCGGATCGAGAAGCATCTGAAAGAACGCCTTGGCTCGCTGTTCGACCTGAAGTACGACTTGTTGCTATACGACGTGACGAGTACGTATTTCGAGGGCGAGTGCGCCGGCAACGGCCTGGCAAAGCGCGGCTATTCGCGCGACAGCCGGCCCGACTGCCTGCAAGTCTGCATCGGCCTGGTGGTGACCGCCGAGGGCATTCCGTTGGGCTACGAGGTCTTCGCCGGCAACCGTCACGATTCGACGACGGTGGAAGAGATCGTCGAAGCGATGGAGCGGAAATATGGCCACGCGAATCGCGTTTGGGTGATGGACCGCGGCATGGTGAGCGAGGAAAACCTGGAGTTTTTGCGGCAACGACAGGGCCATTACATCGTGGGCACGCCGAAGGCCATGTTGCGGCAATTCGAGGAGTATTTGACTCGCAAGGACTGGCGGGAAGTTCAGGAGGGCGTCGAGGTTCAGTTGGTTCCGGGACCGGATGGAACGGAAACGTTCGTTTTGGCCCGAAGCATGGATCGCCGCGAGAAGGAAAAGGCGATGCACCAACGGTTCGTCGATCGGCTGGAGACGGCGTTGCGGAAGATGCAAGCGTCGGCGGAGAGCGGACGGCTGAAAGACGAGGCGACGGCGAATCGGCGGCTGGGCCGGCTGATGTGTCAATACTGGCGTGCGGCCGGGGCGTTCGACGTGAAGATCGAACGGTTGTCGCCGCCGCAGGGCAAGGCTCGCCTGCGCGTCGCCTGGACTCGCAACGATCGCTGGAACGATTGGGCGGCGCTGTCGGAGGGCTGCTACCTCTTGCGAACCAATCTTCAGGAGACCGATCCGGCGGTCCTGTGGAGGCGTTACATCCAGTTGACGGAAGCGGAATGGGCGTTTCGGATCACGAAGAACGAACTGGAAATCCGGCCGATATGGCATCACAAAACCGAGCGGGTGTTGGCCCACATTCTGGTCTGCTTTCTGGCTTACGTTTTATGGAAGACGTTGGGGCAATGGATGCAGCGGTCGGGCTTGGGCGATGCGCCGCGAACGTTGCTGGAGGAGTTGTCGAAGATCAAGAGCGGCGACGTGGTGCTTCCCACCCGCACGAAGGACGGTCTTTACAACGGAACGGTTCGCCTGCGATGCGTGACGGAGCCGGACGAGGCCCAAAAAGTGCTGTTGGACCGTCTTGGGATTCCCCTGCCGCGTCGCCTTCGGAGAATCGACGAGTTCGCGCAAATGTAGTGGAAACTTTGGCGAAAAACTGAGCGTAAGTCCTTTGCTGTCAACGAATCGACTCCCACAACTCCGTAACTTGGGCTACAACGGCCACGTGCTCTTCGAGGAGGCCGGCGTTGCCGGGGCGAATGTCAACGCCCCCAACACCAGCGGCTCGATCACCTTCAGCACGATGGTCGGGCAGGCGACGCCGGCCACGCAGGCGACGTCGGCTTCGGCGGCGACCTTCAACGGCAACACCTTGAAATCCATGGTGGCCGCCGGCGAACCTACGCCAACCTGTCGTCCTTTGTGACCAGCGGCAGCGGCTGCCTCGGAACCGCGGCGATCCTCTCCGGCTCGAACAGCGGCAGCCTCGCCACCATCGGCATGACTTGGCGTCCCCGGGCGACGAATGAAATCCCCGGCAGCGGCGCGACGCGGCCGCCGGTTCCCGCGACGGCCATCGGTCTAATCAGCGACGTGGTTCAGCCGACGACCACTGCGACCGGTCTGGTCATTTTGGATATGACTTACGATTCGGCCTATCTCGGCTCGGGCTCGGCCGCCGCCGAAGCCGCCTTTAACGACGGCGCCTTGTACATGGGCATGTATTCGGGGTCGGGCAGTTGGGCGATGACCGGAACGGGAAGTGGGACCTGGAACAATACCGCGGACAGCGCCCCGACAAGCCTCGCCGGCCTGGGCGTGGGGTCTTGGGCGCGAACCCCACCGATGTCTGGGTGGTTGTCAACGACAGCGCCCTGAACGGAACCAACCAATTCGCCGTGATTCCGGAACCGGGCACAATCGCCCTGCTCTTGACCGGCGGCTTGGCCGCGATCCCGCTGATCCGCCGGCGGATGAAGAAGAGCAAGGCATAGTTCAAACCTTGGCCTAACTAGTTCGAGACGGCACGCGGCTGGGCGAGTAAAATCGCCCGGCCGCGATGCTTTTTGGAAGGAGGTCTTAGGTCTTGGGTTGTCGGGCTTGGGTCTTGCGGGAAGCGACGCACGTCGCCGCTTCACTGCCGCGTTTTCTCCATCGCCCCGCAGTGACTATACCGCATCCACGTTGCGGCGTGGAGACGCCAGAACGGGGATTGCACCGCTGAGGCTTGGCCGCTCACCGGTGTCCAAGTCCTAAGGCCCAAGACCTCAGACCCAATCCCTTCCCCGCCTAAAACCGCAACTCGGCGCCCACGCGGATGCCCTGCGCCCAGAAACTGGCCTGGTTGAAGCTGAACGCCGGATTCGGGCCCGCGCCCTGTTCCACCGGCGGAAGGTTGCGCGGATCGACGTTCAGGCTGATCTCGTTTCCGGCGCGGGCCACTTGCCCCCAGTAGAGGAAGTCGTAGCCGACAAAGCCGCGGAGACAGCAGGTGAACTGATAGCTCGCCTGGAGGCCGAACTCCGGGATGACGACAAAGACATTCTGGCAGTAGTCGCCGATGTTCGTGTCCAAGGCCAAGAGGCCGCCGCTGTAGCCGGTCTCTGTCCCATCGGGGGCCGTGTAAACCGTGCCGCCGTTGATCTTCACCACTTCGTGGTTCCATCCCAGCGACATCTTCGCGGAAGCCTCGAAGGACCAGCGGCCGCAATAGTAATCGCCGATCAGCCCGAGTTCGCCGCCGTTGAAGCAGTTCTGCGTGCGGAAGCTGTCGATGATGTTGATGCCCGTGCCGGTCTCCACCGGGCTGGTCAAGGTGACGAGGTTCTCTTGCACAGTCACGTCGTCGGACAGATTGTAGTAGCGGTAACCGCCGATCATGTTGACGCGCCAGCACGATCCACAGCAGGAGTTGCCGCAGGAGTTGCAGCATCCGGTTTGACAGCCGCATCCTTGGTCGCAGCAGCAGTTTTCGCAGCAGAGCAGGTTGTGGCGGAAGTGCAGCCCGGCCGTTTGGAAGTCGTCCGACGCCGACGCGGCCACCCTGCCGGCAAGCAAGCTGGGAAACGCCACCAGCTCGGAATCGTTCACGCCGAGTTGCGTGTTATGGAAGGGGCGGGCGAAAATCGGATTGCCGTTGGACAGGCCGCTGTCGTAGCTGGCCTTTTCCTGGCCCAGATCGAGGTAGTCCCCCTCGATGCCCCAGGTGTTGCAGCAATCGAACCACATCCCCATCGTCACGTCCACTCCCGCGTGATCGTGACCGTCGACCGTGTCGCCGCCGAACAGAATCGTTGTGGTGGGCACGCCGAGGACGCCGGCGCTGGCCGCAGGCGTTCCTTCCGGGCTAGTGGTCACCAGGGGCGGCAATCGCATCCCTTTCGTCCACCAGAGGAGGCCGTCGGCCTGGAACCAGAAGCGGCCGCACGGTCCGCACGGATTGCAGCAGCACCCGTCCCCTTGGGAATCATCCGCCGCGGCCGGCGTGGAAGAAGAACCGACAATCGTATGGCCGGTGGGAGTAAAGACGTCGGGCATGGGCACATCGTCGGCGGCCGGCATGTCGCCAACCTGCGCTTGCGCCATCGCCCTCGAATCGCCGCAAAGGACCCCAATTGCCAAAATGGACACAATCGCCAAAAATTTGGCGTATCTAGCAGCCATCATCCGTCCCCCCTATAGAAATCGGTAACGATTTTTCTCGTCAGGCGGTGTCTAGCGGATGTGCTGGACAGAGCGCATTTGCCGAGAATGTGGTTGTTCCCTTTTTTAACGAATCGGCCGATTGTAGGGGCAACATGAGTCCGTTTGGTGGACAGGGCAAGCTCTGGCAAGCGAAAAGCGGCATAAATTGGGGGGTTGGCATGTTCCCAAACCTTGCAAATTGCCCAAAAGCACACACGTCCGCGTTCCTAAGTGCCTCCCTGAGAGCGGGTCCCATACGAAATCCCTAATCACATTTGGGATGGTTGTAACCATTGCAGGAGTTACGAGTTAGGTCTTTGGAGTTGGGTCTTAGGACTTAGGTCTTGGCGTGCGTATCAAGATCCGCGGCAAAAACCCAAGACCCGAGACCCAAGACCTAAGCCCCAAGAGAAAATCGCCCGGAAAGGCAAATCCAGTATGGACTTGGCTTCCTGACCTTCGGTACACTACCGTCCATTCCACTCCCGCTTGGGCTGCGGTCGTTCAAGGAGGAACGCGCGATGCACTTCCAGCCAGTCCGCTGTTTGGCGATTTCTCTTGGCGCCGTCTTGGCGCTGTTTTGTGCCGAAACCGTCCGCGCCGAGAAGGGGCCTCCGGCGGCCAATCCGGCGGTTGAAGGGACCGGCGTGCGGTTGATCGAAGTCTCGCCCGATCCGGAGAGCCCCCGCGCGGCGGCGATTCCGGCGCCGGCGGACGACAGCGGCAAGCTGGTTCCGATTCCCGAGTCGCCGCCGCTGGGGCCTGTGGCGTTGGAGGCTTGCAGTTTTCACGGGGTAACGCCCGGCGTCAGCAGCGTGGATGCGATGGAGAAGGCGTGGGGCCCGCCGAAGGAGACCCGCAGACACGGCAAGGCGTTGGTGGAATTGCACGCCGTCGCGCCGTTTCCGCGGGTCGAGGTCCACTGCAGCCGGCGGCAAGGTGACGGCGATCGTCATTCGTTTCGACAAGCCGGTTCCCGCCGCCAAGGCGGCCCAGCAGACTCGATTTGGCGAAGATTCAACCGGTGCTGGTGTCCAACGAATTGGGCGAGATCCTCGGCCAAGGCTATCCGGAGCGGGGCGTCTTGTTCTCCTTCGCGGCGGCCGACGCGCCGGGCAAGGCGTCGATGAACGTCTCGCACGTCGTCCTCGAACCGATCGGCCCCGAGCCGTTCCTCTTGCGCGCGGAAACGAATCTCGACGCCCATCCCGAGTTCAGCCTTCGCGACTTCGACCAGGCCCTGCTGCTCCAGCCGGACAGCGCCGGGCGCGACATGTTGCGGTGCCGCACGTTGATCGCCCTGGGCGAGTATGAGAAGGCGGCGGCGGCGGGGACGGAGGCGGCGCGGCTCGCGCCGCGCAACGCGCATGGCCGCGTGGCGCAGGCGCAGGCGTTGGCCCAGGCGGGCAGGTTGCAAGAGGCCGTGAACGAGGCGAAAAAGACGATCGAACTGGCCGCCGATCTGCCGCAGGTCAAGGCCCGGGCCACTTGCCTGTTGGGCGACATCGCCGCCTCGGGCAACGCGCCCGACTATCGCCGAGCGAATCGTTATCACACCGAGGCCGCGCAACTGGCCCGCCCCTTGGCTTCCAGCAAGCATCCGGCGATTCGCCAGGCGGCCAAGGAAGTGTTGTTGGACGCCTACCTCGGCAGCACACACAACGTCGCCTGGGGCCCTTGGCAGGACAAGGAAAAGGCCGTGAAAGTCTGGCTCGGCGAGGCCTCGAAGTGGGCCGACGATCTCGTGGACCACGAGGCCGGAAGTCCGGAGTTTCGCTTTCGCGTCGCCTCGCGGGCGATGGCCGTTTGCATTGGGTTGCGGGGAAAATGGGACCCGACCCCCTGGGTCGAACTGGCGATGGACAGCGGCAAGGTCCTGATTGACGCGGCCGATCCGGTCTGCAAGACCCGCTTGCAATGGGACCTCGGCATGGCCTGCTACAACGCCCTGCAAGTCTGCCAGATTCGCAACGATCAAGAGCGCCCTCCGCTTTGGGCAGATGGCCGCCGAGCAATTGGAGAAGGGCTGCCCGCTGCCCCTTTCGCCCGACAACCGCTACCTGCTGGGCCGGCTGTACTTCCGCCTTGGGGCGATCCACGCCTTGGGCGACAAGAATCATCGCTTGGCCGTCGGCTGGTTCGACAAGGCCCTGCCCCTGTTGGAACCGACGCCGGCGGGACAGAAGATCGATCTGGGCCGGCACGGCGAATCGCTGGTGACCATGGGCGTGTCGTATTGGGAGACGGGCAAGCGAGAAAAGGCCGTCGATCTCAGTCAGCAGGGCGTTGCCTTGATGGAGCAGGCCGTCAAGCAGGGAACGCTTCCCAGGGCGGCGTTGCGGGTCCCCTACAGCAATCTCGCCGCGATGCATCGCCAACTCGGCCAGACGGCCGAGGCCGCCCACTACGAGCAGTTGGCCGGCAAGGAGAAGGCGTCGGAACTGCGGTAGGGCTGCCCGGCGACGAGAAATGTTTGCCGGCGGCGCGCTCAAGCGACGAGGCGGTCCGGCCACCGCCGTGCGTGGAGCCCAAGGGTTAGTTTGTGCGGATCGGGGCGCGTCTCAATCACGGTTGGCGGGATGATTTGATCGGGCAAGCCCGCCTTGAACTGTTCAAGGCCAACGTCGAGATTCGACTCGGCAAGCCGAGATTCAGCCTCCGGGTTCACGATCACACGATAATCGCCCCGGACGCCAAGCAAGGCATTGTCGTACGCGCCATGGTGAAGGCGGCAAAGCGCGAGCCCATTGGTGACCTCGTCCGTTGACTCGGGGAAGGAAACCGGGACGATATGCGCGGCGTCAACCAACTTGAGGGCACAGCCGCAGACCGTGCATCGATACCTGTATGCGCGTAATACGGCCGGCCGAAATTGGGAATCGCGATACGCCCGCATGGTCTGGACCAAGTCGTACCGCCGCGCGGCCTGGATTTCGTTTTCGGATTCATCAAGGAAGGTTCGCTCTTCCTCCGGACCGGCTCCGACAAGGGCGGGGGCGGACGGGGCATCGTCTTCCGCGTTGTGAAGGGGTAACCCGTTCTCGACATACCATAAGAGAGAATCAGGGGCGACCGCGACCACAACCTCCCGTCCGGCCGCGGCCGGACGCAGGTACGTCGCTATCCCTACGAGGCCGGCCGTTTCCAGGGTCTCCGCACTCACCTGCAGGCTTGGGGAGCGCGTTGAGAATCGAGTGTGCCGGCGTGGATCCCAAAAGGCATAAACCCCAAATTCTCGGCTCCAGCCACCCAGCAGCGTCCGACAACCGGGTTCGAGTGGAATGCCCCTCACGTTGGTCAGCTGAATCCGTCTCTCGTTTGCGGGCCGGACGTTTGCCCCTCCCCCGCCGGGCGTGACGGTCCAAAGAAACAAGATGCAGTCAGTTGTTTTGTTGCCCGTGATAGCGCGGAGCCTTGCGGGTCTGCGATCGTCATCGGACCTGGGTCGGATGACTGTCGCGCTGGATCGCTCCAGAGTCGCCGTAAAAGAATCGACCAAGTGGGAGAATCGAAACCCGGCCATCGCCCCTATCCCCCGGACGGAGCCCGTTTCTTCTTCGCGCTTGATCTCTCAACTAACGCGTCGAACAGCGGGCCAATCTCAAACCGCACGGCAGAGCCCTCGATATACCGGGCTTCTATCTCGGACGCCAACCACCTACGACCGAATTGGTCGCAAACGGCCCCGGTCACGTTACTGCCCGCGAAAGGGTCGATCACTAAGTCCCCCTTGTCGGTCAGGAAGTCGAGAAAAAATTTGACTAGCTGCTCGGGATACCGGGCGGGGTGCGGCTTTATTCCCCGCTCATTGCACTTCCGAATGTAAGCGCTGTTCGATTCGGTATTCGCGATCTGTAGTAAGTTCGGAGGGATCGCCCCGCCGTTGTCCCTCTGAAACTTGGTCGAAATATCATGGCCGGACGGGCGCTTCTTTGCCTTGTATCCGTTGCGTATCAAACCCTTCATGCTTTCGCTGTACGGTTGCAGGACGCGCCTGTTGTCTGCCTTGGGCCAGTCGGTCTTGCCAAACCACCAAACCATGTTGACCGAATCTTTCACGCGCAGGCGCCTTACCGTCACCCACTCCGCCGGTGTTGGAAGCCTCGCGGGGTTGAACCAGTAAAACTCCTGCGCAAGGCGAAAGCTTTTCGCCAGTTTGACGGCCAGCTCAAAGTGGTAGACGCTCCGAACCGGAACCCCAGGCACCCAGGCCCCGCCGATGTCAAGAACAAAGCTCCCGCTGTCCTTCAAAACCCGCTTAATTTCTTCGCAGAACGGCATGAACCATTGAAGGTATCTGTCAACGCGCTCGTTGCCGTACTCTTTCTGGCGCGTCAGGGCGAAGGGCGGAGAAGTCATTACGAGATCAACGCTGTTGCTCGGAAGGCGTCGCAGTAATTCGATCGCGTCGATCATAAACGTCGCGCCGAGCGCAGTGCTGTAGGCGGGGCGCAGATCGGATAGGCGAAGCTCACCGACCCAATTTAATTCCGGGTGAAAACCGTTTCGTTTCAATATCATGGCCTTGCCCGAATCGGAGTCTCGGCGACGCTTCACGATACGACTGCTGGGCGCCATTGCTCACTTGGCCGTCCATAAAAAGAATCGGCACTGTTGCGGACCGTTTCCTTCGAAACTCGGCGATCTTTCCCAGATTACACTCGCGTGGTAGTATATCCCGCGACGCCGGTTCATGCCACCCCCTTCCCTTGGTGGCCCGTCCCCCATCGCCGATTCCCGTCCCGCCCCCTTTCTCTTTCCGCCGAAATCCGTCAGAATGACGGCTGGGTGAAAAAGAGCGGCAACCCTTCCTTCTCTCCCCCGACGGCGCGATGATCCAATTCGTTCCCACGGAAAAGCCCAAACTCACCGCCTGTCCCGTCGCCCCGCGACAGGACGACCCGCCCTATCAAAAGGGCGAGCCGGCGGCCTTGTTCATTCCCTGCTATATCGACCAGTTCTATCCGCAGATCGGCCGGGCGACGGTCGATCTTCTCCAGCGGCAGGGCGTCCCGACCGTCTTTCCGCCCGAGCAGACCTGCTGCGGCCAGCCGGCGTTCAACTCCGGCTACTGGGAGGAAGCGCGGAAGGTGATCCGCCATTTCTGCGACGTCTTCGGCGGGCATCGCTGGATCGTCTGTCCCTCGGCCTCCTGCGCGGCGATGTGCCGCGTGTTTTTCGCGCATGTCGATCCGGACCCGCGGATCGCCGCCGTCGGCCGCCGCGTCTTCGAACTGAGCGAGTTCCTCGTCGATATTTTGGGCGTGAGCGACACGGGAGCGAGCTTTCCGCACAAGGTCGCCTTGCACATCGGCTGTCACGGCCGCCGCGAGTTGGGCGTTTCCGACGCCCCCGTGCGGCTGCTGCAAAACGTCCGCGGATTGACCTACTGCGAGATTCCCAACGTGGAGGAGTGCTGCGGTTTCGGCGGCACCTTCAGCGTGAAGATGCCCGGCGTGTCGCTGGCGATGGGCCGCACGAAGGTCGAAAACATCGTCCGCAGCGGGGCCGAGGCGGTGGCGTCGCCGGACATCAGTTGCCTGATGCACATCGGCGGCATCTTGCGGCGCGATCCGACGACGCGCCACATCCGCACGCTGCACATCGCCGAAGTGCTGGCCGCCGGCGTGGAGGCCGCGGCTCCGGTCCCCTCTCCTTCCGGGAGAGGGTCAGGGTGAGGGCTGTAGCAGTGAATCGCGTCACTCTCCGATGTCAACGTTCGACCGTAATTCGACTACGAAGTCATATCGAGAACCCGGCGCAGCCGCGCCCTCACCCTAACCCTCTCCCGGAGGGAGAGGGGACCTTTGCAACAGGCTGATCCATGTCTTCCCACGATGTTCCTCTCGACGGCGCCGCCTTCCTCTCGGAAAAGACCCACGAGTTGTACGAGCCCGGACCGGGCTGGGAGTCGTTGGGCCGCGTCTCGCAAGGCTCCAGCCAGGCCAACAAGAAGTTGACCGACGCGGTTCCCTATTTCCAGGAGTGGCGCCAGGCCGGCGAGCGAATCAAGCAATACACAATCGCCAATCTTGACAAGCTGCTGGTCCAGTTCGAGCGGCAAATGACCGCCAAGGGGGCGACGGTCCTCTTCGCCGAAAACGCCGCGGAAGCCAACCGCCTCGTCCTCAACATCGCCCGAAAACACAACGTCAAGCGCGTGGTCAAGTCGAAGTCGATGGTGACCGAGGAGTTGGAGCTGAACCACGTGCTCGAAGCTGAGGGCATCCGCGCCCTGGAGACCGACCTGGGCGAATACATCGTCCAGTTGGCCGGACAGCGGCCCGTCCACATCGTCACCCCCGCGATGCACATGTCGGCGGCCGACGTCGGCCGGCTGTTTACGGAAAAACTCGGCGAACCGTTCAGCGAAGAGCATCAGAGCCTCACGGCGATCGCCCGAAAACACCTCCGCGACGAATACCTCAAGGCGGACATGGGCATTTCCGGGGGCAATTTCGCTGTGGCCGACACGGGCACGCTCGTGTTGGTCGAGAACGAAGGGAACGCCGGCCTCTCGACCGCGGCGCCGCCGGTCCACGTCGCCCTGGTGGGCATCGAAAAGATGCTGCCGCGGCTGGAATACCTGCCCGTCTTCCTCAACATGCTCGCCCGCAGCGGCACCGGCCAGAAACTGACCACCTACACCCATCTGATCCACGGCCCGACCGAAGGGCAACAGCTTTACATCATCCTCCTGGACAACGGGCGGACGAAGGTGCTGGAGGACCCGGCGGCGTGGAAGGCCCTGTCCTGCATTCGTTGCGGGGCCTGCTTGAACGCCTGCCCCGTCTTCCGCCGCGCCGGCGGCTGGGCCTACGGCTGGGTCTATCCCGGTCCGATCGGCTCGATCCTCACGCCGCACCTGATCGGGCTGAAGAAGGCCGGCGAATTGCCCTTCGCCTCGTCGCTGTGCGGGGCGTGCGGCGAAGTCTGCCCGGTGAAAATCGACATCCCCCATCAACTGGTCCATCTCCGCCATCGCGCGGTCAACGAACCTTCGCCGATGAATTCGGCAAGCGAGCGGCTGATGTGGGCCGCCTGGGCCTGGGCGATGGGCGGTCCGATTCGCTACAAGCTGACGATGTTTGCGGTGCGGTTGGGGGTGCGATTTGTCCCCTTTTTGCCCTGGCATCCCGGCAAGCTTGGGGCTTGGACCCGCGGCCGCGAGTTGCCGCAGTCCAACGGCCCGGCGTTTCGCAGTTGGTGGAAACGGAGGAAAGGGTGAGCGGCGAGGCAGGCGCACCGATGGACCACAACCCCTACGAATCGCCGCCATCAGCCGGTGGGCCGCCAAAGACCTGCGCCGCTCGTTGGCTTGTTCGATCGGGGGTGACATGCCTGTTGGCCGCGGCTCTGTGCATGGCGGCCTCCTTCCTAATGACGCTTTGGGGAATGCTCGTTGACTTTGATGCGATTGTGAGAATCCTTGCCCCCACCCGCCCCGTCCGAGGTGGCGCGTTACATCAGCTACTCGATGATTGTGTTCTCCCCGGCGCTTCCGCTGGGTCTGGTCGGCATTTTGTTGCTTGTCTCGAGGCTGGTGATTCGTCGCCCTGTTCCAGAGAAAGAGAAAGAAATAGAGGCCTCCGCCCATGAGCAGCCGTGACGCCATTTTGCACCGCATTCGCACGTCTCTGTCCGCCGGGCCGGCCGTGCCGCCGCCGCCCGTGCCCGAAGTCTGGCCGCGCGAAAACCCGGATCGACAAACCATGGCCGCCCGCTTCAGCGAAGAATTGACGAAAATCTTCGGCGAAGTGGTCCGCTGCGACTCGATGGCCGCGGCCCAAAAGCGACTCGCCGAACTGGTCGAGACGGCGGGCTGGGCCTCGCTGGGGGCGTTGGATTGCCCGCTGACGCGGGAAGCCGTCGCCGGATTGGTCCCGGAGCGGGTCCGCTGGGTCGATGACGCCTGGACCCGCCACGACATTGCCCAGTTGCCCGCCGGGCTGATCGCCGCCGACGCCCTGGTGGCGGACAGCGGCACGTGCGCAATCGCTTGCCAGTCCGCGCACGCGCGGTTGATGTGCTATCTGCCGCCGGCCTGCGTGGTCGTCGCCCGGGGCGAACAATTGGCGGAGCATCTGCCGGCGGCCTGGGCGGAGATCGTCCGCCGCGCGGCCGATCCGCAGGCCCGAGGCGAAATTGTCCTCGTGACCGGTCCCAGCCGCACGGCGGACATCGAAAAGATCCTCATTCTCGGCGTCCACGGCCCGAAGCGGCTGGTGGTGCTCCTGGTGGACTAGGGCGAATCCACTTCATATGTCGCGTTTTGGGTGCCATGCCCACGCTTGCCGTGGGCATGTCGCGGCGCTCGGCGATTTGCAAACATGCCCACGGCAAGCGTGGGCATGGCACCCGGCCAACATGCCCACGGCGAGCGTGGGCATGGCGCCCGGTTTCCCTCGTTCCTTGCCGATGGCGTCATCGCTTGAAAATTCCCCGACACGCCCGTTGTCCGGCGGCCCGGTCAGGATAAAATTCCCCGGAGGGCCAGTGGATGGCAATTACTTGCCCCCAGTGCGGCAGGGGGTACGATGTCACACTGTTTCAATTTGACCACCGGGTCCGATGTTTGTGCGGCGCCGAGGTGGCGTTCCCCGGCGGAGAACTCCGCAGCGGCCACGTCCGGTCGGACTCGCCTTTATACCGTGCGCGGGAAGGAGCGGCGCGTTTCCAAAGACGAAACGACGCATTTCCTCCCGCATAGGCTGTGCAAAGGGAGGACCGTCCGATGACGACAGAAGTGGAATTGGGCGCCGTCACGCATTACTTCGGCAAGATCGGCGTCGCGGCAATCGAGATCCAACAGGATTCGCTGCGCGTGGGCGAGACGATCCACGTCAAGGGCCACACGAGCGACTTCACCCAGCGGGTTGACTCGATGCAGGTCGATCACCATGACGTGGCCGCGGCGAAGGCCGGCGAATCGGTCGGCATTCGCGTCGCCGGTCACGCCCACGAGCGCGACAAGGTGTTCAAGGTCGTCGCTTGATGGGATGAAGGAGGAAGGATGAAAAAAGGGAGGACGGGGGACGTAAAGGGGGGGAGCCTGGAAAAGGTCCTTCGCATCTCGCCCGACGTCTTGGACGGCGGATACTCGCTGCGTTCAAGGGCGCCAAGATCATCGCCGTCTGCGGGGTGCAGTTGCGTCCTGCTTGTCGCCCTGCCGCACGTCTGCTAATCTATCCGGCATGAACAGCGAGATTCAGCCCGCCGCCCGGTTCCGCGGCGTCGTCTTCGACATGGACGGGGTGCTCTGCGATTCCGAACCGTTCATTTGCGAAGCGGGGATGCGGATGTTCGCGGAAAGGCACGATCTCCAGGTCCGTCCGGAGGATTTCCTACCGTTTGTCGGGACTGGCGAGGATCGCTATCTCGGCGGCGTGGCGGAACGGTACGGCATCGCGTGGGACCTGCAAGCGGACAAGAAGCGGACGTACGAAATCTACCTGGAGATCATTCGCGCCCGGCTCAAGCCGCTTGCCGGCGTGGGGGAGTTCATCGCCCGATGCCGGCGGTCGGGGATGCGCCTGGCGGTGGCCACCAGCGCCGACGCGGTCAAGATGCGGGGAAACTTGGCGGAGATCGGCTTGCCGCCGGAAACCTTCGATGCCTGCGTCAACGGGCTGGAGGTGCTTCGCAAGAAGCCCGACCCGGAGATCTTTCTGCTGGCGATCCGGCGGCTGGAGTTGGCGCCGGGGGAGTGCCTGGTTGTCGAGGACGCCACCAACGGCATCCGCGCCGGGAAGGCCGCCGGAGCGAAGTGCCTGGGTCTGACGACCAGTTTTTCCGCCGCCGAATTGCAGGCTGCCGGGGCGGACTGGACCGCGCCAGACCTGGCCCACGTGCCGCCGGAGGCGCTGTTCGATGTTCGCGACCGACCGCCGGGATGATTCGCCGCCGGTCCGCAGGATGTATCCGTGCGCCGAGCAGCCAATGTCGGGATCTCGGACCCGCGGTCGTTCTGGCAGGAGGGATGGGGGTAAGTTGGCAAGGTGAGATTGAAAGGGCGACCAAGAATGTCAAAGAAAGTCGAAATCAAGTGGCTGAGCGAACCGGAGGAGCACGACTATCCAGCATCTCTGGCGTACTTGGCGCTGCTCTATGACGAGCAGACAGCCACGACCTACGTGGATAAACTGAAACAGGCGTCCGTCTCGGAGTTCAAGGCGAAAGACATTTTCAGGGCGTCCGGCTTGTCGTTGCTCGGGGTCAGCAATGCCCATGTCGAAAAAGACCAACAGAAAATACAGGCGGGGCGCGCGTTATCGCCTCTCCTTCTGATAAGGGATTCGATCAACGGAAAAGTCGTCATTGCGGACGGGTATCATCGGTTATGCGCGGTCTACTCTTGTGATGAAGATGCGGTCATTCCATGCAAGATCGCGTAGCATCGTCCGCCCCGGGAACTCGCCGCGAAGCACGCCGCGAAGCGGAAAGCTCACGTCAACCGTTCCGAGCCTTACGCCGATTGGGAGCCAGGAAAATCTTGCCGTCTAGCCGCCTTGAAGAGATTTCCATCGGCCCTGTCCTCCGCGACGCCGACACCGGCGCCAACTGCTTGCCGACGTTCTCGCCGTGGAACAGGCCGATGAACGCCTCGGGGCCACGCTCCAAAGCCGCCGGTCCCGTAAATCGGAACCAAGGCGCAAAAGTCGCCAAGTCGCTTGATAAGTGCAAACGAACGTGTGATAATGCAGCGAACGAGATTCTGCCCTGCCCGCCGCGCAAACGTCCCGCCGGGCGACCTCATTTAGGAGAAAGGCTATGGTTCCTCGCGTCAACCGCCGCGATTTCTTGGCTGCTTCGACCGTTGCCGGCGTCGGCCTGGCGACCGCCGGAGTTCTTCGGGCAGCCCCCGCCGAGCCGAGGCTGCACAAGGCGGTCATCGGCAGCCCGAAAGAGCCGCTGCTTCGCGCCATCAAGGCAGTCGGCTTCGACGGGATCGAATCGACCGATCGGCAGGCGACTGTCGCAGAGGCGGAGAAAACGCGGCGACTGGCGGAGTCGATCGGCCTGCGGATCCATTCCGTCATGTTTGGCTGGGCCGACATGAACCAAGGCGAGGCAAAAATCGCCGAGGGCGTCGCGCGGATGGAGACTGCGTTGCGCGCGGCCCGCGGCTACGGCGCCAGCACCGTCTTGTTCGTTCCCTGCAAGATCGGCGGCATGCTCATGCCCGAGCCTTGGGAGTTCGACATTCGCTTTGACGCAACGACTGGGCATTTGCGGCAGGTCGTCTCGGGCGACAACGAGAAGCATCAGAAGTACATTGAGGCCCACAACCAGGCCGCCGACGCCGCGCGCGAGGGCGTGCGGAGGCTCATCCCGACGGCGGAAAAGGTCGGCGTCGTCATTGCCGTCGAGAACGTGTGGAACAACCTTTGGGTGAAGCCGGCGTTTTTCGCCAACTTCGTCGCATCGTTCGACAGCCCTTGGGTGCGGGCCTATTTCGACATCGGCAATCACGTGAAATTCGCGCCGCCGCAGGAGTGGATCCGCACGCTCGGCAAGCTGATCGCCAAGTGCCATGTGAAGGACTTCAAGCTCAATCCTAACGGCCGCGGGGGCGATTGGGCCGCGCTTCGCGAAGGGAGCGTCGATTGGCCGGCGGTGCGGCGGGCGCTGGAGTCGGTCGGATACCACGGTTGGATCTCGATCGAAGGGAACGGCATCCCGCTCCCCCCGCTTGCCGAGCAGGCGAGGCGATTGGACCTGATCATCGCCGGCAAGTGAACTTTCGCGGCGCGGACGACGCGGCGTCCGCACGCGGTTTCTTCAAGGTTTCTCACCGCCATTCAATCCACCTATATTCAGCTTCCCCAAGCAGAAGGAGTTTGCGATGTCAGAAAAACGCCTTTCGCCGTCGCGGCGGGATTTCCTCAAAACGACCTCGGCGGTCGCCGCCGCCGCCGTGCTCGGCGGACTGGCCGCGCTGCGCAGCGTTCACGCTGCGGGAAGCGACGTCCTGCGGGTTGGACTGATCGGTTGCGGCGGCCGCGGCGCCGGCGCCGCGCTGAACGCCTTGGGCGCCGACCCAAACTGCAAACTGGTCGCCATGGCCGACGCCTTTGAGGACCGCCTGAAAGGCAGCCTCGATCAACTGAAGCTGAACAAGCCGGCGCAGATCGCCGTCGATCCCGACCATTGCTTCGTCGGCTTCGACGCCGCGGACAAGCTGCTTGCAAGCGGCGTCGACGTGGTGCTTCTCGCCGAGCCGCCGCACTTTCGCCCCCAGCACTTGAAGGCCGCCGTCGCCGCCGGCAAACACGTCTTCTTCGAGAAACCGGTCGCCGTCGACGCCCCCGGCGTGCGCAGCGTGCTGGCTACGGCCGAGGAGGCGAAGAAAAAGGGGCTGAACCTCGTCTGCGGGCTGTGCTGGCGATACGATTCCGGCGTCCGCGAGACGATGAAACGCGTCCTTGACGGCGCCATCGGCAAAATCCTGACGATGCAGGAAACCTATCTCACGGGCACCCTTTGGCAACGCCCGCGTCAGCCGGACTGGACCGAAATGATCTACCAGATGCGCAATTGGTACTATTTCACCTGGCTCTCCGGCGACTTCAACACCGAACAGCACGTTCACAGCCTCGACAAGGCGGCCTGGGCCATGGGCGACGAGCCGCCGGTCCGGGCGTGCGGATTGGGCGGCCGGCAAGTCCGCACCGACGCCAAGTTCGGCGACATCTTCGACCATCATGCCGTCGTCTATGAGTACGCCAACGGCGCCACGCTCTATTCTTTCTGCCGCCAGATGGCCGGCTGTTACAACGACGTTTCCGACATCTTCGTCGGCGACAAGGGCAAGGCCAATATTCTTCAGCATCGCATTGGGGGGGCCAAGCCCTGGCGTTACCGCGGACCCAAGCCCAACATGTACGACGTCGAACACCAGGAGTTGTTCGCGGCGATCCGCTCCGGCGAGGCGATCAACAACGGCGTCTACGCGCGCAGAGCACGATGCTGGCCATCCTTGGCCGGATGGTCACTTACACCGGGCAGGCGCTGACGTGGGAGCAGGCGATCAACTCGCAGCAACTGCTCGCGCCCGCACGCTACGCCATGGACGCGACGCCGCCGACCTTGCCCGGCAGCGACGGCAGGTATCCCATTGCCAGTCCCGGGGCAACGGCGTTTTTGTAGCCGCGGCGACCTACAGGGCAACGACGCTGCCCCGGCGGATTGAAGGAAATCGCGTCTGCTCTTGGATGCGGCGGAAAAAAGTCGGTTTCTGCGGCATCGCGGGGCTCCTGCGGACGAGGGTCGAAATGGTTTGGGGCGAGGTCGAGGAGCGCCCGTTTTAAGACGAACAGTACACTTCGCAGGCGTTCAGCTTAAATCCCGCCGCCGCCGGCGTCAAATCCTTCTCTCCCCCGGCCGAAGTCTTCCCGCCTTGTCGGCTTGCCACAGCCGACCGGTCTCGACCTCCATCGCCGTCAGCCAGCCGTCGCCGTAGCAGTAGGTGTCGATGCAGACGACGTGGCCCAGATCGAGGACTTCGCCGTCCTTCTGCGCGGTATGGCCGACGACGGCCTTTTTGCCGGAAACGTGCGGGCCGGGCAGGCTCTTCCGCAGCGAAGTCCACAGCAGATCTTCGCGCGACTGCTGCTCCAGCGGCAAGTCGGCCCGATAGTTGCCGTGGACGAAGAAATGCCGCGGGCTTTCGAAAAACAAACGCGCGTTGCGAATGAAGTCGAGGTGGTTGGGCCAGCCCCGGGCGACCTCCTCCGGCAACTCCACGCCATAGGACGCCAATGTGGCGTCGCCGCCAAACAGAAGCCAGTCGATCAACAACTCCTCCTCCCCTTCGCAGACCGAAAGCATCATTTCGTCGTGATTGCCCAACAGCGGAACCAGCCGCGTCTCTGCGGCCAGCCGCAGCAGCCGCTCGACCACGCCGCGGGAGTCCGGCCCGCGATCGACGTTGTCGCCCAAGGCGACGATCGTGTCTTCCGCCGTCGGGGCAATCGCCGCCAGCAGCGTCTCCAACGCCGCCAAACAGCCGTGGATGTCGCCGATGGCAAAGGTTCGCGAGGGCATCGCGGAGCGGCGCGGAGGAGTGTGGGTCGGGCAAAAGGGCTCATTATAGCCGAATCATCCCCGGTTGCACCGCCCCCGCGTCCGACACCCTCCCAATGGCAGGATCGAACCAGCCTCGCGTAGGGACCGGCATTTCGTTGACTGGGGTTTCTCGCGGAATTAGAATGGAGCTTAGGCATTCTGGAGAGGAAAGCCGGGGTTTCGGAAACGTCCATTTCGGACCGCCCCCGCGCGGGAAGCAAAAGAAGAGGCAGTCTGCTCCCTATCCGCACCGGAACAATGCAGGAGCTTATCATGGCGCGCGACAATCAGGGCTTGCAGATCGCATTGATCGTCTTTGTCATGCTCACCGTCGTCTTGGGCGTGACCGCGTTCGTGTTCATCCACAAGTGCGACGAACAAGACCGCAAAGTGAAGGATATGGAGACGACGGCGAGCAAGGCCACCGCAGACCTCGCCCAAAAGGACGACGAGTGCAAGGAGCTGAAGCGGCTGATGGGCCTGCCGAACAAACCGCTCGAGGCCGTCCACCAGCAGTTCAAGAACGACATGGAGTCGTACGCGGGCAACTGGCCGGAGGACACCCGCTTCTACAGCCCCATTCTCCACCGCCTGATCGAGGTCATTCAGAAGCGCGACGCCAATCTCGTCGATGCGAAGACGGAAATTGAAAAGTTGAAGCAGGAGAACCAAGGCCTCGAAGCGGGCATTGCCGCGAAGATCGCGACGATGGACAAGGCGGTGAAGGACTCTGGCGACCAAGTGGCGGCGGTGACCAAGACCGCCGAAGGCGAGCGCCAGCGCATTCTCGACGATCAACGGACCGTGACGGGGAAAATCGATAGGGTCCATAAGGAGGCAAAGGAAACTATCGACAAGTACAAGGCGGAGAAGGAGGCGGCCGAGGCCGAGCGGAACAAGGCGCTCGGGAAAAACAAGGCGCTGCTCAATCAAATGGACAAGTTCAGCCAGACCACGCCCGACGTCTTCGGCGGGGAAATCGTCGAGGCCGACCAACATAGCCGCACCGTCACGCTCAACGTCGGCCGCGACGACGGACTCTCGCCGCAGATCACCTTCAGCGTCTACTCCGGCGATGCGACCGATCTGGGCAAGGCGGTGAAGAAGGCAAGCATCGAGGTGACCCGGATCATCGACGCGCACATGGCGGAAGCCCGAATCCTCGACGACAAGGACGCCGATCCGATCATTCCCGGCGACAAGATTTTCACGCCGATGTGGGCGCCGGGGCAGCGCAGGCATTTCGCCCTGGTCGGCTTCCTCGATTTGAACAACGAGGGGCGGAACGATCACGAGGGCGTGAAGAATCTTATCGCCTTGAACGGCGGCGTGATTGACTGCGAAGGCGACGAGAACGGCAAGGAGCAGGGCCGCATTACGATCAACACGAACTACCTCATCCTCGGCGAGCAGCCGAGCGAAAAGGGGGAGCCGAAGCAGATTGGCGTCTACAGCCACATGAAGGGCGAGGCCGATCTGCTCCACGTCCGCGCCCTTCCCCTGGCGGAGTTGAAGCAGCAGATGGGCTATCGCACGGAGTTGTCGGCGAAGAAGTACGGACCGGTCTCGCCTCCGGCGCGGAACCCCGCCAGCAGGCCCGCCGCGGAGAAACCGCCCGCGGAGGAGAAGAGTTCGGACAACAGCGAATGACGGGCGGCAGGGATTGGGGATTGGAGGGCGCCGGCGAGTGCGTCTTCCGGTTCGTCGTTGTCGCGGAGTCGGCCCACCGCTTGCGGTTTCGCCCGCCCCGCCGGGCGCCATGCCCACGCTTGCGTGGGCATGTTCTTCGCGGCCATGCCCGTGGCCACGGCGAGGGTGGGCATGTCCTCCAGGACGAACCTCATGTCCACGCAAGCGTGGGCATGGCGCCCCGCTTATCCCCAGCGCCTCTAACCGTGCGGGGCAACCGGCCAGGGCGGGATGTCCAGGGCCGGATTCGGCGGCGTCGGCAGCAGGGGCGTGAGCGTGGGGATTCCCGTTGGCCCCGGCGATTGCACGGCCGCGGCGGGCCGCGTCTCCGGAGCCGCCGGGCGATCCTTCCGTTTCGCCGCCGGCGGTTCCGCGAAGAGCCGATCGCGCAGCCGCGCCAACCGCGCGCCGTGGACGAACATCGACCGCGGCAGTCCGGACGCCTCGAACCACTGCGGCTCGAGGAAAAGCCGCCCCGGGTCCTTCAATCGCCGCGCGCGGGCCAGCCGCCAGAGGAGCCAACGGTCCGGCCAGCGGAGCCGCTGGGCCTTGCACAGAGCGAGGAACAGCCGCAAGGGGCTGTTGTACGCCTGGCGGCGATCCTGGTAGGCGAGGAACCGCGAAAGCAGCCACACCAACGCGGCGACGCCCGCCAGAATCAGCAGGCCCGTCATCATTTCGCCCTTGTCGATGCTGTTGGGCTGGCCTTTGAACGAATCGCTCAGATGGTCCAAGCGGCTTCGCTGCGCGAGCAACAGACTGTGATTCCAAAGGCCGTGCATCATTTCACCCGCGGGAGGGCCATCCCTTTCCGCGTGCGCTCGCAGGCGTGCGCGCGGCGCGCTCTTGCAGGCTTCGCTGCGCGTTCTCGCGGACGGTTTCGCTCCTGTCGCCCAACGCCCGCTCCAACGCCAAGCGGCTCGTTTCGCTGTCGCTGCGGCCCAAGGCGGTCGCCGCCTCCATGCGCACCATGTGGTCCTCGTCGTCTTCGAGCAGCTTAACGATCGGCTCCTCCAGCCGGTCGACCATGTCGATCAGCCGCACGATGGCCAGGGCCCGGAGCCGGCGCGTGCGGACCGGCGAGCGCAGCTCGTCCTTCAGGAGCGGCCCGGTTTGCGGATCGATCTTCTTCACCAACAAGCCGGTGCTTCGCCGCACGTCGTCGTCGAGCAGATCGAAGGACCCCAAAAAGCGGCGGAAACTGAACTCCGCCAGGCTCTCCTGCGCCGCCTTGCGGATGACGGCGTGCGGGCTGTCGACCATTTCCACCAATCCCGGCAGGACGCCGGGAATGCCGCGGCTGCGAAGCTGGGCGACGATGTGCGCCTGGACCTGCGGATCGGGGTCCTCCAGGGCCTTCAAGGCCAGGGCGTTCGCTTCCGCGCCGTGGAATTCGGCCAGGGCCCGGGCCGCCTCCCGCCGACCCCCGCCGTTGCCGTGCAGAAGCACGTTCTCGATCACGCCGAAGACTTGCAGCCGCGGGATGTTCGACGCCATCGCCAGCCGCACCAGCGCGTGCTGCGCGGCGTCGTCCAACTGCCGCCAGGCGCGCTGCCGCGCTGCGGCCAGGGGATCGCGTCGATCCGCTTCAGGTTCTGCGCCACGGCGGGCGACGGCTCGTGGCCGATCTTTCGCAACAGGTATTGGAGGAAGTCCAAGTCGTCGCGCACGGCGACGACGTGCACGCGCCGGCCGGCGCGTGCGGATCGTCGAGAAACGACAACAGCAAGCGGATGACGCCCTTCCGCGGACTGTGCGTCATCGCCTCCATCATCGCCGTCGCCGCGGGCAGAAGCGGCGACTGCAACAATTGCTTCAGTACGGCGTTGTCGCGGCTGGCCAACATCAAGAACGCCTCGATCACCTCCCGCCGCTTGTGTACGCCGAACCGCTGCACCGCCGGCTCCAGGCTGCCCACGACAAAGCGGCGAATCGTTTGCGGGTCGCGGCGGTCGCTGCGGTCCCGCGTGCCGGCCAGTTCGTCGTAGAGGCTCTCCAGCAGGCTCAACATCGCCTCGGCCGCCATGTCGGCGTGCGGACTGTTCACGTCTTGCAGCACCGTCAGCAACGTCGGAATCAGGTCGTACTCGCGGAACGAGACGGCCGCCCGGCAGCCCTTGCGGCACATCGCCTCGTCGCCGCCGGCCACCGCGTCGCGAAGCGCCCCGGTCATCCGCCCGTGATGCTGGTCGATGATCGACTTCCAGCGGGGGTTGATCTCGGGCACGCGGCGAAGAATCTCTTTCGTCCCCGCCGGATTCCGCCGGCTCAACAGGGCGGTCAACGCCCCTTCCTGGATGGCCTCGCGGGGAGAATCCAGCGCCGCCAGCAGGACGCGCAGGGCGGCTTCATTCTCCGTTTTCGTCAGCAGGTGGAACGTCGTGGCCAAACCTTGCACGCCGCCACTCCGAATGTGAGACAACAATACCCCACTGTCCGGCATCGGCCGGCCGAAAGAGAAAACTTCATCCTATATTTTCCCCCCGCCTTTGCCCCGCTTGCCCAGGCCGCAAGACCGCGCCCTTGCCCTCGGGTCTTGCTTCCGGGGGGCTGTCGGGGGAGAATAAAAGTTTGCCCGACCGGCGCCTTTTGCCGCAACCGGGGGACTGTCCCCTTCGATCCAAGGTTGCGATTTTCTGCCACCAGCGCGAGAGCCATCATGCGTCAGAGCTTGACCAAACCTCAACTTCTCGACCGCGAACTGCTTGGAATTCGCTCCGCCTTGATCGCATTGGCCGCCGCGTTGGACCGCATCGATCGCGGCCAAGGCTCCGTGGCCAACGACCCGCGGATCGAGCAGATTCGCCGCAGTCTGCACGCCTTGTTGCAGCAGGCCCCCGGCCGGGCGGAAGAGGTGCAAAAAATCTTTTCGCTCCCGGCGGAGGAACACAGCGAAGCGACAACCAAAGACCACCACGGAGACACGGAGGTCACGGAGGGAAGATAGATGAGGGGTGATCGCGGAAGGAATTCAAAATGAAAAATGAAAAATGCAAATTGAAAAATGGGAGACGCCGCGGCTAAGATGTAGGGTTGGTCGAGTTCTCCGAACGCCGCCGCGATCCGCTTCAATGGACGATATCCTCGCATATTTCAGGGCCGTTGCCGAAGGCATGCCCGATATTCCGAATTGGCACGAGTGGCGGGAGCAGCATGACGATGTTTTACGGCGGGAATTCGGTCGGACGCGATACTTGAAGTTGAAGGTGCATCCGTTGGAGGAGATTAGAGCCATTCTGAAAGAATCTCGAATCGAGCACGCGCAGTCGGACGCCTACCTTTGGCTTGACGGCGTTCCTGGCCGCTGCCGATACTGCGGCGCTCAAACCCGGACATTAGGCCGGGGTGGCGTGGAATGTCCGCGCGGATGCATTCGGCTCATGACATGAGCAACAAGGCGCAGAACGCTTAATGACTTCCCCATTTTGCATTTTTCATTTTGCATTCTCTCATCCCTTGTCCCTCATCCGACTCCCCTCCGTGCCCTCCGTGTCTCCGTGGTGAACCCCTTGGAACGCACCAATGCTCGACGCCCTCGCTCGACTGCTGCTGATCCTCGCCCTTCTCGTCGCCGTCCTCCCCGCGCGAGCCGAAAACTGGCCGCAATGGCGCGGACCGGAGGGGACGGGAACCTCCCGCGAATCCGGCCTGCCCGTCGCCTGGAGCGAACACTCCGGCGTTGTCTGGAAATGCCCCCTGCCCGAGTGGGGCAATAGCGCGCCGATCGTCTGGGAAGACGCCGTCTTTCTCACCAGCCACGTCAACAATAAGCGGCTCGTCCTCGTGCGAATCGATCGGCAGACGGGCAAGATCGTCTGGCAGCGCGAGGTTGGGCAGGGCTCGACTACGGGGATCGCCCACAACAAGCTCTCCAAGCCGGAGGGCCGCCGCGGCCATCAGCAGTTCCACGAATCGCAGAATTTCGCCAGCCCCACGCCGGCGACGGACGGCCAAATCGTCGTCGCCCACTTTGGCAACGGGGACCTGGCGGCCTACGATTTCGACGGCCATCGTCTCTGGCGGCGAAACCTGCAAAAGGATTACGGCGACTACTCGATCTGGTGGGGGCACGCCAACAGCCCCGTCCTCTGCGGCGACCTGGTGATTTCCGCCTGCATGCAAGACTCGTGCCGCGAGTTGACGGACCACGCCGTCGCCCCAAGCTACATCGTCGCCCACGACAAGAAAACCGGCCGCGAGCGCTGGCGGACGATGCGGATGACCGACGCGGTGGGCGAAGACGGCGATTCCTACGCCACCCCCCTCCTCTGGCGCAACCGCGAGCGAACCGAAGCAATCCTCCTCGGCAGCCTGATGCTCGACGCCTACGACACGACCTCGGGCAAGCAGCTTTGGCGGCTCCCCGGCCTGATCGGCAGCCGGACGATCACCGGGCCGACGGCGGCCGAGGGCCTGATCTTCGCCACGCAAGGGATGCGCAAGCCGCTCCTGGCGGTCAAGCCCAGCGGCCCGGGCGTCTTGGACCGCCACGACATCGTCTGGAAGCTCGAACAGGGAACGCCGGACAGCGTTTCGCCCGTCGCCTGGGGGCAGTCCCTCTTTTTCGCGACCAACGACGGCGTGGCGAAGTGCGTCGATCTTCACTCCGGCCGGCTCCGCTGGTCGGCGCGGCTGAAGGGGGAGTATCGCGCCTCGCCCGTGGCCGCCGAGGGCCGCGTCTATTTCCTCAACACGAAGGGCTTGTGTACGGTCCTATCCGCCTCCCCTCGCCTGGACCGGCTGACGGAGAACCAATTGGACGACGACACGTTGGCCTCGCCGGCAATCTCCGGCGGCAGGCTCTTTATTCGCGGGCGAAAAGCGTTATACTGCGTGGGAAAGTAACGTGCCGGTCCCCTCTCCCTTCGGGAGAGGGTTAGGGTGAGGGGAGCCGCCGCAGGACGCTGATTTAATGACGGTCGAGGAAGTCGCTAATCGAGTTGATGCCGAACTGGCCTCGTGTGCGCGGCTGGACAACGATCACGGTATCAACATGGAAAACATCGGCGAATTCCGGGTGTCGCCCACGAGAATGGAATTCACGGACCCGTCAGCAAATTCGACTCGCAGCCTTTGGGTGGTCATTGATTAAGCACCCTGGTCGCAAACAACCGGATACCTCGTGGTATTCGATGAAGCCAGCGGGTGTTTTGGCCTGGCGGTCAAGGCGGCCCCCGGCGATGCCGCCACCTTAATTGGAGTCTACGGAAATCTGATTGAAACCCTCAACGGTATGTAAAACGTCGAAAGGCGATCGCCCGCTCGAACGCCAACGTTTTCCCCGCTTCCCCTCACCCTAGCCCTCTCCCAAAGGCTGCACTTTATGAAGACATGAGACGTTAAGCAGCCAAGCGGGCGAGGGAGTTCAGTAGGTTTTGGATTTCTTTAGGTATCTTGTGTTTTACCAGAGCGGCCGAAAATACGTTGTCGAACCACTTGTCGCGCAAGGCCTTGCGACGGTCCCCGTGCGACGGACGACGGGTGGCGTCGTCCCATGGCGAGCCGCTCCGGTCGCGGATTTCTTCCGCGAGGCGATGCCAAGCCCACATTTCCACGAGCGTGTGCATCCAAAGGTTCAGGTGGAAGCAGCCGATATTTCGCCAAAGGTTGCGGACCTGTTGTTGTCCTGCCCCCCAAATCTCCTTGATGTCGTGAAATATCTGTTCGATCGCCGAGCGGTCGGCGTAACACTCCAAAATTTGACGGACCGTGGCCGTCGGATCGGTACAGAAAAACGCGTCCCAACGCCCACCCGACTCGCGCACCAGCACCACGCGGATGACCCCGCCCACGACCGGCCAAGTTGCCAAGAAGGTCTTGTACGTCTTGGTCGCCAGTTGCCCGCCGTAGAGCACTGCTTCGATGGCCTGCCAACCGGCCGGATGCGCCGCCCGCTTGGCCAGACTGATTTTCTCCTTTCCGTACTTGCGTTTGCCCCGCTGCCCGCGCCGTTTCCGGGGGGGCAGTGTTCGCAAGCCGGCGTCTTTTCGCAGGCGACTGACCACGGTGATCCCCATGGCCAGAATCGGTTTCAACAACGGCCGATAGGCGTAGGCGCCGTCCATGACCAGCCAGAGCGGCTTGCCCAACGGTTTGAGCGTATTTGCGGCCCATTGGATGAGATCGATCGCCAGTTGCAGTTTGGTCTGAAACACCCACCCATACCGTTGGGCCAACGGCGGCACGTCCTTGGCTTTCACGTAGAGCCGAGCCAGCAGCGGCAGGCCGATCGTGTGCCACAAGGGATGACGCACCACCCAGGCCAACGTCACCCAAACGTGCCCGTAGACAAACTTGTGGTCGTCGGGTCCCGAAGTAGGGTTGTGGTGCAGCCCCGCGCCTTCGACCTTGGGACCGTAGCGGGCCGTGGGCGTGTCGTCCAAGGCGAGGACGATCCGCTCGGGCAGCGGCAGGTGGCTCAACAAGAGTTGAAACAGCCGGGTGGCCACCTCTTTGCTCTTGCGTCCGACGCTGCCGTTGAAGTAATAATAGTCGATGTAGTCGGCTTGCAACTGGGCGGCCCGCAGCCAACTGCTGACGGTGCGGCGTCCCCGAGCCATCAGCAGCCCGGTCAAAACCAGGGGCAATCGCCAACGCGACCGGCCGTGCAAGCCGATTTGCAGCCATGTGACCCATTCCGCCCAATCTTCCGGAGGACGCCCGAAGGCTCCTGCAAACGCTTGACCAGCCATCCTTGGCTCTCCTGCACACGGTTCTCGGCAAAGGATTTGCGTGTGTTCGGAGAGCCATTTTTACGTAAACCATAAAATACGAAAATACCAACCCCTCCCCCAGGTTTTCATAAAGTGCAGCCAAAGGGAGAGGGGACCACAACTTCCCCATGCTGAAAATCGACTCCGTTTACAACGAAGACTGCCTGACCGGCATGGAAAAGATCGAACCCGGCGCGGTCGATCTGGCCTTCGCCGATCCGCCCTTCAACATCGGCTACGATTACGACCTCTACGAAGATCGGCTCGAAGCGGACAAGTATCTCGATTGGAGCCGCCGCTGGACCGAGTTGGTCGTCCGCGCCTGCGGCCCGACGGCACTTTTTGGCTGGCCATCGGCGACGAATACGCCGCCGAGTTGAAAGTCATGCTCCAGCGGGAGCACGGCCTGTTCTGCCGCAGTTGGGTCGTCTGGTATTACACCTTCGGCGTCAATTGCACGTCGAAGTTCAATCGCTCCCACGCGCATCTGTTCCAAATGGTGAAGGACCCCAAAAAATACACGTTCAACGCCGCCGATCCGGCGGTGCGGGTCCCCTCGGCGCGGCAGTTGGTCTATGCCGACTCCCGCGCCAATCCCACCGGCCGGCTCCCCGACGACACCTGGATCCTTCGCCCTCAGGACCTGCCCGAAGGATTCAAGCCGGACGAGAACACCTGGTATTTTCCCCGCGTGTGCGGGACGTTCAAGGAGCGGGCGGGCTGGCACGGCTGCCAGATGCCGGAGCAACTTTTGGGCCGCATCATTCGCGCCTCGAGCAACGAGGGCGAGTTGGTGCTCGATCCGTTTGCCGGCAGCGGCGGGACATTGGCGGTGGCCAAAAAGCTCCGGCGGCGTTTTTTGGGCTTCGAGCTTTCGCCGCAATACGCTAAGGAAATCAAGAAACGTTTGGCCGAAACCCGTCCCGGCGAGCCGCTGCACGGCTCGCCCGAGCCGCTAGTCAGCGCCCCGACGACCGCCGAGGGGCGGCGTCTGGACGGCAGCGACGACGGGCCGCCGCGGCGACGGCGGTTCAAGAGGATGAAGCAAACGGAACAGCTATGGAAGGATGAATAGCCCGCGGGGAATCACCTTCGTTTTTCGTCCTTCATCCTTCCGCCCTCCCCCTGCCGATCTGGCAGTCGTCTTTCCGCGGCCGACCCAAAAAGCCCCACTTGGCAGGTCGGTTTGTAACGGAAAGAAAGAATTTCCTCAAGAAAACGAGTTTCCCCACCCTCCGCGGAGCGGCCGGCAATTTCGTTAGATTCGCTTAACTCATGGCGGCATCGCGGCTTGCGGCAACCGCCTCCCTTTTTCCAGCCGCCCAGTGGCCGGGGGGGAAACGATTGGGCACAACAGTTGCTCCTGTAGAAAATCCACTTTCGCGGGCCGAAAGGCTGAATCGCTGACAAAGCTCTAACAAGACAACGGCTGCAAGATCCATTACAATAAGGGTTTGGGTGGCTCTGCCAGCCGACAGACAGGCGGAAAAGGACCCCGTTTTTCCTTTGCGGCCGAACCTCACCGCCGGCGGATGCGTATCAAAAATGAGCGGCATAATTGAACACAAATCGCGTTTCCGAGCACAAACGGGTCCGCCGTCCGCCTGGAGCGACGAAAAGCTCCTCCTGGAATACCGCGATCGTGGCGACCGCGCGGCCTTTGAAGAGCTGGTGCGGCGCTACGAAAAGGAGCTTTACGGCTATCTCCGCCACTATCTGGGCGACGTGCAGATGGCCGAAGACGTCTTCCAGCAGACCTTCCTTCAGGTCCACCTGAAGTGCGGACAGTTTGAGTGCGCGCGGAAATTGCGGCCGTGGCTTTATGCCGTGGCGACGAACCAGGCGATCGACTTCCAGCGGCGGAACGGCCGCCATCGCACGGTCAGCCTGGATCGGCGAATCGGCGGGACGGACGAGGAAGAGTCGGGATTGCTGGTCGATTTGTTCGACAGTCCGGGGCGAAGTCCGATCGAGGAAAGCCAGTCGTCCGAACAACACGAGGCCGTCCGCCGCGCTGTCGCGGAGTTGCCGGAAGCGACGAGGCAAGTGGTGATGTTGGTGTATTTCCAAGGATTGAAATATCGCGAGGCGGCCGAGGTGTTGTCCATACCCGTGGGCACGGTGAAGAGCCGCATCCACGCGGCGATCGAGAAGTTGACGGAAACGCTGGGATCAGTCGATGCGTGATTCGGCGCGAGAGGAAGTGCTCGGCTATCTGCTCGGGGCGTTGGACGACGCCGAGATGGAGCAGGTGCAAGCGCGGTTGGCGTCGGACGACGCGCACCGTCGCGAGTTCGTCGCCCTGCGCGGGGTGTTGGCGCAGATCGAGGCCGCCGCGGAAGAAGATTGCGAGCCTTCGCCGGGCTTGGCGGAGCGGACCTGCGCGCTGGTTTTTGCCCGGGGCAAACCGTCGCCGCGGCGCGCGCCGCGCGGGCCGGCGATCAGCCCGCAGCGGGTCCCGCCAAGTTTCTGCGGCCGCCCCCGCTGGATCGACGCGACGGTTGCCGCGGCGGTGTTTCTTCTGGCCGCGGCGCTTACGTTTCCGGCCATCCAGGCGAGCCGCTTCCACGCGCGATTGACCGCCTGCGGCGACAACCTTCGCGAGTTGGGCGTGGCCTTGGCCGGCTACAGCCGGGCGAATCACGACTACTTCCCCCGCGTCCCCGCGGAGGGGAAATTGGCGTCGGCGGGGATTTATGCCCCAACCCTTCTGCACGACGGATTTCTCAGCGACGCGCGGCGGGTATGCTGCCCCGATTCGCCGCTGGCCGCCGCCGGGGCGCCGCACGTTGCGACCCTCGCCGAGCTTCAGGCGGCCAGCCCGGAGCAGGCCGCCGGGCTTCGCCAGCAGATGGGCGGCAGTTACGGCTACTGCATCGGCTATCTCGACCACGGCGTCTTGTGCGCGACGAAGAATCTCAATCGGCCCGACTTCGCCATCTTGGCCGACGCCCCGCGCGAGGAGCGCGCCGATCGGCAAAGCGCCAATCACGGCGGCAGCGGACAAAACGCCCTGTTCGAGGACGGACACGTCGAGTTTCTCCCCACGTCGCGGCCTGCGGGAAGGGTCGACGACATCTTCGCCAACGACGACAACCTGGTGGCCGCGGGCGTGCACCGCAACGATTCGGTCATCGCCTCCAGCGGCGTGGCGCCGATCGTCTACGTCAGCCAGCATTGACTCCGCCGCGGCGGTCGCGTAGACTGGCGTGTTTCGGTCCCGCCAAGCGATTGTTCGCCGCATCCCCCGCGGTCGCCTGTGCCGTTAGGATGCCCCTTCCCGAGGTCGTGTGGAGTTTTTATGTGTCCGGAGAGTGAAAGCGAAGAAACTTCCTGTTGCACAATGAGCAACACAGTGCGCCGCCCTGACGTTCGCAACATTGCGATCATCGCCCACGTTGACCACGGCAAGACGTCGCTGGTCGATTGCATGTTGCGCCAGAGCGGGCGGTTTCGCGAAACGCAATTGGCCGGCGAGCAAATCCTCGACTCCAACGACCTCGAGCGCGAGCGGGGAATCACCATCCTCGCGAAAAACATCGCCATCCCCTACCGCGGCGTGAAGATCAACATCATCGACACTCCCGGCCACGCCGATTTCGGCGGCGAAGTCGAACGCGTCCTCCGCATGGCCGACGGCGCGTTGGTGTTGGTCGACGCCGCCGAGGGGCCCATGCCGCAAACCCGCTTCGTCCTCTCGAAGGCCCTGGAGTGCGGGCTGCGGCCGGTGATCGTGATCAACAAGATCGATCGCCCCGACGCCCGCGCCCACGAGGTCATCGACGAGGTCTTCGATCTCTTCATGCAACTGGGGGCGGAAGAATCGCTGGCCGACTTCCCCTACATCTTCACCAGCGCGAAATTCGGCTTCGCCTCGCACGACGCCGCGGCGGCCTCCGGCACGATCGCGCCGCTGATGGACCTGATCCTGGAAAAGATCCCCGGTCCGGAAATCGACGATCGCGCCCCGCTGCAAATGCTGGTCACCACGCTCGACTGGTCGGACTACGTGGGACGAATCGCCATCGGACGCATCTATTCCGGCGAGGTGCGCCCCGGGCAGGACGTGGCGCTGATGCAGAAGGACGGCCAGGCGGCCGCGGCGCGGATCGTCGCCGTCCACGTCTTCGAGGACCTCGGCCGCGTCGAGGTCGAGCGGGGGACGGCCGGCGACATCGTCGCCCTGACGGGGCTGGAAAACGTGGAAATCGGCGACACGATCAGCGATCCGGCGTCGCCCCGGGCGATGCCCCGCGTCGTCGTCGACGAGCCGACGCTGAAGATGACCTTCGGCGTGAACACCTCGCCGCTGGCCGGACAGGAAGGGCGATACCTCACCAGCCGGCACCTGCGCGAGCGGCTGCAGCGGGAATTGCAAAAGCAACGTCGCCTTGCGCGTCGAGCCGATCGCCGGCACGGAACTGTTCTCCGTCTCCGGCCGCGGCATCCTCCACCTTTCCGTGCTCATTGAAACCATGCGCCGCGAGGGCTACGAGATCTCCATCGGCAAGCCGCAGGTCATCCTCCACGAGCGCGAGGGCGTCGTCGAGGAGCCCTTCGAGAGCCTCGTCGTCGAAGTCCCGGAAACGTGCACCGGGCCGGTCATGGAGATGGTCGGCCAGCGCCGCGGACAATTGGTGGACATGACCACCCACAACGAATTCACCTACATGCTCTTTTCCATCCCCGCGCGGGGCTGATCGGCTTCCGCACGCGGCTCTTGAACGCGACGCAGGGGGCGGCGGTCATCCATCACCGCTTCGACCGCTATCGGCCGATGGAGGCCGACATTCCCGGCCGGGCGACCGGCGTGTTGATCTCCAATTGCAACGGCCGCGCCGTCGCCTATTGCCTCGATCAACTCCAGCAGCGGGCGGACCTGCACGTCGGCCACAACGACGTGGTCTACGAGGGGATGATCGTCGGCGAGAACAGCCGCAGCGGCGACATGACGGTCAATCCCACGCGGGAGAAGAAGCTCTCCAACATGCGCTCCGCCGGCCACGACCGCAACGTCCTCCTCCGTCCGCATCGGCAGATGTCGCTGGAGGAGGCGCTGGAGTTCATCGCCGAGGACGAATTGGTCGAGGTCACGCCGACGCAGATTCGCCTGCGGAAGATCATTCTCAAAGAAGTCGATCGGCGGCGGGCGGACAGGAAGGCGTGAGCCGGAGAGAGGGATTGGGGATATAGGGATTGGAAAGGACGCGCCGGGAGCGGACGCGCGAACCGATCGCTTGCGGTTTCGCGAATAGGGCGACCCGGTCGGGATTCCGCCGTTGGGCCTTGGCCCCGGGGCAAGCCGCGCTTGCTTCCGCCCAGCGCCGCTGAAGCCGCTCGCTCCGCTTCAGCTTTTTCGCTGGCTCGGCCTTGCGCGCGGCTTCGCTCGGAGCGTCGCTTTGCGGCGGCCTCCGCCTCCTTTTTCACGACGGCGACCGACGTGCCGCGGATCTTCGCCAGCGTCTCCAGGGCCTCCTGGATGTTGATCGGATGCCGCGATCCCTTGAACTTCTTCAAGGGAATCCCCAGCCGGCGAAGCTGCGTCGCCTTCGCCTGCACCGTCAACTTCGTCAGGCTTGTTTTCCCCGCGACCTCGGAAACGCTGGCGGATTTTTCCCACGTGGTGATGAACTGCTGAACCGTTGGACGTGCCATTGCTTTGCCATTTCTGTTAGGCGTTGATGTGATAAACCGATTGAATTATACACGCAATATAGCGATGAAGCAATGGGGAACGATAATAATCAATGATTGCGCGAAAATTGTGGAATGCTTATTGATAGACGTATGATGATTATGTGGCAAGCACAATGCGGGAAAGCGGATTCTCCCCGATCCTTGGCTAGTTGCCGATCGACCCTTGCCAAGGGCCGATTCAAGGTCCCCCTCTCCCTTCGGGAGAGGGTTGGGGCGAGGGGACGCGGGAGACGGCTCCGAGTTCTGGAAGGAAGCGTTTGGCGGGCTTCCCTCACCCCCGGGGGGCCGACCGAAGGGATTCTGGTGGGACTCGCGGCTAGGCTGCGCCCGGCGCCCGCGGCCCAGGCTACTTTTCACTCTTCTCCGCCGCCCGCTTCGCAATGTCCACGTACGCGCTCTTCCCGCCGCTCTGCCGGGCGAGCTTCACCAAAAAATGCTCCGCGTCGGCCTGCGGCCCGGCGCCGAACTGGATCGTGTTGATGATGATCCCCGCCCCAAAGCGGTCGATCCGCTCCAACTCCCGCTTGCCCAAGGGCGGATCGTCCCCGTCGGTCAACAAGAAGATCACGTCCGGGCGGGCCTTGATCGCCAGCATCAGGGCCTCCTCGTGATCCGTCCCGCCGTCGGCCTCCACGGAGTTGATGAAATTCTCCGCCAACCGCTTGTTCTGGTCGGTGCCGAAGACGAGCCGGCCGGGCTGGCCCGTGGGACTGAACAACCGCGGACGCTCGTTGTAGAAAATGATTTGGAACTGGTGTACGGAATCGAGCGTTTGCAGGCTGCGGATCAACTCCGCCTTGACCGCCGGCAGGGCGTGATGCCCCGGCGCGTCCATGCTCCCCGAGCGGTCGAAAACGTAGACGAACTTGTATCCTTCCGCCTCGATGCCGAAGAGCGAAACCTTGGCCTTTTCGCCGGGCGAGACCAGCGGCGGGCTGTAGGACTGCGGTTTTTTCTCCTTCTCCGCGGCCGCGGCCCAAGGCGCCGGCGCGAGGATCAGCAGCGAGAGAAGGGCGAGAATGGTCTGACGGGCGGGTTTCATGGCTCAACAACTTTGCGTGATTTCAAGAAACTTTGGACGAGGGATTCGCGAGGAATCGGACGGCAACTTGCAATTTTCATTTTGCAATTTTCATTTTGCAATCTCTTTCCCTTCCCCGTTCGCCCTCGATCTCTTCGTACATCAGATCGACGATGCCGCCGATGGTCTGCGCGTGCGTGCTTTCCAGGAGGACGTCGAGCTTGTCGTGAATCTTTCGCTTGCGGTTCATCAAGCGGACGGCGGCGGCCGCGCCCTCGCGGGTCAAGGCCCCGCCAGCCCCGACGCGGCTGTGCAACTCGTCGAAGTCGCCCTGCCGCCAGCCCGCGAACAAGTCGCTTTCCGCCTCGATCAATTCGGCCACCAGGGGATTGGTCTGGCGGTCGAAGCGACGATAGATCAGCCGCGCCGGATCGAGGAAGAACTCATCCACGGAAACGCCCAGCCCTTGGGCCAGGCGATGGAGCGTGCGTGCGTGGGGTCGCTGGGCGCCGCTGGCGATGCCGCGGATCGTCCGCGGATCGACGCCGCTTCGCGCGGACACATCGCTCAAGGACCACTGGCCGCCGGCGATGAGGCGGAGCAGATTTTCTCCTGCATGATCGGACATGTACTTATGTATATATCTCGATCGAGGCCGCGTCAAGCAGGGCGCAAAAAAAAGCCCGCCACGCGCCTGTTAGGCGTCAGCGCGTCGCGGGCTTCCACCGCGGGGGTTTACCTAACGCCTCATTGCGGCGCCCCAGCCAGGACGCCGTCGGCGAGGCAGCCGCAGCAAACGTCCCAGCCACTTAAAATTTAGGCCATCCCGCCCAAAAAGCAATCCCCACGATTGGGCTGTGCCAGACTCGACCACCGGAAGTTGCGGACGGGGACCCTCGTCTTTGATTCGGGGTATTGATCGGGACAATCCCGTCGCGATCCATCGCCGGCGCGGGATCGGCCGACCCGGGCGATTAACCGACAATGGCCGCCCCGCTGGTCGCGCGGCACACATAGACCGCCGCGGCGTGTCCGGTTCGCACGTGGTACGCCGAGGCCGTCCCCTGGACGAAGTCGTCGGCCGCGTCGGCGCGGACGATCGCCATGGCGCAGCCGCCGAAACCGGCCCCGGTCATGCGGGCGCCAAAGCAGGCCGGGTGGGCGGCGGCGCAGGCGACCATGGCGTCCAGCGCGTCGCTGGAGACCTCGTAGTCGTCGCGCAGGCTCGCGTGGCTTTGGTCCATCAGCTTGCCCAGCGAGGCGACGTCGCCGCGGCCCATCGCCGCCGCGGCGGCCACGGTGCGGTCGTTTTCGCCGATGACGTGCCGGGCGCGGCGGCGCGTGGCGTCGTCCAGTTCGCCCGATCGCCGCTGGAACTCCTCCATCGTCACGTCGCGAAGGGCCTTCACGCGGAAAAACCTCGCCGCCTGTTCGCATTGCCGGCGACGCTCGTTGTAGGCCGAATCGACCAGCCCCCGCCGGGTCGAGGTGTCCAGGACGACAACGACCACGCCGGACGGCAGCGGCGCCGGCTGAAAGGAAAGGTCGCGACAATCCAGGAGCATCGCGCAGCCGCACTGGCCAGCCGCCGAGATCATTTGGTCCATGATGCCGCAGTTGACGCCCACCCATTGGTTCTCCGCGCGCCGACACAGCTTGGCCATTGCGGCTGGGTTCCAAGACAGGTTGGCGGCGGCGGCGATTGCGCGGGCGGCGGCCATTTCCAATGCCGCCGACGAGGAGAGCCCGGCCCCCAGCGGCACGTCGCCGGCGATAACGCCTTCCCAGCCGACAAGCCCCCAGCCGGCGTCCTGCAGCGCCCACGCCGTCCCCTTGATATACTCGATCCAGCCCGCCTTCTGCTGGACCAGGTCGTCCAGGGAGAACTCAGCCGACTCGTTGTAATCGATCGAGCGGACCGCCACGCGACGGTCGTTGCGCGGCCGGAGGGCGATCCAGACGGCGCGGTCGATGGCCATGGGAAGGACGAAGCCGTCGTTGTAATCGGTGTGCTCGCCGATGAGGTTGACTCGGCCGGGCGCGCGGACGATCCACTGCGCCGGCGCGCCGAATTGCCGGGTGAAATGCGCGGCGATGTCTTCTCTTTTCAGGGTCACGGCGTTTGCGTCCCTTTCCCGCCCACGTGATTCGCTCCGGCTCGCCGGCGCAGTTTTCCCAAATTGGACCAGTCTGCCGGCGAGAGTCAACACCCCGAGATCGTCCAACCCCCGCGCAATAAAAAAGGCTTGTCCGGGCGTGAAGCTCGGACAAGCCCCTTTTTTGCGTTCGGCTAGCGAATCGCGCTTTAGTTCATGACGACCGTGTTCGTCCGCAGCAACGAGGCGGAGGCGTCAGACGGCGGGGTCAGGTCGGCCTTCGGCGGGGTCGGCAGGGGAGCCGGAGCGGCCTTGGGGGCCGGGGGCGCCATGCCGGGGGCCGGAGCCGAGGTGGCCGGAGCGCCGCCGGTGCAGCCGCAGCCACAGCCGCAGCCGCCGCAACCGACTTCGCAGCAGCTCTCTTTGCAGCAATGCTTGCACTCGAACAGGCAGCTGAGCAGGTCGCACAGCGGGTGGCAGCAGCACTTCTTCTCGCAGCCACAGGTCGCTTCGCAGCAGCCGCAGGTCTTCTCGCAGCAAGCGGGCTTGCAGCATCCGCAAGCCTTCTCACAGCAGCAGACCGGCTTGCAGCAGGCGCAAGCGGGCTTGCAGCATCCGCAGGCCTTTTCGCAGCAACCGCAAGCGGGCTTGCAGCATCCGCAGGCCTTCTCGCAGCAGCCACAAGCGGGCTTGCAGCATCCGCAGGCCTTCTCGCAGCAACCGCAAGCCTTCTTGCAGCAACCGCAAACCTTCTCGCAGCAACCGCAGACCGGCTTGCAGCAACCGCAAGCCTTCTCGCAGCAACCGCAAGCGGGCTTGCAGCATCCGCAGGCCTTCTCGCAGCAACCGCAGGCGGGCTTGCAGCATCCGCAGGCCTTCTCGCAGCAACCGCAGGCGGGCTTGCAGCATCCGCAGGCCTTCTCGCAGCAGCCGCACTTCGCCGGGGCGCAGCACTCGCAGCCACAGCAGCACTTCTTGCAGTCGAAGATGTCCTTCAGACCGCAGAACAGGTCGCGAACGGGCGTGCAGCAGCACTTCTTTTCGCAGCAGCAGGCCTTTTCGCAGCAGGGCGCAGGGGCGCAGCACTTGGCGACGGGTTGGCAACACGCAGCCTCGGCGCAACAGCCACCGCCCTGCAGCCCCACGAGTTGTCCCTGGAGTTCTTCGGCGAACCCTCGGGCACACAGGGCCGCGCTCAGCAGGAGCGCTCCAAACATGATTTTGCTTTTCATCGAGCAACCACTCCTTTACAATGAACTGGGGGTAGGGGCTGAAAGCTGGGTCGATACCCACAGTTCGCACGGTGTATTGCGCCAGGACCGTCGAGTCACTCCATGGCTCGAAATCCAACCGATCCGGTTGCCTGACGCTCCCTCGCATCGTGCCTCCGGGGCACGCGCTGTTCGTTAAGGGTCAGTTTTCGTATCGGCCGGCCGGCAAAGATGCCTTGAACGTTCACAAGGTATTTTCAGCAAAAGCTTTAGTGTGCCTGAGGCGCAAAGATTATCGCGTGCGGAAGAGGGGAAAACTTTGACGGCGGCGACCGGCGCTCTTACTCCGAAAACGGCAGGCAAAGTCTCGCGGACCGGCAAAGTTTTCCCGTCTTCGCGCGCGGTCCCCTTCGCGCCAGCCGCCTCCGGGGGGGCGATTTCCCGCGTGGGCAGCGTGCGGGACAGACTGGGACTTCGGTTTGGGCCTTCGGCAAGCAGTTTTTTGGTAGAATGAAAGTGAATTGCCAACCGCGATGAAGCCCACCCTGCTGCCTTCCCTGCTCCTGGTTGCCGTGTGCCACTGGCTTTGCCGGTGCCCGGCGGGAGCACTGGCACAGCCGGCGCCACACGCCGATTGGCCCCAGTGGGGCGGCAGCCCCATGCGCAACAACGCCCCGGGGGCCGATGCCGGCCCGCTGCCGGCCGAGTGGCGCGTCGGCCGCTTCGACCCGGACAGCGGTCGCTGGGATTCGCGTTCGGCGCGGAACATCCGCTGGGTCGCCCGACTTGGCACGTACACCTATGGCAGCCCGGTGATCGCCGGCGGCAGCGTCTTCTGTGGAACGAACAACGGGGCCGGCTGGCTGAAGGGCCGCCCGGCGGCAATCGATATGGGCTGCCTGCTCTGCTTCCGCCGCGGCGACGGGGCCTTCCAGTGGCAGCTCTCCTGCGAGAAGCTGGCTGCCGGCGACGATTTCGATTTCCGCGAGGTCGGCGTCTGCTCCGCGCCGCTGGTCGAGGGCGACCGGCTGTGGGTGGTCACCAACCGCTGCGAGGTCGTGTGCGTGGACCTGGGGCGATCGGCCGCGCGGCGAGAGGCCGTCGTCGTTTGGCGGCTGGACATGATTGGTCAATTGGCGCGGCGCCGCACAACATGAGCAGTTGCTCGCTGACCGCCGTCGGCGATTTGCTCCTGGTCGTCACCGGCAACGGCGTCGATTCCGCGCACCGCCGCGTGCGCGCCCCGCGGGCCCCGAGTTTTCTCGCCGTGGACAAGCGATCGGGCAAAGTGTTCTGGGCGGACAATTCGCCGGGGAAAAACATCCTCCACGGCCAATGGGCCTCGCCGGCCTTCGCCCGAATCGGCGGGGTTCCCCAGGCGATCTTTCCCGGCGGCGACGGCTGGCTCTACAGCTTCCGCCTGACGCCGGTGGAAAAACCCGCGCTGCTCTGGAAATTCGACTGCAATCCGAAGCGATCGATATGGAAGCCGGAGGGAGAGGGCGACCGCGGCATCCTCGTGGCCGCGCCGGTCGTGCACGGCGACTCGATCTACATTGCCACCGGCGAGGACCCGGAGTTCGGCGGCGGGGCGCAGGGGCGGCTTTGGCGCATCGACGCCCGCAAGCGGGGCGACACGAGCGCGGAATTGGTCTTCGACAAGTTCGGCCGGCCGCCGCCGCCGCGGCGGATTTCCGCCGCCGACCCGGCCGCCGGCGACGTGGTCCGCGCGAATCCCAACTCCGCCGCCATTTGGCAATATGTCGGCGACCAAGGCCCCAAGGCCGAGTTCAAGACCGTTATGCACCGCACTCTCGGCATGGCGGCGATCGAGGACGATCTCTTGGTCGTGGCCGACCTGGCCGGGGTGGTCCATTGCCTCGATGTCGCCAGCGGCAAGGTCCACTGGACCTTCGACATGATGTCGCCGGTCTGGGGCTCGCCGCTGTTGGCCGACGGAAAGATTTTCGTCGGCGACGAGGACGGCGACGTGCGGGTGTTTCGTCTTTCGCCGCGGCTGGAGCTTTTGGCGGAAAACAGCATGGGCGGTCCCGTGCAAACGACGCCCGCCGCGGTCGACGGCGTCCTCTATATCGCCACGCGCAATCGCCTGTTCGCGATTGGGAAGAAGCCGTAGCGACGATTTTTGCGATCGGGAGACGCTGGGGCGCCCGCCGCTTGTGGTTTCGCGAAACGGCAAGCCGAGAGCACACGTTTGCGAGGAGATTTCGTTCCCCTCTCCAGACGGGACACGAGGGGCCTTGAACCGGCGATTTGCAAAAGTGCAGTCCGAATGCCGAACTCCCGCCTTGCCGCGTGCCGACATTATAAGGTTGTCGCCCTCCGCTCCCGCACGCTGAGTCCTTTTGTACCACACGGTTTTCGAGAAGGAAGACCGAAACGGCAGAGCCCCGGGAAACACGATGGATTTTCAATTGCTGCCCCTTGTCGGAGAGTGCGGGAACCTCGTCTTCGAGCCCGTTGTCCCCCCTCTGCCGCGACGCGTCCCGGCCGACCGGGCCCTGGAGAACGTGCGGGCCCTGGTCCAGCGGAGTCAAGCGATCTCCGCCGAGGAGGCCGCCGCCGGCGTGCAGTCCGTGGGGATCGTCGGGGCCGGCCTGATGGGCGTTTCGATTGCGGCCGCCCACCTGAAATACCGCCTGCCGGTGGTCCTGACCGACGTCCGGCCCGAGGCCCTGGCCGCCGTCCCCGAGCGGCTGACGGCCGAATTGGCCCACGACATGCCGGCCGCCGAGGCGCGGCGGCTGGTTGCGTGGCTTGCGCACGGGCGACGAGGCGGCGGTGGGGCGATGCGATCTGGTGATCGAGGCGATCGCGGAGAACGTCGCCGCCAAGCGGGAGCTTTTCGCTCGGCTGGAAGGCCGGCTCCGCGCCGGAACGCTGTGGACATCGAACACCTCGACGATTCCCATCGGGCGGCTCTCGGCGGGGATGGCCGACGCGGGACGTTTTTGCGGCCTGCACTTTTGCCATCCCGTCCGCAGCCGCCGCCTGGTCGAAATCATTCGCGGCCCGCAAACGTCCCCGCTGACGATCGCCGCCCTGGTCGGCCACGTCCGCGCGATCGACCGGCTGCCGCTGGTGGTCGAGGATGGGCCGGGCTTTGTCGTCAATCGCATCTTGCAGGCGTACTTGGGCGAGGCGATGGACCTGCTCCTGGAAGGCGCGGCGATCGAGTCGATCGAGCAGGCGATGCGCGACTTCGGCATGGCCGTCGGCCCGCTGGAGGCCCTGGACCAGATCGGGCTGGACGTCGCCCTGGGCTGCGGTTGGGTGCTGGCGGCGGCGCTCGGCGCGCGGCTGGTCGCTTCGCCGCTTCTGACGGGGATGATTCGCTCGGGCCGTCTGGGCTGCAAGTCCGGCGAAGGCTTCTTTTGCTACGGCCGGGGGCCGGAGGGGCGGAAATCGGTTTCGCCTTTGCTGCCGAAGTTGATCGCCGAGTGGGCGCGGCCGCCGCGGCGGCACGACGCCCGCTCGATCGCCGCGCGGTTGCTGTCGGCGATGCTCCTCGAGGCGGCCAGCCTCCTCCACGAACAGCGGGTCTGCGACCCGCGCGACATCGATTTGGCGATGGTCATTGGGCTGGGCTTTCCGGAGTCTCGCGGCGGATTGCTCTATTGGGCCGACGGACTGGGCGCGGACGCATTGTTGTCGATGCTCGCGTCCGCGGCGGCCGAGGTTCCGCGTCTTGCTCCGCCCGACTGGCTCGCCGCGGCGATCGCCTCCGGGCGGCGATTCTACGCGGGATGATCCGCCCTACCGCGCCGCGGCGGCAATGGCCTCTTCCGCGCGCCGCTCGGCGCGGCTGGTGTCGAGGGTCAGTTGCATTGTCGCCACCCAGCGGCCCTCGCGCTCGGGCACGACAAACCAATGCGGCTGCACGACGGTCGATTGGTGCACCAACTCGAAGCCGCCCTCCGACTGGCTGACGGTTTCGACGGGGAAGGTCCAAAAATTCGTGGGCCGCGAGACCCGCAGCACGGCGTCGATCCCCAGCCACTCGTCGCACAGGCCCAGCCCGGCGGAGTCGCAAAGGTCCAAGCGCGCGCCGAGCTGCCCGAGGCGATTGCCGTCGAGGTCGTGGAAGCAGCGATCGTCGGCCCCGGCGGGGAGGCCGGCGAAGTTGAACTCGACGGCGAAGTGCAGCGGCCGGTCCGCGGGAAGGTTTTCCAGCAGATAGGCGATTTCGAGCGTCGCGCTGCCGGCGTCGAGCGTCAATCCCTTGGTGATTCGCACCATCGCCCCGCCAACCTCCGCTTCGCGGATCAGTTGCACCTGGATGCGGTCGGGGTTGCGGCGGATACGGGCTTCGTAGGGGGCGTTGAGGAAATCGCCGTGCATGGCGGCCGTCCCCGCGGCGACGGCGGCAAGCGTCGCGTCGTTGTCGTAGAACAGGTCCAATAGGCTCTTCCGCGGATATTTGTCGTACTGCACGCGCTGGTCGAGGTCCTGCTGCTTGAAGACGACGCGGTCGTGGATGCTGGCCACGTTGCCGTTGTCGCGATTGTTGCCGGCCAACACCTTGCGGTGATAGGCCTCGGGCTGGCGGGTGAGCGTCGCGAGGAGGTTGTGCTGGATCTTGCGGACGTCGAGTTCGACGAGTTGCCCGCCGCGGCTGGGAGTGATCAGGGCCGCCATGCGGTCGTTGGCCAGGCAGACTTCCTGCCGGGCGTCGAAGTTAAAGTCGTCGGCCACGGCGTCGACCCAGGTTTCCGGCCGGCCGGTCGCCCGGTCCAAGAGGCCGTCCGCGGCGATCAGCGAGCGGTAGACGGCGTTGCGCAAGTGGGGGAGGTAAATGCCGCCGAACGCCCCGTGCCAATAGCCGCAGTTGCACTGGCCGCGATAGAGGTTGGCGCGGGCTTCTTCGACCAGCGGTCCGGCGGCCCCTTCGTCCACGGCCTCTTGCAGCCGGCGGCTGACCATCATCATGCGGGAATACATTTCGTTGGCTTCCGGGTACTTCGTCTTGAAGTTTCGCCAGAAACCGCCGCGGACGAACCGCCGCAACATCGCCAATCGCGGCTCGTCGCGCATCTCCTGCGACACCCGCTCGTATTCCAACAATTGCTCCGTCGGCATCGACCATTCGGTCATTTCACGATAGCTGCAATCGGGCAGGTAGATTTTGCCCAGCGGCAGGACGTTGTCGACCGCCTCGCTCGGCGTGGTCACCTGGATCCAATCCTGGTTGGCGGCCAGGGCGTCGAAGAAGCGGACCAGCCAGCCGTCGTCGTAAACGTGTTTCTTCGTCTCCGGCCAGGCGCCGAACTTCTCGCCGTCGTCGCCGAAGACGACCACCGCCCCGGGCCGCTCCTCCGACCGCTTCGCAAGGTATTCGATCGTTTGCTCGGGCGCGCCGAAAGGGATCAGGTAGCGGAGCCGCTCGCTGCCGGGAAAGACCGACAGCAGCCGGCCTTCATCCTCGGTCAACAAATGGCCGGACAATTCCGCGTCGGTCAGGCCGGCCATTTTGAAGTGAAAATCGTCAAGAATGGTGTATTCGATGCCGGCGTCGGCCAGGTCGCGGGTCAGGGCCTGTTCCCAAACCCGCTCGGGGATCCACATGCCGCGGATCGCCGTGCCAAGGCGCTTTTGCAGCCAACGGCTGTAGCTGCGGATTTGGCCGATGCGGTCCCGGGCGGGGATCATCGCCAGGATGGGCTCATAGAACGGCCCGCCGAGGATTTCGATCCTTCCTTGGCCGGCCAAGCGGGCCAGCCGCTCCACATATTCCGGATGCCGCCCGTCCAGCCACTCCATCAGCGAGCCGCTCGTGTGCAGGGCAACCCGTAAGGAGGGGTAATGCTCGAAAACATCGAGAAACGGCAGATAACTGTCTTGATACGTCTGCTCGAAAACGTGGTCAAAATTGCCAATCGGTTGGTGATTGTGGAAGGCGAGGATCAGTCGGATGGGGTTCGGCATGGTCTGGGTGTTGGGGTGCTCGTGGGGCGTGCTTGCGTGTGCTGCCGGGCACCGTCTTATGCTCTGCGGGGTTTGAAATGATGCCAACCGTTGCGAAATAGAAAGGATCGAGTCATTTCTTGACCCTTCGCAATGTAGAAGCATTCGTCCGAGGCGTCCTGTGGCTTCCACGCCCAACGGGGCGCGGAACCGGCTGCACATAGATTACCTCATCGGCTCCCACAACCCAGATTATCCAGTTTCACTGATCGGAAAATTTTGCGGACCGATTTGTATTCAGCGGCAACGACAGAGCCTCGCGCTCCGCGGCAAATTCGGCACAATCGGTCCTGGAAGCCATTATAAGGGACAGGGGAGAGTGGAGAAAGGCGAACCGTGGGAAGGGGGCTTGCGGCGCCTCGCGAAACCGCAAGCGATTGCCACGCCGCGCGGCCCGCCGCCGCGCCAATCCCTAATCCCCAATCCCCAATCCCTTCGCCGCATACAATCGCCGCAAAATCATATAGAAAAACGGCAAATAAATCACATCGGAGAAGAAGACCGTCGCCGCAAACCCGGGCCCAAGAGAGCCCATTGCCACGTACCACAACGCCGCCAGCGAACTGAGGGCCTTGCTCCAAAACCCGAGCAGCAGCAGGTTGCGGTTCTCCACGGGGTTGGCCGCCACGAGCAGGTATCCGACGCCGAACAGGGCGACGAGGATGCCCATCACCTGCACCGGCAGGGCGATTGCGGGCTTCGGCACCCCGAGCAGCTTGAATCCCTCATGATACAGGCAGATCATGCCCATCCCCGCCAGCAGGTTGAAGCCGCCCGCAAAGCGGAGCAGATAGATCATCCACGGCGACAAGGGATTGGCCGGTTTCATGGAGCCAAGATATAGCGATTTTCCTTCCTTGGCGGAAGGCCACTGGCGACCGCCGCGTGGCTCCATTACAATCGATTCTCCCCCGAAGGGGACAGTCCCAGTCATGGAGAAACGAATGACAGCAACGATTCTAGACGGAAAGGCCCTGGCCGAGCGGATTCGCGGCGAGGTGGCCGAAAAGGCGGCCGAATTCACCCAAAAGACGGGTGTCGTCCCTTGCCTGGCGGCGGTGTTGGCCGGCGAGGACCCCGCCAGCCAGGTTTACGTCCGCGCAAAGCAGAAGGCCTGCCAACAGGCCGGTTTGACCAGCCAGCTCCACCGCCCGGCGGCCACCGCCTCGACGGAGGAGTTGCTCGCGCTGATCGACGGCCTCAACCGCGACCCGGCGGTCCACGGCATCCTCGTCCAATTGCCCTTGCCCAAGGGGATCGCCGAGGCCCGGGTGCTCGAGGCGGTCAGCCCGCTCAAAGACGTCGACGCCTTTCACGCGGAGAACGTGGGGTTGATGGTTCAGAACCGGCCGCGGTTCCTCCCCTGCACGCCGCACGGCATCCAGCAATTGTTGTTGCGCAACGAGGTGAAGATTGCCGGGCAGCACGTGGTGGTGATCGGACGCAGCGACATCGTCGGCAAGCCGATCGCGATCATGCTCATGCAGCGGGGCCGCGGCGGCGACGCGACGGTGACCGTCTGTCACAGCCGCACCCCCGACCTTGCCGCCGTCGCGCGGACGGCCGACATCCTCATCGTCGCCATCGGCCGGGCGAAGATGGTCACCGCGGAGATGGTCAAGCCGGGGGCGGTGGTCGTCGACGTCGGCGTGAATCGGACCGAGGCGGGGCTGGTCGGGGACGTCGATTTCGCGGGCGTGAAGGAAGTGGCCGGCCGGATTACGCCCGTCCCCGGCGGCGTCGGCCCGTTGACCGTGGCGATGTTGATGCACAACACCCTGTTGGCCGCCCGGCTGCAAGCGGAAGCATGAGCGACGAAACGGATATTCTCATCGCCCGGCTCCGCGACAACGTCCATCGCGTCGTCCTCGGGCAGAAGGAGGCGGTGCGGCTGACCGCCGTCGCCCTGTTGGCCGGCGAGCATCTCCTGCTCGAAGACGTGCCTGGGGTGGGCAAGACGCTGATCGGCAAGGCGATCGCCCGCAGCGTCGCCGGGGCCTTTCATCGCATCCAGTTCACGCCGGACCTGTTGCCGGCGGACATCACCGGCAGCAGCCTGTACAACGCGCGGACGCAGGAGTTCAGCTTCAGCCCCGGCCCGATCTTCGCGAACATCGTCCTGGCCGACGAGATCAACCGCGCGACGCCGCGGACGCAGAGCGCCTTGTTGGAGGCGATGAGCGAGCGGCAGGCGTCGATCGACGGCGCGACGCACCCCTTGCCGCGGCCTTTCATGGTCATCGCCACGCAGAACCCGGTCGAGTTCGAGGGGACCTATCCCCTGCCGGAAAGCCAACTGGACCGCTTCCTCCTGCGGATCCCCATGGGTTACCCGTCGCGGGAAGTCGAGCTGGAGGTGTTGGCCAGCCATCGCCTGGGCGAGCCGGTCGACACGCTGGAGCCGGTGCTGGGCTGCGAGCAGATCGTCGCCTTGCAGGAGGAAGTCCGCCGCGTCGCCGTCGAGGATTCGATCAACGGCTACCTGTTGGACATCGTTCAGGCGACGCGGGATTGCGACGAGTTGCACGTGGGCGTGAGCACGCGGGGGGCGTTGGCGTTGTATCGCGCCGCGCAGGCCGCGGCCTTGATCGCCGGACGCCGCTACGTCGTGCCCGACGACGTCAAGTCGCTGGCCGTGCCCGTTTTGGCCCATCGCGTCATCACCAAGGGCTACTTGCACGGCGACCAGCGCGGCGCCGTCGAGGCCCTGATCGAGCGCCTGGTCGACGACGCGTCGGTCCCGGCGTAGGGGGGAAAGATGAAGGATCTGGCGCCGCGTCCGCGGCGGGCGGCGCGCCGCTTGCGGTTTCGCGAAGCCGCAATCGCCGGAGCGTCCTCCGCGGCGGGGCAACGCCCCTGAGTCCCGCATCGAACTCGCCAGCCGAGGCAAACCGTTCGTGAAAAACCCCATCGCCAGCCGACGCACGTCGATCACCCGCGAAGGCTGGTGTTACGCGATCGTCATGACGCTGGTGTTTGCCGCGGCGCTGGTGCAGGAAGTGAATCTGTTGGTGGCCCTGGCGGCGATGCTGGCCGGCCCGCTGCTGCTGGGCCGTTTCATGGCCGTCTTTTCCCTTCGCGGCTTGCAGGTCCGCCGCAAGGCCCCGCACGGCGTTTGCGCCGGCGACCTCTTGGTCTCCCGCGTCGCGCTTTCCAACTCGCGCCGCAGCGTCGGAAGTTGGGCGGTGCTGGTCGAGGAGGAGATTCATCGCGACGCCTTGGGCGACGCCGGGCGGCGGCGGAAGGAAAAAAGCCTGCACACCTCCGTCTTCTTCCCCTATCTCCCCGCGGGAAGGATGCGGCAAGCCGCCTATCGCGGCCGCCTCGCCCGCCGCGGCCGCTATCGGCTCGGTCCGTTGCGGGTGTCGACGCGGTTCCCCTTTGGCTTGTTTTGCCACACGTTGACCGTGGCGGAGAGCGAGTCGCTGTTGGTGTTTCCCCGGCTGGGTCGGCTGACCCGCGGTTGGGCGCAGCGCCGCCGCGAGGCGTTTGCCGGGTCGAACCGTCGCGAGCAGCGGCCCGGCGCCGACGGCGATTTTTACGGCGTCCGCCCCTGGCGGAGCGGCGACAGCCGCCGCTGGATTCACTGGCGGACGTCGGCGCGGGCGGGGAAACTCGTCGTGCGGCAGTTCGAGCAGCCGCGGAACCGCGACGTGGTCCTGTTGCTCGACCTTTGGCAGCCCGACCGCCCCGAAGCGGCCGACCGCGCGAACGTCGAATTGGCGGTCAGTTTCGCCGCGACAATCATTGCCGATCTCTGCCGCAAGGGGGACAGCAACGTGTATTTGAGCGTTGGCGACCATCGCGCGGAGTGCGCCGGCGGCCCGGCCTCGCCCGCCTTGCTGCAAGAGATGATGGAGCAGTTGGCGACCATCGAGGGCCACAGCCGCGACGACCTGGCCGACGTGCTTGCCCAGGCCGAGCGCCGCGCCGGATCGGCCGCCGAGTTGGTCTTGATCGCCACGCGCCGCGTCGATCTCGACGATCCGGCGCGATGGGGCCGGTTGGCGGGCGACGCGGCGCTGCGGGCGATGCTCCGGCGCGTCCGCGCGATCGACGTCTCCAGTCCCGAATTGGGCCGCTTTTTCCGCATGGAGTAGAAGAAGAATCGAGAAGTTAGAAGTTAGGAGTTAGAATGATGAATTGGCATGAGAGAAGCGTTAGCGTTGTTTCGGGACGCGATCGGCCGCGACGCGAATCCCTTGGACCCAGGGCCGCCCTGGGAGCCGACAAACGTCGCCCGCGGCAAACGCCCGTCGCTCCTCCATTCTAACTCCTAACTCCTTTCTCCTTGCTCCCATGTTCGTCCAACGCTTGCTGCAAATCAACATCGCCACGCTCGTCGCCCTGGCGACGTTGCTGTTGAGCATGGGCCAGGACAGGCCGGAGAAGCCGTTGCTGGTCGGGCTGGCCGCCGCCGTCTCGATCTGGCTGACGGACGTCAAGGGCTGGGTCCGGCTGACGCGCCTGACCGCCAGCCTCGTTGCCCTGCCGTTGTTCGCCTATTCCTTCCTGTCCATGCGGGGCGGGGGCTACGGCCCGGCGGAAACCCTCCTCGTCGCCGACCTGATCACCTGGCTGCAACTGATCTTGTTCTTCCAGAAAAAAGAGGCCGCGGTCTACTGGCAGTTGGCCGTCCTCAGCCTGTTGCAGGTTGTCGTCGCGGCCTGGTTCAACCACGGGGCGGTCTTTGGGTGCTATTGGCGTTGTATGTGATGACGGGCATGTCGGCGCTGGCGCTGTTGCTGTTGCACACGCAGGGGAGCCGGCACGCCCGCCGCGAGCCCCTGCCGCGGCTGACCGATTCGGCCGGCGTCCGCTGGCCCCTGCTGGCGGCCAAGGACGCCTTCGCCGGGAGCAGCGACGGCGGCAGCCGCGCGGGGATGATCCGCGAGTTGATCTGGCGGCTGGCGACGACCGGCGCCGGCACGCTCGTTCTCGCGGCGGCGATCTTCTGCACCGTTCCCCGCCTTGGCCGCGCGGCCTGGCGCGCCTCGCCAAAGCCGCAGGGGTCGATTGTCGGCTTCAGCGATGCAATCGCCCTCGGGCAACTGGGCAGCGTCCTGGAGAGTCGCGAGCACGTGATGTGGGTGGAGTTGACCAATCAAGCGACCGGCAAAGCCTACCCTGTCCAATCGCGTCTTTACCTCCGCGGCGCCGTGGTGACGCACTACGAGTGGAGCGCCCGCGAGGGAGCCCGCTGGCGGGCCGACATCGCCGGCCCCTGGACGCCGGCCGCCGCCGCGACCGTTTCGCGCGCGGTTTGGACGCCCGTGATCGGATCGCGCCCGGGCCGCTCGTCGCGCCGGCGCAGATCGTCCGCCAGGAAATCGCCATCGATCCGCTGGACCGCAACGAGTTGTTCTGCGTCTGGCCGCCGATCACCGATCCGGGGGATGAGCGGATCGAGGTGGACCGGCGCAGGGGCGATTGCGGCGGAAGGAGGGCTATCAAGACAGCCGTTTCACCTACAAGCTGGGCACGACGGCGCTGGTCGACGGCCATATGGCGCCGCTCGTGCCCTGCAACGATCCGGGGATGGGCGCGTTCGCCAACGATCGGCCGCGAAACTTGCCGTCGCTCCTCGAATTGCCCCACGTCCCGCACACGGTCGAGCTGGCGCGGAAATGGCTGGCGAAAAGCGGTCTGGCCGCGGACGATCATTTCCGCCGTGCGCGGATGCTGGAGGAGAAGTTCCTTGCTTCCGGCGAGTTCAAGTATTCTCTGCAACCCCAGCCTGCGCAACGCCGGCTTGGACCCGATCGAGGACTTCGTGCTCAACAATCGTCGCGGGCATTGCGAGTATTTTGCGACCGCCTTGGCGTTGATGCTTCGCAGCCAGGGGATTCCGTCGCGCGTGGTCCTTGGATTCAAGTGCGACGAGTACAACAACCGCCGCAAGGCGTACCAGGTGCGGCAAGCGGACGCCCACGCCTGGGTCGAGGCGTACTTGCCGCAGGAAAAGATTCCGCGGGAACTTTGCTCCGGCGACGCCGCGGCGCTGGACCCACGGGGCGTGGCTGCGGCTGGACCCCACGCCCGGCGGCGACGCCGACGCCGGCGTCGTCGTCCGCAAGCTCGGCGCGGGGATCGATTGGATCGAGTCGTTCTGGTCCGACTACGTGATGGACATGGACCGGCAGCTCCAGAACGAGGCGATCTACAAGCCGATCCTTGTCGCGATCGGCGAGACGGCGAAAGAATTGGTCGATCGCGACTGGTGGCGCGAGCGGCTGCACGAAATCGGCCGCTGGCTGAAGGGCGTCCGTTGGAACGGATTGGGCGGCTGGCTCCAGCACGTGGGGATGCCGCTGGCGGCCGCGTTGGCGGTCCTGTGGCTGGTCGGCGGCCGGATATGGCGGCGCGCGCGGCGGATTTGGCGACGGCTGCGCCAGGCGCCGCGGACGCCGGCCGGCGACGCCGCTGCCGCATCGATTTCTATCGCCGCTTCGAGACCCTTTTGGCGCGGAAGGGGTTGGTCCGCGCCGCCGGCCAGACGCCCCGCGAATTGGCCCGTTGCGCCGCCGACCGCATCGCCGCCGCCGGGCGGCAGGATTGCGCCGAACTGCCCGGCCAACTCGTCGACGCCTATCTACCGCGTCCGCTTCGGCGGCCTGCCCCTGGACAACCCCCAACGCGAAGCGGTAGAACATGGCTTGGCCGAATTGGAGCGGATGGCATGAAGATCGGTTTGGTTGGATATCAAGGATCGGGCAAGAGCACCGTGTTCGAGTGGCTGACGGGCGTGAAGCCCGACCCGGCGATGGCGCACGCCGCGGAAACGCGCCATGGCCGTCGTTCCCGAGCCGCGCGTCGAGGCGCTGTGCAAAATCTATGCGCCGAAAAAGGTGACCCTGGCCGTCGCTCGAACTGGTGGACACCCCCGGACTGAACCGCAGCCACGAAGGAAACGCCGCCCGATTGGCCTTGATCCGCGAGAGCGGCTGCCTCGTGCTCGTGGCGGCGGCCTTTGGAAAATCCGACCCCGTGGCCGACCTCCGCGCGTTGGACGAGGACCTCGTTCTGGCGGACATGGAGATCGTCGCCGGGCGGCAGAAGCGCGTCGAGGACTCGCTCCGCAAACCCCTGCCCAAGCTGGAGAAGGACCAGTTGCTCCACGAGCAGGCGACGCTTGCGGCAGTGTTGGCGGCGATGGAGTCGGGCACGCCGCTCCGCGAGGTGGACATGAACGACGAGCAACGGAAAGTCACCCGCTCCTTCCGCCTGCTGAGCGAAAAGCCCCGCGTCGTCGTCTTCAACACCGCCGACGACGAGCAGGCCCCGGGGCGATTCACGTCGCTCGCCCTGGGCGGCCCGGTCGCCGCCGTGCCGGCGAGCCTCGAACTCGAACTCGCGAAGATGAGCCCCGAGGACCGGGCGGAGTTTCAGCGGGAGATGGGCGTGGGCGGGGCGGACCGCGACGGCCTGATCCGCACCCTCTTGCAGACCTCCGGCCAGCGGCTGTTTCTCACTGCCGGCGAGAAGGAAGTCCGCACCTGGCTCCTGCAGCAGGGCGGGACCGCGCTGGACGCCGCCGCCTCGATCCACACCGACCTCGCCCGCGGCTTCATCCGCGCCGAGATCATGAACTGCAGCGATCTGGTCCGCCTGGGGAGCGAGCGGGAATTGAAGGCCCATCGCCTCGTGCGCCAGGAGCCAAAGGATTACGTCATTCAGGACGACGACGTGCTGTTCATTCGCTTCAGCGTTTAACTGCGCCTCCGCCGAGTGCCCATTCAGGTCCCCCTCTCCCTTCGGGAGAGGGCCGGGGTGAGGGGAAGCGCCGCAGGCCGTTGCTTTTCCAATCCGGCTGGCTTACGCATGATGGGACTCGCTCGCTCGGCCCACCCTACGATCTTGGGCGGCGCCAGATTTCCAGACCGGCGATGGCTTCCGACGTTATATTTCCTACTTGATGCCGCCAAGGAAACATGGGGAGCAAGGATCTCGCTTGGAAGGGGAAATTCCAATCATGAATCGAAGAAACGCCGTCATGTTTTCGTTCGCCATTTTTCTGGCAGCAATTCCCGCCCTGGTCCATGCCCTGTTCGGGGCTTCCCACGGGCTCGATGCCACGGGGTTTGCCAAGGTATTTTGGAGGCAGTATCCGATCAGCATGACGATTCCTTACGTTTTTCTCGCATTGATGTTCGTCGCCCACTGCGGCTTGCTCATGTCGAAGTCGCGCAGATCGGCGTACTGCGGCGCCGTCGCGGCGTGGCTGGGCATGATGGGTTTCAGCATTGCCTTGATCCTCCACGCTCCCGTAAGGATTGGATCGACCGGAGGACCTCTCGCGATCGCCTTGACGCCGCTCTTCTACATTCCATATCTCGTCTTCCCGTATGCCATTGGAGCGACCGTCGGCGTGCTCTGGAACAAATGGAAGAAATGGAAAGACGACAAGTCAGTTCGCGAGGCATGACGCGGGGAGATGGAGACATCATTCCTCCCGCGTGAAGGCTGCGTCTTCGGGCGGCCCCGGCCCTCACCCTGGCCATCTCCCGAAGGGAGAGGGGACCGGACTTCATTCTTCCCGCCGCACCTCGACCCGCGCCTCGCCGGCGGCGTCGCCGAACTCGCCGGCCGATTCGTTGATTTTCAAGAACAGCGTGCCGCTCCGCCGTGGCGAAAGCGTCGCGCCCAGGCCGACGACGATCGGCTGCAAGAAGGCCGACGGGGCGCCTTCCGCCGGCTCGTCGGGGCGAACGGCCGCCAAGAGCACTCCCAGCGGACGGCCTTGATAGTAGCGAATCGAGACGCCGCCCGGCTCGCTCCACCAAATCTTCGTCGTCTTCGCCACCTGATAGCGTCCCGCGGCGGTCAGTCGATAGGCGGCGCCCGCCTCCAGGCGCAGGCCGCTGTTCTGCCAGCCGCGGTCGGCGGCGACCTTGACCGCCGCGCCCGCCGCGGGCAGCGGACGGCCCGGCGCAAAGTCGATCGCCGTCCGCGGAATGTCGTCGTTGTATTCCAGTCCGGCGATGAACACCTGCCACTGCTCGTCCACTTCCCGCCAGTCGGCGCGAAACAGGCGGCGGAATTCTTCGCTGACGTTGCCGTCCGGAATGACGCGATAGAGTCGGCGAAAGCGATCGCGGAAGCGCGGATCGCCGTCCAACATCGCCGCGATGGCCCAAGACCAGGCATACGGCTCGGTGCGGCGATGGGCCGTCGAGGAGTAGTTGACCACGCCTTCCAGGGACATCGCCCGCTGGGCGGCGCAGGCGTCCTTGATGATGCGGATGCGTCCCAAGTACGGCGCGTCGTCGCGGCCCTCGGGCATCCAATTGAGCGTCAAGCGGCCGTCGCGCACGCGATGCGTGGCCAGCAGCTCGGCGATGCCTTCCATGTACCACGGCGGCCCGCAACCGCCCAAAAGCGTGTTCATAAAGCCGTGCGTCCCTTCGTGCAGCAGCAAGTGGCGGCGATAATACGCGCTGGGCTGCTCGTAGAGCCAAAGCTCGTTGTTCCGCGAGAATCCGTGCGGAAACGGCGGCAAGTCGTCCGGCAAGAGGCCGGTCTTCTGGAAGCGGGCCTTGTCCTTCATGAGGAAGCCGGTCATCCGCCATTTGGCGTGCGCCGCCGGCGCGATGCGGAAATAGTCGCACCACTGAGGAAACGCCTGATCGAAAACCTCCGGCAAGCGGCGAATCTCGTCGTCTAGGGCCAAGTCCGTGTACAACGTCAGCCGCGCGGACGTCAGTTTATGGATGCCGGCGGCCTCCGCCTGGGCGTCGTCCACGGCGACGTTGGCCGCCCCAGGCAGGAGCCGCCGAGGCCGAATCGGCCGGTTCGTCGGCGGCCTGCGCGGCGGCGACCAGCGGCAACAGCAGCGCCGCCAAGCGGAAAATCCGCCGCCGACATGCCTTCAACGCGACCGACCGATGCATTGCACATTGCCCTCTCATGGGTTAGATTCAACGCGTCGCCTATTCCCATTGTAACTGGCCCTGGCCGAACGTGAAACAAATCCTCCTGGGCATTCTGCTCGCCTGCCTGACGATCGTCGGATGTTGGTCGTCCGGCGAGCAAGAGGTCGTGGTCTGTGCGGCCATGGACCCGGAACTGTGCGATCCGATCTACCAGGACTTCCTCCTGGAAACAAACATCGCCGTGCGGCCGAAGTACGCGGCGGACTCGGCTCGGCAGGGCGGTCTGGCGGAGGCGATTCTCGCCGGGCGCGACCGGCCCCGCTGCGACGTCCTCTGGAACAGCGAACCGCTCTGCGTCGTGCGGCTGGAGCGGAAAGGGCTTTTGGAAGCCTACCGACCGGCGATGGCCGACAATTTCCCCGCGATGGACCGCTCGCCGAAGGGGTTTTGGCATGGCTGCGCCCGCGGGCCCGCGTGCTGATCGTCAATACCGACCTCGTTTCCAAGAACCAGCGGCCGCAATCGATTCTCGACCTGGCCGAGCCGAAATGGCGGGGCCGCTGCGCCATCGCCGATCCCCTGGCAGGGACCATGGCCGCGCAGGCGGCCTGTCTGTTCGCCGCCTGGGGTCCAAAGCGGGCGGAAACCTTCTTCCGCCTGCTCCGCGACAACCACGTGCAGACGTTCCCCAGCAGCAGGCAGGTGGCCCTGGCCGTGTCCGGCGGAAGCCTTGCCTTCGGCCTGACCGACAGCGACGAGGCCCTGATCGAAGTGGAAAAAGGGATGCCGGCGACGATCGTCTATCCCGACCAGCAGCCGGGGGGGATGGGGACGTTGTTCCTTCCCAGCACGGTGGCGATCATCAAAGGCAGCCCCCATCCGGCCGCCGCCCGGCGAATGGCCGATTTCCTCCTTTCCCCCCCTGTGGAAAGCGCCCTGGCGAAAGGGGAGCGAGCCTTGATCCCGCTGAACACGGCGGCGAACGTCAAAATGCGGATGCCGACGCCGCAAGCGATCCGTCCGATGCACGTCGATTTCGAGCAGGCGGGCGATGCCTGGGACGCCGCCATCGTCTTCCTGCGGGAGGAGTTTGCGGGGAAGTAAAGATTCGCGGCGCCGGCCGGCGGACCCACTCTTTCGGGCCATCGCGGTTCCCATCCCCCTGCGGTTCCGCGCCTCCGCCGCTCTCCCGCTGCGTTTTTCTCCCATTCCCCCTTTTCAAAACGCCGCTGGGAGCCTTATAATGACGGGTCCTATTTATTCTGAGCGACTTGCAGAAGGCGACTTGCGACCATGCCGAAGATGAAAACCCACAAGGGAACGAAGAAGCGATTCCGGATAACGGCCAACGGCAAGGTCAAGCACCGCCACGCCGGGACGAGCCATTTGGCGACGCGAAAGACCCACAAACAGAAGCGGAACCTCCGCGGCACGGCGGTGGTCAACGAGGTCGAGTCGAAGCGAATCCACGTCGCCCTGGGCAAGTATAGTTATTGACGGCGCGCGCCTGCGCGCCGCGCTGGAGACGCGCGTTTTGGGAACGGGCAGGAAAACGCCTCCGCGGTGGAGGGGCCTTGCTTCCCGGTTTTGCCGTTGTAGAGGACTGCGATGAGAACCGTTAAGGGTGCGGCGAGAAACAAGGCGAAGAATCGCCTTTTCCGCAAGGTGAAGGGGTTTGTCGGTGCGCGGCGGAAACTGGTGCGGACCGCCAAGGAAACGCTTATCCGCGCCGGCGTCTACGCCTATCGCGACCGCCACGTCCGCAAGCGCGAATTCCGCAAGCTGTGGATCATCCGCATCAACGCCGCCGTCCGCCAGCGCGGCATTCGCTACAGCCAGTTCATCGCCGCCTTGAGCAAGGCGAAGATCGAGTTGGACCGCAAGATGCTCGCCGAGATGGCCGTCAGCGACCCGACGGCCTTCGACCAGGTCGTCGCCGCGGCGAAGGAAGCGATGTGAGCGAAGGGATTGGGGATTAGCGATTGGAGAGGCGGCGCGCCGGGTCGCGCTCGCTTGTGGTTTAGCGAGGCGCCAGAGAAGGGGAATTGCCCGCCTCCAGAATTCGGAACCCGCTCCAGCGCCCCTCACCTTGAATCGCCGATGTTGCCATGCCGCTAGCCGACTTCCTCGCCGAACTCGACCGACTGGCCCAAGAGGCCCAGGCCGCGTTCGCCGCCGCCGTGGACGCGGAGGCGGTCGAGGCCGTCGCGGATCCGCTTTTTGGGGGCCAAGAACGGACAGTTGAAGGCCGTGCAGAAGGGGCTCGCTGCGGTCGAGAAGGCCGACAAGCCGGCCGCCGGGGCGAAGTTCAACGCCGTCAAGGGCCAGATCGAGGCCGCCCGCGACGCGGCCCAGCAGCGCGTGGCCCAGCGGGCCGCCGGCGGCCTGCCGCTTCACCTCGCCGCCGACGGGGTTGTCTTCGATCCGACGATCCCCGGCGTCCGCCCGCGCTTGGGCCATCTCCACCCGATTACGCAAACGATCGAGGAGTTGACCGACATCATGGGCCGGCTGGGCTTCACCGTGGCCGACGGGCCGGAGGTCGAGGACCATTGGCACAACTTCGAGGCCCTGAACATCCCCGCGGAACACCCGGCCCGCGACCCGCTGGAAAATTTTTATCTCGCGACCGCTGGCGCGGCGGCCGGCGCGGGCTGGCTCTTAAGGAGTCAAACGAGCACGGTGCAAATCCGCGTCATGGAGGCGCGGCGTCCGCCGGTGCGGATCATTTCCCTCGGCCGCGTCTATCGCCCGGACACCGCCGACGCCACCCATTACCCGATGTTCCACCAGATCGAAGGGCTGCTGGTCGATCGCCGCGTGACGATGGCCGACTTGAAGAGCATTTTGCGGCTGTTCGCCCGCAGTTTTTTCCAGGACGACGTTCACATTCGCTTCCGCCCCTCGTTTTTTCCCTTCACCGAGCCGAGCGTCGAGGTGGACATGAGTTGGCGCGGCGGCTGGATGGAGATGGGCGGGGCGGGGATGGTCGATCCGGCGGTGTTGTCCGCGGTCGGCTATGATCCGGAGGAAGTCAGCGGTCTGGCCTTCGGCCTCGGCATCGAGCGGGTCTGCGCCCGCCGCCGCCACGTCGCCGACATCCGCGCGTTTTACGAAAACGACGTGCGTTTCCTGCACCAGTTCTAACGCCGCCGGAGCCGACGATTCCCGTCGCGGCGATTTGAGCCCGGCAAGAATTAAGGACGCGGAAATGATTGCGGAATTCCTTCAAGAAACGACAAGGCTGCTTCAACGGCTCGACCAGGCGGCGATCGCCCAGGCGCGCGATCTGTTGCTCGCCTGTTATCGCCGGCGCGGGCGGGTCTATGCGGCCGGCAACGGCGGCTCGGCCTCCACGGCGCAACACTTCGCCTGCGATCTGGCCAAGTTCGTCGTCCCCGCCGGGGGGCGGCCGTTCGAACGTCCGCTGCCTGACCGACAACATCTCGCTCTACACCGCCTGGGCCAACGACGCCGCCCGCGAAGACGTGTTCGTCAACCAGATGCGCGGACTGCTCGCCCCGGCCGACGTGCTGGTCCTCATTTCCGTGCACGGCGGGAAAGGATTCTCCGGCGACCTTGTGCGGGCCGCGCGTTACGCCAACGAAATCGGCGCGCACACGATCTCGCTCGTGGGATTCGACGGCGGCCTCCTTCACGAGGAATCCACCTGCTCGATCCTCGTGCCCGTGGAATCGACGCCGCAAACCGAGGCGATTCATCTGGTGATTGAGCACTTGCTCATGGACCTGCTCAAAGGCGAGTTGGCGAAGGGATAAGCCGCCTGATGGACGTCCTTTGCATTGGACATGCGTCTTGGGACATCAGCCTGTTTTTGGACGGCTATCCGGCCGAAAACAGCAAGTGGGAAATCCGCACGATGCTCGAGTGCGGCGGCGGGCCGGCGGCAAACGCCGCCTATCTTCTCTCCCTGTGGGGAGTCTCCTGCGGCATCGCCGCGTCCGTCGGCGCCGACGCCTACGGCGATCGCATCGCGGAAGAGTTTCTCAAGGCGGGCGCCGATGTCGCCTCCTTGGACCGAAATCCGCAGGGCCTCACTCCCGTGTCGGTCATTTTGGTCAACCAGAGCAACGGCAGCCGGACCATTGTCAACCGCAAGGCGGCCGGCGGCGACAGACGGCTGAGACTTTCGCCCGACGTCGCCGCGGGCGGGCCGCCGCGCGTGTTGCTCTTCGACGGCCACGAGTTGCCGGCGTCGCTGGAGGCGATGCAGATGTTTCCCCAGGCGAAGACGATTCTCGATGCGGGCTCGCTGCGGGACGGCACGCGGGAACTGGCCAAACGCGTCAACTGCCTCGTCGCCTCGGAGCGGTTCGCCCGAGAGTTCAGCGGCCTGCCGGATTTGGAATCGCCCGACAACCAGGCCCGCGCGGCGGCGGCGCTGTACGCCTGCAACGGCAATCCGGTCGTCGTCACGCTCGGGGAGCGCGGCGTGCTCTGCTGCGCCGGCCAGGGCGTCGAGCGGCATCCCGCCTTTCCCGCAAAGGCGATCGACACCACGGCGGCGGGCGATGTTTTTCACGGCGCATTCGCCTATGGGGTCCTCATGGGGCTGCCGGACGCACAGCGATTGCGGCTGGCCGCGGCGGCCGCGGCGCTCTCCGTCGGCGTGCGCGGCGGCCGCACGTCCATCCCCTCCTTGTCCGAAGTGCAGGAGATGTTGAGCCATGCTTGAGGAATCGGTCTTCCGCGGCCAGCGGCTGTGCGTCGTGGGCAACATCTGCCGCGACGTGAAAACGGCGCCCATCGCCGCCGACGATCGCCTGCTGGGCGACGGCGAGACGCCGACGGACTTCCTTGTGGAAACCGTCGGCGGCGGCGGCGCGAACAGCGCCTGTTCGCCGCCGGGCTCGGCGCCGACGCCTGTTTCGCCGGCAAAGTGGGCGCCGACGCCCTGGGCGCACAGCTCGAACAGACCTTGCTCGCCCGCGGCGTCGCCTCCTTCGTCCGCCGCGACCCCGGCGTGCGGACCGGCAGTTCCGTCGTGCTGACCTACGCCAACGGCCGCCGCCATTTCATCAGTTCCCAACCGAACAACGCTGCCCTGGCCTTCGCCGACATCGACCTTGCCATGCTCGCCGGCGGCGGGCACCTGTTGCGGGCCGACGTCTGGTTTTCGCCGTCGATGCTCGCCGGCGGCAACGCGCAGTTGCTGCAAGCGGCGCGCGACCGCGGCCTGGCCACGTCCTTGGACTTGAATTGGGACCCCTGCTGGGGCGCCGGGCCGGAGGAACTGATCCAGTCGCGGAAGAAGGCCGTGCGGCGGATTCTTCCCCTGGTCGACCTGGTGCACGGCAACACGCGCGAGTTGAACCTTTTTGCCGACTCGACCGATTTGACGACCACGTTGCAGCGGCTCGCGGCCTGGGGCGCCGGGGCCGTCGTTCTCCACATGGGCGCCGCCGGCGCCGGCTATTGCGTCGGCGGCAAGCTGCTCGTCGAGCCCAGCGCGTTGGTCGAGCGGCAGGTGAACGCTACGGGTAGCGGGGACCTGCTCAGCGCGTGTATAATGCTGCTGCACGGGCGGAGCGAGATTCCCGTTTCCGCGCGACTCCGCCTGGCGAATCGCATTGTGGCGCAGTTTATCGAAGGAAAACGCGATTTCCTCCCCAAGATGTAACGGGGCGAATTCGAGTTGCGGGGATTTGTTTGGGGGGCGAGGGCTACGCGTCGTAATCGGTCGTGTGCGAGGCATGCCCGTTTACGGGCATTTTCCGCCGTAGGCGGTTTAGGCCCGTGCTTTAGCACGGGTCAGCGAACGGGATCCGTTGTTTTGTTTGCGTTTTTCCCCCTGCCCGCCGCCAGAAGCGGCGGGCAGGGGGAAAAACGGGAGGGCGAGGCGGCGCCTCCCGACCCGGCGTAAACGCCGGGCCTATGACCGCCTTCGGCGGACAAGGGCCGTGAACGGCCCTACGGCAGGACTGTATGCGCGAGCGAGACATGAGTTTCGATCTGACTGTTTCCACGCCAAACCGCCCGGCAGACCTCAAGACGTTGTGGGAACGCGAATACGCGGCCGTCGGGTTTGACGTTCGAAATCTATCCGGGATTCTCGCCGGATTCTTGGGCTGGCGGCTTCCTCCCGTTTCGCGTCGTCGCTGCTCCGGAGTTGTATGTTGGCCTCGAAATTTCCGAGCCTTCGCTATCCGGCTTCGAAATCCTCTTCACCGAAGACTCGGCGCACTTTAACAGTCCGGCGGGACGCACAACCACTGAATTTGCGCTTCTTTTCTTGGGTGCCGCAATACTTGGCACCTTTGCGGAGGGGAGTATTTCGACCCGCAGAGTGCACTGCGGTGCTCAGGTTCCAGGGCAATGGATGCCGCGAAGAAAGAAATCGCGGCATTCCTTCCTTACGCTCGAAAGGGTCAAGCTTTGGCGAGCCGTCCGTTTCCCGGTTGGGAGGCCCTCGGGTAGAAGAACGCCGACGGGAACCACATGTACGCCAGAACCGGATTCCGCAAACGCGAAGCCCTGAAAGGGCGAAACAGGTTGTCGCGCCCTTTCAGGGCTTGGTGTCTTGGACCCCTCTCACCCAGGGCGGCGCTGCAGCTTGCCCTGGACTGTTATGTGCGGGCCCCTTCGGGGCAAACAAGATGAATCACCACACCAACGTCTCCTAAGCCCATCATGATCGTTTCCTGGAACTGGCTGAAAGAATACGTTTCCCTCAACGCATCGGCCGACGAGTTCGCCCGCCGACTGATGATGGCGGGGCTGAATCACGAATCGACCGCAGCGGTCGGCGACGATTTGGCCATCGACCTCGAAGTGACCAGCAATCGGCCCGACTGCCTCGGACACATCGGCGTCGCCCGCGAGGCGGCCGTGCTCTGGCATCGTGAGATGAAACTTCCCGCGGCGGCCCCGGCCGAGGGCAAAACGCCGGCGGCGGAACTGGCCGGCGTGTCGATCCAGTGCCCCGACCTCTGCTCCCGCTACATCGCCCGCGTGGTCCGCGGCGTGAAGGTCCGCCCCAGCCCGGCGTGGGTGCAAAAGCGGCTGGCGACCCTGGGCATCGCGGCGATCAACAACATCGTGGACATCTCCAACTACGTGCTCATGGAGTGCGGCCAGCCGCTGCACACGTTCGATTACGCCAAGCTCCGCGGCGCGGGAGATCGTCGTCCGCCGCCCGCAGCCGGGCGAGACGATCGAAGCGATCGATCACAAGACCTACGCCCTCGAGGCGAACATGTGCGTCATCGCCGACGCCCGCGCACCCGTGGCCATCGCCGGCGTCATGGGCGGGGCGGCGACGGAAGTCTCGCCGGCGACCACGGCGGTGCTCGTGGAAGCGGCGGAGTTCGATCCGATCTCCATCCGCACAACCGCGCGGCGATTGAACCTGCACAGCGATTCCTCGCACCGTTTCGAGCGGCGGGTGGACCCGGAAGGGATCGAGTGGGCAAGCCGCCGCTGCTGCGAATTGATTCTCGAATTGGCCGGCGGGGAGTTGGCCGCCGGGTCGGTCAACGTCGGCCCGAAGCCGCCTGCGCGGCAGCCGATCGTCTTGCGTTTTTCGCAATTGGAGCGGATTCTCGGCATCGACGTGCCGCCGGAGCGCGTGCGGCGAATCCTCGTCGCCTTGGGCTGTCGCGAAATTGGTCCCCCTCTCCCTCCGGGAGAGGGTCGGGGTGAGGGGGTGCTGCAAGAAGGGCCGCCATATTATGGGAGGCATCCTCGCCACGTTTCCACCGCTCGTCACGGGGGGTCGCAATCGGCAACGGCGTCCGAAGAACAGGGTCCGGGGCAGGTTCCCCTCACCCCAACCCTCTCCCAGGGGGAGAGGGGGAACATTGGCGGCATCGCGGTGATTCCGCCGAGTTGGCGCCGCGACCTGTCGCGGGAGATCGATCTGGTCGAGGAAGTCGCCCGCATCGACGGCTATGAAAACATCCCCGAGGACGTGAGCGTGCCGATGGCGCCGTCCGCCCGCACCCGCGAAGACCGCGCCGTGGAGAAGGTGCGTTTCGCGCTTACGGCCGCGGGCGTGGACGAGGCGATGACGCTTTCCGTGGTGGACCAGGCGGCGGCGACATTCAGCCCCTGGACCGACGCCGCGCCGTTGATCAGCCTGATTCCCGTGCTTCGCGGGGCGGACCGGCTGCGAACGAGTCTTGTGCCCAGCCTGCTGGCCGCGAGGCGGAGCAACGAGGCCCTGGGAAACGATCCCATCGAGCTGTTCGAGATCGCGCGGATTTATCTCCCCCGCGTCGATCAATTGCCGGAAGAGGCGCGGATGATTGGCCTGACCAGCGGCCGCGACTACCTTGCGGTCAAGGGGATCGTCGAGGCGGTCGCGACGGCGTTGAATCCGGCGTTTGTCTTGCAGGCCGAGGCGGCGGAGCTGGCGATCCTCGATCCGCAGGCCGGGTGCCGGCTGCTTTTCCAGGGGCAAATGATCGGCTACGTCGGCCGCTTGACGGCGGAAGGGCTCAGTCGCTTCGGTCTTCGCGGTCCGACAACCGTGGCCGAGATGCGCCTGGGTCCGTTGATCGAGGCGGCCGATCTCGTGCCGGGCCACGCGCCGCTTTCGCCCTATCCGGCCGTTGCGCGGGACGTGAACCTCGTCGTCGCCGAGGCGGTCCGCTGGGCGGAGGTGGCCGCCACGGTGCAGCGTCATGCGGGAGCGGACCTCGAAGGGCTCGAATATCGCGACACCTATCGCGACCCTGCGCGGCTTGGCCCGGGCCAAAAAGCCTGCTCTTCTCCATCGCCTTGCGCTCGCAAGATGGGACGTTGACCAGCGCCGCGGCCGACGTCGTCCGCGATCGCGTCGTCGCCGCCTGCGCCGCGGAGCACGGGGCGACGTTGCGGGCGTAAAAGAAGAAAGGCATTGGGGATTGGGGCGGCGGCGCGGCCGCTTGCGGTTTCGCGAGTCCGCTACGCGGCGCGGCGTCGGCGCGGCGGGACGCGCGCAAGAGAATGCAGCCCCGCGAAACCTCGGCCTTGCCCGGCGTCCCCACGCCCGCGGTCGGACAGACGATCACGCCGTCCAAGTCGTCCCATGCCTTCTTTAAGGCGTAAGGGACCGAACAGGAGCTGACGTTGCCGACGTGACTGGTCAATCCATTGATCACCGCGCCGCGGACGCCGATCTCTTCGAGCTTCATCGCCGCGAGGCGGACGATGGTCGTGCCCGCCTGGTGCGGCACGACGAACTGCACGTCCTCCGGCCGCAGGCCCGTCGTCTGCAGCATCGACGAGAAGGCGTCGGACATCGCCCGCGGCGCGGCGTCGGCGATCCCCATGCCGTCCAGGGAGAAGACCAACCGCCGCGCGGCGAGGTTTCGCCCGCCGTCGCTGGTCGGCGCGAGGACGTTTTGCCGCAGCGCATAGTCGAAGAACACGCCGCCGGCCGCTTGCATCTTCGCCCGGGCCAAGAGGAGCTTGAAGCGAACGGGATACTTGCGGCTGTCGGTTCGCGACAGCAGGGTCGCCGTGGCCATATCGCCGAACAACGGGGCCGTCTGCGTGCAGCCGTAGTCGGTGATGCGGCTGATTTGGCTGACGGTCACGACGAGAATGAACTGCTCCGCCGTCAACTGCAAGCCGGCGAGGATCCGCTGCTGCACCAAGGCCAGGGCCCGACTATAGCCGCTGCAAAACCAGTTCATGCCCAAAACGTTCTCCGCGGCGATCGCCGTGGACAGGCCCAGCGTCCGCACGAAGCGCCGCGCGGCCAGATCGAGCCTCTCGGCGCCGATGTTCCCGCCCGTCGAGATGTTTCTTCGCCACCGGCAAGGGCACGAACGAGGGCGAAACGAAGACCACCGCGGCGCAGTCCCGCAGGTCGCAGTCCGCCTCGTCGCGGAGGTTCGCCGCCGCGCGGACGGCCATGGCGACCTCGCCTTCCCAGGAGATCCGCCGCGAGCGGATGCCGGTGTGCTGGACGAACTTCCGCGAGATCGCGCCGTGGAACCAGTCGTTGTCCAACACGCCGGGCGGCTCGTGGGCGGAGATGGCGGAGATGCCAATTCTGCAATTGTCCCCTACGCGCATGACTCGATTGCCTCGACCACGCCCAAAACGTCCGGCGTCGTGTCTTGAAACTCGGGGCGTGTTCTACTGGGTTGTTCCGCAAACCTAGGCGCCAAGGACGCCCCACGAGTCATTCTCGACCGCCAGCTAGCGGGAGGTTCACTTGCCGGCAGCGGGAGGGAATATCTTCCCATAGCCCATCTTATGGGTGGAGTGATAATCAATTGATAGTTGTATGACATTATCCTATGAAATTCTTTCAACCGCTTTAGCCCAAGTTCGCCAGCAACGTACCTTGCGGCAAGAATCTTGGCATATTCGATCATCGCACAAAGGTGGGGATTCTTGACGCAACTCCTTTCGCCACGTGCCCCGCCAGCAGACGCATTCTCACCAAAGGCGTTGTAGTGTAGACCTTGCCCTTCGGGCCACCCGACGACGGGGATAAAATACGGGCATGTTCATTCGCCCGCATTACCGCACCAAGGACGGCAAGCGACATGCCTACTGGGCTTTGATGGAGTCGTATCGCACCGAACGCGGCCCGCGACAACGCGTCGTCGCCTATCTGGGGCAACTCGATCCATCCCAATGCCTCGGCGTGCATCGGGCGGCTGAAGGCGCGGCCGCCTCGCAACAACGGCGGCTCTTCGACGAGGTGCGGCCCGAGTGGGTCGAAGTGGACGTCAAACGCCTGCGCGTGGAAAACCGCCGCGATTTCGGCGGTCCCTGGCTGGGCTTGAAATTGATCGACCAGTTGGGACTGAAGGAGTTTCTCGCGCACACGATTCCTTGCGGCGAGGAAGACGTCCCCTGGTCGCTGACGGCCTTGGTCTTGATCCTCTGCCGCTTGTGCGCGCTGTCGAGCGAACTGCACATCGCCGAGCATTTCTACGCCCACAGCGCGCTGGCGGACCTCTTGGGAATCCCCGCGGAGAAGATCAACGAGCAGCGTCTCTACCGCGCGCTGGACGCCCTGTTGCCGTACAAAGAAGCGATTGAAGCATTCTTGAAAAACCGCCTCGGTGAACTGTTCGGGCTGGAGTACGACCTCTTGCTTTACGACGTGACGAGCACGTACTTCGAGGGCCAGGCCGCCGGCAATGCGCTCGCCCGACGCGGCTACTCCCGCGATCATCGTCCCGACTGCAAGCAGGTCTGCATCGGCTTGGTGGTCTCCAAGTGCGGGCTGCCCTTGGGCTACGAAATCTTCGCGGGAAATCGCGCCGATGTGACCACGCTTCAGGAGATCGTCGAAACAATGGAGCGTCGCTACGGGCAGGCCGATCGAATCTGGGTGGTGGACCGGGGGATGGTCTCGGCGGAGAACATCGAGTTTCTCCAGCAAGGCGGCAGGCGTTACATCGTCGGCACGCCGAAGAGCATGCTGAAGCAATTCGAGCGGGATCTCTTGGCCGAAGATTGGCACACGATCCGCGACGGTCTGGAGGTGAGGCTTTGCCCCGCGCCGGACGGCGAGGAAACGTTTGTGCTTTGCCGCAGCCGCGATCGCCGCGAGAAAGAAAAGGCGATGCACGATCGCTTTGAAAAGCGGATCGAAGAGGGGCTCAAGCGGATCGAGGCCGCTTGCCAGAAACAGCGTCTGAAGCCGCTGGTCGTGGCTCAACGACTGGGGCGTCTGCTGGGCCAGAACAGTCGCGCGGCGGGACTGTTCCAAACCGAGGTGCAAACGACCGCCGACGGTCGCGCGACGCTGGCCTGGAAGAAGGTGGAAAGCTGGCGGGACTGGGCCGTGTTAAGCGAAGGCTGCTACCTGCTGCGGAGCAACGTGAGGGACTGGAGCGATGAGGATCTTTGGAAAGCCTACATCCAATTGACGGAGGCAGAGGGGGCGTTCCGCATCCACAAGAGCGACCTGGGACTGCGTCCGATCTGGCATCAGAAGGAAGAGCGGGTGAAGGCCCACATCCTGGTCTGTTTCTTGGCCTATGTGTTATGGAAGACGCTGGGGCAGACGTGTCGGCGGGCCGGCCTGGGCGACGAGCCGCGACGGGTGTTGGAGGAGTTGGGCAAGATCCAGTTGGTCGATGTGGTGCTGCCGACGCGCGAGGGAACGGAGATTCGTCGGAGGTGCGTTACGGAGCCGACGGATCATCAAGCGATCCTGTTGACGCGACTGCGATGGCGGCTTCCGAAGATACAGCCAACGAGGGGTGTGTAGTGTAGACTTTTACAAAGCGCCCCTTGCGCCGCAAGTACTTACGTCAATGACTGGCGAACTTGGGTTAGCCTTGCCTTTGCCAGGCTGTGAGCTAGAATAATGTCGGTAGCGGCTGTTAAAAGTCGTCGTTCTCTTGTGGAGGTGGAAAATGATCTACAAGTTGCCCGAACTGGCGTATCCCTATGACGCCTTGGAACCGCACATCGACGCCCGCACGATGGAAATCCATCTGACCAAACACCATGCCGGGTACGTGGCGAACCTGAACAAAGCGATCGAGGGGATGAACTTGGGGGAGACCTCGATTGAGGAGTTGCTCTCCGAGATTCATACGCTGCCGGACGAGGTGCAAACCGCCGTGCGGAACCACGGCGGCGGCCACGCGAACCACTCGCTGTTCTGGACGATTCTGTCCTCAAGAGGGGGTGGAAAACCACGCGGCGAGCTGGCCAAGGCCATCGACGCCGAGTTGGGTGGTTTTGCTTCATTCCAGGGAGAATTTACGAAGGCCGCCTTGAGTCGCTTCGGCTCCGGCTGGGCGTGGTTGTGCTTGGACGCCGAGGGGAAGCTCCTCGTCGAAAGCACCCCGAACCAGGACAGCCCGCTGATGTTCGGCCATGTCCCGGTCCTCGGCCTGGATGTCTGGGAACACGCCTACTACTTGAAATACCAGAATCGTCGCGCGGACTACATCAAGGCGTTCTTCGAGATTGTCGATTTCGGGGCCGTGAACGAGCGATTCAGGGAGGCCGTCGGGAAGGAACAGGTCGTTCCGACCGCCTAGCGGAACGATGTGAGATCTCCTAACGCGGGTGACGCAGCAGGGCAGGTCTGCTCTGCTGCCAAGGGCGGTGGTCGTCCCACCGCCCTCGTTTTTGCGCCGGGGAGCGAAAACACGCGCCATTTCCCCTGCGGCGATATCGTCCAGAAGCATCCCAGTTTGCCGAGATTCGCGCATCAAACAGAGAAACCTCGTAAACTCAGCATTTTGCCATTGACCCGCCCGGGCGGGAATCTATAATCCGCCGAGTTTACCAGCGGGTTTCTCCAGGCGGTTTTCGCGGACTTCTCCGCAAATCTTATCCAAACGGTGAAATCTGCGGAGAAGGAATAATCAAACTCTTCGCTTTGTTCCGATCTATTACAACAGCGCTCGTCAAAGTTTGATTGAAAGCGGGTCCTCACGGAAGAGGACGATACCCTCAAGGGAGTGACACGGAAGTCGGCGGCCGGCAGGCCTGTTCTGGCTCTTGTCCAAAGGACATTACCATGCGAACCTCATTATCGCGGGGTGCGACGGCGGCGTTGATTCTATTCGGGCTAACGGGCTGCCAAACGGGCAGCGGCTATTCGTTCTGGCATGGCAGTTCCTCAACGACTGCCCCGGCGACGGCCACCGCCTCGACGCCGGCGACGCCGGCCAGTCAGCCGACATCGGGACCGCCGCCGGCCGCCGGGTATGCCGCGACCAGCACGCCTTCTTACGCGGCCCCCGGCAGCGTGAGCCCCGCCTATCAGAGCACGGCGACAACCGCCCCCAGCTATGCTTCGACCCCCGGTTATGCTTCGACACCCGGTTATGCTTCGACACCCGGTTACGCGTATCCATCCACGACGACGCCCGCCTATCAGGCCACCCAAGCCAGTCCCTACGCGAGCACGCCGAATCCTTACTCAGCGGCGCCGGCTACAACCCCGGCCGCCAGCTATGCGACCAACCCCTACAGCGCCAACGCCTACTCGGCGACTCCCGCGGCGACTCCCGCGGCGAGTTCTTCGTACCCGGCGGCGCCAGCGGGCAGCTACAACGGCGCAAGCACGGCCAACCTAGCCTCGCGCCCATCGTATGGCACTGGCGCCGCGACGCCCTACAACGCCCCGGCCCAAAGCTACAGCACGCCGACTTCGAGCTACAGCACGCCGACACAAAGCTACAACACGCCAACTTCGAGCTACAATACGCCGACACAAAGCTACAACACGCCGGCTTCGAGCTACGGCACGCCGACGCAAAGCTACGGCACGCCGGCTTCGAGCTACACCTCGCCAACGAACTACAATTCGCAGACCGTGCCGCGTCCGACGACGACGCCGTATACCTCCACCGGCAACGGGGCGTCTTCGTACAGCACTCCCGCCAACGGGACAGGCAGCGTCAGCCCGAGCGGCTATGCAACGCCGGCCAACGGAGGTTACAGCACAAGCAGTTCGCCGGGGGCGTATGCCAATCCGTCGCGGACCAGTTCGTCGACCAGCGGCGTCGCCGACGATCGCTACGGCACGAGCGGCGCCGGCTCGAATTACGGGACTCCGACCTCTTCGGCGCCGACCTACGGCGGGAGTTCGACGGCCCCGACAAGCAGCACGCCGTATCCCAGCAGTTCGCCGTCCAGCAGCATGCCTGCGGCGACGAGCGCTTATTCCACCGGCGGCAATTCTTCCTACGCGTCGGTCAGTTCCCCGACTTCGGGAAGCGATTCGGCGTATCTGCCCGGCAGCACGGCCGGCGTCGCGCCCTATAGCGCGCCCGCCTCGACGATGTCCAGCACAACGTCGGCGGGCGGTTCCAGCGACGCGGCGACGGGCAACGTCGCGCCTGCCGCCTACTCGCAGCCCGCCTACGGCAGCCGGTAGGAATGCGCCGTTTGACGCCTTCCCGAGCGGCTCTGGCTTTACCAATGTCTTCCTGACGCGCGCGAGCGAAACCGCGAGCGTTGCGCAACGCTTGCGGTTTCGCCCGCCGTCTGCCGCGATGCTGCGGCAGGAGCAACGGCGAAGCCCCAGGCGGATTTCCGCGGGCCGCTCACGCCCCGGCGGGGAGGGCGAGCATCCATTCTTCAAAGAAGGCGGCCACGTTGCGCATCGGCGTGCCCGGCTCCCAGCGGCAGCGGGCAATGATCCCGCTGCCGAAATCCAAGAGTTTGCGAACGCGGCGGACTTCCTGGCGGACCTGGTCGTAGGTCCGCGGCGGCGCGATCCCCGGCCCGCCAAGATCGATCCAAAAGGCGGCCCGCCCGCGATAGTCCGCGGCCAATTGCGACAAGTCCGCCGTCGCCGCCTGCACGTAGATCGCGTCGAAACCGATGTCGGCGAGTTCGCCGAAGAAGTCGGACACCGATCCATCGGAACAGAAGAAAACGAATTTGTCCTTGCCGCGGAGGATTTCGCAGTAGTTGCGGTAGAGCGGCTTGAGGACCTGCCGCCAGAGTCGCGAGGAGACGCGGAGCGAGGGGACGGCGGCAAAATCGTCGTGGATGGCCACGGCGTCGATTTCCGTTTCGCCCCAGAGTTCCATTTCACGGCGGAAATGGTCGTGGAGCTTCGCCAGGAGTTGGCGACTTTCCTTGTTTCCGCTGCTCAGGTCGGCCAGGGCGTTTTCGCCGCCGCGGAGGGCCTGCATGCGTCCGAACGGCTGCACGTCGCTCCAGGCGAGGGTGAAGCGGGTCGTGCCGGCGCAGCCGCGGTTGACGGCGGCGAACCGCGCCGGGGCGAGGAGTTCCGCCGGCGGGCAATAGGCGGCGACCCGCGCATTATCGGCCAGCGGCGCGGCGGCGGCCGCCGGACCGCGCCCCTCGACGGCCGCGACGCAGCCCCAGGCGTCGAGCGTGTGCGGCTCCGACCGTCCGCCCGCCTTGTGCCGCTTGCCGGCGAGCGGCGCCCGCAAGTCGATCTGGGCGATGTCGCTGGGGAAGCGGACGTTCAGTTCGGCCAAGGCGTCCGTCGAACCGCTCTCGATGGGGTGGGCCAGCCAGAGGTCGCGCGGGGCCCGGTCGACCGGCTGGTGATTCAAGGTTCGAAGGACACGATCTCGCGAACGTCATGGGAATCTCCTCGGCAACGGTCGAAATCCGCCGGCGCTTGCGTTTGGGCCGCCGACCGCCCTTCCCAACTAGATTACACGATCCGGGCAAAAAACGTCAACGGCAGGGTTTTTTGGCGTCTGCATCGAGGCCGGAAAACCCGGGCTCCCCTTGGCCGGCCCGAGCCGCTTTCCACGCAGGCGGGAAGAGGCCGCCGGAAGTTCATTCGTATCCTATACTTTACGCAGAGACGCGGGATTTTGCAAAAATTAAGTCGCAACAAGATGGCGGTTCCATCAATGCAGGTGTTTTCGCGACGGCCCTCCCGGGACGTGCAGAGCTTTATCCTGAAGTTGGTCAACAACAGTTGCCCCGAATTGCAGGCCCTGAAGGCGGGGCCGCGGCTGGAAGGCCGCGTCCCGCTGGTCGTGGCGGCCTTGGTCGTGCCGCTGGAGAAGGGCCGGCCGGCCATCGGCCGCGTCTTTGCCGCGGTGAGCAAAGAATTCTCCAGCAACGGGGTGGCCCTGGCCTTGTCCCAGCCCCACGGCCTGGAGGAGGCGGCCCTCGGCTTCCGCTGGGAAGACGAAATGGTGTGGCTGCGGGCGACGGCGAAGCACCTCAGCCCCATGGGCGCCGGCTTCTACCAGTTGGGCTTCCGCGCCACGGAAATCCTCCACGTTGCCGACTATCCGGAACTGCGATCGCTGCGGTTCTAGGCAAGGAGCGAGAAGAAAGGAGTTAGAAGTTAGAATCCGATTCTCGATCCTTGCTCCTAACTCCTAACTCCTCTCTTCTTTCTTCTCTCCCTCACTCCCCAACCACTTCCGGATCCAGCGACGAACCGGTCTCCTCGTCGCGGGGCATTTGAATCTCGTGCAGCAGGTGCCGCGTCAGCAGGCTGTGCCGGCGGCTGTAGGTGAAGTAGATCACCAACCCCAGGGCCAGCCAGACCACAAGCCGCAACCAGGTCTTTGGCGGCAGAAACAGCGTCAGCGACAGATTGACGAGAACTCCCAGCGGCGCCACGGCGTAGATCAGCGGGCAACGAAACGGCCGGCGGATGTCCGGACGCCGCAGGCGGAGAACGAGCACCGCCAGGCACACCATCACGAACGCCAGCAACGTGCCGATGTTGACCATCTCGTGCAGCGTCTTGATCGGCGTCAGCGCGGCGGTCGCGCAAATCGCCGTCCCCGTCGCCATCGTCGCAATGTGCGGCGTGCGAAAACGCGGATGGACCGTGCCGAACACCCGCGGCAACAGGCCGTCGCGGGCCATCGCCATGAACACCCGCGCCTGGCTGAGGAACAGCACCAGCAACACGCTCGTCATCCCGGCCAGACCGCCCGCGGAAACCAGCGCCGTCGCCCCGCGCAGGGCGTAGCTTTGTTCGGCGCCGGGCTGTTTGGCGAAGGCGTTGGCGATCGGGGCCTTGACGTCGATCTCCGGGTAGGGAACCATGCCGGTGACCACGGCGGCGACGGCGACATAAAGGATCGTGCAGAGAAAGAGCGAGGCGAGGATGCCGACGGGGACGTCGCGCTGCGGATAGCGGGCCTCCTCGGCGTGCGTCGAGATCGAATCGAAGCCGATGAAGGCGAAGAACACGATCGCCGCCCCCAACATGATTCCCGACAGGCCATAGGGAGCAAAGGGACTTCGCGTCGCGTTGTCGATGGGGAGCAGCCAGCGGTTCAGCCCGATCATGCCCAACAAACCCCAGGAGACGGCTTCCGTTTCTTTCCCCTTTTCTTCGACCAAGGGCGCCAGCTGCGCCACGGCGCGGCGGTCGGCGTCGTCGCTGGGCAAATCGGCCTGGAGCTGGGCGGTGCGTTTCTCCACGTCCGCGGCCGTCAGCCGGCCGTCGCGCTGGAGCTGCTGCATTTCCCGCTCTTCCCAGGAGATGCGGCAGCTTGCCATCAATTGTTTTTCCAAGCGCGCCGAATGCGCCTCGGAGAACTGGCCCGTTTCGTCAAGATAGTCCTTGACCAGGTCCGGGATCGCCTTTTCCTGGGGCAGATGCCGCCGCGAGACGGGGATCGTCGTCCAACGCGCGGGATGGACGTAGGCCCAGCCGACGAGAACGACGAAGGCGACAACCGCCAATTTCGTCGCCACGAGCGTCGCGTTCGTCTTCACGCTCTCGCGAATGCCGAGCACGAGTATCGTCGCCACGGCGGCGACAAGAAACACCGCCGGCAGGTTGAGGATGCCGTAAATTCCGTGCGTCGGCGTAAACGGGTCGTTGGAAAGCCGGACGGGAACCGCGGGCAGCCCCACGGCGGTGAGCAATTCGTTGAAGTATCCGCTCCAGGCCGAGGCCACCGTGGCGCAGCCCATCGAGTATTCGAGGATGAGGTCCCAGCCGATGAACCAGGCGAAGATCTCGCCGAGCGTGGTGTAGGCGTAGGTGTAGGCGCTGCCGGCCACCGGGGCCATGGCGGCGAACTCGGCATAGCACAAGGCGGCAAAGGCGCAGCCCAAGCCGGCGATGGCGTAGGAGATCGTCACCGCCGGCCCGGCGTCGAAGGCGGCCGCCCGCCCGGTCATCACGAAAATGCCCGCCCCAATGATGCAGCCGACGCCCAGCGAGGTCAGCGCCACCGGGCCGAGGACGCGGTGCAGGCGGTGTTCGCCGGCCGCCTCGGCCAGCAGGAGTTCCAGGTCCTTTCGGGCGAAGAGCTGTTTCTTCCAGTTCACGATGAAATTTGCGCGTTTGGAGTTCGAGGGCGAGAGCGGGGCGACAAAATCGTCGCTCTCATGAGGTCGGATTCGGAAAACTGGGTGGCCGTGGCTTTTTCAGTGCCTTCGCTTTTCCAAGCCCAAGCATTTATCCTTGCCCCGGCGTTTTTCTCTAGCCCAGGCATTTATGCCTGGGATGCGAATCGCCCCCGCCGCCGCTGTCCGATTTTCCCGCTCCGCCGCCCTGGGCGGCGGAGCGGGAAAATCGGACTGGGTATCTCGAAAACGCCTTAATCCCAGGCATAAATGCCTGGGCTAGAGGAAAGCGCAAAAACGTTTCAGCCGAACGGAACAAAACTCTCGATCAACGATGGCGCCGCTCAATTCCACCTTTCGCGAACCCCGGCTTTGCCAGCGCCGCCCATCACTCGGCAGTCGCCAGGGCAACCGCTTGGCGGCGGGCCGCGCCCCACATAATATACCATCGCCGCGCCGCTTCCGCCACGATCACCGCCGGCGAAGGGCGGAAACAGCCGCACCCTGGGTAGGACGTTCGAAGGCGGGGGTTGCGCACGTCGCCCCCGACCACGCCGGGCCGCCGATCTACGCCCGGCGACGTCGCCGCGCGCCGACCACGATTCCGACCGCGACGCCGCAGCCGAGAAGGGCCAAGGTCGAAGGTTCCGGAACCCCGTCCACGTCGGTGAACGAGGAGCCCATCTCGCCAAGAGCGGACGGGGAAGCCGCAATTCCGGAATGGGGCGTCAGGTCGATCTGCGTGTACGGGAAAGCGCTGATCGAGCCGCTCTCGCTGCCGGCGGCGGCAGACGCATCCGTGAACGTGTCGGAGCCAAAATCGGCCAAGGGCTGAATGACGTTGTTCAACTCGGGCACTTCGACAATCCATTCCGCCGACGAGCGGGCGACGACGCTGGCGGCGAACACGTCCCCCGCCTCCGACCTGCCCGTGCGAAGGTCCTCGATCGACAAGTAGAACTCGCTGGACCCAGAAATGGACCCCACGTATTCCAATTGCGCGTGCATCGTGTCGCCGGGAGCGACGGCGAGGCTCAAAACTTCCGCCGGGGCCGGGTACATCTCGAACCACGTGAAATACTGCGGCAGTCCGGCGCTGGCGGCGGCGGCATTGCCGATGGACATCGTCCCAATCTGCTCCACGGTGCTGTTTTTGAATCCGTCGATTCCGATCCAACTGGCGGACCAACCGTTGGGCGTCGCCGATGAGTTGATCGCCGGCACGGTCCAGTTGCCCTGAATGTCCGATACGGGGCTTGAAGGAGTGATCGCATAGCCGGACCAGTTGTAGGAATTTATCGTGCTCATCGAAGCGGGCAACACCTCGCCCACGACGTTGGCCGTCATGCCGAAGGCGATAGGCAAGATTGCCGCGGCGACAAATTTTATTCTGGCTGAGTTTTTCATGTGGTGCGCAATGTCGTTGGCGAACGCGCCGCGGGAATGCACGCGCAAACATCGCAACAGGCTGCCGCAACACGAACGGAGAATCCCCGCGATTCACTTGGGGGGGATGGCTCCGCGACGCGGGCCAATTGAAAAGAATGCACGCGCGGTTTCCAGAGAACGGGAAACGTTGTTGGAACCGGGTGCGAACGCTGCCTCGGCGTCGGGCCGCTAGGGACTGACTCAAGCCTCTCCATTCAGTATACTGGCCTTGCAAACCCCGTCAAGCGCCGCGAGAATGTTCCTGTCCGGTCCGCGCGCCGAAATGGGCTGCCACCGCGGACGGCGACGATTTTCGCATACCACAAACAGTGGCGCTCGACGACAAAAACGGGATCACTATGGCTGAAAAAACGATCATCATTGGCAGCGGCCCGGCCGCCTGGACCGCCGCCATCTATGCCGCCCGCGCGGAACTCCACCCGCTGGTCTTCGAGGGCGCCGTCACGGAGGAGAACCGCCTGGCCGGAACGCTCCCCATGGGGCAACTGAACTTGACCACGGAAGTCGAAAACTTCCCCGGCTTCCCCTATGGCGACTTGGACGCCTATTTCGACAGCGCCGTCGCCCCCGAGCAGCGGCAGATGATGGCCCCGCACGGCAAGCACGGCATCAGCGGCCCGGAATTGATGACGCTCATGCGGCAGCAGGCCGTCAGCTTCCAGACGCGGGTGATCACTGAAAACGTCGTCTCCGTGGACTTCGCCCGGCGGCCCTTCGCCCTGACCGCCTCGGACGGCAAGACCTATGAGGCGATTTCCGCGATCGTGGCGACCGGGGCGCGGGCGAACTACCTGGGCATCCCCTCCGAGGACCGATTCAAGAACCGCGGCGTCAGCGCCTGCGCCGTCTGCGACGGCGCCCTGCCGCGGTTCCGCAACCGACCCCTGGCCGTCGTCGGCGGCGGCGATTCCGCCATCGAAGAGGCCGACTACCTCGCCAAGTTCGCCAGCATCGTGTATCTCGTCCACCGCCGCGATCAGTTGCGGGCGTCGAAGATCATGGCCGACCGGGCGATGAACAACGCGAAAATCGAAATCCTCTGGAACCGCACCGTCGGCGAGGTCCTCGGCAACGACCGCGACGGCGTCACCGGCGTCCGCTTGAACAGCACCACGGGCAAGCCGGAAATGGACGTGGACATCACCGGCTTCTTCCTCGCGATCGGCCACACGCCGAACACGGCGTTTCTCGGCGGGCAATTGGAGTTGACGGAGAAAAACTACGTCCGCTGGACGACGCCCAACAGGACGTACACCAGCGTCGAGGGGGTGTTTGCCGCCGGCGACGTGGCCGACGACTACTATCGCCAGGCGATCACCGCCGCGGGCAGCGGCTGCATGGCCGCCTTGGACGCCGAACGCTGGCTGGCGGCACAAGGAATCTGAGCATGTCCGGTCCCCTCTCCCTCCGGGAGAGGGTTAGGGTGAGGGCGAATTTCGGACGGTTTGCGAGACACTCGCGCTGGCGGGGAAAGGAATCTGAGCGATGGGCGAAAACATCTCCATCGCCGCGGCGCGCCGCGCCGAGGCGGTTGGGAAAGAAGTCCTCCTCCGCGGCTGGGTCCGCACGCGGCGAGACTCGAAGGCCGGCTTCAGCTTCCTCGAACTCAACGACGGCTCCTGCTTCGGCAACATCCAGGTGCTCGCCGAGGCGTCGCTGGCGAACTACGAAGCGGAAATCAAGCGGCTCACCGCCGGTTGCAGCGTCAGCGTCCGCGGACTGGTCAAGGCCTCGCCCGGCAAGGGCCAGGCGACCGAGGTCCAAGCGGCGGAAGTGACCGTCCACGGCTGGGCCGACCCGGAAACCTATCCCCTGCAAAAGAAACAGCATTCCTTCGAGTTTCTCCGCACGATCGCCCACCTGCGGCCGCGGACAAACACCTTCGGCGCGATCGCCCGCGTGCGCAACTGCGTCTGCCGCTCGATCCACAACTTCTTCCAGGAAGAAGGCTTTCTCTACGTCCATACGCCGATCATCACGGCGAGCGATTGCGAAGGGGCCGGGGCGATGTTCCAGGTGACGACGCTCGACCTGGGCAACATTCCCGCCCCGGTCGCCGCCGCCGCCAATCCCGGCTGGAAGGCCGACTTCAGCCGCGACTTCTTCCAGCGGCCCGCCTATCTCACCGTCAGCGGGCAATTGGAGGCGGAGACGTTCGCCTGTGGGCTGGGCAAGACGTACACCTTCGGCCCGACGTTCCGCGCGGAGAACTCGAACACCACGCGGCATCTCGCCGAGTTCTGGATGGTCGAGCCGGAGGCGGCCTTCTTCGAGCTGGCCGACAACATGGACCTCGCCGAGCGGTTTCTCAAGCGGGTCCTTGGCGACGTGCTCGAGCGCTGCCCGGAGGACATGGAGTTCTTCCGCCAGCGGATCGACGGCACGGTGGTCGAGACGCTCCGGCACGTCGTGGCCAGCGATTTCGTTCGCCTGCCCTACAGCGAGGCGGTGGAGATTCTCGCGGCCTCGGGGCGCGAGTTCGAGTTTCCCGTCCACTGGGGCTGCGACCTCCAGGCCGAGCACGAGCGCTACCTGACGGAAACGCACTTCCGCGCGCCGGTGATCCTGTACGACTATCCGCGCGGGATCAAGCCGTTTTACATGCGCGTCAACGACAACCAGCGGACGGTCCGGGCGATGGACGTGTTGACGCCGAAGGTGGGCGAGATCATCGGCGGCAGCCAGCGCGAGGAGCGGCTCGACGTGCTCGAAATGCGAATGCTCGAGCAGGGCCTCGATCCGGCGAATTATTGGTGGTATCGCGATCTGCGGCGGTACGGGACGGTTCCGCACAGCGGCTTTGGCCTTGGCGTCGAGCGGCTGTTGTTGTTCATCACCGGGATGACGAACATTCGCGACGTGATCCCCTTTCCGCGGACGCCGGGGAGCGCGGATTTCTGAGCGGCGGCAAATCGCCTTGGGGCTCGCGCATTGGTCCCCCTCTCCCTTCGGGAGAGGGTCGGGGTGAGGGGAATCGCCGATGGGCCATTGGCCGAGGAGTGACCGGGAGGAACAGCCGGATCGCGTCAGGGTGGGGCTCGCTGCGCTTGACCCACCCTACAATCTCGCCCAGTCGCCGTTCAACTCGCGCGACTCCTTTCGGCGCGCGAGGATCGCCGCCTTCAGCTTGGCGGCGTCTACCGAAAGCTTCTCTTCCACGTGAAATTGCTCGCGCAACGCCTCGACAACCGCTTCCATCGCACGTATTACCGGCTCCGGCAACTTGTCCACGTTAAGCGTTCTCATTGGCATTCCTCTGCGAGCAGTGTACGCGCGGATGGCAGCCCGGTCAACGGGAAATGGAGGGCGTTGCCCGGTTCCCCTCACCCCAACCCTCTCCCGGAGGGAGAGGGGGACGATGTTTTACTGCGGCCGCGTCAACGGGCGGAACTGCAGCGCCGCCTGCTGCGCCAGGTGTACCGCGTCCACGGCGTCCTTGTAGAAGACCGCCTGCGCCGCACCCGCGGCCCCTCGCGCTGGACCGTCTCGTACGTCCCGTCGGACAACAGCCGCCGCGACTTCACGTTGTCGGCAAAACAGGTCGAGAGCACGTCGATCAGCCGCCGCCGCAAGTTCGGCGTCGCCGACGGGAAAGAGGATTTCCAGCCGCTTGACCAGGTTGCGCGTCATCCAGTCGGCGCTGCCCAGATAGACCTCCTCGTGGCCGCCGTTGCGGAAGTAGAACATGCGGGCGTGTTCGAGGAAGCGGTCGATGATCGAGCGGACCTCGATGTTTTCGGAGACGCCGGACACACCCGGCCGCAGGCAGCAGACGCCGCGGACGTTCAGCATCACCTTCACCCCCGCCTGGCTGGCGCGGTACAGCGCCCGGCAAATCTCCGCGTCTTGCAGCGAGTTGACCTTGGCCATGATCAGCCCGGGGCGATCGGGCGTGGAGACCTGAATCTCGCGGTCGATCAGGTCGAGGAACCGCTGCCGCAGGCCGGTCGGAGCAATGCACAGCTTCAGCCAGCCGACCGCCTCGGAGCAGCCGGTGAGCAGATTGAAGAAGGCGGCCACGTCGTTGGCGATGTCGCGGTCGGCGGTCATCAGGCCGATGTCGGAATAGAGCCGCGCCGTGCGGTCGTTGTAATTGCCCGTGGCCAGGTGGACGTAGCGCTCGATCCGCTGCTGCGCGGCGGCGAACGATCAACAGCGCCTTGCCGTGCGTCTTGTAGCCGGCGATGCCGTAGATGACGTGGCAGCCGGCGTCTTCCAGCCGGCGGGCCCAGCGGACGTTGCGGGCTTCGTCGAAGCGGGCCCGCAACTCGACCAGCACGGTCACTTCCTTGCCGTTCTGGGCCGCCCGGCCCAGGCCGCGGACGATCGGCGAATCGCCGCTGGTGCGGTAGAGCGTCTGCTTGATGGCCAGCACGTCGGGGATCGTCGGCGGCTTGCTCGACCAGCCGCACGACGGGATCGAAGCTCTCGTAGGGGTGGAAGAGGAGGATGTCGTGGTCGGCCGTCGGCGTCCCAGAGGTTTTCGGCGCCGATCAGGTCGCGCGGCGGCTGCGGCGGCCAGTCGGTGTTTCGCAGGTCGTCGAATCCCGGCCAGGCGGCGATTTCCATCAGCGCCGCCGCGTCCAGCAGCGGCTCCATCTCGTAGATCTCTTCCCCCCCCAGGCGCAGCCAATCGGTCAGCCATTGCTTGATGCGGCGATCGGGCCGCGGCGGAAATGATCAGCCGCACCGCCGGCCGCCGCCGCCGATTCGACACCGCCTCCTCCACCGCGCGGAGCATGTCGCCGGAGCGGTCGCGGCGGACCGTCACGTCGGCGTCGCGGGTGATGCGGAAGACGGCCGTGGCCAGGACTTCGTCGCCGGCGAAGACGGCCGCGGCGTTGGCGGCGACAACGTCGTCCAGCCGCGCCAGGCAGACGCCGTGCGTCCGCCGGCAGCGCTGATCCAGCGGGAAAACTGCGTCGGGGACGGGCAGCACGACGATCCGCTCCGCGGGACGAGTCCGCGTCGCCGCTGCCGCCAGCACCGCCGCCACGTACCATTGCTGGCCCGGCAAAAGCGGCGGCGGATCGAGGTCCTGCACGGCCAGCGGGGTCAGCGCCGGCAGGATTTCCTTGGCGAAGTGCGATTGGAGGAATTGCCGCTGCTGGGCCGTCCAATCCTCGGCGCGAGGACCGCCAGGCCGTGCTCGGCCAATTCCGCCAGCGCCCGCTTCACCCCTTCGGCCTGGTCCTCGATCATGCGGTGGGCGCGGGCGCTGATGGCGGTAAGTTGCGCCGCGGGGGTCATGCCGGCCGGATCGCGGCGGCGGACCTTCGCGGCGCGGTGCGCGCATCAGGCCGGCGACGCGGACGAGAAAAAACTCATCCAGATTCGAACTGACGATGGCCAAGAACTTCACCCGCTCCAGCAGCGGCACGTCGTCGGCGAGCCCCTCGCGGAGCACGCGGTCGTTGAACTCCAGCCAGCTCAACTCGCGGTTGATGAACAGTTCCGGCGATTTTAGTTGGTTTTTGGCCATCGTCGCTCAGAGGAAGCGTTTGCCCCAATAATGCCGCGTGAGGAGTTTCGTGAAGCTCTGAATTGCCGCCAATCGCTTCTCTTCCACGTCCAACTCTTTCACGGCCTGACGATATTCGGGAACGGCATTCGCCAGTTTGTCTCCGTATGCGCGGACCTCGGCGTCGGTCATGTAATGATTGCGAATTTCCGTCAGTTCGCCGGAGTCCAAGAAAAAGCCGCCGCAACTATAGCACTCGTCAACGTTGACTTCTTTGTCCCGCTGGAACTTGTGGGAGTGCATGGGGATGTGGCATTTGGGACATTGGATCGGCCCCCTGTTGGCGTCGTTGTGGCGAGGAGAGCGAAGGGCCGCTTCGAGGGCCGCGCCGACCCCTTCATTCTTCTGGTCGAGCATTGCAAGTTTGCCCCAATCAAACCAGATGCCCTTGCACCCGTTTTCGCAGACATCGACATCGACGCCAAAATCCTCGCTCACCATTTCTTTACCGCAAACTGGACATTGCATGCGCATTTCCTTGACTGCTGGCAACTTGTTGACTTTCCTCTCCGCGTCTCCGCGAGCCGTTGTTCTTCGATCTCAACCGCTTTCCAATCGCACTTTCATCCCGTAAATGTCCTCGAACAGGTCGCCCTTGCCGGCGATCGCCCGCTCCTCCAACAGCAGGTCGGCGACGCCGGGGATGAAAATCACGAGGTCGTCGCCTTGGCGTTCGAAGCGGAGTTCGGCGGCGGAGCGGATGTGGCCGCGGGCCAGGGCGTCGGCCACGCCGCAACAGCGCCGCCAGCTTGTTCACCGTTACCCGCGTCTCCCGCGAAAGCGCCACGTATTCGGCGTGCGACGGTTTCGGCCCGCTGCGGCGATGGTAGCGGGCGACCTGGGCGACAAGGACGATCTCGTTGCGGTTCAGGCCGAAGATCTCCGAATTGGCGATCAAGTAGCAACTATGCTTGTGGTGGCTGCGGCTGCTGACGAACCCGCCCACCTCGTGCAGCAGTCCGGCCGCTTCCAACAGCAGCCGCTGCCGCGGCCCCAGGCCGTGCTCCGCGGCCAACTCGTCGAACAGCCGCACGGACAAATCGGCGACCAGCCGGGCGTGGGCCATGTCAACGCGATACTTCTGCGCCACGGCGACGGCGGAATGGATCACCCCCTCCAACATCGCCCGGTCTTCCTGGCCGGCGACGTCGCGGGCCAACTCCAGGAGCAGCCCGTCGCGCATGGAAACGTGGGAGACAATCATCTGCGTCGCCTGCGTCATCCGCAGGAGGTTCTGGTAGACCAGCAGCGCCGGATTGAGCGTTTCCGCCTCGGCGAAGGGGAGCCCGTGCCGCTTCGACAGTTCCTCGGCCGTGTGCCGCTCGCAACGGTCGACGAGCTTGTCGAACTCGCGGGGATCGACGATCACCAGGTCTTCGGAGTCGGTGGCGCGGCCGATCTGCCGGGCGGCGAAGCGGGCGTCCCCGCCCACGGCGATGAACGACCGCACATTCCGCAGCGGCAGCGAGCTCGTCCAGCGCCGTCAGCGCGTTGGCGATGTGATAGCGGAGCATGTCCGCCGAGCGTTGCGGCGAGTCTTCGCTCGTGGAGAGCATTTCCTGAAGGCGGATCGAGCCAAGCCGCAAGCTCTGCGAGGTGACGATCTCGCCGTCGTGCAAGAGGGTCAACAGCGTGCTGCCGCCGCCGACGTCGGCGATCAGCGCCTCGTCGCGGTTCACGCCCAGGGCATCGCCCACCGCCTGGCAGACGGCGGAGACGGTCAGCCGGCTTTCCTCGCTGGCGCCGATGACCTCGACGTTCAGCCCGGTGGCCATGAAGATGCGGTCGAGGAAGGTGTCGGCGTTGCTGGCCTCGCGGGCGGCGGTGGTGGCGACGGCGCGGACCCGCTCGACGCGGTAGAGGCGGAGCAACTGCTGATAGTCGCGGAGCACGGCCACCGCGGCCCTCATGCTGGCGGCCCCCAGCCGGCCGCGGCGAAAGGTGTCTTGCCCGAGGCGCACCGCCCGCTGCAGCCGCTCGAGCACCTCGATCCGGCCGTCCGCCTGCACCTCGGCGATGACCATGCGGATCGAGTTCGCGCCCACGTCGATGGCGGCAATCGTCCGCGCCCGGGGGAGCGGGAGGGCGTGGAATCGGCGGGCGAAGAAGCTGACGACATGGCCTCTCACCGGCCGTTGGATTTGGACAGCGCGACGGGGGAAAGTTGGCGGTGGACCAATCGGGCCGGGGCGTCGTTGGCGGGGAGCGGCGATTCCGCCGCGACAGCCGCCTGCGGCACAATCTCGTCCGCCGCCGCCGGCGTCTGGCCAGTGCTTTCGGCGGGTGGCACTGGCATTTTGCCAGTGTTCTCAGGCAGCACTGGCCAGCCGCCGGCGCCACCCGCCGCATCCATCCGCCGCGACAATTCCGCCCAAAATCCTGCCCACACAATTCCTGCCAGTAGGCGACCAGTTCTTCGAAGACTTGTCCGCGGCGGACCTGCCGCTCTTGGCGGAGGCATTGGATGCCGGGCTCCAGCCGCGCGAACCGTCCGGCGCCCCCGAAGAACATCGTGATTCGCCGTCGCTCCGCCTTGGCGAAAACGTCGACGCGCTCGACCCATACGTCGCAATCGTGGACCTCGCCGAGCAGCGTTTGCACCCGCTTCACCGCGGCGAGCGCCTCGTCGAGCGACTGGCCGTAGACCGGCCGGGCGAGTTCGATCGTGTAGCGCAGCCGCTTCGCGGCGATCCGCATCGCGTGATGCCGCCGCTGGTCGCACGGGTTTTGCAGGCTGTCCTGATGGCGGAGCAGTTTCTCCATCCGGCAAAGGACGTGCCCGCGCGTCTGCCGGCGGGTGAAATCGCTGTAGTCCCCCGGCTCCAAGCGATCTTTATCCGCCAACAGGGTCTTGGTCACGGACTGCATCTGATCGAGGGTGTTTCGCTTCGCGAGGCGATCGGCCGCCTTGCTCACCTTCGGCTGCAACAACTCCCGCTCCCGTTCCAACTTCGCCAGGAGCCGCGCAATCCCGGGAAAACAGCGCTTGTCGTCAATCGCCGCCAAGGAGCCGCAAAGGAAATCGATCTGCACGTCCTTGTCGCGGGCGTCGCCCATTTCGCGGGTGATGCGGCGGATTTGCTTCCACCAACGCTTCACCGTCTTGCCGCCGAAGCAGGCGGAGAACATTTTCAGCGCCGCGCGCAGCCGCCGCGAGGCCACCCGCGCGCGATGGATGCACTCGATGTCCTCCGCTGCGCGCACGCCGTCGAGCTGTTCGGCAAGTTGCTTCGCCTGCCGGCGAATGTGCCCTGCGGCAAGGAACCGATAGCTGGCGTCCCAAGACTTGGTCATGCGTTGATTTGTCGCCCTGTGCGGGCGGCGGTTTTCCCTAGCTTCCCGAGCACCCTATTATATTCGCCGTGCCGAAGGCAAGCCATCCGGGCAAGGTCCCCATGGCCTCTTCGCCGCACGGCCGCGGCCGGCGACGGAATAACCGGAAAAACCGTATTCTTCCTCGTCCTCAGTAGTATAGCTCCTTGTGTTAGCCAATGGTTAGCAAATGGTTTTATCCGGACTCCAAGGTCCTTCCTGTTAGCCAGCAAACACTTGCGGCGCGGGGCATGGCAAGAATGTCAGTCTTTTATACCCCACTGACGGCTACGCGGCCGCAAGGGAAATCGGCGGCAGCCTAACGGCAGCCATGGCTTGGCAACTCCCGCGGAACGGCGGAAAATGGGAATTGTGGCGGCGCGGCGGCGGCAGCAAGGTGGAAAACTTGTTCACACTCAATCGCTCAGAACGGTTCGGGGGACGGCGCCCCTTGCCGCTCACGGATGCTTTTTATGCGCAAGATTCAGGTGCTTGGCCCCGGATGTCCCGCGTGCGACCGACTGGCCGCCGACGCGCGGAGGGCCGCCGAGGAGTTGGGCGTCGCCGTCGTCGTCGAGCGGGTCGCCGACATGGAGGCGATCTTGCGGTTCGACGCCCTCTTGACGCCGGCCCTGGCGATCGACGGCCGCATTGTGGCCGTCGGCGCGCGGGTGTCGAAGGACGACATCAAACGGATGCTGCAAGAAGAGAAGTGAACGCGAAAACAGAAAGTCCAAGCAGGCGTCGCAGCCACCGTGCCGGCCGGGAGATCGCGGGATGGGAAGAAAGGAGGTAGGAGGTAGGAGTTAGAAGTTAGGAGCGCGCGGCGTTGTCCGTATTCTAACTCCTACCTCCTCTCTTCTTTCTTCCGTTCCCGATTATCGCCGCAACATGTGTCAGGGATTAATGGCGCCGCCAGCGCGCGTTCATCGCGGGGGCCGCTACTTCGCCACGTCCTCTTCGGCGTGCCTGTCGCGGATCTTCTTCGCCTCGGCGTGAATTTCGTCGGCGCGATCGTTCTGCGGAGGCGTCGTCTGTCGCAGCGCCGCGGCGTAGGCGTCCAAGGCGTCGGCCAGGTCGGGATGCGATGCGGAGAGCGACTTTCGGCGAATCGTCACGGCGCGCTCGAGGCACTTCGCCGCTTCGGCGTAGTCCTCCTGTTGCGCCTCGAGTGCGGCTAAGATGCACAAGAGCCGGGCCACCTCGGGGTGTTCGCCGTCCAACGTTCGCCCGGCCAACTCCACCGCCTGCTTCGCATCCGCAATCCCCTCGGCCAAGAGGCTGGGACTGGCGTCCAGCGAGGCGATGTCGGCCAGGGCGGCGATGGACTGCGGGTGTTCGTCGCCGAAGGCCGATTTGAAAACGTCGAGGGCGGTTTGGAGATGCGGCCGGGCGTCGCGAGGGGCGTTCCGCGCGATCTCGATCCGCCCCAACGTGTGCTCGATCGCTCCCGCCCAGGGATGCTTCGGCCCAAAGACTTGCAGGACAATCGCCAGCGCCCGCCGGCAAAGCGGTTCGGCGTCGGCGGGGCGGCCTTGGGCAATTTCCACCGCCGCCAGCCGGTCGAGGCTCATGGCGAAGAAGGGATGCTCTCCGCCCCAGAGCCGCTTGACCAAGGACACGGCCTGGGAGGCGTTGACGCGGGCCTGGGCGTCGCGGGCCTGATCCAGCGCGACCGCGGCCAGCGCGTCCAGGACCGGCGCCGCGTACGGATGCTGCCGGCCGACGCTGCTTTCCACGAGCGTCAGCGCCTTTTCCGCGTCGCGTTGCGCCTCGTCGAATCGCGCCCCAGTCCGCGCCAATACGGAGGCCGTCGTCCAGTTCGGAATCCAGCCGGGGTGATCCTTGGGCAGGGACTCGCGAAAAATGGCCGTCGCCTCGGCCATCGCCTGCTCGGCTTTGTCCTTTTGGCCGAGGATGCCGCGGAGCACGGCGAGATTTTCCTTGGCGACGGCGACGTGCGGGTCCTTCTCCCCGAGGGACTGCAACCAAGCGTCGCCGGCCCCCTCGAACAACTCCTTCGCGCCCAGATAATCGCCGCGGAGCAGATCGATGGCGGCAAGGTTGTTGAGGCTGGCGGCCCGCCACGGATGGTCCTTGTCCAGGCCCATTTTCTTCAGTTCGTCCCGCCAAAGATCTTCACTTTGGTGGGCGGCGGCCAGGGCCTGATCGAATCCCTTGCTGCGATTCAACCAGGCGATGGCGCCCAGGTGGCAGCAGGCGGCGGCCGTCACGGACGTTTCGCTCGGCTTCTGGCGGCAGAGGGCGTCCGCCTGGATCAGGGTCAGTTCGGCCTGGGCGAACTCGCCCACGTGCATCTGGGCGACCGCCAGTTGACACAGTAGCAAGGGGTCGTCGGGCGTCTGCGCCGCCGCTTCCGCGTAGCGTTTCCACGCCTCGGCGAACTGGCCGGCATACATGGCGATTTGGGCGTCGATCAGGGCGACTCTCGCAAGATTTGCGCCGCGCGATTGCCGGGCGCTAATCAACGCCAATTTTGCGTCGGCCAGTCGTCCCTGGGCCAATTCCCGCAGGGCCAATTGGCAATCGTCGCCGCTGTCGGGAACCAACGCGGCGAGTTCGCGGGCGTGGGCGCTGGGCAGCGGCGCCTGAAGCAGGGCAATTCGCCCATTGGGCAAAATGATCGCGGGGATCGCAATCTCTTCGCCCAAGGGAATGGTCAGGTCCTCGAGGATCACCTTCTTGACGCGGACCGGGGCCCAGGCGGACCACCACCAGAGAAGCGAGGCCGCGAAGATCGCCGCGGCGGCCAGCGTCTGTGCTCGGATCGACCCGAGCCCGGGGAGGCGGATGCGGCGGAATTGCGCGGCGGGGTCTTGGTGAATCAGTTTGCCGAAGTCGGAATGCTGCGCGGCGAGCTTCGCCCGCAAAACCAGCGCGGCGGCCGACTCCTTCCGCCGCGTCGCCGCCCAAAAAACCCCGGCGGCGACGACGGCAAAACCCAGCCCGACGAGGCGCTGTTGCCAGCGGGGCAGTTCGTGGCCCGGCGCGAGCAGCAACGCCCCCGCCGCGTAGACCGCCGCAACCACAACCGCCGCCAGCGGCCGAACATAGCGGCGCAGGGAGAGCCAGCGATCGAAGCGTCGTTTCCATCGGGTAGGCATGTCCCTTATTGTAACACCATCGGGTGGTGTTGGAAAGACTCTCTCGGCCGTTTACGGCCTTCCCGGCGACATCGGCCGGCAAAGTGCTAGAATTTCCGGGAGCGGGTCGTGCGCGCCGAGCCCCGGGCGCCAGCAGCGGCGCCCCGGCGGAGCCCGTTTCCCGCGTCCATGAAGGAGTCTCGATGGAACCGTTGTTTCAAAAGTTGGGGATCTCGCTCCTGCTGGGCATGCTCGTCGGCTTGCAACGGGAACATTCGGGGATTCGCGGGGCGGGCATGAGGACCTTTCCCCTGATCAGCGTCCTGGGCACGGTCTCGGCCCTGTTGGCGGCGCAGTTTGGCGGCTGGACCTTGGCGGCCGGTTTTGCGGCCGTCGCCGCCGTCGTCCTGATCGGCCACTTGACGCGGCTGCAACCGCCGCAGCCAATTCCCGGCACGACCACGGACATGGCGATGCTGCTGATGTTCGCCGTCGGCGCCTTGCTGGCGATGGGGCCGACGGAAATGAAGGCGGCCATCGCCGTCGGCGGCGGCGTCGCCGTGCTCCTGCAATTCAAGCCCGAACTGCACAGCTTCGCCCAGCGGCTCGGCGACGACAACCTCAAGGCGATCATGCAGTTTGTGTTGATCACCTGCATCATCCTGCCGGTGCTGCCCAATCGCCCGATCGTGTTGGCAAAAACGCCGCCCTACGACGCCCTGAACGTGCTCAATCCGTTCAACCTCTGGTTGATGGTCGTGTTGATCGTCGCCATGAGCCTGGGCGGATACATTCTCTACAAGTTCCTTGGCCGGAACGCGGGGACCTTGTTGGGCGGGGCCCTCGGCGGGGCCATCTCCAGCACCGCCACGACGGTCAGCTACGCCCGCGGGGCCCGCGGCAACCCCGCCGCCGCCGACGCCGCCGCCGTGGTCATCATGATCGCCTCAACGATTTCCTGTCTGCGGGTAGTGGTCCCCGTGGCGGTGGTGGCGCCGTTGCTGTTGGCGAAGGTCGCCCCGGCGATGGCCGCGCTGGCGGCGTTGTCGCTCCTGCCCGCGCTGGTCCTCTGGCTGTGCCAGCGGCGTCGCCCCGCGCCGATGCCCGCGCATCGCAATCCGACGCAGTTGACCTCGGCTGTGGTCTTTGGGCTGTTGTATGCGGTCGTGCTTTTGGCGCTGGCGGCGGCGCAACTATTTTGGCGGGGGCGAGGGTTGTTTGCCGTGGCGGCGATGTCGGGACTGACGGAAATGGACGCGATTACCCTGTCCACGGCGCGGTTGTCGCAGATTGATCCGCTGGTCTTCGCCCAGGCATGGCGATTGCTCGTGGCGGCGGTGATGGCCAACATGTTCTCGAAAACGTTGTTGGCCGGCCTGTTGGGCGGTTGGCGGCTGTTGATCGAGATGGCGCTGTTGTTTGCCCTGCCCATGGCCGGAGGCGCGGCGATGCTCGCCTGGGGGTAGGAATCTGTCGCGGCGGCGGGCCTTTTCGCGAAACCGCAAGCGGCGCGCCGCCTTGCGCGGCGGCTTCGAATCCTCCCCGAAGAAAGAGCAAGCGCCACGAGCAGAGTCCTTCTGCGCATGGCGCTGTTCGTCGCGACGAACATGCAGCGGACCGCGAGGGGGACGCTTGCGGCCCGCAAAAAAACGCACTCGCCCTTTCCGCTTTCCCTCTCTCTACTTCACCTCGTCCAATTTCACCGGCCGCTTCTCATCCGCGGCCAATATCGCCGCCTCCAGCACCCGCTGCGTCTGATAGGCGTCCTCGAAGTCCGGCAGCGGCAGCGTCGGCGCCTCGCCGGCCAAGACGCGAAGAATGTCGTACGCCTCGTTTGTGAATCCGTGCTCGTAACCGATCGCGTGGGCGTCGGGCCACCAATTGCCGACGTACGGATGATCGCCCCCGTGGGTACACATGATCGTGCTCCAACCCTGCACCGCCCGGGGAAGGGTCGCGTCGTACCACTGCAACTCGTTCATCCGCTCGAAGTCGAACTTCACCGATCCCTTCGTGCCGTTGAGCTCGAAGCCGTTGCGGTTCTGGTTGCCGGTTGCCTGCCGGGCGGCCTCGAAGCTGGCCACGGCGCCGCCGGAGAAGCGGGCGAGAAAGAGCACCGTGTCGTCGACGGTCACTTTGCCCTTGGCCGTCCCCGACCCGCTGACCGAGCCGATGGCCGAGCCGCTCTGCGTCCCGCCGGGAATCGCCCGCTCCTTGATAAACGTCTCCGCAATCGCCCCGGCCACCTCGGTGATTTCCTCGCCGGTGACGAAGCGGGTCATGTCGATGATGTGGGCGTTGAGATCGCCATGGGCCCCGGAGCCGGCCAGGCGCTTGTCAAACCGCCACAACAGCGGCACCGCGTCGCCCGCCCAGTCCTGCAAATACACCGCGCGGACGTGGCGAATGTCCCCCAATTTGCCGGCCTTTACGAGCTGATGGGCAAGTCCCACCGCCGGGCAACGGCGATAGTTGAACCAGACAAAGGTCTTCACCTTGGCCTTTCGCGCGGCGGCGGCCATTTCGCGGGCGTCGGAGAGCGACCCGGCGATCGGCTTCTCGCAGGAGCACGGCTTGCCGGCGGCGATGGCCGCCCGGGCGACCGGGGCGTGCATGTAGTTGGGCGTGACCACGTCGACGAGGCCGATTTCCGGCGCGGATGACCGCCTCCCAGTCGGTGGAGGCATGTTGCCAACCCCAATTGTCGGCAAAGCTCTGCGGATTTTCTTCCTTTTGGCCGAAGACGGTGTGCATCACCGGCGTCAGGGGCGGCTTGAAAAACTTGGCCACCTGCCCCCAGGCGTTCGAGTGCGTCCGCCCCATGAACCCTTGTCCAATCAAGGCCACATTGATTTTCGCCATGCTGCCAACTCCGGGAAAAACTCGACGGCCGCCGTTTCCGATCATTTCCACCGCAGCGCGGTTATAACGAATTCTCTGCGCTTTGCAAGGGGTGGGGGAGAAAATATAAGGATGAAAACAGGCCGACATTCATCCTTCAGCCGTCATCCTTTCGTTGCTCCGTGTCCTCCGTGGCGAACCTTCGCTGTGGGGGGAAAAAATCGACATCCCATCTGGCAATGCGGCGGGAAAAACGGTAGGATGCAGGGCATGGGCGGGCGAGCCCGGCATTTGCGGCGGCTGTGGCCGAATCGTTCGCGCGGACAACGAGTGGAATCAGGAGAACTTGCTCATGGGGAACAGACTGACCTCGAAACACGCTCGCCTGACGTGGATTGCCCTCGGACTGGCCGGCGGACTGGCGCTGGCGGCATTCTGGCCGAGCACGCCCTTGCACGCCGTGGCCACCGATCGCAGCGAATCCTTTGCCATGGCCACCGGCTACCTCGACGACGACGTTCGAGGCCGTTTACTTCCTCGACTTTCTCACGGGCGACTTGCGCGCCGCCGCGCTGTCGAAGCAGTATGGCAACTTCCACGCCTTTTATAAGTACAACGTGAACGCCGACCTGGGCGTCGATGCGAGTAAGAGTCCGCGCTACATGTTGGTCACCGGCGTCGCCGATCTGCGGCACACGGCGGGGCGAAACGTCGCCCCCAGCAAGAGCATTTGCTATGTGGCGGAGATCACCAGCGGCATGGTCGCGGCCTACGCGATTCCTTGGTCGCCGTCGCTGCACATGACGGGCGCGCCGATTCGCGGAACCTTGTACCTGCTGGACAAGACCCGCTTCCGCGCCGCGACCGCGCCCGGCGGCGGAAATTAGCCATGCAGATTGTTGTCAACGACGAGCCCCGCCAGGCGGCCGACGGCGCCACGGTCGCCGAACTGCTCGCGCAACTCGGCTTCGCCGGCAAGCCGGTGGCCGTCGAGGTGAACCTGCACTTGGTTCCCCGCCAACGCCACGCGGAGCACCGCCTGGCCGACGACGATCGCGTGGAAATCGTCGCCCTCGTCGGAGGAGGATAGCGCCATGTCGGTCTGTGCCGCGGAAAACGATCGTCTTCGCATCGGTTCGCACGCGTTTTCCAGCCGGCTGATCGTCGGCACCGGCAAGTACGCCGGCTTCGAGTTGATGCGCGAGGCCCTGGCGGTCGCCGGGGCCGAGTGCGTCACCGTGGCCGTCCGCCGCGAGCGGCTGATCGACGCGGCGGGCCAGAACATCCTCGACTTCATCGACGCCGCCCGCTACACGATCCTGCCGAACACGGCCGGTTGTTTCACGGCGGACGATGCCGTCCGGGTCGCCCGCCTGGGCCGGGAAATCCTCGCCCAGATGAACAATCCCGGGGCCGATTGGGTGAAGCTGGAAGTGTTGGGCGACGCGAAAACCCTCTTGCCCGACCCCATCGCTACGCTCCAGGCGACGGAGCAACTCGTCGCCGACGGGTTCCAGGTGTTGGTCTACACGAGCGACGATCCCGTGGCGGCAAAGCGATTGAAGGCGGCCGGGGCCGCCAGCGTCATGCCCGCCGGAAGCCCCATCGGCTCCGGCCAAGGCGTGCTCAATCCCAACGCCATCCGCATCTGCCTGGAATACTTGAAAGACGGCGATGCGGACTATCCGGTGATCGTCGACGCGGGGGTGGGCACGGCCAGCGACGTGGCCGCGGCGATGGAATTGGGCGTCGACGGCGTGTTGCTCAACACCGGCATCGCGCAGGCGAAATCGCCTTTGCAGATGGCCCGGGCGATGCGATTGGCCTGCGAGGCGGGCCGGCTGGCCTGGTTGGCCGGACGCATTCCGAAGAAGCTGTACGCGACGGCGAGCAGTCCGATGGACGGGCGGATCGCGCCGGCGAAGGGATAGACGACGTCGGCCGGGAGGCGCAAACGGTCCCCCTCTCCCTCTGGGAGAGGGCCGGGGTGAGGGGAACTGCCGAAGGACCGTCCCTCCGGCTTTGCCTTCCGCTGACGACGGCGATTAAAGAACGCGGACAGTTGGGAACAACGACTTGTGGCGATTCCCCTCACCCTAACCCTCTCCCGAAGGGAGAGGGGACCGGGCATCGGCAATCTGCCAAAGTCCAGCTATAATTGAATTGCGACGAATCCCTGGAGGCCCTGGTTCTGAAACACGACGCACCGCTTCCGCCGCCGGACCCGGCCCGCAAAGGGCCCGCGCCGCCGCATGAGTTGTCCCCGAGCGAGGCGGCCATCCCGGCCTCGCCGCGACGGGTCGCCGAGTTGATCGAGCAGATCCGCGAGTCGGCCGACAAGCTGGCCAAGGACAAGACCAGCCGCGGCGATCTGAAGATCCTCAGCCGCACGCTCCGCGAGCTGCGCTACGCCTTCAAGGTCTTCTCGCCCTATCGCCATCTCCGCAAGGTGACGATTTTCGGCTCCGCGCGGACGGCGCCGGAGCAGCCGGCCTACGCCCAGGCGGTCGAGTTCGGCCGCGCCATGGCCCAGCGCGGCTGGCTCATCGTCACCGGCGCCGCCAGCGGGATCATGGAGGCGGGGCATCTCGGGGCGGGCCGCGAAAACTCGATGGGCTTGAACATCCTCCTCCCCTTCGAGCAGGCCGCCAACCGCATCATCGCCGGCGACTCGAAGCTCGTCCACATGAAGTATTTCTTCACCCGCAAGCTGATGTTCGTCAAGGAGAGCGACGCCATCTGCCTGCTGCCCGGCGGCTTCGGCACGCTCGACGAAGGGCTGGAAGTGCTCACCCTCTTGCAGACCGGCAAGCGGGACCTCGCCCCGATGGTCTTTCTCGACGAGCCGGGCGGCGACTTTTGGGACCGCTTCCAGCGATTCGTTCGCGACTGCCTGCTCGGGCGGGGGATGATCGGCGAGGAAGACTTGAGCCTCTACCGCCTGACCTGCCGCGTCGAGGAGGCGGTCGACGAAATCCTCGGCTTCTATCGCGTCTATCACAGCATGAGGCGCGTGCGCGACAAGCTTGTCTTCCGCCTGCACCAGGCCCCCGACGCGGCCCTGCTGGCCGAGATCAACGATCGCTTCGCCGATCTATTGACCTCGGGCAAGTTCAGCGTCGGCGGTCCGCTGCCGGAGGAGCGGGACGAGCCGTTGTTGGCCGGCCTGCCGCGACTGATCTTCGCCTTCAGCCGGCACAACTACGGCCGCCTGCGGCAACTGATCGACTGTCTCAACCGCGGCGCGGCGTGAGCAATCATAAATGCCAGGCGGCGGACTGCATCGTCTGAACCATCTTCCCGAGGATTGTTAGAGATGGCGGTTCACGGCTCCGCGCCTGACTGGCGAGGTGAGCGTAGACCTCGGCCGTAAAGGCGCAATCGACGGGGGCAACCGTAGGGTTTGCTGAGAGCCACGGGTATTCTGGGTCTGGCAGGCCCTTACGGTCCGAGAGCGCCGGGGCAAGGGCCCCGTGTTGACTTCCAGCAAGCGCACCTCGTCTTCCGGGGCATCCGCGGGCAGGTAAACGACCTCCGTCAGGCGATTGTCAAAACGCAAGTGCGGGCGCGCGAGCCAATCGGCGAACGCCGCTCGATCTTTAGCAGCTTGACTCAACGGGAACCCTCCTCAACCGCTCGTTTTTGAACGAATGCGCGAGAACGGCCTCGCTCTAGGACCGACACCCCCGTCGTCAGTTATACCGCCAGCGCCCAGGGGGTAGTGGACCAACCGGCCTCGGTTGACACGTTGGGCGCCATGTGCCACGCTTGCGTGGCCATGCCCCTCGGTCGCGTCATGCTCACGCAAGCGTGAGCATGGCACCCGTCAACTCAGACCGGTCGGGGCAGTAGATGGGTTGGGACCAAACGTCCTTGCCCAATCTCCCGGCGTCGGGTAGACTGATGCACGTTCGCCCCGGCCGGGTGGTGGGTTGAGCAGCGGCGTCCGGCCAAATCATCGGCTAGTGCAGCCCTCAACCCTAACCCTCTCCCGAAGGGAGAGGGGACCAGGCGGCGGCGGCCTGCAACGGTCCCCATCATGCGCATCCTGGTCGCCGACGACGAAAAAATCAAACGTGTCACCCTCGCCGACGATCTCGCCGCACAGGGCTTCGAGGTCGTCGCCGCCGCCGACGGTCAAGAGGCATGGCGGCTGCTCCAAAGCGGGCGATTCGACGTCGTCATCAGCGACTTGAAAATGCCGGAATTGGACGGCATCGAACTGCTCAAGCGGATCAAGCAAGGCCCGCTGGCCGACGTGGAAGTCATTATCATGACCGCCTACGGGAGCATTCCCGTCGCCGTCGAGGCGATGCGGCTGGGGGCGTTCGATTTTGTCACCAAGCCCTTTCGCAACGAGGACGTTTTCCCGCTGTTGACGCGGATCGAGCGGCGGAAGCGATCGACCGAGGCAGGCGCGACGCCGCCGGCCCCCTTGCCCGCCGCCGACGTTCGATCGACTGATTGTCGCCCGCTCGGCGGCCATGGGCCGAGTGAAACACATGATCCAAATCTGCGCGCGCACCGACGCCAACGTCCTCCTGTGCGGCGAGACGGGCGTGGGCAAGGACCTCATCGCCGGGGTGATCCATCGCCAATCGCACCGCCAGGGATTCCCCTACGTCAAGGTCGGCTGCACGCTCTTCCCGCCGCCGCTGATCGAAAGCGAACTTTACGGCCACGAGAAAGGCTCCTTCACCGGCGCCGATCAACGACGCAAAGGCCGCTTCGACATGGCCGAAGGCGGCACGCTCTATCTCGACGACGTTCAACGACATCCCCTTGGAACACCAATCGAAGCTGTTGCGGGCGATCGAAGAGAAGGTGTTCGAGCGGGTCGGCGGCACGACGCCGATCAAGGCCGACGTCCGCATCGTCGCCTCGACGAAGCGGAGCCTTTTGGAAAAGATCGCCGAGGGCGCCTTCCGCGAGGACCTCTATTATCGCCTCGACGTGCTGCGGGTGAACATCCCGCCCCTGCGCGAGCGGCTCGAGGACGTCCCCTTGCTGGCCGTCCATCTGCTCGGCCAGATTTCCAGCGGCGCAGAAGTCCACGTCGACGAGCCGGCGATGGAAATCCTCCAGCGGCACACCTGGCCGGGCAACGTCCGCGAGCTGGCGCATACGCTGGAGCGGGCGTATCTGGTCGGCGGCGGGCGGCTGACGGCCGAGGTGCTGGCCGCGGAAATGAGCGGCATTGCCGCCGCCGCCGACGAGCGGGCCGCGACCGCCGGCGACTTCCAGGCGACGATCAATCAGACGGAGCGGGAATTGCTCTCCAACGCGCTGCGATCGGCCAACGGCAACAAGACGGCCGCCGCCGCCGCCTTGGGGATGAAAGCATCAACTTTCCGCGACAAGCTCGCGAAGCACGGATTGGGGTGAAAAGCGGCGGAGTTCACCACGGAGTACACGGAGAAGAAGGAAGAAAAGAGCCACGGATGAAACACGGATGAAACACGGAAAGAGGGCTCACGCGGAGACGCGGAGACGCGGAGAAGACGAAAAACAGAAACCACGGATTGAACACGGACGAAACACCGATGAGAAGAAAATGACTTTCGTTCCTTTATCTCATCCGTGTTTCATTTGTGTTTCATCCGTGGCCGCTTGAAACTTTGGTCTTCGCTCCGTGTCTCCGTGGTCATTTCTCCGTTGCCGTTCTAACTTTCCCGCCAGGCGTAGGTTCTTTCGAGGGCCTGGCGGACCTCGGCGACAATCTGCGGCAGACGCACCGGCTTCGAGAGGACGGAAAACGCCCGCTCGCGCCGGGCCTCCTCCAAAAGATTGTCGTCCCATCGCGCGGAAAGGAGGATGCAGGGCAACATCGCGCGAAACTGCCGCACCAGCCGCAACGTCTCCAGCCCGGTCAACCGCGGCATTGTGCACGTCCATCAACACGAGATGGACCTCCTCGCTGCGGACGATTCGCAGCGCCTCCTCGCCGTCGCCGGCCAGGAGCGTGCGAAAGCCGCGCGGCTCGAAGACGATCCGCAACGTCTCGCGGAAATTCGAGTCGTCGTCGGTGATCAGCAGGGACGGAGATTGAACCCACATCGTTGACAGCCAAGGGGCCAAGGGCCCGTAAGTCGTTTCCTATCAAATTCTCACATTCAATCCTAGTGCAATTCATGCGCCGATGCGAAGAACTTTTTGTCGCCCGACCATTCTGCATCGCTAACCGGCGTGGGCCAAACCACTTGCGTCGCAGCGCCCGGAGCCAGCGCGCAACGCGTCCCCGGGCCATCGCTACGCCGTCTGCGACCGCGCGACATGTCGGAATCTGCCATTTTGGCAGGGATTCTCGAATCCTTCGACATGCTAGAATTGGGGGGAGTTGAGAGTTGAGAGTTGAGAGTTGAGAGTCGAGAGTTTGGAGTCGAGAGTTCAGAGTTGAGTGTTGAGGAAGAAGAATTGTCCGGCTCTCAACTCTCGACTCTCAACTCTCAACACCGCAAGAAGAGCGAATCATGAAGATCACGATCGTCGGCGCGGGCTATGTCGGGCTGGTCACGGGCACGTGCTTGGCGGAAACCGGAAATGAAGTGACGTGCGTCGATTGCGACGATCGCAAGATCGCCCTGCTCCGCCAGGGGCAATCGCCGATCTACGAGCCGGGGCTTTCCGAATTGCTGCGGCGAAACGCGGAGGCCGGACTGCTCCGCTTCACGACCGATCTGGCGGCCGCCGCGGCCGCCGCCCGCTTGATCTTCCTCGCCGTCGGCACCCCGCCCGCCGAGGATGGATCGGTCGATCTGGCGGCGCTGTGGGGAGTTGTCGAGCACATTGCGCCTTGCCTGGCGGTGGACGCGGTCGTGGTGATCAAGAGCACGGCGCCGGTGGGCACCAACGCGAAGGTTGCCGCGCGGCTGCGGGAGTTGACCGGCCGCGACTGCGACGTCGCCAGCAACCCGGAGTTCCTCAAGGAAGGGACGGCGATCGACGATTTCATGAAGCCCGACCGGGTCGTCGTCGGCGCCCGCCGCAACGAGGTCGTGGAGATTCTTTGGGACTTGTATCAGCCGTACTTGCGGACGGACAAGCCGCTGTTGGCGATGTCGCCGGAGAGCGCGGAGATGACGAAATACGCCGCCAATTGCCTGTTGGCGACGAAGATCAGCTTCATCAACGAGTTGGCGAACGTCTGCGAGCGGGCCGGGGCCGACATCAACGAGGTTCGCCGCGGCATCGGCCACGACAGCCGCATCGGCTTCGCATTTCTCTTTCCCGGCGTCGGATACGGCGGAAGCTGTTTTCCCAAGGACGTGCGGGCGTTGGCGGCCACGGCGCGGCAGCACGGGCTCGATCCGCGGATCCTCGAAGCGGTCCACGAAGTCAACGACCGGCAGAAGACCGTGCTCGCGGAGAAAATTGCCCGCCATTTCGGCGACCGCCTGGCCGGGGCGACGATCGCCGTTTGGGGATTGGCGTTCAAGCCGGGGACGGACGACATCCGCGAGGCGCCGGCGTTGGCCTTGATCGACGCCTTGTTGGCCCGCGGCGCGAAGCTTCAGGTGTACGATCCCGAGGCGATGGAGAACGTGCGGCGGCTCTATGCGGAGCGGCTGACGTATGCCCATCGCCGCGACGACGCCTTGTGCGGGGCCGACGCCCTGGCGATCCTCACGGAGTGGAAGCAGTTTGTGCATCCCGACTTTGCGGAGATGCGGCGGCTGATGCACAGCCCCGTGGTGTTCGACGGCCGCAACGTCTACGATCCGGAGCGAATGCGCGAGGCCGGGTTCGTCTATCACAGCATCGGCCGCCCGGCAAAGGGCGTCTGACGCGGTCTCGCCTGGGCACTGGCTTCGCCCGTGTTTTCTGGGAAGCCGGATGCGTCGCCTTTTTTCGGTCCGCTGTCGCTGATGCCGAGAAGGCGATGCAGCGTCAACTCGCCCAAGACACTGGCGGCGCCAGCGCCACTCAATCTTGCATCCCGGAAAATTAGGAAGATGGGACAAGTTGCGCAGATTGATAAGACACGGAAATCGTCTGTTGGCGCGGAATCACCGTAAAGACCGTCAAAGTGCCCCGTCGATAGTATAGATGGAATAAACCGTTTCTTCGGCAAAATCGTCAAGGTTGGCCATTCGACGAGGCGCTGCGTCAATCGCCTTGGCGCCGGTCTAATCAGAAGGGGGAACAGTATTATGTTGCGGTCAGTAAAGAGATCATTCGTCAACGGCAGAGGCGTGAATTCGCGTCTCCCGTTGGTCGTCGCGGCCGCCGCGGTCGCCTTCGCCCTGGTTTGCGCCCCGCGGCTAGCGATGGCGCAAGGATTCGAGGGCGCGGACGGTGCAAACGGCGGCAGCACCGATGGGGCCTCCGCCCCGTTGGCCGACTCGACGGCCGTGGGCCAGTTTGCCACGGCCTCCGGCTCGTTGAGCACCGCGACCGGCGCGTTCAGCCTTGCCAGCTCCAACGAAACCTCCGCCTACGGCGAATTCAGCACGGCCACCGGCCTCCAGAGCACCGCAATCGGCCAGAGCAGTTCGGCCACCGGCTCGCTTAGCACCGCGGTCGGCCAGAACAGCCTGGCAAGCAGCACTCAAAGCACCGCGGTCGGCCAGGGCAGCAGCGCGGTCGGCCAGGGCAGCACCGCGGTCGGCCAGAACAGCGCGGCCAACGGCTACGTGGGCACCGCGCTCGGCGTAAACAGCAATGCCAGCGGCTATGTAAGCACGTCGCTCGGGGGGAACAGCCAAGCCACCGGCTACGAAAGCACCGCGACCGGCGACGAATGCGTGTCCAGCGGCAGCTATAGCACGGCGAACGGCCAGGGCAGCAGGGCCAGCGGCGACTACAGCACAGCGGTCGGTCAGAACAGCACGTCCAGCGGCTCGTATAGCACGGCGCTCGGCCAACTCAGCACGGCCAGCGGCTTCAAGAGCACCGCAGACGGCCAGGGCAGCACGGCCAGCGGCGACTATAGCACCGCGCTCGGCCAGTACAGCACGGCCAGCGGCTCGTTTTGCACCACAGTCGGCCAGAACAGCCTGGCCAGCAGCTACATTTGCACCGCAGTCGGTCAATCCAGCCAGGCCACCGGCTTCGGCGGCACCGCGCTGGGCGGCTTCAGCCTCGCCACCGGCGGGGACAGCACCGCGGTCGGCCACGGCGCCACGGCCAGCGGCGAGGCGAGCACGGCCCTCGGCGTAGGCAGCCAGGCCACCGACGAGTATAGCACCTCGATTGGCCACACCAGCACGGCCAGCGGCGACGAAAGCACCGCACTCGGCGCGGAGAGCACGGCCGGATTCACGAATTCCACCGCGATCGGCTACGGCGCGACAACCACGCGAGACAACCAGATGGTCCTCGGCACAACGAGCAACACCTACACCGCGCCGGGCATCACGTCGGCGGCCAGCAAGGCGGCGCAGAGCGGCCCGACGCAAGTCGTCACCGCCGACGCCGGCGGGAACCTCGCCACCACCGATCCGAACAACATCGTCAGCGAATCGCCCGCCTTCCAGTCCCTGCAACACCAGGTGAATCGGACCGACGAAGGCGTCGCCATGGCCATCGCCCTGGGCGCCGGCGGCGCGATCCTGCCCGATTGCAAAGATCACGCCGTCTCGATGGAATACGGCAACTTCGACGGCTTCAGCGCCATCGGCATCACCGGCGTGCAACGCCTGGGCGACAACCTGTTCGCCAACGGCGGCATCGGCGTCGGCTGCAACTATGGCAGCCTCGGCGGCCGCGTCGGCGTCACCTACGCGTGGTAGAAAACACATCCGCTTACTTTTCCGCTCACCCCCAAGGGATCGGCCATGAATGCCATTGACGGTCGAAAGCGTAGAACGCGCCAAGCGAGGGCGGCGATGTCGTCGCGGCTCGGGAACCGTCTGGGGATGACCCTTTTGGCTGCGGCAACCTGCTTTGCCTCGCGGCCTTCCGCCGCGCAAGCGCCGCAGCCCTACCCGCGCCGCAGCCCTATGCCGCGCAGCGCCGCAACGCGATCCGCAGCTCGACATTCCCGTGATGTTGGTCAGGAACGCGCTGACGGCGGTGAATCACGGCAACCTGACCGGCAATTACACGGTGCTCCGCGACCTGGGCGCGCCGTCCTTCCGCGAACGCAACTCGGCCGCCCAATTGGCCGCCATCTACCAGCGGCTTCGCGAGCAGAAGGTCGACCTCAGCCCGACCCTGATCCATGACCCGGTGTTTACCGAGCCCCCGGCGATCAACCAGGCCGGGCAACTGCAATTGACGGGCTTCTTTCCCACACAGCCGTTGCAGATCAAATTCCGGTTGGCATTTCAGCGGGTGCAAGGCGGGTGGATGATCGACGCGGTGGGCATCGGCGCCGCGCCGCCGCCGGCCCGGGTCGCAGAAGCGGCCCCCGCCAACCAGGCGAATCGGCCGCCGGAAGCCTACACGCGGTAGTGTACGGCAACGCATCGTGAAACCGCTTGTCGTCGGCGCCAACCGAGACGGCGGGTCGAATCTCCCGTCTCCCGCGCAGTTCCCCCCGCGGCAACAGCGGAAGATGATCGCTTGAGAACACCGGGGAAAGGTGTTAGAATCGATCGTCTTGAGGGGGGCAGGCCAATGAGCGCGGAAAAACCCGTCGGGATCGATCTCGGCACGACGAACTCGGCCGTGGCGTGGGTGGACGAGTTTGGCCGCAGCCAGATGATCCGCAATGCCGAGGGCGATTTGCTCACGCCGAGCATCGTGCTCTTCGGCCCCAGCGAGGTGGTGGTCGGCAAGAGCGCCCGCAGCGCCGTGACCACCGATCCGGACCTGGTGGCGCAATGGGTGAAGCGGGACATGGGCGCGCCCTTCTACAGCCACCCGATCCACGGCGAATATCTCCCCCCCGAGGTGATCCAGGCCTGCATCCTGCGGAAGTTGAAAATGGACCTCGCGGCGGCCGTGGGGGCCGATGCGCAGACGGTGATCACCGTGCCGGCCTACTTCGACGAGCTCCGCCGCAAGGCGACGGCCGACGCCGGCGAAATGGCGGGCCTGAAGGTCGTGGACATCGTCAACGAACCGACGGCCGCCGCGCTGGGCTTCGGCGAGCAACTCGGATATCTTTCCGCCGACGGAATGCCGCGCGAGGAAATCACCGTCATGGTCTACGACCTCGGCGGCGGCACCTTCAACGTCACGCTGCTGAAGCTCTCGGCGAACAAACTCAAAACCCTGGCCACCGACGGCGACGTGCAACTGGGCGGCCACGACTGGGACAAGCGGCTCGTGGATTACGCCGCCGAGTCGTTCCGCAAGTCGTGCGGCGTCGATCTGCGCGAGGACCCCGCGGCGGTGAACCGGCTCTTCCAGATCGTGATGGAGGCGAAGCACACGCTTTCCGCGCGCAGCCGCAGCACGATCCGCGTCGAGCACCGCGGCTACGCCCTCAACGTTCCCATCGCCCGCGAGCAGTTCGAGGAGATGACCGCCGACTTGCTGGAGCGGACCGCGTACACGGCGCGGCAACTGATCGCCGCGGCGAAATTGGCATGGAAGGACGTCAATCGCGTCCTCCTCGTGGGCGGCTCGACGCGCATGCCGATGGTCCCCGCGATGTTGCAGAAGCTCACGGGGATCCAACCCGACCGGACGGTCAATCCGGACGAGGCCGTCGCCCGCGGCGCGGCGCTGTATTCCCACCACCTGCTGACGAAACAAGGAAAAGCCCCAGGCAAGGGCTTCAAGGTCACCAACGTCAACTCGCACAGCCTCGGGATCGAGGGGATCGAACAAGACACGCTGCGGAAGACGAACGTGATCCTGATTCCCCGCAACACCGCTTTGCCGGCGAAGCGAAGCGAGCGGTTCGTCACGAAGTCGGAGGGGCAAAGGTCGATCGTCGTGAAAATTCTCGAAGGCGAAAGCTCCCTGCCCGGCGAGTGCACCACGATCGGCAAAACCGTGGTCCGCGACTTGCCCCTGGGACTGCCCAAGGGATGGCCGATCGAAGTCACCTTCGAGTACGCTTCCAACGGGCGGCTGAGCGTGCCGCGCGGTGGCGCCGGGGACGCACCGCGAGGCCCAGTTGGACTTAGAGCGGGAGGCGGGCCTGTCCGACGCCGGCATGGCGCGGTGGAAAGCGCCGATCGCCGCCGCGGCCGGCTTCGGCGTCTTTGGGGCGATTGCCCATGACGCGCGGGGCGGTCAGCCTGCGGCGCCGATCGGGGCGGGATCGTCGGGGATTTTCGGCGGCCCGGTCATGCCGCCGCTTGGCGAGAGCCAGCCCGTGCCCACTCCGCAGCCCTCGGGCCCAGCGCCGCCGCCCTTTGGTCCAGCGCCGCAACCGTTTGGCCCAGCGCCGCAGCCCTTCAGCCCAGCGCCGCTGGCCAATTCGCCCTTTTTCGGCCTTCCCCTGCCCGAGGCGCCGCGGGGCGAAATGCCGACGATCGAGGCCCCGCCGAGCGGTTCGACGCTGTTTTCGCCGATGATGCCGATTTCTCCCCTGGGACCGCTCGTCGAGAATGTTGCCCCATCGGGAACGCCTTTTCCGGGCGGTGCATCGCTGGGCGGAACGCCGGCTGCAAACATGCCGCTGGGCGGAATGCTTCCTACCGTAAACATGCCGCTGGGCGGAATGCCTGCTGCAAATGCGCCGCCAGGCGGAATGCTTTCTGCCGTAATCATGCCGCTGGCGCCGCCGCAGATCGCCGCGCCACCCGTGGCCGGCCCGGCCGTGAGCGACGTCTGGTCGTCGCCGATGGGCTTCGATCCCCTGTCCCAGGGGGCGGAGCCGATGAGCCCCCCGCTCGTGCCCGGGATGCCAGCGGACGATCCCTATGCTGCCGGACCGATGCCGGCCGATCCCGCGGAGCCGGGGTTGAGCATCCGGCGCGACGAGCGAGAAGGTCGCTCCCGCAGCGCCGCGGCCCGGGCGGTTGGTCACGTCGTGGCCGCCCTGTTGGGATTGGCATGCGGCTACGGATTGCTCCACATGGTCCGTCCCGGGCACTTTCCCCTTCCCTGGTAGGTTCAATCGTTAAACTGGAATCGTCGCCGATGCCGAAGCCGCCTATTCCAGCCGTAGGAATTGATTTGGGAACCACGTTCTCGGTGGTCGCCCATCTGGACGAACCGGGGGCAGCCGGTGACGCTGGTGAACGCGGAGGGGGACCGGATTACGCCGAGCATCGTCCTCTTCGACGGGCCGGACGTGGTCGTGGGAAAGGAAGCGCAAAAGGCGATGCTCTCCGAGAGCGACCACGTCGCCGAGTGCGTCAAGCGGGACATGGGCCATCGCACTTTTCACAAGTCGATCCAGGGGACGCAATATCCGCCCGAGGTCATCCAGGCGTGGATCCTGCAAAAGCTCTGCAACGACGCGCGGCAGCAGATCGGGGCGTTCGAGAAGACGGTCATCACCGTGCCGGCCTACTTCGACGAGGTTCGCCGCAAGGCGACGCAGGACGCCGGGTACATCGCCGGCCTGGACGTGATCGACATCATCAACGAGCCGACGGCCGCCGCCGTGGCCTTCGGTTTCCAGCAAGGGTTTTTGGACCGCCAGGGGAGCAGCGACCAGCCGCTCCGTGTCCTCGTTTACGACCTGGGCGGGGGGACTTTCAACGTCACCGTCATGGAGATCCGCGGCAGCGAGTTCCTCGCCTTGTCGACCGACGGCGACGTGCGGCTGGGCGGATACGACTGGGACCAACGCCTGGTGAGCCTGGTGGCGGAGGAATTCCAGCGGCAGCACGGCGTCGATCCCCGCGAGGACGCGAACACGGCGGGAAAGCTGTGGCGGGAGTGCGAGGACGCGAAGCGGACCCTTTCCGCCCGGGCGAAGGCCCCGGTGGTTTGCGAGCATCGCGGCCGGGCCTTGCGGATCGAACTCACGCGGCAGCAGTTCGAAGAGGCCACGCAGGACTTGCTCGACCGCACGCGGTTCACGGCGGTGCAGGCATTGAAGGCGGCGGGAATGGACTGGAGCGACCTCGATCGCGTCCTCCTCGTCGGCGGTTCCACGCGCATGCCCATGGTCCGCGAAATGCTCCAACAGGTCTCGGGAAAAGTCCCCGACGGCTCCGTCGCCGCCGACGAGGCGGTCGCCCACGGGGCGGCCCTGCGGGCGGGCCTGGTGCTCGCCGAGCGGGAAGGACGCCAGCCGTCGTTCTCCATCCGCAACGTCAATTCGCACAGTCTCGGCGTGGTGGGCATCGACCCGCTGACGCGGCGGAAGCGGAACGGCATCCTCATCCCCCGCAACACCCGCCTGCCCGTGTCCGCGAAGCGCGTCTTCCGCACCTCGAAGGTCAATCAGCGTTCGATCCTCGTGGAGATTGTCGAGGGGGAGAGCGCGTCGGCCGACGATTGCACGCAGATCGGCCGCTGCTCGGTCCGCCAATTGCCCGCCGAGCTGCCGGCGAAGTCGCCGATCAAAGTGCGATTCCATTATCAGGAGGACGGGCGATTGAGAGTCCGCGTGGCAGTGCCCAACACCGATCGCCAGGAAGAGACGGAGATCGTTCGCGAGAACGGCCTGAACCAATCGCAGATGGACGCCTGGCGGAAGCGGATCACCGGCCTGGCGCCGTCGGCGGGGGCGTAAGAGTGTGCAGCGGCAAGTGGCGCGTGTAGCCGTTAGCCGTTGCTCAGAAGGCCGCGAGCCGATATAATCCCTGGGTGGTGTGGGTCGGCCACAACGATAAGACGGCGCGAGGGGATCCATGTCGAGAGAAGAATTCTTGCAAAATCTACGCGTTGCGCGGAGTCTCCCTCTCCCCCCGCAAGTCCAGGCGGACAGTCGGGCGATTGATCCGCAGCAAGTGCAGACGGGTATCGCTGGAAAGGACTTATGGCTGAACCCGAAGTGGGTGAAGGGATTCGAACGTCGCCGATTTTTCCGATCTCGGCCTCCAGGGGCAGGAAGAGGCGCAAGCCGCGGTTAAGGCGTTCTCGGACGTGGCGGAACGAGTGCGGCTGACCGGGCGCCCGACCCAGAAGAGTTGAAGAGGGCGCGCGCCGCGTTTGCGCGGCTGATGCAGATATTCGCGCCGTATATTCGTAGGCCGCGGGAAGCGGAGGAAGTCGAGGAGGCCCTCGGCAAGGTTGAATTGCCGCCCTGGGTAGTCCACCGGGAGTACGAGTTGGGAGAAGACCACGATGGCGCCCCCGCCGTTTGGGTTAGTCTCTTTGTGGACGAAACGACCGCACCCTGGAACCAGTTAGGACGGTTCCTAATCCGGACGTCGCAGAGGTTCCTGGATGCACTGCTCGCGGCGGGCAATGGCCGGTGGCCGTATGTCCGAGTGCGGACGGCCGTGGAACACAAAACTGTATAGCTTCGCCAAACGATGCCCTTGCACCAAGACCTGCTGGCATTGGCGAGAGAGTTGGTGGACAGAAATCCCGCCGCCCCGCGGGAAGCGGACCTCCGCCGCGGCGTCTCGACCGCCTACTATGCCCTCTTCCACATGCTCGTCCATGAAGGCACGAGCCGGCTCGTGGCAATTGCCGGCTTGCGACCGCGCGTGTCACGCGCTTTCGATCACAAGCCAATGAAGTTGGTTTGTCAGGATTACGCCAGGCTTTCTCCAAATCCGGCGGGCCTGCTGGTTACGAACGCTGGGCAAGTCGTGCCTCAGCAGATTTGCGACATAGCATCTGCATTCATCGCACTTCAAGAAGCCAGACATCAGGCCGACTACCACACCGACGCCGTCATCACGCACGCGCAAGCCAGCACCGACGTGACGAGGGCGGAAACTGCGTTCCTTGACTGGGCGGCTATCCAGGCGATGCCCGCCGCCGACACCTTTCTGACGGAGCTTCTGTGCCGAGGCATCCCAAAGCGATAAGAGAGTTCGTCGCGGATTCTGGGTGGTGCTCGCCGCCCTCGATCCACCCTGCCAGTTCCTGCCTTTCGGGTCTGGGGCGGTTCCGCCGGCGGCCGCAAACTGCTATCATCGCGAATGGAAATCCGTCCCCAGGAAGCCCCCGATGAACAACCAACGAACGCTTATCCGCGTCGGCCATAGCCCCGATCCCGACGACGCCTTCATGTTCTACGCCCTGGCCAAGGGAAAAATCGACACCGGCCCCTACCGCTTTGAACACCAACTGGCGGACATCGAAACGCTCAATCGCCGGGCGCTGGCCGGGGAACTCGAACTGACGGCCGTCAGCCTGCACGCCTATGCCCATCTGGCCGATTGCTACGTCCTGTGCACCTGCGGGGCGAGCATCGGCGACCGCTACGGACCGATCGTCGTCGCCCGCCAGACATGGACGCCGGAAAGCCTCGCCCGCGCGAGGATCGCCGTGCCGGGGACGCTGACGACGGCTTACCTCGTCTTGCGGTTGTGTCTGGGCCGCGATTTCACCCCCGTCGTCGTTCCCTTCGACCGCATCCTCAACGCCGTCGCCACCGGCCGCTTCGAGGGACATGCCGTCAACGCCGGCCTGGTCATCCACGAGGGCCAGCTCACCTACGCGCGGCAAAACCTCCTCCTCGTCGCCGATATGGGGCAGTGGTGGTTCGAGCAGACCGGCTTGCCGCTGCCCTTGGGCGCCAATGCGCTTCGCAAGGACCTAGGCGCAAAAGCCATCCGCGAGGTGCAAACGCTGCTGAAGGCGAGCATTCAATTCGGCTTGGAGCATCGCACGGACGCCCTCGATTACGCCCTCGGCTTCGGCCGCGGCCTCGATCGGGCGAAGGCGGATCAGTTCGTGGGGATGTACGTCAACGATTGGACGTTGGATTTCGGTCCCCGCGGGCGGCAGGCGGTGGCGGAGCTTTTGGCCCGGGGCCACGCCGCCGGCGCGATTCCTTCGCTGGTGACGCCGGAGTTTGCGGAAGGTTGAGGACCGCCCCATGACCGCCAAAAACGAGCGCTCCCAGGGCGAAGGAATTTCGCTGGACGAACTCGCCCAGGCGTTCGCCCAAGTCATGGGCACGGCGCCGAAGCTGCGGCCGGCGGCGGCGCCAGCGAACACTGGCGGGGCCGGCGGCGGCGAAGCTCTCAACCCTCAACTCTCAACTCTCGACTCTGCCGCCCTGGACCCTTGCCCGATCTGCCCTGCGAGCGTCCTAGAGGCGATGCTCTTCGTCGGCTCCGCCGACAATCAACCGCTGTCCGTCGAGCGGATCGGGCAGACGATGCGGGACGTCGAAGCGGCGGAAGCGGCCGACCTGGTCGAACAACTCAACCGCCGCTACGACGCGGGCGGCTGCCCGTACCATGTCGTCGCCGAGAGCGGCGGCTATCGCATGCTCCTCCGCCAGGAATTTGAAAGCCTGCGATTTCGCTTTCAGGGCCGGGTTCGTCAAGCCCGGCTGACCCAAGCGGCGATCGACGTGCTGGCGATCGTCGCCTATCAGCAGCCGGTCACCGCCGAGCAGGTGAGCAAGCGGCGGGGGAAGCCGAGCAGCCACGTGCTCGCGCAACTGGTCCATCGCGGACTATTGCACGTCGAGCGGGAGACGGGCAAGCGGCGGATCGGACAGTATCACACCACCGACCGCTTCCTCCGCCTATTTGGCCTGGAGACGCTCGCCGACCTGCCGCGGAGCGACGACCAGGCGTAGGGGCGCGGCCTGGTCGTCGCCTCCCTGGGCGGCGGCCGCTCGTCGCAACTCCTTGTCCCACAATGCCTTAGAGGCTTCCCCAAAAGAAGCGCAGACGCCGCGTGCGCAGGCCTGATAGAATTCGCGGTTGGACGCATACGATCGAGAAATGGTTGGCAGCCTTCGGCCAAGCGAGATATGTCGGACGAGGACGTAGCATCAGGGTTGCACGCGGCGGCGCCGATTGGTCGCGCCGTCGCTTCTGGCTTGCGACTTCGCGCATCTGGCGGACGAGATTCGCCGGTTGGAAGAGGCGGGGGCGCGGATCCTCCACCTCGACATCATGGACGGCCACTTCGTCCCCAACCTCAGCTTCGGCGTGCCGATCGTCGAGGCGGTTCGCCGCGTCACGCGGCTGCCGCTGGACGTCCACCTGATGATTTCCGAGCCGGCGCGATACGTCGAGGCGTTTCGCCATGCGGGCGCGGACCTGATGACGATTCACATCGAGGCGGTGGCCCAGCCCCGGCCACTGCTGCGGAAGATACGCCAACTGGGGGCGTTGGCGGGGATCAGCCTCAATCCGCCCACCCCGACCGCCGCCGTGGAGGAGTTTCTCGACGAGTGCGACGTGGTGCTGGTGATGAGCGTCATGCCCGGCTTTGGCGGGCAGAAGTTCAATCCGGCGGCGTTGGAGAAGCTGCGGCGTTTGCGCGAGGTCGCCGGCCCGGGGCTGCTGCTCTCCGTCGACGGCGGCGTCGAGGACGACAACATCGGCCTCTGTGCCGAGGCCGGCGCCGACATGTTCGTCGTCGGCACGGCGCTGTTTTCGCAGAAGGATTATCGCCGGGCGATTGCGCGGCTGGACCGCCGCTGGCGCGGTCGTGTCGGCCGTCGCAGCGGGGGCCTGTGAGACAGACACTGATAAGCGTGTTCGAGCATGTTGCGAATCGTATTGATCCGACCCGGATCGACCGACTACGACCAACAGGAGCGCATCCAGGGCGCGTTGGACATTCCCGTTGAACGCCGCGGGAGCGTGCGGAGGTGGCGCGGATCGCCGACGAGCTGCGCGACAAGGAGATCGAGCGTGATCTATGCCGCCCCCTGCGAGCCGGCGCGGCAGACGGGCGACGTCCTCGCCAAGGGTCTCGGCACTGAAGGCGAAGCGGCTGGTGCGGGATGCAGAATCTCGATCATGGGCTGTGGCAGGGGATGCTCGTCGAGCGACGTCCGCCGCAAGCAGCCCAAGGTCTATCGCCAGTGGCAGGAGCAGCCGGAGAACGTCTGCCCGCCGGAGGGCGAGATGCTCAGCCACGCCCAGGAGCGGGTGCGGACGTGCCATGACCAAGCTGCTGAAACGGCACAAGGAGGGCGTGATCGCCCTGGTGGTCTCCGAGCCGTTGGCCACCCTGGTGCGGCAGTTCCTCAAGCACGACGAACTGGGCGACCTCTGGAAGGCCATCGGCGCGCCACGGCTGCTGGGAAATCCTCGAAGTCGAGCCCGCCAACTCGCTGGCCCTGAGCAACTGATCGCATGTCCGCCAGCCATCCCGATCCGAACAACTGGAAAAACCTGCTGAAGCACCCCAAGCGGGGCGTGCCCGAAGGGCCTCTGGAAACGCTGCCCGGGCTGCGAGGCGACCATCTTCCGCAAGGAGGCGGAGAAGCGGCTGGGCGTCTGCCCGGAGTGCGACTACCACTGGTACGTCTCCGCGCGGGAGCGCATCCGCCAACTCTTCGACGAAGGGACGTTCGAGGAGTGGGACGCCGACCTGAGCCGGTCGATGCCGCTGGATTTCGTCGACAAGGCCCCTATCGCGAGAAGCTTGTCAGAGGAGCAGAAGCGGACCGGGCTGAAGGACGCGGCGATGGTGGGCACGGGCATGATCCGCGCCCGGCGCGTCGCCTTCGGCGTCACCGATTCCGCCTTCATCATGGGGAGCATGGGCTCGGTGGTCGGCGAGAAGCTCACCCGCGCCATCGAACGCGCCACGGCAGCGGCACCTGCCGCTGATCATCGTCTCCGGCTCCGGCGGCGGGGCGCGGATGCACGAAGGCATGCTGTCGCTGATGCAGATGGCCAAGGTCTCGGCCGCCCTGGCCCGCTTCGACCAGGCCGGCGGGCTGTTCATCTCCGTGCTGACCAACCCGACCATGGGCGGCGTGGCCGCCAGCTTCGCCTCGCTGGGCGACGTGGTCTTCGCCGAGCCCAAGGCGCTGATCGGCTTCGCCGGGCCGCGGACCATCAAGGCGACCATCCGCATCGAGTTGCCCAAGGGCTTCCAAACCAGCGAGTTCCTCCTGGAGCACGGCTTCATCGACCGCATCGTCCGCCGCAAGGACTTGCAGAGCGAAATCGCCCGAACCATCGACTACTGCGGCAAGTGACGCGTCTCGGCGATCTGGTCGGCGGCTGCCGCGCCCCAGGCTCCACAACCGCCGAATGTCGGCTCCGGGGTCCACGGGGGCGTCCCGGCTGCCGTTTCGCGGCCCGCGCCCCAATGCCCCGCCCCGTGTTGACACGATCTGCCGACAACTTTCTGCTGGGCGTTGCAACGAAGCTTCTGTTCCTTTGTACACCTATTTAAGACGAGAAAACCCGGCTGCATTCACATGGACCGATCAGGGTATTCACGTGGACAAATGGGGAGCGTATGGGGAGAGATCATAGAGGGGCGGACGGTAAACAGGCGCACAAATTGTCGCGGCTCACGACGGCGAACGCAGGCAGCCAACACCCTCGAATGTCTAATATAGACTTTCGTGATTCCCGGAGGTCACAAAGTCCGCCGCCACCCTTTGGGAGGCGGCTCCAGGCAGGCGCCGATCTCCTGGAATTACGAAACCCTGTTTAGATTTCAGCAAAGGCTTTCAGGAACTACGCATCGCGGCACAACGGCTTACGCCAACGACTCGTAAACCTGGCTCGGGTTGCATCGTTGACACGCCAGTTTAAGCGGGGCGTGGCATGACTAGGGCTGAACTGGTCATGGAAACGAGGGCCGCCTCCCCACTCATGGCGATTCTGCCTTCCCTGACAAATGGGGATGGAAAAAATTCCGCGAGCGAGCGTCGAATTCCTTGCGTGATTTGGAGTCGCTGGGTATATTGGCTTCTATTGATCAGTTCGCTGTATTCGGTAATCCAAGCGACCATCCCTTCTACAGGCAGCGTGCGGGTAGGCAAGGACACGAGCGTTTGACCGCGCCGTGCGGCTAGCCTTCTAAGAGAGGGGATCGCAGCGAACTGTCTGCACCTTCTCTTGGTTGCTGCCTGCACACTCTGGCCGAACGAAGCTTGTTGCGGCTTTTTTCGCAGCGGACTTTCGCTAAACGCAATGCCATAGCGTCACCCATCAAGACAACGAGTTCTTACTATGACGAGATTTCAGACAACTGTGTTTGTCTCGGGGCTTGCCCTCGTGCTTGCCCTTTCCTTATCGCCCGCGGCAGCGGGGGCAGTGGTCTTGGACGAGAATTTCGCTACACAGACCCTCGGGTCAACCCCGGCCGCCGCCGTGTACTACGATCCGTACGGCAACCCTGGAGTTGTCCCCGGCTCATTCGGGAGCAACACAAACATCTCCTCCGTCATCGGCGCCACGGACGTTCCGAGCATGTCCACGGGGGTCATCATGAGCAACTCCGCGGCCCCAGACCAATCCGAGGACGTCTACAACGCGTACACTAACGTCTTATATTATAGCATGGCCGCGCCGGCGGCAAACAGCAGTAGGTTTTCGATTACTTTTTCACAACTTGAGGCCCCCGGCGGGAACAACACGGGGTATAATAGCGACTTCTCAGTAATCGGCTACACGCCGGCCGGCACGGGGCAGAACATCGCCTGGATCCTCGGCACCTCCCACGACTTCCCTGCCACCCCCAACAGCGCCAATCCTCAGCGCCCCTCCTCCGCCGGCGAGATCATTCTGGAGGAGCCGAGCGACGTTCCCGGCGCTGTTTTGGATCCGGTGTCGGACCTGTACGTTCTTCCCATAGGCGCCTACACCCTTGGCGAGAAAATTCATGCCGATTTGGTTACGAATTATAACACGGACACGTTTAATGTTTATCTTAACGGCGCAATTGCGGTGGCTGATCAACCGTACTTCGATGCCCAGCCCGGCTCCCAGATCAACGAGCTTTGGGTTCAACAGGTCGGCAGCGATGGCGGCGACCTCAGCGTTCCGCCCGGCTTCGAGGGCGGTTCCAACGTGGTTGCCGTGGGCAGCATCAAGTTTTCGGTCTGTGTCCCGGAGCCGGGCACGCTGGCGCTGTTGGCGGCGAGCGGCTTGGCCGGGCTGGCGATGTGCATCCGCCGTCGGAGAGCCGGCAAGTAATCGCCCGCGCCCAACAAGGGCGTGGCATCAGAAATTTCCCCCCAAAGGGGATTGTGCGTTCGGAAGGCCCCGCTGGGGCCTTCTGGCTTTTATGCCCCAGCTTTTCCCGCTTGCGGACGCACTGCCGGCGACTCTCGCCGAAGGCTTTTCTCCGCTGCTTTGTTTGCTATGATTAGCATGTGACGCTTGCACTCCCATCGCACATGGGATAGGCGCCGCCATCGGCCACAGGCCAGGTAAGACGCAGCGAATGGCCTTTTTCACTCGCCTGAAATTGTTGCTCGCCGGCGGCCGCACGGACGTCTCAAAACGCTTCGCCTTGCAGCGCGAGGCGATCTCGGGAACGATGTCCAAGTTCTACATGGCCCGCGACCTCCGCAGCGACAAGATCGTCGGGCTGAAGATTCTGGACATCGAGAAGACGGCCGCCTTCGCGGCCCGCTTCCGGGGAAAGAAGCCGCCGGAAGGCGAGATCGCGATGAAGTTGAAGAATCCGCGGATCGTGCAGACTTTCGAGCATGGGCTGACGGCCGACGGCGCGCAGTACGTGGTCATGGAGTATCTCGACGGCGCGGACATGAACTCCTTGCTCGTCGGCCGCGACCGGCGCCTGGAGGGAAACCGCCTGCGGCTGATCCGCCAGGCGGCCGAGGCCATCGCCGCGGTCCACGCCGCGGGGTTCATCCATCGCGACATCTGTCCGCGAAACTTCTTCGTCAGCAAGGACGGCAAAAACCTCAAGCTCATCGACTTCGGCGTGAGCGTCCCCGCCGAGGCCGCGTTCATGCAGCCGGGGGTGCGCGTGGGCAATCCCAACTACATGGCCCCGGAGGTCGTTCGCCGCAAGCCGATCGACCAGCGATTGGACGTCTTCGCCTTCGGCGTAACGGCCTACGAGTTGTGCACCGCCGGACATCTCCCCTGGCCGCGCGGCGACACCGGCATGGCGGCGATGAGCCACGACCAGCCGCCCGCCGACATCCGCCAGCGCCTGCCGAAGATCGACCCGATGTTGGCCAAGGCGATCCACTGGTGTCTGGAGGCGGAGGCCGAGCGGCGGTGTCCTTCGATGGAGAAGTTTCTCCAGGCGATCAAGGGCGCGAGAGAGGACGCGGCATAGACGCGCCTCGCGAAACCGCACGCGTCGCGCCCCGCTTGCGGTTTCGCGCTGTGTGAAGGCCGGCCTACAGCGCCCTGCGGATCCGCCGCATCGGACGGCCGAAAACCGGCTTCGGCGCAGGCTTCGCCGGCTCCTCAATCTCGCCGTAGTTCGCCGCTTCGGGGGCCGGCTCGCCGGTGGCCACGGGCTTGTCCGGAGAAGCCATCCCCGGCATCTCGTCGCGAATCAGCAGGCGATTGATGCGCATTTCGATCCGCGTCAACTCGTTGCCTTCCTCGGGAGTGACGAAGGTGTAGGCGACGCCTTCGCGGCCCATGCGTCCCGTGCGGCCGACGCGGTGCACGTAGTCGTCGCAGAACTGCGGGATGTCGTAGTTGATGATGTGCGAGATGCCGCTGACGTCGATGCCGCGGCCGACGACGTCGGTGGCCACAAGCCAGCGGACCTCGCCGCTGCGAAACACCCGCATCGCCCGGTCCCGCGCTCTGCGCCAGGTCGCCGTGGATCGTGTCGACGCCCTTGAAGCGATGCGCCAGGCGGCGATGGACCTTGTCCGTCCCCCGCTTCGTGCGACAAAAGATGATCGCCTGCGACGGCTTCTCCCGCTCCAGCAACCGCACCAACAAGTCGAACTTCTGCTCCGGATACGCGGTGCAATAGAACTGCTCGATCGTCTCGACGGCCAGGTCCTTCACGGAGCAGTCCAACGACTCCGGCGTCCGCATGTACCGCTCCGCCAGCCGCTTCACCGGCGGGGGAATCGTCGCGCTTAAGAGCATCGTCTGCCGCGACTGCGGACAGCGTTTGAGGATTTTTTCGATGTCCGGGCGGAAACCGATGTCGAGCATCCGATCGGCCTCGTCGAGGACGACGAACCGCACCTCTCCCAAGGCCAGGGCCCCGCGGCCGATCAAATCCAACACCCGGCCCGGCGTGCCGACGACCATGGCCGCCCCCTGGGCGAGCTGCTCGGTCTGCTTGCGGATCGGCTTGCCGCCGTAGACGGCGACGATGTGGATGTGCCGCCCTTCGGCCAGCTTGACGCACTCGTCGCGGACCTGGACGGCCAGTTCGCGGGTGGGGACAAGGATGATTGCCTGGGGCGGGGCCGCCTTGCGGTGCGGTCTGAGCCGCTCGAGGATCGGGATCGCGAAGGCCGCCGTCTTGCCCGTCCCCGTCTGCGCCTGTCCCATCACGTCCACATCCGCCAATGCGCGGGGTATCAAACCCGCCTGAATGGGCGTCGGTTCGAGATAATTCGCCCGCCGCAGGGACTTGAGCATGATTTCCGACAGTCCCAGGGCGTCAAAACCGCTGCTTGCCGCGGGGAGTGGCACATCCGCCGCCGGCTCGAGCGAGTCGGCTGGGTTCGGGTGTCGGTCCGGCTTGGATGGGGGTCTGGTCAAACGAGAACAAATTGCCTAATGTAGGTTTGGCTTTGATTCTACTCTCTTTGATTTGATCGGCCAAGTGCCCCCGGCAGCAACTTCCCCCCATCTTTCCTTCAGGGGGGACGATGTATAATGGTATCGGACCAGGAAGTATCGCCTCGGGAGCCGTTCTCCGTGCGGATCATCAAATACCCCCATCCCACCCTCCGCCGCAAAGCGAAAGACCTCCGCCGCGTCGACGCGGAAGTCAGGCGCATCGTCCGCGAGATGCTCGATTTGATGTACGCGGCCAAGGGGATTGGGTTGTCGGCCAACCAGGTCGATCTCCCCTATCGGCTGTTCGTCGTCAACCCCAGCGGCGAGGCGACGGAGGCGAATCAGGAGTTCGTCTTTATCAATCCGGTCATTTCCCGCCAAACCGGCGCCGCGGAAGCGGAAGAAGGGTGTCTGAGTTTCCCCTCGATCTACGCCGCGGTGAAGCGGCCGGAGAAAGTGGCGATTTCCGCATACAACCTCGCCGGCGAGGAGGTGCACTACGAGTTGGACGGCCTGTTCGCCCGGGCGGTGCAGCACGAATACGACCATCTCGACGGGACGTTGTTCATCGACCGTCTCAGTCCGAGCCGCTTGGCGGCGATTCGCGAGGCGTTGGACGAATTGATTCGCGAGTTTGAAGGGGAGCGGTCCCGGGGCGCGATTCCCGCCGAAGCGCAGATCGCCGCGCGGCTGGAAGAGTTGGAGAAGTTAAGGACATAGGGGGGCTCCCCTTGATGCAGCAGCCGCTCACGGATAGACTCGACGGCATGGGGAAAACCAAGTTTCCGATCAGTACCCGCCCTCCGACCGGCGGCCCGGTTCAAGTCTTGAACACGGATGCGTTGACGGGTCTTAAGGGCATCGCGACTGGCACCGTCCAGGTTTGCCTGACATCCCCCCCATTTTACCTGTTGCGGCGATACGGGACGACGTCGGCGTGGCCTGATGGATGGCACGGCGAGTTGGGTCACGAGCGCCATCCAAACAATTTCGTTCGCCACCTCTTGCACGTCTTCGATGAGGTCTGGCGGGTGCTGCGTGACGACGGCTGTCTGTGGGTGAACCTCGCTGACACTTTCAACAACAAGCAGGGCAAGAAGGGAACCACCAATGCCCCCAACGGCTGCAATGGCCGTTTTGCCGCAGGCGGCAAGGGGTACGCCGACGCTCTCCGCGAGCAGCCGGAGTTCTTCAAGCATTACGTGTCTGGCATTGCCCATAAGTCCGAAATGGGCGTGCCTTACCGGTTCCACCTCGCAATGACTGACGCCGAGTTTCGCCGCTTCGTTGGCGCCGAGGAGGGACCGCAGTGGATATGCCGGCGCACCATCATCTGGGCCAAGTCCCTTGTCGCGCTCGAGTCGCAACGGGCGGAAGGCAATGCGATGCCTGAGCCGACGCGGGACAGACCGTCACGCAATTACGAATTCCTCTTCCTCTTCAGCAAAAAGCCGAACTACTTTTTCGATCGTTTGGCAATCGACGTGCCCTCGCGCGCGAGTGCCCGTAACGGCGACCGCGCTAACGCGGGTTCCGTCTGGCAGACGCAGGCCGAAGTCGTCTCCGACACCGCCGCACAGCCAGAGGCGCTGCTGCGAATCAATCCCGAAGCCTCCCCCTACCGGCACGTGGCCATGTGGCCGCGTTCCCTTGTCCGGCAGATGCTCCTTCCCACCACTCACGAAGGCGACGCCGTTCTGGACCCATTCGCAGGCAGCGGCACCACGGGCCAAGTAGCCGCCGAGATGCGGCGCAAAGCGATCTTGATCGAATCCTCGCCTACTTGCCAAGCAGCGCTGAAAGATCGCCTGCGACGCTTGAACGGGCAACTCTTCTAATGACCCGCTAATGTTGCCAGCCGAAGAAAACGCCCCGGGCCCGAGCGCCGCACCGCAAGAAGTCATTGCCCGCGCTTTCGGCGCCGAGAACCGGGCTCGCCTGATTGACCGATACTTCGAGCAGGCCGCACGGGTCACAACGAGCAACGCGTGGCAACATGTCTATCGCCTCCTCCTTTGGATAGACCGCACAACGGCCCTCGCGCACTGCTACGAGTCGGATAAGGCGCAACCCGGGCGCCTCTGGTACGCCCGCTCACTTGCCTTTCATGACTGGGTGTCGAGCCAGCTTGGCGTCGAGCCTACCGCGCTCCCCGACGAGATAGACTGGCTCTTTCGCGAAGCGGTAAAGGACTTGGCGTCGCGGGCGGTCGCCGGCCACAGCGCCGCCTACGAGAGCCAACGGGCACCGTACGCCGGGCGCGCATTCCCAGAACCGGGTGAGGACCCGGAGCTTGCCACAATCATACGGGAAGCTCTCGGACGATGGATGGCCACCGAGCCCCCCGCCAATGAACTTCGTGCCCTCACGCGCCGAATCCACACATATCTGGCTCAAGAGAACAAGCGGAAGAACCTCGTCGGCGAAGGCTTTGAAGACGTCATCGCAGCGATCGTTCGGCGGCTGCCTTTCGGTGCAAGCATCGATTTCCGAACGCGCGTAGTCCTGCATGACCTGCCCGGCTTCCACAGGGCGCCCCCGACCGAAAAAATCAAGAAGGTTGATCTGGCCATGCTTGCCGGGGCCGCCCGCACGCTCGTAACCGCCAAATGGAGCGTCCGCGCTGACCGCGAAGAGCAACTCATGAGCGATTTCCAGGCGTACGAGCGTCTCGAATCTGCTGGCCAGGACTTTGGCTATGTTCTCCTCACGAACGAGTTCGACGCGGCCCGCCTTCGAGCCGCCTGCGAGCGCCGGCGCCAGAATGCTCCATTGTTCTCGCAGGTCGTTCACATCAGTCCGGCCGCGGTCGAACTCGTTTACCGCGATGGAGGTGGGGAAGGGGCATCGGCAGTGCGACAACACGTTGCCAGTGGCCGACTGATGAGCTTTCAGGCGTGGCTCGAACAAATCGACGTTCGGACCGCGCCCCAGTTCGCGCCGCCCGCGCGGGAAGTAACGCCGACCCCGAAACTGCAAGCGGCTATCTCCCCCTCTGGGGGATTTCCGGCCTCTTTCCCTCTTCACTTGCTCCTCCCCGCTTTGTGACCTATGCTTTCCTTAACGAGCCATTCGGCTCGGAGGCAAATCCGCCTCGGTTCCGACAACACGCATCTACTGGTACGGCCATCGACGCCACACTCTCCAGGCCCGAACCTCGCGCAGCCCGCGAAACGCTTGCCGACGCCCTCGGCGAGCTTTCCGCCGGCCGCCACGATTTCGAGCGGTTCCTGGAGGAGCTTTCCGATCGCGCCGAAGAGTTGCGCCAGCGATGCGCGTTGTTGCAGCAGGAACGAACGATGCTCCAACAGCAGTTGGAGGCGGCGCGGCGGCAGATCGCCCAGTTGAACGAGTCGCTGACGGAAATGAAACGCGGAAGCGCCCGGCAACAAACGCAATGGAACAGCGAACTCAAACAGCTTCGCCGCCTGCTGGAAGGCCTGCATCGGCGGATTCCGCAAGAAAAACCGGCGACGCCGCGATGAATTCGACGATCCCTTGGCAGACGCTCGGGCGGCAGACCAAAACGCACTTCGCGTTGGCGGCCATCCTCGTGTTCTGCGGCTTGAATCTTCATTTCGGCCTCCGCCTGGGCAATCCCGCGCTGACCGCCGGCGGGGCGGTCGGTCTGTGCTACCTTGTGTTGCGAACCGCGCACGCCAGCCGCGCGCGGCGGAAGGCCGCGCGGAAGCCGCGGCGGCGGCCGGCGGTCGTCGCCGCGGGAAATCGCAGCGAGACGCTCTTGTCGCAAGGGCGATCGGCGAAGCTCCTTCGCCGGGGTGCGGGCGAAACCCTCGAACGCGGCGACGTTTCAACGCGCGTTGGACGACTTGCGTCAGGCGATGGCCATGGCGCCCGAGGGGCCGGTGATGCTCGAAGAAACCGTCTTTTCCGCCGCGCACTCCGTCGCCGGGCGCGAGCCTTCCACGCCGGCAACGGCCTCGGGACGGGGCTGCATGGCGCAAGTGGAACGATTCTTTCTCGACCGCTGCCCAGTCACCAACCGGCAATACCACGCCTTCGTCGCCGACGGCGGCTATCGGCAGCAGTCGCTATGGGACCAAGCCGCCTGGGCGAGAGTCGCCGCGTTGGTCGATCTCAGCGGCGCGCCCGGGCCGCACTATTGGAACAACGGCCGCTTCGCCCCCGGCGAGGAGGACTTGCCCGTGGTCGGCGTCTCTTGGCATGAGGCGGCGGCCTACGCCCGCTGGGCGGGCAAACGCCTGCCCACCGACGCCGAATGGGTCAAGGCGGCCTCCTGGCCCGTGGCCGTCGCGACCGGCCAATGCCGGCAGCGCCGCTATCCTTGGGGCGACGCGATGGAGCCCCGCCGCGCCAACCTCTGGGGCTATGGCCCGAACTGCCTCGTCCCCGTCGGCGAGTTTCCCGAGGGAATCAGCGTCGGCGGCGTCAGCCAATTGATCGGCAACGTCTGGGAATGGATCGACGGCGAGATCGGCGGCGGCGCGGCTTCGCTGCGGAGCATTCGCGGCGGGGCCTTCGACACCTTCTTCGACGACAGCCGCGCTGGGCCAGTTTCAAAGCGGCGAGGACTCCTGGAATCGCCGCCACAACATCGGCATCCGCTGCGCCGTCGCCGCCGCCGACCTCATCCTTTCCCGGAGCACGTCATGACGGAAACACCCGGCGACTTGCCGGAAGCCGGCGGGCCGGAAGAAAGGGGCGATCCCCGAGTGGCCGGACACGCCGCGCATCACCGTTTCGCGAAGAGCGGCCCCGCGCCGGCCAGGCAGGCCGCGCCGACCGCCCCAGCGCAGATTCTCCACCCCGATTCGCCGCAGGTCCGCGAAAGGCTCGAAGCCCTGGACGACGCGGTTTATGAGGCGATCGACGGGCGGGAAACCGCCTTGGAGCGGCTGACGAAGCTTTGGCCGGCAACGCTGGCCGAGTTGGGTCCGCAGCTTGTCGCCGAATCGCGCGAGCAGTATTTGCGCTATGCCTTGTCGATCTGGGAGACATGCGCCGACGCCCATGGCGTGCACGACCCCTGCCGCTCCGTGCAAGCGCTGGACGTCCTCTGCGTCTTGTTCGACGAGGAAGCATGAAGGCGGAATGCTTTTCCTCCTTCACGGCCCGCTTGGCCTGTTGTAGGTTGAGCGTCAGCGGTTTTTCACAGAGGATGTGCTTCCCCGCCGCCGCCATTCTCGATTTGTCGAGCGTGACAATAAACCGGTGAAGCGATGTAAACCGCTTCGACCTCCGGGTCGGCAAGGAGAATGCTGCACCCCACACGTTCCGCCATTATGCCGCATCCCGGATTATGCCGACTCGCCGCCCATGGCCGACGTGGATGTCGGTGGATCTCGCACTTTGTGGACTGTTCGACGCGGCATAATTACAGATTCTCCAGGAAGGCCAACAACTTGTCGTCTGGCCGATATCGTCGCACCTTGACCTTTAACCCCCGCCAAACAACTCGTCGCAGACCGAATCGATCGTCCGTGGAGTGAACTTCTCCATCAGCCACTCGACCTCCTGCCGGGTCGGGGTCAGCTGCTTCGCGCCTGCGCCTGCGGCAGTCGTCGCTGGATAGTCTGTTGCTGCCGCTTCTGCCGGAACGCCGTCAGGTGCGCCTCGATGCCGTCCAGACCCCTGATGACCTCCTTGACCTCCGCGCATCCCTCGACGGTCTCGTGCTGGCGTAGGCCGGGGAGTTTCACCCCGACCCCAACCCCAAACCGGACGTGCAAGTTTCCAAGCATCCGGCTTTCCAGATGATTCTAAGCCCTTACCTTCCTCGCGGTTTTGAGCTTGCGGCGCCAGTGACAGAGTGTCTGGATGTTGTCCAAGCTGTTAGCCATTTCGAGGTTGGCAAAGCGGTTGACAGGTTCGATATGATCCGCGTGCGAGGTCTTGCCGCCGGCGTCGAAATAAAACTCCTCCGTCTTGTTCCCCCGCCCGGGGAAAGTGCGCCTCGCCTCGGCCGCTCCGTCTTTGCGCGGGCAGGGCTGGCCGCCGATATCCAGATAACGTACGGCTTTCACCTCGCCCGCCGGGGTATAGGTAAACTCCTGGACATAGATGCCACCTGCGTCGGAAGTCGGATACCTGCCTTCCATGCGGAGTGTGAACTGCCAGCCTTTTGTGTAGGTAATGTGATGATTACTAACGTCCATCCGAAAGCTAATGCCTAGTATTAGCGCACTACATGCAATGTAAGTGAGCATATGGAGAATAAATACTTCTCGCGATCCGACATTTCATGTTTTTGACTCGTTGCGGCAAGGGATGCGATCACAAGGACTACCGGCCTTGCGCCCGCCTCTCTGACACCGCTCGGCGGTCGCTGCCTCTCTGGATGGCACAGGTTTTGCGGTATTGCCGCTAACGGCCTATCTTCCACATGCGAATTCCCATCATGCGGTGGGTGTCTAGGCGCGAGACGCTCGACCGGAACCCGGATTGCAGACATCCCAGAGCGGGCAGACTTTGCTGACGATTTCTTCCACGCAGGAGAGCGATTTCCTTTCCAATCGTCCGAATCGTTTGCAGCGACTGCGGCAGATTGGCGACCCGCGGAGCGCGAGGGTCCCGTGAACAGAGCAGCGGAAACCCTCCAACAGCGAGCGTCGCTCAGCGAGCGATACAACCGCGACCTCGATGTGCTCGCCAAGGTCGCGGAGTTGCTCGCGACGCAAGCGAGCCTGCAGCAAATGTTGACGGCCGTGCTCGACGAACTCGAACACCGCTTGGGCATGGTCCGCGGGACCATCATGTTGCTGTCCTCCGACGGCAGCGAATTGTTCGTCGAGATGGCGCGCGATGTCCCGAGCGAGGAACAGAAGGACCTCCGCTATCGCCGCGGCGAAGGAATTTTGGGGGCCGTCGTCGAGACGGGCCGGGCGGCGATTATCCCGCGCATCTCGCAGGAGCCGCGGTTCACCAACCGCATCTACCAGCGAGAACAGGGCGCCGAGGACGACGCCAGCTTTCTTTGCGTGCCCATCACGCTCGGGAACGAGGTGGCGGGGACGCTCTCCGTTCAACCTGCCGCTGCAAGAACCCTTGCAGCTTGCCGAGCGGTCTCGCCTGTTGGGCATTGTCGCCGGCATGATCGCCTTCGACGTGAAAGTGCGCCGCGCCGAGGCCCTCCAGCAACAGAAGCTCGACGCCGAGAACCTGCGTCTCCGCAGCGCCCTGGAAGAGCGGTTTCGCCCGGAGAACATCATCGGCAATTCGCACTTGATGCGCAGCGTCTATCTGCAAATCCACCAGGTCGCCATGGCCGACACCACGGTGTTGCTCCGCGGCGAGTCGGGCACCGGCAAGGAACTCGTGGCCACGGCGATCCATTACGGCGGCCCGCGCAGCCGCAAGCCCTTTGTGAAGGTCAATTGCGCCGCGCTGAGCGAGGGGCTGCTGGAAAGCGAGCTTTTCGGCCACGAAAAGGGGGCGTTTACCGGGGCGCTCTACCAGCGGATCGGCCGGATCGAAGAGGCGGAGGGGGGGACGTTGTTCCTCGACGAGATCGGCGACTTCTCGCCCGCAATTCAGGTGAAACTGCTGCGGAGCCTTCAGGAGCGCGAGTTCGAGCGCGTGGGGAGCAACAAGACGATGTCGGCCAACGTCCGCGTGATCGCCGCGACGAACCAGGACTTGGAAGCCCAGGTCGAAACCGGCGTCTTCCGCCAGGACCTTTATTATCGCATCAATGTCTTTCCGATTCGTTTGCCGCCCTTGCGCGACCGCAAGGACGACATCCTGCTGCTGGCCGACCATTTCGTCGCCAAGTATGCGAAGAAGATGAGCAAGGAAACGCGGCGGATCAGCACGCCGGCGATCAACATGATGTTGGCCTATCACTGGCCGGGCAACGTCCGCGAGCTGGAGAACTGCATCGAGTACGCCGTTTTGCTCAGCAACGACGGCGTGATCCACGGCCAGAACCTTCCGCCCACCCTGCAAATGCCCGAGGTCGCCGAAATTGCCCAGGCCGGGGCGCTGAAGACGCGCATGGACCTCGTGGCGAAGGACATGATGGTCAACGCCTTGAAGGCGGCGGAGGGGAACATTTCGAAGGCGGCGAGGCAACTCGGCCTCACGCCGCGGATGGCGCGGTACAAGCTGCGCAAGCTGGGGATCGATTACCGGCAATTCGTGAAGCGGTGACGTTGCAGGCGCCGGCCGCGCGCGACATTCTTTGACGCATTGCCATTCTTGCGCGACAATTTTTGTCGTGCCCGCGGCGAAGCGGCTCTTTTCCAGGGATTTGCCGCCTCGCCTCGCTATGCGACATTTGCACGGCGCGGCGCGGCGCGACAATCCATTGTCGCCGCGGCGGCGCGGCGATGCTCGTTGCCGCGGACAATTTCTCCCGCGTTTTCCCGCAGATTTCTCGGGTAAGTCGCCGCATTCCGCGGAGTTCGCCGGCAGTTTGGCGCGCGACGTGCACTGAGTCAATGCGTTCTTCACAGATCGGTCATTCGTCCACAAAAGGAACGTCCATGAGAAAGATCGCTATTTACGGCAAAGGCGGAATCGGCAAATCGACGACGACGCAGAACACGGTTGCAGCCCTGGCGGAGATGGGAAAGCGCGTGATGGTCGTCGGCTGCGATCCGAAGGCCGATTCCACGCGGCTGCTGTTGGGCGGCCTGGCGCAGAAGACGGTGCTGGACACGCTCCGCGAAGAGGGCGAAGACGTCGATCTGGAGGACATCCGCCGCCCCGGCTTCGGCGCGTGCATGTGCACGGAATCGGGCGGTCCGGAGCCGGGCGTCGGCTGCGCCGGCCGCGGCATCATCACCTCGATCAACCTGCTGGAGCAACTCGGGGCTTACAACGCCGACCAGAATCTCGACTATGTGTTCTACGACGTCTTGGGCGACGTCGTCTGCGGCGGATTCGCCATGCCGATTCGCGAAGGCAAGGCCCAGGAAATCTACATCGTCTGCTCCGGCGAAATGATGGCCATGTACGCGGCGAACAACATCTGCAAGGGAATCGTGAAATTCGCCCATGGGGGCGGGGTCCGCCTCGGCGGCCTCATCTGCAACAGCCGCAAGGTGGACAACGAGCGGGAAATGATCGAGGAGCTCGCCCTGCGGCTGGGCACGCAAATGATCCACTTCCTTCCGCGCGACAACGACGTGCAGCGGGCGGAAATCAACAAGAAAACCGTCATCGAGTGGAATGCCGCGTGTCCCCAGGCCGACGAATATCGCGCCTTGGCCCGGGCGATCGACGCGAACAAGATGTTCACCATTCCCACGCCGCTGTCGGTCGGCGAGTTGGAATCGCTCCTGATGGAGCACGGGTTGGTGGAAGTGTGAGCGAAACAAGGACGCGAATGGGAGGAAACTCATGATTATGGTTCGCGCCGTCGTCCGGCCGGAAAAGTGCGAAGAAGTGCTCGCCGCCTTGATGGAAGCCGGTTTTCCTGCGGTCACGAAAATGGACGTCTACGGCCGCGGAAAGCAACGCGGCATGCGCGTCGGCGAAGTCACCTACGACGAACTGCCGAAGGAACTGATCTTCACCGTGATCAAGGAGTCGGACAAGGAATTCGTCGTCAAGATCATCATGGAAACCGCGCGGACGGGCCCCACGGGCGCATACGGCGACGGCAAGATTTTCATCTCCCCGGTCGACGAGGTCTACACGGTCAGTTGCGCCGCCCGCGAGGACGTCGAAACGCCGGTCGCCGCGGAATCGCAATAGCGACAGGAGAAGCTTGATGAAGGAAGTTTTGGCGGTTATCCGCATGAACAAGATGAATGCGACGAAGGAGGCCCTGGCCGACGCCGGCATCGCCTCCTTCACCGCGCGGAAGGTTGTCGGCCGCGGCAAGGGCAAGGTCGATTACTTGCTGCTAAAGGGCGCTGCGGCGGGCGCGGAGGAGGCGATCTGCCAATTGGCCCCCGGCCCGAAGCTCATGTCCAAGCGAATGATCAGCGTTGTCGTGCCCGACAACCTCGTCCCCGTGGCGACGAAGACGATCATCGACGTGAACCGGACGGGCAACCCCGGCGACGGCAAGATCTTTGTCATGCCCATCTCCGAAGCGGTCCGCGTGCGGACCGGCGAAACCGACGACGCCGCGTTGGACGAAACAGTTGTTTAGCAACGAGGTGAAGAATCACCGCGGAGACACGGAGGACAGGGAGCGAAAAGAATGCAAAATGAAAAATGGAGTGCGACCTTGGGCCAACGACGGGTCCCAGGGCTCGCGGCTTCGACATCTTCGCTATTTTGCAATTTTCATCTTGCAATTTGCATTCTCTCGTTCCTCATCTTTCCGTGATCTCCGTGTCTCCGTGGTGAGCTCTTCGCTTTGATCTTTGAGGATTTTCCACAATGAGTCAGGTCGTCCCCATCGACGCGAATGCCGTGAAGCAGGAGTTGTTGAAGGTCTATCCGAGCAAGGTCGCGCGAAAGCGGGCCGGGCAGATGGTCGTCAACGTCGCCAACGGCGCGCCCGCGGCGGAAATCACCGCGAACGTCCGCACGACGCCGGGGATCATCACCCAGCGCGGCTGCGCCTACGCCGGCTGCAAGGGCGTCGTCCTCGGCCCGACGCGGGACATCGTCAACATCACCCATGGCCCGATCGGCTGCGGGTTCTACTCCTGGCTGACGCGGCGCAACCAGACGCGGCCGCCGACGCCCGGGGACGAAAACTTCATCGCCTATTGCTTCTCCACCGACATGCAGGAGGAGGAGATCATCTTCGGCGGCGAAAAGAAGCTCCGCGCCGCCATCCAGGAGGCCTTCGACGCGTTTCACCCGAAGGCGATCGCCGTCTTCTCGACCTGCCCCGTCGGCTTGATCGGCGACAACGTCCACGCGGTCACGGCGGAAATGAAGGAGAAGCTCGGGATCAACGTCTTCGGCTTCAGTTGCGAGGGCTACAAGGGCGTGAGCCAGTCGGCGGGGCACCACATCGCCAACAACGGTCTGTTCAAGCACGTGATCGGGCGGAACGACGAGGCCCCGCCGGGCAAATTCCGCGTCGGGATGCTCGGCGAATACAACATCGGCGGCGACGCCTTCGTCCTCGAAGAACTCATCGCCAAGTGCGGCGTCACGCTCACCGCCACCTTGAGCGGCAACTCGTCGATGGCCCAGTTCGAGCGGGCGCACACCGCCGACTTGAACTGCGTCATGTGCCACCGCTCGATCAACTACGTCGCCGACATGATCCAAAAGAAATACGGCATCCCCTGGGTCAAAGTCAACTTCACCGGCGCGAAGGGGACGGCCAAATCGCTCCGCCGCATCGCCGCCTACTTTGAGGACGCCGAGTTGACGAAGCGAATCGAAGAGGTGATCGCCGAGGAGATGGCCGAAGTCGAGCGCGTGCAGGACGAAGTCCGCCCCCGCTGCGAAGGCAAGCAAGCGATGCTCTTCGTCGGCGGCAGCCGCGCGCACCACTACCAGGACCTCTTCGCCGAGATCGGCATGAAGACGATCGCCGCCGGCTACGAGTTCGCCCATCGCGACGACTACGAGGGCCGCCGCGTGCTGCCGACCATCAAGGTCGACGCCGACAGCCGCAACATCGAAGAGTTGCACATCGAGCCCGACCCGGAGAAACATCGACCCCGCATCGACGAGAACCGCTGGCGGGAGCTGGAGTCCGCGGGGATGGAGCTGAACACTTACGACGGGATGATGGCGGAAATGGAGGACCGCGCGCTGGTGATCGACGACCTCAGCCACCACGAGATGGAGCGGCTGCTGGAGATTTACCGCCCGGCGGTGTTCTGCGCGGGGATCAAGGAGAAGTACGCCGTGCAGAAGTTCGGCGTCCCCTGCAAGCAGTTGCACAGTTACGACTACGGCGGCCCGTACGCCGGATTCCGCGGCGCGATCAACTTCTACCGCGAGATCGACCGGATGGTGAACACGCAGATATGGTCCTTCATCACGCCGCCCTGGGAAAAGAAACCGGCCCCGACGCTGCAAGCCTCTTACGTGCGGGAATAAAACTCGGACCCTTTCGGCCGCTTGCGGTTTCGCGAAGCGAAATTCGCAGGGCCGCCGTCAACCTTGAAACACAACCCATGCTCCTTCGCCACACCACGAAAGAAATCGCCGAACGCCGCGCACTGACGGTCAACCCCGCGAAGACGTGCCAGCCGATCGGGGCCATGTACGCGGCCCTGGGCATCCACAACTGCCTGCCCCACAGCCACGGTTCGCAGGGTTGCTGCTCGTATCACCGCAGCACGCTGACGCGGCACTACAAGGAGCCGGTCATGGCCGCCACGAGTTCTTTCACCGAGGGCTCGTCGGTCTTCGGCGGCCAGGCGAACCTGTTGCAGGCCATCGCCAACATCTTCAGCGTCTACAACCCCGACATCATCGCCGTCCACACCACCTGCCTCTCGGAGACGATCGGCGACGACGTCCCGCAGATCATCAGCAAGGCGCGGGACGAAGGGAAGATTCCCGCCGGCAAGCGGGTGATCCACACGAACACGCCCAGCTACGTCGGCTCGCACGTCACCGGCTTCGCGAACATGGTGCGCAGCATGGTCGATTATCTCGCCGAGCCGCCGCGGGAGAAGAGCCGGGCGACGAACCTGGTCCCCGGCTGGGTCGAGCCCAGCGACATGCGGGAGATCAAGCGGATGGCCGGCGAATTGGGCGTCGAGGCGATCGTCTTCCCGGACACGTCCGACGTCCTCGACGCCCCGCAGACCGGCGCGCACGCATTCTATCCGAAAGGCGGAACGACCGCCGCGCAGCTTGCGCGGACTTCGGCCAGCCAGGCAACCATTGCCCTGGGCCCGACCGCTTCCGAGGCGGCCGCGCGGCAGCTCTTCGTCAAGCACAAAGTGCCGTTCGAGTTGCTGGAGCTTCCCCTTGGCCTGCGGGCGACGGATCGCTTCGTGCAGGCGTTGCGGCGGCGCGGCCGCGCGCAGGTCCCGCCGGAAATCGCCGAAGAGCGCGGCCGGCTGGTCGACATGATCGCGGACATGCACCAATATTTCTACAAGGCGCGCGTCGCCTTGTGGGGCGATCCCGACCAGCTCGTCTCCCTCTGCGAGTTCCTCGCCGATTTGGACATGCGGCCCGTCTACATGGTCACCGGCACGCCGGGCAAGCAATTTGAAAAGCGGATCGAGGCCGCGTTGGCCGGCCGCGTGCCCGAGGCGAAGTTTCGCCAAGGCCCCGGCTCGGACATGTTTCTCATGCACCAGTGGATCAAGAACGAGCCGGTCGATTTGTTGATCGGCAACACCTATGGCAAGTACATCGCCCGCGACGAGAACATCCCCCTGGTGCGTCACGGCTTCCCGATCATGGACCGCGTCGGCCATTCGTACTTTCCCACGGTCGGCTACCGCGGGGCGATGCGCCTGCTGGAAATGATTCTCGGCGCGCTGATGGACCACAAGGATCGGCAGTCGCCGGAAGAAAGTTTCGAGTTGGTCATGTAAATCCCTTTCCAATCCCGAATCGCGCGAGGGCGCCTCGCGAAACCGCAAGCGGCGCACGTTCCATTTCCCAATCCCGAGTCCCTTGTTCATGATCGACATCCTCCAAGCCCGCAAATCGCAAATCCACGAGAAAGGCGCGGAGTCGTTCGCCATGACCTGCGAAAAGCAGAGCCTGGCGGGAGCGGTAAGCCAGCGGGCGTGCGTCTTCTGCGGCTCGCGCGTCGTCCTCTATCCGATCGCCGACGCGCTGCACCTCGTCCACGGCCCGGCGGGCTGCGCGACGTACACCTGGGACATCCGCGGCGCGCTCTCCTCCGGACCGGAACTGCACCGCATGAGTTTCTCGACCGACCTTCGCGAGCGCGACGTGATCTACGGCGGCGAGAAGAAGCTCTATGCGGCGCTGTGCGAGTTGATCGACCGCTATCATCCCCGCGCGGCGTTCGTCTATTCCACCTGTCTCGTCGGCCTGATCGGCGACAACGTCGAGGAGGTTTGCCGGCGGATCGAGGCGGAGAAGGGCATTCCCGCCCTGGCCATCCATTGCGAGGGCTTCCGCGGCACGAAGAAGGACGGCTATCGGGCGGCCTGCGACGGCTTGGCCCGGCTCGTTGGAACCGGGCCGACCGACGACATCGGCCCGCGAAGCATCAACATCCTCGGCGATTTCAATCTCGCCGGCGAAACCTGGATGGTCCGCGATTATTACCGGCGGATCGGCGTCAACGTTGTCGCCACGCTCACCGGCGACGGACGCGTCAACGCCATCCGCCGGGCCCACGGCGCGAAGCTGAACGTCGTGCAGTGCTCCGGCTCGATGATCCACCTGGCAAAGTCGATGGAGGAGAAATATGGCGTCCCGTTCATTCGCGTTTCGTACTTTGGCGTCGAGGACATGGCCAAGGCCCTCTACGACGTGGCCGATTTCTTCGCCGACGCGGCGATGCGCGCGCGGGCCGAGGAACTGGTTCGCGGCGAGGTTTCCGCCGTCATGCCCGAACTGCGGCGCTGCCGCGCAGACCTCGAAGGCCGCCGCGGGGCGGTCTATGTGGGCGGGGCGTTCAAGGCGTTCTCCCTCGTCCGCGCCCTGCGGACCTTGGGAATGAAGACCGTGCTGGCCGGTTCGCAGACCGGCAATCGCAACGACTACGAGGGGCTGCGCGAGCTTTGCGACGAGGGCACGGTGTTGATCGACGACGCCAACCCGCTGGAGCTTTCCCGCTTCCTTCAGGAGAAAAACGTGGACCTGCTCATCGGCGGCGTGAAGGAGCGGCCGATCGCCTACAAGCTGGGGATTGCCTTTTGCGACCACAATCACGAACGCAAGATCGCCCTGGCCGGCTTTGCGGGCATGGTGAACTTCGCCCGCGAGGTCCACTCGTCGGTGATGTCGCCGGTGTGGAAACTGCGCCGAATCGCCGCCGGGGACTGTCCCAATTTTCGTCCGACGAAAATGGGACTGTCCCCTTCCGTGACCAAAGGGGGCAGTCCCCGGCGAACTATTGCCAAGAAAGGAGGGCTGCCCATGATCGCCCCGGCGACGACGAAGAAACCAGCGGAAACATTCACCGCCGCCCGCAATGGATGCCGCCTCTGCGCCCCGCTGGGGGCGTGCCTGGCGTTTCGCGGCGTGGAAGGGGCGATGCCCTTTCTGCACGGCGCAGGGATGCGCCACCTACATCCGCCGCTATCTGATCAGCCATTTCCGCGAGCCGCTGGACATCGCCTCGTCGAGTTTCGGCGAGGCCGCGGCCATCTTCGGCGGGCAGGAGCAGTTGCGCGAGGGATTGAAAAACGTCGTGCGGCAGTATTCGCCGCAGTTGATCGGCGTCGCCACGACCTGCCTGACGGAAACCATCGGCGAGGACATCGGCATGTACATCCGGGAGATCGCCGCCGACGCGGCCGCCGGCCTGCCCACGCTCGTCCACGTATCCACCCCCAGCTATGCGAACACCCACGAAGAGGGCTATCATGCGGCGGTCCGGGCGTTGGTGGAAACGCTGGCCGAGCCCGGCCCGAAAAGCGACGAACTCAATTTGCTCGCGCCGATGGCCTCGCCGGCCGATCTCCGCTGGCTCAAGCGCGTGCTCGGCGATTTCGGCCTCGCGGCAACGCTGCTGCCCGACTTCTCCGACACACTCGACGGCCCGACGTGGAGCCGCTTCCAAAACATTCCTCCCGGCGGCACGCCGATCGCCGCCATCCGCCGCGCAGGCAGCGCCCGGGGAACGATCGAATTTCAGTCCGTCTGGCAAGCGGGCGAGACCGCCGGCGCGTCGCTGGAAGGCCGCTGCGGCGTGCCGCGCCATCTCGTGCCGCTGCCCATCGGCGTCACCCAGACGGATTGCTTTCTCGACGCCCTCTCCGCGCTCAGCGGCCGCCCGATCCCGGCGGAGTATGAAGACGAGCGCGGCCGGCTGGTCGACGCCTACGTGGACGCCCACAAGTACGTCTTCGGCAAGCGGGCGGTCGTTTATGGCGAACAGGATTTGGTCGTCGGCCTCTCGGCGCTGCTGGCCGAGGTCGGGATTCACCCCGTTCTCTGCGCCTCGTCGGCCGAAAGCGGGCGGCTGCGTGAATCGCTGACCGCCGTCGAAGCCGATCTGGCCGGCGCAATCGTCGTCCTCGAAGGGGCCGATTTCGCGAAAATCGAAGAGCAGGCGGCGGAACTCCGCCCGGATTTGATCGTCGGCGGCAGCAAGGGCCACGGACTGGCCAAGCGGCTCGACGCCCCGCTGGTTCGCGTCGGCTTCCCCATTCACGACCGCGTGGACGGGCCGCGGCTGCTGCACCTCGGCTATCGCGGCGCGCAGCAGTTGTTCGACCGCATCGCCAACGCCCTGGTCGAGAAGGCCCAAAACGCTTCGCCGGTCGGGTACAGCTACATGTAGGAGGCTCGTTTTCCGAGAAATTCTTCATGCCGCCGGATCGCACCCATCACCCCTGCTTCAACGATGCCTCGCGTGGCCGCTTCGCGCGCATCCATCTGCCGGTGGCCCCGGACTGCAACGTCCAGTGCAACTTTTGCAAGCGGATTTACGATTGCGCCAACGAGAGCCGGCCGGGCGTGACCAGCGCGGTCCTTACGCCCCCGCAGGCCGAGGACTATTTAGCTCGCGTCGTGGAAAAAGACCCGCGGATCGCCGTTGTCGGCATCGCCGGGCCGGGCGATCCATTCGCTTCGCCCGAGACAACCTTGGACACCCTGCGGCGCAGTCCGACGGCGGCATCCTCGGATGCTCCTCTGCGTCGCTTCCAACGGCCTCAATGTGGCGCCCTATGTCGACGAATTGGCGGAGTTGGAGGTCGGCCACGTCACCTTGACGGTCAACGCCGTCGATGCGGAGATTGGGGCGAAGATTTACGCCTGGGTCCGCGACGCCAAGCGGGTCCATCGCGGCGCAATCGGCGCCGCGCTGCTCTGGAATCGCCAGGCGGAAGCGATTGCCGCCCTGAAGCGGCGCGGCGTCAGCGTGAAGATCAACACGATCATCATTCCCGGCGTCAACGACGAGCACGTCGCGGAAGTCGTCCGGCAGGTTGCCGAGTTGGGCGCCGACATTTCCAATTGCGTGCCCTTGTATCCGGTCCGCGGCACGGCGCTGGGCGGCGTCGCGCCGCCTTCGCCGGCGCGCTTGGAGGCGATTCGCTCCGCGGCGGCCGCCTATTTGCCGATGATGAAGCATTGCACGCGATGCCGGGCCGACGCCGTGGGGCTGCTGGGCGAGCCGCCGCCGGCCTATGCGGAGTTGGCGTTAATGCAGGCCGCGGCGCCGCCGTGCGATCCGCGGCGGCCCTACGTGGCCGTGGCGACGCGCGAAGGCGCGCTGGTGAACCAGCACCTCGGCGAGGCGGAGCGGTTGGCGATTTTCGGCCAGGGCGAGTCGGGATTCCGCTTGATCGAAACCCGGCCTGCGCCTCCTTCCGGCGGCGGACCGGCGCGTTGGCAAGACCTTGCCGCCCGGCTGCACGACTGCCGCGCCCTGTTGGCCGCAAGCGCCGGCGAGGCCCCGCGGAGCGTGCTCACGGAAGAAGGCATCCGCGTGATTCTCATGGAAGGCCTGATCGAAGAAGGGCTCGACGCCGTGTATCGCGGCGCGAGCGTCCGCTCCCCGATGCGCGCGCATCGTTGCGGCAGCGGCTGCTCGGGAAACGGCATGGGATGTTCTTGAAAAAAGGAGAAAGAAGAAAGGAGTTAGGAGTTGGCAGGGATGAAATGCGTTCGTTTTCATCCTTCTGCCTTCATCCTTTCTTTTCTCCGGGTCTCCCTGGTGAACTTGACAATTTGAAATGAAAGGACGAGCATTGTGAACAAACCGCAGCACCACTTTTTTCTCTGCAACAGCTTTCGCGTCAACGGCGAACCGCAAGGCGCCTGCAACAAGAAGGCGGGGGACATCCTTCAATACCTCCAAGGCGAGATCGCCGATCGCGGCATCGACGCCATCGTCTCGACGACGAGCTGCCTGAATGTCTGCGAAAAAGGCCCCATTCTCGTCATCTATCCGCAGGAGTGGTGGTATCACGGCGTGACGGAGGACAAAGTCGATCAGATCCTCGACGCCCTCGAAGCCGGCGCGCCGGTCGGCGAGTTGTTGCTGGCATGAATGGCGATTGCAGCGGCCGATGGGGAGAAACAGCGATGCTTCCACGACCTCATGAAACCGGCGTGTGGCTGGTGGACACGACGCTGCGCGACGGCGAGCAGGCGGCGGGCGTGGCCTTCTCTCGCAACGAGAAAGTGGCCCTGGCCCGCGCTGGCCGAAGCGGGGCTGCGCGAACTGGAGGTGGGCACGCCGGCGATGGGCGAGGAGGAGATCGCGACAATCGGCGAGATTGTCGCCCTCGGCTTGCCCTGCCGCCTGACCGCCTGGTGCCGCGCGCGGGACGAGGACATCGACGCCGCCGTGCGCTGCGGCGTCGACGCCGTCCACATCTCGATTCCCGTTTCCGAAATCCAACTTCGGGCGATGGAGAAGAACCAGGGTTGGGCGATCCGGCGGATGACGGAGACCGCGGCCCGCGCGCGGACGCGATTTGAATACGTGTCCGTGGGGGCCCAGGACGCCTCGCGCGCTGCGCCGAGTTTCCTGGCCCGCTGCGCCCGCGCCGCCGCGCGCGCCGGGGTGGATCGATTTCGCCTCGCCGACACCGTCGGCCTCTGGAACCCGTTCCAGGTCTACGCCGCCGTTTCCGGGCTGCGCGGTTTGGCCGAGGGCAAGATCGCCCTGGGCTTCCACGGCCACAACGACCTCGGCATGGCCACGGCCAACAGCCTTGCCGCCGTGCAGGCGGGGGCCCAGAGCGTCGATGTGACCGTGAACGGGCTGGGCGAACGCGCCGGCAACGCGCCGCTGGAGGAAGTCGTAATGGCCCTGCGATTGACGGTGCAGAAGAGTTGCCGCGTCGATTCCCGCCGCTTCGCCGCGCTTTCCGACCTGGTCGCGCAGATTTCCAACCGGCCGCTGCCCGCAGACAAACCGATCACCGGTTCGGGGGTCTTTTCGCACGAGTCGGGGATTCACGTCCGCGGGATCTTGGCCGACCGCCGCGCCTATGAGCCTTTCGCCGCGGAAAGCGTCGGCCACGCGGGAACGACGATTGTCTTAGGAAAACACTCCGGCAGCGCCGCCGTGCGCCAGGCGCTGGCCGAAGAAGGCGTCGAAGTCAGCCGCTCCGAGGCGGCCGCCCTGCTGGCCGGAATGCGAAGCGCATTCTCCAAGGCGGAGCCGCCGGTGGCCGCGCTGGGTTAGCCCAAGTTCGCCAGCAACGTACCTTGCGGCAAGAATCTTGGCATATTCGATCATCGCACAAAGGTGGGGATTCTTGACGCAACTCCTTTCGCCACGTGCCCCGCCAGCAGACGCATTCTCACCAAAGGCGTTGTAGTGTAGACCTTGCCCTTCGGGCCACCCGACGACGGGGATAAAATACGGGCATGTTCATTCGCCCGCATTACCGCACCAAGGACGGCAAGCGACATGCCTACTGGGCTTTGATGGAGTCGTATCGCACCGAACGCGGCCCGCGACAACGCGTCGTCGCCTATCTGGGGCAACTCGATCCATCCCAATGCCTCGGCGTGCATCGGGCGGCTGAAGGCGCGGCCGCCTCGCAACAACGGCGGCTCTTCGACGAGGTGCGGCCCGAGTGGGTCGAAGTGGACGTCAAACGCCTGCGCGTGGAAAACCGCCGCGATTTCGGCGGTCCCTGGCTGGGCTTGAAATTGATCGACCAGTTGGGACTGAAGGAGTTTCTCGCGCACACGATTCCTTGCGGCGAGGAAGACGTCCCCTGGTCGCTGACGGCCTTGGTCTTGATCCTCTGCCGCTTGTGCGCGCCGTCGAGCGAACTGCACATCGCCGAGCATTTCTACGCCCACAGCGCGCTGGCGGACCTCTTGGGAATCCCCGCGGAGAAGATCAACGAGCAGCGTCTCTACCGCGCGCTGGACGCCCTGTTGCCGTACAAAGAAGCGATTGAAGCATTCTTGAAAAACCGCCTCGGTGAACTGTTCGGGCTGGAGTACGACCTCTTGCTTTACGACGTGACGAGCACGTACTTCGAGGGCCAGGCCGCCGGCAATGCGCTCGCCCGACGCGGCTACTCCCGCGATCATCGTCCCGACTGCAAGCAGGTCTGCATCGGCTTGGTGGTCTCCAAGTGCGGGCTGCCCTTGGGCTACGAAATCTTCGCGGGAAATCGCGCCGATGTGACCACGCTTCAGGAGATCGTCGAAACAATGGAGCGTCGCTACGGGCAGGCCGATCGAATCTGGGTGGTGGACCGGGGGATGGTCTCGGCGGAGAACATCGAGTTTCTCCAGCAAGGCGGCAGGCGTTACATCGTCGGCACGCCGAAGAGCATGCTGAAGCAATTCGAGCGGGATCTCTTGGCCGAAGATTGGCACACGATCCGCGACGGTCTGGAGGTGAGGCTTTGCCCCGCGCCGGACGGCGAGGAAACGTTTGTGCTTTGCCGCAGCCGCGATCGCCGCGAGAAAGAAAAGGCGATGCACGATCGCTTTGAAAAGCGGATCGAAGAGGGGCTCAAGCGGATCGAGGCCGCTTGCCAGAAACAGCGTCTGAAGCCGCTGGTCGTGGCTCAACGACTGGGGCGTCTGCTGGGCCAGAACAGTCGCGCGGCGGGACTGTTCCAAACCGAGGTGCAAACGACCGCCGACGGTCGCGCGACGCTGGCCTGGAAGAAGGTGGAAAGCTGGCGGGACTGGGCCGTGTTAAGCGAAGGCTGCTACCTGCTGCGGAGCAACGTGAGGGACTGGAGCGATGAGGATCTTTGGAAAGCCTACATCCAATTGACGGAGGCAGAGGGGGCGTTCCGCATCCACAAGAGCGACCTGGGACTGCGTCCGATCTGGCATCAGAAGGAAGAGCGGGTGAAGGCCCACATCCTGGTCTGTTTCTTGGCCTATGTGTTATGGAAGACGCTGGGGCAGACGTGTCGGCGGGCCGGCCTGGGCGACGAGCCGCGACGGGTGTTGGAGGAGTTGGGCAAGATCCAGTTGGTCGATGTGGTGCTGCCGACGCGCGAGGGAACGGAGATTCGTCGGAGGTGCGTTACGGAGCCGACGGATCATCAAGCGATCCTGTTGACGCGACTGCGATGGCGGCTTCCGAAGATACAGCCAACGAGGGGTGTGTAGTGTAGACTTTTACAAAGCGCCCCTTGCGCCGCAAGTACTTACGTCAATGACTGGCGAACTTGGGTTAGGGCTCGATGCCGAAGGGGACTCCGCGCGACGAGGAGAGCATGTGGTGGGCGACCAGGGTGCGGTCGAGGTGCGTCCCGTGCTGGGACAACACCAGATGCACGTCGCCGAGCAGGCGTTCCCCCTCCCGCTTCAGGACGTTCGCGTCGATCTGCCCCCGAGCCTGCCGGATCGCCAACACGCCCAGCCGCAGGGCGCCGAGGGCGTAGTCGTCCCGCTCCCGCCCCTCCTGCTTTGCGCAGAGTTCGGCAATGACCTCGGGGTCGACGACCGTCAGCTCAAGGGGGAGGGGGGACGGGAGGGTTTCGGGTTCTTGGGTTGCGACGGTGGTGTGCATATCAGCCCTCAGTTGGGAGTTGGAGCCCACATTTTACCGGATTGGATTCCGCGGCGGGAGGTGGCCAGAAGCCTCTGTCGGGGGATATGGGTCGCGGCGCGAGTTTCGGAAGCGACAATCCAAGAGTTATTTCGCAGTTCCCTGGAGGTTGGTTCCATCAGGAGGGGCTGCCAGGCGGAGAGGCGGTCGGCTCTCTTTTCAAAGGGAGTCCCACGCCAGGTCAGCCCGCGGCTTTCCGCCAACGGCCTCAACACCATGGAGTTGTTGGGGAGCGGCGGGATCTGGGCACGATGCCCAGCGGGCTGCCCTTTGAGCTATTGCGGCAATACCACCCCGGCGTTCGGCCCTCGGCGCCGTGTTATGTGCCGGTGAACCGTCGTTCGAGACCGGCCAACTTCGTCGGCAATGGCCCGAATGGATAGTCCTTGGTCATGAAGCTGTAGAATTTTGTCCCGTGCTGCCGAGCGGTAGAGTACGATACGCAGGTTATTGGACTTTTGGCAAGCCGCAATCGGACTTATTGTCTCCACGATGGGACTAAAACCCTCGCCGTCAGGCGAATCCTTTAGGTTCTTCATTCGGGTTGTTAGAATGGTTCGGTATGGAAAACTACCGAAGCGGTCCGCACTCCCGATATGATCTGAAATACCACTTCGTATGGATTACCAAATACCGCAAACCGGTGCTGGTGGGCGAGGTTGGCTTGCGTCTACGTGAGCTGGTGCGGGAAGTATGTCGGACGAACGAGATTGAAATCTTGCAGGGGGCCGTATCAAGGGACCATGTACACCTTCTGCTGTCGTGTCCGCCGAACCTGTCGCCCAGCAAGATCATGCAGTACATAAAGGGCAAGAGTTCGCGCAAGCTGATGATGGAGTTCAAGCACATCCAGAAGCAGTTCTGGGGGCGGCACCTGTGGGCGCGAGGATACTTCGCGGCGAGCAGCGGAAATGTGACCGACGAGGTAATCATGGAGTACCTGAAACAACAAGACGGCACCGAGCCGGATGACGGCGGCGACAATTTTCAACTCACTAAATCGTGAGCGAAGGACTTCAGTCCGAGCCACGATTTGCATCGAACCTACCGGCTTCCAGCCGGTAGTCATTCAGTTTGCGCGCGTTATCGGACTATTGTTTTGCGCACGTTATCGGACTATTGTGCCAATGTGCTACAAAAACAAGCCGAAGTGGGACAGCATGAGAAGTTGTAAGTCCAATGAAAAAGCCACTTACATCTGTTCCGTAAATGGCTTTGAAGCGGAGGGCACGGGATTCGAACCCGCAACCCCTTGCGGGGCACCACATTTCCAGTGTGGCCGCTAGCCATTCGCTTACCCTCCGAAATTGTTGTTTCGCAATGGGTTACGTCTTGTCTTCTGGAACCCTCGTGGCTCTGGAAACCTGGGTGGAATACAGTGTCCGTTGCGAACGTTTCCTAAGTGTACCACCATTTGCCCCAATCCGCCACCCTGCGTAGAAGACGAAACAAGGACTACATGGTTCTGTTTCCTCGCTACAGGCGGGATCGATTGAGGCAACGAGCGCGAGTGGCCCTGCCGACGTCCCCGTAGCGAGTCCGCCCTCGCAGCTCTGCGGCAAGGCTTCTGCCGGCCGCCTCTCCTCGGCCGCCAACAACAGGATTGTGAGCCCCCTGGGCAGTCCGGGCGAGACCGCCGTGACCGGCAACGCCGCGCCGCGATGTGCGGGCGTGTCCACGCTGAATTTTCGATCGCTCACAAGGACACGGCCGATTACACCGGCGAGAGCCAGCCGGACGGCCCTTTGGCCTTGTAGCGACGAAGGATTCTGAGCGAAAGATCGACGGATTTAGCCTGAGCGAGGGGAAGCGGGGCTCGCGAACAGGCATCGCTCGCATTGACCTGTGAACCGATTGTGTAGTAGAGTTTCGGCAAAGAAACCCGTTGGCGCCTCGCATGAACGACACGATCGATTTCGCTCAGCAGACTCCGCCCATGGCGTCGGTTCCGGCCGTGACGACGAACTTTGCGCCGGCGGGAAGGGACACCCATGCCGAGATTCTCCGCAAGGGGGCGGTCATCGCGACCGTGCCGATGCTGTCGCAGACACTCGATGCGATGCCCGACATGGTGATGATCCTCAACAGTTCGCGGCAGATTGTCGCCGCGAACGAAAAGCTGCTGACGGTCTTGGGGTCCACCGCGGCGGAGTCTCGCGGAAATGCGGCCGGGCGAGGCGCTCAAGTGCATCCACGCCGCCGACGGGCCGGACGGCTGCGGCACGGGCCTGACTTGCATGACGTGCGGAGCCGTCAACGCCGTTCTCGACTGCGTCAAGAGCAACGCCCGGGCGGTGCGCGAATGCCGCGTCCTGGCGAGTACGCCCGCCGGCGAGGTCCCGCTCGACCTGCGCGTGACGGCCACTTCCTTTCAGGTTGACGGCGACGGCTTCGTTCTTGCGGCGATCGAGGACATCAGCCACGAGAAGCGGGTGGCCGTCCTCCAGCGCGCCTTCTTCCACGATGTGCTGAACACGGCAGGTTGCATTCAGGGCTATGTGGATTACCTGGCCGCGGAGTCGTCCTCGGACCAAGAGGTCCACGATTGGTTGGCCGCACTTTCCCGCCAGTTGATCGAGGAGATTCTCTCTCAACGAGACCTTCTCAGCGCGGAGTCCGGCGAAATGAAAACGCAGCCGGTGCCCTTCAAGGCGCATCAGGTTCTCGAGGAGCTTCGCAGCCAGTACCTGAAGCACCCCGTGGCGGGCGGGCGGGCAATCGCCATCGGCCCGGCCTGGGAGGGGACAATCGTCGCCGATCGCCAGCTTGTCCTTCGCGTCCTCGGCAACATGCTGAAGAACGCCCTGGAGGCGGTTGCGCCGGGCGGCGAGGTTGCGATCGCCTGTGTCGACGCCGGCGACGCCGTCGCCTTCACCGTACACAATCCGGAAGTCATGCCCCCGGAAGTGCAGCTTCAGGTCTTCCAACGGTCGTTCAGCACCAAAGGCGAACCGGGCCGGGGCGTCGGCGCCTACAGCATGAAGCTGTTCGGGGAGCGATATCTCGGCGGCGCGGTCGATTTCGAAAGCCGGCAGCCGGAGGGAACGACGTTCTGTCTGCGGCTGCCGAAGCGACCGCCGGCCGCGCAGTCAGCGCGAATCGCTGGAACAACGGGAGCGGTTGCCGCCTCGTTTTTCCGCACGCCATGATCCTGCGGTCAACCGTTCCGCCGCCACGTAGGCCAACGTCCATGCGCCGCTTGCCGGCGGGCAAAATCCACGAACTACTTCACCAGGGGGGGGCGGCTCCGCTGGCCGAGTTTTCGTGCGGAACGCCGCCGCCCTAGGTGAAGACGCTCCCCGACAGGATCGCCATTTCCCCGCCCGAAAGGGTCAAGGTCCCTTTGCCCGGGGCGACGAATTCCCGCGCAGTAGAGCAAGTTTTCGCCGCGGATGCTATACTCCGGCTTGCAGCCCACCCAGGGCGGCGATTCGCTCCGCCCTGGGCTGACGCGTTATGGCCCCGTCGGGGCGTCAAAAAGCGTTTGCCAAGAAGAGAGGTTTGTTTATGCATTCGACAGATGAAAGCCAGACGAGCAAGGACGATTTGATGGTGATTGCCGGGGCGGGCGGGTTCATCGGCGGCTCGCTGGCCCGCTATTTCCACGATCGTGGATTCACGCGCATCCGCGCGGTGGACAAGAAGCCGCTGACGGACTGGCATCAGCGCACCCCCGGCGTCGAGTGCCTCTGTCTGGACGTCAGCCGCGAGGAGGCCTGCCGCCGCGTCTGCGAAGACGCCGTCGAGGTCTACAATCTGGCGGCGGACATGGGCGGCATGGGCTTCATCGAGCGGTTCCGCGTCGAGTGCCTGCGCTCGATCCTGATCAACACGCACATGATCGAGGCCGCCTATCGTGCCGGCGTGCAGCGATATTTCTACTCCTCCTCGGCCTGCGCCTACAACACCGAGTTGCAAAAAGATCCGCACTGCCGCGCGTTGAAGGAGTCGGACGCCTACCCGGCCATGGCCGAACGCGGGTACGGCTGGGAGAAACTCGTCTCCGAGATGTTTTGCCAGGAATACTGGTGCGAGCGCGGGATGAAGACGTTCATCGCCCGCTTCCACAACGTTTACGGCCCCAACGGCACGTGGGACGGCGGCCGGGAAAAGGCCCCGGCGGCCATTTGCCGCAAGGTGATCGAGGCGAAGGACAGCGGCGCCGGCCGCATCGAGATCTGGGGCGACGGCCATCAAACCCGCAGCTTCATGTACATCGACGACTGCACCCTGGGCATCGACCGCATCACGCACTGCGCGGAGTTGATCGCGACGCCAATCAACCTCGGCTCCAACGAGTTGATTTCCGTGAACGACCTGGTGAGCCTGGCGGAGGAGATCGGCGGGGTGAAGCTGCGGCGGGAGTACAACCCAAACGCCCCCAGGGGAGTCGCCGGCCGCAACAGCGACAACACAATGATCCGGCGGGTCCTTGGCTGGGAGCCGAGCACCCCCTTCCGCGAGGGCCTGGCCAAGACCTACGCCTGGATCGCCGAGCAATACGCGGACCGCAAGGCCGGCAAGCGGACGGTGCGGGACACGATCTGACGTTTTGTTCGAGGGAATCATGCCGTCGCAGACTTGGACGGACATCGGCGAGACGATCGACGAAATCGCCTGCCGCGCGGCCTTTTGCCGAGGGGAGTTGACCGCGTGGAGACAGTGATCGTCAGCGGCAGTTTCGACGATTTGCGCTCCGCCCACGCGCGGCTTCTCCAGGAATCGGCCCGGCGGGGATCGGTCCACGTCCTCCTCTGGTCCGACGCGGCCATCGAGCGGCTCGAAGGCCAGCGGCCGAAATTTCCGCAGGATGAACGCCGCTATCTTGTCGAATCGATTCGGCACGTCGATCGCGTGGCGTTTTGCCCCTGCCCCTTCGGACCCGAAGCTCCGCCGGCCTGGGCGATGCCGCCGGCGACGTGGATCGTCGATCCCTTGGGCCGGCCCGCCGACCAGGCGAACTATTGCCGCAAGCATGGGCTCCGCATCCGCACAATCGCGAAGGAAGACCTGGCGGGGTTCCCCGATGAGTTTCCCGAAGCGGTCGCTTCGCCCCAAGCGCGAAAACGCGTGATCGTCACCGGCTGCTTCGATTGGTTCCACTCCGGCCACGTCCGCTTCTTCGAGGAAGCGTCCGCCCTGGGCGAGTTGTACGTGAGCGTGGGCAGCGACGCCAATATCCGGCTGCTGAAGGGCGCAGGGCATCCGCTGTTTCCGCAAGAGGAACGGCGATACCTGGTCCAGGCGGTCCGCTATGTCGCCCGGGCGCTGGTTGCCGCCGGCCACGGCTGGCTGGACGCCGAAGCCGAGATCGAGCGGATTCGACCGCATATTTACGCGGTGAACGAGGACGGCGACCGCCCCGAGAAGCGGGAATACTGCCGGTCGCACGGCATCGAATACCGCGTCTTCAAGCGGACTCCGAAGGAAGGGCTGCCGCATCGGCAGAGCAGCGACCTCCGCGGCTTTTGAAGGGCGCTGAGCAAGTGCCCGGTCCCCTCTCCCTTCGGAGGAGAGCGCTGGGCAAGTGCCCGGTCCCCTCTCCCTTCGGGAGAGGGTTAGGGTGAGGGGAAACGTCGCTGGCGTCGCGTGCCGAATGGCGGAACCTCCGCCGGCTTGCCCTCGCCGCGCCCTGCGTGGCTTTTGGGGGGCCTTCGTCCCTCGCTTACAGATATTCCCCGCCGAATCGCTCGCCGAGCAGGCCGTAGAGCGATTTGATCTCCTCAGCCCGGTCCGCGCGGCAGACCAGCGTCGCGTCGGGCGTGTGGATGATGAGCAAATCGTCGCAACCGACCGACGCGATCAAATGACCCGGTTCGCTCGACGCGACCAGCGTGTTGTGGACGTTAACCAGCACGCTGCGGGCGGCGGCAACGGCGTTGCCCTGCGCGTTGCGCGGGTGCGTCTCGGCGAACATCGGCCAGCTTCCGACGTCCAGCCAGTCCAGCGGCATCGGGATCGCCGCGACCTGGACCGCCGGGTCCCGCGCGGCCGGCTCCATCACGGCGAAGTCCACGCTGATCTTCTTCAGCCGCGGATAGACCTCGGCCAACACGGCCGATTCCTCGCTTCCGCCCCGGGCCGCGGCGATCCGCACGAGCCCGGCGTGCGAACCCGGCTCGTAGCGGCGGAGGCAATCCAACAGCGTCGCCGCCCGCCATACGAAGATGCCGCTGTTCCACAGATACCGCGACGGTCCCGCCGCCAGATAATTCGTCGCCGTCGCATGGTCCGGCTTTTCCTTGAACCGCTCGACCACCCGGGCGGCGCCTTCGACGACCGCGCCCAGTTCGAGATAGCCGTAGCTCGTGGCCGCCCGCGTCGGCGCGACGCCGAATGTGACGAGCGTCTGCGGCCGCCGCTCGGCCAACGCGAAGCCGTCGGCGACGATCGCCTGGAAGCGATCGACCGGCCGGATCAGGTGATCGGCGGTAAAGACGCCGATCGTCGCGTCGGGGTCCTCGCGGGCAATTGCCGCCGCGGCGAAACCGACGGCGTTGAGCGTATCGCGGCCCGTCGGCTCGCCGAGGAACCGCTGCGGGGCGAGGCCCGGCAAGGCGTCGCGGATCGCATGGGCGTGTTCTTCGCCGGCGCAGACATAGCGCCGCTTGGCGGGAACGAGCCCTTCGAGCCGCTCGTCGGCGAGTTGCAACAGGCTTTTTCCGTCGAACAAGGGGAGCAGTTGCTTCGGCAATCGCCGCCGGCTCATCGGCCACAAGCGCGTGCCCGATCCTCCGGCCATGATGAGGGAATATCGCATGGGATTGGGTGCTCGCGGGGAATGCGGGACGGGAATGCTTGCTCTTCGGCGGGCCCTTACGTGTACGGGATTTTGGACTTCTTCTGGCCGTCGTCCGCTTGAGGCAGATTTCGGTCGAGCAGGTCGAGCGCCACTTGGGCAGCGGGCCGCTTCTGGGCTTCGGCCACCTGCATCAGACGCCGGGCAAGGTCCGGCGAAAGAGAAAGCGTCAGCGACAATCGATCGGCAGGGGGCTGGGCCATCGCGGCGATCCTTCGAGGTTGGGACGGTTTCAACAGGGTCTATTCTCGCCTTTCGCGTCCGCTGCATCAAGCGGGCGCCACAAAGAAAGGATGAAGGCCGAAGGATGAAGGGCAACTGCGATTCATCCTTCATCCTTCCCTCCTTCCTCCTCCTCACTCCCGGCCCAAGATTTCGAACAAGTTGCTGTACCGATCGGTCCACAGCCGGGCGTGCAGGTCGTCACGGCGGGGCGGCGGGGGCGGCGACGCCAGGGCCGTCCACGTTCCGGCCTCCTGCCCCAAGAGCATCCAGTCGCTGCGGAAACTCAAGTCTTTTTCGTTCTCGACGTTGTAGACGCGCACGGCGACGAGCTTGGCGTCCGCGGCCGCCGCCCGCACCACCGGCGCGAGACTGAGATACGTGTTCGTCACGTGTACGGCGATCAGTCCGCCGGGGGCCAGCCGCTGCCGATAGACGGCCAGCGCCTCGCGCGTCAACAGGTGCGTGGGAATCGAATCGCCGCTGAAGGCGTCCAGGGCGAGGAGGTCGAATTTTCCCGCGATCGGCCGCTCCAACGACAAGCGGGCGTCGCCGAGCACAATGTCGCACTTGCCGCGGCAGTCGGCGAGATACGTAAAATACTTCCGCGCCAGCCGCTCCACCTCCGGATTGATCTCGTAGAACACGTATTTGTCGCCTTCCCGGGCGTATGCGGCCAGCGTGCCGACGCCCAGGCCGACGACGCCGACGCGCATCGCCGGCCGCCGCTTTTGCATCCAGCGGACGGCGCGGCCGACGCCGCTGGATTCGGTGTAATACGTGGTCGGCCGCCGCTGCTTCGCCGGATCGACGAATTGTTGGCCGTGCGCGATATTGCCGTGGATCAAGCGGAATCTGTGTTCCTCGGGATTGTCCTTATCGAATTCCTGCACGGAGACGACGCCGTAGAAGTTCCGCACCCGCTCGACGGCCGGACGACTGAAGCCGAATTGCCAGCAAACGAGGCATGCCACCCCCGCGACCACGGAGACGGCGGCGATTGCCCGGGCGAGGATCGCCGTGCCGAGCGTCGCGGGCCGCATCAGCGCCGCGGCGGCGACGAGATAGGCGAGGAGCAAACCCAGTTGCCATTCGAAAAAGGAGTTGAAGACCAAGGGGGCGACGATGCTCACGAGCACTCCGCCCAGGGCCCCGCCGGCGGAGACGCAAAGATAGAACTCCGTCAGTCGCCGCGGTTCCGGCTTCAGCAGGACCAGTTCGCCGTGGCAAACCATACAAATCGCAAACAGAGTGGCAAAACACAAACCCAGATCGGCGACGAAGTTGTACGGCAGGCCGAAGCGGCCGCGAATCCAGTCGCCGCCGCCGACCGCCAGAATCAAGGTCAAGGCGAGCATCGCCCAGACGCTGCGAACGTACCAGCGGGGATGGTCGAAGCAAAGGATGAACGAGAGCAGGTACAGCGCCAGCGGGGCAACCCAGAGAAACGGCACGACGGCCACATCCTGACAGACGTGGTTCGTTGTCGCCAGCAGGACCAGCGACGCGCACGCCGGCAGCGACACCCAGAGGACACGGCGGAGGAGCGTCGCCGGGACGCCGCTACCGGCTTGTCCCGCAGCGCCGGGAACACTGCTGGACAAGCCAGCAGCGGCACACGGCGGGCGAAGCCGCCACATCCAAATGGCCCCGGCCGCGCAGAGAACCGCGTACAAGACGAACCCGCCCGACCAGAGCCACGATTGGCCCGGCAGCGTCATCGCCGGCTCGACGAGAAATGGATAGCTCAACAGCGCCGCCAGCGAACCGAAGTTGGAAACGGCGTACAGGCGATAGGGCGATCGGCCCGGACAACTGCGGCTGAACCAGACCTGCGTGAGCGGACTGGTGGCGGAAAGTGCGAAATAGGGGAGACCGACGCTGACCGTCAACAGCATGAGGATGCGGAGCGTGGGCAGCGACTCGTCGGCCGGCTTCCAAAATGCCGCCGGCGCGATCGGCAGCAGGACGATCGCGGCGGCGATCAACGCCAGGTGGATCGCCGGCTGCCATCGCGGCGGCGTCCAACGCGCCAGCCCATGGGCGAAGGCGTATCCGCCGAAGAGCACAAGCTGGAAGAACAACATGCAGGTCGTCCAGACGGCCGGGCAGCCGCCGAACCACGGCAGAATGAACTTGCCGATGATCGGCTGGACTTGGAACAGCAGCAGTGCGCCCAGCAGAGTGATTGCGGTCAGGTTCCAAGCCGCCCAGGCCGGCGATCCCGCCGTCGCGTCCCGCGCCGATCGCGGCATCGGTCGTCAAAGTCTCCGTAGCCATGTCGCCGCCCCTTCCTCTGTTATGGAGGGTTCATTGTAGGGCATTTTTCTCCGCTGCGTCCAGCCCCCCGGCGAGCCCCGGCCGCAACCCGTTCAATCCGCGCGCCGAGTCGCCGCAGTTTCTCGTCCAACCGCTCGTAGCCGCGGTCCAAATGAGCAATTGCGTGCACCGTGGTCGTCGCTTCGGCGGCCAGACCGGCCAGCACCAAGGCGGCGCTCGCGCAAGTCGGATGCGACGACCTGCGCGCCGCCGAGCCCGCGACGCCCGCAACCGTCGCCGTCGCCTCGCCGACGACGATCCGCGCGCCAGGCGGTTCAGCTCGGCGACGTGGCGAAATCGGTTGGGAAAGACGCGGTCTTCGATCGTGCTGCGCCCGGGGGCCAGCGACATCAGCGCCGTCCATTGCGCCTGCAGATCGGTGGGGATGCCGGGATACGGCTCGGCGACGATGCTGACCGCCCGCAACGGACGCCGCGCGGAGCGACACGCGCTGGCCGACGGCCTCGATTTCCGCGCCGCACTCGGCCAATCGCGCCAAGACCGCCTGTAAGTGCTCCGGCGCGGCCCGCAGCGCCGTGGCCTGGCCGCCGGTGATCGCCGCGGCGATCAGCAGCGTCGCGGTTTCGATGCGGTCGGGAATGACGCGATGCACGGTCCCGGCGAGCGACTCGACTCCGCGGACTTCGATCGTCGAAGTCCCCAGGCCGGCGATCCTCGCTCCCATGCTCGCCAACAGGCGACCGAGATCGACGATTTCCGGTTCCCGGGCGGCGGCGAGGATTTGTGTTGCGCCGCGGGCCAAGACGGCGGCGCAGAGAATGTTCGCCGTGCCGGTGACGGTCGGGCCGCGCGGGCCGGAAAGATCGACTGTCGCGCCGCGGAGCCGTTTTGCTGTCGCGATGACGCAACCGCGATCCAGTTTCAGATCGGCCCCCAGGGCGGCCAATCCCTTCAGGTGCAGATCGACGGGCCGGTCGCCGATGTTGCAGCCGCCGGGCAGGGGGACGATCGCCATGCCTCGCCGGGCCACCAGCGGTCCGAGAACGCAGAAGCTCGCCCGCATCCGCCGCACCAATCGCCACGGCGCGACCGTCCGCGTCGCGTCGATCGTTTCCAGCCGCAGTCCGTCGCCGGTCCAAGCGACGCTCATGCCGAGTTCTTTGAGCACCGCGGCGAGCGTGGCGACGTCGGCCACGCGCGGCGCCCGCTGGAGTTCGACCGGTCCGTCGGCGAGGATCGCGGCGGCCATCATCGGCAGGGCGGCGTTTTTCGATCCGCCGACTTCAACTTCGCCGCAAAGCGGCCTGCCGCCGTGGATGATGAAGGATGACATAAGTCGTGGTCCCCTCTCCCAAAGGCTGCACTTTATGAAAACCTGGGGGAGGGGTTGGTATTTTCGTATTTTTTTTATGGTTTACGTAAAAATGGCTCTCCGAACACACGCAAATCCTTTGCCGAGAACCGTGTGCAGGAGAGCCAAGGATGGCTGGTCAAGCGTTTGCAGGAGCCTTCGGGCGTCCTCCGGAAGATTGGGCGGAATGGGTCACATGGCTGCAAATCGGCTTGCACGGCCGGTCGCGTTGGCGATTGCCCCTGGTTTTGACCGGGCTGCTGATGGCTCGGGGACGCCGCACCGTCAGCAGTTGGCTGCGGGCCGCCCAGTTGCAAGCCGACTACATCGACTATTATTACTTCAACGGCAGCGTCGGACGCAAGAGCAAAGAGGTGGCCACCCGGCTGTTTCAACTCTTGTTGAGCCACCTGCCGCTGCCCGAGCGGATCGTCCTCGCCTTGGACGACACGCCCACGGCCCGCTACGGTCCCAAGGTCGAAGGCGCGGGGCTGCACCACAACCCTACTTCGGGACCCGACAACCACAAGTTTGTCTACGGGCACGTTTGGGTGACGTTGGCCTGGGTGGTGCGTCATCCCTTGTGGCACACGATCGGCCTGCCGCTGCTGGCTCGGCTCTACGTGAAAGCCAAGGACGTGCCGCCGTTGGCCCAACGGTATGGGTGGGTGTTTCAGACCAAACTGCAACTGGCGATCGATCTCATCCAATGGGCCGCAAATACGCTCAAACCGTTGGGCAAGCCGCTCTGGCTGGTCATGGACGGCGCCTACGCCTATCGGCCGTTGTTGAAACCGATTCTGGCCATGGGGATAACCGTGGTCAGTCGCCTGCGAAGAGACGCCGGCTTGCGAACACTGCCCCCCCGGAAACGGCGCGGGCAGCGGGGCAAACGCAAGTACGGAAAGGAGAAAATCAGTCTGGCCAAGCGGGCGGCGCATCCGGCCGGTTGGCAGGCCATCGAAGCAGTGCTCTACGGCGGGCAACTGGCGACCAAGACGTACAAGACCTTCTTGGCAACTTGGCCGGTCGTGGGCGGGGTCATCCGCGTGGTGCTGGTGCGCGAGTCGGGTGGGCGTTGGGACGCGTTTTTCTGTACCGATCCGACGGCCACGGTCCGTCAAATTTTGGAGTGCTACGCCGACCGCTCGGCGATCGAACAGATATTTCACGACATCAAGGAGATTTGGGGGGCAGGACAACAACAGGTCCGCAACCTTTGGCGAAATATCGGCTGCTTCCACCTGAACCTTTGGATGCACACGCTCGTGGAAATGTGGGCTTGGCATCGCCTCGCGGAAGAAATCCGCGACCGGAGCGGCTCGCCATGGGACGACGCCACCCGTCGTCCGTCGCACGGGGACCGTCGCAAGGCCTTGCGCGACAAGTGGTTCGACAACGTATTTTCGGCCGCTCTGGTAAAACACAAGATACCTAAAGAAATCCAAAACCTACTGAACTCCCTCGCCCGCTTGGCTGCTTAACGTCTCATGTCTTCATAAAGTGCAGCCTCAGGGAGAGGGTTTGGGTGAGGGCAGGGCGGCGGGAGAGGCGATTATGCCAGAAGCAGAACGCCCCTTTTGCCGCGTTTCTTTTGCCCGTTTGCCCCGAGTTGAGACGCCCCTATGCTACCCCACTGAAATTTCCCTTGATCCTTTTTTTGTTGTGAGAAGCAACGGCAGCTCCATCCCCTTCGCGATTCTACGGGCGACCGCAAGGATATCATCCTGGAAATACGTGCGTCCCGGCGGCCCTGGGGTACCGATTATCGGCCACGCACGTTCCTCCCCTTTGTCATCCTTGAAAATCATCTGTAGCTCGGCAACCTGCTCATGATAAAGATTCGGCTTCCGATCTGGGCCCCTTATCCATTGGCCCCACACAACCTCCCAGCGCACAACGCTATCAAAGGGCCACGATTTATGCTCTCTTGGCAAGCACACCTCCCTCCTTGCAAAGGATATTACCATGGTCGGGCCTCGGGCTTGCTCCCGGATATATGTCGCGCGAATAAGCACGGAGCCGACGATCAGGGTCAAAGCCACCCCGATGCTAATGAGTTCTGCGAAGGGCTTCTGCGGAAAGGCTGGCAGCCTGCTCAGGGCAAACTGTGTGCCAGCGAGAAAAACGAGACCGAGCGATATGAGACACACCGTAGCTCCGTTTGGGGTCCTCGCGGGAATAATCTCGATGGAATCCTCGGCACACGCCATCCGCCAATAGGTAGGCGATGCATAGCTAAGTCTACCTGACAATCGCGGCCAATCGAGCGGATAACTTTCCATCAATTTCTGCCTCCCCGTGCTCCCGCTGCTCACGTAGAAAATCGTCGGCCCGCGCTCTGGTGGGGCTCGCTGCGCTCGACCCACCCTACTTTTTTCGCCACCCGCCGTTATTTTCTCCGCGCCACAACCACCCGCGGATGACGCGCCAGGTCCTTCGCCGTCGGGCCCAACTCCAGCCGCGGCTCCGCGGAGATGAGCTTGCACACGGACTCGTGAATCATCGGGCTGATCTCGACCAAAAAATGCCCGCCGGGATCGAGCCGGTCCGCCGCCTGCGGGACGAGCCGCTCGATGACCTCGACGCCCGTCGGACCGGCGACCAGGGCCTGACGCGGCTCGAAGTTCCGCACCTCCGGGGCCAAACGCGCGAACTCCGCCTCGCTGACGTAAGGCGGATTGCTGACGACGAAATCGAATCGCCGCTCCGCGGGGACCGCGGCGAGCAGGTCGCCCTCGATCCACTCGATCCGCTCGACGACGCCGTGCTCGGCGGCGTTCGTCCGCGCCAACTCAAGCGCCGCAGGACCGACATCGACGGCCGTCACGCGGCAACCGGGCAAGTGCTTTGCGGCGCAGACGGCGATCACGCCGCTGCCGGTCCCCACGTCGGCGATCCGCAGCGCCGCTCCCGCCGCGCGCCCTTTGGCCAGGTCGAGCAGCGCGATCACCAGCAGCTCGGTTTCCGGCCGCGGGATGAGCGCCTCGGGACCGACGCGGAAGCTCATCGAATAGAACTCGCGGCGTCCGACGAGATAAGCCACCGGCGTCCCGTCGGCGCGGCGGCGGACGAGGTCGCGAAACGCCGCCCGCCGCTCCTCGCTGGGCGTCTCCTCGTAGGCGGTGTACAACTCGATCCGCCGGCAGCCCAGGGCGTGGGCCAGGAGGACTTCGGCGTCCAGCCGCGGGGACTCGGCGCCGCGGGCCTTGAGAAACTCCGTCGTCCACTGCAAGAGCCGGCCGACGGTCCACGCCTGCGCGGCGGGCTCGGCGGGGCGCTCCTCGGCGGGCGGACGCGGCGATTTCTGGTCTCGTCTTCCGCCGTCCGTCGCGCCCATGCGGACCCCCTTTAGCATTCAAACCGAGAGTTCACCGCGGAGACACGGAGAGCACGGGGCGGCGATGAATTTAGCCACGGATGAAACACGGATACGCAAAAGATGAAGGCAGAAGGATAGAAATACTGTCCGCTTCCCCGCTTCATTTCATGCAATTGCATCCCATTTGTGTTCCATCTGTGTTTCATCCGTGGCTTCTGTTTCCTTCCCGCTCCGTGCCCTCCGTGTCTCCGTGGTGAAGCCTGACCTGTCGTCTTACTCGATCGTTCCAAACGCCTCCCGCTGCTCTTGCCGCTCGGCTTCCAAGAGGGTTTCGATCACCGGATCGAGATTGCCGGCGATGATGTTTTCCAGATTGAAGTTCTCGTTGACGCGGTGGTCGGTGAGTCGGTTTTGGGGGAAGTTGTAGGTGCGGATCCGCTCGCTGCGGTCGCCGGAGCCGATCTTGCGTCTTTCGTTCGTCGGAACGCTTGCGGTGCTCCTCCTCGCGATGCGCCTCGTAAAGCCGCGTCTTCAGCACGCGCAGGGCCTTGGCCATGTTCTTGTGCTGGCTCTTTTCGTCCTGGCAGGAGACGACGATGCCGCTGGCGTAGTGCGTCAGGCGGACGGCCGAGGCGGTCTTGTTGACGTGCTGCCCGCCGGGGCCGCTGGCGTGAAAGACGTCGCGGCGGTAGTCGTCGGGCTTGATGTCGATTTCCACGTCTTCCGGCTCGGCCATCACGGCCACCGTGGCGGCGGAGGTGTGGACGCGGCCCTTGGCCTCGGTCTCGGGGACGCGCTGCACGCGATGGCCGCCGCTCTCGTAGTGCAAGCGGCGATAGACCCCGTCGCCCTCCAGGCCGAGGATGAGTTCCTTGAACCCGCCCAGTTCCGTCGGGCTCATGTCGAGGATCTCGACCTTCCACCGCCGGCTTTCGGCGTAGTGCTGGTACATTTGATAGAGGTCGCGGGCGAACAGGGCGGCCTCGTCGCCGCCGGTGCCGGCGCGGATTTCGACGATGCAGCGGGTGCGATTGGCGTCCTCGCCGCCGGCGGTCATGTCGAGCAGTTCGTTCCAGAGCGTCTCCCGCTGGGCCTTCAACTCGGGCAGTTCGGCCTCGGCAAGCTGGCGGAGTTCCGCGTCGCCGCCCTGCAGCATCTCCGTCGGCCTCGGCGATCTGCGCGTTCAGTTCCTTGAATCGCCGATACTTCGTCGCCGCCTTGGCCAGCGAGCCGTGCTCGCGGGCGACGGCCGACATCCGCGGCGAACTGGCCTGCACCTCGGGATCGAGCAGCAGCCGTTCGAGTTCCTCGAAGCGGGCGAGGTTTTGTTCCAATTGTTCGCGCATGTCGTAATGCGAGTTGCGGCTCGGTTGAGTTTGGTCCGCTCCCGTTGGTCGCCGATTTGTGTCGGGTGGATCAAGCGCAGCGAGCCCGCCCAAATCCACTGCTTGCCGCAAGCAGCGGGACGCCGCGGACGCTCAGGAAGCCGGTTCGGCTGCGGCCGGGGCGGCGGTCTCGGCCGCCTTCTTCTTGCCCCGCTGGAGGCTGGCGTAGCCGGTGGCGGCGAACTTCTTCTGGAACTTCTCGATGCGTCCGGCCGTGTCGACGTACTTCAGCTTGCCCGTGTAGAAGGGGTGGCAAACGCTGCAAATATCGATCTTCAACTCCGCCACCGTGCTGCGGGTCAAAAAGGTGTTGCCGCAGCCGCAGGTGACCTTCGTTTCGACGTACTTGGGATGAATGCCTTCTTTCATGTCCGGCCGCCTATCCTGGAATAGTTCGAGGGGAGCTGACGAACCCACAAGTTTATCACTTGCCGCCGCGGGCGGCAAGGGCGGGCAATGATCCCTTGTGAGGCGGCAAAACCGGCCCCCTTTCCCTCCGGAAGGGTGGGATGCACGTGACATGCCGCCACTGGGCGCCCGATCCTGCAGTATACCTCCAGTGGTGGGTGGTGTCTTGCGGCGAAAGATGCGCAAGTTTTGCGAACATCTTCCTGTGGGTTTGGAAGCCGTCGGCTTCAAAGGCCTGGACGCACAGTCGTCGGGCGCGATCTGGGATTGCGCAGGAGGCCAATCGCCAATCCCCGCGTTTCTCGGCAGCCCGGCTTGGATTGCCGCAACAAAAATGTTAGCATAGCAGGATTGAAATGGTTGGGGAGCAGTGAATGACGAAAAAAGACGAGGCGATTGAAGTTGACGGCGTTGTGACGGAGGCGTTGGCCAACACCCGCTTTCGCGTCCAATTGGACAGCGGCCACAAGGTGATCGCCCACGTCGCCGGGCGCATGCGGAAGCATTTTATTCGCATCGTTCCTGGCGACAAAGTGCGGGTCGAGCTGTCTCCCTATGACTTGACCAAGGGTCGAATCACCTACCGCGAGCGGTAGCTCTTTCTCTCGCGCACGGGCCGCGCGGCGCGTGCGGTTTGGTTCCCAGCTCCCTGCGGGAGAGGGTCGGGGCGAGGGGAGTCGCCCAGTGGCCGTCCATCCTGCAGAGCCTTTCCGTGCTTTCCAAGATCCTCGCGGCAGCAACGAATAGCCGGCTGAATTATCCGCATGAGTTTCGCTGCGCGCGAGAGATGAACCTGACGCCAACGGCGGCGAATCTAGGCAACCTGTCCCGTTTGAGCTAGACTCTACGGAAACGTCGGGTCACGCTCTCCGCTTGGAAGAGGATTGGGGTGAGGGGAATCGCCGCTACGGCATCCACTTGGCGAGCCGCCAACGTTTTGACGCCGCCGAGGGTGGTTGTGGAGAGACGCAAATCCATGGGGAGGACGACGCCTGGCGGACGTCCCCTCACCCTAACCCTCTCCCGGAGGGAGAGGGGACCGTTAGTCTTCAGTTCTCGAAAGTCCTTCAAAAAAAAGTCCTTCAAAGAGGAGAATGCCGTGCGAAAGTTGCTTCCGATGGTGCTGGCGGTCGTTTTGCTGGGGTACGGCCCAAGCGTGAGCCTGGCGCAAACGTCGCCGGCGGCGGCGAGCAAGCCGGTGCTCACAGTTTCCTTCGCCGGCTACAACGCCCTGCGGGGACAGGTCGAAGCGATCGGCAAACTCGCCGGCAATCCCCGGCTGGCCGACCAGTATGAGGCGATGCTCGTTCTGATTACCCGCGGCAGAGGCCTGGCGGGACTCGATGCGGCCCGGCCTTGGGGTTTCGTCGCCGCCAGCGATGGCCAAGAGGCGACGCCCGATCAGTTCCGCTGGCTGGGTTTTCTCCCCGCGAAGGACTTGAGTCAACTGGCCGCCCTGATCCCCGATCCGACAACCGGCCGGCCGTTGGCGCCGGGGGCCGACGGCGTGGTCGTTTTGAAGGGCGTCGGCGGCAAGGAGTTGTTCGCCGTGCAGAAGGGGGCGTGGGCCTACGTCGCCCCCAGCCGCGAAGCCTTGGCCAGCGCGCCGGCCGATCCCTTGCCGCTGTTGGGCGGCCTGGAAAAACAATACCTGCTGGCCGTCCGCCTCTCGGTGAAGAACCTTCCCATGGTGATGCGCCAGTCGGCCGTGGGCATGCTGCAGTTCGGGATGCTGGCCGGCCTGGCGCGGCGGCACAGCGAGGACGACGATGAGTACGCCGCCCGCAGAGCGACGACGCAAAAACTCCTCCAGCGCGTCGTCGCTTTCGTGAACGATCTCGACGAAGTGCTTCTTGCACTCAGCGCGGACGCCGACCGCGGCGCGGCGTTCCTCAACTGCCGGCTGACGGAAACGCCGGGCTCGGCCACGGCGGCGAAGTTGTCGGCCTACAAGGGCCTCGCCTCGGAATTTGCCGCCTTCACCCTTCCCGACGCCGCCGTGAACATCAACATCGCCAGCACCATCGACGACAGCGACGTTGCCGCGGCGAAGGCCCTATTGACCAACTTCCGGGCGAAGGCGGTCCATGAATTGGACAAGGCCAGCCTGACGCCCGACCAAGCCAAAGCGGTCAAGGAGTCTATCTTCAACGTCTTGGGCGTGGCGGAAAAGACCCTCGAACGGGAAGAAGCTGGACTGGGGCGTGTCCGTTGCCCTGAAGCCCGGGGCGTCGGCCGTGGTGGTCGGCGGCGCGATCGCCGACGGCCAGACGCTGGACAAGGCCCTCCGGCGGTTGATCGCCGAACTGGACAAGAGCAATCCCGACCTGGCCAAGATGCTCAATCTCGACGCCGCCAGCGTCGGCGACGTGCGCCTGCACGTCGCGAGCATAACCGTCACAGACGAAGGCGCCGTGCGGCTGGTGGGCAAGGAGTGCGAGGCGGCCGTAGGCATCAGCGACCAGCGGCTTTACGTGGGCATGGGGAGCGGAGCGACGAAGCTGCTGAAAGCGACGATCGCCAAGGCCAACGCCGCCGCGGCGAAGGAGGGCCCGTTCGCGCGGATCTCGATTTCCGGCAAGGCGATTGCCGAGTTCATCGCCGCGGGTCGCCCGGGCAAGAGGCAGGCCAGTGCCGCCCGCTGCGCCAGCGTGTTGCAGCAGGTCGGCGACAAGGACCACCTCGTCTACACGAAGAATCCGGCGGCCGACGGCATCAGCCTGCGGATCGAGGCGGAGGAAGGACTGCTGAAGTTGCTTGGCACGCTGCTCAACTTCGCGCCCGCGGCGAGCAAATCGTCCCATCCCGCCGACGCGGAGGCGTCGCCGTTCTAGAAGCGTGTCGGAGTGCAAGGGGGCTCGCGGGCCGATGGCCTCCAGCGCCCCCGAGCGAGCCTTGCTCCCCTGGGAAAAAACGATTATAATGGCCTCCGGTTGGGGGCAAGGCTTTTCTTGCGGACCATGCGATGGGGCGGATCATGCGCAAGCGATTTCAGAGCGGTTTTACCCTGGTCGAACTGTTGGTCGTCATGTCCATCATCGGCGTGCTCGTCGCCTTGCTGCTGCCCGCGGTCGAAAGCGTCCGCGAGTCGGCCCGCAAATCCACCTGCGGGAATAATTTGCATCAGTTGGCCCTTGGCTGTCTCCAGCATGAATCGGCCCAGGGGTTCTTGCCCACCGGCGGCTGGGGCTTGAACTTGGCCGGCGACCCGGACCAAGGCTTTGGCCGGAATCAGCCGGGCGGATGGCATTACAACATTCTCCCCTACATCGACCAGCAGCAGTTGCACGACATGAACAAACTGGGGAACTACAGCGACTACCTCGGCTCGATCGTCACCAGCGCCAGCAAGTCGACGGCGGCAGTGCCGCAGGCAAGAAGGGCCGTGGCCGTGTTCAACTGCCCGACGCGACGCAAACTGGCGTCCTACGCGGCGCCGAGCGCGGGCTCGATCGCGAACGTCGGCCCCCCCATCGCTAGCGATCCGCCGATGACATTTGGCCGCTCCGACTACGCCGGTTGCGGCGGCAGCAATTTCACGGGCGTGGGCGCCGGCCCGGGAAGCGTGTCGGCCGGCCTGGCCCTGACGGACGTCGGCGGCCGGGCCACAACCGACTGGTCGCAGTACCCGGGCACCCGCTGGGATTACACCAGCGGTGTATTCTTCCGTCGCAGCGTGACAAAGCTCGCCTCGATCCACCACGGCGTCGCTTGCACGTATCTCATCGGCGAACGCAATATCTGTCCCGACTATTATTCCACCGGCACTGCGTCCGACGACGATCAGGGCTGGGACCAAGGATACGATTCCGACACGATCCGCTGGACCGGCCAGGGGTGGTACACCGCCAACGGAACCCCCCAGTACAACCAGGGCACCGGATGTGCGCTTTCGACGGCGACGCCGATTGACCTCGCACCGATGCGCAACACGACCGGCTGCCAGCAGACGTGCGACAATCTTGCCACTTCCAGCGGCACTATGGTCAGCAGCGCTCCCAGCGTCGCGCTGAGCGGCAGCGCTTCCAGCGGGCTGGTCTTTGGCAGCGCCCACGCCGACGGCTTCAACATGGTCACCTGCGACGGCGCCGCACACAAGATGAGTTACAACATCGATCCGGAGGTGCATCGCCGCCTCGGCGACTGCATCGACAAGAGCCCGGTCAACCTCACGGTGCTGGCCAAGTAGAGAGCGCGCTCTTTTTCAAGAGGGGACGGTCCCCAACTTACTCCCTGCTTTGGGAATGCGTTGATGAGCAGCGACATGAGGAGTGAGATTGGCGGCGTCGGGGCAGCCGAGTTGGCGCGGCGGTTCGGCACGCCGACGTTCGTCTACGACGCGGCCGTCATGTTTCGGCGGCTGGCCGATCTGGCCGCCTTCAACGTCGTTCGCTACGCGCAGAAGGCGTGCTCGAATCTGGCGATTCTCGATCTCCTCCGCCGCCGCGGGGCGCTGGTCAACGCGGTCAGCGGCGGCGAGATTCGCCGCGCCTTGGCCGCCGGCTACGTCGCCCAGGGCGACCCGCCGCCGATCGTCTACACCGCCAACGTCTTCGACGCCGACGCCCTCGATCTCTGCGTCGCCGAGAACGTCCACGTCAACTGCGGCTCGCCCGACATGATCGACCAGTTCGCCGCCCGCGCCCCGGGCCGGGCGATCACGCTGCGGATCAATCCGGGCTTCGGCCACGGCCACAGCCGGAAGACGAACACCGGCGGCGAGCAGTCGAAGCACGGCATCTGGCACGCGCAGCTTGCCGCGTGTCTCGCGCGCCGGCCCGCTGCGGACTCTGCGTCCGCGGCCTGCACATGCACATCGGCTCGGGGACCGACCTGGAGCACCTGTCGCAGGTTTGCACGGCGATGGAGAAGGCGGCCGAGACGGCGGGGCCGACGATCGAGTCGATCAGCGTCGGCGGCGGACTTCCCACGCCCTATCGCCCGGATGACACGTGCGTGGACCTGAACGCCTATTTCAAGCTTTGCGACGCCGCCCGGCGACGGCTGGCGGAACAACTCGGCCACGCCGTCCGCCTGGAAGTCGAGCCGGGGCGGTACATCGTCGCCGAGAGCGGCTTCCTGATCGCGGAGATTCGCGCCGTGAAGCGTCAGGGGAAGAACACGTTCTACCTCGTGGACGCGGGCTTCAACAACCTCGCCCGGCCGATCCTCTACGGCTCCTATCATCCGATGTCGATCGTCGCGACGGACGGCCGCGCGGACCGGCCGCGGCAGGACGTGATCGTCGGCGGGCCGCTGTGCGAATCGGGCGACATTTTCACCCAAGAGGAGGGCGGGTTCGTCGTCGCCCGCCGGCTGCCTGAGGCCGCCGTCGGCGACCTCTTGGTGATCGAGTCCGCCGGGGCCTATGGAGCGGTGATGGGCTCGAACTACAATTCCCGCCCCTTGGCCGCCGAGGTGTTGATTTGCGACGGCGCACCGCGCCTGATCCGCCGCCGGCAGACGTTCGCGGAGATGGTCGGCCCGGGAGCTCGACACGTCCCCTCTCCCTCTGGGAGAGGGTTAGGGTGAGGGGAACTGCCAAAAAGCCGTCCACTCGGCTACGATGGTGTTGCGGGCGTGCGGCAAGACCGATAACGCCGAAACCGTGAAGCAGCGGCTACGGCGGGCTTCCCTCACCCCAACCCTCTCCCAAAGGGAGACGGGGATCTTGAATCCGCAATTTGCGAAACTTCAGTCGGCAAGATGCCAGGCCTTTTTACGAGGATTGTCCCCGATGCAATACTTCGACCCTCACATCCACATTGCCTCGCGAACAACCGACAACCTGGCGGCCATGGCGCGGACCGGTTGCGCGGTCGTCGGCGAGCCGGCCTTCTGGATGGGCTACGACCGCACCAGCCCGGAAAGCTTTCGCGATTACTATCGCCAGTTGACCCAGTGGGAGCCTGCCCGCGCCGCTCAGTGCGGCATCCATCACTACGCCTGGATCGGCCTGAACGCGAAAGAGGCGGAGGATGTCGTCTTCGCCCGCGAGGTGATCGCCTTGCTGCCGGAGTTTTTGGATCGGGCCAACGTTTTGGGGATCGGCGAGATCGGCTTGCACAAGTGTACGCCCAACGAGATGACGACGCTGGCCGCGCTGGTCGAGTTGGGGATGGATCGCGACGAGCAACTCCTTTTCCACACGCCGCACCTGGAGCACAAGCTGCTGGGGACGCGGATGATTCTCGACCTGCTCCGGGCGGACCGCCGCGTGGACCGCAGCCGCGTCTGCATCGACCACTGCGAGGAGCACACGATCCGCCTGGCGTTGGACGAAGGCTATTGGGCCGGCATTACGCTGTATCCGCTGACGAAGGCGACGCCGGAGCGGGCGGCCGACATGGTGGAAATCTACGGCCCGGAGCGAATCCTCGTGAACTCGTCGGCCGATTGGGGGCCGTCCGATCCGCTGGCCGTGTCGCAGTTCGTGCAAGTGATGCGGCGTCGCGGCCATGCGGCGTCGTTGGTGCGTCGCGTGGTCTGGGAGAATCCGTTGGAGTTTTTCAAGCAAAGCCGCAACTTCCACTTCGCCGCGACGGAGACGCTTTAAGCGGACGTGGCGGACGTTTCGCCCCGAAGGGGTGCGCTACCGATTCAACTCATTCCTTCGCGGTTCCTTCGTCCGCCTTGACCGCCTTCAAATACTCGCGATACTGGCGGTCCAACTCGTCATAACTCGCGCCGGTCAGGCGGGCCAAGGCGTCGTGGTCGTCGCGGCCGGAATAGACCTCGGCCAAGTAGTTCGAAAGCGCGCCGCGATACCGCCCGTTGTCGTAGTGGATGAGAAAACTCGTCATCCCCGCCGCCTGGCTGTAGAGACTGGCAATCTTCGGGTCGCCTTGCACCTGTTCCATGTTGTAATCGACCAATTTGGCCAGCGGGACGTAGAAGTCGCCATCGACGAGATGCCGCCGGGCGGCAACCACGCGGACGTCGTCCAGCCCGCCCAACACCTGCCACCCCCGCTCCTCGCGGAGCGACTCCATGTACATGGCGATCCCCTCGACGACCCAGAAGTTGCCGTTTGTCTCCACGCTCGCCGCCGCGTGCCGCGCTTGGTGAAACAACTGGTGCGTCGCCTCGTGATAGATCGTCCGCGGGTCGCTCCCCTCGCCGGCGAAGAAATAGCTCTTCCCCGTCTTCGGCCAGAAAAAGCCGACGGAAACGCCGATGTTCGGAATCGACTTCCGCAACGCGCGGTTGTAGTCGTCGCGGTCGCGATAGTAAACGACGCTGAAGCGGAAGGGATCGGGCGGCGGCGGTTGCCGGCTGCTCAAGAGCTTTAGCACGTGGCCTTCGGAAAAGTAAAAGCCCATGAACATCTGCCGCCACAAGCGACAGAGGCTTTCCAGCTTCGCGCCCAGGGCGACCCCCGCTTCGAGGCTATGGTCCGTGTGGATCGTGTAGTGTTCGGTTTCGATCTCCCAGCTGGAGTGGATGTCGCGGTGCAGTCGGGCGTCTTCCGCGGCGGTGATCCAGCGGCCGCCGGCGGGGCGCTGGCCGCGGCGGTAGCGATCCACGTCGGCCTTGGCGATCCAGCCGAAGCGATCGTCCCAAATCTGCCCGGCACGGAGTTTTTTCACCTCGTAGGCGGTATGCCAGCGGCCTTCATATCGCTGATATCCCAAGGCCCGGCGGGCGTCCTCGTTGTCCGGATCGACGCGGATCGCCGCGAGGATCAACTGCCAGGCCGTCCACGCCTGTCGCCGGGCGACCGCCTTCTCGGCCAATTGGCAAAGCGCCGCCGCCTGTTCGTGCCGCAAGCGGGCAAGTTTTTCCTGCCATGCGGCGGCGGCCGGCGATTGCTTTCGCTCAACCTCCGCGCCGCCAGCGGCATTGTCCAGCCGCGGAAAAAAGAGTTTATACGGATCGTGCGGGCCGACCGCGGCGAGCGTCTGTTTCGCCTCGTCGGTCAGGCCCTGTTTTTCGCACTCCGTCGCCAACTCCTGCAACGCGGCGACGTACTTGTTCCCAAGTTCGTCGGCTTCCTTGCGAAAATCCTCGCCGCGGCCGGCCGTGGCGAAAAACACCGCGGCGAATAACATGATCGCGAAATGATGAAAAAGGCGGCGAATCTCCATGCTTCAAGTCTACCATGCCCGGCGCGCAGGTGGAAATTCACCACGGAGGCACGGAGATCACGGAGGAAACACGGAAAGAAGGCCCACGCGGAGTCGCGGAGAGCGCGGAGACGAAAGACGAGATGAAAAACAAGAGAGGAATTCCACGCGACGGACTCCACTGGAGCCTAATCTCGTCCCCTCCTCGGCGTTCTCCGCGCCTCGGCGTGGGTCCCGTCCTCCGTGTCCTCCGTGCCTCCGTGGTGAACCCCGGCTGCGGCGTTGGGACCGTCCCATCCCTAGAATCGCCGGATCAAGACGGCGCTGGCCTGGCCCTGCGGCGTGACGCTCACGTTGACGAAACTCTCGCCGGCGGCGACGTTGCCGTCGGCGGCGACGCGGACGGGACACTCCGGATCGGGCGTGTCGTAGTTCAACGTGGGGAAAAGACGGCCGTGCTTCATCGCCATGAGACTGGCGATCAATTCGACCATGCCCGAGCCGGCGCCGAGATTGCCGAAGAAACTCTTCGCCGCCGCCACGGGCACTCCCGGCGATCGCTCGCCGAAGACGGCGTGAATCGCCGCCGCCTCGTCGATGTCGCAACTGCGCGTGCTCAGGCCGTGGGCGTGGATGTGGCCGATCTCCTCCGCCGCGGCGGCGGCGGATTGCAGCACGGCGCGAAGCACATTGACGATGGCCGTCTGACGATGGGCGATCAGTTTTCGCCCGGCGACGGAACTCGACGCGGCGGCGATCACTTCGCCGTAGATGGCGGCGCCCCGGGCTTGGGCCGCGGAAAGCTCCTCGATCATGATCGCCCCGGCCCCTTCGCCCAGCACCATGCCGCTGCGATTGCGGTCGAAGGGGCGGCTGATCCGCGCCGGGTCGCCGTCGCCCAAGGCCACTTCCTCCTGCTGAAGGGAATGGACGATTTTCATCGTGTGCAGCCGCGTGCCCGAGGCGCCCACGAGCATCGCGTCGGCGTTGCCGCGGCGAATGATGTGGAAGGCCTCGCCGAGGGCGATGTTCGCCGCCGCCTCGCGAAGCGTCGCCGAGTTGTTCGGTCCGCGGAGGTCGTTGTAGATTGCCAGGTGGCTGGCGGGCATGTTGGGCAAATACTTCAGCAGCCACAAGGGGGTGATTTTGGGCAGGCCTTGTCCGCCCCAGCGGGAAAACTGAAACTTCCCTTCCTCGTCAAGACATTGCTGGATGCACTCGACGAATTCGTCCGGCGCGCTGAGCATGTAGTCCACGCCGAAACTGATGCCGGTCCGCTCGGGGTCCCATTGCCGCGGGCCCGCGGCGGCGTCGAGCAGGGCCAGTTGGGCCGCCGCGACGCCCATCTGGCACTCGCGGGACATGACCTTCAGGCCCTTGCGGATGGCCTTCTTTTGTTCCTTTTCCAGCGGCCCGAAATCGTCGATCTCGCCGGAGAACTGCTTCGCCTCGGCGGCGACGTGGACGGACACGGCCCCCGGGCGAACGACGCTGATGGGAGAAACTCCGCTGCGGCCGGCGGCCAGGGCCTCCCACAGGGCCTCTTTGCTGCTGCCCAAGGGGCTGATGACGCCCATGCCGGTGATCACTACCCGTCGCGACGCGGAATTCATGGATTCTCCGTGGGAAGCGGCCCTACAAGTCGGCGGAATCTTCGCATTTTACCGCCTCGGGGCGGGGGCGTCGAGAGATGCACCAGCGCGATCAATACCTGTCCCGGTAGGTCTTTGCCTCAAACTCCGGGCAGCGCCCGGCGCGTGCGGGGACCGGCAGCGGGCCTTTGCTCTCGATCATCACCAGCAAATCCGCCCGGGGCGGCGAACTGGGCAACGGCAGCGGCAGGCCACCCAACATCGCCTTGACGTCCACCGGCTGCGGAGTGGCCACCGCGCCAGGCTGATCAAGAGCACCTGCTCCGTCGGCCAGCGAAACCGCTCGTGGAAGCGGACTTGGGACATCTGCGGCGCGTCGATCCGCGCCGCTCGCGCGTCAACGCCGCCGTGGGGACCTCCAGCGCCACGGGCACGATCTTCTCGACCTGGTCGATGTTGCACTTGATCGCCGCGTCGATCATCCGCCCGTCCAATGTCAGCAGCGGACTGAACTCCAAAGAAAAGCCTTCGTCGATCTGGCCGATCTGGTTTTCGAAGCCGCAAACCGTTTCCGGCCGCAGGATGACGTCGCGGACGTAGGTCCGCGGCCGAAGCATGGAAACGACCGTCGATTGCCCGTTGTTGACCATCAAGTGCGGGGAACTGTGTTCGCGATAGTCGATCCGCCGCTGCCAGTCGGCCAGGAGCACGGCGGCGTCTTCTTTCTGCAAGAGCCAGGCCGAGGCGCCTTGGGTCTGCACGGGCACGGGCCGCAACGCCCGCAACGCCCGCACGCGCCAATTCGGACTGTCGATCGTCATCACGCGGAGGCAGAATGTTTCCGTGCGGGCCTCGCTGGCGACGAAGCGATCGACAACGTCGGCGACGAGGGTTTGCATTTCCGGGGTGTGATAGACGCGGAGCGTCCGCGGCGTGGCGCTGAGGATGCCCAGCGGCTCGCTGTGCCAGACCTCGTAGCCCGTCTCCCGCAGGATCCAATCGACCACCGCCTGTTCGGGGCGTCGGGTCGAGGTGACGCGCGTGGTGTAGGGGCTGATGTCGTATTCCCGCCAGACTTGGCCATGCTCGTTCGGAAGATTGCCGGAGCCGTTGGTCACGCGGGTGATCGATCGGCGGGGACTCGCCGCCGCGGGCGCCAGCGGCGGGGCGAGGGTGGGCGATGGCTCGGCCGGCACGTTGGCCGTGGCCGGGACGACCGCCCCTTGGGCGTCCGCAGGGGTTGGCCCGCCGGCGGCGCGCCACTGCGACGCGAGGCTCTGTCCCCAGAGCGGCTGGACGGCGACGAAAACGAGCGTCAATGTGAAGAGAATCCTTGCCGCCATGTCTGGGCCTCCTTGCCGATGGGCGCGAACGAGCGACTGCGGGAAATCTGGGCCGGAAGTATAGGATTCCTCATGAATTGGGGCAAGAGAGAACCGTGGCGAAGCGGCGGGAAATTGCCGATTCGTGTGCGGTTTCGCGAGGGAGGACGGGGAAAGATGGGCAATTGTCGCACATCTCGCGAAACCGTAAGCGAGGTACACGGCGCCGCGGGACCTTCTCGGCCGGCCCCTACGCCTTCCCGTTCCGCAACACCCCCGCCACCAGCGACCCATTGTGACCGCCAAAACCGAAACTGTTCGACATCACGGCGGTCAGCTTCCGCTGTCTCGCCTGGTTGGGGGTGTAGTCGAGATCGCAAGCCGGGTCGGGAGTCTCGTAGTTGATCGTCGGCGGGATCAGGCTGTCGCGGAGCGCCAGGACGCTGAAAATCAACTCGACGCCGCCGCTGGCCCCGAGCAAATGACCCAATTGGCTCTTCGTGCTGGAAACGGACAACTTGTAGGCGTGGTCCTTGAAGACGGATTTGATCGCCGTCGTTTCGGCCTGATCGCCCAGGGGGGTGCTGGTGCCGTGGGCGTTGATGTAGCCGATTTCCGTGGGATCGATCCGCGCGTCGCGGACGGCCAGGGCCATGGCGTGGGCGGCGCCGGTCCCGTTCTTGTCCGGCTGGGTGATGTGCCCGCCATCGGCGCTCATCCCGTAGCCGAGCAATTCGGCGTAGATTTTCGCGCCGCGGGCCTTCGCGTGTTCAAGTTCCTCCAACACCAGCAGGCCGGCGCCCTCGGAAAGGACAAAGCCGTCGCGATTGGCGTCGAAGGGGCGGCTGGCATGGGCGGGATCGTCGTTTCGCTCGGAAAGCGCCCGCATCGCCGCAAACCCGCTTAAACCCATCGGCGTCACCGCGGCCTCGCTGCCGCCGGTGATCATCACCTCGGCGTCGTCGTATTGGATGGTGCGGAAGGCGTCGCCGATGGCGTTCGTGGCGCTGGCGCAGGCCGTGACCACCGCGGCGTTGGGGCCGCGAAGCCCGTATTGAATGGAAACCTGCCCGCTGGCGGCGTTGGCGATCAGTTTCGGAATCGTGAAGGCGGAGACCTTTTCCGGGCCCTTTTCCAGCAAGCGGGTGTGCTGGGCCTCGATCTCGTGCAGACCGCCGATCCCCGAGCCGACCATGACGCCGCAGCGGAACAGCTCTTCCTTGGAGAAGTCGATGCCCGAGTCGCGGACCGCGTCGATGCCGGCGACCATGGCGAGTTGAGTGAAACGGTCCAGTCGCTTCGTCTCGCGCTGGTCGATGTAGCCTTCCGTGGACCAGTCGCAATCGCGGATCTCCCCGCCGAACCGCACGCGATAGGCCGCGGCGTCGAATCGCTGGAGCATGCGGACGCCGTTCTCGCCGTTGCAGACGCGGGTCCACACGTCCTCGACGCGACAGCCGAGCGAAGTCACCAGTCCAAGGCCCGTTACGACCACCCGTCGTTTCATGAAAACTCGCTAAGCGTCGCTGTTGACAGAACTTGCATCCATGTCGGCGTCCGGGCAAATCGGCGCGAGCGCCGACGGCCGGTCGCCGAAACGCCTTTCCTTCACCGCCGATCGTTCCTGGCGAACGTTCCTGGCGAACGTTGCCGGCGGACGTTTCAGGAAGCGGTCTCGTTCTTGGCGACCGTCTTTTCGATATGGTCGATCGCTTGACCGACGGTCTGGATCTTTTCCGCCGCGTCGTCGGGGATGTTGATGTCGAACTCCTCTTCGACCTCCATCACCAATTCGACGGTGTCCAGGGAATCGGCCCCCAGATCGTTGACGAACGAGGTCTCGCGGTTGATTTGGTCCTTGCTAACGCCAAGCTGCTCGGCGACGATATCGATCACACGTTCTTCGACTGAGGCCACCTTGGGACTCCTCCTGCTAACCAATCGTTATTGGGGGGATGCGCTCCCTTGGCCGTCCCCGCCGGACAATGTTGATACACTCACTCTGCTTACGATACAAACCCTGTGCCTTGCCTGTCTTTTCAGCAATCCAGAAAGATATACCGGTTTTCCGCCTCCGTGTCTATATCTTCTAGGCCGGATTGTTCTGAAATCGCGTGGCGGACAGGACTGTAGGGTGGGTCGAACGCAGTGAGCCCCACCAAAATCTGCGGAGAATGGATGGCGGGGCTCGCTGCGCTCGACCCACCCTACCTATCTTTCCCCGCCTTCCGTAACAAATTATTCCTACATAACCCCTTAAACCGTAATCCCGCCATCCACGGTCAGGACGTGCCCGGTGATGAAGCTGGCGGCGTCGCTGGCAAGGAACAGCACGGCGTCGGCGACGTCCTGCGGCTGGCCCAGGCGGCCCAGGGGGATTTCTTTCTTGATTTGTTCCAACGTCTCCGCGCCCAACGCGGCGGTCATGTCCGTGGCGATGAAGCCGGGGGCGACGGCGTTGACGGTGACGTCGCGGCCGGCCAATTCCCGGGCGACAGTTCGCGTCAGCCCGATCACTCCGGCCTTCGAGGCGGAATAGTTGGCCTGGCCCGGGTTGCCCATCAGACCGGAGACGCTGGCGATGTTGATGATCCGTCCATTTTTGCCCTTGATGATGGGGCGGGCGGCGGCGCGGGTGAAGAGGAACGTGCCGCGGAGGTTGATGTTCAGCACCGCGTCCCACTGGTCGTCCTTCATTCTCAGGATCATGTTGTCGCGGGTGATGCCGGCGTTGTTGACGAGGATTTGCAGGCTGCCCCACATCTTTACGACCTCTTCGACCACTTCGCCGACGCGGGCGGAGTCGGTGACGTTGCAGGCCAAGGGCTCGGCCACCCCGCCGGCGGCGCGGATCAGCTCGATCGTCTCCTTGAGGGTCTCGACATTGATGTCGATGCAGGCGACCTTGGCGCCGGCGCGGGCCAGGGCAGGCGATCGCGCGGCCCAGTCCGCGGGCGGCCCCGGTCACAATCGCCGGCCGGCCGCTCAGATCGGCGGAAATGCGTGCGGTTGATGCTTGCGTCATGCTAAAAGTTCTCCGGGGGGGATAGAAGAAAGGAGTTGGAAGTTAGGAGTTAGAATGGAGTGTTCCTGCTCGATTGCCCGCGGGAAAACCTTGGCAACGTTGCCCTTGTCGCTTTGGTCTCCTGCCTTCCTGCTTCTAACTCCTAACTCCTAACTCCTAACTCCTTTCTTCTTTCTTCTTCTTCGCTCAAACGTCCACGCTCTGGCACTCGACCTTGCGGTCGATGCGCCGCAACAGGCCGCGCAGCGCACGGCCCGGCCCAATCTCGTAAAACTGGTCGAAGCCCTGTTGCAGGAGCGTCCGCATCGAGTCTTCCCAAAGGACCGGCTGAAGGATTTGCTTGACCATCAGGCGGCGGATGTCCTCGGGGTCGTCGTGCGCTTGGGCGTCAACGTTGAAAACGACTTCGATGTTCGGGCGGCGCAAGGGGACGGCGGCCAAGGCGGCGGCGCAGCGCTGGTCCGCCGGCCGCATGATCGTGGTGTGAAAGGCCCCGGCCACGGCCAAGGGAACCGCCTTCATCGCCCCGAACGACTGGGCCATCTCCGCCGCCCGCTCGCAGGCGGCATTCGTCCCGGAAATGACGATCGTTCCCGGGCAGAGGAGGTTGGCGATTTCGAGGATTTCGCCGTCGCGCGCCTGCGCGCAGAGGGCCTCGACCTGGACGCGCTCCAGTCCGAGGAGGGTGACCATGCCGCTGGGGGTGGCGTCGGCGGCCTCCTGCATGGCGGCGCCGCGCTTTTGCACCAGCGTCAGCCCGTCCTCGAAATCCATAATTCCCGCGAAAACCATCGCCGTGTATTCGCCCAGGCTCAGGCCGGCCGCCGCCTCGCAGGAGAGGACGACCTCCGGCGATTGCGCGCAACGACTCCAAGGCGGCCAGGCTGGTGACGAACAAGGCCGGCTGGCTGTAGATCGTCGAGTCGAGGGTTTCGGCGGGTCCGTCGAAACAGAGCTTCGCCAGGTCGTAGCCGAGGACTTCGGCGGCGCGATCGTAGAGGCGGCGCACGGCGGGGAGCGACTCGGCCAGCCGCCGCCCCATGCCCACTGTCTGCGCCCCTTGTCCAGGGAATAGAAAGGCGATCTTGCTCACGCGCGGTTCGCCTTATTCGGTGTCCACAACCTTGCGGCCGGCGTAGTGGCCGCATTTCGGACAAATCGTGTGCGGCGGCACGGCCGTGCTGCACTGGGGGCAGTAGAGGATGTGCCGCGGGGTCTTGGCGTCATGGGCCCGGCGGCTGCCCGTTCGGGCGTTGGAATGTCTGCGTTTTGGCACTGCCATCGGAATACTCCCGCGGCGGTGGCGGACCGCCTGCCCATGGGTCGAAAACTTGGCGAAACATAGTATGCTAAACCCTTCGCCGCGGCGTGTCAACGGGGGCGGGGCCAGCGCGGCGCGCCGCCGCTGCCCTTGCCGATGCTCGCCCTCACCCTAACCCTCTCCCGGAGGGAGAGGGGACCGGCTGGAAACCTACGAACAGCCCATGCTGCTGCCGCAGTTGTAGCAGAGGTAGCAGTTCCCGGAACGCACCGTGATCGCGCCGCAGCGGTCGCAACAGGGGGCGTCGGTCTGGAATCGGGCGAACTGGTCGTTGCGGGGATCAACCTGCGGGGCGGCGCCTGCGCGAGGACGGCCACAGCGGCCCGCTTGGCGTGGCTGCCGTTTCCGTTCCCGTTGGCGCTGCCGTGCGCTCCATTGGCCGAGCCATTGGCCGCCCCCCCAACGCTCGCCTTGGCCAGTCCTTGCCCGATCGTCGGCCCGCCAACCTTCATGGCGACGGGCCGCAGCTCTGTTTCCGTGTCCCCCGATGCGCCCGGCGGGGTCTCCGCCCGGGCGGCCGGCCCCTCGCGGTTCGCCTCGCGATAGCCCGGCAGGAACGTGATCCCCAGCCAGCGGAAGATGTAGTCCACCAGGCTCTTGGCCAGGCGGATGTCGGGATTCTTCGTAAAGCCCATCGGCTCGAAGCGGGTGTGCGAGAACTTGTTCACGTACACCTCCAACGGCACGCCGTACTGAAGGCTCATCGACACCGCCGTGCCGAAGCAATCCATCAGGCCGCCGATCGTGCTCCCTTCCTTGGCCATGGTGATGAACAATTCGCCCGGCCGCCCGTCGGGATACAGACCCACGGTGATGTAGCCCTCGTGCCCGGAGATGTTGAACTTGTGCGTGATCGATTGCCGCGTGTCGGGCAGGCGCTCGCGGCGGGGGGCGGCGATCAGCTTTTCCGCCGCCTTGTCGGCCTTGTTCTTGGTCGACAGCGGCTGCGCCTCCTTCGAGCCGTCGCGATAAATCGCCAACGCCTTCAATCCCAGCCGCCAGCCCTCGCGATAGGCGTCGGCCACGTCCTCCGGCGTGGTGTCCTTGGGCATGTTCACGGTCTTTGAAATCGCCCCGGAAATGAACGGCTGCGCGGCGGCCATCATGCGGATGTGGGCCTTCCAGGGGATAAACCGCGTGCCGTTGGCCGGCTGGAAGGCGCAATCGAACACCGGCAGGTGCTCGACCTTCAGGTCCGCCGCGCCCTCGATCGTCCCCTCCTTGTCGATGTGCGCGACGATCGACTCGACTTCCTCCGGCGAGTAGCCCAGCGTCTGCAAGGCCAGCGGGCACCGTCTGGTTGACGATCTTCAACATGCCGCCGCCGGCCAACTGCTTGTACTTCACCAGGGCGATGTCCGGCTCGATGCCCGTCGTGTCGCAGTCCATCATGAAGCTGATCGTGCCGGTGGGGGCCAGGACGGTCGCCTGGGCGTTGCGGAAGCCGTGGCGGCTGGCCGCGCGAGCAGGACGTCGTCCCAGAGTTTGCGGGCGGCGTCTTGCAGATGCTTCGGCGCAGCCCTTGATCTGCTCGACCTTTTCCCAGTGCATTTCCATCACTTGGAGCATCGGCTCGCGGTTTTCCTCGAAGCCGTCGAAGGGTCCGACGGCCGCGGCCAGCTCGGTGCTGGTGCGGCAGGCCGAGCCGTGCAGGAGCGCGGTGATCGCCCCGCACAGGCCCGCGGGCCTCGTCCGAGTCGTAGGGCAAGCCCGCTGGCCATGATCAGGCTGCCGAGGTTCGAGTATCCCAGGCCCAGCGGGCGGAAGCGGTGGCTGTTGGCGGCGATCCGCTGCGTGGGATAGCTGGCGTGATCGACGAGGATCTCCTGGGCGATGAAGACCAGCCGGCAGGCCGCCTGGAAACGCGCGGCGTCGAACGTCCCGTCCGGCAGGCGGAACTTCATCAGGTTGACGCTCGCCAGGTTGCAGGCCGAATCGTCGAGGAACATGTACTCGGAGCAGGGATTCGAGGCGTTGATTCGCCCCGAGCGCGGGACAGGTGTGCCAGCGGTTGATCGTCGAGTCGTATTGCAAGCCCGGGATCGCCGCACGCCCAGGCCGCCTGGGCCATCGTGCTCGAACATCTCCCGCGCCTGGATAAGGTCGGCCCGTCCTTCGCCGGATTGGTGACCCAATGGGTCGTCCACGGCTTGTCGGCCTCGACCGCTTCCATGAACTCGTCGGTCACGCGGACCGAGAGGTTGGCGTTCTGGAAGAGGATCGAGTCGTAGGCCTCCTGGGCGTCGTAGCCCTCCTGGATCAGCAGCCGGGCCTTCTTCTCCTCATGGTACTTGCACTCGATGAACTCCATGATGTCGGGATGCCAGACCTTGAGCGACTGCATCTTGGCGGCGCGGCGGGTCTTGCCGCCGCTCTTGACCACCGCGGCGATCTGGTCGTACACCCGCATGAACGACAGCGGCCCCGACGGCTTCCCCCCGCCGGAAAGCTTCTCGCGGTGCGACCGCAGGCTGGACAGGTCCGTGCCCGTGCCCGAGCCGAACTTGAAGAGCATGGCCTCGCTGCGGGCAAGCTCCATGATGTCTTCCATGTTGTCCTGCACGCTCTGGATGAAGCAGGCCGACGCCTGCGGGTATTCGTAGGGGTTCTTCGGCTGCATGGCCGACCGCGAGGCGGCGTCCCAGTGCCAGTTGCACATCGCCCCCTTGACGCCGTACTGGTGATACAAGCCCGACGTTGAACCACACCGGCGAGTTGAACGAGGCGTACTGGTGCAGGCAGAGCCAGGCCAGATCGCGATAGAATCGCTCGGGCGTCGTCGGCCGTGGCGAAATAGCCGTCCTGCAGAGCCCCAGTCGGCGATCGTGCGGCAGACGCGATGGATCAACTGCCGCACGCTCTTCTCCCGCTCGCCGGTGTTCACTTCGCCGTAGAAATACTTGTTGGCGACGACGTTGGTGGCCAATTGCGACCAGGTGGCGGGGATCTCGCAATCGCGCTGCTCGAAGACCACCTCGCCCCCTTCGCCCTTGATGGCCGCCGTGCGCAGGTCCCAGGCGACGGTGTCGAAGGGATCGGCCACGTCGGCCGGGCAGAAGACCTCGCTCGATCGCCAGCGGCACGGCCGGCGGCCGGTTGCCGGGGCCCACTGCCGCCTTCGCATCCTGGCAAGACGAACCGCCGGCCGGTTCGGATTGCGCGCCTCTGGACCGCCCGCTCTCTGTCGCTCTGGTCTCCGCTGTTCTCGCACTGCTTGTGCCGGCAGTCTTTCCGGCTTCCGTTTCGAGGATATCCATGGGCTAACTCCTTCGTTTTCGCGCTTCTCGGCGTCCTTACCAATGCATATACATTAGTACATAGATGAGATCGGCAAAATGCCTCGATTACCCCACCTATTGTATTTTACACTTTCCTAACCACAATATACAGACGTGACGGGTCCAAGTGTACTGCTTTGCAAAATTGGGTCAATGGGCATCCGCGAGTTTATCCTAAAGCCAAGAACAACCGTCAGTTGTGACCGACAGCAGTGCTGGCGCCGCGGTGGATTTTTCGGGCGGCGGCAGCCGTAACTACTTGGCGTCGCGGTGGTTGGGGCATTCCCCGCAGTCACGTTCCGCTAACGGGCCACTAACGGGCATTTCACAAGGTTTTTTGGCCCGAGCGGGCAGAGAATGGCGAAGCAAGGCAAGACGGCGCGAGTTGGGAAACCAGACCCCACCAGTCGCGGTCCAAGCGGACGCGCATTTCACGCACGCGACGCGAAGTCGCAAAGGCGCGTCGCGAAAGGTAGAATCATTCTTTTCTGTCCGTCTCCGCGACCGTGCGCCTCCGCGTCGATATTTCTACGGATGAGCTTTCCATTTCACTCAATTCATAGACCTTGGACTTAGGGGAATCATGTCTGCAATTGACACGGTTTTTTCGGAACTTCGCCGTGCGGGACGCAAGGCGCTGATGCCCTTCGTCACGGCCGGCGACACGGACCTCGATTTCACCCGCGACGTCCTCCTGCGGCTGGCCGCCCGCGGCGCCGCGCTGTGCGAATTGGGCGTCCCGTATAGCGATCCCGTGGCCGATGGACCGGTCATCCAGGCCTCGTACACCCGAGCGCTGGAGCGGAAGATCAAGCTCGACGAAATCTTCGCCATGCTCGCCGGCATTGCGGGGGAACTGTCCATTCCCGTGGCGACGATGGTCAGCTACGCGATTGTCTATCGCCGCGGACTGGAGAACTACGTGTGTGCGGCGAAGGCGGCGGGCGTGGCCGGCGCGATCGTTCCCGACCTGCCCGTCGAGGAGGCGGGAAAGCTGGCGGAAATCTGCCGCCGCGAGGATTTCAGCCTCATCCAGTTGATTGCCCCGACGACGCCGCGGGAGCGGGCGCTGCGGATCGCCGCGGCGACGACCGGCTTCATCTACTACGTTTCCGTGACCGGGATCACCGGCGAGCGGCGCGAATTGCCGCCGGACCTGATCGAGAACGTCCGCTGGCTGCGGCGGCAAACGCCGCTGCCGATCTGCATCGGCTTCGGGGTCAGCCGGCCGGAGCACGTGCGGCTGTTGGCCCCCGTGGCCGACGGGCTGATTGTCGGTTCGGCGATTGTTCGCCGCCTGGCGGAGGCGGCGACGAGGCCGCGCGAGACGGTCCTCCGCGAGACGGCCGATTACGTCGGGGAGTTGCTCGCGGCGATGCAGCCGTAGGGCGCAAGCGGGAGCGAAGCGCCTCGTGCGTGGCGCCAGCCATGCCTGTTCGACAGTCCGGTCTTGGCAAGTTGAGGAATACGGTTGGGCACTTGGGGCGTAGGAATCTTTTCCGACGATCTCGCCGCTGACCTGCGCGGCGACTTCCGTGATTTGATTGGCGAGGGAATGACGCCTGGCCAAGCGGTCGATAAACTGTTGAGCGAGTACGCCTCTTCCGTCCACGACGATGAGGAAATGCCCGTTTTCTGGCTCGCGCTTGCGGCGTCGCAGTGGCAGCTTGGGCGCCTGGAAGGGCGGACCAGGGAAAACGCAATCCGATTGATCGAAAGCGGCCAAGACCTAGTTCGTTGGGAACGTCCGAAAGACCGCGAAAAGCGGGCGGCGCTGCTGAGCCAGCTTCGCGAGAGGCTTCTCTCGCCGCCGCCGCCGCCAAAGCGTGTGCCGCGGGGATTGAAGAGCGCAAACAATTGGGCTGTTGGGCAGATAATTGCCTTTCGCCTCGCCTCCGGAAACCTTACGCTCATGCGGGTCATTGGCCACCACAGCGACAAGGGCGGACGCTCCGCCGTCTGCGAGCTCTTGGACTGGGTTGGCGATTCAGTCCCGCCGCCCGAGGCCATTTCGCGGCTCTCGGTTCGTCGCGAGGCGGCCCCTCGCGGGATTTCGCAGTTCCTTTTTCAAGAGCCTCGCAAGAAAAAGGACCAAACCCGTGTCATGCCAAGCGGATTCTGTTCCCGCCCGGCGCAGAGGCCTGGAGGCTACGCCGTTTTCGTGTGGGCCTACGTCGATCGATTAATGAAGGAAATCTTTGGCCGTGAATGACCGACTGCCCGGTCGGGCCGGCGCGACGGGCCCCTATTGTCCCTTCCCCTTGCCGTCCACGCAGGCGATTGCCTTGGCCAACTGCCGATCGACGACCGGCGCGCTCGGCCGGGCGGCGTCGGGCGGGCGCGGCTGCTGGCCGGGACGAAAAATGTCTCGCTCCAGCCGATCGGCGTACAACCGCTTCAGCTCATCCCCCTCGACGACGACGGCGTAGCCTTCGCTGGGCTGGACGCCCCAAACGTCGTTCTCGCCGGCGCCGTGCGGCCGATGAATGTTCTTGTTGCTCGGCCGCCAATAGCTGGCCACGGTCAGCTTCAACTCGCCGCGATCGTCGCCCAGGTCGCTCACCTCCTGCACCGTCCCCTTGCCGAAGGTCCGCTGGCCGACGATCGTCGCCCGTTGATGGTCTTGCAGGCAGGCGGCGACGATCTCGCTGGCGCTGGCGCTGTTTTGGTTGACGAGGACCGCCATGGGAAAGTCGGTGAAGCGGCCTTTGCCGCTGGCGATCAACTCCTCGCGAATCTGTCCTTCGCGGCCTTTCGTAACGACGATCACGCCCTGGTCGATGAACATGTCGCACACCTCCGCGGCGGAAGCGAGCAGTCCGCCGGGGTTGTCGCGGAGGTCGAGAATCAACGCCCGCATTTGATGTTCCGTCAGCCATTCCATCGCCTGGCGGAGGTCGTCGGCGGTCTTTTCCGCGAAGCCGGTGACGCGGATGTAGCCGAGCCGGTCGTGCCCGGGGAGAAAGAAGTCCCACGATCCGTCGGCGTTTCGCCGGTCGCCGCGGACGGTGTCGACCTCGATCATTCGCCGCACAACGTCAACGCCGACTGGCTTCTGCTGGCCTTCGTGGAGGAGCAACAGGGCGACCGACGTGCCGGGGGCCCCCTGGATGAGTTTGACGGCTTCCTCCGGCGACATCCCTTGGGTTGCGCGGCCGTCGATCTTGAGGATCGTGTCGCCGGCGCGGACGCCCGCCTCGTAGGCCGGCGAACCGGCAAAGGGGGTGACGACCGTCAACTGCTTCGTTTTCGGGTCGAGCGCGACTTCCATGCCGACGCCCTCGAACCGCTTATTGATCGCGGCGTCGAACTCCTTTTGCTCGGCGGGGGCGATATAGGCCGAGTAGTCGTCCTTCAGCCGCTCGACCATGCCCTCGACGGCGCCTTGGAAGAGGCTGTTGCTGTCAACCGGTTCATAGTAGTGTCGCGAGATTTGGTCGAGCACGTCGCCGACCGCGCGGCCATTGGGATTGTGCTGGACGCGATCGTAGCACGCCAGCGAGGCGGCGGCGAGAAACAGGAGCCAAAGGAGGTTGCGGCGCGGCATAGGGAGCGTTGAAGACCGTTTACGGACCGCGCGCCGCCCCCTCTCCCGCGATAAGGGGAAAGAGCGTCGATCGAGCCCCAGGCTTCGATCCAGCGGCATCGTTCATTCAGTGTAACGGAAAACCGGAGGCCGTCACATTAACCCGCTCAGGGGGTTGCTGGCCTACGCCACGATAAATGCGGCTGATTTCCACGCAGGAAAGCCGCCCTGTCAGGATGAGATTCCACCAGCATAACACACTTGCGGGAGGTAGCCCGGGGGGATGTTCTTTGTTATGCTTTCTCGTCCGTCAGAATGGTTGCTACGGTCCCCGAATGCTGCGACAGCCAGAAATTGGCGATCACTTGCCCGATGGAAATTCGAGCAGAAGGCAGGGACGAATCATGCACCTCATCTACTTCGACGAATCCGGCAACACCGGCAACAATCTCAACGATGCCCAACAGCCGATATTTGTATTGTGTGCCTTGGCCGTCCCGGAAGTGAAGTGGCTCCAAGTCGAACAAGATTTGCATGCCGAGATTGAAAAAGCGTTTCCACCGCCACAGCCGCACAATTTCGAGATACACGCAACCGACTTGATGATTGGCCGGAAATGGTTCAAGTCGATGCCGCTGTTAGCTGACCGCGTTGCTTTCCGCGATGCTTTGTTCTCGATTGCAGTGACGCACGAACTGAGAATCGTCTACCGTGCGATAGAAAAGAAACGCTTTGGGCGATGGATGCACGGCAGTTTTGGCGCGGGCATCGCCATCAACCCGCATGTCGCCGCCTTTCCGCTGGTTGCTCGCGTGATCGACGACTGGCTCAAGTCGCTGCCGGGTTCTCCGCTTGGCATATTCATTTCGGATGAGAACAAGGAAATCGTCCGCGATGTGGAGAAGTCGATCAGGGTGCTTCGCGGCATGGAAGGAACACTCAAGCTCGGCCAAGTCATCGAGAAGGGTTTCTTCATTGACTCATCGAAGAGCGTGATCCTCCAGTTGTGCGATCTGTGTGCTCTGACACTGCGAAAGAAAGAAGAGGCCAAGGCCGGAATTCGGGACAATCCGCTGCACCACAGCGGGATCGCACTATTGGAGCCCCTGATCCACCGGGGCGACGAGGCCATGCAAGACGTACTGAAGTGGATCGCCGCCGAGGAAAAAAAGAAGCGGCCAGGGACAATGTCCTGAGTCGATATAAAACGGCTCATTCTGGTCGCTAACTAAATTGTAGCCGAATCTTTCCAGCAGTCAACAGCCATTCTTGTCATCGGAACCACTCCATATGGCTACTACCGCTGGCGGTTCCACTCGCGGCGGGAGTATTTCTCCGCGGCCAGTTGCGCGGTCCGCGCCCGCGGCCAATCGGCGTATGCCTCGTCGCCGCCCCAGGCCGCCGCCACCGCGCGGCGAATCGACGCCGCGGAAAGGGGCAAATTGGCCACAAAGTCCGCGTGCGGCCGCCCGCGGCGATACTCCGGCTGCCGCGGCGGCATGGCCAATGCCCGACCGATCAACTCCAGGGGAAAGTCGTACAACAGCGTCCCGTGATAGAGCAGGCGTCCCTGCCGCATCCTCATGCTGTTGCCGGAGACCTTGCGGTCGCCGAAAACCAGGTCGCTCGCCCCGCGGACGCCGATCTCGGGGAGCAGCGGCCGCAACGCCGCGGCAAGCGTTTCCAGGGCAAAGCAATGGACGCAACCGACGCTGGCCAGCGCCGGCCGCCGGCGGAGGCTCAAGACGACGGAGTACATCAAGCAGCCCGGCCCGGCCACCACGGCCGCGCCGCCGCTGATCCGCCGCAGCACGGGAATCGACAACTCGCGACAGACATCTTCGCGGACTTCCTCGCCGAGCTTCGAGCTGCGGCCGACGACGACCAGCGGCCGGTCCGCCTCCCAGAAGCGGTGGCTGGAGGAATGAGTGTTGCTTCGGGCGCTCGGATCGCCAATGTCGCCGCGGGGATCGTCGTGGGCAAGCGTGGCACCGCCGTCGTCAAGGCCAGCGAACTGGCCTCGGCGCTGCGCGCCCTGTCTGGCGCTAATCCCAAAATTGTCGCCGCCGAGGCCGCCGAGGCCATCGTGAACGACTGGAATGAGCGCGGTCTGCGCGTTGGCTTCACCAACGGATGCTTTGACCTTCTGCACCCCGGGCATGTCGAACTGCTGAGGCAAGCCCGCGCATCATGCGATCGGCTCGTCGTGGGGCTGAACAGCGACGCTTCCGTCCGTCGTCTCAAGGGTCCGACGCGCCCCATACAGAACGAGAACGCGCGTTCGACCGTCATGGCTTCGATCAGCAGCGTCGATCTCGTGATCCTGTTCGAGGAGGACACGCCGCTGGAACTTATCCAGCTTCTTAAGCCGGACGTGCTGATTAAGGGCGGCGATTACACCATCGACACTATGGTCGGCGCGGATCTCGTCCAGGCTTACGGCGGGAAAACTCTTCTTGTCCCGCTCGAAGCGGGGCACAGCACGACGTCGATCATCTCACGCGCCGACGCGGGAGATGCGCGGTGACTGCCGCCGCGCCCTTTGATCGACGCTTCGCCCTTCTCGATCGAGACGAAACGATTATCATCGACAAAATATACCTGTCCGATCCAAAGCCCGCGCCCGGTCTGGTTCTGGACGCGATGGCGGATTTCGTTTCGCGCGGGAAAACGCGGTCTTGATCGGCGACGGCGAGGCGGATATGGGCGCGGCGGCCGCCCGCGGCTCAAGGCTCCGCGTCGCGCCGGATTTCCTCTGGCGGCGCGGCAGGCGATCGACTATTTTCGAGGACGGCAAACCAAGAGACGGCCATGTATGTGATCACGGGCGGTGCAGGTTTCATCGGTTCGAACATCGCGGCGGCGCTCAATTCCTCTGACGAAGACTTCGTCATCGTCGATTGGCTGGGCGCGGACGCCTTTAAATGGCGCAATATCGCCAAGCGTCGGCTGGCCGATTTGATCGCGCCCGAGGAGCTTCGCGCCTTCCTCGAGGCCAACCGCGCGAAAATTCGCGGTGTCGTGCATATGGGCGCGATTTCCACGACGACGGAGACGGACGTCGACGCCATCGTACGCAATAATTTTCGGCTATCGGTCGATCTGTGGCGGTTCTGCGCGCAGGCCGAAATTCCACTGGTCTATGCGTCGTCGGCGGCGACCTACGGAGATGGCGAGCACGGGTTTCTGGACCGGTTCGACGATGATTATCTCGGCATGCTGCGTCCGCTCAATCCTTATGGTTGGAGCAAGCACGTCTTCGACCAATTCGTTCTGCGCGGCGTGCAGGGTGACGAGCCGGTCCCGCCGCGCTGGGTCGGTCTGAAGTTCTTCAATGTCTATGGGCCGAACGAATATCACAAAGGCGGCCAACGCAGCGTCGCGGCGCATCTGCACGCCCAGATACGCGAGCGCGGCGCCGTCCGCCTCTTTCGCTCGGAAAACCCTGCCTATGCCGATGGCGAACAGCTTCGCGATTTTGTCTGGGTCGGCGATTGCGTCGATGTGGCCCTCTGGGCGCTCAAGGATCAATCGGCGGCCTCGGGGCTCTACAACGTCGGATCGGGCGTGGCGCGGTCGTTTTACGACAAAGCCCGGATCATGTTTGCAGAACTCGGCGTCGATCCGAAAATCGAGTTCATCGATCTTCCGGCGAACCTGAAGGGCAAGTATCAATATTATACATGCGCCTCGCTCGATAAACTCCGCGCGGCGGGCTACAATCAATCCATGACGAGCCTCGAAAACGGCTTGCGTAAATATGTTCAGGGATACCTTGAAGGTACGGATCCTTTTTGTTGAGGGCGCCAATCCGTCGTGCTACCTAAACGCTCGCGGGGCGCACGATCGTCATCGGGACGAGGTCGCCAAGACCGGATCTGCTCTCGTGGGCATATGCGAAGAAGCCAAATTCGGGCAAAGAACGACCTTCGACACTCTGCAAGCGCAGCCGGTGCTGGTGGACGCGCGCATCGCGCTCGCCCTCTCGGCTCAAACGCTCAAGCTCAACGCTCCCGATCACGCGCCGCGCTGAACAGGATCGCCCGCGGGGTGCATGGCTTCGCGATAGCGCGCGATCACGCTCGCCGGATCTCCCGATTCGCGTATGACGCCATTGTCCAGCCAAAGAATGCGGTCGCACAGGGTCTCGAGATAATCGAGACTGTGGGAGACGATCAAAATCGTGCCGGTCTTGGCGAATTCGACGAGATAATCCTCGCATTTCTCCTGAAAGGGCTCGTCGCCGACCGACAGGGCCTCGTCGATGATGAGGATGTCGGCGTCCGCGTGCACGCAGATGGCGAAGGCGACGCGCGCCACCATGCCGCTGGAATATGTGCGCATGGGCTGTTCGAACGCCGAGCCGATGTCGGCGAAGGCGGCGATCGACGCCATGCGGCGGTCGATCTCCGTGCGCGTCAAGCCGAGGATGGCGGCGCCGATCCGGGCGTTCTCCTGACCCGTCAGCAGGCCATCAAAAGCCGATCCCAGCGCGAGGATCGGCGCTATGCGTCCGCGCACGTCGAAGAAGCCCCTGGTCGGCTGCGTGATGCCGCACAGCATTTGCAGCAGCGTCGTCTTGCCCGCGCCATTGTGGCCGACGATGCCGACGCGTTCGCCCTTGGCGATGTCGAAGTTCACATCGGTAAGAACCCATTTCTCCGTATAGAACTTCTTCCAAAGACCGAGGACGATCTGCTTCAATTGATCGTTCTGATGACGATAGAGCTGAAACGCCTTGCCGACGCCCGAGCAGCGAATGATGAAATCAGACGACATCGACGATGACCAGATCAACGAGGACCAGGCGGCCAAGAAACGAAGCGGCGCGGGCGGCGACGGCCATCCGGGAAACTGAATGATAGGGCAGGAGCATATCCTTTCGTTCGGCTAACCTCGGCGGCCATGCGCGGCACGCGCTCTATTCAGGCGCAAGCATAAACGGCGCGAGTATAAACCAAATCGCGCCGGCGGCGTCAAATCGACGCCCGTTTCGTTTCCCGCGCTCCCGCGGGCCTCCGCGCATCGCTCGCGAGAGGCCGAGAACACGGGCCTTTCCCTTAAAAAACAGCGCTTATTGGCCGCTCGGATTTCCCTGCGCGGCGCCGGCGTCCTTTGGCGTCGCCGCCGCCGGCGGCGTGGTTGGCTCCTTGTCCTTCGACGGGTCGCGGAAGGCGAGCTCCATCGAAATCTTGTTTCGGATCTCGTCGGCGATCGTCTTGGCGTCGCGGATTTCACTGTCGCGCGCAGCGCGCACATTGGACAGGCGGTTGCTGAACCTGTCGTAGCTCGCGATCTGCATCAGCGTTCCCGACGTCACTTCCTTCCTGGTGGCGAGCGCCGTCAATTTATATTCCGCGTCCATGAAGACGGTGGCGGAGGTCGCGCGTCCCGTGACCGTGTCGATGATCGGCGACTGCACGCGCTCCTTGAGTTTCACGTCAAGCCTGTAGCGCGCGGGGGTCGTTTCGGAACCGGTTCCGTTGAAGGCGAAGATCAGCTCGTTTCTGACGTAATGGCCGATCCGATCGGGAATGGGCGGGATCTCGATGGCTTTGAGCTCGTCGGCGAGCGGGATGCCCATCGTCGTTGGTCCATAGAGCGGACGAACTTCGCAGGCCGACAAGCAGAGCGCCATGCCGACGACGGCCATCAGACCGCGGACGGAACTCAATTCGAACGCCTGCATCCACGCCCCCTCGCGAACCCGATTGAAGCAAATCGCGCGCGCAAACATATCGCATGTGTCGCGACAGGGTTCAACGGCGCGCCGCTTCGGACCAGGGAGGCTGGTTCCCGAACCCCGGCCGGCGCCCCGCGAGCGGCGAATTGAAAAGCGTATAATCGCATTGTCTTACCGGCCAGATCGGGTGAGGCGAGACCCCTTGCCGCCGCGCGAAGCGGGCGGCCTTCGTCGTATTCGCCGTCAGCCGCTCCATCGCGAGTCCGTCCGCCTGCGCCATCTGCTCGAATATGACCTTGAGCCCGCTTGGAAGCGCGCAATTGGCGACGAAACTCCGCGGCCGCGCGCGGCGAACGAAGGGCGAGGGATCACGGATTGGCGCGCACGCCGTCGTGGATTGGGATCTCGGCTAATCCTTCGCCGACTTTCAGGTCGCCAAGGGTGCGAAACTGCAAGGTCAGCAAGAAGGTTTGATTTCGGGCTGGCTGCCCAGTGCTTACTTCCGGTTGATAAATGGATGAATATTTCAGCGTGGCGGTCAGGCATTCGTCGTGATAGCCCACCCCAAAGCCAATCTGCGCGATCGAGAAGACGGGCGCCGTGCCGGTGAGATAATTCCCGGTGAGCGGGTTGGCGAGATATCCGGTCAACGGGTTGAGATAGCCGGTGAACGGGTTGAGGCCCGTGAGCGTCTCATATGTCGACAGGCTGTTATAGAGATAGCGGCTCATGTCGAAGGTGACATTGGCGTTCAAGAAGTAGTTTTTCGTGATGTCGTATTTGCCGTCGGCGGACAGCCCTTGCCGGCGCACATCGAAGCCGATCACCGGCTGCGCGGCGTAATTGGCGTATTGAACGTTCAGCGTTAGCGGATCAAGTTTCCAGGAGGCCCCGACATCGACACGGCGCGCCTCCAGCGAATCCTTGTCGAACCGGCCCTTGGCGACAAAGGTGATTTTCGAGTTGGGCGAGAAAGCCAAACGTCCGACGATATCGGAGGCGCGCGTGTCGAGACCCGAGGAGAGCCCGACATTGGCGGCGTCGGCGGTCGAATAGGAGTTAAAGCCGGCGAGTTGAATCGACTGTCCGAGCAAGGCGTTGGCGAAGGCCCCGTTGGCGAAGGTCATGCTCGCCTGTCCGCCGTAATTGAGGCGCGTGCCGGTTTCATAGCGGTCGTAGCCGGAAAATTTGCTCCATTCGAACAGGTTGGTGTCGTCGAACACGAGACTCTGCGCGTCCATGTTGACGAGCGAGGGGATGGAGGACTGGTTGGGCCGCGCCACCACCTGCCCGATCGGCTCGATCACCAGGCTTCCAAATTCGCCGACGCGCGCCAGCAACGGATAACGCCACTCCATGCCAAAGCCCGGCAAGGCCTGGCCTCGAAACACCTGGTCGGACTTCAAGAACAGGTTCTGCGCGCCATTGGGAATGGGTTGCGCGGCGTTGTTGTAGGCGTCGAAAGCGCCGGTCTGATCGTAATCGAGATAGGAGCCGAAGAACCGCGCGAAGGCGAAGGGCGTCCACACGCCGCCGACGGGATCGATGAATTTTTCCTTCCAGGCGGCGCTCGCCGTGGCATGTTGATAGTCGCCGCCAACGCCGCGCAACAGACAGGTGCTCCTGTAGGGGTCGGAGGCCGGCGAATAGATCTGGCAGACGGTGTAAAGGCCGTAGATCAAGTCGAGCGTGCGCGGCTGGACCAATTCGTAATTGGCGATGCTGGCCGAGGTGCTGGTGAAGTTCGCGTCGACCTCGATCTGGCCGCCAAGGCCGAACGTCTTGGCCGGATCGATGTCGAAAACGCGGTTATAGTCGGTCACCGGATGGGTGATCGGCTGCTGCTGTTGCACGTCGCTCGGCGACAGCGCCTGGAAATAGAAGCCGCGCATGTCGAAGTAGCTGCGATCGCCCTGCCCCGTCAGATAGGCCGTCGAGGACAACTCGCGGAAGAAATAATCATCGTTCAGGCCGACATAGCGCTTGTAATCGAGCAAAAAGTAGCGGTCCGACAGGGCGGTCACGTCCCAGCCGAATTTCCACTCGTCGTTGATCGCGAATTGCCCGACGCTGCGCGCCTCGCCGCGCCACCTCTGGTCGCCCGCCCCCACCGGCGGCTGCGGAAACACGCTGGGATCGCCGACATGCGTGCCTTCGAGATGGATCATATAATTGCCGGTCTCGAGACGCTGACGGAACTCCGCGGTCAGAAACGGCCCTTGCCGCGAGAAATAGGTCGGCGTGATCGTCAGATCCATGTCGGGCGCGATCGCCCAGAAAAACGGCAGGCCGACGCCGACGCCCAGCGTGTTGCTGCCATAGCTCAACTCGGGCGCCAAAAAGCCGGTATGCCGCTTTTTGGTGGGGTCGGGCCCGGACAGGAACGGAAAATAAGCGATCGGCATTCCCAGCAGCTCGAAAGTCGCGTCTTCGTAATAGATGACCTTCTCGACCTCGTCGCGAATGATCCTCTTGGCGTTGAGCTGCCACATGCGCGGCTTGGTCGGATCGTTCTCGCAGGCTTCGCAGGCGGTGTAGGAGCCCTTGTCGAACACCGTCAAATCGCCGCCGGTCCGCTCGCCGCGCGGCGCGCTGAAATGGGTGTTGTCGGGCGTGTCGGCCTGCAGGCTCTCGATAAATCCGTTCTTGAAATCGTCGGTGAAATCAAACATCTCGGCATGGATCACCGATCCATCCGTTTCGATCAGCGTCGCGTGCCCTTGCGCGAAAACACGCGCGGTCTTGCGATCATAGACCACATGGTCCGCTCTCAGGAAACGGCCATTGTAATAAATCCGCACGTCGCCATTGGCCGTGATCGTGTCCTTGTTCTCGTCGTTGACGAGTTCCTTGGCCTCGACCACCATGCGCGACGGCGGCGCGTTGTCCGGCGGCGCGGCCCATGCCGGCGGCGGCGAGCGATAGCGCGGCGAGCAACGCCACGCCCAATCCAACCATGGATAGGGCCAAACGGCCGCGCATGGGGCGAACGCCCATGCGCGGCGCGGGCGCCGTCGCGATGGAAGGCGCGCCGCGCATCAGGCGAGGATCGCGCGCGGCGTCGTCGATGCGGCGGGAGTCCATCGGACTTGCCTCGAAGCCGTCGGCGTCGACATCGCGTCGCCCGGGCGAGCGCCTCGCGCGGGCAAATCGACGAGGAGAATTCCTGATCCAGCGAAGCCGTCGCCCTATCGTGTCGCATATGTCCTTACTCTACTCGTTCCCGAGGGAACCCGTTTCCGAGTCAATGGAAGACAACGTCCGATGACGACAACGGACACGGCTCCCGCCTCCTTACTCCGACATATGGAACACGCCCCGTTTATACTGCATTCGCCGGCCGTTCAAACAATGAGCCGCTTTTATGTTTTTTATTCGTTCACGATCGAACGCGGCGCGACAAGCCTCCCGGGTGATGATCGCCCTCCCATTGGGCCGCCCCGGGACCCGCGAGAAGTCGACGGCGTTCATGAATTCAAAATTTTAACTTAAGATTTCCCTGGCGGCTTTTGGCGTATGAAACCCTAACTCGGAACCCCCGGAATCGCAATCGGGCGCGGGCGCGGCGGCGGCGCCGGCGAAAAGAGCATCGGCGCCGCCCGGGGCGCCGGCCCGGTCGCGGGAACCCAAGCTTTTGGTCCAAGGCGCGCGCCGTTGAACCCGGTC
>CAWBRF010000034.1:0-62172 GCA_963791075.1 uncultured Planctomycetia bacterium
CGCCAGCAACGTACCTTGCGGCAAGAATCTTGGCATATTCGATCATCGCACAAAGGTGGGGATTCTTGACGCAACTCCTTTCGCCACGTGCCCCGCCAGCAGACGCATTCTCACCAAAGGCGTTGTAGTGTAGACCTTGCCCTTCGGGCCACCCGACGACGGGGATAAAATACGGGCATGTTCATTCGCCCGCATTACCGCACCAAGGACGGCAAGCGACATGCCTACTGGGCTTTGATGGAGTCGTATCGCACCGAACGCGGCCCGCGACAACGCGTCGTCGCCTATCTGGGGCAACTCGATCCATCCCAATGCCTCGGCGTGCATCGGGCGGCTGAAGGCGCGGCCGCCTCGCAACAACGGCGGCTCTTCGACGAGGTGCGGCCCGAGTGGGTCGAAGTGGACGTTAAACGCCTGCGCGTGGAAAACCGCCGCGATTTCGGCGGTCCCTGGCCGGGCTTGAAATTGATCGACCAGTTGGGACTGAAGGAGTTTCTCGCGCACACGATTCCTTGCGGCGAGGAAGACGTCCCCTGGTCGCTGACGGCCTTGGTCTTGATCCTCTGCCGCTTGTGCGCGCCGTCGAGCGAACTGCACATCGCCGAGCATTTCTACGCCCACAGTGCGCTGGCGGACCTCTTGGGAATCCCCGCGGAGAAGATCAACGAGCAGCGTCTCTACCGTGCGCTGGACGCCCTGTTGCCGTACAAAGAAGCGATTGAAGCATTCTTGAAAAACCGCCTCGGTGAACTGTTCGGGCTGGAGTACGACCTCTTGCTTTACGACGTGACGAGCACGTACTTCGAGGGCCAGGCCGCCGGCAATGTGCTTGCCCGACGCGGCTACTCCCGCGATCATCGTCCCGACTGCAAGCAGGTCTGCATCGGCTTGGTGGTCTCCAAGTGCGGGCTGCCCTTGGGCTACGAAATCTTCGCGGGAAATCGCGCCGATGTGACCACGCTTCAGGAGATCGTCGAAACAATGGAGCGTCGCTACGGGCAGGCCGATCGAATCTGGGTGGTGGACCGGGGGATGGTCTCGGCGGAGAACATCGAGTTTCTCCAGCAAGGCGGCAGGCGTTACATCGTCGGCACGCCGAAGAGCATGCTGAAGCAATTCGAGCGGGATCTCTTGGCCGAAGATTGGCACACGATCCGCGACGGTCTGGAGGTGAGGCTTTGCCCTGCGCCGGACGGCGAGGAAACGTTTGTGCTTTGCCGCAGCCGCGATCGCCGCGAGAAAGAAAAGGCGATGCACGATCGCTTTGAAAAGCGGATCGAAGAGGGGCTCAAGCGGATCGAGGCCGCTTGCCAGAAACAGCGTCTGAAGCCGCTGGTCGTGGCTCAACGACTGGGGCGTCTGCTGGGCCAGAACAGTCGCGCGGCGGGACTGTTCCAAACCGAGGTGCAAACAACCGCCGACGGTCGCGCGACGCTGGCCTGGAAGAAGGTGGAAAGCTGGCGGGACTGGGCCGTGTTAAGCGAAGGCTGCTACCTGCTGCGGAGCAACGTGAGGGACTGGAGCGATGAGGATCTTTGGAAAGCCTACATCCAATTGACGGAGGCAGAGGGGGCGTTCCGCATCCACAAGAGCGACCTGGGACTGCGTCCGATCTGGCATCAGAAGGAAGAGCGGGTGAAGGCCCACATCCTGGTCTGTTTCTTGGCCTATGTGTTATGGAAGACGCTGGGGCAGACGTGTCGGCGGGCCGGCCTGGGCGACGAGCCGCGACGGGTGTTGGAGGAGTTGGGCAAGATCCAGTTGGTCGATGTGGTGCTGCCGACGCGCGAGGGAACGGAGATTCGTCGGAGGTGCGTTACGGAGCCGACGGATCATCAAGCGATCCTGTTGACGCGACTGCGATGGCGGCTTCCGAAGATACAGCCAACGAGGGGTGTGTAGTGTAGACTTTTACAAAGCGCCCCTTGCGCCGCAAGTACTTACGTCAATGACTGGCGAACTTGGGTTAAGATCGAGATCGTCGACGAGACCCGTGTGCGGGCCAATCCGCAATCAGCCGTCGGACGCGGCGACGGATTCCATCTTGCGGCCACGCCCATCCACAGGCCGCCACTCTCTTGATATCTGGCTTTCCAAATAGCCATCGAGATCCGTGCGCCGAATCCGAATGCTATTGCCGATGCGTGCATGTGGAATTGAGCCGGAGCGTACAAGTCGCCGCACAGTATCCGCACTTACTCCCAGGTACACGGCCGCATCGGTAATGCTAACAACCGCAGCTTGAATTATCGAGTCAGAGTTCTTCATCTGTGCCTCCTTGCTACTTTACAAGTTCGTCGCTAGGGATTTTCTTTTGCTCCACAAACTCTCGCAGCCTTTCGCTCAGGAGCCGTTCAGCCACCTCTGCGATGTTCTTGCCGTGAAGTCCTTGTTCCGCAAGCCGGGTCAAGACTTTGACCACCTGCGGAGTCGTCGCAATGGTGACCTGCTGCGTGGGGGTAACGTTTCTTGGCTTGGCCATCATCCGATCATTATGGGTGGTTTAACTTTACTCATCTGTGTGGTTTTCGCCAGGTTGTCTCATAAATATGCCATATTTATGCCATATCTACTTGGGTCAAGTCAAGAGGAACCCAACATTTTTGCTTCCTGCCTATTCCTGCGCAAAATCGGCAAACTGCTATTGCTTGCTTTTCTGCTTTTCCGGTAGATTCCAGCCCGCACTCAGCGAGTCCCACTTGGAGCCAACGGGGCTCGGTCTGATGCCTGGTGTGCGGATGACGGTTCAAGGATTATCGCTACTACAAGGAGGTTGACATGCTCGCACTTAGCTTCTCGCAAGGGGATTACGCCTTTGTCTTCAGCGGGGGCCGTCCCATTGGGGCGATCCTCGTTGGGGATTGCCGAGGCAAGGGGCGATTCCCGCTCCTGTTTGCCGGACGGGAACTCGATTTTAACGTCCTCCGGCCAAGCGTTGTGGAGCGTTGCTACGGCGCCGAGGAACTGGAAAAGCTGATCGAGGAATTCTCGTTGCCGGTCCCGACGGGTTCCGCTTCAGGAATTCGATGCCGATGACCTAAGCCGTCCGTTGCCCGAGTGCGTCGAGGTCCTGGACGAACTGCTAAGGCCACACCGCATACGTCCGCTGCAACATGGGCGTCATTCGTTCGCGTTAGCATCGTGATCGCCTGCCTGCATCCGGTTCTCGGCTGGGACTTGGAAAAGGCGACGGCGCGGAAGATGATCGAGGCGCACGGCGGGGCGATCGATTTGCACAGCGAGCCCGGCCGCGGGACGCAGTTCACGGTGAAGCCTCCCGTGCCGGCGCGGCTGCCGGGGGACGGGGGCGGGGATTGACCGCGGGGGGGGGGGGGGGGCACAGTCAAGGCGCGGCACGGACTATGGCGTAACTGCGGTGCGCTGGCGTCTCACCGTAGATAGGGCAGCGGCGGCCCGCGTGCAGGCGTAGAGCCGCGCAGCACGGCGCCTTACTGGTGGATACTCGCTCTGCCGCGCTTTTGCACGATCCTCAGTATTCGACATGCCGTCGCAGCCAGGGACTTCGCAGTAAGGTCATGCTCCCACACGCGAAGCACCTGCCAACCTGACGATTTCAAAATCCTGTTCTGGCGAGCGTCGCGGCGCTTATTGTCGCTGATCTTCTCCCGCCACCACGCGGAATTCGTCTGCGGGAGTTTGAAATGGCTTGGACAGCCGTGCCAGAAACAGCCATCGACGAACACGCAAACTCTTGTGCGGCTGAAAACAACGTCCGCAGTACACTTGTAGGAGAATAACGGCCTTTGGTCCTTTCGGAATCGTAGTCCGAGCCGGTGGAGAGCGCTTCGTAGCTGGACCTCGGGCCGAGTCTCTCGGTTCGTGTTTGCTTGCATAACGCGCCGCACAACCTCGGAGGACGCGCGCGGTGCTCTGGAGCGAATGCACTTCTTCATCCCGGGATTTCATGGTCAGCATCGTCCGGCAAAACGTCTGCGGTGTCGTCCGCCCCCTCGGCTGCAAGCCGCTCAATGTGCAGCAATTCGCCGCCGATGGAGATTTCGATGCAGTCTTGCCGCTGTCTGGCCGCCAAGTCGGGCAGCGAGTCGCCGCCTTTGTCCAACAAGTCCTGAATTGGTGTTCGCACATACAAATCCAGGAACCTGGCCATTGTGTCTCCCGCAAGGTTTTCAAGGTGACGCCAAGCGTCTTCCCCGACATAAACCTCGCCGCGCTGGGCATGGAACGCGCGGACCAGCGCCGTCAATTTAGGATTCTCGGTACTGTCCATGCACACCAGAACAGGTGTGAAACCGCTGCGGCGGCAATCCAGCGGAAAGTCAAGTTCCTCCTGCCAGCGCCCTTGTCCTGATGCCGCGATTGTAACCCTGATCTTCAGTTCGTATGCCTTCTTTTCCAGAACACAGTCAACCTGCCGACCTTTGGCTGGGTCAGCGTGGCGTTTCACCGGGCTTCTCTTCGCCGGAGCGGGCGTCCCACCGATAGCAAATGCGATTATCGGTTCGAATAAATACCCGGTCTCCTGGCCTGCACGGTTGTCAACGTTGAAAAACCATTTTCGCCAGAACAGGAATCCCACCAGCGACTCCGCCCCCAGTTTCCCGTACTGCAACAGCCCTCGCGGCCCGACTTGCTCAAGCGTTGGCACTGGCTGCGTGCTCAAAATCTTCTCGTACTTCAAACGTGCCTTGTGCAGTGCGGCCAAACACGCGAAATACGTGTCGCCGTCCCCGTTTGCGGCAACGAGACGCTCGAATAGCGCGCGGCAATCATGCCCCTCGATTACCAGGGAGCCGAGCGGGGCGTTACCAAAGAACGGCGGGATTTCAGTCGGCAGTTCATCGAAGAGGTGCGACAAGCGGAGATCGTGCGCTATTCGGGCGACAAGATAGGCGCACACCCCATCGGTCAAGGCAACCGCCTGCTCGCCGGCGCCCAAAGACCTCGCCTTTTGCCAAATGGCGGCTTGCGACTTCGTCAGTCCCATAGAACCCTCTGGCGCTCCGTGGCAGACGGGCCGAAGAACCGCGATCTCACTTTCTGAATAACGCGATCAAGGACAGGACTCATGCCGATCGAAAGCGTTGGTATAAAGGACAGCAGAGCGCCAACCTCATATGTTTGGCCGGACAACTTGCTAAGGTCATCCCGCAGTGCAGCCGCAATCGCACGGCTCAAAGTAGGCGGCACGGCGTTTCCAATCAGCTGAATCTTCTCCGCTTGCTTGCCGAAAAACCGAAAACCCATGGGGAAAGTCTGGAGGAGGGCGCATTCACGTACGGTCAATGTTCGGTTCTCCGTCGGGTGAAGAAAGTCTCGCAGAGCGCCGCCGGTGATTGCTTTGGATGGCTGGTCGGCGCGGAGCCGCCGGAGCCCGGAAGGAGGACCGCCCCGCTTCTCGGTTGGCGTGCCGTCCATCACTCGTCGATATGCCCGTCTTCGGTAGCTCGTATGCCACAGGTCTTCAGGAAGATCACGCATTCGCTGGCCGGGTCGGAGCGTTCGAGCGCGTTCCAGGTCTTCCCGGCTCAGAGGCAGCAAAAGTATGGTCTGGAATGGCGGAATCGGGCTGGCACAAAGCGTGGGGCAAGTCGCCAATCGCCTCTCCCAGAGTGGGTGCGGCGATCGCGCGGCATCCGTTTCCAAGTTCTGCGCCTGGGGCCCCGAAGGCGGCGTGGGTGGCCTTCGGAAACGACGGATCCCACCCGAGTCCGCCGATTGCAATTACACGCTTGCGGTGCTGTGGAACTCCGTAGTTCGCAGCGTTTATCTTTCGCAAATGGATGCGGTAGCCAGCGGCGACTAATGGTTCGAGTAATTCGAGAACAAAGTCGCCGTTCGATCTCGTTAGGAAACCCTCAACATTCTCAAAGACGAAGGCGAGGGGTTTGTGCCGCGCAATCAAAGCCGCAAAGACCCGTACCAGTGAGTTGCGATGATCGTCGTCGCGCCGTTTGCCTGCTGACGAAAACCCCTGACACGGAGGACCTCCAATCAACACGGTCGCGGGAGGCACAGGCGTTTCTATCGTGATTTCGTCTCTGACCACATGACTACCAACGTTCTCTCGATACGTGTCCACCGCAATCGACCAATTATCCACCGCGCGGACGATCTCGAAGCCAATATCCTGGAAGCCAAGACTGATGCCCCCAGCCCCGCAAAAAAGATCGGTTACAGTGAGCGGAACTCCCGACACGTTTGGGCACCCCTTCCCGGCGTTCTCACAGCCTATCGTCGAATCTTCAGCGACGCGCCCAGTACAGTTTATCTTCCACCGCCACCCTCAGAAAGCCCTCCAATCTCAATCTACCGGGCGTTGACAATCGCCGCTGGTAACTGGTGGCAACAACCCCACCCATCCGACAGGTATCCATCGCCCCTTGCCCTCATTGCCGCTTTGGATTAAATTATGGAATTCGGCCTCGCCAGCGTAGCTTCAATCGGCAGAGCACCGCATTCGTAATGCGGGGGTTAAGGGTTCGACTCCCTTCGCTGGCTCTCCTATTCCGGAAATCAAGGAGTTTCTCGCAATGGTGCAGACTGTGGATTTCGACTTGCGGCAGGCGGTTTTGGTCAATGGCCCCTTCGGTCCCGCCGAGGTCCGCAAAATGGCCGCCGCCATCGAATACGATCACGCCAATTACGCCGTCCTCCGCGACGCCGTCAACGAACTTCAGGCCAAAACCGACCATACCCCGGCGAGCAACGTCCGACTGGGCGTCTGCCTCTACCTGCTGGGCCGCTACTATCGGGCGATCGAGGTCCTCAAGCAGGGCGACGGCGGCGCAATGGTCCATTTCTATCTCGGCAAATCGTATACCGCACGGCAACAGTACGATCTCGCCGATGAAAGCTACCAGGCGGCGGCCACGGCGGGCTACGACGCCGGACAATGCGCCTTGGGACGCGTCGAGGCCCTTCGCTACGACAACAAGCCGCAGGCGGCCCTGGCCATTCTCGACAACCTCTTCGGCCCCATCGAGCAGACGGCCGAATACTTGGCCCAACGCGGCGCCACCGTGGCCGCCATGGGCGGAAACCCCACGGAAGTCGTCGCCCTGTTCGAGCGGGCCGTCGAGGTGGATCACAATCACCCCGGCGCACTGTTCGGACTGGCCGTGGAAAACGACCGCCGCGGCAACGACGAGGCGGCGATGGACCTCTACAAGCGGGCGGCCAACCGCTTCCCCTCCTTCGTCGGGCCGCTGATGAACCTCGGCCTGATGTACGAGGACCGCGAGCAATACGACCGCGCCGCGCAGTGCTACCAGCGCGTGTTGGACATCTATCCCGATCACCTCCGGGCGGCCTTGTACTTCAAAGACACCGAGGCCTCGCACGAGCAGTTCTACGACGAGGACGCGGCGAAGAAGCGCGATCGCATCGGCCAGGTGCTCAACATCCCCGTGACCGACTTCGAGCTCTCCGTCCGCAGCCGGAATTGCCTGCAAAAGATGGGCATCAACACGCTGGGGGACCTCTGCCGTTCGACCGAGGCCGAGTTGCTGGCGAGCAAGAACTTCGGCGAGACGAGCCTGGTCGAAATCAAAGAAATGCTCACCTCGAAGGGGCTCCGGCTGGGGCAACTGGCCACCGATCGCCCGGCGGTCGAAGTCTTCGAGCCGGAGATGCTCTCGGCCGACGAGCAGGCGCTCTTGGCCAAGCCGGTTTCCGATCTGAACCTTTCCGTCCGCGCGCGGAAGTGCATGATCCGTTTGGGGATCAACACGATCGCCGATTTGATTCGCCGCACGGGCGACGATTTGCTGGAGTGCAAAAACTTCGGCGTCACCAGTCTGAACGAGGTCCGTGAGAAGCTCACGGTGCTGAATTTGAAGCTCCGCGGCGAATAGCATTGCAGCGGAGAGTTGAGAGTTGAGAGTTGAGAGACAGGGCATCAGACCTCCGTCTCGTTCCACTTGATTCCTAATTTCGTCTCCTATTTTCTGTCCCCCCGCGTCTCCGCGTGGGTCCGCCCCTTGCCTCTCAACTCTCAACCCTCAACATGTCTCGTTTCGCCTTTCACTTGCGGCATGTGGACGCCGGCTCGGCGGCCCGTCGGGCGACGTTCGTCACGCCGCACGGCGGCGTGGAAATGCCCGCCTTCATGCCCGTCGCCACCCAAGCGAGCGTCAAGGGCCTGGAGATCGCGCAGGTCCGCGCCGCCGGGGCGGAAATGGTGTTGGCAAACACCTATCACCTCGCCCTGCGGCCTGGAGAAGAAGTGGTGCGGGACTTGGGCGGGCTGCACCGTTTCATGGGCTGGGACGGCCCAATCCTCACCGACAGCGGCGGCTTTCAACTCTTCAGCCTCGCCGCCATCAGCAAGGTCGCGGAGGAGTCGGCCGTCTTCCGCTCGCACATCGACGGTCGGCTGCTGGAACTCTCGCCGGAGCGGGTAATCGCCATTCAAGAGGCCCTCGGCAGCGACGTCGCCATGGTCCTCGACCACGTGGTCGCCTTGCCCAACGACCCGAATGTCGTCCGCGACGCAACCGAGCGAAGCGTCCGCTGGGCCGCCCGATGCCGCCAGGCCGCCAAGCGGAGCGACCAGGCGCTGTTTGCCATCGTCCAAGGCGGGCTGGATGCGGAGCTTCGCGCCTGGTCCGCCCGGGAGCTGCGCCGGCAGGACTTCGCCGGCTACGCGGTCGGGGGCTTGAGCGTCGGCGAGCCGCCGGCCGAGATGCACCGCATCCTCGAAGCCGTCGCGGGCGAACTGCCGGCCGATCGGCCGCGCTACTTGATGGGCGTCGGCCGGCCAGAGGACTTGTTGGAGGCGGTGCGGCGGGGGATCGACCTGTTCGACTGCGTTATGCCCACCCGCAACGGACGCAACGCCATGGCCTTTACCGACGCAGGCTCGCTTCGCCTGCGAAACCTGCAATTTGATCGCGACCCGCGACCGCTGGAGGAGGGCTGCCCCTGTCCGGCGTGCCGCCGCAGCCGCGGTTATTTGCGGCACCTGTTTATGGCCCGGGAAATGCTCGGCCCGATCCTCGTGTCGATGCACAACCTGAGCTACTACCAGCGGCTGCTCTGCGGCGTCCGCGCGGCGATCGAGCGGGATGAATTCGAGGCGTTTCGTCGGGAGAAGCTGCGCGGCTGGGGAAAAGCGGGCGAAAACTAACGCCGCGATTCCCCGCCTTTCGCTTGCGGTTTCGCGCGCGGGCGTGGCTTCTCTCCTCTTGTCGCTTCGGGACGAGGAGTTTATGATAACGGGCTACCTTGGCGCGAGGCCGGGTTGGTCTGGGAACCCTTAACCATGAGGGCGCTGTGAACACAATTCTCTTTTCCGCGATGCTTTTGGCGGCCGATGCCGCCCCCAAGGGGGCCCCTGCCCAAGACGGCGGAGGGGGACTCCTCGGAACGCCGCTGCTGCCGATGCTCCTGATCTTCGGTCTTTTCATCTACATGTTCGTGCTGCGTCCGCAGAACAAGGAACGCTCCCGCCGCGAGTTGCTGCTGGCGGCGATTAAAAAGAACGATCGCGTGCTCACGGCCTCGGGCATTTACGGCGTGGTGACGAACGTTCACCGCGAGGCGAACGAAGTCACCATCAAGGTGGACGAAGCGACCAACGCGAAGCTTCGCATGACGCTCAGTTCAATCGCCGAAGTGTTGGGCGACGAGCCCACGGAAGAGACCGCAACATAACCGGCGCGGAAGATCGCTCCTCGCGCCCAATCACCCGTCAATCGCTAGGAACCCTTGGTTATGGCTTCGATCATTCTCGTTTTGTTGATCGCGTTGGCGGTCCTCATCGTCCCCTGCGTCCTGGGCGTCTACCTCGCCCGCGCGCTGCGCATGCCCGACTACGGCTGGAAGCTGGGGTTGATCTTCTTCGTGTTTGTCGTCAGCGTGGTGGTGATCGTCGCGAAGTGGCCGCCGAAGCTGGGCATCGACCTCAGCGGCGGGGCGATGATGGTCTACGAGATCGACAAGTCGAAGACGCCGGCGGGCCAGGCGATCGACATCCCGAAGTTGATCGAGGCGATTACGAAGCGCGTCAATCCCAGCGGCGTGAAGGAAGTCACGATCCGCCCCTACGGCGTCGACCAGGTGGAAGTGGCCGTCCCCAACGTCAACAGCGAAGAATTGGCGCAGATGAAGAACCGGATCAGCCGCCAAGGCTCGCTGGAATTCCGCATCCTCGCCAACGATCGCGACCATAAGCAGTTGGTCAACCTCGCCAAGGCCGAGCCGGATCTGAAGCAGATCCACGACCGCGACGGGGAACTGCTCGGCTGGTGGGTGCCGCTGGCGGACAAGGGCGATCAAGGCATCGTCCGCGACCCGGAAAACATCTCGCGGACTCGCGACGTCCCCAAGAGTCAGGACAATCCCAGCGGGAAGGTCGCCGAGGTGCTGGTGGTCAACGACGATTACAACGTCACCGGCGCGTACCTGAATTCGGCGTCGGCCCAGGCCGGCCTGGAAGGGCCCACGGTGGCCTTCGGCTTCAACACCGAAGGCGCCTACAAGTTCGGCCAACTCACCGCCCAGAATGTGCCCGACCCGGTCAGCGGCTTCAAGCGCAAGCTGGGCATCATTCTCGACGGCCAACTCTTCAACGCCCCCTACATCAAGAGCAAGATCACCGACCGGGGCGAGATCTCCGGCGGGAGCATGACGAAGAAGAGGTCGACGACACCGTGGCCGTGCTCAACGCCGGCAGCCTGCCGGCCAGCCTGAGCAAGGAGCCGATCAGCGAGGTCTTCGTCGGCCCGAGCCTGGGCAGCGACACGATCGCCAGCAGCACGCACGCGATGATCATCTCCGCGATCCTCGTGCCGCTGTTCATGCTCTGGTACTACCGCTTCGCCGGCATGGTGGCCAACATCGCCTTGGTGCTGAACATGGTCGTGCTCGTCGCGGTGATGATCATCGTCCACGCGGCGTTCACCTTGACCGGCCTGGCGGGCCTGGCCCTGGGCGTCGGCATGGCCGTGGACAACAACGTCCTCCTCTACGAGCGCATGCGCGAAGAACTCCATCGCGGCGCGACGATCCGCATGGCCATTCGCAACTCCTTCCACCGCGTCGGCGTGGTCATCGTCAACGCCAACCTCACCCACCTCATCGCCGCCTCGGTGCTCTTCTTCGTCGGCACGGAACAGGTCAAGGGCTTCGCCGTCACCTTCTGGCTCGGCGCCGTGTTGAGCATGTGGACCTCGATGTTCGTCGCCCGGGTGATCTTCGAAATCGCCGAGCGGAAGCGCTGGCTGACGAAGCTGAAGATGCTCCACGTCATCGGCGACACGCACATCGACTTCATGGCCTGGTTCCCCGTCTGCCTGACGTTCTCGATCATCATCACCGTGGCGGGAGTGCTGGTCGCCTTCCACCGCGGCAAGGGCCTGTTCGACATCGACTTCACCGGCGGCGTCTCCGTGCAGACCGCCTTCCGCGAGCCACAGGACATCGCCAAGATCCGCGCCGCCCTGGAGCCGAAGCTGGTGGACCTGGCGGTCAGCGACGTCCGCCTGGAGAACGAGCCGCCGAACACCCAGTTCCTCATCAACACCTCGCTGCAAGACCCCGAGAAGGTTCGTCAGCGCATTGAAGGCCGCCTTCGGAAACAAGCTCGTAACCAACTCTGTGGGCGTGACGGCCGTTGCGGCGATCGGCTCCGAACAGCCGAACGAAAAACCCGCGCCGAAGCGCGTCGAGCCGCCCGCGGCGAAGCCAGCGGAAGCGCCGCCGGCAAAACCGAAGGAAACGCCGCAGGCGAAACCGCAAGCGAAAACGGAGCCCAAACCGGAGAGCAAGCCGGCGGCGAAGCCGGAGAGCAAGCCGGCGGGGACGCACTCGCGCAACGACCTGCCGCCGGACTCGATGCTGGCCATGGCCGAACCGACGGCGCTGGCCCTGGCCGACGCCCAGCCCGAGGCCAAGCCCGACGCGAAGCTGCCGCCGCCGTTGGCCAACTTGAAGACAAAGCCGGCGGCCGAGCGGCCGCTCGCCGCCGGCGAGCCCGCGTTGATCGACGCCTTCCTCGGCGGCACAAGCGGCGATCTCGCCTTCGCCAAGGAAGTGAACCACACGACGGCCGAGGACATGGTCAAGGCGGCCCTGGCGGCCTGTTCGATCGACGTGGAGCAGACGCCGTTTGAATTAACCAACCCGAATTACGCCGAAGGCGACAAGGCGTACAAAGAGTGGCATCTGAAGATCAAGCTGCCGCCGGCCACGGCCGCCAAGGTCGTCGAGACATTGCAGCGGCAGGTGAAGGAGACGCCGTATTTCCCCGGCGCCAGCGCCATCGGCAGCGCCGTCGCCAGCGGCACGCAGATGCAGGCCATCTACGCCCTGGTCGCCAGTTGGACGCTGATCATCATTTACCTCTGGGTGCGGTTCCAAGGCGCGGCGTTCGGCGTCGCCGCCGTGATCGCCCTGATCCACAACGTCTTCGTGATGCTCGGCGGCATCGCCTTCAGCTACTACATCGCTCCCTTCTTCGGCTTCCTGATGATCGACCCGTTCAAGATCAACCTCGCCATCGTCGCCGCCTTCTTGACGATCATCGGATACTCGGTCAACGACACGATCGTCGTTTTCGACCGGATTCGCGAAGTCCGCGGCAAGGATCCGCGAATGACGCGGCAGATGGTCAACGACAGCACGAACCAGACGCTCAGCCGCACCTTGCTGACGTCGTTCACGGTGATGCTCGTGGTCGTGATTCTTTACATCGCCGGCGGCAAGGAGATCCACGGATTCGCCTTCGCCCTGATCATCGGCGTGCTGACGGGAACGTACAGTTCGATCTACGTGGCGGCGCCGATTCTGCTTTGGATGATCCATCCGAAGGCAATGCGAGCGGGCGCGCCGGAGTAAGCGGTTGGGCGGCGCCGGCTTTGCCAGTGCAATCGGCGATCCCCCTCTCCCTTCGGGAGAGGGCCGGGGTGAGGGGAAGCTGCATCGGCGTCGGGGGCCGAATGTGCGAGTCTCCACCGGCGCTCCATCATCGTTGGGCGCCGACGATGGCAATCGCTCTCGAAGAGAACCGACAGTGAGGAAGGCCGAGAGAAGGGCCCCGCCGCGCCTCCCCTCACCCCAACCCTCTCCCGAAGGGAGAGGGGGACCCACTCAGTCGCCCTCATGGATGCCGACGGCCGTCTTGTAGCGCGTCCAAAGCTCCGGCCCAATCTCCGGCAGCAACTGGCAAAAACGACTGACCAGGTGCTCCAGGCCGTGCCAGTCGGCCGACTCGAAGCGGAAGGAGAGGGTCGGACCAGTCACCGACTTTCGCACCAGGGCCCAACCGCCGGGCACTTCGATGCGGACGCCGTCGACCGTCGTCTGCGGATGCTCCGACCACGCCCGCCGCACCCCTTCGATCAGCGCGTCGCGGTCGCTGCCATTGACGGACACGTGCAGATCGGGGGTCATGAAGACAACCGGGCACGCCCGCCGCAGATCGGCCAGCGTCTCGCCGGACTCCGCCAGATAGGCGATCAACATGCAGGCCGCCAGCAGGCTGTCGTCGCCGTGGGCCAACTCGCGGAAGAAGTAGTGGCCGGTCAGTTCGGCGCCGAACAGCGCGTCGGCCCGGCCCATGCGGGCGCGGAGAAAGGCGTGTCCGCTCCGCTCCACCAGCGGCTCCGCGCCGAGTTCGGCGGCCGCCTCGCGAATGCGATCGGAGAACTTCACATCGTACACGAACCGCTCGCCCTTGAGCTTCGGCCCCATCGCCTGCAAGAGGATCCATGCGGTCTCTTCGCCGGTCAGCGCCACGCCGTCGTTGTCGACCACCGCGAGCCGGTCCCCGTCGCCGTCGAAGGCGAAACCGAGGTCGGCCCGCCCGCGATACACCGCCTCGCACAGGTCGTGCAACTGGTCGGGCTGGGAACAATCGGGACAACGGCCGTCGAAGTCCGGGGCGCTCCAATCGTGAATCGCCGAAAGGAGACACTCGGGAAAGATCGCGTTGAGATACCGCCTCGCCCGGGCCGACCAACAGCCGTGCATCGGATCCAACACGACATGCTTGTGCGCCCGCAGGGAGTCCGCCCATCGCTCCTGAAGCCAGGCGACGTAGTCGAAGGAGATGTCGAGTCCGCGGGGACTGCCCGACGGCCGACCGGCCGGCTCCGCCGCGGCGCCATTCGATTGGCTGCGAAGCCGATCGACCTCCTCCGGCCCTGGCGGCAAGTCGCCCACCAGCCATTTCAAGCCATTCCACTCGGCGGCGTTGTGCGAGGCGGTCACAATGGCGCAGCCGCTGGCGCGAAGCCGGTTCTTGGCATAGTAAATCATCGGAGTGGGCAACTGTCCGAGGTTGACCACGTCGATCCCACTGGCGATCAGGCCGGCGCCAGCGCGGCGAGAAAATCCGGCGTGGAATCGCGGAGATCGCCTCCGATGACAAATTTAGCCTTTGGCTCGATCCAGCTTCCCAGCGTCTGTCCCCAACGTCGATATAAGTCCGGCGTCAGTTCGTCAACCGTCCTGCCGCGAATGTCACACGGAGTATAAATGCTCACCGACAACCTCGTTCAGAAAAGGAAACTCACGTGAGAGCAGCCGCCGGGCCCCCCTGCGTTGCCCCACGAAATTATAGAGAAGGGTCTAGGGGAAGGTCGGAAATAATTCCCCAAAGGCAATCATTCTTGCGAAAGGCGACTGAATCCATTAGGGGATTGTTAGCCACCCGTTAGGAGTATGCTACCGCCCTTCCTGGCGTAAATGGCCCATGTGGCGAGCGATCAGGAGCGCCATTTCCATGGCCTGTTCGTAATTTAGGCGGGGATCGACATCGCTGCGATAGGCCTTTTGCAGGTCGGCTTCGTCCAAACCGCGGGCGCCGCCGAGGCATTCGGTCACATTTTCTCCCGTCAACTCGAAGTGGACACCACCGAGAATCGACCCCAGCCGACTGTGGATTTCCATCGCCTGGCGGAGTTCGCTGAGGATTTCATCGAAGTCCCGGGTCTTGACGCCGCTTGCCGTCGTGATTGTATTGCCGTGCATCGGATCGCAGCACCAGAGCACGGCCCGGCCGCTGCCGGCGACCGCTTCGACCAGCGGCGGCAGACAACGATCGATCTGCCCCGCCCCAAACCGATGGATCAGCGTCAGCCGGCCGGGGAGGTCGTCCGGGTTCAAGACGCGACACAGGGCCAGGAGTTCGTCGGCCTGGATGCGCGGGCCGATCTTCACCCCGATCGGATTGGCAATGCCGCGGAAATACTCGACGTGGGCGCCGTCCAACGCCCGGGTCCGCTCGCCGATCCAGGCGAAATGCGCGCTGAGGTTGTACCAGCCCGTGCGCCGGGGACGCGCCGCGTTTGCGCCTGCTCGTAATCCAGGTGCAACCCCTCGTGGCTGGTGAAGAATTCCGCTCGATTCAGCTCCGTCAGCGAGCGGCCCGCCACCGTTTCCGTAAAGCGGACCGCATCGACGATCGACTCCATGATCGCGTGAAAATCCTTCGAGTGGGCCGAATGATTGACGAAATCGAGGTCCCACAGCTCGGGATGGCGAAAATCGGCGAAACCGCCGTCGACCAGACTGCGGACGAAGTTCAACGTCAACGCCGCCCGCTCGTAACCGCGGAGGACGAGTTCGGGGTTCGGCGTCCGGGCGGCGGCGTTGAAATCGCGGCGGTTGATCGAATCGCCCCGATAGCTGGGCAGCGAGACGCCGTTGCGGGTTTCGATCTCCGCGGACCGCGGCTTGGCGAATTGTCCGGCAAAGCGGCCCAGACGAATCACCTGCCGGCGGGCGCCGTAGATGAGAATGATGCTCATCTTCAGCAAGATCTTCAGCTTGGCGGTGATGGAGTCCGGGCGGCAGTCGTCGAAACTCTCGCAGCAGTCGCCGCCTTGGAGGAGAAATCTCTGGCCGCGGGCGGCTTCGGCCAACTCCGCCTTCAGGGTCTCCACTTCCCAACTGGTGACCAGCGGCGGCAATTTGCTCACCGCCGCCAGGACCCAGTCGGCGGCCGCCTGGTCGGGGTAGATCACCGCTTGGGTGATCGGCCTTCGTTTCCACGATGAGGGAGACCAATCGTCCTGTGTGCTCATTGAAAATCTCGCGTGTACGGAACGGCCCGGGGGACGGACAGAAGCCTCCATTGTCCAAGACCTTCCCGCGGTGGTCAACCGCCGATTCAGTCGCTTGCGAGAGATGGATGAATCATGTAGACTGGAGACGCTGTTTTCCACGCCACTCCGCATCAAGGGATCGCCTTGGCTCAAATCGTCCTCAAACCGCGCAAGGCGCGGCCGTTCTACGGCCGACACCCCTGGGTGCTCGACTCGGCGGTCGATCGCGTCGAGGGCACTCCCGCCGACGGCGACGTCGTCGATCTCCTTTCGGAAAAAGGCAAGTTCATCGCCCGGGGAATATTCAACAGCCAAAGCCGCATCCGTGTGCGGCTGTACTCCTGGGATTCGGCCCAGGCGCTGGACGAGGCCTTTTGGCGCGGCCGCATCGCCAACGCCCTCCGCTTGCGGAAGGACATCGGCTACGACGCTCCCCGGGGAGCAGCGCGATTGGTCTTCAGCGAAGCCGACGGCCTGAGCGGCTTGATCGTCGATCGCTACGGGCCGCACTTGTCGATTCAGATAACCGCCCAGGCGATGGCCGTGCGGCTGGAGCAGATCGTCGCCATGCTCGTCGAGTTGACCGACGCCCAGAGCGTCGTCTTGCGGACGGAACGGGGAATCAGTCGGGCCGAAGGGCTCGACCTCCATGACGGGCCGTATTGGGGAACTCCGCCCGACGGGCCCTTCCTCATCCAGGAGCACGGCCTGCAATTTGCCGTCGATTTGGCCGAGGGACAGAAGACGGGAATGTACCTCGATCAGCGGGAGAACCGCCTGGCGGCGGCAAGCTATTTCCGCGGCCGCCGCGTGTTGGACATGTTCTGCTACACCGGCGGCTTCAGCCTCGCCGCGGCCGTCGCCGGCGCGAAAGAGACGCTCGGCGTCGATTCCAGCGCCAAGGCCATCGCCCTGGCCGAGGCCAACGCCCAGCGGAACGGCGTCGCCGGGGCGCGGTTCCAGATCGGCGACGGTTTCGAGACCCTGCAAGCACTGCTGTCGGCGGGAGAGCGATTCGACGCGATCGTCCTCGATCCGCCCAAGTTCGCGCGCAGCCGCCGCGCGCTGGACGACGCCCTGCGCGCGTATCATTGGCTGAATCGGCTGGCGGTCGAGTTGCTCAATCCGGGCGGAATCCTTGTCACATGCAGTTGCTCGGGACACGTCGCCCGCGAGGATTTTCGCATGATGCTCCTGGGCGTCGCCCAACAGACCCGCCGCGACATCCAAATTCTCCAGGAGCGCGGGGCCGCGGCCGACCATCCCGTGGCCGTGACCTGCCTGGAGGGCGAATACCTGAAGTGTTTCGTCTGCCGCCTTGGAGAGCGCGCGTGAACTGGTTCGAGGTGTTGGGCATTTCGATTGGTCTGGCCATGGACGCCTTCGCCGTCGCCGCGGCCGCCGGCATCAGCCTCGACGAGGTCACCTCGCGGCACACCTTCCGACTCGCCTTCCATTTCGGACTCTTCCAGTTTATGATGCCCCTACTCGGCTGGCTGGCCGGGACGCGGATGTCGGGCAGCGTGGCGGGTTACGACCGCTTGGCGGCGTTTGTCTTGCTCAGCCTCGTGGGCGTGAAGATGCTCTGGGACGCCCGCCGCAAGGATTCCGACCGCCGCCGCAACGATCCCACGCGAGGACTCATGCTCTTGACCCTTTCGCTCGCCACGAGCGTGGACGCTTTGGCCGTCGGCGTGAGCTTGGCGTTGCTGCGCGTCTCGATCTGGACGCCTTGCGCGGCGATCGGACTGGTCGCGGCGACGATGACGACGCTGGGCATCCGCTTCGGCGCCCGCCTTGGTCCGCGGTGGGGACATCGCGCCGAAATTGTCGGCGGCGGCGTGCTCCTGCTGATCGCGGCGCAAACGCTTATTTCCATTTTGACCGCTCGCCCCGGCACGCTATGAAACCTGTTGCGTCCCAGGAATTGCCGCTGCCGCTGTTGATCACGGGGATTCCCGGCGTGCCGGGTTACAACGCCCTGGAGTATTTTCTCGCCAAGCATCCGGGCCAGGTCTTCGGCATCCGCCAGGCCGACAACACGCGGCTCTGCGGCCCGGCCATCCTGCCGTGCAGCGCCGAGGACCGCGAAGGCATGGCGCGACTGTTCGATCGCTACCGGTTCGCCTCCGTCCTCGACTGCTCCGGCAACTGCGCCTGAAGGCGTGCGAACTGAATCCCGAACTGGCCAGGCGAATCAACGTCGAAGGCGCGGCGAACCTGCTTGCGCAAACCGCGCCCCGCGGCCTCCGCCTCGTCCACCTGTCCGTCGATCTGGTCTTCTCCGGCCAGCGCGACGGCGGATACGTCGAAGACGACCCAATCGACCCGGTGACCGTCTACGGCAAGACGATGGCCGAGGGCGAGCAACTGATTCTCGCGGCCGACCCGACGGCGTGCATCCTGCGGATTTCGTTGCCCATGGGCGTCAGCTTCAACGGCCACGCCGGGGCGATCGATTGGATCACGTCGCGGATGAAGAAGTCTCGCCCGGCGACCCTTTATTTCGACGAACTCCGCACCCCCACCTACACCGACTGCATGAACCCGCTGTACGAGATCATGCTCGCCAATCGCCTGAATGGGATTTTTCACGCCGGCGGGCCGCGGCGGCTGACCCTCTATCAAATCGGGCAAATCATCAACCGCGTCGGCGGCTACGATCCCAAGCTCCTGCACGGAATCCCTCGCCGCCAGGCCGGCCCGATTCCACCGCGGGCCGGCAACGTCTGCATGGACTCCAGCAAGCTTGTCGCCGCGTTGGGCGATAACCCTTTCGCCCCCTGGCCGCTGGACAACGCGCTGACGCCGACGGATCGCGATTGGCATTTTCGCCGCCCGGCGGACGATCCCGGGTCGGCGGAGCGGCTGTATCGCCTTCTCTGCACGAATCCCGCGCGGCGAAATGGGCAACCGCTGACCGCCTCGCGCTGGCGCCGCTACGCCGCGGCGGCGCCGCCCTTGGCCACGGTATAAAGGAGAAGGGCCGCATCCCTTTTCTCTCTCCCTGGTTCGTGGGGGTCTGGGCAAAATTTTCGTCATCACCCATTGCCTTCTCCCTCGCCCTCCGTACAATTGCGACGCTGCATTTAGATTGCTTCCCCAGGAGCGGCTCCATCGCTGGGCGGCGGATGTTCCCAAGGCCCAACGAAGAGCCGCGGTGGAAGAAGGTTGGGGCGCCGACGCGGCGTCCCAGACGAAGTCATTGCGTTTGAGAAGCAAAGGGCGGGAGCCGCAACGCAACGTCGCGCGCCTCCGGCCAATTCGGGCAATGTCCTGCGGCGCTTCCAGCCGGAAACGTAATCCGGCCGCCTGGGGCCATCCATGGTTTCTCATGAGGAGGTGAACATGATTGCGCATCGTTCTCTCTTTTTGCTTGCCGCGTTGAGCGTCCCGCTGGCCAGCCAGACGGCCTTGGCCGCTTGCGGGTGCGGTTCAGGTTGCGGACAGTCGTGTTCGGGCGCCGCGTGCGGGCAGGGCTGCCCCCAGGCTTCCTGCGGAAGCTGCGCTCCCACAATGGTCCAGCAGACCGTCATGACGCCGGAATACGTCACGGAGACCCGCAAAGTCAAGGTCGTGGAATGTTCCTGCGAGACCCGCGAGCGAACGTTCGCGGTATGTCAACTCGTTCCGGAGACGAAAACGATCAACGTCAACTACACGGTGATGGTTCCCGAAACGCGACACGCGAACCGAGACCTATTGCGTTTCCGTTCCCGTCGCGCGGACGGTCACGCAAGAATACGAGGTGCAGGTCCCAACGTACCGCGAGGTCGATCGGCCGTACACCGTTTGCGTGCCGGAATGGAAGGATGTTGTCCAGCAGTACACTGTAATGACGCCGCACTGCGAGACGCGTCAGGCCATGCGGCAAATGACCCGCTGCGTTCCGATGGTGGAAACGTGCAGCGTCACCGTGGATCGCGGACATTGGGAAACCGTCTGCGGCGGCGGGTGCTCGGGCGGGTGCGGGGGGGGGTGCGACAGCGGCTGCGGCGGCTGCGGATGCGCCTCGCAACGATGGGTCCCCAATTGCGTCCAAGAGCAGGTCCAACGGACCGTGATGAAGCAGGAATGCTATAGCGAACCCTACAGCTACCAGGTCGCCGTGTGCGTGCCCGAGACGCGGACGCAGACCGTCAAAGTCTGCTCCTTCCACCAGGAGACCCGCGTCGCAAAGGAGCGAGTGTGCGACTGGCACGCGGAGAAGCGGACGTGCAGCCACAACGTCGTCGAGTGCAGCCAGGAGCAGCGGACGCGTCAGGTCTGCTACACCGTTTGCGTTCCCCAGACCCGCACCTGCCAGCAACAAGTGACCGAGTGCAAGCAAGTGGCGGTCAAAAAGGTCGAGCAGTACACGGTAATGGTTCCGCACGAAGTGGAGAAGGATATCCAGGTGCAGGTTTGCAGGATGGTCCCGAAGACCATCCAGGTTCCCGCTTGCGGCTGCGGCTGCTCAAACAATTGCGGCTGCGGCGGATCCTGTCTCGCGTGCGGCAACTGATGGTTTCTCAATATCGCGGCAGCTTAATCGTTCAGCGAGACGCGGCGGGGCTCAATCGGCCCGTTTGACTGGCGCCGGCCAGGGCGCAGCGTCGTCGCCGCGCGGCGGAGAAGACGTTCCCGCCGGGCGGTTGCGGAACTACCGCGGGCATCGGCGAGGTAGTCGGTTTCACTATTGTGGGCGTTTCCGCCGACGGCGCGGAGGACGCGGGAATTTTGCCGACCTCCGGCGCAGGCGCCGCCGCACAGCCGCAATCCGCAGTGCAGCAACCGTCGTCGCAGCAAGTGGTCTCACAGCAAGTTGTTTCGCAGCAGTCGTCGTGGCGCACCGCCCAGCGGCACCGCATGTTCTCCACCCACTGACATCCCGCCAGGAGGACAATCACCGCCAACGTCACAGTCAATCGGAACGAGCGATTCATGATGATCCCCCCCAACCGTGGAAGAGCCAACAGATTCTACGCAGACCTTATCGATTTGATCGATCGCAGCGGTCTTACGCTTTAGGAAAACCTTGCGGCCCCACCCGACCACCCCCACCAGAGAGGGAGTGTTCGCATCCAGGTCCCGCGGTTTTGCTCTATTTTCAGGTTTGGGCTGGTAGAAATTCCATGGCCGGGACGTGGCGCCGGGGGCCTTGCGAGACGGCAATTTCTCGCGCGGCCTCCTCGCTTCGATCTCGCCCCCGCGCGGCATTACAATGGAGCAAACTCCCAGGGGGTGGAAATGGCGTCCGTGAATTTTTGGCGTCGATGCGGCCAGCCGGGATGCGCGTCCTTTGGGTCGCCGCTTTTGTCGCGGGAGCTGCATCCGGCGATGAGCCAACGGACGCCCCGCAGCCAAACTCGGCGTTGCCGGCGGCGCTGGCGAGGCTCTTGCCCTTGCACGCCAAGCTTGGACCGCCGGAGCCGAACGATTGGCTGGCCGAACACAAGGAGCCGGGCGAAACCTACGCGCAATATGTGGGAAACCGGCCGCGGCGCGGATCGGCGGCGGCGGGTGATTTACGTGCAACCGCTCGGCGAGTTCGACTCTGTCCAGCGGAAGATGCTCGGCCGGACGGCCGAGTTCTTGGGCATCTACTTCCAGTTGCCGGTTAAGATCCGCGCGGATCTGTCCTTGGCCGTGATTCCGGCCGCAGCCCGGCGGGAGCACCCGACCTGGCATGTGAAACAAATCCTCTCGACCTACGTTTTGAACGAAGTATTGCGGCCGCGACTGCCCGACGACGCCTGTGCGAGCTCGCGCTGACGACGTCGGACTTGTGGCCCGGCGGGGGGTGGAACTTTGTGTTCGGCCAAGCGTCGTTGCGGGATCGCGTCGGCGTGTGGTCGATCGCGCGCAACGGCGATCCGCACGGGGGCGACCGGGCATTTCGCTTGTGCCTGCGGCGGACGTTGAAGACCGCGTCGCACGAGACGGGGCACATGTTCTCGATGCAGCATTGCACCCTTTACGAGTGCAACATGTGCGGCAGCAACCACCAGGAGGAGGCAGACCGCCGCCCCTTGTGGCTTTGCCCCCACTGCTTGGCAAAGCTCTGCTACGCCGCGGGAGCCAACCCCGTCAAACGGTTCAGGGACCTTGCGGCTTTCGCCAAGCGCGAGGGGCTCAAAACAGAGCAGGAGTTCTACGAGAGATCGCTGGCGGTCTTGGAGAAAGCAAAATAAGCCGCGGCCGTCTCGTTCGTCGGCGTCGGCTGCCGAGGCGCTTTTTCGCGTTCGCGCGATTTCCGCTTGCGATTTTCTCGCGGCAATTCGCCGCGGACTATTGCCGCCGAGCGGGTGATTGACAGATCTGCCGGCGGCGCTGCAAAATAATGGGCGTTGCCGCCCAACTCTTCAGCCGCGCGAAAGGAACCGAACTGTGCAACGTCTTTTCCTCAGTCTCGTCGTGGTTTTTTGGGGTTGTTCGACGTGGACGTCGCCAGCCCAGGCACAGCGCGAAGGAAGTGACTTTTTCAACCAAGGAGTTCGCCTCAATAATGCGGGCAACTACCGCGAGGCGATCCCTTACTTGACCAAAGCCATCGAAATGGATGGGAACCATTCGGATGCGTACGGCGAACGAGGCCGCGCTTGGGTTGAACTTGGCGAGTATGACAAGGCCATCGCCGACTTCAACCACTTCCTCGCGGTCAATCCGAATCGCGCCGAAGCCTACTACAATCGCGGCAACGCCTGGTACAAAAAGGGGGAGTACGACAAGGCCGTCGCCGACTTCAACCAAGCCCTGGCGATCAATCCCAATGACGCCCACGCCTACGTCAATCGCGGCATCGCCTGGGACAACAAGGGCGAGTGCGACAAGGCCATCGCCGACTACAATCGAGCCCTGGCGGTCAATCCCCGACTTGCTCTCGCCTACAACAATCGCGGCCTTGCATGGTACAAGAAAGGCGAATACGACAAGGCCATCGCCGACTTCAATGAAGTGCAGCGGTTCCTCGATCCCAACGACGCCGCCAACCTCGCCGCCACCTACAACAGCCGCGGCCTTGCATGGTACGGAAAAGGCGAGCACGACAGGGCGATCGCCGATTTCAAGCAGGCTCTGGCGATCAATCCGAAATTTGCCCCCGCCTACAACAATCGCGCCCTCGCATGGTACAAAACAGGCGAATACGACAAAGCCATCGCCGACTTCAATGAAGTGCAGCGGTTCCTCGATCCCAAAGACGCCGCCAACCTCGTCGCCATGCACGGCAATCGCGGCAACGCCTGGCGGGAAAAAGGCGAGTTCGACAAGGCCGTCGCCGACTACAATGAGGCCATACGGCTCAATCCCAATCTTGCCTCCGTTTACGAGAATCGCGGCGCCGCCTGGGAGAGCAAAGGCGAGTACGACAAGGCCATCGCCGACTACAACCAAGCGCTGGCGATCAATCCCAAGGACGCCGACGCTTACGACAGTCGCGGCGGCGTCTGGGAGAAAGAAGGCAAGTACGACAAGGCCATCGCCGACTACAGCCAAGCCCTCGTGGTCGATCCGAATGACGCGGATTGCTGCAATGCCCTCGCTTGGTTGTACGCGACTTGCCCCGACGAGAAATATCGTGATGGAAAAAAGGCGTTCGCCAGCGCAAGCAAGGCTTATCAATTGGACGGCGGCAAGTCGTGGGGTTGTCTGGACACGCTCGCGGCGGCGTATGCCGAAAGCCGCGACTTCGATCAGGCCAAGGAATGGGAGGCGAAGGCCATCGCCTTGGCGACGATCGACAAGTCGGCAACGGACAAGGACAAAGCCAAGGCGCGCGCCCGTCTCGAACTCTACAAGCAGGGAAAGCCCTGCCGCGAAGAGCCGAAGAAAAAACAGTGAGATAGGGGCCTTGAAGCGAGCCACGATGTGAAAATGGGCAAGACGCCGGCCAAGCCCTCCTGAAATCGCGTCTGGCGGGCTTTTTCGTTTCTCGTCGCTGGCGACTCAGGCTTTTCCTTTGCGGAAGAAGTAGCCTTTGGATCTTCGTCCTTGCCGGCGTCCGGTTTTTCGCATGAGGCCGCGATTCTGGGGTGCGATTCTGGGGGCTAGCCCCCCAATTCTTTTGCACAGTTCGCCAGCCGGATTCTATGCGCCGACCCGATTGTAAAATCGTGGCTTTGTACGACGCCGATCACTGGCGGCTGGCGGTCGCCGAAGAACGGACGGCCTTGTAGCGCGTGAGACGCTCACAAACGAATTACGGGTTGGCGGCCGGACTGCATGCGCGAAACCCTCCGCGATTGCGTCCGTCAAGGCGTGCAAACGCCGGTCGGAAAGTGTGGCGCAGGAGGATTGAAAAGCGTGGCGCTTGCGATAAAAGAAGGCTCTATTACTGTGGCAATACACCCGCGCGATGGAGTTGCCCGCGGGAGGTCGTCCTTTTCGCGTTGCGTGCCGTCGGGAAACGATGTCGGGTCACAACTCGCTCTGAATCGTTTTCGCCGTTAAGATTCGCACCGGCCCAATTAGGCCTGATTCCAACAGCGCGTCGTCCTTCTTCCAGAGCCGCCAGGTCGTAAAGGTGCAGCGGCCCGTGGGGCTCGACTTCCCTTCCAGCACCCATTTCGGCCAGGCTTTCAGCGTCCCGTCGGGATTTCGATCGCTGTCTTCCGGCAACAACTCGTCGCCAATCATCCGGTTCGGCCAGAGGTTGACCACGTTGACCTGCAAACGGTTCTCGCCTGCCTTCACCGCGTCGGTGATCTCCACGCGGTACGGCGGCTTCCACAGCACGCCCAAATCCTTGGCGTTGAGTTTCACCTGGGCCATCACTTGAACATCGCCCAAATCCAAGTCCAGGCGCCGGTCGTTGCCCAACAGCGCGCGCGGCACGTCGATCGTCTTATAATACGTCGCCGTGCCCGAGAAATGCTTCACGCCCGGGTCGGCGTGTTTGCTCCAGGAAATCAGCCGCTCCAGCGTCGCCTGTTCTGGCGCGCCGGAGTTTGGCGGGAATCGCAATTTCCAAGGGCCTTCGATCTTCACGGGCTGGGGGACATCGTTGACCGCGATCGCGCGCGATTTTCCCGAAGCCGTCTGCCATTGGACCACGCCGGAACGCCATGCGCAGACTTGCAGTTTGCCGTCCTCGGCGAGCGTCACGTCGAAGGCCGGGCGGTTTCCGCTTGGATGGATGTCCAGATGCTTTACGGCAACCAAGTGATCGGCATCGGCAGTTGTTGCGCGGAAAACCACGAACACCGAGCCGGCCGGATCGAACGACAGCGGCATGGCGATGCGTCCGTCCTTTTCGGCGTACACGGGCGCCTTTTTGATAGAACCGCTGTCGGGGCGCCACAATTCGGGCGTCTTGCCGCTGACGCGGAACGTGCATTCCGCTTCTGCGAAGGCATCGCGTTGATTGGCGACAAAATAGATGTCCGCGTCGCCGGCCGCGCGGTGGATGAAGTCGAGATGGAGGTTTCCTTTGGGATTGGCGTACTCAAAATCGGGCGGAATCCCCATTGCGGCGAGGACTTTTTCCGGCGACCTGCCGCAGACGACCTTACCCTTGCCAAAGGCGTGTTCTTTCACTGCTTTTCCGTCGCAATCGGCCCATAACTGGTCGGCAAGCTGTTTCACTTCCTCGTCGCACTTTGGATAGTTGCACAGACTTGGCGATCGCAGCGGCCGCGAGCCGACGATCGTCGCGCCGGCCTCGACCAGGCTGGCGATCTTCCGCAGCAGCGCGGGCGTCATGGTAGTGCATTGCGGCATCGCCAACAGCCGGTAGTTCATGCCGTCCGGCAGCACGATCCGACCGTCCTGGACCGACATGCGAGTAAAAACCGCCTCTGCGCTGCAATTGTCGTAGTCGTAGCCGTTGCGGTTGTGCGGCTGGAAATTTTGCTCGGCATTCTCGGCCCGCAAGTGGCAGATGTCGGCGGCCAGCAGACCCTGTCGCAGCAATACCTGGCATCGGGCGAGATACTCGTGCCACGGCCGCGACTGCTCCCACCACGTCTCGGTGCGTTCGTAATGGAGCCCCCACGGTCCCATGGTCATTCCCGGGCGGTAGTTCAACCAGGGCTGCATGGCGTAGCGGTGAAACACGAACCGATTGACGCCCTGGCAGAATGCGGCGTCGCCCAAGGTCTTGATGCTGGCCGGATATTGCCGCCACTTTTCGCTGTCGCCCGACGTGAACGACTCTGCGCCGACAATGCGCCGGCCGTAGATGTGCGCGGCAGACGCCATTTCCTTGGGGCACTGGAGGTAATTGTCGGGGCCCAGGCCGGTCATCCAGAATTCGGCCATGGGCTCGTCGGCGCGTCCGGCATAGGTTATTTCATCGCAGGGACCGCCGTAGGCTTCGATCGAAAGCCGCAATCCCTGCCGCCGCGACAACTTCTCCGCCTGTCCCGCATAGTTCTCCACCACCAGGTCCGAGATCGTTTGCCGCAGGTCCCAGAGGAATCGCTCCGACACCGCCAGGCTATCGACCACGCGACCGGTCATGACGGGCAGGTAGGGCAGCAGGTCGTAGCCGCGCCGCTTTTGAAATTCCTCTCGCATCCGCGCCGTCCAGTTCTGCGACCCGTTTTCCCAACTATCGATGTGCGTGGCGACCAGACCGGTTTTTTCGCCCGGCTTCACTCCGCAATCGCGGGCGAGTTTGTTCATCATTCCGGCGAACTGCGCCTCGATGCCCTCTTTGCTAAGCTTGTCGCATTCGAGTCCGCAGCCTGACTCCGGGGCCGGAAGATTCGTGGCGCCGGTGGTTGTGTGGCCGAATCGCAGCACGGTCCATTGTCCGGGCGGCGCGTCCCAGACAAGCCGGCCGTCCTTGTTCATCTTCGTCGTCAAATCCACGATGCCGTCCTGCGGAGTCACAAATTCCGCCGGCAACTTGGGCGGAGCCGCATCGGGAGGAAGAAAGGCGGTCTGGACCGCCGTCTTGTTTTCGATGTCCCCGATGCGATAGTGGTTGTGCAGTTCCAGCCCGTCCACCACCACATTCTTCACCTTGTTGGACACGGTGAACAGCACGCGATAGTATCGCGCCGACGCCTTATTAAACTGTACGATTTGCGGGAAGTGATACGTCGCACAGTCGCCGATGGTCGTAAACTCGCGGCCGTCGTTGGAAATCTGCACCTTGAGCGCCGTGCCGTAAAGCCCGTGCAGGTTGGGCTGCGAAATTTCCAGCGTGGAGGCTGTAAACGGCTGCGGAAACTCCACCTGCACGTATTGCGGCTTGCCGGGTTCGGGGACCGGCAGCACGACGGGAAGATGGACTTCGCCGGGGTGCGCACTGGCGGTAAGCCGCGGCGGCGCATCCGCCATCTTCGTCAATTCACTCCGCGGCGTCGGCAAGGCGAGCACGGCGATGTCGCGGTAGAAAACCGCATTGTCCGGCGGCAGCGGCACGAAACCCTCAAAACGCCGGCCGCCTTGCAACTGCGTCTCGCTCCAGACCACGCGCCTGCATCGACTGTTCGGGCTTGATCCACGGCCCGCCGCTGCCGTTCCATCCGGCGTCATTGGTCATGTTCACTTCCAGCCCAAGCCGACGCGATTCCGCCGCGGCGTACTGGAACAGATCCCGCCACTTCGGCCCCATGAACGCCACCGGGCCGAGGGGCGCACCCTGATCCACCTCCATAATCAGCACGCCGCCAATGCCCACGCGCTTCATCGCCTCCAGGTCGGCGGTAATTCCTTCGCGGGTGATGTTGCCATTGAGCCAGAACCAGTATACCCACGGCTTGGCGGCGTCGGGCGGCGTGCGGAATTGCGATTTCATGTCGCTGCGTTCCGCCTGGTCGGCCGTTGCCGCCGCGCCGACGACGCCGAACCACAATCCGACGGTTAGCAGAACTACGTGCAGACGCTTCATGGCAAGAGACCTCCTGTTATTGGGAAAGCTGCGATGGCGTGACATAAGAGCCGGTTCTGGGGTTGCCGGTCTCTGGCTGGATAATGGCATTGTAGTAGGGGGATTCGGCGATTGCAACTGTCTCATCTTGTGCAGCAGCCGCCACTTGATCTGACGGGCAGCCGCGGAGATTGATTCCGCTGCCGTTGCTGACCATCCGACGCTTCTGGGGTTCGTGCGGGGCCGACAACGCAATGATGTAGCGCTTGAAATCTACTGCGAGGACGGAGGCGCCGACGCCAAGCGACACACTCCCAGACGGACCATCCGCTGAAACTCGCCGGGCGTCTGACCGAGTTCTTGGCGAAACGCGTTGGTCATGTGCTGCACATGCACGAAACCCGCGGCAGCGGCCACCTGCTTCAACGCCAACTCCCCGGCGGCGATGAAATGTTGCGCCTGGGCGAGCATGACGCGGAGGATCTCGTCGTGGACGGTTCGGCCCATGATCTTGTTGAATCGCGCCTCCAACGTTGATCGCGATACGGTGATCGCCGCCAACAGGTCCGCCATGGAAATATGTTCGCAGGCGTGTTGGCGAATGAACCGCACCGCCGCGGCCACGTCCGGGTCTTCGATGGCCAGGCAATCGGTGGATCGGCGGCACACAACCCCCTCGGGAACAACGTAGTTGGCGATCTGCGGCGGCTTCTTTCCGGACATCATCCGATCCAGCATCTCCGCGGCGCGGTATCCGACGGCGCGGGCGCCCTGTTCGATGCTCGTCAGCGGCGGTTCCGTCAGTTGACACATGAGTTCGTCGTTGTCAACGCCGATCACGGCCACTTCATTGGGCACATGGGCCCCGATCGTGCGGCAGGCTTCCAGCAAGTGTCTTGCCCGGACATCGTTGGCGGTCATGATTCCCACGGGTTTTTCCAGCGACCGCAGCCAGTCGGCCAAGTCGCGTTGCAGTTCATTCCAATGCCGGACGGACAAGTGGCGTCCGCGATACATGGAGCAAAGCAACCCGGCCTCGGAAGCTCGCTGTTTGAAGGCGCGGGCCCGCTTCTCGGACCAGACATTCACCCGGTTCCGAGGCAAGCCGCAGTAAGCCAGCCGGGAGAAACCCTGGCCCATAAGATGCTCGGCGGCCATGCGGCCAATGGCATTGTCGTCCGTGGCGAAATAGGGAATGTGCGAGGCGGGATCGTACCAGCCATATCCGCCTTCCACACCGACAACCGGAATGCTCAGATCGCGGACTGCCTCCGCATCCTTTCGCTCGACAAACGTGACGATCACGCCGTGGCCGTGCCACGTCCGCAGGTTTGGCAGTTTGTCGAGTCGGTTCTCTTCCACATACAAACTCCAGGATGCGGCATCCCGCGCATAGGCCGCCACTCCGCGGATTATCTTCCGTTGGTACGGTCGCGTGGTGTCAGAATCAGGGCAACCAACCGGCACTTTCGCATCGCACGCACCCCCCTCGCATCGACCACGCCCGTAGGCAGCCATTTTCAGGAGATCATTTATTTGACTCGAATTCGGCGGCAGTGTCAATGGAATCAGGAGTCGAGCTTGTAGCTGCAGCGCCTGGGAACATTGGGGGTTATCCCTTCTGCGACGAGTTTTTCGGGCAAGTCCTCGCAGTGAGTGCGCAACCGGCATCCAGCGCGTACCCCTTACAATCCGCCGTTTTCTCGGATGCAGGGACCTGGTCGGCAGCGAACGGGAGATACTTGCCAACCAACGGAAATGCCGGCACAATAATGCGTACGGAGTTTTTGTGAGGGAGAGTCAAATAGAGGCGGTTCATTTGCCAGGCAAAGGTCAATCGAAGTCTTACCAACCATCAGCGAGCCACGATCATGGAACCGTGCAGGAACTATCCGGCGATTCTTTTTGGGGGGATTCTCTGGGGGATCGTCGCACACGGTGTCGTTGCGATCGACGCTGATCAAATCGCGATGTCGGCAGACATTCCCGTTCGCGGTGTGCTCGGCAGGAGTCCCGCTGCCCACGCCGCTTTTCTCATCGTGCCGAAACCGGGCAGTTGCAAGAATGCGACGCCGTGGGTTTGGTATGCACCGACCCTTCCCGGTTTGCCGGGTCCGGGGGAAAAATGGATGTTTCAGAAGTTCATCGACGCCGGCATTGCGATCGCCGGCATCGACGTCGGCGAATCGTACGGCAAACCCAAGGGACGCGCAATCTTTTCATCCTTTTACGAAAATCTCATGCGACATCGCGGGTTGTCGAGACAGCGATCCCTGTTGGCGCGGAGCCGCGGCGGACTCAGAGCCCCCGGCCGATCCGCGCCGCTTGTGCGGGATGTCGAGGTCGGCTATCTGCTCAACTATAGCTTCATCAACCCCAAGCCGCATTTCTGGGACGAAAATATTTGTTTTCTTTCCGGTTGGGAAACGGACTTAAGCGGCGGAACCTGGGACGTGCATCCGATGTATTCCAGCTCCAACGGGTCGGAAGCTTTCCACGTCGATTGGTTCAAGCTCGTTCAACTCCAGCGCCACGGCCGCGGTTACGCTCAAACACAAGATCGCACGGCAGACGGAAGGGCGGATAACCCTGGAATACCGATTCAAAATGCCGGTCAAGATGGATGGCGTCGCCTGGCAATTGCGAGATCCGAGCCAAGCAGGCGTCAACATCCTGACGGCCGACGGCAATCTCTGCCGTGAAAACGCCGCTGGCAAAGCGGTGGTTTTGCAGTCCTACGAGGCGGGCCGCGAGTATGGCGTTAAAGTGGTCGCCGACATTACGGCAAAAACAACCGATATCTACGTCAACGGCGACCTGAAAGCGAAGGCCGCCCCGTTCTGCCGTCCGATCGGCGCGATCGACGAATTTTTGATCAAGACCGGCGATGCGGCAACCGGCGACCTGTACCTAAATCCCGTGAACATCTACAAAGGTTACGCGGTTTGCGAGAACTTTGTCGCCTGCGGCGCCGGCAAGATGCCGGCCGACTGGACGGCGAGTCCAGCCGATGGCAGCGCAGCCGTCGAGGAATTTGAATGCAGTTCGAAGCCGGATATTTTCAGCCTCAAATTGACCGGCTCGAAGGATCGCGCCGTTGGAGCCGGCAAGAGCTTCGCTGCGATTCGAGGAAAAATCGACTTCGAATACCGTTTTCTGACGCCGGAGAAGCGCGATGGTGTGATTAGCGACTTGGCCGGCGGCGGAAAGGCCGGCGTCAGCATTGTCGCGGACGGCGGGAATCTGTGCTACGTGGACGACATGGACAAGCCCGTCCCGCTGGTCCGCGATTACCGTTCCAACCTATGGTACACCGTCAAGATCATCGCGGATCCGGCGACCGGGATGGCGGACATCTTCGTCAATGGCAAGCTGTCGGCCCGCAGTGCGCCGTTCCATGGGAGGATCAAGACCTTTGACGCCCTGCGATTTACCGCGGCGCCGTCGGCGACGTTGTGGATCGATGACGTGCGGGTCTATCCTCGGAAGGACGATCCGGCCGACTACGTGCCGGAGCCGAAGCCTTGTTTGGCGAAAACGCCCTATCTTCTCGGCGTGCAGAGCTGTAATCTTTGGCGGGAAGGGATTTCGTATGCCGGCTGGGAATATATCCATCCTTATGCCGCCCATCGCAAACCGTATCTCGGCTGGTACGACGAGGGCAACCCGGAGGAGACCGATTGGGAGATCAAATGGCAGGTGGAACATGGCATCGGCTTCGAGATGCACTGCTGGTATCGGCCCAACAACGCCATCAACCACCCGATCAAGGACGGGGTGATGGACCATGGCATCGTCGGAGGCCTGTTCAATGCCCGCTACAGTCGCCTGACGAAGTTCGCCATCATGTATACGAATTCGGCGCCGGCGAGACCAACCCGGACGACTTCCGCGAAAACATGATTCCCTACTGGATCGAGTATTTTTTCAAGGATCCGCGTTATCTGAAGATCGACGGCAAGCCGGTGCTGTCGATCTACGATGTCGGCAATCTCAAGCGGATGTTCGGCGGCGTTGAGGGCGCTCGGAAGGCCGTTGGGACGTTGCGGGAAGAATGCGCAAAAGCCGGCTTCCCCGGCGTCATCGTCCTGATGGAGCACGGCGTCCACGGCATCAAAAACCCACAATGTCTAACCTGCCTCCAGGATATGAAGTCGATCGGCGCCGACTACGTTTACGCTTATAACTGGGGCATGGGCCCATACGTGGACGTTCAGAAGCGCGACAACCAGATGCAGCGAGACCTGGCGGCGGCCGCGGGAATTCACGTATTGCCGTTGACCGTCATGGGCGCGGAAATCTCCGCCTGGGGTGGACATAACTATCGCGGCAATGTCTGGCTCTCCGTGGAAGACTACAAGCGGCTGACCCAGTGGGTCAAAGACGAGTTCATGCCGACGCTGCCTGCCGACTCGCTCGGGCGACGGATCGTGATGCTGGGCAACTGGAACGAGTTCGGCGAGGGCAATTTTCTGATGCCGTCGGCCCTGGCGGGCTTCGGCTATCTCGATGCTTTGCGAGATGTCTTTACCGCAGGAGGGCCGCACACCGACATTGCCCCCACGGAGCGGCAGAAACGTCGGTTCAACGCACTCTATCCGAAGGATTGAAAGGGTGTCGGCCAGGAATGGCACTGCCGCTTGCGGCCTAAGGACTTGGGGCGACGGGCTCCAACGTCCAGGGTGCAGACCGTCGCCTTAGCGCGCCCTCCCTGCAATTTGCGCGAAACCGCCGTCGATCGTCGTGTTTCTGCGTTCACGAGATTTCCGCTTGCAGCGAGACCTTCCTTCCGTCAACGGGTTTTCGCGCCGAGTCCTTGACGGTGGTGACGACGCTTACTGCCGCGAGGCTGAGCCGCACGTCGCCGTCGCCCTCGGGCCGCCAACCGCTTTCCGGGCAGTCGAACATCGCGCCCGCCATCCCCGCCCGCCCCAGGTTCCCCCAGACCTCGCGCACGTGCCGTTGAAAACCGGCCGCCGCAGAGAGCGTCTCGTCTGGACCGCGAATGTTTTCTGCGCAAAGTCGCAACTATTTTGCGCGAACGCGACTAGCCAAAGCTTTTTGCAGGTGCAAGAATGGACGCGATGACGCCGCTTGACGCCGACACGCGAGATCTTCTCTGGCTGGACCCTGATGTTCGCGCGGTCCGGCTGCGACGGCTGGTGATGGAGCGGATGGCGGAGACGCCGCCGCCGCGACTGGACGACCACGTCGTTGCCAGCTATTTCTTGGCCCTGCGCAACACGGCGCTGGATGCGGCGGCGAAGGAGATTGCCTACCACGCCACGAGCGGGGTAAAGAATCCGCCGCCGGGCTCGCTGCTCGCGCAATGCACGGCGCAGGCGGTCGGCATCGACCCCTGGGATGCGACGGGACGGATGGGACTGTTGCACGCGGCGTTTCCGTTGAAGATGCTCCTGCAACCCGACGGGCATCTGACCAGTTGCGATCTGCTGCATACGGTCGCCGCGGCGATTATTTTCGACGTGTACGACAGCCAAGACGCCCAACTCGTTGCGCTGCAAATTCCAGAGCCCGCATTGCGGACGTTTCCCGGTCCGGCGTATGGACCGTTCGGACTTCGGGAAGCGGCCCATTTTGCTCCCGAGGAGCCGGCCTTCGGCACGATCTTGAAGCCCACCGCCGGCATAACTGCCCGACGAGGTCGGCAAGCTGGTCGCCGAGGCCGCCCAGTGTCCGCTCTTTATGTTCGTCAAAGAGGATGAAGACCTCTATCCGAATCTGAGCTATTCGCCCGTTGCCGAGCGTGTGCGGAAGGCGGTTGAGGCGATCAAGAAGTCGAAGGATGGGAGGTCGGGCAAGGGACTGATCTTCGCTCCCCACATCACCGGCGCCCCGCATGAGATTTTGGAGACCGTTCACGCGGTGCTGGAAGCGGGGGCCACGGGCGTCATGTTCAGCGAGACGTTTGCCGGCGGCGGCGTGCGGATGGTCCGCGAGGCAACCAAGCGCCTGCCGCACCCGCCGGCCATTTACGGCCACAACGCCGGCATCGGCGTGAAGACCCGCGGCGGCGTCTGGCGCGAGGTGATCGATCTTCTCGCGCGGCTGGACGGCATCGATTTCCGCCAAACGGCCCCCATTCTCCCCGGCACTCCGTTCCTTCGGCCCTACGGAGAAGAATGGGAGGCTTCGGAGCGGATTCTGTCGTACGACTTGCCGGGGATCAAGCCGACGATGATCGTCAGGGCCGGCGGTTTGGACCAGGGCAACATCATTCTCAACCTGATGGACGCTGAGCGTCGTGGAAAAGTCGCAAATGTGCTCTTCTTAGCCGGCTCGGCGATCAATTCCGTAAAGGACGCCGCCGGGCGACCGGACCCCAGGCTCGGAACCGAGGCCATGCTTCAAGCCTTGGAGATCCACCGCTCCGGGGAATTGGCCGGCGCGTCGATGGACGAACATCTGCCGGCGCTGTTGTTGCTGTGCGCCGCAAGAGACTGACAGCCCTTTTGACAGCCCTGCGCCAACGATACCCGCAAGTCATGCCATGAATCACTCTCCAGACATCAAGATGGTTGAGAAGCCCTGGGGCCGCGAACTTTGGGTGGCTCACACCGACAAGTACGCCTTCAAAATCATCGAGATCAAGGCGGGAACCCGTTCCAGTTTGCAATATCACGTCCACAAGCACGAGCACATCTACATTGATTCGGGCGTGCTGCGAATGGAATGGGAAAACGAGGCCGGAGGCATGGAAACGTTGACCCTGCGTCCGGGAGAAGTTGTCGAGAACAAGCCGGGACGCAAACACCGGGCGACGGCCGTCGAAGACGTTCGCCTGTTGGAAGTGAGCACCCCGGAGTTGGACGACGTTCGTGCGGGTCGAGGACGATTACAACCGTTGATTGACGCCGAGGGACAGCGGGATGCGCGAGAAGATCGTGGTCTTCGGAGCCGGCGCCACGGGCCGGGGGCACGTCGGCTTGTTGGCCTGGCAAGCCGGCTTCGAAATCGTATTTGTGGACAAAAAGCCGGAACTGGTCGATGCCCTCAAACGCCAGGGCCGATACACGGTCAAACTCTACGGCGAACAGTTTCAGGAGATCGTCGTTTCCGGCTATCGCGCGCATCATTCGCAGGACCGTGCGGCGGTTGCCGAGGAAATCCGCGATGCGTCGCTGGTGCTGACGGCCGTTTTCGACCAAAACCTTTCGGATGTGGCTCAGACGATCGCCTTGGGGCTTTCCCATTGTTCCCGCAGCGGACGGAACGCGCCGCTGAACTGCATCGCTTGTGAAAACATGATGGAGAGTTCCACTCAGTTGGGCCAGCACGTCCGTGGACAGCTCGCGGGAAAGGAGTTGGCGTGGTGCGGGCAGTTCGCCGGCTTTCCCGATTGCATGATCAGCCGCGTCGTGCCGCGCCCGGAACCGGATCCATTGGCGATCGTCGCCGAGGATTACAACGAGTGGACGGTTCGCGCCGAGGCGTTCCGCGGTCCCAAGCCGGCGGCGCTAACGGCGTTGGAGCTGGTCGGCAACCAGTCTGCTCGTTTGGAACGCAAGCTCTTCATTCATAATGGGGGCCACGCCGCCTGCGGTTACTTCGGCTTCCACCGCGGCCACAAGTACATTCACGAGGCCGTTGCCGATCCGGTTGTCGCCGAGTGCGTGCGCGGCGCTCTTGACGAACTGGGGGCGGTCGTCGAACGCAAGTGGGGTTTTTCTCGCGCGTCGATCGACGAATACAAGCAAGACTTGTGCCGGCGAGGCGCCGTGGCCGAAATGCGCGACGAGATCCTCCGCGTCGTCCGCGATCCCATCCGAAAACTCTCGCCGCGGGAACGGTTGGCGGCGCCGGCGAATCTGGCGGTCGAGTACGGCCTGCCCAGAAAGTGGATCGTCAAGGCGATCGTCGCGGCCATGCGTTGCCGACATCCGCAAGATCCGCAGTCGGCGGCGCTGGGCGAACAGTTGGCGCAACATGGAATCGCGGGCGTGCTCAACGACGTGTGCGGCATCGCCGCAGGCTCTCCTCTGGCCGCTGAAATCACGTCCGCGTGGCAAGGATGGGGGGACGATTGCCGTGGGCTTTACGCTGACCTGGCTTGACTGGATCGTCGGCGTCGCGGCCGTCGCCGGCAGCATCTGTTTCGGCTGGCGCATGTCGCGCAGAATTGGGGCAGGCAAAGACAGCGCCAGCTTTTTCTTGCCGGCCGCAATCTGCCCTGGTGGATCGTTGGTCTGTCGCTCTACGCCACGAACATCGGGGCGGAGCACCTGGTGGGGCTGACCGGCGACGCCTATCGCTATGGTCTCTCGGCGGGAACCGTGGAACTGACCACGGCGATGTGCCTTGGCTTTGCCGCGGCCGCTCTCTTTCCTTACTACATCCGCAACCAGGTGTTTACGATTCCCGAATTCTTGGAAATTCGCTACAGCACGCTGGCGCGAACGTTCTTCTCCGGCTTGATGTTGGTCATCTGCGTGATGACCAAGATGGCCTTCTGCCTTTATGCGGGCGCCATCGTGCTGCAAAACTTGTTCGGCTGGGAGGTGATGACCACGGTGGCCGCGCTGGGCGCCGTCACGGCGGTGTTTACGATGGTGGGCGGCTTTGCCGGAGTGGCCTACGCCGACATCATCCAAAGCACGATCAAAATCCTCGGCTGCGCGCTGATGCTCGCGATCGGACTATATAAAGTCGGCGGCTGGCGCGAACTGATTGTCAAAGTCCCCCTGGCGATGCACATTCACAAACCTTATGCCGATCCGATCTATCCGTTCTGGGGAGTCATTTGTGGGGCGATCTACGGCGGCGTCTTCTACTGGGGCGTCGATCAGGTCAACGTGCAACGCGTGTTGGGCGCGGCCGATCTGAAACAAGCGCGCTGGGGCGCAATGTGTTGCGTGCTGTTGAAACTAACCCCCGTCTTTATCTTCGCATTGCCGGGAGTGATCGCGTTGGCCCTTTTTCCCGGCCGCGAACCAAAAACAACCTTCGTCACTCTGTTGAACGAATTGTTGCCCAGCGGCGTGCGCAGGCCTAGTGCTTGCAGCCCTCGTCTGCGCGCTGATCTCCGCCCTGGACGCCACGATGAACTCGCTCTCCACGCTCTTTGTGCGCGATTTTGTCCTCCGTTTCCGGCCGCAAACGAGCGATCGCGCCCAGGTGGCCATTGGGCGCTGGGCCATCGCCGCGGGCACGGCGGCGGGCGTCGCCGCCGCGTATCTCGTCTACAAGACGCCGGAAGGCCTTTATAAGTACCTCCAGACGATATCCATCTATTTGGCGATGCCAATTACGCCGGCGATTGTCTTTGGCATTCTGAGCAAGCGGGCAAACATGAGAGGCGCGGTTGCCTCGGTAGGCGTGGGCGCCGTGCTGGCCGCGGTCTTCGTGGCGGATCACTTGATGGGCGGCGAAGCGGGCGCAAAGGCGTTCCCCTTGCTGCATCGCGATCTGACGCTGAACTACACCTATCGCGGCCTATGGGGCACGCTCCTCGTCGTGGCTACGCTGTTCGGCGTCTCCTATTTGACCCCGCCGCCACGGCCCGAGCAACTGGCGACCACCACCGTCAACTGGGGAGAGAAATGCGCGCCTTTTGAGGGCATCGCCGACTGGCGGCTGCATCTGGCCGTCCTCAGCCTCGTCACGGCGTTGTGCTATTGGTTTCTCTGGTAGGATCGCCTATTGATTCCGTTGTCGATTATTGAACACTCCGACGCATTCGGCCCCGGGAAAACGGGCTCCCGTTGGTCGCCCTCGTTCAACAAGCAGTGCAGGACCCAATAATGGATGCAATCGAACGAGTGACAAAGGTCTTGCGGGGAACCCTGCCCGACCGCGTGCCTGTGGGACTCCATTGCTATCTGATGGCTTGCCGAATGCACGGCGGGCGGTTCGACGAGATTCTCCGCGATGGGGCCTTGATGGCCGAGGCGCAACTGAACATGTGGCGAAGGTTCCAGCACGATGTGATCATGCTGGAAAACGGCGTCTGCGCCGCCGCCGAGGCGCTTGGCTGCGCCATCCGATACACGCACGACGGCCCGCCGCACGTCGAAGAGCCGCTCATCAAGAAACGGGACGATCTGGAAAAGCTCCGACTGCCGGACCCCGAGCGGACCTTTCCGCTCAATCAGTTGCTGAAGACCACGCGCATCGTCCGGCGGGAGACGGGCGGGAAGGCGTTCATCAACGGCCGGTCGGATCAAGGCCCCGTCGCGCTCGCCTCCGCACTGGCCGGCCCCGAGCGTTTTCTGACAATGCTCATGGACCCCGAATTGGAGAACTGGTGTCAATCCCTCCTGGCGTTTTGCAGTCGCGTGAACGTCGCGATCGGCGAAGCGCAACTCCGCGCCGGCGCTGATAGTTCGACCATCGGACTGGCCGGGGCCAGCTTGATCTCTCCGGCGTTGTTCAAGAAGTTTGAATTGCCCGGCGCGAGGGCATATTGCGCGGCGCTCCAGCGGGTCGGCGGCTTCGCGTTCGTCCATGCCTGCGGACACGAGACGATCATGTTGGAAAACCTGTTGGCCACGGGAGCCGATTGCCTTGAACTGGACCCGGAAACGGATGCGGAGACCTGCAAACGGCTTGTGCAAGGCCGGGCGAGCGTGCTCGGGATGATCGATCCCGCCCGCGTAATGCGATTCGGAACGCCCCAGACCGTGCAGCAACAGACGAAAGCGCATGCTGGCTGCCATGGGGCCGGGCGGGAAATTTATCATTGGGCCGGGCTGCGCCTTGCCGGCCGATACGCCCGAAGAAAACGTGCAAGCGCTGATGGAATGCGTCTCTTCTCACGGCGTCTATGGCGAGGATGGACAACTGCGGGTAGAATCTCACCGATCGGAGAAATAACGATGAATGAATCGCCGCGCGTCGCCTTGCTGATGATCCCATTTGCCGGATACGACCGCGGTCTGTTGGAGGGCATCGCCCGTTACGCCCAACTGCATGGCCCTTGGGTGTTTTTTCTTTCCGGCGAATATCCCGAAGTGCCGTTTCCCGCTTCCGACAGCCTCAGCGGCAACTTTATCGGACAGGAATACATGTCCAGCGCGGCGACAGGCGTGTCCTTGCCCAATCTGCGGAAATGGGGGGTCAACGGGCTCATCGGCAGAATCCAAAGCCAGAAGATGGCGGAAAGGCTGCTGGCAACCGGTTTGCCGGTGATCGGCATCGACCTCCCGGAGGAACAGTTTTCCCGCGGCAAACGGCTGCCAAGAGTTTCGGAGATCCTCGCCGATTCACACAAAGCGGGGCGATTGGCCGCAGAGCACTTTCTGGAGCGAGGGTTTTGGAATTTTGCGTTTTGCGGTTACGAGGGACGCGTCTGGTCGCAGCGCCGCCGCGAAGGTTTTGCCGCAAGGCTCGCCGAGGCGGACTTTTCTTGCCAAGTCTATCGGCCGCCGCAGCGCAAACACGGCCTCTCCTGGAAGCGGGAATGCCCTTGGTCGCGTCGTGGCTGAAGTCCTTGCCCCGGCCTGTCGCCGTCATGGCCTGCAACGACATTCGCGGCCGGCAGGTGCTGGAGGCCAGTTTGCTCTCGGGGCTCCACGTGCCTGAGGATGTGGCCGTGGTCGGCGTCGACAACGATCAATTCGTCTGCAACTTGTCCAATCCCTCGCTGTCGAGCGTCGCCGTGAACCTGAGCCAGGCCGGCTATCGGGCCGCCGAGCTTCTTGCCAATCTTATGCGCGGCAAGGCGCGGCGGCCGCGACAGATACTGGCCGAGTCGTTGTGGGTGACGCAGCGACGTTCTTCCGACGTGATTGCCACGGAAGACGAGCACGTGGCCGCGGGCCTTCGCTTCATCCGCGATCACGTCCGGGAGCGAATCGGCGTGGAGAACGTCGTGCGCCAGTCGGGCATCTCCCGCCGCGGCCTGGAGATACGCTTCCAGCAGACTCTCGGCCGATCGATTCGCGGCGAGATTGAGCGAACCCGGCTGGTGCTGACGAAGCAGTTGTTGCTGGAGACGAACCTGCCGGCCGAGCAAATCGCCCGCTTGGCGGGGTTTTGCGGCCTGTCGTATCTAAGCACTGTGTTCCACCGAGAGGCTGGCATGACCCTGACGCAATTCCGTCGCCGAATGCGCGTCCCCTAGGCGTCCGGCGGATGTGCGCGGAGGGGGCCCCTTGGCTTGGGACGCCTGGATTCTGCGCAATGTCGTAAGTATTTTGCGCAAACACGGCTAGCCGGCGGTCCCCGCCCATGCTAGAACGAATCCGGATCGTGAGAACGGCCCTCAGGGAAAAAGGGTTTGCCGAGACGTATGGGCGCAGCGACCAACTCATCAACCGATCGATGCGATTCATCGTCGGCGTCATGCGCCCCGACGAACCCCAAGAGCATCGATGTGCTCGGACTCGGCTGCACGGCCGTGGACGATTTGCTCTATGTGTCGGACTATCCGCCGGAAGACGGAAAGACGCCGGTTCGACAACGTTGCCGCCAATGCGGCGGGCTGACGGCCGCGGCGTTGGCGGCCGCCACGCGCATGGGAGCCCGCTGCGCCTATGCAGGCAGCCTCGGCAACGATGAACTTTCCTGCTTCGTCGAACGGCAATTGAGCAAAGAAGGGATCGATCTCAAACACCTCCGCCGCCAACAGAACGCCAAGCCGGTCCGCTCCACCGTCGTCGTCAATGAAGCCCGGGGGACGCGCACCATTTTCTACGATGCGGACGGCGCAGGCGGGGCGGGCGCCGACTGGCCCAGGGAAGAGGTCATCCGCGCCGCCAAGGTCCTCTTCGTCGATGCGTTCGGGATCGAAGGCATGATTCGCGCCGCGAATCGCAAACGCCGAGGGCATTCCGGTCGTGGCCGATTTCGAGAGCATCCATCCCGACGCCCGTTTTGCCGATCTCGTCGCCTTGGTCAATCATCTCATTGTGCCCATTTCCTGGGCCCGGCGATGCACGAATCGCTCAAATCCCGGCGAAGCGGCGGAAACGCTATGGAATCGGCGGCGGCAGGCGGTCGTCGTCACCTGCGGCGCCGACGGCTGCTGGTGCGTCGGCTGCGAGGATTCGCGTCTGCGCGCCATCAACCGGCCTATCGCGTGGAGGCGGTTGACACGACCGGGTGCGGGGATGTGTTTCACGGAGCGTATGCGGCCAGCCTCGCACAAGGTCTGAACCTGACGGATTGCATCCGCACGGCGTCGGCGGCGGCGGCGCTGAAGGCGCGTCAACATGGCGGACAGGCCGGCTTGCCGACCAGGGCCAACGTGGACGCCTTTTTGAGGGAGCGTCAAGAATGCACCGGCAAGACGTGACGGCCGACTTGGAACAGGCTCTCTGGGAACTGCCCATGTTTGACGCCCATACGCACTTGGTGGGCGGAAAACTTGGCGCCCGCGGCCTCCACGACATCCTCCTCTACCACATGCTGGTGAGCGACCTGTACGCCGCAGGATGCCCCAACGGTGCGCGGCTAAGCCAATATCCCGCCTGGCCCGACCAGGCCGAAGCTCACGCCCGCATCGAAGAGGCGGCGCCGTATCTTCACTTGATCCGCAACACGAGCTGCAATTGGATGATGCGGGCGATTCTTTGCGATCTCTATCAGTGGCATGAGCCAATTGCCGCCGACAACTGGCGGCGACTCGACGCTGCGATCCGGGAACGCGCCGACGACCGGGCTTGGCACGATTCCATTCTCGACCGGCTGAACATCCGCCGCGCCTGCACGGAGTTGGCCCGCCGGGGCGACGGCGCGGACGACCAACGATTGCAGTACTCGCTGGAATGGGCGTTCTTCACCCGATGCCAGAAAGGCGAGTTCGACACGGCCCTCTACGAATTGGAGCGCTGCTGGGGACACAAGCCGGGGTCGCCCATGCCGATCGGCGGCCGCCGCCCGCCCGCGGAACGGGTCATCCGCAGCCTGGCGGACGTCCACGCGGCGCTGAGCCACTATATGAACGCCGTTCCCTACAATCAAATCATCAGCACCGCCGCGCACTTCTCGACCGAACTCGAATACCGCTCCGTCGGCGACGATGAAATGGACGCGGCCATCCGTCGCCGGGATCGAGCCGGGCCCGCGGAACGCAACGTCTACGCCTCCTATGTCAACGAAGCATTCTTGACCGCTTTGGAGAGCCATGCCGAAAGCATCGTATTCCAGTTCAGCCTTGCGGCGGAACCGCTGCCTCACGAGACCGCCAGCATTCTCTATTCGCAAACGATCCGTCACCTGGCCGAGATGATCGGCCGGCGGCCTCGTTTGCGATTTCAGTGCTTTTTGGGCTCGCGGCACGCCAATCAGGCCATGTGTACGCTGGCCCGCGAGTTGCCCAATCTGAGCCTGGCCGGCTATTGGTGGCACAACTTCTTTCCCGAGAGCATCCGGCACGTCATCGCCGAGCGGCTGGACATGCTTCCGGTCAATAAACAAGTCGGCTTCTTCTCCGACGCCTACTGCGTGGAATGGACGTACGCAAAGGCGCGCATGGTGCAGAAGCAATTGGCCCGCGTGTTGGCCGAAAAAATCGAGCAAGGACAGTATACATGGAACGACGCCATGGCGATCGCCAAGATGATTTTGCACGACTGCGCCGCAGGCCATCCTGGGCATGATCGATCCTTCGCAATAACGCGGCAAGCAGGGCCCATGGCTGGCGGGAATGACGCTGGAGCCTTCGATCGAGAAATCCAGCCGGCGTCAACCCGCGGCGCCCCGCTTCAGACATCGCGCGGGGCCATTCGCAACGGCTTCCTTGGCTTGGGATGCCTGGCCGTTGCGCAATGTCGAAAGTATTTTGCGCAAACCCGACTAGCCGGGCCTCCGCGTCCGTGCTAGAACAAATTTGGATCGTGAGAATCCCCCTCTTCGAGAGAAGGTTTGCCGAGACGTATGGGCGCAGCGACCAATTCATCCACCGCTTTCTGTGAGTCGTCGTCCGCGTCGCGCGCCCCGACGAACCGGCTAAGCCAATATGCACAAGGCAAGTCGCGAAGCAAGTCCGAAGGAGTTCCGTTGCAAATGACTCCGGGGAAGGGGCATGCGTGCGAAAGCTTCTATCACTATCTGCCGGTCGATGATCTGGCCATGCGGTGGGGGAGTTATCTCACCGGCGCCGGACGCGGCGTGATTTCGCCGGGGCAGCCCTATCCGCCCCGAGAACATCCTTCGCTCTACGATTGCGAGTGGAGGCACGGCCAGACACTGCCGGAGTTTGCGATCGTTCTCATCACGGGCGGGCGGGGAGTGTTCGAGTCCCGCCAGTCCGGCCAGACGCCGATCGAATCGGGCTCGGTCCTGGTTCTATTTCCCGGCGTCTGGCGCCGCTATCGGCCGGACCCCAAGACCGGCTGGACGGAACGCTGGTTGAGCTTCAACAGCGGGATTCCCCGCCAACTGATTCGCCTGCACTTGCTTTGCCCGGAAAATCCCGTGCGGAACGTCGCGCACGCCGACCGGCTGGAAGCGAGTTTCGATCGGCTCCTGGATCGGATCCACGCCCATCCATCCCAGAATTCGATTCTCCTCTCGATGCATTTTATGACGGTTTTGGCCGACGTGATCGAACAGCTCGCGGAGAAATCGGCGCTGGAGGGCATCGAAGACGACCTCGTCGCTCAGGCGATGGAACTGATCTGGATGCACAGCCACCGCGACCTCTCGGTGACGCGCATCGCACGGAGCCTGGCGGTGGCGCGGCAGACCATCGGCCGCCGCTTCCAAGCGGCGACCGGCCGCACGTTGATCGAGGAAATCGCCCGCTGCCGACTGAGCCGGGCGAAGCGTCTGTTGAGCGAAACCGACTTAGCCATGAAAACCATCGCCCGCCTGTCCGGTTTTCCCAGCGAAGACCAGATGCGGGTGGTGTTCCGGCAGAAGGAGAAGGCCTCGCCTTCCGAGTACCGTCGCCGGGCCGCTGGCCGCGAAAAATCCCGTCCGCAACCCTGAGTTAAGCCGTAACCTTATGTCCGCCATTGTTCTACGACAGGCCAGCGCATGTTCCAAAATCACGGCATTTTGTGCGTGACATTTCCAGCAATTCCGGTTATTCTGGAGGAGATAGCGGCGATTTGCAAGAAAGGTGCAGTATGCAAAATTGTCCGCTGGCCGTCGGACAGGGTTACAGAGTTGAATTAGGATGGATATGCCGAACGGTCGGGAGAGCGCGCGGTGTTCTCTCAGATAGCCTAAGATTGTGGTTCACTTTTTAAGGGGAGGTTCGATCGGTGATGTCAAGTCTCAATCGCAACGAAGTCGGGAACTGAGGATTTCGAGGGGCGTTCGATAGCCGAGACGTTTTCGGGGGCGGTTGTTCAGAAGATGTTGGACTTTCTCGAACTGCTTGGCCGGCACGTGCGCCATGTCGCTTCCTTTCGGGAAGAACTGCCGCACCAAGCCGTTGGTGTTTTCGTTCGTGCCGCGCTGCCAGGCACAATAGGGCTTGGCGAAGTACACTCTCAGCGAGGTGGTCGCCGCCAGTTGCTCGTGTTCGGCGAACTCCTTGCCGTTGTCCAGAGTCAAGGTCTTTCGCAAGCTCGTCGGCAAGGGTTGGAACAACTCCGTCATCGCTTCGCGAACCGTCGCCGCCTGGCGGTCATGGACCTTGCCCAACAGCAGGTAGCCCGATTTTCGGTCCACCAGCGTGACGGCGCCGCTGCGATGCCCCCGACCGACCACGGTGTCGCCTTCCCAGTCGCCATATCGCGCTCGGCGATCGACCACGGCGGGACGCCCTTCGATCGAGACGCAGGCCGGCAATCGGCCGCGGTTTTCCCCGCGCCGCCGCACGCGGCCCAAGCGCGCAAGTACCGCCGCCAATAGGCTGCGGCAGGATGGGCGTGAATCCAGGCGTAGATCGTTTGCCGCGAGACGCGACGACGCGGATCGCGGGGAAAATCATCCCGCGCGCGTCCAGCGATCTCGTCGGGCGACCACCGCTGCCGCAGCCGCTGACGCACGTAACTGGCGACCTCGGGCCGCTCCATTTTGCAGGTCCAAGGCCGATGGCTGCGGCGCGCATCCGCCTTGACCTGGGCCGACGCCGCCCAGTAGCCATTGGGGTTGCGGTTGCGCCGCAGTTCACGGGAAATCGTCGCCGGATGCCTTTTCAGCCGCCGGGCAATTTCCGCCTGGCTGCGATGGGCATGGACCATCTGGGATACCCTCTCGCGTTCCTCAAGAGTAAGATGACGTGCCATCACGGGGACTCCGTTCAACAGGGTTATTTCCGAAAACCACCCTATCGAACCTCCCCGTGATGCTTTCACCTATACCAGTTTTCCACCTCGTTGCGTTTCAATTTTGACATCACCATCATGCGTGCGATTCGAAACGTGTTGTTGGGGCTGGGTTTTGTTGCGACCCTTGCCGCGGCGCAGGCCGCCCGAGCCGAGTCGATTCCGCCGCCGGTGGCGTTTTACTCGCTGAACGGCAACGTCATCGATTCCGTCAGCGACGTGGCCGCAACCGTCGTGGGGAGTGTGAAGTACAGCCCCGGCGTCCCCGGCCTCGGCGGCGAGGCGTTCAACTTCGACGGCGGCACCGAAATCGTCTCCGCCCTCACGGCCAGCGATCTCGGCATCAGCGGCAATGCTTCCAGGACCGTCGCAGGCTGGTTCGAAACCGACGTCGTTCGTTGGTTACTCGGGCGTATTCGAGGTCGGCACTGAGGACACGGCGCAAAACTTTGCTCTCGCGAACCTCGGGGGGGATACGGCGTGGCTCGCTACTGCCTACGCCAACGACTTAGGGGGGGGTTCGTACGACACGTTGGATAAATGGACTGCCTTCGCAATGGTGTACGACGGCTCCAGCGACACGCTCTCGCTCTGGATGAACGGCAGCCCGATACTCTCGAGCGTGGTGTCGCCGCTAAACACAGGCGACGAGTACACCTTCAGGCTTGGCGAGTACCAGGGCGGCCTCTGGTACTTCAAAGGGTTGATGCAGGATGTCGGCGTCTACAACACGGCCCTCAGCGCGGCCCAAATCCAGGCCCTGGCAACCATCCCCGAGCCCTCGACGCTGGCCTTGCTGGCCGCCGGCCTGATCGCCCTGCCGGCCTACGCCTGGCGGAAGCGGAAGTAACCGGGCGGTTCGGGGCGTCAGGTCCCGCGGCGGGGCGGCGAAAGTTTGATCGAAGCGAGGTCCGTTTGAGGGCCGTTTACGGCCCCTTTTTCCGCCGAAGGCGGTCTTAGGCCCGGCATTGATGCCGGGTCTGGGGAGCAGCGCGGCGTTGTTGGTTGGCGCGGCTTCCTGTCAGCCGCGTTTGCGCGGCTCCTGTGCGTGGTCGCAGGAGCCCGGTGAACTGGGCTGACCACAACGGCCCGCCGCCAGGCGCGAAAACCCGGCATCAATTCCGGGCCGAAGACCGCTTCGCGGGAAACGCCCGTGAACGGGCGTAGAGTTGCCACTGCTCCCGGGGCGAATCGGAACGAAAGCGGAACAGGAAGATTTGCCTGGGGCAATCGCAATGAAGCGGCGGAATGAAACCCCAAATCCCAAAAATGTACGGTGGGTCGAGCGAGGCGAGCCCAACCGGAACCGTCCAATGTCGCCGTGTTGGCGGGGCTCGCTTCGCTCGGCCCGCCCTGCGAATTTGCCCACCTTGGCCGAAAACAAGCACTGCACCCGCGACGAACATCACGGTTTTACCCTCGTGGAACTCTTGGTGGTCATCGCGATCATCGGCATCCTGGTTTCGCTTTTGCTTCCCGCGGTGCAGGCGGTGCGGGAAGCGGCGCGCCGGGCGCAGTGCGGCAACAACCTGAAACAGATCGGTCTGGCGCTTCACAGCTACCATGAGGCCTTTGATGAGTTGCCCTTCGCATCGGGTTGGGTCTTTGCCGCTACGGGCACCTGGGCGGCATTTATCCTTCCGCAGTCTCGACCAGCAGGCCCTGTTCAACTCGTTTGATTTTCGCCAGCCGATGTATGCCGACGCCAACCGCACGGCCGTCACCACCGTGGTTCGCGTGTACATTTGCCCGAGCGATCCGCTGAGCTCCAGGCCGATTCTTTCCAAGCGCGCCAACTCGTCCGAAAACCCGGTGGGCGGGATTTATAACCCCAGTCCGTCGCTGGGGCTGTGGTATCCGGCCTCGATGGGGCCCACGATCCCGGATGCCTGCCCCTTCTGCTCCGATCAGACCTCCAGCCCGGGCAACTATTGCTGCCAGGGCTGGAACTTCGGCAGCGGCGCGGGCGGCAGCTATCCGGCAGGCGTCTATCCGAACGGCATGACCTACCCGGCGGGCACGTACCCCGTCGGGAGCACGGTGGGCATGTTCGGCCGGTATCCCGCAGGCATCCCTTTTGCGAGCGTCACCGACGGTCTGTCGAACACCATCATGGTCGGAGAAACCCTGCCGGGAAATAACGTCTTTAACGGCGCTTACGACGCCAACTTCCCCGTGGCGACCACTTGCATTCCGTTGAACGACTCGCGCAGCGACAATGGCCAGCTATACCAACACATGTTCACGAGCGGTTTCACGAGCCTGCATCCCGGCGGGGCCAATTTCGCTATGGGCGATGGCAGCATCCACTTCTTCAACGAAGCCATCGACTACAAACTTTACAACGATTTGGGCACCCGCGCCGGCGGCGAACCAGTGAGCCCGCCAAACTAAATGGACCGCGAAATGGGAACTACAGACGGTTGGCGAAAGAGGGACGACGGCGGAACCGGCGCTGTGGTGTGCGCTGCCCGTGCTGCTTGCGATTTCCTGCCTGTCTGGCTGCGCCCCCAAGCATCCGGCGACGGCGCCGGTCCGTGGCGTCGTCGCCTATGGCGGCGGCCCGTGGCCAAAGGCTGGCGCGTTGTTTTTCACGGTTGTGGAGCCCGGCAGCCAGTTGCCGAGGCGACCCGGCATCGCGAGATTCGACACCGATGGCAACTTTGCCGTCACGACGTGGCGGGACGCGGATGGCTTGATGCCGGGCAAGTATCGCGTCGGGGTGGAATGCTGGAAGATACCGCCCGTGATGGGCGGCCCGCCGCCGGTGAGCTATGTCCCCGCGTCCTACCAGAACCCGGCGACAAGCGGGATCGAGCTGGTCATTGCACCCGACGACGCCGCCAAGAGCCTTCAGTTGAATATCCCTCCCGCCAGTTCCAAGGAACGATAGGTTCCGCCTGCCGATCATTCGTCCGCGACATTCCCTCCAACTCAAACCCTGCCTGGAGCGACCAAATCCCATGACCGCATTGCACTTCAACAGGCGTGATTTTCTGAAGACCACGGCCGCCGCCGCGGCGGCGCCGTATGTTATCGCTTCAACCGCGTTGGGCAACGCCGACACGCCGCCGGCCAGCGAGCGAGTTGTGCTTGGCCACATCGGCGTAGGCGGCCAGGGGGGGGGCTTGCTCCAACGCTTTCAGCAGTGCAAAGGGGTGCAGAGCGTCGCGGTGACCGACCCTTACAAAGACCGCCGGGAAGCATACGCGCGGATGATCGATGGCAAGGCGTATGGCGATTGTCGCGAGTCTGCTGGCCCGCCACGATATTGACGCCGTGGTCATTGCCACGCCCGATCACTGGCACGTGCCGATGGCGATCGCGGCTGCCCGGGCGAAGAAGGACGTTTATGGGGAAAAGCCGCTGGGGCTGACCATCGAACAAGACCTTGCCTGTTTGCAGGTGTTTACGGAGCACAGGCGCATCTTTCAGTATGGCACGATGCAGCGCAGCGCCGCCGTTTTCGCATTGCCGCTTCGGTTGCGAGCTGGTCCGCAGCGGACGGATCGGCAAGGTGCATGCGATCGAGGTTATTGCGCCCAACGGATCGGCGGGCGGCTCGACGCGGGAAATTCCCGTGCCTCCCAGGCTCAATTACGACATGTGGCTCGGTCCGGCGCCGAAACAGCCCTATACCGCCGATCGTTGCATAAACCCCGGCCATTTCTTCATTCACGACTACTCGATCGGTTATCTGGCCGGCTGGGGAGCCCATCCGCTGGACATCATGATCTTTGGAAACGACTCCGATCTGGCCGGACTAATCACGGTCGAGGGCACGGGCGTCATTCCCACCAAGGGGCTCTACAACAACGTCATCAATTGGGACATGCGGGTCCAATTTGGCGACGGCGTGCGAATGACCTTCAAGCCCGGCGGCGATTCCACCAAATTCATTGGCTCCGACGGTTGGGTGCGTATTTGGCGCGGAGGCATCGACGCCGAGCCAAAGTCGCTCCTGACCTCGAAAATCGGCCCCGGCGACGTACACTTGATCGAAAGTCCGAACCACTACCAGAACTTCATCGACGCGGTGAAGTCGCGCAAGCCGACGGTGTCCCCCTTGGATCAGGCCGTGCGGAGCGACACGATCAGCCAATTGTGCGACATCGCCGTTCGCACGAAGCGGAAGATCGCCTGGGATCCGAAGACGAAGACCATCGTCGGCGACGACGAGGCGGCCAAGATGACGCACCGCGACATGCGGGCGCCGTGGACACTGTAAAGAAACCAGCACAAGGAGATTGTCTATGCGTCGGTTCATTTCCGCAGCAATGTTGTTGAGTTTATTGGCGACTGTGGGTTCGAGTGCGGCCGCGGGCCAAGGGCCGGCCAAGGGCAAGATTCGCGTTTTTCTCACCTACGGCGGGCATGGCTTCGAAGAGAAACCTTTCTTCGCCATGTTCGATTCGTTGCCTGGCGTCGTCTACACGAAGGCCGAGTTGCCCAAGGCGACCGACCTGCTCAAACCCAGCCTGAAAAAGGACTACGACGTTATCGTCATGTACAACCGGGCATCTTACGAAGGGGTCCCCGAATTCACGCGCGAGCAACAAAAGGCGTTCGTCGAACTCCTCAATACGGGGATCGGCCTGGTCTCGCTGCACCACAACTTGGGCGCTCACGATGGTTGGACAGAATTCCGCAATGTCATCGGAGGCATCCATATACCTAGAGTGTTTCTTGTTGACGGGAAGAAGTACGGGCCATCAAGTTCGGGCGGCATTGAGGACCACCATGTGACGGTGGTCAACAGGCGGCATCCGATCACCGCCGGCATCAACAACTTCACAATTCACGACGAGACGTACTGCAATTACTACACCGCGCCGGATGTGACGCTGCTGCTGACCACCGACAATCCAAGAAACGAGCCGCCCGTGGCCTGGGCAAAGCAGTATGGCAAGAGCCGCGTGTTCTACATCATGTTTGGTCACGGCCCCTCGGCCTGGGAAAACCCGACCTATCGCCGGATCCTCGCCAACGCCGTCCGCTGGGCAGCGGGAGAATAGGCATTGCCGTTGGCCTCGAAACCATGCCACGCCGCGACAACGATCATGATCAGCCAAACAGCCGTGCGCAAGTTGTGTAGCGTAGTTTTCTCAAGCAGCTTGGTTGCGCACATGATGGCGGAAGCGCTGTTGGCGACGACGGTTTCCCGCCGCATTTTCCGCAACGCACTCTTGACATCCAGTCCGAATTTCAGCACCATCCTTGGCATAGAGATTCGTTTCTGAGTTGGAGAACCGCTCCAGCAACTGCTCAGTTGCGAATCGCTTCTTGTATTTTGACGCAAGTCCAATTCTTGCAATATGTTTCAGACCTACACGATTCGCGCACAGCCATTTGGCAGGAGGAATTGAACATGAATCGTAATTCATTGAAAGCAGCGGCGTGGATTCTTGCTGCAATCTCCCTGGCGGGGCAAGCAAGGGCGGCCGAGGAAAACCCAGTGCTGCTGCGGTTTGATACGTCCGTGCTGAGCTACGCCGCACACGATGGCCAGGTCCCGACGACGAACAATTTTACGCCGTGGGGCGGGAAGCCGCTTTCGGCCGACACCGTGGCCGAAGAGATCACTCCCACCGCACTTCCGCTTGTGGGAGGGGCGTGCAAGTGGCTGCGCACCGGCGGCACGAACCAGGCGGTGGCGTTCGAGGCGGCGAAGGCGTGGCCGGGAGCCCGCGGGGCCTTTTCCTTCTGGGCGACGGGCAAGAACTGGGACCTCCATTCGCCCGTGCGGGAAACCCTGCTGGTGATCGAGGGGGACGACGACGCCGTGGCGGTGGAACGCAGCAAGCCCGGCATGCTTTCCGTGGCGTCGTCGAAGGGGCCGCGGCTGGACGTGCCGTTCGTCGGCAACCCCAACGCGCCGCATTTCGTAACGGTCAATTTCGAACCCGGACAGACGACGCTCTTTATCGAACGTCGTGCAAGTCGGCGTCGCTGGGAACATCGTCTGGCCAACGACGCCGAAGCGGCTGGTCTTCGGTCAACTGGGCCCCGGACCGGGACCCAACAAACATCTCGAAAGTTTGACCACCTACAAGCGGCCCCTCACGCGAGGCGAGATGGCCATGTCGTATTGTGAGTTCAACCCAATCCTGGAGCACGTGGTCACAATTCCGCGCCTGTCCAAGGGCCCGGTGATCGACGGCGTCATGGACGATGCGGCGTGGAAAAACGCAGCCGTGCTCTCCGGCATGGTGAACGATTTCGAAGGAGATGGATGGCATTCCGGCCCGATGGGCGCGAGCGGTTGAGGACCGCGTCTATTTGGCGTACGATGACAAATACCTGTACGTCGGCTACCACAATCCGGCGCCGAAGCAGATTCGCGGCAATCCGCCGATGGTGGCCGCCATGATGAAGGTGAGCAAGACGGCTTTCGACACGAACGTGGACGCGGATGATTCGTTCTTCATCCGTATGCGCGATCCCTATCCCTTTGGCGACGACTACCGGCTGATCGTCAACCACGGCAACACACACTATGACTACACGGTGGGGGGCAAGAAGCTCAAGGGAATCAACATCAACTGGAATCCGGCGTGGATCACGAAGTCCACCTTGGACATGGATGGCTGGCACTTGGAGTGCGCTATTCCGTTGGACGGTTTCGAGCAAATGTCGCCGCCCAAGACGGGCGACCTGTGGCACATGACGTTTTCGCGGATCTGGAAGACCACGCTGGAGGGCGCCACTTGGTGGTCGGCGGGGTTGCGCGACATGAGCAATGGCCAGGCGATCCTCTATGCCGGCCTCGGGGCGGTGCGTTTCGGCGGCGAGTCGCCGGTGGTGTTCCGGCTCATGCAAATGGGCGACATCAACGCCGGACAAGTCAACATTCAGGCCGAGTTGCTCAACCGTTCCACGATGCCGCGGACGGTGGCCGTGGCAATCACCTCGAACACGGGGGAAATCAACCGCCGGCAAAACGTCGCCTTGGCGGCTGGCGAACGCAAACCGTACGCTTTCCGCGGCCGCATCGTGGACTTCTCCACCATTCGACTGCGATTGGAAGCGCACGTCGTCGGTGGCGAGGCAATCTATGTTCACGAAATGCCGGTCGTGCGGTCGGACAAGATCAACGTCTACGCCTTCAATTATCCTTCGTTCGGCCTGGTGCGCTACGAGGTCGGCTGCCTGGCGTTGGCAAAGTATAAGGCCGAGGACATCGCCCTGTCGGTCTCGGCCAAAAATGCGGCGGGGGAGACGCTTTTCGCCCGCGAATTCCAGGGAATGCCGGACTACAAGCGCGTCGTGGACATTCCCATGAAGGATTGGAAGCCCGGCCCGCACAGCGTGCAATTCACCTTCATGCACCAGGGCAAGGCGCTGGCGACGGAGGAAGCCAAATACCAGAAGAAGCCTCTGCCGGTCTGGTACGGCAACAAGATCGGCTGCGACGGGCTGCACCCGGCGCCCCCGTGGACGGACGTGCAAGCCAACGAAAACCAGGTCAACGTCTGGGGCCGCCAGTACGAGTTCGGCGGGTCGCTGATGCCCGAACGGATTGTGACGCAAGGGCGGCAATTGTTGCGCGGCCCAATGACGATCACGGGCGAGACGGCGGAAAAAGGCCCGTTCACCAGCGCCGGCGCCAAGGCCGACGCGAAGCTCGTCAAGAAGAACAACTGCCGCGTCGAGGGCCGGCGCCGGGTCAGCGTGCCGGGGCTGAGCCTCACCAACGCCTGGTGGGCCGAATACGACGGCTTCTGCTGGGTGAAGCTCGTGCTGGCGCCGGAGCAGAAGGCCAACGTCAAGTCGCTCGTCCTGTCGATTCCCTTCACGAAGGAGTTTTCCGACGTGATGAACTGCTGTGACTATTCCATCCGCAAGAACGACGTGGTTCCGCCGCAAGGAGTGACGCACGCGCCTTCCTTGCCGATTTGGGTGGGCAACGCGGTCGGCGGCCTGCAATTTTTCGTCAACACCACGGGGCCGTGGAGCGTGAAGAACGAGGCGACGAGCATCCGCCTGGAAAATGGGCCGGAGGGGGCGACGCTGAAGGTAACGATGATCGACGTGCCGTTGGCCATCGCGAAGCCCTACCCGATCGAGTTCGCCTTCACCGTCACGCCGGTCAAGGACCTCCGTCATCGGAAGATCATTCAGCCGTGGGAAGGCTGGGCCAGGACCTGGGACTATTGGTGGTTCCCCAACGGCGAATGGATGCCCGGCCACCCCGGTTAGGCGCGCGAGGGGCGGCGGCGCTAGCTATGTCAATTTGACGGACGCTCGGCCGGGCTGGGTCCACGGCGGCCCCTACACCAATCTGAACTACGTATATTGCAACACGTCGGATCGGGAGGGCAATGAAGACGTGATGGAATTCGGCGACGAATGGTCGGCAAATGCGGCGGCCCGCTTCCGAGCGAGCGGGAACCTCGCCACGTCGTTCCATTCGCCTTCCTTCCAGGATTGGGTCGTCTGGAAGTATTATCAACTCTTCAAGAAGAGCCCGTACCGGTGCATGTATCACGACGTGTCCCACATTGTGAGCAACTCGAATCCATTCGCCCAGGCCGGCTTTGTCTGCGCGGACGGCGCGCGGGTCTCGTCCCAAGGAATTCTCGGCATTCGCAACGTGTACAAGCGGTTCTACAACTTCATCGCCTACTACTACCCGGAAGCGGTGAATTCCGTGTTCCACTCCTCCGGCATGCCGAACATGAGTTATGAATCGTTCGGCGGACGTTTTTGGACCGACGAGAATCTGAACGGTCGGATCAACGAGCAGCAGCCGACGTATCGCGGGCTGGTGACGCCGGCGAAGTTCCGCGCCGAGTACCTGGGCCGCAACTTCGGCAACTATTCGGCCTTCATCGGACAAGGCCGGATCAGGGCCGAGACCTGTTGGAAATACGGGATCGACGCCGTCTGGGATCACATCAAGGGGCTGTGCCTGCTGCACGACATGGAGAAGGGCGCCGAAGCGGCGCCGCTCGACTATCGGTACGACTATAACCCGAAATGGAGCGTGTATAAAGCGGTGAGGGCCCGCGATGAGCAGGCTTTGATTCGACACAACATCTATTCCCCGGCCTACGATTTCGTCGGCTACTGGGATCAGAAGGCCGCGACGGCGCCCAACGCCAACGCCTATGTGAGCCTCTACATTCGCAAGGACAAGGAGGTGAAGCCCTACGACTGCGACGGGACAACCGGCCCGAACGTCGTTTTCGTTGTCTGCAACGAATCGGACTATCGCGGCGAGATGCGGCTGCCGGTGGACTGGAAATCGCTCGGGTTTGATCCCGCCAAGCCGTTCAAGGCCGAGAATCTGGTCCATCGGGTCGGTCTGCGCGTGAACGATCCGGATCCGCAGACGGACAAGATTGTCCTGTTCAAAAAGCCGGAGGAAACGGCGGCGGTCCAGGACGGTAAACTGACGTTCCCGATGACCGAGTGGAATTATCGGATGATCTCGGTCAGCCAGTAATTTGAATTCGTCCCGCACAATTTCGAGGATCCGATAATGACAAAGGCATTGATGATCGCCGCCATGATCTTGGGAACCGCGATGACCTGCACGGCCATGGATTCGTCGGACTTGCTGTTTCATCTTTCGTTCAACAACGGCGTCAGCGCCGAGTTCGCCCGCGGCAGCGCGCAGCCGTTGAAAAAGCCGGAGAACGTTGCGGCCCGGCTGGTCCAGGGACTGTTCGGCAAAGGGTACGCCTTTCGCGGCAAAGCCAGCGACCTCGATTTTGCCACGGGAGAAAACGGCGGCCCGCGCACGTGCGCGGAAATGTACGGCCCCAAAGCCAATTTCTTCGGCGACTCCGGCACGGTGGCGTTCTGGATCAAGCCGTTGCCGAACACGCACAACATGGTCAGCGCGTTCTTCCGCTATCAAGGGCCGGGCGGGTACATGCAGATTTGCCGCAACCAGTATATGCATCACCAATTCAACTACGGGGCGAAGGATGGATACATCTACGACGGTCTCTTCCAGCAGAATCCCTGGATCTTTTTTGCCATGACCTGGCGGAAGGATGAGGCACGGGCGTATTACAACGGCAATCTCATGACCGTTTTGAGGGACACGGGCGTCATGAAGCCGACGGCCGACAAGTTCGAGGTCGCCTGCGAAGGCATGTCCTGGCTCGATTTTCAGACGAAGAAGTTTGCAGACGACGCCGTGATGGATGAACTGCAAATCTTCCGCCGGCCGCTGGCGGACGAGGAAATCCGCAGCCTGTTCGAACGCGGCCATGTGACCACGCGCGAACAAGTGGGCAACATTCCCGACAGCTTAGTCTCGAAGCCGGAGCGCGCCTATTCCGGGACCGTGCTCACGGCGCCCAAGTTGCCGGCGCCCATCACGGTGGACGGGAAGCTCGACAAATGGCAGAACGTGCCGGCCCAGGGCGGCTGGATCGAACGCCGCCTCGGCGTCTTGGACAACGACGACGCCAAGGTCTACGCCGCCTGCGACGCCCAAACTCTCTACCTCGCCTTCCGCTGTCCCGTCAACGAGGCCCTGCAAAAAGATCCAACCCACATTTGGTATCCAACCGGCCAATTCAAGGCCGGCATGACGGTGCGAGACAGCGACGTGCATGGCGACGATTATCTGGAGTTCGTAATCAAGAATAAAGCAGGACACGAATATCGCATCGCCGTCAACGCCAAGGGCGCGGTGCTCGACAGCCGGGACGGCGACACAAGCTGGAACACGAGCGGAAAAATCGTCAGCCGGTCGGACTTCCAAGATTGGACCGCGGAAATGGCGATTCCGCTGGTGGAGTTGGGCCTGGCACTCGGCGACACGGTCGATTTCAACGTCATCCGATCCTGGAAACTGTTTAAGTCGGCTCAAAACACGTTGTGCGCGGACGAGCGCAGTCAGCCGACTTTCGGAAAGCTCACCTTGGGCGGCGACGCGGCCGCGGTGGCGAGCCTCGGCAAGCCGTGGAACGGCGCGCTTGAGATCAGCGGGACGATCGCCGGCGCCGCGGGAAACTATATAGTGAGCGTCGAGGGCAAAGGCTACAATCAACATTTCGCCGAAAAGCAGACAATCGCCGTAGCGAATGCGCCGGCGGCGTTCGCGATCAAGCGCAAGCTGGAAAAACCGGGCGATTTGGGCGTGGTCGTTCGCGTCGTCAATCCGGCGGGCAAGGAAATCCTCGTCCGCAGCGTCCCGTTTGTCTACGTTGCCGCATCGACCGTCGAGTTGGAGAACTATCCCGGCTGGGGACGACTAAAAGTCAATGTCGTGCCCGTGGACACCAACGGCGTCAAAGCAGTGGTCAGCTTGGAACAGGCCGGCAAGGCGCTGATGAGCCGCGAGATACCCGCGTTTCCGAATCCGGAGGCGCAGGTGGCTTTTGACACGACGAGCCTGTCCGTGGGCGAGTATCAGGTGGCGACGCGGATGACGAAGGGCGGTGCAAAAGTGTTTGAGGACCGCCAGCCGTTCGTGAAAAAGCCGCTGCCGGAGTGGTATCACTGCAAGGCGGGGGTGATCGACGCGCCGCCCGTGCCGTGGACGCCGGTGAAGGCGTCGGCCGGCGCGGTGCAACTGCTGGGCAAAGAGGTGACGTTCGACAAGAGCCTGTTTCCGTCGCGAATCGTCGCCAACGGCCAGGAATTGTTGGCCGGGCCGGCCCGCATTCGGATCAAGCGCGGCGGCAAGGATGCGGTGCTCGCGGCCGGCGAGTTCGGTTTTACGAAAAACACCTCTCGCCAGGCGGAGTGGACATCGACGGCCAAAGACGGCGACTTAACTGCGACGGTCAAGGGGCGGATCGAGTTCGACGGGTTCACGTGGATGGACCTGACGCTGTCCGGCGGCAAGGTGGACCATCTGCAAGTCGAAATCCCGCTGCGCCGCGCCGCGGCAACGCTCACCACCCTCGGGTCGCCGTTGATGACCGATAGCGTGATGAAGACGCCGTTGGCGGGCTATTGGTTCGGCAACGAGAGGGCTGGGTTCGCGTACTGGTGGGAAGATATGCGAGGCTGGGAGTCCAACGGTGAGGCGGTTAGCGTTGTGCCCGCCAACGCCGAGGTTGTCATCGCCATTCCGTTCCTCCAGAAGCCGGTGGATCTGAAGGCGCCGCGGACGATCGCGTTCGGTTGGGTGGCGACTCCCACAAAACCCGTTCGCAAGGACTGGCGGACGATCGCGCTGTACCGGGGCATCGGGTATTCCGCGGGCGATTACACCTTCACGACGCCCAATTACCCGAAAGCGCACGATTCTGCCGAGGGATATCAGCGCGAATTCGACCGGCTGAAACAGCCGTGGCGCTCGATTGTCCCCTGGTACGCATTTGGGCCGTACATGTGGGTGGGCGCCCCGGAGTATGCGGAGTGGTGGCGCGAGTGGCGCAACACGCCGTCCGCACTGGTGAAACCGGACCCGAACAGCACGGCCTGGGGTCCTTGTTGCCACAATTCCTCCGGGAGCGATCTGCACCTGTGGCGGCTGGAGCAGTTCGTGAAGCATTATCCGCAGCGCGGCATCTATATCGATTGCATGGGCAGTCCGACTGCAACAACGAGGCCCACGGTTGCGGTTATGTGAACGGCAATGGAGTCCGCCAATGCACCGGCACTCTGTTGGCGACCCGGCGTCACTACGAACGCATGTACAACATCATCAAGGCGTCCGATCCAGTGTATGGTTGGGTTTGGTACGACGGCTGGGCGCCGTTGCCGCCGCCTTGGGGGGCGTTCGCCGACGACAATTTGATTGGCGAAGGCTACATCGGTCCGCTTTGTGGCGCTCCGCAACACAACTACTATAACATCGTCAACTTGCCCACGGCGCGGGTCAATTTTCTCAACGCGCCCTGGGGGCATCTGAACAGTTGGCTTACGGAGATGGCCTGCACCGCGGGCGATGATCGCGAGCAACGCGCCGGTTGGTACGGCAAGATGCTCAGCCCGCCGAAAGACGGCAAGCCCGGCCAGTGGATCTTGCCGCGCTGGAAGGACTACGAACATGTGGCGGGGCTCGGCCTGCTCCACGACATGTGGTCCATCGGGGGAAACAACCTGCAGTTGGCGTGGCTGTGGGGCAATGAAATCAAACGCATGATGCACTGGGACGACAACGTGCGGTTTGTTGGCTACTGGGAACTTGGGGATCAACTCCAGGTGGACGGCGCCGTGCCCGAAAAGATCGCCTGCTCCGTGTACTACCGGCCCGCGGGGCTTGCGCCGTTCGCGGCGCCTGTGGGCGATGCCCGCAAGGCATCCTACGTGAACTTCACCGTCGCCGATGACGTCAAAACCTCCTTGGCCAAGGCCGGCGACAACCCCAAGGGCTGGCTGATTTTGGCGCCGATGAACAACACGGACGCGGACGTCGTGCTGACGCTCAAGCCGAATCTTGCGGCGTTGGGTTTTCCATCGCTGGCCAACGGTCAGGCGAGCGACCTGTTCCGCGCCTGCGATTTCCGCTGGGGACCTCCAGGATGGCTTGCCAACAACGGCGATCCCGAGTCGCCCAACATCACCGTTCCGGGCAAACCCGAAACTTTTGCCGTGCTGAACGGGGCCGTCAAAGTGACTGTGCCCGAGCGCAGTTTCCGGATGCTCTTGTTGGGCGAAAAGACGCAAGTCGCCGCCATCCTCGCGGCCGGGGAGATGCGCGGCGCGAATCCGCAGGTCACGGCCGCCGTCCGGCAGATCAGCCGGCGCGGCGGACAATTCCATTTCGACGCCGCGGGCAACCTCATCGGCGTCAACTTGGCCAGCAACCGAGTGTCCATCGCCGACGCCGACATCCCCTCGCTGCTCGTCTTGCCGCATCTTAAGCAACTCACGTTGTCCGGAGGCGGCGTCACCAACGTCGGCGTCAAACAACTTGGCGCGATCGCCGGCCTCGTCGAACTGTCCTTGCTGGACGCGCAGATCGACGACGCCGGCCTGAAGTCGCTCACGCAGTTGAGGAAGCTTTCCGCGCTCAGAGTCCGCCGCAGCCCGGGAGTGACCGATCAAGGCCTGCAATGCCTGAAAAATCTGCCCAATTTGACAAGTTTGAGCTTGCTGGAGGTCGGCATTACGGATGAGGGGCTAAAACTGATCGGCGAGTTGACGCACTTGCGAGTGCTCGATCTGCGCGGCTGCGCTCAGGTCGGCAATCCGGGGTTGGAATTGCTTCGCTCGTTAAAGAAACTCAAGTGTTTGCGACTTGGCGGCAGCCAGATTGACAACCAAAGCCTGGCGATCGTCAAGGGATTGTCGTCGCTGACCAGCCTGACGCTCGAAGACGCGGCCATCACCGACGCCGGCTTGCGCAGCTTGCCAAGCTGCCCATGGAAGACCTCAGCATCGCGCACTGCTACAGCATCACCGACGAGGGCTTTCAACGCTTCCGGGATTTTGTCGCCCTACGCCAATTGTCGTTGCGCGGCATTCCGATTACAGGGAGTGGTTTGCTGCATCTGCGCGATAATGAGAAGCTGACCGCCCTGCGGTTGAACGAGACGGGGATCGACGACGCTGCGATGGAGCGCCTTGCCGGCCTGAAGCGCCTCGCCCGGCTGGAATTGCGGCAAACCCATATCAGCGACGCCGCGCTGGCCTACCTCGCCGACCTGCCCAATCTGGAGTTTTTGGACCTCAGCCAGACGCAGATCACCGATGCGGCGATCGATCTCCTGCGAAAACTAAATCACTTGAAGACGCTGAAGATTGGACAAACGGGAATTTCCCCGGCGGGGTTCAAGAAGCTGGTGCAACTCCTGCCGGGCTGCAGGGTGGTGAGCGACACGCTCTAGCCCATCCATCCCAGAATGCGATCCTCCTCTCGATGCACTTCATGACGGTTTTCGCCGACGCGATCGAACGGTGCGCCGAGAAATCGGCGCCGGACGGCACCGAAGACGACCTCGTCGCTCGGGCGATGGAACTGGTCTGGATGCATCGCCGCCGCGAACTATCGGCGACGCGGCAAACCATCGCCCGCCGCTTCCAAGCGGCGACCGGCCGCACGTTCATCGCGGAAATCGCCCGCGGCCGACTGAGCCGGGCAAAGAGCCCGTTGACGCTCAAGCCGAATCTCGCGGCGTTGGGTTTTTCATCCCTGGCCGACGGTCAGGCGAGCGACGCCTTTCACGCCTGGGATTTCCGTTGGCAGGGACCTCCAGGATGGCTTGCCAACAACGGCGATTCGGAGCCGCCCAACATCACCATTCCCGGCAGGCGCGAAACTTTTGCAGTGGCCAACGGAGCCGTAAAAGTGAACGTGCCCAAACGAAGTTTCCGAATGCTCCTTTTGGAGCCACCGCGGTAGTTGCTTACGGAGGTTTATTTATGCAAGACACGTTTGGCCATTTCGGGAAGATTCTTTGGATCAACTTGTCCTCGAAGACTTGTCGCACGGAAGAGCGCGACGAGCTTTTCTGGCGCGAGCATGTGGGCGGCGGGCTGTTGGCGACGGCCTTGCTGCTGGAAAGATGTTCGCCTGGAATCGACCCGCTGGGCCCAGACAATCTGCTGATCTTCGCGTCGAGCGTCGTGGCGGGCCACCAAGCCCCGGGGCTGGCGCGATTCACCACGGCCGCCAAAAGCCCGCTGACCGGCGGCGTCGGCGAAACACGAGCCGAAGGCCCTTGGGCGATCGCTTTGAAGACGTCGGGCGTGAACGCCATCGTGTTGGAAGGACAAGCGGAGCGGCCGGTCGTCGCCATGATCGAAAACGGACGCGCGTCGTTTCACGACGCAGAGGATTGCTGGGGCAAGACCGTCGGCGAGACGGTCGATTTGTTGGAAGAACGATGGGGAGCGGACATCCACGTCGCGGCTATTGGTCCGGCTGGCGAAAATCGGGTGCGGTTCGCCTCGATTGTCGCCGACCGCGCATTTCAAGCGCCGCGGATGGGCATGGGCGCCGTCATGGGCTCGAAGAACCTCAAGGCCGTCGTGTTGAAGGAAGGTTCGCCGCCGCCGCTGGCCGATCCGGTTGCGATCGCACGACTCGGCAGTTCCTTTGAGTCTCGCATTGCCGGAAACGCACTGAGTCGCTGGCAACGCGATCCGCCGGGCTTTTCCTGCTGGCTCCATCTCCACGGACTCGATGCGGCCTTGTGTGTGAACAACTACTCCCGTCCGATCATCGAAGGAACCGAAAACTTCAAGACCGAGGAATTCATGCGGCGCTATGCGGGCGATCTCTCCTGTCCGGGCTGCCCCAATCGCTGCATGAAGCTTCTGCACCCGTTGAGTCCACACGGCTTGGATGCCCGCGCGAGCGGGATTCACCCGGAGGTCACGGGCACGATGGGTCCAAACCTGGGCATTGTCGATCTCGATTGGATACTGACGGCCAACAACTTCTGCAATCAATTCGGTTTGGATCCCACGTCGCTCGGATTCACGATTTCCTTTGCGATGGAGTTGTTCAAAAGGGCATTCTTGGTCCGCAGGATGGCCGGCCCGTGTCGTTCGGCGATCGGGACGGCGCGACAACTCATGGAGGATATTGTATATCGACATGGTTTGGGGGACATTCTGGCCGAAGGAACACGTCTGGCGGCCCAACGATTGGGTCGGGGAGCGGATCGCTATGCGATGCACGTCAAAGGCTTAGAGATGGTTTGCTTCGAGCCGCGGAGTCAGACCAATCTGGCATTGGGATACGCCGTCGCTCCGATCGGGCCGCGATATGACATTTGCGAACATGACTGGGATTTCGACACGGAGGTCGGTTGGGAGCACACGCTGACTCTCTCCCGAACGATCGGCATCCTCAAACGCGTGCCGATGAACTACATCGGCCCGGAAAAGGTGCGGTATTTCAAGGCCCTTTTCACCCTTTGGTCCGCGGCCGACGCCCTCGACCTGTGCATTTTCGCCATCGCTCCAACACGGATCTTCTCCCTTCCGGAGATGACCGAGATGGTCCGCGCGGCGACGGGCTGGGAATTCAGTTCGCACGAGATGATGAAGATCGGCGAGCGCCGCCTGCATCTCATGCGTTGGTACAACTTGCGCGAAGGTATCACGGCGGCCGAGGATCGGCTTCCCGCGCGATTCTACGCGGAAGCAGTCGCCACAGGCCCTCGCAGCGGCGATGTGATCGACGAAACGGCCTTCCACGCGGCGATCCAGACATTTTATGCGATGATGGGCTGGGACACGGAGGGCATACCGACGGAGCCCGCCTTGTACGATTCCGGCTTGGAGCGGC
>CAWBRF010000035.1:0-224161 GCA_963791075.1 uncultured Planctomycetia bacterium
GGGTTAACGCTGCGCCAGTCGCCATGTTCCCGGATGGCCCGGTCGATGGCATTGGAGACGAATTCCCGCAGCGCCAGGGCGACTTCGGTCCAGTCCTGCTTGCCATAGTCCAAGACGAATCCCAGGTCTTCGGTGGCGGACCTGTTGGCCCCCGTGCTGGGATCGACCCCGCCGTACTTCACGCAAACACGGGCGAAATCTTTGCTGGCCTTGACCGCATCCCGCTGAGCCTTGTCCGTGACCGGGCAGGTTTCGAGGCATTCCATGCCCGGTAGTCTATCAGGGAGGTGGAATGGGGGGAAGACGAGCGCACATATCCACTGCGGGTTGGCTGGTGGAGCGCCGCGGTAGGGCCAACCCGCCTGCTGTTACTCCAACGTGCCGCCATCGCCGGGCAGCCTCGCCGGCACGGGCAGCTTCACGGTGAACTGCGTCCCCCGGCCGGGTTCGCTCTGCAAATCGATCGCGCCGCCGTGCGCCTCGATGATCTTCCGCGCCGTCGGCAACCCCAAACCCGTGCCGCCGCGCTTCGTCGAAAAAAAAGCGTCGAAGACGTGCTCCCGCGTCGCCGCGTCCATGCCGCAACCGGTGTCGATCAAGTCCAACGCCACCCCGTCCGCCGTGCCGTAGGTCCGCACGACCAATTGCCCCCCGTCGGGCATCGCCTGCTGGGCGTTGAGCGCCAGATTCAACATCGCGCCGTGAAAACTCTCGCGATCCAACAGCACCGTGGGCAGGTCGCTGGTCAGGTAATCGACCACCTCGATGCCCGCCGCCTGCGCCTTGGGGTGAAAGAACTCCAACGCCAGCCTCACCTGCTCGCTCAGATCGCTCGGTTCCAGCCGCAAGCGGCGGACCTTGGCAAAGCTGAGGAAATCGTCGAGCAGGTCTTGCAACCGCTGGCACTCCCGCTGCACCGTCTCCACCTTCTTCAGCGCGCGGCGGTCCTGCGGCGACTCGCCGTCGCGCAGGTCCTCGGCCATGAGGTCCATGTTCAGGCGGATCGTGGACAGCGGGTTTTTGATTTCGTGCGCCAGGGCGCCGGCCAGGCGGGCGATCTCCGTGTATTGATCCACCAATCGCTGGCGGGTCTCTTCGGCAGTTGGCGGCCGAGCGGTCATGGGCGCGGTCCCCTTTCCCTCGGGGAAACGGCTGAGTCCGTCCGCAACCGAGGCTCCAAGCGGAGATGCAAAATCTGAAATCCGAAACAAATCCAAACACCAAAACTCAAATGACAGAAACCCGGCGTTTTGAACCTTTGGATCTCGTATTTTGAGTTTGTTTCGGATTGTGATATTCGGATTTCGTGCTTCTGTTCGCTATCGTCAGTCCGGCTGTTTGCCGGCCGCTTCCGCCGCCCGCTCGCGGAGCACGGCCTTGCGGCTGAGCTTGACGCGGTCCTGGTCGTCGATGAGGATGACCTTCACTTCCAACTCGTCGCCGACCTTGCACACGTCCGAAACGCTGGAGACGTACTGGTCGGACAGCTCGCTGATGTGGCACAGCCCGTCCTTGCCCGGCAGGATTTCGATGAATGCGCCGAAATCCTTGACGCTGGCGACGCGGCCTTTGTAGATGCGTCCGACCTCGACCGAGGCGGTCAGGGCCTCGACGCGCTTCAGGGCCTCCTCGGCGCCCTCGGCCGACGCGCTGGCCACGGTCACCGTGCCGTCGTCCTCGACCTCGATCATCGCCCCGGTGGCCTCCTGGATCGAGCGGATCATCTTTCCGCCGGGACCGATCAACAGACCGATCTTTTCCGGATCGATGTGCGTCCGCAACAGCCGCGGCGCCCACATGGAGATGCTCTCCCGCGGCCGGGAAATGGCCGTGAGCATCTTGCGGAGGATTTCGATCCGCGCTTCCCGCGACTGCGCGATCGCTCCGCGAATGATCTCCTCGCTGATGCCGCGGGTCTTCAGGTCGAGTTGGATGCCGGTGATGCCGTTTTGCGTGCCGGCGATCTTGAAGTCCATGTCGCCGTAATGGTCTTCGTCGCCGATGATGTCGGTCAGGAGGACAAAGCGGTCGCCTTCCTTGACCAGGCCGATGGAGATGCCGGCCACGGGGTTGCTGATCGGCACGCCGGCGGCCATCAGGCCCAGCGTCGCCCCGCACACCGAGGCCATCGAACTGGAGCCGTTGGACTCGAGGATGTCGGAGATGATGCGGATCGTGTACGGGAAGTCGTTCGGGTCGGGCAGGACCGGCTTGACGCTCCGCTCGGCCAGGGCGCCGTGGCCGATTTCGCGTCGGCCCGGGCCGCGGATCGGCCGGCACTCGCCCACGGAAAACGGCGGGAAGTAGTAGTGGAGCATGAATTTCTGCGAGTATTCCTCGACCAATCCATCCACCCGCTGCTCGTCCCGGCCGGTGCCCAGGGTGACCGTGACCAGGGCCTGTGTCTCGCCGCGTTGGAAGATCGCCGAGCCGTGCACTCGCGGCAAGACGTTCGACTTTGCACTCGATCTGCCGCAGGCTGGTGTAATCGCGGCCGTCGGCGCGGACGCCGGAGAGGATCAGCTCGCGCATCACGCGGCTTTCCAGTTCATGCCACGCGGCGGAGAACCGCTCCGGGTCGATGGCGTCCGCGGCGTCGGGGTCGGGGATGACCGCGGCGGCGGCGCGCTGCTTCAGCGCCCCGCAGGCCTCGGCCCGGGCCAGTTTCCCTTCCGTCCGCTTCGCCTGCTTCAATTCCTGGAAATAGCCGGCTTGCAGCGTTTCGATCAAGCGATCCGGCTCGGGGATCTCGTATTCCGCCTTGACGGCGCCGACCTTTTTGGCCAACTCCACCTGAAGATCGCAGATCCGGCGGATGTAGTCGTGGGCCGTCGTGATCGCCGAGACCATGAGTTCTTCGGGCATTTCGCGGGCGAAGCCCTCGATCATCAGCACGGCATCGGGCGTGCCGGAGACGATCAAATCGAGATCGCTGTTCTCCAGGGCGTCGTGCGTGGGGAAGGGGATGAACTGGCCGTCGATGTAGCCCAGCCGCACCGAGGCGATCGGCCCGTGAAAGGGGAGCGGCGAGAGAACCAACGCCGCCGAACCGCCATTCATCGCCAGCACGTCGCCGTCGTTCTGGCGGTCGGAGGCGAGGACGAAGCTCATCACCTGGACCTCGTCGTGAAACCAGTCGGGAAAAGCGGGGCGAATCGGGCGGTCCATCAGCCGCGCGGTGAGGATTTCCTTGGTGGTCGGGCGGCCTTCGCGCTTGAGGAACCCGCCGGGGAACTTGCCCGCCGCCGCCACCCGCTCGCGATAATCGCAGGTCAGGGGAAAGAAATCCTGCCCCGGGCGTCCGGGGCCCGACGCGGTGGCGCAGAGCACGACCGTCTCGCCGTACTGCACCAGACAACTTCCGGCGGCCTGTCGCGCCAATTCGCCGGTTTCAATCGAGAATGTTCCTTCGCCAATCTTGCATTCAACACGTGCTTTCACTGCTGCGATCCTGCCTTCCTTCAATGAAGGTGACGGCGGGAAGCGTTCTAGCATCGGCGACGCCCACGACGAGAAAACGCGGGATGGGGCGACAACAAGACCGCCTCTCTTGCGGGCCAACAGAACGACTGCCGACGCCGCAACGACGCGCCAAGGGCCGAGATCCGACTCGCCTGAGGTGGAGCGACTACTTGCGGATGTCCAGTCGCCGAATGACGTCCAAGTAGCGTTGCGGACTGACCTTCTTCAGATAATCCAACAGCCGTCGCCGGCGACTCACCATCATCAGCAGCCCGCGCCGACAAGCATGGTCCTTCTTGTGGCCGCGAAGGTGCTCGGTCAGCGAGTTAATTCGAGACGTCAAAATGGCGACCTGAACCTCCGGCGAGCCCGTGTCTTGGTCGGTCTGCCGAAAGGTTCCAATCAGTTCTTGCTTCCGCTGCTTCGTAATGGTCATCGGTTGCCGCAACTGCTCCACCGCGGTTGGCTCGCCCGCGCTCCGCCGAAGCGAAACGCAGCCCTCCACCGTGTCTGCTAAAAACTCTTCCTGCCTACTGCTTTGGGTAACATACTGAAACCACCAGTTTACAATCTCTGCAAACATTTGCAATGGTGGAAAGGACCCCCGGGCGAAAAAATGTTGGAGAGTGAGGGAGGGGGGGGCAAAACCTCGCCCACAGGCGGTCACCCTCTCCCTTTGGGAGAGGGCCGGGGTGAGGGGAAGTAGAGAAGACTCGGAATCCTCGGGGAGGGGCGTTCGAGAGGATACGGAATACGGGGTCGGCGGCTTTTGCGCTTCCCCTCACCCCAACCCTCTCCCGAAGGGAGAGGGGGACCCAGAATGGGCAGTTTGCCAGATCCCGAAACTACCTTCGTGGGGATTCAAACAGCTCTCGCAGCCAGACGCGGTCCTCGCGGCACTCCTCCATCGTCTCCGCGAAGCCGACAAAACCGTGGCGGAACGCCCGCCAAGCCACAACCCCAGTAAGCATCCCGCCGAGGAAGAGAGCGACGGCGAGAATGTTGCACCACCCGAACTGGTGGACTCCCAGCCAGCCATCGATTGCGTTGGCCAGCCAGCGGACCAGCAGCGGCAAGGCGGTCAGCGCCATCACGATCGCCGCGGCCAGCGCGATCGCCAGGCGGCGAATCTGGCGGACGCTGCGGCGGAGTTCGAGTTGGGCCAATTCCCAACGGGCCGACGCCATCGCTTGCAGGTCGGCGGTCATGCCGCCGATCTGGTCTCGGATGTCGCCCAGCGGCGATTGTTCGCTGTCCGTCATGTCGATCCCAAAATGGGGATTAGGGATTGGGGATTAGGGATTAGGTTCCTGCGCGCCCCAATCGGCCGCGAGAACGCTTCCGCCCAAAACTGTTTGCAATCCAACGACTTCCGACGATGCAAGAAGGCTGCACGCATGTTTCGCCATAAATCGCCAATCCCTAATCCCTAATCCCTAATCCCTCCGCCAACTCCTCTCCGATCCAGCCGCCTGCCTTTCGGGCGATGCGACGGCCAAGCGATCGACCCCATCGGCGTCCGATTTTGGTGGAGGACAGAAGCAGGCCGACTCCCGCCGCGGCCGCGACGGCCACAGCAGGATGGCGGCGCACGTAGGTCCGCCAGTCGATCGCCGCCCGGCCGCTCTGCGCCGCGGCGCCAACCCGGCGGTCGATGCGTCGCCGCAGTCGGGCGATCCGCAAACGAAGTTCGCGTCGGGTTTGAAGGTCGTCGGCGGGATGCATGATTGGGGAAAGGTTGACTTACCGCTTCAGGAATCGGCCGAGAAGAACGCCGACGGCCAGGGCGACGGCCACGCCCGCCCCAGGATGTTTTCGCACCCCGTCCAACGCCCCGTCGAGCAGGTCGCCGACGGTCTTATTGCGGACGGCTTCGACCCGTTCGGCCGCCTCGCGGCGGACCTGCTGGCACACTTCCTGGGCCTTGACGACTTCCGCCTTCGCCATGTGGATGGCGTCGGCCGCCGAGTGGACGTTGGCCCAGCCAGCGGCGTGACCGGCGTTTTCGCCGGCTTCCGCTTGTTCGCCGGCGGGTTGAGGCGGATTCTTGGTTTGTCTCTTTGCCATTGCTCACGCTCCTTTCTCTCAGAAATCGTACCTTACGGACCGGCGGGGGCAAGGAGGGGAAATCCGAAGGGGGGGTGGCCAAGGATGAAGGTAATGGCGCCGAAGCAAAACGCCCATTTGCGTGGCAAACGGCCCTACGCCCCGCCGTCGGAGCCTGTGGCCGCGTGGTCGCGGATAAAGTCGAATCGCGGCTTGGCAAAATCGTCCACCTCGATCAGCGAGGAGTCCAGCCGCGGCTGGTCCTGGAGCGTCCACGGCAGCCGGATCGTGAACGTGCTCCCCTTCCCCAGGGCGCTCTCGACGGAGACCTCGCCGCCGAGCAACTTGCACAGTTCCTTGACGATCGACAGGCCCAAGCCCGAGCCGGAGTATTCCCGCGTCATCGCGTCGCCGCTGGGGGCGACGGTGCGGCCTTGGCGGAACTTCTCAAAGATGGCCTGCTGATCCTCCTCCGCAATGCCCACGCCCGTGTCGCTGACCTTGAGGATGAGGAAATCGTCGTCGCGGGCGACGCTGACGGTGATCCGCCCGCCCTCGGGGGTGAACTTGATCGCGTTGGAGAGGAGGTTGTTGAGGATTTGCTGGATTCGGGCCTGGTCCTGGCGCATCGGCGGGAGGTCCGGGGCGATGTCCGTTTCCATGTCGATGTTCTTTTTTTCGGTCAGCGGCCGGGCCATGTCGCATTGCGGCGCCGACGATCTGCCCGACGCGGAAATCGCTCAGGCGGACGTCCATCTTGCCGCTTTCCATCTTCGCCAGGTCGAGGATGTCGTTGATCATTTCCAGCAGGGTGCGGCCCGACTTCTGGATGTTCTGCACGTAGCGCTTCTGCTTCTCGTCCAGGGCGGCGATCGAATCGAGCACTTCGCTGAAGCCGAGGATGCTGTTCAGCGGCGTGCGCAGTTCGTGGCTCATCGTGGCGAGGAAGTCGCTTTTGATCGTGTTCATCTCGTAGAGCCGCATGTTCGCCTGGGCCAGCTCATCGACCTTGCCGTCCAATGTCGTGTTGACTTGTCGGAGTTCGTCCTGGCTGGCGACCAGATGGCGCAACATGCGGTTGAAGGCGACGGCCAACTCCTCAAACTCGTCGCCGGTGTGGATGTCCGCCCGCTGGGCGATGTTTCCGTGGCTGATCGCGTCGGCGACGTCGCGGAGGTGGCGCAGGGGCTTGACGATCACGTAGCGGACGATCGCGTAGGCGGTGACCATCGCCAGAAAAACGGTGATGATCGCCGTGGTGATGAGGAAGGCGCGGTTCCGGCTGATGTTTTTTTGCGTGGCGCGGGTGGGGATGGTCACCTTGGCGATGGCCATGATGTCGCCTTTGGACAGGGGGATGTTCGAAACCCCGCCGGTGAGCGGCATCCCCGTGCCGATGGAGTCGATGCCCGACCCGCCCACCGGCGCCCGGTGGCAATCGACGCAGGAAACGTCAAAGGCGACGATCGGCTGATAATATTCGTACCTGCCTTCTTTGGGCAACGGCCTTTCGGCGCATTCCGGGTTGTCGGCGTCGGCCGGGATCTGCGGCCTCCCATGGAGAAACCCGTCGCGAAGGCGGCGTTCGCCGTCGTCTTGGGGCGCCCGCATCGTGCGGGTGGGCTCGTTGCCGCGGGGCACGATGAACTCGAACGTGCAATCGTACTTGCTGAGCATTTCGGTCAAGTGCCTGGCCAGCGGCCGAAAGGTCTTCGTTGGCTCCGAGAGGGCCGAGTGCTTCATCTGCAACATCTGGCTCATCAGCAGCTTGCCGGTGTTCCGGTTCTGTTGGTAGACGATCTGATCGGTCTCGCCGCCATACAGCCAGAAGCTGGCGGTGATGAGGACCAAGAGGCTGGCCCCGAAGAGGAAGCGGCACTTCCTTTCGAGGCTCGTTTCCCCAAGCACGGATTTGATCGAGCGATAGGACATGACCCGCTCATTTTACGCCGCTTGCCGCAGCGACGCCAGAGGAAGAAGGTGCGAAGAGTCGGGGGGAGTGCGAAGGGTGCAAAGGGTGGGTGAGTGAAATGGGAACGGCATGAACGGTGCGAACGGTGGAGAAGTGGGAAAGGGGGCAAGCGGCGGGACGGAGTTCAATGAGCGGGGGCGTGCGGACACGACGCCCTTCAAACCCTTCGCACCATCAAACCCTTCACACCCTTATCACAGCATATCCAGCGGATCGACGTCGGCCATCCATTGGACATCCTTCGGGACGCGCAGAGCCGCGGCCGCCTGGCGAACGGCCTTCCGCAGGGCGGCGCCGTCGGGCCCCTGCATTTGAATCTGAAAGCGGAACTTGCCGCGGAGCCGGGCGAACGGGGCGGGAGCGGGTCCCAACACCCGCACGCCGGCCTGTTCGGCTCCCAAAACGCCCCGCAGTCCCTCGGCCAATTGCTCGGCCAGCGCGGCGGCCTCGGCCTCGACGGGCCCACGAATCACCAGGCGGATCATCGACGCGAAGGGCGGATAGCGAAACATTTCCCGCAGGGGCAGTTCGCCGGCGGCGAACGCGGCAAAATCGTGTCGCACGGCGGCGCGGATCGCCGCATGGTCGGGATTGAACGTCTGCACCAACACGCGTCCGCCCTTCGGCCCGCGGCCGGTCCGCCCCGCCACTTGCGTGACCAACTGAAACGTCCGCTCCGCGGCGCGGAAGTCGGGCAGGTGCAAGGCGGTGTCGGCGTTGATCACGCCCACCAGCGTGACGTTGGGAAAGTCGAGCCCCTTGGCGATCATCTGCGTGCCCAGGAGGATTTTCACCTTGCCGGCGCGAAAGTCGGCAAACGCCCGCTCGTGGCTGCCCGGCCGCCGCATCGTGTCCGTGTCCATCCGCAGGCAAGGGACGTTGGGAAAGGACCGCCGCAGCTCCGCCTCCAACCGCTGCGTGCCGTAGCCGCGAAAGTTGATCCCCGCAAATTCGCACTCCGGACAGACCGTCGGGGCCGGCGTCTGGTAGTCGCAGTAATGGCACAAGGCGATGTCTTCCGTGCGATGGTGCGTCAAGGCGATGTCGCAGTCGGGGCAGCGCATGACCAGCCCGCAGGCCGGGCATTGAATGTGCGTCGAGTAGCCGCGGCGGTTCAAGAGGAGGATCACCTGTCCGTCGTCGGCCAGCGCGGCGGCGATGGCCTGGCGCAGCGGGCGGCTGACGGCGCCGGTCGACTGCCCGGCGGCGGAGGTCGATCCGCAGATCGACCGTGCCGACCAGCGGCATGGGGCGATCCATCACCCGTCGCGGCATCTCGACCAGCGTGAACTCGCCGCGGGCGGCATGGATCCAACTCTCCAGCGAAGGCGTCGCCGAACCCAGCACCAGCGGCGCCCGCTCCGCCGCGGCGCGGGCGGCGGCCACGTCGCGGGCGTGATACCGCGGGGCCGTCTCCTGCTTGAACGAGCCCTCGTGCTCCTCGTCCAGGACGATCAGGCCCAAGTTCGGCGTTGGGGCGAAGATCGCGCTGCGGGCCCCGACCACCACCGGCGCCCCGCCCGCGGCGATCCGCTGCCAGTGCCAATGCCGCTCGGCGTCGCTCAGATGGCTGTGCAAGACCGCCACCTCGCCGAAACGCAGACGAAACCGCTCGACCGTCTGCGGCGTGAGGCTGATCTCCGGCACCAGGACAATCGCCTGCCGCCCGTAGCTGACCACTTCGGCGATCGCCTGAATATAGACCTCGGTCTTGCCGCTGCCGGTCACGCCGTGGATGAGGATCGTCTTGTGTTCCTTTGCGCGGACCGCTGCCAGGATGACGTCCAAGGCGCTTTGCTGATCCGGGTTGAGCGTCAGGTTGGCCTGGCGTTTCCCGGCGGGGGGGCCGGCTTCTCTACGGCACTCGATTCGGCCGGCCCGCGCGATGATAAAACCCTTGCGGCGAAGCGAGTCGATCGGGGCCGCGGTGCATCGGGCCGCCCGGGCCAACTCCTGCGGCGTCATCGGCTCCGCGCCGGCCGTCAACGCCTTCATCACCGCCAATTGCTTCTCCGGCAGCTTGCCGGCGGCGATTCGCTCCCGGGCGTCGTCGGCGGGCCGGAGCAGCGTGGTCAATCGCGTGCCCGCCTGAAGGCGAACCCCCGCCGGCAGCACCGTCTCCAACACCTGCCCCCAATCGCACAAATACCGGTCGGCGATCCACTCCGTCATCCGCAGCATCGCCGGCGATAGCAGCGTGCGGGAATCGACGACCGCTTCGATCGCCTTCAGCGGCCGGCGCCCGGTCGGGCGGGTCTGGAGCCGCACGCAGTAGCCGACCACGAGCCGATTGCCGCGCCCCAGCGGCGCCCGCACCCGGCGTCCCGGCTCGATCTGTTCCCGCAGCCGATCGGGCACGAAATAATCGAAAAGCTGCGCCGGCCCGCTCGGCAGGACCACCGAGGCCACCAATTGCTCGCCCTCGTCGTCCTGCTGCCAGGGTTCGGGCTCGGCGTCGAAGAGGCGGCGTTGGGACATAAGTGAGGGATTGGGGATTGGGGATTGGGGATTAGAGAGGCGGGATGTGGAAAAGGGCGAAAGCGGCTATAATCGGCGAGGTTGACCTCGGTAAACGTCTGCCCGGCTCCAATCCCTAATCCCTTCTGAATATCCCACTCTGCGCACTTCATTACAAGGCGGGAACCACGCAATGCGGCTGGGCCTTTTCGGCGGAACCTTCGATCCGGTGCATTTCGGGCACCTGTTGCTGGCCGAATGTTGCCGGGAACAATGCCGGCTGGACGCCGTCTGGTTCCTGCCGACCGCCGTCCCGCCGCACAAGCAGGATCGCCCGCCGACCCCCGCAGAGCTTCGCATCGAAATGCTCGAATTGGCCACTGCCGGCAACGAGGCGATGGCCGTGAGCCGTTATGAAGCGGACCGCGGCGGGGTGAATTATACCGCCCAGACGCTGGAACATTTTCATCAGGAAGACCCCCAGCGGGAGTTGTTTTTCCTCTTGGGGGCCGACATGCTCCGCGACCTGCCGCATTGGCGCGAGCCGGGAAGAATCTGCGGCTGGCCCTGCCCGTGGCGGTGCGTCGTTCGGGCGCGCCGCCGCTGGATTTTGGCCCGCTTGCCCAATTTGTGCCGCCAGAGCGAATCGAGTCGATCCGCGACAATCAAGTCGAGATGCCGGAGATCGGCATTTCAAGCACCGAGATCCGGCGTCGCGTCGCCGAGGGGCTGAGCATTCGCTATCTTACCCCCCGGGCGGTCGAGAAGTATGTGGAGACGCATGGGCTGTATCGAGGGGGCCCATGAGGCGCCCGAGCTGGCCGGCTCCGCTGCTGTTCTGCGGCCGCTGGTGTGCTGCCGCTCCATCAAAGCGAGAGCGCGTCGTCGTGCAACACGTTTGCGTGCTTGTCGGTCCGCAATAAACACGCAAAGCCTGCCAGCGCGATGCTCAGCCCGACCAAACACACGCTGGCAACCAATTGTGCGGCCGCGATGTAGTACATGATGGAGGCGACTGTGCTCGCCCGAACCTGAGCTTGCGTGGTGAAGCACCACCAAAGGCGGTGGGCGCCCGCGCAACTAACAACGAATGCCGCCGCAAACACGAGGCCCAAAAACACGGTGAGCCCCATATTGCTTATCGTCAGCAGGCGATTCGGCGGTCTTGGTGGTCGCTCGGTCATCTTCAAAAAGCTCGCCGCGACAAGACAGACGGAAACGCCCACGAGCAGGGCAAAGCCCGCGTAGAGCGGTCCCAGCGTTAGCGACTGCCGAAACCGCTCGGCATCGAACTGGGGAGGCGGGGGACGAAACTGCTCGTCATCGAACTGAGCGGCCGAAGTATCCGGCGCGATCAATGCGCGGAAAGTTAGGAAAAAATAACCCCTGGCGTGGAACATGGCGGTGGCCGCAGCGATCCCAGCGGCCGCTGCCAGAAAGAGCAATGGTCGGCAGAAAACCGAAACGCCACGGGACCGGTTTGCATGGGCAAGCGCAGCGACCGCGATGATCAAGCCGGCCGCAAATGCCACGGCCCCGACCGCCGACCACGCCGCCGAGCAATCCCATTGATGGAGGTGGTCGCGGAAAACGGGTAGCGGAACGCGGCGTGGGGAGAGCAGAATTTGAAGGACACCTTGCGGCACGCGGGGCCCGAAATACGCAAGTGTTCCCGCCCCCGCAAGTGCAACGAGAGAACCAACGGCCGCGGTCTTGATGATTTTCATCGCCCCGACGCTCCTTTTCCGCTTTGCCCCGGGCTTGAGCAGGCCTCATTAAGGCGGGCCGATTGCAGCAAAGGATAAAGCCGGGGAGAACCGTCGTCAAGAGGGGGATGCAGCCCCACGGGTATTTCCCTCTTGAGGAACCGCGCTACCGCGCTCTTCCGAACCGCCAACGCCTCTCGCATTTCATGGGCCATCGGCAGCCGCATCGTGTCCGGCTCGCCGCGCAAGACGGTAAGAACCAGTTCGAGCTGATCCGCCGGGCCGAGGGCCAGATCGAGAAAGAGGATCTTGCGGCCCTTCAACTCGCAGGCCCCGCCGCCGTTGCCGCCCAGCCAATCCTGACGCACCTCGTAGCCAAGCCGTTTGACCAGATTCAGGCCCTCGGCGAGCATTTCCACCGTGTGCATCCTGCACCTCCATGTAACGTGCGGCCGATTTCGCGAAACGGCAAGCGATGGGCCATCCGCGCGACGAACGAACCTGTCAGACCCGGATGCGGCCCGTGCCAGCGGTGAGCGCGGGGATTATATCGGCTTCCGTTTCAGTTGCCCAGCCGAGTTGACGATACGAAAAACGGGGCTAACCTCTTTTCTAATAATGAGTTAAGACAAGCGAGCCGGGAAAGGCAGCGAGAAAACCTTTGACTAGGCAAGCCGGCGAATTCAGAGTGCCCAGGCAGAATAAAGAAGCAACCATGAACGAGAGCCAGGGCGAAATCCAACGATTGAAGGATCAGGTGGATGCGCTCACGCAGCAGTTGGCCCACGCGCAGCGACTGACCGCCTTGGGCGAGCTCGTCGGCACGACGACGCACGAGTTCAACAATGTGTTGATGACGATCATCAACTACGCGAAGCTGGGGATGCGTCACAAGGACAACGCCACGCGGGAGAAGTCGTTCGACAAGATTTTGGCCGCCAGCCTCCGGGCGGCGAAGATCACCAGTACGGTATTGGGGATCGCGCGGAATCGCTCCGGGGGGCAGGAGGCGACCGATCTGCGGGAGTTGGTCGAGAATTCCCTGCTCCTTTTGGAACGCGAGTTGAACAAGTATCGCATCACGATCGACAAGAGCTTTCAGCCGATCCCCGAGGCATTCGTCAACGGAAACCAAATCCAGCAGGTGCTCTTGAACCTGTTGATCAACGCCCGGCAGGCGATGCCCGGCGGGGGCGCATGGCGATCAAGCTGGCCTATGACGCCGAGAACGACATGATCGACCTGGTGATTCGCGACAACGGCTGCGGCATTCCGCCGGACAAGCTGCCGCGGATTTTCGACGCCTTCTACACGACGAAGAGCGGGCCGGACGCCAGCGGCAAAGGCGGCACGGGATTGGGGCTTTCCAACTGCCGCGACATCATCGAGGCCCATCACGGCCGCATCCGCGTGGACAGCACGGTCGGCAAGGGGACGGCCTTCACCCTGAAGCTGCCCACGGCCGCCAAGGCCGGCGGAAAACGCCCGCCCGCGGCGGTCCCCCTGACCATGCCGATCTCGCCGACGGGGGCGTCCGCCGACTGCAAGGGGTAGCGGGCGGGGCTCTACTTCCTTCCCGGCCAGGGCACGGTTTCCTCCCACATCACCCGCTCGCCGCGCATGAACCAGACGTGCAGCATCCCCGGCGCGGAAAACGCGTCGCGGGGCAGATCGAGGTTCAGTAGGCGGTCGTTGACTGCCCAGGAGTCGAGCAACAGGAAGATCGCCCGGGGCGACGCCGCCGACACGGACGCCTTGACGTGCTTTTCATCCCCCTTTTCTTCGGGGATGACCAGCGCCGCCGCTCGGCCGAGGGAATTGCGGCGGGCGACGATGCGAAACCTGACGTTCTCGTTGACGAACGAAGCCGTGTTCTCGCGTTGCTCGGCCAGGTCCAGGCAAGTGTACACCTTGCGGCTTGCGTCGCCTTTGAACTCCTCGGCGACGAAATAAATCGGCGTGACGATGGCCGTCGCGTCGCGTTTCATCAGCCGCACTTCGACGGACGCCTGCGGGTGGATCGTCCAAGGATAGGCGACGGAAAGGACCTGCCGGCCGCCGCCCAATTGCACAATCGCGGCGAAGGAGTGCGGCGTTTCCGCGCGGACCGCGGCAAGGCGGCCGGCGAAGAGCAACAAAACGACCAGCAGCGGCATTCGAGCGGTCATCGGCGGCGATCCTCGGATTCAGTTCGGTTCGACAATCCTCATCCCTATTGTAGGTTGCGGGGGCCTGCGAGTGCCACATCCCCCTTGCGTCATCCGCGCGGGGGCGTATACTTTAGAGTTTGCACGGTTTGAAAGGGCGGCGAGCCATAGCGGAATGCGGGGGTTTCGCATCGTTCTCAACCGTTCGCACGTAGTGCTTGTTCATGGCGACAACCCAGCGAGTTGGGGAGAGTTTTGATGGCTCAGGCTTGTGAAGTATGCGGAAAGAAGCCCGCGATGGGCAATACAGTAACCCATCGTGGTAAGGCGAAGTACCTCGGAGGAGTTGGAACCAAGGTGACGGGCATTTCCCGGCGGCAGTTCCGTCCCAACCTGCAGAAGGTTCACGTGAGCACGGCCAACGGGACGCGGAAGACCGTCCGCGTCTGCACCCAGTGCATTCGCAGCGGCGCGGTGACGAAGCGGATTCGCACGGCGCCGTTCCGCCTGCCGAAGGCTGCGGCCGAGAAGTAATCGCGTTTCCACGGGGCTGCCAGTGGCCATTACCCGCAAAGAGGTCGAAAAGGTCGCGCTGCTGGGCAGGTTGTTGTTGTCGGAGGCGGAACTCGACACGATGACCAGCCAGATGGGCGACATTCTCAACTACATGGATTTGTTGGGCGAGTTGGACACCGAGCAGGTGGAGCCGATGGCCCATGCCTTGGAGACCGCCAACGTGTTTCGGGAGGATCGCGTGGGGGCGAGCTTGGATCGCGGCGATGCGTTGGCCAACGCCCCCAAGCGAGACGCCGAGTGTTATCTGGTTCCCGCCGTGCTCGGCGAGTGAGCCGGACTTCGCGCTGGCCGGGCGCCATGCCCACGCTTGCGTGGGCATGTGAAATGACGAGAACGTAGGAACCTGCCCACGCAAGCGTGGGCATGGCGCCCGTCCTGAGGCTCGGATGTGCGGAATCCCAGGGGTTGCTGGACATGGCGTGGATCGACCTGACAGCCACGGAACTCATCGAGCAGCTTTCCCGCCGTCGCGTTAGTTCGCTCGAACTGACCCGCGCCTATCTCGTCCAGATCGCCAAGTACGACGGCGCGGTCAAGGCGTTCCTCCGCGTCGATCCTCCGGCGGCGCTGGCCCGGGCGGAGGAGATCGATCGGCGGCGTGCGGCGGGCAAGCCGCTGGGGCGACTGGCCGGCCTGCCCGTGGCCGTCAAGGACTTGCTCTGCTCCAAGGGCGAGCCGGCGACGTGCGCCTCGCGCATCCTCGAAAATTTCCGCCCTCCTTATGACGCGACGGTCGTTGCGCGGCTGAAAGCGGCCGACGCCGTGCTCATCGGGCGGACGAACATGGACGAGTTCGCCATGGGGGGATCGACGGAGAACTCGGCCTTCCAGTTGACCCACAACCCTTGGGACTTGACGCGGATTCCGGGAGGATCGAGCGGCGGGGCGGCCGCGGCGGTGGCGGCGCGCATGGCCCCGCTCGCGCTGGGCACCGACACCGGCGGCTCGATCCGCTGCCCGGCGTCCCTGTGCGGCATCAGCGGAATGAAGCCGACCTACGGCCGGGTGAGCCGTTACGGACTCGTTGCTTTCGCCAGCAGCCTCGATCAGATTGGCCCCATGGCCGCCACGGTCGAAGACCTGGCCTTGCTCTTGGAAGTCTTGGCAGGGCACGACCCGCTGGACTCGACCTCGATCGACCTGCCCGTCCCGCCCTACTCGAAGACGCTCGCCCAGCCGCTTAAGGACCTGCGGATTGGACTGGTGCGGGAGCATTTTGGCGCGGGGCTCGACGCCGAGGTCGAGGCGGCGATTCGCGAAGCGGTGCGGGTGTACGAGTCGCTGGGGGCGAAGGTGAAGCATCTTTCCATGCCGCACGGCAAGTACGGCGTGGCCGCCTACTACATCGTCGCCCCCTGCGAGGCTTCGAGCAATCTGGCCCGCTACGACGGCGTCCATTACGGTTATCGGACCGACGAGAAGCAGATGATTGCGGAGTTGGAATCGCAGCGCCAGGCGTTGGAAAAGGCCGGCGCCGCCGCGGACGACCTCAACAATCCGCTGGTGCGGATGTACCGCCGCAGCCGCGCCGAGGCCTTCGGGCCGGAGGTCAAAGCGCCGCATTATGCTCGGCACGTATGCCCTCAGCGCCGGCTATTACGACGCCTATTACAAAAAAGCGCTGAAGGTGCGGCGATTGATCCGGGAGGACTTCGATCGCGCGTTTGCGGAGGTCGATTTGATCCTTGGGCCGGTCACGCCCACCCCCGCCTACAAGCTCGGCGAGCGGGTCAGCGATCCGCTGTCGATGTACCTGTTCGACTTGTACACGGTGGTGACGAACCTGGCGGGCATCGGCGCGATGTCGATCCCTTGCGGCATGAGTTCGCAGGGGCTGCCCATTGGGCTGCACTTGCAGGCGCCGCCGTTTGAAGAGGAGCGCATGCTTCGCGGGGCGCACATGTTTCAGCAGGCGACCGATTGGCACACGCGGAAGGCGAAGCTGTAGGAGGCGTTGCAGATGAAGATCACAGCCCTATGGCCGCCGGATTTCCAAGTCGCGGCAGATCTTTCGCGCCAGAAATTCGTCGATCTCGCGGTGGCGGGGCACAGACGTGGACTTTCGCGTCGCCCGATTCACATAAACCGTATGGCTGCCGCCCTCGCGGAGAATCTCGCAACCATGTCTTTCAAGATGGCGCACGAGGTCCAACCGTTTCATGGGGCGACGATGATCGGCTCGCGAATGACCTCTTGGCCGGCGAGGCCCTCTTCCGCCAACGTGCGGTTGGCTTCGAGAACCAAGGAGATTGCTTCTTTCAGATTTCGTCGAGTTTCGTCGAGCGTGGCGCCTTGGGTGTTCGCCCCGGGGAGTTCCTCGACGAAGCCGATATAACCCAAAGGAACCTTTCGATAGACCGCCGTGAACCGCATTTGTCGCCCTCCAAAAGCCGATTTCATTGTACCGCGAGCCGCGGCTTGAGTCCATCGCGTTTTAGCCCTAACCGTTATGACCCAGCCCTACACCATCATCATCGGCCTGGAAGTGCACGTGCAACTGCTCACCGAGAGCAAGATGTTCTGCGCGTGCAGCGCGAAGTTCGGCGCGGCCCCGAACACGCAGACCTGCCCGGTCTGCATCGGCCTGCCCGGCGCGCTGCCGGTGATGAACCGCAAGGCGGTCGAACTGGCGCGAAAAACCGCCGTGGCGCTGAATTGCAAGATCGCCCGGTTCACCAAGTGGGACCGGAAGAATTACTACTATCCCGATCTCCCCAAGGGCTATCAGATCAGCCAATTCGATCTGCCGCTGAGCTATGACGGCTCTCTGGCGATCAGCGATCCGAAGGGGCGGATCGAGCCGAAGCGGGTGGGCATCATCCGCCCCACCTCGAAGAGGACGCCGGCAAGAGCATGCACGACGAGGCGGAAGGCAAGGCCGACAGCCGCATCGATTTGAACCGTTGCGGCGTGCCGCTGCTGGAAATCGTCAGCCAGCCCGACATGCGCTCGCCCGCCGAGGCCAAAGCCTACCTCACCGAGCTGAAGCTCCTGCTCAACTACTTGCAGGTTTCCGACTGCAACATGCAGGAAGGCAGCCTGCGGGTGGACGCCAACGTCAACCTGCACGTCGACACGCCCGCGGGAAAGGCCGCCACGCCGATCGTGGAAGTGAAGAACATGAACAGTTTCCGGGCGGTGGAGCGGGCGTTGGCTTACGAGGCGGAGCGGCAATGGCGCGCATGGCGGGAGACCGGCCTGACGATCGGCCAAGCGCCGAAGACAACCCGCGGCTGGGACGAGGCCTCGCAGACAACCCGCCCGCAGCGGTCGAAGGAGGAATCGAGCGACTACCGTTATTTTCCCGACCCCGACCTGGCCCCGGCGACGATCGGTGCGGCGGAGGTCGAGGCGATTCGCGCCTCGCTGGGCGAGTTGCCGGCGGCCATCCGCGAGCGTTTGGAGCGGACTTACGGGATCACCCCCTACGACAGCGACGTGCTGGTGAACCAGGGGCGCGAGCTGGTCGATTACTACGTCGCGTTGGCCCGGCTGTGCGGCGACGGCAAGACGGCCAGCAACTGGGTGCAGCAGGACGTGCTGCGGACGCTCAACGAGCGGAAAATCGGCGTCGCCGAGTTCCCCCTTCCTCCCGCAGCGCTGAACAAGGTGATCGAAGCGGTTCGTTCCGGGCAGTTGGAGACGAATCGCGGCCGCGAAATACTCGCGGACATGATCGCCTTTGGCCGCTCGCTGCAAGAATCGATGCAGGCGATGGGCATTCAGCCCGTGGACGACTCCGAACTCGTCGCCCTCTGCCGCCAACTCTTGGCCGATAATCCGAAGATCGTCGCCGAGGCGAAGGAAGGCCAGCTCAAGGGCGTCGGGCAACTCATCGGCCAGGCGAAGAAGAAAAACCCCAACATCAGTCCCAACCGGGTCCGCGAACTGTGCCTGAAACTGATCGCAAAGATGTGAGCGTCATCACGCTGACCACGGATTTCGGCACGGGCAGCCCCTACGTGGCGGCGATGAAGGGCGTGATCCTCTCGCTCAACGCGGCGGCGACGATCGTGGACATCACCCACGCCGTCCCCGCCCAGGACATCCGCCACGCGGCCGTCGTCCTCGACGAAGTGGCCGACCGCTTTCCGCCGGGCACGATCCACGTCGCCGTGGTCGATCCCGGCGTGGGGACCGACCGGGAGATCGTCTACGTCCGCGTCGGGCGGCAGCAATACATCGCCCCGGACAACGGGCTGTTGAGCCGGGTGATCGCGAAGATGCCGCCGTCGAAGATCATCCGCCTCGCCGAACCGCGGTTCTGGCTGGACGACATCTCCGCCACTTTCCACGGCCGCGACATCATGGCCCCGGTCGCCGCCCGGCTGAGCCTCGGATTGGAGCCCGATCAACTCGGTCCGCCGCTGGAGCGGCTGATCGTGCTCGAATGGCCGCGGGCGCAACTAATGGAGCGGAAGATCGCCGGCCACGTCGTCGAGATCGATTCCTTCGGCAACCTGATTACGAACATCTTCGCGGAGATGTTCGCCGGCCGTCCCACCGACGCCCGCGTGTGCGTCGTCTGCAACATCTACGAAACCTACGGCGTCTATTTCACCTACGCCCAGCAGCCCGCGGGATCGCTGGTGGCCCTGGTCGGCTCGAGCGGGCGGCTGGAGTTGTCGATCGTCGGCGACAACGCCGCCCATCGGCTCGGCGTGGTCGTCGGCACGCCGGTGGCGATGGCCTGGGAATAATGCAGTGAGGGTCCCCTCTCCCTCCGGGATAGGGTTAGGGTGAGGGGAAGCCGGCGGAGATTCTGCCTTTCGGTTCACCACGCCAGCGGAACTTCCCCTCACCCCAGGGCTGACGCATTTAACTGGGAAAACTGCGGAATCGTGAGAAGGCGACAACTTACCCAACCTCAGTTGACGAACTTGTGTCAGAACTGTATGGCAAACGCATTACGCCCGCTTTTCAGCAGGGAGGAACGGGTTGGCCAAGGCTCGTCAAGATAGACTGGGGTAAATCAGCATCTCTCAGGTTTCCACAATGTTCCCATGTTAATGCAATTCCAAATGCGTCAGCCCTGCCCCTCACCCCGGCCCTCTCCCAGGGGGAGAGGGGGACTTTGAGTCGGCGCCTTGCAAATGTCCAGACCTAACGCGAGTATTCCATGACCCCCGAACCGACCGCCGCGCAACTGAAGGCATGGGACCGCGAGTTGGTCTGGCACGCCTTCACGCAAATGGCCGAATACGAGCCGCTCGTGCTCGAGCGCGGCGAAGGCTGCACGCTCTTCGACATCGACGGCAACGCCTACATCGACGGCGTAAGCAGCCTGTGGTGCAACGTTCACGGCCATCGCCATCCGCGATTGGACGCCGCGATCCGCGCGCAATTGGACCGCGTCGCCCACGTCACCCTCCTGGGCGCCTCGAACCCGCCGGCCATTCGCCTCGCCCGGCGTCTGGTCGATCTCGCGCCGGCCGGGCTGGGCCGCGTCTTCTACTCCGACGACGGCGCCACGGCGGTGGAAGTGGCCCTGAAGCTGGCCTTCCAGTATTGGCGGCAGCGCCGCGATCCGCGGCCGGAGAAGACCTGTTACCTCGCCCTGGGCGACGCCTATCACGGCGATACGCTGGGGAGCGTCAGCGTCGGCGGGGTCGAGCAGTTCCACGCGATGTTTCGCCCGCTGCTGTTCGAGACGCTCCGCCTGCCCGCCCCCGATTCCTACCGCGCCGGCCGGCGTCGCCACCGCGGACCTCGCCGCCTATCACCTGGAAAAACTCGATGAACTCCTCCGCGCGCAGCACGGGCGGATCGCCGCGATGGTGATCGAGCCGCTAGTGCAGGCGGCGGCGGGCATGATCGTGCACCCGCGCGGCTATCTTCGCGGCGTCCGCGAATTGACGCGAAAATACGATGTCCTCCTCATCGCCGACGAAGTGGCCGTTGGCTTCGGCCGCACGGGGCGAATGTTCGCCTGCGAGCACGAGGCGGTCTCGCCCGATCTGCTCTGCCTGGCGAAGGGCCTGACCGGCGGCTATTTGCCCCTGGCCGCCACTCTGGCCACGGACGAAATCTGGCAGGCTTTTTGGGCACATACGCCGAGGGCCGCACCTTCTTTCACGGCCACACGTATGGCGGCAATCCCCTCGGCGCGGCCGTGGCCCTGGCCACGCTCGATGTCTTCGACGAGGAGCAGACGCTTGCCCATTTGCCCGCGAAGATTGCCCGGCTGGCGGAGCATCTTGAGCGGATTGGCCGGCTGCCGCAGGTGGGCGACGTTCGCCAGTGCGGCCTGATCGCCGGCATCGAATTGGTCCGCGATCGGGCGACGAAGGAGCGATATCCTTCGGCCCAGCGGCGGGGATTGCGCGTTTGCCAACACGCGCGGAGCGAAGGCGTGTTGCTGCGTCCCTTGGGCAATGTGGTCGTAATCTTTCCGCCGCTGGCGATATCGCTGGCCGAATTGGACCGCATCGCCGCGGCCGTCGAGCGCGGGATTGTTGAGGCGACGAGGGAATAGCGCGGCGGCATGTCCCCCGCATCTTGCCGGCCGTGACGGCGCGTAGTACAATGGGGCTGATTTGAGCGGCTACGGCAAGTTTCCGTTCGAGACGCGCATTTTTCCGCGGGATTGCCGACGATGCACGAGGTGGAGTTCACCGAAGACGCCATCGAGGATCTGCGTTGCCTGGGCAAGCATGAACAACGGGCGGTCGTCGATGCCGTCGAACAACAGCTTGTTCACGAACCGCTCACCGAGACTCGCAATCGCAAGCCCTTGCGGCCGAACGACCTGTCCCAATGGGAACTGCGTGTGGGGCGGATTCGCATCTTCTACGACGTTGCCCATGAGGACGCCGTGGTGATTGTCAAAGCGATCGGCTGGAAAGAGCACAACAAGCTGTACATTCGCGGCAGGGAGTTCTCACTATGAAGACGATCGACATCGGGGCGATGACGCCGAGTTTGCCGGAGCTGCTGGAGTTGGCCAGCAACGGAAATGTCATCCTTCGCTCGCCGGACGGCAAAGAATTCCTGTTGGCGGAAGTGGACGACCTGGCAATGGAAGTGGCCATGGTCCGTCAACAGCCGGAACTGATGGATTTTCTGGCGCAGCGTTCCGCCGCCGGGCCGCGATCCACCCTCAGCCAAGTGCGTGAAACGCTCGGGCTGATGGGACAATCGGGGACGGAATAAAACAACCTTGTCCTGCCGGGAGGATGTGGCCGTGCCTGGCTTCTCATCGCAGATCGAAAACGACCCTGTCGGTCGCGTCCGGGCGGGGATTATCGTCGCCTTCGTTATGGCGGCGTCGGTCCTGGTCTTCGCACCGCCTGTGGCGGCCGCTGCGGCCGAGACGAGTGCATTTGACGACATCGCGAAGGATATTGAGAAATCGGTCAAGGAACTTGGGTACACGAAGGACGTTGGCCAAGACCTGGTCCGTCTGGTGCGCGACTGGAAGTTGGACCTCTGGCGGCAAACGCTCAGGCAGGCTCGGCAAAAATACGAGCAGAAACAGCTTTCCGCCGCCGATGTCGCCCGCGCGGAAGAGGAAGTCGTGCGCGGGCTAGCCGGGTTGATTAGAAAGGAGATTGCTCCGTGTCGCGACGAGGAAGGTTTGACCTACTTCTACCTGTCCAAGGTTATCAAGGACAAGAAGGCGCAGTGCCTCGGGTATTGCCAATTATATTACATCCTTGGCCGCTCGCTCGGGCTACGGGTTGTCCCGATCGACGTTTTGGAGTTGGCTTTCGGCCATCTTCCACCAGGAGAGGGGCATGTAGGTTGCTGCGTGCGGCTAACGGATGGAAAGGCGATGGTCGCGGAAGCTGGCACCGGGACCGTTAGCAAGGCATTTGTATTCCCCGACATCTACCGTGCGGTCGGCAACTATTGGGAACTTAGACAGGGGGGCAATCCCCTTGGGCTTCACCGGCGGATTCAGCTTTGGGATAAGAGCGGACTTGTTGCCGCTATCTACGGCGACCTAGCGGAAAGGTACGTAAAGGCAGGTGACGTCGCTCACGCCATTTCATTCCTGACGACGGCCATCGAACTCAATCCTAAGGACGCCGCAGCGTATTCTAGCCGGGCGGGCGCGCACGAGAAATTGGGCCAACATAGAAACGCGATGGCGGACCTCAACAAGGCCATCGAACTCGATCCCGTGTTTGCCGAAGCATACTCGGACAGAGGGCTTTTGTGCGCGAACCTGGGCCAGTTTGGCAACGCCATGTTGGACTACAACAAGGCAATCGAACTCAGCCCAAAGCTCGCCCATGCGTATTCAAATCGCGGAAATGCATTCGAGAAATCGGGCCAACCCCGCATGGCCGTTTCGGACTACAGCAAGGCCGTTGAACTCGACCCCAAATACGCCAAGGCGTATTACAACCGAGGAATTGCCCGCGATGACCTGGGCCAGTTCAGCGACGCCATTTCTGACTACAAGAAGGCCATCGAACTCAATCCCGAATATGCCGAGGCATATTCAAATCTCGGCATTGTCTACGCGAGATCGGGCCAGTTCGGCGACGCCCTCCATGGCTTCGACAAGGCCATTGAACTGAACCCCAGATTTGCTGAAGCCTACTCCAACCGTGGAAATGTTTACGAGAGATTGGGCAAGCTAACAAACGCGCTCGCTGACTATGGCAAGGCCATCGAACTGAGCCCGAATAATGCCGACCCGTACCTTAACCGAGGCGTTGTGTACCTTCGGTCGCGAACACACAAAAGCAATTCCCGACTTCACGACGGCAATAGAACTGAATTCCAAGTATGCCATGGCATATTTCTACCGGGGCCTCGCCAACGGAATGGCGGGGAGAAGGTCGGAAGCGAAAAAGGATTTGCAGAAAGCAGCGGATCTCGACGCCACCTTAAGGGAGCGGGTCAAGAAACTGTTCGATGAGGACATGCGGCGTTAGGCCCGGCCCGGCGTCGGGCAAAGCAGCCATTCTCGTGTTTCGGGCAAAGTCACTCCGCCGACGACCGGCTGCCTTCCGACGAAACCCCGATCGGCATGTCCGGCTGCAAAGGACGGCCGGCCGTGGCGAAGCCCAATCGGTGCAGTTCCTCCTTGATCCGACGGAAGGCCGCAAAACCGTCGGGATACGTCCAGATCGTAATCACCGGCCGGAAATCCGCGTGCTGGGCGAGAATGCGGCGAAATTCCGAACTCTCCCGCAACGCGTCCTCGACCGGCTCGCCGAGCGTCTCGGACAGGGGAATGACAACCGCAAGCTTCGGCACGGAGTAGAAGCCCGGGCCGCCGTGCCTCCGCGCCTCTTCCGGAGTCAAGTCGCGGCGAACGATCGTGTAGCGGAACGAGAATCCATCGATCGGCCCGATCGTCTCCGTGTATCGCGACCGCTGTTTCAAGTTGTCTTCCGCCTGATGCTCCATGTCCGAGCGAAGGCGGTTGATGAATTCGTCCATGGGGATAAAGGCCAACCGCCCGTTGCGAAGTTGAAAATGGAGTTCCTCGCCGTGGACTTCCTGGCTCAGCGGCGTCGGATAGTTGGAGACCTGGACGACTTCGCTCGGGGCCTGCTCCACCTCCGTCCGACGCCGATCCAACTGCTCCACCGTGAACTTCGCCTCGGACAACTCTTGCAACAGCGCCGGGTCCTGGGCGATGGGCTTGGCGTCCGGGCGGCGCGACGCTTCGAGCTTCACCTCCCGCCGGCGACGGCCAGCACCAATGCGTCGCGCTTTTGTCGCGATAGGAAAACTTCTTGCCGCAGCCGCTCCAACTGGCCGGCCGTCTCGCTGGCGTCCCTCTGCATCGAGACATCGGCGCCTGCCTCGACAGGCCCCGCGTCCGACCCGGAGATCGCCGCCGTGGGCACATCCACGGGCGTGTACTTGATTTTCAAACCGACCATCATCACCATAATAATCATGATGCTCACGACGCTTGCGACAATGTTGAGGAACGAGTCGGCGTTGATCGGTTCAGATTCGGCAGCAGGTCGCGGCATTTTACATCTTTCTCTCGATCGTAAACCCGCTGTTTCTGAGCAAGGCGGTCACGTCGGCAAATCGCCGCTCGCCGCCGGCGACGACGTAGACTTCGAGCAGCGGGCGCCAATACATGCCGCTGCCCGCCATGCCCCAGGAGTCCATTCGCTCCCAAATCGCGCGGATGAACTTGTCCATCGCCTCGTCGGTCCGAGGCCCCAAGGGAATCTCCTTGCGGACGCCGTAGCCGTCTTGCGGAACCAAGGCCAGCCGATCGGCATAGCACTCAATGGCAATGGACCGCGTGAAGGGCGTCGATTTGCGGTTCGCGTCGCGCAAGGCCCAGTCCTTGCCGCGAGACTTCGCAAGGCTCTTGTCATTCTTATCCGGCTGTTGCGGATAGAGGTCGTGCGGCTGCCATTCGCCGGGTTGTGGGGCCACGGCGACCGCTGCGTCGGACGATCGGCCCGACGGCGATCGGTCGGTCTCCGCCGTGGGCTGACCGGGGATGAAACCGTCGGGAATGGCCATCCGCGGGCCCGATGCGGATTGTTGGGCCGTGTCGCTGGTCGTGCCGGGCTGTTGCGGGACGCCGTTGTTTTGTCCGCCGCCCGGGCCGCCCGCCGTGCCCCCCGGACCGCCTTGACCTTGACCTTGGCTGGCTGAGTTCCCCGAGCCGTTGCCGGGAGAGCCGCCGCCCGGACCGCCGTTTCCGCCGTTGCCCAAGCTGTTGCCAGTGTTGCCCGGGCCGGTGCCGCCGGAACCGTTTCCATTTCCGTTTCCAAAGCCGACGCTGCCGGGGCCGTCTCCATTGCCATTTCCAAAGCCGACGCCGCCGGGACCGTTTCCATTGCCATTTCCAAAGCCAACGCCGCCGGGGCTGCTTCCATTGCCATTTCCAAAGCCAACGCTGCCGGGGCCGTTTCCATTGCCATTTCCAAAGCCGACGCCGCCGGGACCACCTCCATTGCCGTTTCCGAAGCCGATGCCGCCGGGACTGTTCCCATTGCCGTTTCCGAAGCCGATGCCGCTAGGGCCGAAACCGCCGTTGCCGCTTCCCCTTTCGCCGCCGCCCGGCGGATCGCTCAGCGCTAGGCTGTTGTCCTCGTCCTCCTCATCGGGACCGTTCTCGCGAACAATTCCGCCGTTGGGATTGAGGCGATACGAGGAGTTGTGCCTGTCGGCGCGGCCGGAAGTCGCCGCGGCGGATTGGGCCAGTTCCGTCCGCGCCTTCGCCACCGCTTGCTGCAACAGCCGCGCCGTCTGCGGATCGGGCGGAGGAAATGTCACCTTCCAATCGTCGTCGATCAACTCATAGCCGAAATCCGCCGTCCACCATCGCATGGCGTCGCGGGCGATGTAATAGGCGGCGATGCCCCCGGGACGAACCAGCAAGAGCGGATACGGCTCACCGTCGCGTTGGGGATCGAAGCCGCCGCGGTCGAACATGTTCTCGCGGATTGCGCGTAGCGCCGCCGCCAGGGGATTGCCCGGCCCGACGGGCGAAGCGAAGTCGGATTTGCCGAACCGCACGCCCTCGGGCTGCAGGACGACGGCGTCGGCGCGGCACTCGATGTAGATGGGGCGGCGGCGCGTTTGGTTCGGGCCTTCGTAGGGGATGATCGCGTAGGAAGGCGGGCGGCGTTTGGCCAGTTGCTCGGCCCAATCCAAATTGCCCTTGGCCTCGGCGATCCGCGCCTGCGCGGCGGAGTTCGTCGAGGAGTTCGTTGCGATGGCGGGTGCTTTCCGCCGCGGCGTGATCCACGTCGGCGCCCGCCGCCTTCAATTGCGCGAGACGTTGGCGGAGTTGCCGGGCGTGGGCTTCGAGGCGGCCGAGGTCCTGCCGCGCTTGGAGGAGTTCCGTTTGCGCCGCCTGCTGCGATTTCTTCCACTCTCCCCGGCGAAGCTGAAATGTCTGTTGCATGGCGGCCGCCTCGGCCTGACGCTTCGCCGCCCTGGCCGCGGTCTCGTGAACGGCCTGGACGCGGGCTTCGCGGGTGACGGCCAGCAACAGCAGCATCAACGCCCCCATCGTGCAGATCAACACCGCCAAGAAGGCGAACAGCGACACCCGAAGTGCGCATGCGGCCGCGATGCCGGCGTTGAAGCAGGGCGATGGTCTTCATGCCGCGTGGGCCGCCCGGCGGCCGGGCTCCAATTGGATCGAAGGCTTTCCGCCGCCGACGGGAGTCTCCGACAAGCGGGCGTTGAGCAGATGGATCACGGCGGCCAGTTCCATCACGGTCTGTTCAAAATGCTTCGCCCCGGCCAGCGTGCCGAGGTTGCGATTCAGGGCGTCTTCGAGGCGGGTGACTTCGCCGCTGGCTTCGACCGCCCGCTGAAGGATTTCGGCCTGCCGCGTCATCGCGGCTTGTACGGCCCCGATCGCTTGCACCTGCTGCATTTGCGCCTGTTGCACCTGGGCCAGGTGGCGGCGGTTCAGCTCGGCGCTGGCTTGTTCGGCGACGGCCAAGTGTTGGGCATGGCCCTTGAGGCTTTCGCTCAGCGCATCGACGAGGCCCTTTTTCAACACGTCGGCGGCCCCGTCCGTCAGCCGCGCCCAGCGGCCGGCTGCGGCTTCCATCGAAGCCTGCCACAACTCCGCCTGCCGCTGCACGAGCCGCTCGGTCATCTGCACCATCGTCTCCGCCATGCGGCGGACGGCGGCGACCTGGCCGTCGGCGCCGCTGGGAAGCTGCGGGAAGCGTCCCGAAAATTCCTCCTCAACGCGCCGGTCCACCCGCTCCAGGAGAATCGCTTCCGCGCGATCGACGAAGAAGTGGACGAACATCAAGCCCATCGACATCGCCAAGGCCAGGGCCGTCGTGTCGAATTTCAATCCCAAGCCCGCCAACACGGTCTGCATGGACTCGTCGAGGTGATTCTTGTCGATGCCGTTTAAGGCCATGGTGATGCCGATCACGGTTCCCAAAAAGCCCATGATGGGGATCGCCCAGACAACGACGCGGAACAACGAGAAGGCGGCCTGCGAGCGACCGGCGTCGACGTCGGCGAGGTACTTCAATTCGTCGTCCAGGCCATCGGCCCCGCCGCGCCGCCAGACATAATGAATCGCCGCGCGAAGCCGGCCGATGTAGAAACCGTCCTGCGGTTGGCGGGCGACTTGCAGCCGTTGGAGCAATTCCTGGCAGTGCGATTCGAGCGTTTGCCCCGGGCGAGGTCCGGCGCCAAGCGGCGAATTGCCCAGCCCGGCCATTTGCGCGGCAACGTCCGAGAGCCGCAACAGCAGCGCCGCCAGCCCAATCGCAAACATGACGGTTTCGATGTATTCGACCGGGTGGTGGGTAAAGTAGCGTTGGACAAATGGGACGCCCAACGGTCCGGCATGGACGAGAAAATAGAAGGCCGATGCCCCAAGCAAACCCCATAAGACGGGAGACTTGGTGATAGTTTGGAAAAGCTTGGTAATCTTGGTCACAAGAAATACTCCTTGGGAGTAGGGGAGGCGATATCCAGGGTATCTCCCTCAAAATCGGCGTAATCGGTACTGTTTCTGAGCCGAAAGGTCAAGGCGAATGTCGAGGAGTTTCTCTACAGGAGGCCCCGCGCCTGCCGATAAAATTGCAACCAACACGAATTTCCCAGGGGGGGAAACAGTCCGGAGTCGGTCTGCCATGGACCACCCGGACTGTTGTCTTTTTGGGAGGACGAAGGCGGAAGGATGAAGGATGAGGGCGGAAGGATGAAAGGCGACGGCCGCGATGTCATCCGTCGTGTCGGCAAACGGGGCAGCCTAGGAGATGCCAGCCCCCACGCAGCGTCTATTGGGCCAATAGTCGAAGGGCCTCCGCGAAAACCCGCCCGTTGGTCGCAACGCCTTGGCCGGAATGGATCGTGCGACCCCCTTGCCAATCGGTAAACGTGCCGCCGGCCTCTTCGAGAATGGGCAGCAGAGGGGCAAGGTCCCAAACGGCCGCCACCGGATCGACCATCAACTCGGCCCGGCCGGTTGCCACCATCAAGTACCCATAACAATCGCCCCAAGTGCGGCTCAATCGCGCGGCGGCCAGGAGTCGGTCGTAAACGTCGCGGCGGTTGATCGTCGTGAAGGTCGCCGCGTCGCTGGTCAGAAAGAGCCCCTCGGCCAAGAAGCTGATTTGGGAAACGCGGGCAGGCTGGGGCGGCTGGTGGTTTTGAAGATGCCACGCCCCGCCGCCGACCGCGGCATAGACGCATTCGTCCAAGGCGGGGATGCGGATCACGCCCGCCGCCGGCTGGCCGTCCTGCTCCACGCCGACCAACGTGCCGAAGAGCGGCGCCCCGTGGATGAACGATTTCGTGCCGTCGATCGGGTCGAGAATCCAACGGAAGCCGCTGTTGCCCGGCCGATCGGGCAGTTCCTCGCCCAGAATGGCGTCATCGGGAAACGCCGCGGCGATGCGGTTGCGAAGGTGCTGCTCCGCGCGGCGATCGGCGGCGGTCACGGGCGTGTCGTCCCCCTTCAGTTCGACTTCCAGGTCGTCGCGGCGGAAATACTCCAAGGTAATCAGGCCGGCCTCGCGCGAGGCCGTCAGGGCCAGTTCCAACCGCGGCGCGATTTCGACATTCGGCGTGCTCATGGGAATGCTCCGCCGCCTAGTCTACCAGCCGGGCAGCCGAAGCGTAAGTGGCTGCGATTGGCCGAGGATTGGCGCAATGCAGCGATTATTCCACCGTAATCGCCGCGAAGACGGCATCGCTCGCCGAAACGCCGTCGTCGACGACGACGGAAATCTCGCGGACCCCTGCCGTCGGCGAAGATGCAGCGTCGCTGTAGACGACACTTTCCAGCAACGTCTGATATGTGGCCGCGTCGGCCAACCCGGACAACGTGAGCACGCCGTTGGCAAAGCTCGAACGTCACGTTCGTGCCGGACATGGCGCCGGAGGGCAACTGCAACTGCTCGGAGCTGCCGTTCGGAGGATTCTGGATGGAGATTGTCATGGCGACGAGGGAGGGGCTGTCCGCGCCGGAAATCGTCGCCGCGGGCCCGATCTCGACCGTCGCAGGAGTTGACGTCCCGGACGGCGTATAGGTCGTCGAGTATCCCGGGCCGCCGCCGGACCCGGCCAGGTTGATCGTCGGCGCGATCCGGATGTTCGCAATGTACTGCGGCAGCGGCGGGGTCGAGGCGAGAAGCAGCCGCAGCGAGAAGCAACTTTCTTCGATGCCGAGAACGCCGAAGTTGTAGCCGGCGCCGCTCTGGCCGGGCGCGACGGAAACCTGGATCGTGTCCGTCCCGACCGTTCCGCTGGTCGCGCCGGCGATCGCGCCCGCGGTGATCTGGCCCATCGCGACCTCCGTCGGCGGAACAATCTCGATCTGATAAGTTCCGGCGGGGACGCTGGGGAAGCTGTACGCTCCGTCGGCGGCGGTCTGGACCGGCGACGACTTCGCCACTTCCGTCCAACTGCCGGAACCGTCGCCCAACAGCAGCAGGGTCACGTTGCCGAAGCCCGGTTTGGGGTCCCCCTGCGAATCCATGTATTGGCCATCGTTGTTCGTGTCGAGGAAAACGTAGCCGGAAAGGCTGGCGTTGGCGACCGTCAGCGAAGCGGTGTCGGAGGCCGTGCTGAACGCGGCGGCGCTGCCCGCCGCGGTCGTGTCCAGCTTCGTCCCGGCTGCGCCGACGGTCGTGTCCCAGGCGACATAGCTGATCGTCGGCGTCTCCGCGTCGGCGCCGTCGGGCGTGTATTGCAGTTCGGCCGTGCTGGGCAAGGGCAGGGCGGACGTGGCGGAGACCGCCCCGATCGCGGTGAATGTCGTGCCGTCGAGTGAATACGACCACGTCCCTTTACCCGACGTCGCCGTCACGGCGATGCCGCCGATCGCCGCGCCGGAGGCCGCGTCGGTGATCTTCGTCGTCCCCGCGCCCTTGTTGATGAACGCCGAGAGGCCGATCGACTTGGCGGTCACCAGATCGGTGGCGCCCAGCGACGGGTGGGCGGGAGTCAGCACCGGTGGAATCGCCGTCACCGTCAACGAGGCGGTGTCGCTAAACAGGCTGTATGCCGTGGAGCCGCCCAACGCCGCCGAGCCCGACAGATCGACCTTCGATCCGGCGGCGCTGGCGGCGATATTGCTGGCGTCCCAGGCATAGTAGGCGATCGTCGGCGTCTCCATGTGGGAATTGTCGGGAGTGTAGACGAGCGAGGCGTTTGCGGGCAGCAGCAGGGCGGAATCCAGGGCGACCGAGCCCACGGACACGGGCGTCGTCGAGCCATGGAGCAAATACGACCAGCTCCCGTCGCCCGTCGCGCCGACCAGGGCGATGCCCCCGGCCGTGCCGGCGGTGTCCGACGCGGCGAGCGCGATCGTCGTCGAAATTCCGGAAGGCGTGTTGATGAACGAACCCAGAGCGATCGTCTTCGCCGTTTTGAAGTCGGTCTGGCCCAAGGAGGGATTGGCGGGGGTGAGGACGACGTTGTCGCTGGCGTCGGCGACGGTCGGCGAAGCGGCGTCCGCGTCCATGCTGAAAGCGGTCGTGCCGCCATTGGTCGATGCATCGACCTTCGTTCCGCTCGTCCCGCTGGTGGCGTCCCAGGCGAGATAGGTGATCGTCGCCGTTCCCGCCGGTTCTGCCGTCATTCCATCCGGGACGTAGCGAACATAAGCTGTATTCGGCAGCAGGAGGGCCGACGAGGCGCTGACGGCGCCGATTTCCTGATAGGTCGAACCGTCGAGCGAGTACTCCCACGTCCCCGCGCCGGCGACGGCCGTCACGGCGATCCCGCCCAGGGGATTCAAGGCGTTGTCCGTGATCCCCGTGGCCACGCCGGCGGTCCCCGAGCCGTTGCTGATAAAGCTGCTCAGCGCGAACGTGCCGGGCGTGTTCAGGTCGAGCGTTGCCAGCAAAGGGTTCTGCGGCGTGAGGATCGGCGCGACGTGCGGCGCCACGGTGATGCTGAACGCTTGCGTCGCCGTGTTGCCCGCCGGGTCCTCCGCCTGGATGGTTGCGTCGGCGTCGCCCACCTGGGCCGCCGTCGGTATCCAGGATATTATGCCCGTGGAGGCGTTGATGGTCATGCCCGCCGGCGACTGCGTAAGCGAATAGGTCACCGCCCCGGCGGCGTCGGTCATCGTCGTCGCCTGATACGCGTAGGGCTCGCCCGCCTGGGCGTTGGTGTTCGCCGTGGAGTTGAAGCTCGGCGGCGTGGCGTCGATCGTCAGCGACAGCGCCGGGGAGGCCGTGCTGGGCAGGTTCGTCGTAGTGTTCAAGTTGCCGACGGAGACGGTTTGGTCCTCCAGCGTCTGCGTCGCGGTGATCGAGTTGGCCCCGGCGCTGAGCGTCGCCTCGCCGTTGGTCAAGATCGTCGCCGAAGTCTGTCCGGCCAGCACGGTCCCACTGCCGATCAACGTGCTGCCGACGTACAAATCGACGGTGGCGCCGGCGACGACGCCGTCAACCTTGAACGTAAGCGCCTCGTCCGCCGACGAGTTGTCGAGGTTGGTGAACGTGCTGGAAAGGCCGGCAGGCGGCTCAAACGCGATCGAACGTCGGCGCCAGGGGATCGATGTAGACGGGAACCGCTTGCGTGTCGGCGGAGGAGATCTCCGTCGAGGTCGGATTGGCCAACTGGACGGACACGTCCATCGTGTAGACGCCGTAGGCGCCGTTGGCGGGCGTGAGCGTCGCCTCCCCCGTCGAACTGTCGACATTCAGCGTCAAGTTTGCATTCGCCGGCGACATGCTGGCGATGTAGTCGATCGCCGCGCCGCTGGTGATGGCTCCGGGGATGGAAAAAGTCGTCGCCGTGTTCGCCTTCGTCTGGATCGGGCTGATGGGGCGATTCAGATACGGCGGATCGACCGTCGTGTCCGGCTCGATCGTCACCGTGAACGGCTGCGAACTCGTTTCGCCGGTGACGCTGTCCTTGGCGGTCACCATCACCGTCGCCGTGCCGCTGGTCCCCGCCGGCGCCGAAAGCTGCAGTACGCCGTCCTGGTTGTCCTGGACGAGCGAGACCCCCGTGATCGACACCGTGTTGACCGGCGAGCTGTCCTCGCCGCTGGAGTTGTCCTGGACGCGGCACTTTCTCGATCTCTTGCAGCAGAGTCGCCCCTTGCGTCATGAAGCCGAAGATCGTGTAGCGGAAGTTGAGGCTCCGTTGCGCCTGGCCGGTGATGAAGAACTGCGAACTGTTCGTGTCCGGTCCGCTGTTGGCCATGGCCAGCACGCCGCCGCTGGTGAATTGCAAATCCGGATTGTAGACGTCGTCCCACTGGGTCCCGGCGTTGCTCTCGGGGGCGAAGCCGCCCTGGATGATCTGGAAGGACGACTCGTCGAGGACGCGATAGAACGTCAACCCGGTGTCCTGCTCGCTCACCGCAGATTCGACCTGGGTGACCGCGGTGGGAACGAGGTTGTTCAGCAACTGGAAGGTCATGCTTCCGCTGATTTTGTCTTTCGCGTCGGAGACGGAAATCTTCAGGCTCTGATTGCCCAAATCGTCGTACAAGTCCATCGGCGTCGCCGTCAACGTCGGATTGGAGACGTTGGCGTTGGTCAGCTTCGAGCTGGTGATCGTGGCCGAGTAGGTGATCGCATTGCCGGCGGTGTCAACGCCGTTCAGGGCGATGTTCAGCGGCGCGTCGGCAATGACCGTTTGCGCGTCGATCGTCGGCAGCGAGATCGTCAGCAGATGCCGGCATTCGAGCACTTCCAGACCGGCTCGCCGCGAGCGCTGGGTTGTGCGATGAGAAGGACGGTTGGGTCGGTTGCCGCGGAGAAATCCGCGGAAGATTTTGCCGATCATAGAGCGATTATCCACTGTTCCGGGAATCGTTTGCCTCAAACGTTCATTTTACCCTATCGGCACAATTGCTGCAAATCCCGAAGGCGAAAGGGGTTGCGTCGCTGCCGCCGGAAAAATCGCCCTATCCGTTGCAACCGCAACCTTCGGCGGCGCCGGGGAAACACGCACGTCGCCTCACGCCCCTCGCTCAACGCGGCGGTAGAGCGAATCGCGCTCGATCGGTTCGCGCCCCGCCTCGGCGATGAGCGCCCGAAGTTGTTCGACGGAAAGGACGTTCGGCGACCGAGAGCCGGCGTCATGGTGGATGCGTTCGCGGCGGACCGTGCCGTCGAGGTCGTCGGCCCCGTAGCCCAACGCCGCTTGGGCCGTTCCCACGCCCAGCGACACCCAGTACGCCTTGATGTGATCGAAATTGTCCAGCAACAGCCGGCAGACGGCGATCATGCGGAGATCGACCAGTCCGGAAACCTTCGTCAGGTGGGCCAATCGCGTGTTCTCCGGGTGGAAGGCCAACGGGATCATCGCCTGGAAACCGCCGCTGGAGTCCTGGAGATGGCGCAGCGCGAGGAGGTGATCGACTCGCTGCGCGGGCGTTTCCACGTGGCCGTAGAGCATCGTGGCGTTGGAGCGCAGTCCGAGCCGGTGGGCGGTCCGATGGACGGCCAGCCACGTCTCCGCGTCGATCTTGCGCGGACAGATTTGTCGCCGCACTTCCGGGGCGAAGATTTCCGCGCCCCGCCGGGCAGGCTGCCCAGGCCCGCGGCGACCAGTTCTTCCAGCACCGCCGCGACCGGCCGCTGGGCAAGCCGCGAAAACCAGTCGATCTCGACCGCCGTGAACGCCTTCAGGTGCAGCCGCGGATGCGCCTCGTGCAGCAGGCGGACGATGTCCACATGCCAATCCAGCGGCTGCGCCGGGTGCAGGCCGCCGACCAGGTGCAACTCCGTGCATCCGGCATCGACCGCCTCTTGCCCACAAGCGAGGATTTGCTCCTCGCTCATCAGATACGCCTTCGCGTCGCCGGGATCGCAACTGAAGGCGCACAGCGGACAGCGATAGACGCAGACGTTGGTCGGGTTGAGGTGGGCGTTGATGTTGTAATAGGCGGCGGCGCCGTTCTTGCGTCGGCGGACCTCGTCGGCCAATTGGCCGACGGCGTGGAGATCGGCCTGGGGCGAAAAGAGAAATTGCCCCTCCGCCGCCGACAGTCGCTCCGCGGCGGCGATCTTCGCTTCAATCTGTGCGAACATTCCGGACATGGAAGCAACCGCCGTGGGTCAGAGAAACAGGTCGAGGACTCCGACCGCCAGCAGGCCGACGCTGACGACCGCGTTGATGTTGAAGAACGCCTGGTTCACTCGGGTCAAGTCGTCCGGCCGCACCAGGCAGTGCTCGTAGAACAACAACGCGGCGATGCCGGCGACGCCGATCAGGTAGACGCCGCCGAAGGCGGGAAAAACGGCCGGCAAAGCCGCCAGGACGACGATCATGCCGAAATGGCACAACGCCGCCAACCGCAAGGCCCCGGCGACGCCGAATCGCGCCGGCACGCTGCGGAGCCCCGTTTTCACGTCGAACTCGAAGTCCTGGCAGGCATAGATCATGTCGAAGCCGGCCACCCAGAGCATGACCGCCCCGGCGAGCACGACGGGCGGCCAGGCGAGTTCGCCGCGGATCGCCGCCCAGGCGGCCAGCGGCGCCAACATCAGCGCCGCCCCCAGCCAAAAATGGGCAAGCGCCGTGAACCGCTTCGCGTAGCTGTAAGCAAAAAGGAACGCGAGCACCGGCCCGGAAGCGTAAAGCGGAATCCAGTTCCGCGGGAGAAACAAAAGCGTGCCCGCCGACGAACCCCAGCGAGCAAACGACCGTGAACGCTGCGACCATTCCCACGCTCAGCGTCCCGCTGGGAAGATGCCTCTGCCGCGTGCGCGGATTCAGTGCGTCCAGCCGGCGGTCGGCCAGGCGGTTGAAGGCCATGGCCGCGCTGCGGGCGGTCGCCATGCAGACGAGGATTCCCAGCAGATCGAGCCAGCGGAAGGGCGCGGGCGGCGTGCTTCGCCGGTTGGCCGCCCAGGCCATCGCCGCCGCCAGCAGCGCAAACGGCAGCGCAAAGAGCGTATGGCTGAAGCGGATCATTTCCAGGAGTTGACGGATGCGGCGGAGGGGATACATAGGGATTGGGGATTGCGGATTCAGGGATTGGAATCGCGGGACCGGCCGCTTCCGAAAATCCTCCACGCTTCCTCCTTCCATCCTTCCCTCGCTCATCCCCATCGCTGGATCAGCGAGTTCTGGATGCCCAATTGGTCGCAAATCCGCGCGACGACGAAATCGACCAGGTCGCGGATCGACTTGACGCCGTGGTAGAAGCCGGGCATGGCGGGAAGGAGGATCGCGCCGGACTCCGCCGCCCGCTTCATGTTGTCCAAGAGCGTCAGCGACAGCGGCGTCTCCCGCGGCACCAGGATCAGCTCGCCGCCGCTCCTTCATGTGGACCTCGGCCGCGCGGTGGATCAGGTTGGCGCTGGTGCCATGGACGATCGCGCTGAGGGTGCCGCTGGAGCAGGGGCAAATCACCATGCCGTCGGTCAGGAACGAGCCGCTGGCGATCGACGGCCAGGTAATCGCGGTAGTGGTAATAGTGCAGCTTGCCGTCCTCGCCGGAGCCGACGGCCAGCACGTTGCTCGAATCGCTGGAGATGCCGGCCAGGGCGCGGATCGTTTGCAGCTTGCGGTCCTTGAGGTTCGGGCCGCTGTCGAGCATGAGCATGCGCCGGAGTGAAGTTGTCCAGGTCGACCGTCAGGTCGAGTTCCTGTTTCAGCACGGCCTGGGCGGCGGGGCTGATGACCAGGTGGACGTCGCAGCCGGCGGCGGAGAGGACTTCCAGCAGCCGCACCGCATAGGTCACGCCGCTGGCGCCGGTGATGGCAACGACGATGTTTCGCTTCATGATCCTCCTCGTGGCCGACGACGGTACAAGGTGCAAATGCCCAAACTGAACGCATGGCTGCGGACATCCTCCAGGCCGGCCGCCCGCATCCGCTCCCGCATCGCTTCGCCCTGGGGGAACTGGCTCACGCTGGCTGGAAGATAATTGTAACCTCCCTGCGCGATTTCCAGCCACAGCCTGTCCTACCCGGGGCAGGATGTGGCGAAAATACCAGCGATACAAGGGTCGCGGCGGGCCAGGCGGTCGGCGTCGAGAATTCCAGCACGGCGACTTGCCCCCCCGGACGGCAGACCCGCGCCATTTCCCGCAGCCCCGCCTCCGTGTCGGCCACGTTGCGCAGCCCGAAAGCCACGCAGACCACATCGAAGACGCCGTCGCGAAAGGGCAGCGCGAGCGTGTCGGCCTCGACGAGGTCCAGCCGCGGCGCAGCCCCGCGCGGCGGCGCTTGGCCTCGGCGCGGGCGAGCATCGGGCGGCAAAAATCCGTCCCCACCACGCGCGAGTCTTTTCCCGTCGCCCGGCAATACGCCAGGGCCAGGTCGCCGGTCCCCGTACACACGTCGAGAATCCATGCGTCGTCCGCGGGCGGGGCGACGATCCGCACCGTCCGCTGCCGCCAGCGACGGTCGATCCCCAGGGAAAGCAGGTGGTTCAACAGATCGTAGCGGCGAGCGATCTCGCCGAACATGCGGCGGATGGCGGCGGATGACTTGTCGAGCGTCACGATGTCTCCGGGGGAAAAGGCGACGGTTTTTCCCCTCCCCTACAAAGCACACTTTGCACCCGCTGGATTACGCGGATTGCAATGTTTCCACGCTGGCAATGTGCGACAAAGGACAGATCACCATGCGGTCGTCAGGAATGGCAATCACGATCCGCGACCTGAGCAGCAGAACCATTTCCGGGTGGCGAACTTCGTATTTCTCTCCATTGGTCAGGCGGATTTCAAACGCCTCGAAGGGCTGTCGCCGCAATAACAATTGCATCGCGTCGTGATTCATCGTATTCGCCTTTCAAGACGAAGCCATTTTTTCCCGCAACGCGATCCTGCTTCCATTGTAGCCATCCCTCCCCTGGCCGTCCATACTTCGTTGGATTATACTGATTCGTTTGTCCACATGTCTCTTGTATCGAAACGTGTGTTTTGCGGAGCGCAATGTCACTATGGAAATGGATCAACTGGTCGCCCTGTGCCGGCGGCGGGGATTTCTCTTTCAGTCGAGCGAGATCTACGGCGGGCTGCAAGGCTTTTGGGACTACGGCCCCCTGGGCGTCGAGCTGAAGCGGAACGTTCGCGAGGCCTGGTGGCGCGACATGGTCACCGGCCCACGACGAGCTGGACGCCCCGCCCGGCGCCCCTTCGGCCTTTGAAATGACCGGCATCGACTGCTCGATCATCATGCATCCGCAGGTGTGGAAGTGTTCCGGCCATTACGACCTCTTCCACGACTACATGGTCGATTGCCGCGAGTCGAAGCGGCGCTATCGCTACGACCAGGTGCAAGGCCGCTGGGTCGAGGCGAAGGGCAGCGGGTTTTCGTGGCCACGGAACTGGGCGGTCCGGAAGGCGTCGAGGACGCGCAGCAGAAGGCCCTGAAGTTCTTCAACCTCCGCGCCAAGCACGCCGACGAGTTGCACTGGCAGGGCGAATTGGTCTCGCTCGCCGCCGTCCCCACGGACCGAGTTCGCCGCCGTCCTCGGCCCGGACGCCAAGACCCTCGGCACGCTCACCGAGCCGCGGGAATTCAACCTCATGTTCAAGACGATCGTCGGCGCGCTGGGCGGCGAGGAGGACGCCGCCTTTCTCCGCCCGGAAACCGCCCAGGGAATCTTCGTCAACTTCAAGAACGTGCTCGACAGCACCCGGGTGCGGATCCCCTTCGGCATCGCGCAGATCGGCAAGAGCTTCCGCAATGAGATCACGCCGCGGAACTTCACCTTCCGCTCGCGGGAGTTCGAGCAGATGGAGATCGAGTTCTTCTGCCATCCGCAAACCTCGCCGCAATGGTATCAGTATTGGCGCGACCGCCGCTACCAATGGTACCTGAGCTTGGGGCTCGCCGGGCAACGGCTGCGGCTGCGGGACCACCTGCGGGCGGAACTGAGCCATTACTCCTGCGGAACGGCGGACATCGAATACGCCTTCCCCTTCCTCCCGCCCGGCGAGTTCGGCGAGTTGGAGGGCGTGGCCCATCGCGGCGACTTCGACCTCCGCAGCCACGCCGAGGGGAAGCTCGTCCGCCAGGGCGACGCGTTGGTCGTCGAGTGCGACGGCGAGGGCAAGCCGCGCCACCGCGGCAGCGGCAAAGACCTCAGCTACTTCGACGACCTGAACAAGGAGCGGTATATTCCCCACGTGATCGAACCCTCGGCGGGGGCGGATCGGGCGACGCTCGCCTTCCTCTGCGAGGCCTATAACGAGGACGAGGCCCCCGATGAAAACGGCAAACCGATGAAGCGGATCTTTTTGAAGTTTCATCCCCGCCTGGCCCCGGTCAAGGCGGCCGTCTTCCCGCTGGTAAAAAAGGACGGCATGCCCGAGGTTGCCCGGGAGATTTATCGGACGCTGAAGCCGCACATGACCGCTTTCTACGACGAAAAGGGGGCCGTCGGCCGCCGCTATCGGAGGCAGGATGAAATCGGCACGCCCTTCTGCATTACCGTCGACGGCCAATCCCTCTCCGACGGCACGGTGACCATTCGCGACCGCGATACGCTCAAGCAATGGCGGGTCAAGAAGGAGGACTGTTTGGAGGAGCTGCGGCAGCGGCTGGGGACGTAAGGATTGGGGGGATTGCATTTTCCCGCCAGATCGGGGATAATAAATGTCGGGTCAGGAATCGGCCGAGGGCCGAAGGAGGCAAATCATGCGGCGGCTTTTCGTCATGGCTTCGTTGGCGGGGTTGGCGATCGCAATCGCCGGTCGCGCAGCCGCGGTGGACAATTCCACCCGACAGCGAAATGCGTACGGTCCTCAGTATTATTTCCAGTCGACGCCGTATATGCCGACGCCGGTTGTGACACGGCCGTTCGTCCATCCGGCGGCGACCTATCCGGTCCCTCCGAACAAGAATCTCCCGGCGCGGCCGACGCGGGCGACGCTGCATCCTGCTCCAAGTTCTGCGAGCAGTTCTTCGACCAGCGCGTCTTCGCCTTCGACGACCACATCGGCGACAACCCCGTCGACCAGTTCCGCGAACGCCTCCTACTCCTATAATCCTTATTACGGATCGGGCTATTACTACGGCAACGGTCCGCTGGGCCTCGGCCTGTACAGCTACGGCCAAACTTATTCGCCCTACGCCTACTCGCCTTACGAGGCTTATTACTCGCCGTACGCGTACTCTTACTCTTCGCCGTACTCGTACTCGCCATACTCTTATTCCCCATACGCGCGCACGTCGTACGGAGGCTACTCCGCCTATGCGGGGCCGATCTTCTATCCCTTCGGGCAGCTTTACGGTCCGGGGCCGGTCATGCAGATGCTCGGCTTTGGCCAGTAAAAAGACCGGCAAAGAGGGCGTGTAGGGCGGACGCCGCGCGAGCGAGCGGCCGCGCGGCGGGCGACGCCGGGCCTATTCCTCGCGGTCGAGCTTCACGGCGAGGATGTCCAATTGGCTCTTCAGATCGGTCAAGAGGATCTGAGGGCTGGCGCCCGAGGCCAAGTGGGCGTAGAAGGCGGCGGCCGAAGGGCTGTGGGTCGTGCCGAGCAGCGTCGTCGTCTTCTTCAATTCGCGGAGTTGCCCTTCGACCTTATCGAGTTTCGCCGCTGCATTGCGGTTCATTTGCAGGATCAGTCCGACCAGCAAGATGATCTGTCCGCCCAACGCGACCGGCGCGCCGAGGGGGGCCAATCCCGGTTGGCCCAAAGCGTAGGACCAGGCCAGCAGGCCAATGCCGACGCCAAACACCGCGGCGCCGACCAGTGTGAACGTTCCCGTCAGCAAGGCGAGCGGACGGCGACGGGCGGGGGTGGTTTCGGCGTGCCGCCGCGAGGGCCGCTGCGCCGGACGCACGTGCCAAGCCGGGGCCCCGGCATGTGCCGCGTCGGCCCGCTGCGGCTCCGGCAAGGCGTCTGCGCCCGGCTGGCCGTTGCCGCCGGTCAGCACCCGCTCGATGTGCCGCAGTTTCTCGTCCATTTCCCAGCCGTCGTAGACGGCCGGCGCCGCAGCCCCGTTTGCGAGGATTCCCCCACAGCGGGGGCAAAGAAACCTGCCGGCCCGGCTCGTGGGACTCCCAGGCACATCCTGTCCACACTGCTTACACCACATGGTGTTCCAAAAATCGGCCGGAAGCCTGAGAAACTGTACCGATTTTGTGGATTTTTCCTAGGGGGAAAACAACAGGGGCAACCTGCTGTTAAATGGGGAAGTGTGAGAGATCTGGGCGCCATGCCCACGCTTGCGTGGGCATGGCGCCCGCCAAATGGAGATGAAAAACGCTCTAGCGCGAGGTCTCTTCATACCACTCGCCCCGCAGCCAATCGACCAGCAGGCCGATGTCCCCACGGCTGAGGACTTTTTGCGCCGGGGCGTCCGCAGGGGCATAGGCAGGCATCCGCTCGTTTTTCTTGCCGTAAAACCGGTTGTGGGCGGGATTGCTCACCAGTCCGATCATCCACTCGCGGGAGCCGTATCCCGTCAGCTCTGGGGCGATGCCCAATTTCCCCTCGCCGCGGAACTTGTGGCAGTCGGTGCAGCCGAAACCATCTTTGCCCACGTGCGCGCGCCCTTCCTTGATCTTCGCGGCGTCGCGGGCGTCCAGTTCCCGTTGCGATTGCAGTTCCGCCTCGGCGGAGACCGCGGCGATCAGTTCCTCCAGTTCCACTTTCTCGCTCGTGTCGAGCTTGCCCAGCGAGTCCTTGACGAACCCGGCCATGGTGCGGAGCTTCGTATTGCCGAAATAGCGCGGTCCGAGGATTTGCTTCGGGTCCAGCAGGCCGGCCAACCAGCGGCGGCTGGCATAGCCGTAGAGATTCGGGGCGGTCGGCGGCGTCGCGCCGCTCGTCTTGTCGTCCGGATCCGAGTAGCCGTGGCAGGAGGCGCAGTATTGTTGGAAGAGCCGCGGCCCTTGCGTCTTCGCATCGCCGCGGAGCAGGCTCAAAGCCCCGGCGGGAGGAATGCCTTGCGCCGCGGGCCAGCACGAGTATCCGCTCCGCTTGCTCCCGTCCTTCCCGCAGGGCGGCTTGATGTTTTTCATCGCGGGCGTCTTCCCCCCACGACCACCACGACAACCCGGCAACGCCCGCCAGCACCGCGAAAATAAACAGCACATTCAGCGCATGGCCGAGACGCCATTTGCCGAGAAACGGCATCAAGAGGATCGCCAATCCGAGGACTTCCGGGATGACGAAGATGGCAAAGAACTCGCGGTCGCCGGGGAAAAATTGCGCGAACTTGTACAGGCCGCGGAAGGACCATTCGGGCCGGGCGGCGGCGTAGGCTTCGGCCGGATCGGCGGGGGCGCCGAGTTCCACCCCCGCCCGATCGCCGGAAACTCCATGTTGCAGCGACAATGCCGCGACGACGACGAGAATGGCCAGGCAAGCGAAGGCGTCCCGGGCGGCCTGGCGCGGCCAGTAGGGGACGCTGCCAGTTTCATCCGACGAAGCCTGGGACGGCCGCCTAGCGCAGCGCGCCGCGAACCAGGCGTGCAGGGCGAGCGTCGCCAGCAGGGCGGCCGTCAGCACGCCGGCGTGCAGGGCGAGAAAGCGCGTCGCCGTGAGGTGTCCGAACGCCGGCCCGCCGACCGCCAACTTGTACATCTCTCCGCCAATTCGCGGCAGCAGCAGGAGGAAGCCGGTTCGCACCTGGGTGCACCAGTAGCCGTTCTGGTCCCAGGCGAGGAGGTCGCCGGTGAGGTTCAAGGCCAGCGTCAACACGCCGGAGAGCACGATGGTCCAGAAGAGAAATTCCCGCGGCGCCCGATAGGCCCGGCGGAGGATCGTTTGCACCAGGTAAACGCCGATCAGCACGAGCATGACCTGGGCGGCGTAGTGATGCACCGCCCGCAACAGCCATCCGCCGAGCACCTGCGTCTGAATGTAGTAGACGCTTTCCCAGGCGGTCTGGGCGGCGGGGCTGTAGTACATCCAGAGGACGACGCCGCTGACGAGTTGCGTGAAGAAAAGGAAGGCGATCGTCGCCGGCCAGACGTTCCGCCACGCCGGCCCGCCGGAGACGGGGCGATCCAACCAGCTTCGAATCGCGGAACAAAGGCCGGTGCGGTCCTCGATCCACGCCAACAGTGCATTCATGATTGAGTGGTCTTCCGAGGTGTGCCGGCGCCGAAGTTCTCAAACTTGACCCAGACTTCGCCGCCGTTGCGGACCTCGGCCTGAAGGGCGTCCATGTCGCGCGGGCTGGGCGAATGCGCCGCGTCGAGCCGCTTGCCGGAAAGGTCGAAACGAGCGGCGTGGCAAGGACAGAAGAACTGGTTGTCCTTCGGGTCGAAGTCGATGTGACATCCGGCGTGCGGGCAAACGACCTGCAACGCCTCGACCTGCCCATCGCCGAGCCGGCGAAGAAAGACCGCGCCGACCGCCTCTTCGGGAAAGCGATTCCAGGCGTCGGTCCGCTGGGCGATGACGGGGAACTTGCGCGGGCTGCCGTCGGCGGGTAGGATGTCCAGGGCGGTCATTCGCAGGAACTGTCCGGCCTGTCCCTTCAACCGCAGCGGATGAAGGAAAGCGGTTGCTCCTAGGGCGATCGGCGCCGCGCAGGCCGCGCCGCCGCACAGCACGGCGGCGGTCTTGGTCAAAAAGCCGCGGCGGTCGTCGCGGGGGGCATGGGGGCTGTTCATGGCAATCGCTCTTCAACGGGGAGTTGTGCGCTTGGTCCCCTCTCCCTTCGGGAGAGGGTCAGGGTGAGGGCCGCAGCGCTAGCGGGCTCGTTTTTCCGTCGGGGCACATTCGGAGACGTTGATGCTGCTCATGCCTCGGCCTTATACGGTCCAATCGGCGGGGCGGAATCTCCGCCAGTTCCCGCCCTCACCCTAACCCTCTCCCAAGGGGAGAGGGGACCGGAAGGCATTATCCCATCGCCGCGCGGACGGCGTCAAGGACCTTCGCCCGGGCGGAATCCAGCGGCTCCTTCAACGTCGCGCCGGCCGCCCGCTTGTGGCCCCCGCCGCCGAATTGCTCGGCCACCGCGGAGCAATCGAGATCGCAACGACTGCGGAAACTGACTTTGTATCCGCCGCTTCGCAGTTCGACCAAGATGACCGCCGCTTCGGTCCCCCCGACGGTCAACATCATGTTGATCAGGTCCTCGCTGTCGGAGGCGATCGCGCCGACTGCGGCGAAGTCGGCCAATTCGATCCAGGTGTAAATGAGCCGCCCGCCCAGCTCGGTCTGCGCGGGCCAGGGTGTTGCCGATCAAGCGGAGCCGCGCGAGCGTGTCCTGTTCGTAGAGTTGTTTGTAGAGCCAATCCGGCTTGACCCCGGCCTCCATCAGCCGGGCGGCGATGCGGTACGTTCCCGGCTCCGTCGAGGCGAAGCGGAACCAGCCGGTGTCGGTGGCCACGGCGGCGAAAAGCGGCAGGGCAATCTGCGGCGAAAGCGGCACGCCCAGGGCGTCGGCGGCCTCCAACACCAATCGCCCCGTCGCCTCCGCGTCGGTGTTCTTGAACAGTCTGGCGCCGAGGTCGTCCTCGCTGACGTGGTGGTCGATCACCGCCTTGACCGCCCGGCTGGCGCGGATCACGTCCGCCATCGGCCCCAACTGGACCCACGCCGACGTGTTCGAGGACGACAATCACCTCCCGGTCCGCCAATTGCTCGGCGGCAATATCGACTCCCAATTGCTTGTATCGTTTCGGCTGGTCGAAAAACCCCAAGTGCGGCGGCACGGCGAAGCCGTTGACGATCGTCACGTCCTTTCCCAACCTCTCCAAAATGAGGAGCATGGCCAACTCGCTGCCCAGGCAGTCGCAATCGGGCCGGACGTGCGCAGTCAGCAGGAACCGCTGGTGGGAACGAACGAGTTCGACGAAGCCGGACCAGTGAACCATAAGAGGGATTAGGGATTGGGGATTAGGGATTGGACAGGACAAGGGCGCGCTCTGCAGCGAGGGACGGGCAGGGACGGGGGAAGGCAGGTGGAGACTCCGCCGTTTGGTGTTCGATCCATTTCGCCTTCGCCTCTCCAATCCCTAATCCCCAATCCCCAATCCCTTCTCCGCTTCCATCCGCCGCGTTTGTTCCACATCGTCGGCCATTTGGCGAATCAACTCCGCGACGGAGGCGAATTGCATAATGTTCCGCAATCGGGCCAAGAAGTCAACCTCGACCGTCTGGCCGTAGAGGTTTCCGCGGTAGTCCAAGAGAAAGGCTTCGATTTTCAACGCCTGTTCATGAAAGGTCGGATTCGGGCCGATGGCGATTGCCGCGGCGTGCCGCGCGCCGGCGACCCAGACCCCGCCGGCGTAGACCCCCTCGCCCGGCAGGAGCGTGTCGGTCCCCTCGATGTTGGCCGTGGGAAAGCCGAGTCCGTCGCCTCGTCCCGCGCCGTGGATGACGCGGCCGCGGATGCGATACGGTTGGGTGAGCATGTGGCGGACCTGATCGAGATGGCCCGCGGCCACCAGGCGTCGGACGAGCGAACTGGAGACGTTCCGGCCGTCGATTTCCAGCGAATCGACCACTTCCAGCCGCGTTCCCGCCTGGTCGCAGAATTTTTGCAGGACCTCGACCGTCCCCTCGCGGTTGTGGCCGAAGAAGAAGTTGCGCCCTCGACGATGCATTGCGCCCGGAGTCGGCCGCAAAGGACCTGGTCGAAGAATTGCCGCGCCTTCATGCGGAGGAAGTCGAGCGTGGTGGGATAGACCAGCACGGCGTTGACGCCCAAGGCGGCCAGCAGTTGGGCCTCGCGATCGGCCCAGCACAGGGGGGCGGGGGCCTGCTCGGGGTGCAGCAGGCGGGCAGGGTGGGGGTCGAAGGTGAAGACCAGGGCCGGCCCGCCGAGTTCGCCGGCGATCGTCAACAGCCGCTGGATGATCCGCGCATGGCCGCGGTGGACGCCGTCGAAATTGCCAATGGCCACGGCGCCGCCGCAGCAAGCGGCGGGAAGACTGTCGAGATCGCGGTAGATGTTCACGATGGGGGGATTCGCATTTTTCCCCATTTTACCGGCCGGGCGGCGCGGACGAAAGGGGTTCGGCCCGCGTGCGGAGCTTCAGGCGGAGGCGTGAAAAGACCATTGCCCAGCGCGCTACGCCGGTCAATCGTTGACGTAGGTTTCCAAAAACCTCGCCAGGCGGTGGAAGTCGGAGCCCGGCTCGATGTAGCGGACCACGGTGACCAGCGTCGCCGGATCGACCAGTTGGTTGAACGGCACGTAGTTCAACTCCAATTGGCCGGAGACCGAGACCATCACGCCGTCCAGCCGCTTCTCGACCAGCGCGCGGTAGGCGCCGACGCCGAGCTGGCTGCCCAACATGACGTCGAAGGCCTGCGGCCGGGCGCAGCGGCTCTCGTAGCCGGTCTGCAAGCCGGTGATCTTCCGATTCTTGCCGGTCTGCCGAGGGTATTCCTTGGCGACCAGGTCGGCGAACGTGGCGGTTGAGGTTGAGTTTGGCGACGGCGATGTGGCCGTGCTCGTCGCGGGGCACGCCCTCGATGTGCTCGAAAGGGAGCAGTTCGGCCAACCCCTCGGCCAGCACGATCACGCCGAATTCCTTGCCCTCGGCCTCCTCGCGGACGCGCATCGTGGCGACGATCCGCTTGACGACTTCGTCGAGGTCCATGACGCGGCGGATTTCCTTCCGCCCGTTTTTCGGCGTTGACCGTCTCTTCGCTGGTCTCGTACTTGCCGGTGATGTCCTCGACGCTGATCACCAGGCTGGCTTCGCCGGCGATGGCCACGCCGTAGGAGAGCCAGCCGGCGCTGCGGCCCATGCACTCGACGAGGTAATAACTGCGGTTGGCCTCGCCGTCGGCCAGCAGGTTGCGCACCTCGGAGGCGAGGAACTCGACGGCGGTGAAGTAGCCGAAGGTGAAGTCGATGCCCATGTAGTCGTTGTCGATCGTCTTCGGCAAGTGGACGACGGGAATCCGGCGGCTGCCCCGCGGCAGTTGCTCCTGGAAGAGCTTGAACTTGTTGGCGGTTTTCAGCGTGTCGTCGCCGCCGATGGAGATCAACGCGTCGACCTCCAGCGAGACCAGCGCGTCGTAGACCGTCTGCAGCGGCGCGATCCGCTCCGGGTCCTTCAGGTGGGCGGGGTCGGAGACGTGCTTGCCCGGATTGGTCCGCGCCGTGCCGATCAAAATCCCCTGGCTGTTGCGCGTGACCGCTTGAGAAACTTGTGCGTGATGGGGATGTAGTCGCGGCCCTCGACCATCGGGTGTTCCGGGCCGAACTCCACCAGGCGCGAATAGCCGTAAAGGATGCCCAAGCACGTCGATGTTGTTCCGCAGGAAGGAGACGGCGGCAGTGGAAATCACGGCATTGGCGGCGGGGGCGGGGCCGCCGGCGAACAAAATCGCCGCGCGGTGAATGCTCGACTGCATCTGCGGCGGACGGGACAAGGGGCTGCTCATGGGAATCTCCAATCCTCAACGTCGTTTGCGTCTTTAGGTGCTCGGCCAGGTCCGCTCGATGAACGTCGTGTCGACGCGGCCGTCGGTGAACGCCGAGTGGTTCAGTATCTTCTGCAACAGCGGAATCGTCGTCTTGATCCCCTCGATCCGCAACTCGGCCAACGCCCGCTTCATGCACGCGATCGCCTCCGCCCGCGTCGCCTGGTGGACAATCAGCTTGCCGATCATCGAATCGTAATATGGCGAGACGACGTAGCCGGCGTGGACGTGCGAATCGAAACGGACGCCGAACCCGCCGGGAACAATCATCCGCGTGATCGCGCCCGGCGTGGGGCGAAAGTTTTTCTCCGGGTCTTCGGCGTTGATGCGACACTCGATCGCCGCGCCTTGCTGGCGGATCTCCGCCTGCTCCCAGGGCAACGGTTCGCCGGAAGCGATGCGAATCTGCGCCTTGATCAGGTCGATGCCCGCGACCAACTCCGTCACCGGGTGCTCGACCTGAATGCGGGCGTTCATCTCGATGAAGTAGTAATTTCCCTGCCGATCGACGATGAACTCGACCGTGCCGGCGTTGGTGTAGTTGGACCGCTCGACGAGGCGGACCGCCGCCGCGCACATCGCCGTGCGCGGTGTCGCGCGTCGAGCTGCGGGGCGGGGCTCTCCTCGACCAGCTTCTGATGGCGGCGCTGCATCGTGCAGTCGCGCTCCCAGAGATGGACGCCGTTGCCGTGCAGGTCGGCGATCACCTGGACCTCGACGTGCCGCGGGTGCTCGACGTACTTTTCCAGGTAGATTTCCGCATTGCCGAAGGCGGCCTCGGCCTCGGCCTGGGCCTGCTGCAAGGCGGCCTTCAGGGCCAGCTCGTTGACGGCCACGCGCATCCCCCGCCCGCCCCCGCCCGCCGACGCCTTGATCAACACCGGAAAACCCAGCTCCTTCGCCAGCGTCACCGCCTCGGCCTCGGACTCGATCAGGCCGTCGCTGCCGGGCACGGTGGGGACGCCGGCGTCGCGGGCCACCCGCCGCGCCGTGTTCTTGTCGCCCATCAGCCGCATCGCCTCGTGCGACGGCCCGATGAACTCGATGTTGCAACTGCGGCAGACGTCGGCGAAATGGGCGTTCTCCGCCAAGAAGCCGTAGCCGGGATGAATCGCCTGGACGTTGCCGATCTCCGCGGCGCTGATCACGCGGTCGATCTTCAGATAGCTTTCGCTCGCCTTCGGCTGGCCGATGCAATAAGCCTCGTCGGCCAAGGCCAAATACGCCGCGCCCCGGTCCGCCTCGCTGAACACGGCGACCGTCTCGATGCCCAACTCACGACAGGCGCGAAGGATGCGCAGGGCGATCTCGCCCCGATTCGCTACGAGAATCCGCTTGAACATCACGCCCGCGTGTCCACTTTGAACAAAGGTTTGCCAAACTCGACCGGCTCGCCGTTTTCGACCAGCACGGCGACGATCTTTCCGGCGACCTCAGCGGGAATCTGGTTAAAGACTTTCATCGCCTCGACGATGCAAACGGTCGTCTCCGGTCCGATGTGGTCGCCAACCTTCACGTAGGGGGGCGAATCCGGGTCCGGCGCCGCGTAGAACGTCCCCACCATCGGACTGTGAATGACGGCGATGTTCTTGTCCTCGGCCGGCGGGAGGGGAGGCGGCGCTGCGGCCGGCTCGGCCTTCGGCGCGGCGGGGACCGCAACGGGCGCCGCCGCCGCAGGAACCGTAATCGCCGGCTCCGACCCGCGGCGTATCTGAATCCGCGTCTCCCCTTCGCGAATGTCGAGTTCGCTCAGGTCGTGCTCCTTCATCAATTCGACCAGGCGGCGAATCTTGCGAATGTCGAAAATGTCCTGGTGGGACGTAGGACCGGTCATGCCAGGTCTCCAGCTTTGCCGAGAAGAAAGGAGTTAGAAGTTAGGAGTCAGAATGGCGGCGCGGGGCGCGATGAAAATGCGGGCCATCTGCCATGCAATCGAGTCCTGCAACGACCCGCCGGTTCATTCCCCCAACGGCTTCCGACTTCTAACTCCTAACTCCTAACTTCTAACTCCTAACTTCTAACTCCTAACTTCTAACTCCTAACTTCTAACTCCTAACTTCTAACTCCTAACTTCTAACTCCTAACTTCTAACTCCTAACTTCTAACTCCTAACTTCTAACTCCTAACTTCTATTCCTTCGAGTTCCTTGGGGACGCTGGTGAGGACTTCATGTCCGTGGCGAGTGACCAGCACGTCGTCTTCAATGCGGACGCCGCCCCAGCCCGGCAGATAGATGCCCGGCTCGACGGTCACCACCATCCCCGGCTTCAACACGGTGGGGCTTTTGGCGGCCAACCGTGGGCCCTCGTGAACCTCCAGCCCAAGGCCGTGACCAAGACCGTGGCCAAAAAAGCGGCCAAAACCGGCCTTGGCGATGATGCCGCGGGCGACCGCGTCGACCTCGTGGGCCAGCACGCCCGGCCGAATCGCGGCAATCGCTTGGGTCTGAGCGTTCAGGACAACCCGATACACGCGCCGAAGTTTGGGCGAGATTTTACCCAGCGCCAGCACCCGCGTCAAGTCGCTCTTGTAAAGCCCCTCGTTGGCCCCCCAATCGACTAGGAGCATTTCCCCCGCGCCGGCCCTCCTCTGCGTCGGCGTGGCGTGCGGCAGCGCCGCCCGATCGCCCGCCGCGACGATCGTCGGAAAGCTGTAATCCTTCGCCCCAAACAGGCGGAACTGATGCTCCAACTCGTCCGCCAGTTCTTTTTCCGTCTGCTCCGGCCGCACTGTCGCCCGAAGCACCGCGAAGGCCCTCTCCGCTTGCCAGATGGCTTTTCGCAGCCGGGCGATTTCGTCCTTGTCTTTAATTAGCCGCAGGGTTTCGACCATCGCCGAAGTGGCCAGAATCTCCAGATTTGGCAACCTGTCGGCGATCCGATCCCGCAGCGCAACGGTCATCGACTCGCCCTCGATTGCCAATCGCGCGACCCCCGCGGAGCGGATCGCCCGCACCACCGCCTGCAACATGCTCACCCCCGGACGGCGGATGAGCAGTTCGACTCCGGGGCATTCCTGGCGGAGTTGGGTTGTGTATCGCGGGTCGCTCAGCAGCGTCTCGCCGTCGCGGTGCAGGAGGAAATAGCTGTCGTCGCCGGTAAAGCCGGTCAGATACGTGACGTTGACGAAGTTGGTCACTAGCAGGGCGTCCGCCCCGGCTTTCTTTAGCAGATGGCGGAGTTTGTCGCGGCGCTCTTCGAAGCGGCTCATGCGTCGGTTCCTATGAGGGTGGCGCAAACTGCAAGTTGCGTCCTATTGGAACACGAATAGCCGCGGAAAAACAGGGGTATTGACGAAAGAACCACAATCCCCTCGCAAGGGGGGGGCACGGCGCACTCCATATCCAACACCCTTTGCTCCCTCCTGTTCCTTGGCTATCATGGATTCATGCAACCGCATCATGTTGAAAAGCTCGCCCGGCAACTGCTCCAAGGCGAAATTTCCCTCGAACAGTTCGTTGGCCGGGCGTGTGAGCCGACAATCGCCGAATTGGGCGAAACGCAACTGGATCTCGATCGCCGTCGGCGATGCGGCTTCCCCGAGGTGATTTTTGCCCAGGGCAAGACCATCGCGGCGATGGAGAAAATCTTCCAGACGCAGCTCGCCCATGGACACGATGTGCTCGCCACCCGCATGACGCCGGAGCAGGCTGGCGAACTTGCCGCGAAGTTTCCCCAGGCCCATTACAACCCGACAGGGCGAACGTTTCGCATTTCCCCGGCCAGCAGCCGCCAATCGCACTCTGGCCGGGTGACGATCGTGACCGCGGGAACCAGCGATTTGCCCGTGGCGGAGGAAGCCCGGGAAACGGCCCTTTGGACCGGGGCCGAGGTCGAGACGGTCTGCGACGTGGGCGTGGCCGGCCCGCACCGCCTGAGGGCCAACTTGCCGCCGTTGGAGCAGGCGGACGCCGTGGTGGTCGTCGCCGGGATGGAAGGGGCATTGCCCAGCGTCGTCGGCGGATATGTCGCCTGCCCGGTGATCGCCGTTCCCACCAGCGTCGGCTACGGCGCCAGTTTCGGCGGCGTCTCCGCCCTGTTGGCGATGCTCAACAGTTGTGCCTCGAACGTCTGCGTAGTCAATATCGACGCCGGCTTCAAAGGCGGCTACGTCGCCGGTCTGATTGCGAAGAACGCGGCCCAAGGGCGCGAGAACAGAGCGCAGGCCGAAGCATGAACGCGACGCCCGACGAACCCCTGGCTCGCCTTCCACGGCGAGATGAAAACGCGCACAAAGGCGATTTCGGCACGGCGTTGATCGTCGGCGGCTCGCGCGGCATGGCGGGGGCGGCGGCCCTGGCGGGCATGGCGGCGTTGCGCGGCGGGGCAGGGCTGGTGCGGCTGGCTGTGCCCGATTGCTGCGGTGATCTGGTCGCCTCCTTCGAGCCGTCCTACACGACCATCCCGCTGAAGAGCGACAAGGACGGCCGCATCGCCGCCGCGGCCTGCGAGCGAATCTGCGAATTGGCCGAGGCGGCGACGGTCGTCGCCTGTGGGCCGGGGCTGGGACGTTCGCACGACTTGGAAGAACTCGTCCTCCGCCTTTACCGCGATATTGCCAAGCCGATGATTATCGACGCCGACGGGCTAAACGCCTTGGTCGGGGACTGTCCCGATTTTCGTCCGACGAAAATGGGACTGTCCCCTTCGGCGGCTCGAATCCTCACGCCGCATCCCGGCGAGTTCGCTCGCTTGATCGGGCGGAAATTGGACGGCGCGGCCCGGGAAGAAGCGGCCGTCGAGTTGGCCATACAGTCGCGCGCGGTTGTCGTCCTCAAGGGACATCGCACGCTGATTACCGACGGCCTTCATCGGGCGCACAACACGACGGGCAATCCGGGGATGGCCACCGGCGGCGCGGGCGACGTGTTGACCGGCTTGATTTGTGCGATCGCCTGTCAAGGATTGGCGGCGTTTCCGGCCGCGCGGCTGGGCGTTTATCTTCACGGCCTGGCCGGCGACCTTGCCGCGGCCGAATTGGGCCAGGTCTCGCTGATCGCCAGCGATTTGATCCGCTTTCTGTCCGTAGCGTTTCAAGCCGACGGCGTTCGGTCAGGGTGAGGGCTGACGCCGAGCCGGCGTTCCTTTTCTCGCGAAACCGCAAGCGGAGCGGACGGTCAGGGCGCGGTCGCCCGCGGCGCCGGCGTGATCTCCCGCCCGACCGCCGCGGCCACGCGATGGCAAAGCTGCATCGTCGCCTCGAACTGGGCGAAGGTCAGCGATTGATAGCCGTCGCTTAAGGCATTCTCTGGATCGGGATGGACCTCGACGATCAATCCGTCGGCCCCGGCGGCGATCGCCGCGGCGGCCATCCGCGGCACGAGGTCCGCGTGGCCCGTCCCGTGGCTCGGATCGATCACCACCGGCAGGTGCGTTCGCTCGTGCAGATAGGGGACCGAGGCGAGCGTGAGCGAGAAACGGGTGTGGGTTTCAAAGGTCCGCACGCCGCGGTCGCAGAGCATCACGTTCGGATTGCCGGCGTTGAGGATGTATTCGGCGGCCAGGAGCAGTTCGTCCATCGTCGCGCACGGCCCCCGCTTCAAGAGGACGGGTTTGCCCGCCGAGCCGGTCGCCTCCAGCAGGCGATAGTTCTGCATGTTTCTGCGCCGATCTGGAGGACGTTGGAATAATGGGCGACGAGCGGGATGTCCTCGGTCGCAATCACCTCCGTGACGACGGCCAGACCGGTCTCCTCCCGGGCGGCGGCGAGGATTTGCAGGCCCTCTTCCTTCAGGCCTTGGAAGGAATAGGGGCTGGTCCGCGGCTTGAAGGCCCCGCCGCGCAGGGCCGTGGCCCCGGCGGCCTTCACCGCCCGCGCCGTGGCGATCGTCATCTCCTCGTTCTCGACCGAGCACGGTCCGGCGATCATGCCGATGTGCTTGTTGCCGACCGCCAGGCTGCCGGCGACGATCGCCGTCGACTCCGCCTTGACCTCGCGGCTGGCGACTTTGTAGGGAGCGAGGATGGGGACGACCTCCGCCACGCCCGGCCCGCTCTCCAACGACTGGCGAAATTCATCGCGCTTCTCGCCGATGGCCGCGATCACCGTCCGCTCCGTGCCGACGATCGGATGCGCCTTCAGCCCCAGCCGCTCGACCTGGCGGATGACGTGTTGGACTTCGTCGGGCGTGGCCCCTTTTTTCATCACGACGATCATGGCGACGGTTCCTTTTCGGCCAGAAGGGCTTGCACCGCGGCCTGGACCGGCTGCGACTGGAGGACGATCAAGCATTCGGAGCGCGGATCGAAGTGGATCAATCCCACCCCGCCCGCGTCGCTCCAGGTCGCCGCCGCCGCGCGGCTCTTGATCCGCTCGACCAGCGCGGACGCGGACTGGCCTTTGGAAAGCAGGCCGGCGACGGGATACAATTCCAGTTCCAAGCGGGCGTCCAGCGCCTTGCGCGTAGTGACCTGGAGGGTTCGCGCGTCGACCGTGCGGCAGGCCAATCCCAGCGGTTCGAGCAACTGTGAAAGCGCCGCCGCGAGCGGCTTCTCCTGCACGCTGAGCGTCGCCTTCACGTCGTCGACCAGTCCGGCGGCGCGGAGGGCGGGCAGATCGAGGAAGATGTCCACGTCCGCATTCTTTTGCAGATAGCGAAGGATTTCGGCGAGCGGCGTCGGCGTAGAGAAGTTGGCCGTCGCCGGACGGAGCAAGGCGGGTTTCGCCAACTCCCGCCGGCTTGCCAGTGCGGCCGCCGCCGGCTTGCCCCGCGCCGTGCGAAGCTTGTCGAGGAAGGCGGCGACGCAATCCTGGACCGCCGCGGTCTGCACCATTGCCAGCGCGCTGCCCTCGGGCAGGATCGCGCCGTGGCCGCCGTTGGACCGCCACGACTCGGGCACGACGAATTTTTCGATCAACTCGGCCAGTTCCGTCGCCGCAATCGGCATGCCGCCGGTCAGGTCGGAAACGGAGACGCGAACTTTGCGGAGCTTGCGGCGATATTCGGGCGGACTGGTGACCAGGGCTGCGCCGCCGGCGGCGACGCAGGCCAGTTTGCGGCCGGCGAGGATCGCGGCCAGCGCCTTGCCCAACGTCGTCTCGCCCAAGCGGACGTGCACCGGATCGCGGAGCGACGCCCCGGCCTGACGCAGGGCGTCCGGATCGACGGCGATCGGCACGCCGCTGGTGGCCGAGAGCAACTCGATCGTCTCGCCCAGCGGCATGCCGTTCGCTTCGATCTGCGGAATTTGCGCGGCCAGGCGATTGTCGGCGTCGGCGGCAGGTGTTGCCGGGCGGGGAGCCTCCTTCCTCGAAGTCTCCGTTTCCGCAATCGCTTGGGCGTTGACTTGCGGTCCGTCCTTCGCTTGCGGTTTCGCGAGCGCCTGTCCCACGCCCTCCGGCTTCGTCTCCCCCGCGACGTCCGGAATCTCGCCCCCGCGGTGAATCATCGCCAACTGTTCGACGACGCGGGGATCGACGTCCTTCGACAGGAATCGCACCGAACCGTCGGCCATGCCGGCCAACATGCCGTCGCGCTGACCGCTGCCGAAGCCGTCGGGACCGTTGACATAGGGCGGCGTGGCACAAAGGTCGGACCGTGGCCTCGCCGCCGGCGGCCCAAGGGCCGCAACGGTCGCTCACGCCCAAAACGGCAATGACATGCGAGGCCCCGGCAGTGATGTCCTCCAGCCGGGTCTGGCGGCCGAAGCCAAAGACGCCCGCCCGCGGATCGTCGGCCGGCAGGCGTCCGGCGTCCGGCCCGACGCCGGCGACGCCGACGTAGTGCGTCACGGGAAAGTCGGCGCCGGTTTTCGCGGGACCGAGCGCCGGATTGACCACTTCCGGCAGCGGACGCCGCGAAATGGGGCTGTTCTGCGGACTGTTCCACGAATAGCCCGGTTCGAGTTGGCGATGCCAGTCGGCGTGGTCGAAATAGGGGAGCATGTCGGCGATCCAACTCAGGCGGGTGTCCGGTTCGAGCAAGATGCCGCCGACGGCGCCGGCGGGAAAACACCCCTGAGATTTCATGCGGCCGCTGAGCCCGGCGACGATCCGCCGCTGATTCGCCGCGTCGGCCTTTCGCGCCGCGGCGAGCCAGTCCGCGTGCATGGCGGCCGCGGCGGAGACGGCCGATGCGGCCGCTTCCAGCGGCGACCGGGGCCAATTCCATTGCAGCCGCACCGTCCGATCGGCGACTTCCCATGTCGCCGCCGGGAGCGATTTCGCCGTGTCCTCCAAGAATTGCCGATAAGGATCGGCGGCTTCCGCGGTCACGCGTCCCGCTTCCAACGCCTGTTGGAGCGACTCGACTTGCCGGGGCAAAGCCTCCTTTGCCGCCGCAAGCAACGTCTCCAGGTCGGCGCGGACCATTTCCGCCTCAGTCTCGCTTTGACAGGCCAAGGCGACCTCGCCTTGCTGCCGGCCGCGCCACGTTGCGGCAAAGCTCGCGGCGACGGGCAAGTCCCAGAGTTCCCGCCACGCCCGCTTCCCCGCCGGCCAGACGTCCAACATCGCCGTTGGCAGCTTCCCATCGGCCCCGCGGACCGCCGCCAGATCGACCAGCAGCAGGGCGTCGGCGTCGGGGCTCGCGCGATCGAGCAAGCGGTCCAAGGCGGGGCTTTGCCGCCGGGCCTCGCCCCGCTTGGCCAAGTTCCGCAGCACCGTTTCGTCGCCTGTGACGATCGTCCGCGGATCGACGATCGCCAGCGGATGCGGCCAACGCTGGCTGGCCAACTGGCGGCAGACCAGGCCGGACATGCCGATGTCGATCGGCGCGCCGAGGTTTGCCAGGGCGGCGGCGTCCTGTCCGGAGACGAGTTCGATGACGATGGCGCTTGGCTGGGGCAAGGCGGCCGGATCGGCGGTGGCCCAAGTCACCCGCTCGACGCGGTCCAGCGTCAGTCCCAAGGCGTCCAGCGCCGCCCCGATCGACGTCCGCCACATCGGATCGGCGGCGGCCAGCAGCGTGTCGTTTTGCGGCTGGTGGGCGAGGCGAGCGCCGCGGAGGCTAAAGATCCAGGCCGTGTGCTCGGGCAGCCAGCGGCGATCCAATCGCCCCAGCGAGGACGCCGCAGGGGGTTTTGCTTCATTTTGCGCCGGCGGCTGTTTGACCGCGGCGTCGGCCTTGCCTTGCTTGGCCGCGGCGGGTGGTTCGCTGTGGCGACCCGACCATAACCCCCATACGCCCACCACGATGCCCAAGCCAACAAGCGGTGCGGCGGCCAGCGTCAGCCACCTTGCCACCGGGTGGGCGAGGAGCCCAAGCCAGCCGCCCGGCCGAACGATCGGCGGGGCGACAATTTCGTCCGGCATGGGGCAGAACGCCGCGGCCATAAACACGGTTTGGCCCATCCGCGCCGCCGCCGGCTTCGCCGCAGCGGGGCCATCGGCGGGTTTTCGCGCAAGCGGGGCGGCCACCGCTGGCGCCGGCGGCCTCTGCCGCCTTTGGCGGCCCCTTTTTGATTTCCCGCGGTGGCGCGACATTCTTCGGCGATGTGTCCCCTTGATCTGGTTGTGCAGAACCACTCTGCGGCATTATAAAACCGGCCGGCGGGCGGATCTCGACCATGAGGCCGCATTTGGGACATTCGGAAATGTCGCCAATCACCTCCGCACTGCGCACCGCCAGCCGGGCGCGGCAAGTCGTGCAGGTGATGAAAAACAGGGCCTTTTCCACAGTTCCGCTTGTGGTTCGAGGCGGAGGATCGCCCGGCGCCGGGGCGATGAACCGGATGCGCCTTCCCCAATTCTACGCCGCGGCGGGGGAAATGTCACCCACGATCCCCGTTTTTCACGCGACAGCGGCATCAAGGTAATCGTTGAAATCGAGAAGATTATTCCCGGCAATAATTCCCAGCCGAAACGCGATTTTCAAGGCGGATCGGCGACTTCTCACTCATTCGAAGCGGCGAGCGAGGGAACCGCAGATGAACGCAGATGAACGCGGATATTGGACTGATTCGTAACGAAAGAAAGGAGCGCGTTCATGTCGCAGGCAACAAGCAGTCCGATGCTGCCGGAGGAACTCGCTCACGCGATCGACGGCGCGTGGGCGGATCGCTTTGGGGACTGGGTGCGAAGCGAGCTGATCTGGTACGCGGCCAGTTTCGCCTTCCACCTGTTGGGGCTTTCCGCCCTCTTGCTGTTGGGCAATTTCACCGTAAAGGCCATTGGCCCGCCGGCGGATTCCTTTGTGTCGGTTGCCCCCGAGCCGGAGCCCGAGGCCACGGAGATCGAACACGTGCAAATCCCGCCCGCCATTGACCGCGATGAGCCGCCGCCGGAGGCGAAGTATGAGCCGATCAAAGCTATCGGCAACGAGAGCGCCTTGACCGGCGGGGACGAGGGCGGCGGGAAAGAAACAGGGGCGGACGATGCCCACGCCGGCCTAAGCCCCGGCAAGGAGGGCATGTTTAGCCCATCGTTCGCCAGGCCCGGACCAAGGTGTGGACGGCCGGACGCGAAGGGACTGAAAGGCGCGGGGCCCGGCGGCGGGAACGATTTCACAACAGTGCGTGACCGGCGGAATCGCATCCGCGCCGGCACGGGCGTGATCCCGCGCACCGAGGCCGCCGTCCGCTGGGCAATTGACTGGCTCGCGCGGCATCAATCCTCCGACGGCAGTTGGAGTCTGAAAAACTACGTCCAGCGGTGCAAAGACGCCACCTGCTCCGGCCCGGGCAACATCGACGCCGACGCCGCCGCGACGGCCATGGGCCTGCTCCCCTTCCTCGCCCACGGCGAAACACACAAGACCGGCGGAAAGACGCACTATCGCGCGATCGCCGCGGGCTTGCTCTGGCTCATGCGGCGTCAGAAGCCCAACGGCGACCTTTCCGCCGGCTCGCCGCAGCAGATGTACGCCCACGCCCTGGCGACGATCGCCCTGTGCGAGGCGTACGGCATGACGAAGCCCAAAGACTTGAACGTCGGCATGGCGGCCCAGGCCGCCGTCGTTTTCATCGAGACCGCGCAGAATCGCCAGACCGGCGGCTGGCGCTATCATCCCGGAGACGACGGCGACACCTCGGTCGTCGGCTGGCAAGTGATGGCTCTGAAGAGCGCCCAGATGGCCGGTCTGAACGTCGGCGGGTCGAGCCTCGAACGGGGCGGGAAAGTTTTTGGATTCCGTCGCCAAGGGCAGCCACGGCGGGCAGTTCGGCTACCAGCCCGGCCAGAGGCCGACGCCGACAATGACCGCCGTCGGCCTGCTCTGCCGCCAATATCTTGGCGCCAAGCGCGGCGATCCGCTGATGGGCGAAGGGGCGGAGTATCTCTTGGCCAACTTGCCCGAGCAAGGCTTCCACAATCTCTATTACTGGTACTATGCCACGCAGGTGATGCACAATGTCAACGATCAACAATGGGACGTGTGGAACCGCAAGATGCGGCGACTGTTGGTCGAGACGCAGAACGTCAACGCCGGCAAGTGCGCGTTTGGGAGTTGGGACCCGGACGGGCCGGCAAAGGACCAGTGGGGCGCCCAGGGCGGTCGGCTCATGATGACCAGCCTGTCCGCCCTGACGCTGGAGGTTTATTACCGCTACCTGCCGCTTTACAAGGTGGAAGAAGCAAGGTGAGCGGCAGGGACGGCGGCGGAAGGCCCATCTGCATCGCCCGCCAGTTCGCCCTGGGCGACGCCCCCCGCGCGATCCGCGCCCGGGCCAGTCGCTTGCACAGGCCGCGGCATCGGCTAGTATCCCCCAGCCTTCTATGGTATCATAGCGCGGGGAGGAGCGGGTGCATGTCGGCGGGCAAGCATGACCAAACCGAACGCTGAGACATTTCTCGACATGGTGCGGCGGAGTTCGCTGGTCGAAAACGACCAGGTCAACGCCCTCGTGTCGGAATTGAAGGGCCGCTGCGGCGAGGCCGCGCTGGACGACGTGGATTTTCTCGCCGGTCGGTTCGTCGAGGCTGGCCTGATCACGCGATGGCAGTGCGACCGGATCCTCGAAGGCCGCTATCGCGGATTCTTCCTCGGCAAGTACAAGCTGCTGGACATTCTCGGCTCCGGCGGCATGAGCAGCGTTTACCTCGCCGAGCACGTGCTCATGCAGCGGCGGGTGGCGATCAAGGTCCTGCCCAAGAACCGCGTCGCCGACTCCTCCTACCTGGCCCGTTTCCATCGCGAAGCCCAAGCGGCGGCCCTGCTCGACCATCGAAACATCGTCCGCGTGTACGATGTCAACAATGTCGGCGACCTCCATTACCTGGTCATGGAGTATGTCGAGGGGAACGACCTGCAGCAGTTGGTCAAGCGCAGCGGGCCGATGGAATACGCTTCCGCCGCCGAGTACATCCGCCAGGCCGCCGAGGGACTCGCCTGCGCCACGACGCCGGCCTGATCCACCGCGACGTCAAGCCGGCCAATCTGCTCGTCGATCGGCAAAACGTCGTCAAGGTGCTCGACCTGGGACTGGCCCTGGTCACGGGCGATGAAAAGAAGGCGTCGCTGACCGTGGCCTATGACGAAAATGTTTTGGGGACGGCCGACTACCTGGCCCCGGAGCAGGCGCTGAACAGCCACAATGTGGATGGTCGGGCGGACATCTACGGCCTCGGCTGCGCGATGTATTACTTGTTGACCGGACATCCGCCGTTTGCGGAGGGGACGTTGCCGCAGCGGCTGATGGCGCACCAGAAGTCGCCGCCGCCGGCGGTCTCCTTGGATCGCCCCGACGCCCCGTCGGACCTCGTGCAGATTTGCATGAAGATGATGGCGAAGAAGACGGCCAATCGCTACCAGACGATGCAGGAGGTCGCCCGCGCGCTGGCCGCGTGGCTGCGGGCGCACGGGCATTTGACCGGCTCGTCCGGAAGCGGCAGCGGCGCGTCGGACAGCGTCGCGCCGCGGTTGCGGCGGGCGGCGCCCTTGGGCGGCGGCGATTTGTCCGCGAAGACGGCCTCCCGGGTCAAGCCGGCGGAGACCGCGGCCACGAGCGACACGGCCATCTCGGACACAGCCCGGCAGACAAAGAAGGCTCCGCCGCCGACTCCGTCGCGCGCGCAGGCCGCGATGCACGACGAAATCGCCCGCGAAATCCGCGAGAGCAAGGCCCTGCCCAAGGCGAAGGCGTTGGAGGCCGGCCCGCCCTCGGAATTCGCGATTCCCATCGACGATTGGCTCGATGCGTCGCGGGCGCCGGCCCCCGCCCGGGAAGAGACCGAGGAAAAAATGGCCGCCTACCGCACGCGTCACAAGACTCCCGTGCCCGCCTGGGCGTGGATCGCCGTCGGCGTGGGCATGCTGCTCGGCGTCGTCATCCTCGCGACGCTCATCGCGATGAGCTTGATTCGCCCGTAGGACGGGCGCTGCGCACGGGCGGTCGAAAACGGGCGGTGGGATCCTACGGAGCGTCCGTCGCGGGTGGCCCCGATAGCTTCGCTATCGGGGTGCCGTCAGGCACGAGAGGCGGCTACGCGATCCAGCGAATCGGCACACCCACGCCCCGCCTTTGCTCGTAATAGCGGGCCGAGCTGAACGCCCAATCGCAAGGTTGCGACACTAAGCCCGCACGCACGGGATTTTCGTGCATGTACGTTAGCTTCTCCCGCACCTTCTCTTCGCTGAACAAGTTGAGAGAATAGTATTTCGCCTGCCAAAACGGATCGCTGTCGCCGATCCTCTCTGCGTAATCGACGAGCTTGCTGCGCGTCAATTGGCCGATGTGGTGAGAAGTCGAGCTGCTTCCATTGCTGGATGAAAACGCTCAACTGACCTGCAACGGGAAACCACACGATGGCATGAACGTGGTCGGGCATGACCACGAATCCCACGCACGATGCCTTTCGAGCGGCCAATTGCGAATTGAGCACACCGAGCACTACGCGCTTTGCGCGCTCGTGGTCGAGCAGGCGTCGCCGCCGGTAGCACGAGAACGTGACGAAGTGGGCATGAAGCTCGTCGTCGTAAATCACGCGTGCGCCCATGAAAAAAAGCATGACCACGATGACGCCCGACGTCAAGGGTCGCTTGGAAAAACGGCCAGCAACGCCTCTTGGGCCTGACGGCCCCCCGATAGCAAAGCTATCGGGGCCACCCTGGGGCTCCTACGGAGCGTCCGTCGTCGGCGACGTTTCCGGCCCTCGGGCGGCGACTTCCAATCGCTCCCGCGGCACGATCGCGTTGAGGCTCCCGCTGCGGAACCCTTCCAGATCGAGGGAAACGTACTTGAAGCCCAACGCCTTCAGCCGCGCGATCGTCTCGCCGCGGAAGTCCGCGTTCGAGGAACTTTGCCAGCGCCTCGGGCGAAACCTCGATCCGCGCCATGTCGCCCTTGTGATAGCGCACCCGCAACGGCTGAAAACCCCGCGCGAAGGAACGCTTCCGCCTGGTCGATCATCGCCAGGCGCTCCGCCGTGACGGGCTCGCCGTAGGCGATGCGGCTGCTCAGGCAGGGAGTGGCCGGCTTGTTCCAGACCGGCAACTCCCAGGCCGCGGCCAGTTGGCGAATCTCCGCCTTGGTGAGTCCGCATTCGGCCAAGGGGCTGAGGACTTTCCGCTGCCGCGCGGCGCGGGCGCCGGGGCGATGCTCGCCGCGATCGTCGCTGTTGGCGCCGTCGACGACGACCGCAACCCCGAACCGCTCGGCCAGCTTCTCCACTTGCAGGAACAGCTCCGTCTTGCAGTAGAAACAGCGGTCGGGGGCGTTGGCCGCATAGCCGGGCGAGGCGAGTTCGTTCGTCGCGACGATTTCGTGGCGGATGCCGATTTGCCGGGCGAGCTGGCGGCACTGGTCGAGTTCGCCGACGGCGAGGCTGGCGCTGGCGCCGGTGACGGCCACGGCGCGGTCGCCCAGGGCCGTCTGCGCCGCTTTCGCCAACAGCGCGCTGTCCAATCCGCCGGAGAACGCAACGGCGCAACTGCCGTAGCTCTGCAAGAGCGCCAGCAAACGATCGCGTTTGTCGGCAAGCGGAGTGGGAACGTCAGTCATGGCGATGTCCGCCGCGAAATCGAAATAGCAATGGGTTGACCACGGAGGCACGGAGGACACGGAGAAAATCCAGATAAATGGATGAAGAATGACGCACGCGCGAATGCAAATTGCAAAATGAAAATTGAAAAAGCGGCAGGCTCGCCAGCGCCAGCGGAAAAGGATCGCTGCCCCGCTGGCGACGTTCTCCATTCCGCATTTTGCAATTTGCATTCCCCCTTCTCTTTCCGCTCCGTGCTCTCCGTGTCTCCGTGGTGGGCTTCGCGCTTTGATGCCGCGCGAAATAAAAAGGTCCTCCGCCGTAATGCCGTGGCGATGCGGATTTTGAGAGCCCGTCATTGCGAAGGGAGCAACCTGGATCCCGGTTTGTGTGATCCGCCGCGGGCGAACCCAGCGACGGCTGTACACGCATCCGAGGTCTTTAGTTCAGGCGCTCAACGGGCATGCGTATCGGCTCACCAAAACGTTGCATCGACAGCACGAACATGGTAGAGGACTGACCTTATCGTACCCAATCGGCTGTGACCGGGCAAGGGGCATTGTGGGGGGCGAGCCGCGAATTCGCGGAGATTTGGAAGAGCCGCGGTGCGGAAAAAACCGCCTGCGCAATTTGTCCTAGCCGCTCAGGTCGAGCAGATTGCCGCTCTGCCCGGCGGGGTCTTTCGGCCCTGGCGGCGGCGCGGCCGAGGAATCCTCGCGATCCTTCTTCGCGTCGGGAAAACGCCACGGGAGCCGGCCGTCGGCGTCCCGCTCGTCGGTTTGATGGTCTTCCATGTCCGGCTCGCCCACGCCGGCGGCCGACTCGGCCTTCAACTGGCCGTGAACGTTGCCCTGGTGGGCGGCAACGTCCTGGGCGGCGCGCTCCTGATCGGCGCCTTTGGTTTGCGCCAAGGGCGAGCCCGCCGCGCTGCCGACGATCCCGTTTGCCGATCCGACGCTCATAGGAAGCCTCCCATGAACAAGTATACGTCATCCACGATCGTTGCCGCCGCCGCCGCGCGGCCGGCGACGCCCTTCCGCAGCGCCAAGGGGGACAGTCCCATTTTCGCGGCCGCGTTGCACTTGGCAGGCGAAAATTGGGACAGTCCCCAGCCTATCTCCGATTCCACTGGCCGCCGTCGGCCTGGGGTTGCTGCTGGGCCTCCGGCGGCGAGGGCATGATCCCCTGCCCGCGCAAATCGGCGTCGAGCTTGTCCAACGCTTGTTTGATTCCTGGAAACGCCTCTTGCCACACCTTCGGGTCCTGCAAGGGGCCGTCGACGTGGATGAGGAGGAACTGCTGGCTCAGTCCGGTGAAGAAGTTGCGGATCATCGGCACGGGCAGGTCGCCGCGGCCGACAACGGCCGCGAACGCGAGGTGGACGTCCGATTGCGGCGTCATTTCTCCCTTGCCGCCCAGCAGGCTGATCGCGTCGCCGTGGAAGTTGATCGGGTCGAAGTAGACGTGCTCGCCCTGGATGCGGAAATTGATGTCGCTCGTGCTGAAGGCGTTTTGATCGGGGGGGCGAATGCTCAACAATTTGAGCATCGAGACCATCACCGGCAATTCGTAGAGGTTCGCTTCGCGAAGGTGGATTTCGCCGCTTCCCGCCAGGCCGTTGCTCGTGCGTCCGGCGCCCTGGACTTCGAGCCGGACCGTGGCGCGGCCCTTGAGATTTTGCCGGCCGGGAAGGGCGTCCTGGGCCCAGGCGTCCAGTTGGCCGTCGACGAGCATGATGCGGGCGGCGTAGAGGGGCTGGGGGCCAAGCTGCACCCGGGCGTCGCCGAAGGCCTTGCCGCCGTAGATCGAGGCGGTCAGCGAGCGGAGATTTTCCGCGGCAGGCCCCTTCATCGCCAACTTCTCGCGTCGCCTTTGTTCCGCCCCCGCGCCGAACAGCGCCCATTCGTCGTCGACCCACAGCGGCCCCATCAGCCGCGTGATCTGGCGGTCCTTGTAGGTGAGCGATTCGATGGCAAGTTCGCCGCGGGAGGAGCAGGTTCGGCCGTCGCATCCGCCGGCAAGGCTCACGCTGCCGAAAATGTTCTCCAGGCGAACGCCGAAATCGACCCCCGCCTGCTGCAATCCGACGGCCAAATCCCATTGGCAGCGGGGAGGCTCGTCGGCGGCGCCGCGGGCGATTTCCACGCCGCCGCGGAGGCTGAACGTCCCGCTGGGGTTCAACTCGACCAGCGCTTTGCGGAGCCGCAGCGGCACGGCCTGCATCAAGTCGCGGTCGACGCGGAGCTGGTCCACGGCGAGGCGTTCCAGCCGCAGATGCCAGCCTCCGCCGGGCAGGCAGTCGCAGACGCCGTTGGCCGCGAATTTCACCGCCCCGTGCTCCCCTTTGAAATGCTCCAGGGTCGCGCGGCCGTCGCGATAGGCGAGCGTCCCTTGCAGCTTTTCCAGGCGGTAGGGGAACTGCGCCGGTTCGATCGAGGTGATCTCGCTGCGCGGCTGGGCGCGGACGGAGACGCTCAGCAGGTTTGCGTCGTCAACGTAGTGCAGGTCGGCGGCCAGGTCGATCATGCCCCGGGGCTTCAGATCGGTCCAAACCTGCCGCATCGACGGCGGCAGGGCGTCGCGCAACTCGTCTTCCAGGGGAACGTCGGAGGCGTTCAGCAGCAGGGCGACCTGCGGCCCTTGCGGCGTCGCCGTCACTTCGCCGCGGCAAGTCACCCGGGCGGCCCCGTTGGTTCCCTCCAGGCTATGGATCGTCCAATTGCCGTCGATCATCGTCAGCGTGCCGCGGATGTTGGCCAGCGAGAAGGGGAATCGCTCGTAGCGAAGCCAGCAGCGGTCCACATCGATGACCAGATGCTGATGAAACGGCTCGTCCGCCGATTGCCGCCACAGGTGGTCGTGAAACGCGCTGATCGTCCCGCGGAGATCAAGTCCCCGGACGACGGCGCGCGACCGCTCGGGCATGGCGTCGAAAAGCTTCGCGTCCAGGGGCAGGTCCTCTCCCTTGATGTCGAGCGATCCGATCGGGGCCGACAGCGGCTGCTGGAGCTGGCCGTCGATGCGGATCTGTTGGTTTCCGCTGTAGGCCGCCAGGTGGAGGTCCATCGCGTCGTCGCGGAGGGAGAGAGTCCCCCGGCCGTGTTCGAGACGATAAGGAAACTTGTGGTGCGTGAAGGAGAGGTCGGCGCAGCGAAGCATCAAGTCGGGACGCCACGCCCGCCCGTCGTAGCGGAGTTTCACGTCGGCGTCGATTTGTCCGAGGGGGCGATAGTCGTACCATTCCTCCTGGAGTTCTTCCGGCAGCGCGGCGACCAACTCGGGATCAAGTTCGAGCTGGCGGATTTCCGCCGTCAGGGCCAGCCGTGCGCCCTCTCCCGGCAGGCTGCCGCTGGCCGACAGCCGCAGCGTCGCCTGGTTGCTGCGGCCGACGAGGTCCTCGACGGCGAAGCCCTGGTTGTCCAGCCGCACCATGGCGCGGATGTCGGTCAGCGGATGGGGGAGGCGGGGATCGTCGATGCGCCCGCGGTTGACGCGGCCGCGGACGGCGTATTCCCACGGATTGGGCGACGCGGGGTCGTAGGCGAAGTGGAAGTTCAGCTCTCCCTCGCCGCGCACCGCCCCGAGCGCGCGCAGCCGCTCGGCCGCCGCGCCGGGGAGGGAAGCCTGGAGCTCGGGCGAAATCTCCAGTCCCTCGATCGATCCGTCCACAACGAAGGTCTCTCGGCGAGGATCGACCACGCCCGCAAAGACCACGTGCCGAAAGAAGTCGCCGCCGAGGGTCCCGCTCAGCCTGCCGCCCTTCGGAGTTCGCCTCCGCCGCGCCCGCCTCGGCCAACGGCGTGAGCGTCGCATCGACGCACCGCAGCAAGAGCGTGCTCGACGGGTTCCGCAGCGGATCGAAGATCTCGATCGTCCCATCTTCGATTTTCACCAGCGGCGGATGTTTGCCTAAACGCGGCAGGGGCAGGAGCTTTGCGGCGCTCCAGGTCCCGTCCGGCCGACGCGTCGCCCGCAGCGTCGGTCGGCGAACGGTGACTTGCGTGACGTCCGGCTCGCCGGCGAGCAAGTCCGACCAGTCGGTCTTACACCGCAGGACGCATTCGTTGACGCTGTACAGTTCTGCGCGGGCCTTCGGCCCCGGGCTCGAAGATCGACAACCCGCGCATCGCGATCCCTTCGCCTTTGACCAGCGTCGCCGAGCGGACGGCGACGCGCAGTCCGGGATAGAGGCGGCCCAATCGCATCTCGACGCGGCGGCGGACTTCCTCGTCGAAGCGGCGATAGAAATTGAAGGCCGTCAGCGCAGCGACCATCAGCGCGAGGGCCGTGCCCCACTTGAAGAGGAGCCAACAGAAGCTGATCAGTCGAGCGACGATGGCGTACAACCCTCCGTGGCCGAGGACGATTTCGCGCGCCATCCCTTGGACATGCCGCCAACCACGCCCGCCGCCAGCGCGATCAACGCCAGCATCGCCGGCTGGCGGTAGCGAATCGAGCCGACAAAAACCGCTTGCAACGCGCTGAAGTAGACCGCCGGAAACCAGCACAGCCAGAAGCAGCAGCCGCGGGCGAGCGTCCGCGCGCCGCCGACCACGCCGAGAATCAACAGGGGAACATAGCTCAGGGCCACGGCCAACCGCACCGGCCACGCGGAGAAGCTCGCCTCATTCGGCCAGACGTTCCAGGTCCGCAGGAACTTGACCCCGGCCAGGCGGATCGCCTCGCCGGGATGTTTCCTCGCCCAGTCCCACGCTTCTGCGCATCCGTTGGTCGAGCATGTACTCCAGGCGTCCCGGCGACGCGTCGGCCTTGGCATGATCTTGCCGGAATTGTCGCTGCAACGCCTCCGCGGGCTTCATGTCGCTGCCCCCGGTCGCGTAAGGACTCAAGCCGTCGTAGAGGCTGGCCCCCACCTGAAGCGTCGTTGGCACGAAATGGCCGGTCAGCCGCGCATTCCGCGCCGACCAGGGGGCAAGGACCAGCGTCATTCCCGCCAACATCGCCAAACCGACGCCGGCGCGTCTCAATCGCGCGCCGTCGAGCAGCGCGATGACCACTACGGCGACGGGCGTGAACAAGATCCAACTGGGGCGAACCAACGTCGCCGCTCCCGCGGCCAGTCCCCCGGCCGCCGCCAGCAGCAACGCTTTCCGCGTCCCAGCGGCGGCCGATAAAAGTAGGGTGGGCCGAGCGCAACGAGTCCCACCATGATTAATTCGCGGGTTCTGGTGGGACTCGCTGCGCTCGGCCCACCCTACGCCGGTCTCCCCGCCAGAGGCAGCCTTGTAAGCTGCGACCCAAAGGCCAAGTTGCAGGAGCATCAGCGCAAAACGGCGTATCGCTAAGCACGAGGACGCTTTGCGCCACCGATTCGGGATAGAACGCTGCAAACGCCGCGGCGGCGACGGCGGACCGCGGACCGAACAGTTGACGCGTCAACCACCAAACGCCGGCGACGGCCAGCGCGCCAAACAGCGCCGTTTCCATTTGCGCGGCAAGGATCGCCTGTTGCGGCGCTGCCAGCCAGAACACCGGGGCCAACAGGAGCGGATAGCCGGGCGCGAAAACCTGCGCCGGGCCGTACTGATACGGCTGCCCCTGGGCCAACGCCTGAGCGAGGCGGAAGTAACTATCGCTGTCGCCGAGGACGAAGCCGTCGGGATGGCGCGATTGCCACCAGGCGACGGCGGTCAAACGCACCGCCAGCGCGACGACGAGCACCAGCACGAGTTGCTTCCCCGCAGCCCAGCGCATGGACGTTCCCGAGCCCTGCCGCCGGTCAATTCATCAACCCCGCCATGGGATATGAATATTCGGCGAGAAAATAAGCAGGGTATGGTAACTTGGGAATGCCTCGCCGGTCAAGGCAAGTTTGACGCGAATTAGAGCCAGGGACGGGTATGGGAACCCCTCGTTCCTACTCTCGCTGATAGTCGCAATCCATCCCCAGCCGCATCTTCAGCACGTCGAACTGCTGCGCGTAGCGATCGCTGGAGGAATGGACGTGCTCGGCCTCGGTGAGGAATTTCAGTTCCTCGTCGCAGAGCACGCGGCGTTGGCGGAACGCCTCTTCGTACTCCCGCAGATTGTCGCCGTAGACGATCAACAGCTTGTGCTCGTCGAACTGAACCTCTTGCGGGACGTACGGATTGAGCACGGCCAAGCCGGTGCAACCGTCGTTGACCAGCAGGTCCTCGAACTCCCAGAGGACGCTCTTCAGCACGGGGACGTCGATGTGCTCGCGGTAGAGGTCGGTGTGGCCTTGGCTGTCGCGGTTGTGGCTTGTTTCCAGGACCACGTCGACCACCGAACCGAGCGGATCGAGCAGGTCCATGAACGTCTCGAAAAGCTGTTCCTTGGAGACCGACGCCATCAGGACCGGCACCGCGGTGTGGTTCTGCTCGTCGCGGTAGGTGTCGTGGCGATAGCCCTGCGTGGGCACGACCTGGAGGTCGTAGGACGGGCGCACGGCGTCGCTCAAGAGGAAATTGCCGTACCGGGCGACGCCCAAGTGCGCTTCTAACTCCTCTTCGCCGAGGCGTTGAAAGCTGCTGGCGCCGGCGGGCGCAGCCCCTTCACGGAGAACATTGCGAAAAAATCGTTTCAGGAAGCCCATCGGCAGTCTCTGCTACTTGCTTGGCAAACAAAGTTGGGGGACAGGGGATACGGCCAAGCCGCAACTGGGAACTCGTTCTACACAACCGTAGGTCACACTTTGTCGCCGGAAAGTCCGCGCGAAAATTCTCTTTCCACCCCGACGCCGCTTTGCCCGCCAAATCCTCGCAATCGCTCTTTTCGCCACACACGGCCCTGTTCAACCCATGCCCTTGCGTTCGCTCCAACTCCCTGCGGGAGAGGGGGTTGTGAATTCGTGCTCTGCAAAGAGTCGAACGTGGAGAACAGCCTTCCACAGCGCCGACAGACCGCCGCCGCCGTGGACCTAGGCAAGTCTAGCACCGACGAAGCTTCCCGGCGGGTCTGCATTGCCGCGGGCTGGCCGAAACGCGCTGCGCCAAACGCACACCTCTGCGGCCTAAGCGAAGTTTGCTTGCCCGCCGCACAATCCCTGGCACGACGCGCTGAAGGCCGATAGACTTGGGGAGATGGCAGTCCACTTGAAATTTTTTCTGGTCTGTTGCGTGCTGGCCGCCGCGCCGCTGGCCCTCGGCTGCCGCCCCGGCGCCCCTGCCGACCCCAACCTCCCGGCGGCAAAGAACAGGGAAATTGCCGATCAGGAGACGTGGGACATCCTTATCATCCAGGGCGCTCGCGTGGGCTACCAGCACACGACGATCCGCAACGTCCGCGACGACGGCCGCGCGGCGATCCGCGTCGAACAGACGATGCACATGGCGATCACGCGCTTCGGCGAGGCGACTGTGCAGGACATTTCCGGCTCGTGCATGGAAACGCCCGAGGGGCGACTTCTGGACTTTCAATCGGAAATCCGCCAGGGCCCCACGCCGCTCCGCTCCAGCGGCAAAGTGCGCGGCGACCGCATGGAGGTGCGGACGACGACGATGGGCAAGGAAATTTCCGCTTCCATCCCCATGCCGCCCGACTGCGGCGGGTTTTGCGCCGTCGAAGAGTCGCTCCTGCGGGCGCCGATGCAGCCGGGCCAGCGGCGGACGGTCAACGCCTTCGACATCGCCAACGAGGTGGTGCGGACGGAGTTGACGGCCGGCCCGCGCCAGCCGGTGAAACTGCTCCGCGGCGAGGTCGAGTTGCTGCCGATCGCCGCCGTCATGCGGATGCCCGACGGGCAGGTCGTGCAGGGGACATTATGGACGGATCGCCGCGGCGAGGCGTTGAAGACCCGCGTCAGCGCGATGGACTTGGAGACGATCCGCGCGACGAAGGAGATGGCCTTGGCCGCGCCGGCCCGGCGCGGCTCGATTTCGTTCTCGACCTGCTGGCGCCGCTGGACGGGCGGCTGCCCCGGGGCCTCGAGACGCAACGTGCCGCGCTATCGCGTCGCGTTGGACGGCGGCGATCCGGCCGCGGTCTTCGTCAATGGTCCGTCGCAACGGGTCAAGTCGATTGGTCCGCATGAGGCGGAAGTGACGGTTTGGGCGATTCGTCCGGGGCGGGACGATGGGAACCGCGATGCGCCGGCCGATCCGCCCACGCCCGCCCAACGCGAGCCGAACAACTTCATCCAGAGCGACGATGCAAAAATCATCGCCGACGCGAAGCAGGCCGCCGGCGGCCAGAGCGATCCTTGGCAGACCGCCGTGGCCCTGGAGCGATTTGTTTGCAAGGCGGTGACGAAGAAGGATTATGAGGCGGCCTTCGCCACGGCGGCCAACGTCGCCCGCAGCCATGAGGGCGATTGCAAGGCGCACGCCGTCTATCTGGCGGCCTTGGCCCGCGCCCGCGGCATTCCCGCCCGGGTCGTCGCCGGCCTGGTCTACCTTGCAGGCCGCAACGCCTTCGGCTTCCACATGTGGACGGAGGTCTACATCGCCGGCCGCTGGATCCCGCTTGATGGGACATTGGGGCAGGGCCGTGTCGGCGCCGGCCATTTGAAGCTTGGGCAAAGCGCGTTGGAGGGCGTGTCGGCGACAAGCAGCTTCTTGCCAATTGGGCAAGTGGCCGGGAAGTTGAAGATCATATTGATCGAGGCGGAGTGAAGGGGCGTTTTTGCTCGGCCTTCAGCCGCGGAGCGGCGGCATTGCAATAGCCTGGGGGCGTAAGCCCCAGGAAAACAAACGCGAGGCAACAAATAAGCCGCGGAGCGGCGACACCAAATAAACGAACGAGGGCCAGAACATGGTCGAGCGGCAGACGCCCGGAGACGAAGAAAAGCTGAGGGTGCTTCGCGCGTTGGCGGCCGAAGGATTCGACGAGTTGGACCGGGGGGAGGGAACCGTGATCGAAAGCGAGCAACAACTCGCGGAATTCATTGGCCGGATCGGCCGCCGCGCCGCCGAAGAGGTTGAGCGCCGCGCGGCCGGGGGTTGAGCCCATGCCCAAACCGTCAATATAGGCGCCGACATGGACGCCGTCTTCAATGACCTTCAAGACCCTTCGAGCGCTTGTGACGGCATCACCGTTCACGACCGAATTGAATTGCTCGCGATCCTCGATAGTTGTGACGTTCGGGAGCCTTTTGGCTGTGAGCTTGTCGGTGACAACGGTTTCAAGTTAACGCTTGGCATCGGAAAGAACGTTGGGTTCGTTCAACATGGTCCAAGTGAAGGCGACACCCCATATCTTGTTGCGCTTTCCGGAGAGAGACATGTTGACGCGGGGCATGCTGAGTTTCTAGTCGGAGACACGCCGACACCTATTCGGCGCCGGCATTGCCTTCCGCTTGAAACAGTGAAGCAGATTGCCGCGCACTTCATAGAAACGGGTGAACGTTGGCCCGGCGTCTCATGGGAGGAGATATAGGCGTCCGGCGAGGCTTGCTTCGTCCCGGAGGGACGACCGACAGTAGCCCAGCAGTTCACTGCTGGGTACACAGGCAACGCTGAGGGCCCCGAAGTCCCGGAGGGACGGCTGAAGCGCCGTTTTGCCCGCGGGCCCCAATCGTCCCTCCGGGACTCCAACACCTCGTTGCGCGTCCGCATTCCCAGCAGTAAACTGCTGGGCTATTTTCAATCGTCCCTCCGGGACGAAGCTGTGGCGATGCCGTCACACCTTCAGCGGATAATTCCCCAACTCGCGGAGCGTCTCGATCGCCAAATCGTAGCTCTCCGGGGCGACGTTGCTGGAAATAGAATGGTCCGACTGAAAGACCCAGCCGCCGCCGCGGGCGGCCTGGAGCTTGTAGCGCACCTCGCGGCGAATCTTCTCCGCATCGCCGCTCTCCAACACCCGCACGTCGATGTTGCCCACAAACGCCAGCTTGCCGGCGTACTGCTTCTTCAACTCGACGACGTTGAGATGGGCCTTCGCCTCCAGGGGGTTGTAGGCGTCCAGGCCGATTTCGACCAAGTCGCCGAAGATTGCCCGGGCGTCGCCGCAGCCGTGGTAGATGGTCATCAAGCCGTGTTGACGGCAGAGGTCGATCAGGGCCTTGACGTGCGGCTTGAAGACTTCCCGCCAGCGGGGAGCGCCGAAGAGCATGCCGTTGACGTAGGCGACGTTGCCCCAGATGTACATTCCCGCCAATCGCCCCTTGCCGGCCTCGATCTGGGCCGCGGCAAACGCCACGAGAAACTTGCCCAGCCGATCGACGAACGCCTGGAACAGATCCGCGTCGCTGGCCATCCAGTAAAGGGCGTTTTCCGAGCCGATAATCCGCCAAAGATACTCGTAGGGCTCGCAGACGGAGCCGAAGATGGGAAAATCGGCCGCGTATTCATCGACCCGCTGGTCCCACGCCGGGAGGTCGCGGAGCAGGGCGTCGCCGACGCAGTTGAGCTGGTCGTCGCCGCCGGAGTAGAACCGCCGCGGATCGGCCGGGTCGTCCAACTCGACCTCGGCCATCTCTTCCGCACGCTTCACGGAGAAGGCGTCGTAGTGCGGCATGGGGACGTCGCCGCGGCGGCGAATCGTTGCCCCGAAGCCGGTCTTCACGACGATCGTCTCGCCCGACTGCTCGACAATTTCAAACTGCCGAATCCTCGGGTCCATGTTCGGCGTGATGATGATGTAGTCGAGATCGTAGTGGCGATAAGGGTCGAATTGTGGGCCCCGCTTTTCGCGGCAGCGGTTGAGGAAGCCTGTCCAGAAGAACTCGCCAACCGGCACGCGGTCTCCTTCGCGGTGGCTCAGGGCAAGCCGCAAGCGGTCGAGCTTTTGCTGTTTGCTGTTCAAGACGGTCTCCTCCAGATGTCTTGTCGAGAACCGCATTATCGCGGCTTGGGATCGCTTCGTCCAGGGGCGGCGGAATTGCCCCGGGGGGAAAACAGCGGCTATACTGGGGTTTGGAACGCCTTGAAATGGACCAGTCCCCTCTCCATCGTCGCCTGTGGTTAGCGCAACTGGGGCTGTTGCTGGGTTCGACGATCCTGACCCTAGCGGCCGTGGAACTTGGCCTGCGGATTCATTATCGCTGTCGGCTAAGGCAATTCCTGGGGAAATACATCGGTCCCGACGGCCGGCCGCCGATCCTCCCCGCGGATGTCCCAGGGCTGATCTACACCCACGCGCCCCATGTCCGCGGCGCGAACTCGCAAGGGTACATCGACGCGGAACACTCGCTGGAAAAACCCCACGGGGTCTCCCGCATTGTGGTCATCGGCGACTGCGTGGCGCGCGGCCAGGGGGTCGGGCTCGAGCAGTCGTTCCCAAAACTCCTGGAGCATGACCTGAACCGCTCCCCCGCCGGCGTGAGGTACGTGAGCCTCGTGGAGCATTTTTCCAGCGAGCCGGCCAAGCACCAGGCCGTGCGTTGCGACGGCCGCTTGGACCCGCACTACAACGCCGCCGGCTTGAAGATCTACGCGGCCGTCCTGGCGCCCGCCCTGGCGGCGACCTTGCGAGAGAAACTCCCTTTGAGCAAGACAGATAAGTAAGTTGTCGCGATCAAAGTCGCGATGCGGACCGGCCAAGGGGTTCAGTCGCCACTGCCATAGCTCGCCGGTTTGGCGGGTTGTTCGCTTGGGGGGTGTTGTAGGCAAGAAATGACAATTCTGCTCACTTCTTGTTCTTGAAGTGCCCAAAAAGCAGGCGGCTGTGGTCGGCGGAGCCGCATTTTCGCGGCTTGAAGCGACCGGCTCCGTGTCGCAACGCCTTGCGATGCAATCGGTTATAACAACATGTCTTCCTTGGCGCCAATTTTATTGGCACGCCTGTTGCATAAAGCGGACATTTCTGTGCCGCAAGGCCACGAGAGGTCGTCCCCTACGCAGATTTCGTGCAAGGAAAGGTGGTTGCTCTTATGAAGGTCGGAAGAAGCCTGCAACGCGTCTTGGTGGTTGGAATTCTCTTTGGGACGTTCTGGCTGACGGCGGCCGGGGCGTGCCTTGCCGATACGCCGGCCCCCGCCGCGCCGGCCGCCCTCGACAAGGGCGACAACGCTTGGCTGCTGACCTCCGCCGCGCTGGTGCTGATGATGACCGGCCCCGGGCTGGCCCTCTTTTACAGCGGCCTGGTGCGGAAAAAGAACGTCCTCGGCGTGATGATGCAGTGCATCTTCCTCATGTGCCTGATGAGCGTCATTTGGGCCCTCTATGGCTATTCGCTCTCCTTCGGCGGCTCCAGCGCCTGGTGGGGCGACCACAGCTACGTGTTCATGCGGAACGTCGAGGCCCATTGGGACACAGCGAAAAAGTGTTCCGTGACCCCGATGTGCGATCCCCCTTCTCAAATCCCCCTGCTCACCCACATGCTCTTCCAGGGGATGTTCTTCATCATCACCCCGGCGTTGATCTGCGGGGCCTTCGCCGAACGGATGAAGTTCAGCACGATGGTCGTGTTCATGATCCTTTGGGGCACGCTGGTCTATTGTCCGCTGTGTCATTGGGTCTGGGGCGGCGGGATTTTGAGTTATGGCAGCCCGAACGCCAAAGGCATTTCCGCCGGCGGGGCCTTGGACTTCGCCGGCGGCACCGTGGTGCACATCAGTTCCGGCGTTTCCGCGTTGATTTGCGCGTTGCTCTTGGGCAAGCGGCTGGGCTACGGCAGCGAGCCGATGCCGCCGCACAACCTGACCTACACCGCCGTCGGCGCGACGCTGCTCTGGGTTGGCTGGTTCGGCTTTAACGCCGGCAGCGCCTTGAAGGCCGATGGCCTTGCCTCCACCGCCTTTGCGGCGACGCACTTCGCCGCTGCCGCCGGAGGGCTGACCTGGGCTGGCCTGGAGTGGCTGCTTCGCGGCAAGCCGACCATCCTCGGCGCGTGTTCCGGCGTGGTGGCCGGCTTAGTTTGCATCACCCCCGCGGCCGGGTTTGTGACGCCCAGTTCGGCGCTGCTGATGGGCGTGGCCGTGGGCGTGGTCTGCTATTTGGCTTGCACGGCGCTGAAATCGCGGTTCCGCTACGACGATTCCCTGGACGCCTTTGGCGTTCACGGCGTCGGCGGGACGCTCGGCGCGATCCTCACGGGCGTTTTCGCCACCCGGGCCACCGGCGCCTGCGGCGACGGCAAGCTGTTGGGCCTCTTGGAAGGCGGCCCGGTGCTCAAGGCCCAGCTTGTCGCCGTGGGCATCAGCCTGGGTGCTGGCGATTGTCGGCACCTTCGTCATTCTCAAGGTGTTGGACGCCGTGATGGGCCTGCGGGTCTCGCGCGAGGCGGAGATCGAGGGCCTGGACTTCAGCCAGCACGGCGAAGAAGGATATATCTTCATTTGACCCCGGAGCGGCCCCGCACGCTGTCCCCCGGGCGGCACTGGACAGGCGGGGCGGTTCGCACTAAGCTTATTTGGGACGAACGATAGGGTTTGCGTGATCCTGGGAGCGTTGTACAGCTTGGAGTCGCCTCCTCGAAGGGCGGCGACGGAGTTTCCAACTTCCAGAATCGTGAACGTTGATTTAGGACACCAGCAGACAAGGAGCCTTCGATGAAGAAGGTGGAAGCAATCATCCGGCATTTCAAGCTGGAGGACGTGAAAAACGCCTTGACCGAGCATGGCATCGCCGGGATGACGATCACCGAGGTCCGCGGCTTCGGCCGCCAAAAGGGCCACACGGAGATGTATCGCGGCACCGAATACGCCGTCGATTTCGTCCCCAAGATCAAGATCGAGGTGGTGGTGTCGGACGCCAAGGTGCAGACCGTGCTGGACACGATCATGCGCGCCGCCCAGACCGGCCAGGTGGGCGACGGCAAGATGTTCGTCACCAGCCTGGTCGACGTCGTGCGCATTCGCACCGGCGAATCCGGCGAAGACGCGATTTAGAAAGGATGAAGGATGAAGGATGAAGGATGAAAAACGAAGGATGGCCGCGTTTTTGCCTTCATCCTTCATCCTTCCGCCTTCATCCTTTCATTTATGTCGCTGCTCCGCTCCAACGTGCTGGCCGCCAAGGCGCGGCTGGCCAAGGGGTATGAAGACTTCAAGCGTCGCCATCACGCGGGCTGCTCCGGGGTGGAGTTGTGCGCGCTCTCCGCCAACCTCCGCGACGCCGTGGTGCTGGAATTGGTGGAGGCGGCGCTGGCGGATCTCGGCGAAGGCGGGCCCAAGGGGTTGCTGGCCGACATTGCCCTGGTCGCCCACGGCGGATACGGCCGTCGCGACATCGCCCCGTACAGCGACGTTGATTTGATGATTCTTCGCTCTCGGCGCGCGGCGGCCGCGCGGGTGGCCCCGCTGGCCGAACGGCTGTTGCGCGACGTCTTCGACGTCGGTTTGGATCCTGGCCACAGCGTTCGCACCCCTTGGCAAGCCTGCCGACTCGCCTGGCGCGATTCGAGCATCTGCACGTCGTTGATGGAGTCGCGGCTGCTCTGCGGCAGCGCGGCCCTCTTCGAGCGATTCCGGCACGCCTTTCGCCGCCAAGTGCAATGGCGCCGGCGGAGCCTGACGGCGACGATCGTCCGCTCGCGGCTGGCGGAGCGCGCCCGCTTCGGCGAAACCGTCTTCCTCTTGGAGCCGAACATCAAGCGGTCGCGGGGCGGGCTGCGGGACATGCAGTTGCTCCGCTGGATCGGCTTCGTCCGTTATGGAACGCCCGATCCGCGCGAGCTCTGCGACCGCGGCGCCCTCGAGCGAGGACGATCTTCTCGGCGCTCGAGCGGCGCCGGCGAGTTTCTCCTTTGGCTGCGCAACGAGTTGCACTTTCACGCCGGCAAGGCCGCCGACGTGCTGACGCGGAGCGAGCAATTGCGGATCGCCGCCGACTTGGGTTACGAGCCGGTCGCCGGATTGCTGCCCGTCGAGCAGTTCATGCGCGAATGTTTTCGCCACACGAACCTGGTCAGCCACGTCTCCGGCCGCTTCGTCGCCAAGGCCGCCAGCAGCCAAACGGCTGCGCCTGGTTCGCCACGGCGATGTTCGGCCATCACGTGGAGGAGGGAGTGCGCGTCGGTCCGGCGGGGATCATGGCCACGCGCCGCGGATTGCAGAAGCTCGGCGGAAACCTGGCGGAAGTCATCCGCCTGGCCGACCTGGCCAACCTGTACGACGCGCCGATCGCCCCGGCCACTTGGGACTTCATCCGCCGCCAGGCGCGCGAGCTTCATCGGCGAGCCGTCGCCGGAGGCGTGCCGCTGCTTCCTCTCGCTGCTGTCGCATCCGGGCCGGCTCGGCACGCTGCTTCGCGATCTGCACGACGCCGCCATCCTGGAGCGATTCATTCCCGAATTCGCCCGCGCCCGCGGACTCCTGCAATTCAACCAATATCACAAGTACACGGTGGACGAGCATTGCCTTCGGGCGGTCGAGTTCGCCACCCAGTTGGTCGGCGACCCCGGGCCGCTGGGGCGCGTCTACCGCGGCATCGCCGATAAGCGAGTGCTCCATTTGGCCCTGCTGATTCACGACTTGGGCAAGGGTTTCCTGGAGGACCATCGCGAGATCGGCTTGAAGATCGCCGAGCGGGCGGCCCTGCGGCTTGGCCTGCCGGCGCACGACGCCGAAGCGCTGAAGTTCCTCGTCCACAAGCATCTGCGGATGAACCACCTTGCCTTCCGCCGCGACGCCAGCGACGAGGACACGGTGGTGCCCTTTCGCCGTCCTCGTCGGCTCGCCCGAGCTGCTGCAAATGCTCTACGTGCTCACCGCCGCCGACCTGGGGGCCGTGGGGCCGGGCGTGTGGGACGGCTGGAAGGCGGAAATCCTCACCGACCTCTACCATCGCACGATGCAGCAACTCGCCGGCGAAAGCCTGGCGACGACGATCGACGCCCTGTTGGACCAGCGGCGGGAGGAAATTCGCCGCTGGCTCGGCGCGGCCGCCGACGACTCCTGGTTCCGCCACCACGTCGCCAACTTGCCCTCCGGCTACCTCAACGCCACCACGCCGCAAGCAGGCGGCCGAGGACCTGAAGCGGCTCCACGGCATGGAGGCGAACTCGGTGATCGCCACGGCGCAATACCTCCCGGACACGGCAACCGTCCAGTTCACCATCGCCACCTCGGAAGCAGATCACCTCCGGAATTTTCCACAAGCTCACGGGGACGCTGACCAGCCACGGTCTGGAGATCCGCTCGGCGCAGATTCACACGTTGGCGGACGGGCTGGTGCTGGACCGCTTCTGGGTCCGCGACCCGGATTTCGCCGGCGCGCCGCCGCAGGAGCGGCTTGCGGAGATCAGTCGTTCGCTGATCGCGTCGCTGCGCGATCCGGCGCCCGAGTCGGCCGTCGTTCCGCCGCACGTGGCAAGTGGGGCAACATCGCTCCGTTCCTGCCGCCGCCGCCCGCACCCAGGTCAACGCACGGACAACAACACCTCCAGCCGCTATACGATCATCGACGTCATCACCTTCGACCGCACGGGGCTGCTCTATGCGATCACCCGCACGCTGTTCGAGTTGGGGCTTTCCGTTTGTCGGGCGAAGATCGCCACGTATCTCGATCAAGTCGTCAACGTCTTTTACGTGACGGACCGCCAAGACCGGAAGATCAAGGACCAACAGCGGCTGGACGAGATTCGCGACCGGCTGCTGGCGGTCCTCAACGAGAAGGAAGGCGAATAGGGAAAAGCCTCGCCGCGGGGCGCGCGAGCGGTCTCCCTCTCCCCCTGGGAAAGGGTCGGGGTGAGGGGAAGTGCCGAAGGGCCGTCCATTCCTTTCCGCGTCCTCAACGAGAAGGAGGGCGGATAGGGAAGGCCGCCTCGCGCGGCGTCGCCCAACCGCGTTCTCACCTCGCCCCCGGCGAGAGGTTGAGCCGATAGGCCAACTGGCCCAAAATCCTTTGCTCCAGCGCCGGATCGCGGCCTTGGGGGATCCAGCCAAGATTGATGTTCTTGCCGCCCGCGGGATTGACCACGCGCGTCAACGTGTCGGCGTGGCTGAAGGTCGCGGCGCCGGCGGTCGAACTGCTCCGGCTGCCAGCAGTTCTCCAACTCCTTGTAGACCACCACTTCGATCCAGTAGCCGCCCTGGGCCGGCGTCACCTTGACCACGCTGCGGCGGCGCATCGATTGCAACGTGCTTTCCCAACGTTCGTAGCCGTTGGCGGAATCGTAGTCCCACGGCTCGAAGATCGTTGCGCCAATCTGCGGATACGTGTCGATGCGGCCTTCGGTCAGCACCGTGCCCAGCATGCGCACCGGCTCCTCGTGCTCGAGGCGGAAGTAGTCCCCGACAACGTCCACCGTCGTGTCGAAGACGTACTGGGCGTCCGGATAGGGCGCGAAGATCGGATTGCCGTAGACCATCGGCGCGGGCATGTTCGGCCCGCTCCCAAGCGGCCCCGAGACGCAGCCGGCCAGGGCGAGGAGAATCAGCATGGCTGGAAGGATGCCGCGCATGGCCATGTCGGTGGCAAGGAATTTTCTTGGACGAGGGACGAGATGACAAACGACAAGACCGCCAGTCCCCCATTATCTCAGGGGGGATGGGCGGCGTAGTGTCGCAGGAACTTCGCTGTCAGACAAGGCCAGATTGGGACCGCCGGCGCGGCTGGCGCCACTGCTGGCTTGCCCAGAGGTGCCTTTTTGTGGTGGAATGGCCCGAACGAAGACTGCCGGACGAGCCAGCAATAGCGCCCATCTATCGTGGCTTTCCTGGTTTACCGGGCAAACACCGGTCGGCGGACGGGAGTCTTGCGCCGCGCCGGGCGAACTGTCGCCCCGCCATTCTCGCCCAAAACACGCTGCGCCTTGGCGAGATCGTTCACCTTGATGACCGCCAGCACGCCCGCTTTTGTCCCCCGGGTTGCGGACGACGCGTTGAAGGAGCAATAGGCATAATCGATGTTCAAGTGGTCGCCGGCAAGCCGCTCGCAAATCTTCCCGAACGCCCCCGGCTGATTCGGGACCTCGACGAGAAGAACGTCGGCGGGTTCGTAGGCGATGTTAAGTTTATCCAACACCTTTGCGGCAGCGGGCCACTCGTCCGGTACCATGCGGACCGTTCCCCGACCGCCGGAATCCATCACGGACAACGCCCGCAACCCTGTCTTTTCCTTCGTCAAGGCCCCGAGCATGGCTGCGAGCCGACCAGGCTTGTTCAACAAGGTAACGGAAAGCTGCTTCGACGTTTGCATTTGGTGGATCCTTTCCTAAGGCTAGAGATAGTCTGCGCGGGCTGAAATGCGTCGTTTCGCCCCTCGCCAGTGAATCGCTTCTCCCCGCGCACGGTAGAAAACGCTATGGAAGCTGCTCGAAGAGAACGGACAATCGGGAAGTTGTCGGACTGGTGCAGTCATCGTCCGTATTGTCGCGAGCCGAACGGGCCGAGAAGCATGTGCGCCCGTTCCATTGAATTTTAACGGACCGGGGCGTCGGGTCAAACTTGTGCCCACACGGGCGGCGGCGGTCCCCTGTTGACGGCGGAGCGGCGCCGGTTTTGCCAGTGCTGCCGTCGAACGCTGGCAGAGCGGCGCCGCCCAACGAGGCGGAAGCTGATCTTGCCGCGTGCGGCCGACGGCGTTACACTCGCCGCCGCAACAAGGTCCTCTCCCACCGAGAGATGGGGACCGGTCCCAACTCTATCTGGCCGCTCCCCCTCTCCTGGGCCATTTTGCTTGCATTCGGAATCGGGGCTTTTAGAATAAATCAAGGGCCCCAGTTTCCCTAACCCTCCCTGACAGGAAAGGTGAACAATGAAACGGGCAATCCTTGGGACCCTACTAGGCGCAGGGCTGGCGGCGCTGGGCGTCGGTGTTTTCGACCGACCCGCGGAACTCCTCGCACAGCACACGGCGGCCTATTCGCCCACCGGCCCGGGCGGCGAGTTGATCGCCTTGCCCTCGCTGGGCGCGGATAAGTCGCAGATGTTGACGGTGATCGATCCCCGGCAACAGGCGATGGGCGTGTATCACATCGACCTGACCAACGGAAAGATCACGCTGATGAGCGTCCGGAACATCCGCTGGGACCTGCAAATGACGGAGTTCAACGGCGTGAATCCCCTGCCGCGGGAGATTCGCGCGCTCTTGGAACAGCGGTGACGAGACAACGGACCGGGAGGTCCCGATGCCTGGCAAGTATTTCAACGTTAAAGAAGCAGCGCAAACCCTTGGCGTCAGCGAAGACGAAATCAAGCAGTTGCTCGAACGCCGCGAGTTGCACGGATATCGCGACGGCGCCGACTGGAAATTCAAGCCCGAAGACGTCGAAAAAATCGCCAAGGAGCGGACCGCCTCGGCGGACGAAGGCGACGTCTTGCTGAGCGAAACCGAACTGGGACTGACCGAGGCGGGGATGTCGGGCACGGTCATCGGCATGGAATCTCCCGACAAGGCGGCGCGCGGAGAGCGACGTCCGCCTTGCCGACAGCGACATTCAGCCGGCCGCGGCCAGCCCGAAGCCTGCGGCGAAGAAAACGGACGAAGTTGCCGCGAAGGTCTCCGACTTCGAGGAACTCGACCTGACGCTCGACCAGGACGTGCGCCTGGCGGACAGCAGCGTCGGCGGCGGCAGCGGCAGCGGCAGCGGAAAGAAGCCCGCCGTCGGCGACTCGTCCGTCGACCTGTCCGGCAAGAAGCTCGACGACGACGACATGGTCCTCGGCGGCAGCGGCTCCGGCAGCGACATCACCATCGGCGGCGACAGCGGCATCTCGCTGGTCGATCCCGCCGACAGCGGACTGTCCCTGGAAGAGCCGCTGAACCTCGGCGCCGGCGAGGAATCGCTGGAACTGGGCGAAGACGACATGCTCACCTTCTCCGCCGACGCCTCGCCGTCTTCGATCAAGACCGACGACGACTTCCAATTGACCCCCATGCCGGAGTCCGAGGGCGACGACTCGGAGAGCGGCTCCCAGGTGATCGCCTTGGACACGGAAGGCGAAGGCGACGAAGGGGTGACGATGATCGGCTCGGGCGGATCGATGGCCGCGATGCTCGATGAGGACCTTGGCGGCGAGCCGTCGCTGGGCTTGGCCGCGCCGATGCCGCTGACCGCGGCCGGGCCCGTCGAGATGACCTTGGCCACGCCGGGCGGGTTCGCCGCCGCCCCGGCGATGCAAGTCGCCGCCTTGCCCGAGGCCCCGTACTCCGCTTTGAACATCCTCAGCCTGGTCCTCTGTTCGCTGCTGCTGGCCTTCGCGGGCGTGATGGTTTTCGACCTGATGGCGCACCAGCGGAGCTTCGACAGTCCGCACTACGTCAGCAGCGCGGTGCTCGACTGGTTCCTGAGTTGGTTTGGGAAGTAGCCGACGTGGCGGAACGCCGGAAGGCATTCGACCACGTCGGCTTACTCACGAAAGAGCCCCCCGGCGCGTCCGGGTTGCTCTCTATCTACTCATCCGACAACTTCGTTGGAGAGTTGCGGTCAAGTGCCCCGCGGCTCGTCCCTCGCCCTCATTACACGCCGCCAAGGGGCAAATGCAATGGCCCTTCATCCTTCCGCCCCCATTTGGTATCATAACTATTTTGAACGGCTGCTTCGTTAGCTGCTGTCCGTCAAATCGCCGTCGGACCGGTCAGCGAATGGCTTCGCCCGGGGGGAAATCGAGATGAGAACAGGGGGAGAAATGGAGGCCGCCATTTGTGCAGGAGTTACCCGTTTCGAGCAAGACTACATGGGCCGGGGACCCAAGGATATTCGCACCCACCTGATCGGCGATCTCCTCGTGGTCCGCCTTCAAGGCGTTTTGACCGCAGCCGAGCAGCATCTGGTCAAGTCGCTCCCGGCCGAGAAGGGGAGGGACTTGCTCAAGGAAGTGCGCACCATCTGATCGAAACCGCCCGTCCGTTTCTCGAAGCGATGGTCCACGAGATCACCGGCGTCAAGGTGTTGAGCCTACATCACGACATCAGCACCGTCACCGGCGAGGAGGTCGTTCTCTTGACCCTGGCCGAGTCGCCGATTCTCCGCGACGCAAAGAAGAAATAGCGGTCTTGGATGCGTCGGGAGCCGAGGTGATTTTCGTCATTCCCGAACCGAATCTTCCAGCGTTGTTTATCACCGCCAGTTCCAGAACCAATGTCCGTAGTCCTCGATGAACTGGAAGTTGGGGTTGTCGTCGGGCGATTCCAACTCGATGAGCGGCAAGTTAATTTCGCACTTCCCCTTGCCGGTCTTGCAGAAAATGCCGTCGAACTCGTCGCAAATGTCCTTGGCCGGGTCTAGCAACTCGACCATGCTGCAACGGCATTCCGCTTCCTCAAGCGAAGTTTTTGGCACTGGGTAGTGAGCGGTGAACGGGAATGCCACCCGACCGCCCAAGTCCGCCTACCGCCGCCGCCCCTTCCGCCGTAGAATGGGGAAATACATTTTTGCCCACCCGGACTCTCAAATTTCCGAGATCGTATGAAACTCCTGAAAATCTGCGGTTCGCTGCCGCTGGCCATCAGCCTGCTGGCCATACTCGCGGCGGTCCTCGTCCCGGCCACCTGCGTGGAAACATGGTACGGCTCCGCGGCGGCCAGATTTGGCTTTTATGGCGCCTGGTGGTTCACGCTGCTGTGCGCCCTGGTGGGCGCGAACATCGTCGCCGCCTTGCTGGTGCGGCTCCCCTGGCGAAAACGCCAAATCGGCTTCGTGCTGGCCCATCTCGGCGTGTTGGCCTTGCTGGTCGGCTGCCTGCTCACCCGGCGGCACGGCGTCGACGCCGCGCTGTCGGTCTTCGAGGGGCAAGCCGGCTGGCGGGCGTATGAAGATTCGCTCCATTTCGAGCTGTCCTCGGGCAGCGGCGATCGGGTCGCCGCGGCAGTCTCCCTGCCCTTTGCGCCGGTCCGTTCAATTGGGACGACTACGCCGAGCCTCTCCTGGTTTCCCTGGCGGCTCGCCGGGCGCGACAAGGGCGTGCTCTACGATCGCGACGGCGTCCGCTTGGAGACGCTCGACTATTATGCCGATTCGCGGCAGATTGCCCTGCCGCTGCTGGTCTTGCTCACCAATCCCGGCCCCGCCTCGCCGCACGGCATGATGTCCGGCCACGGCGGCTCGATGCCGCTGGTGCTGACGGTGCAGACGAGCCAGCATCCGCACGGCGCCGGGCGGGCCTTCGGCCTGGGAATGCGCCAGTCGCTCGCCGGCGGACAACGGGTCGTCTTCTGGATGACCGGCAGCGACGAAGAGACCGCCGCTTTTCGCGAATCGGCCCCGGACGGACCGCTGGGCAAGAAAGGCCGCATCGTCCTTCGCGCCAACGGCCGCAACTATCAGTTCGCCGTCGATCAACTCCAGCCCAAGTCGCTGCAGCCGCTGGGGAAGACCGGGTTGGAAATCGAACTGGTCAAGTTCGATCCGACTTTTTTGAGCGTGCAGTTGCTCGTCCACCGCGGCAAGGAGGAGCCGCGAAAGATGTTCCTTCTAGCCGACCTGCCCGAGTACGACGAGCAAGACGATCGCGACGGCGTGTTCGGCTCGTATTGGTTCGACGCCGCGCAAAAACCCGGCGGCGGCGCTCCCGACGAGGAAACGTTGCACGAGGTCGGCCGGCCGCGGATCGACCTCTTGCAAGGGGCGGACCAGAAGCTGTATTGGCGCGGCTGGCGGGCGGGAAAGTGGAGCGGCGGCGAAATGCCGGCCGAGGACAAGGCCCTGGAGGTTTTTGAAAAGACCGCGGATGCCGCTTCGCTTTCCATCCAGCGATTCATCCCTTCCGCCAGGCCCGACACGATGCCCATGCCGCAGCCGTTCGCGAAGATGAAGGCGGCCCCGCAGCGGCAAGTCCGCGTGCGGCTGACGGTCGATGGCCGGGCGGAGGAGTTTTGGCTCGCGCCCTCGGCGAGCGGACCGCTGGACTCGGCGGCGGCGAACGTCCGGCGGGTGGTCGCCGGGAAGAAGCGGCACGCGGCCGTCGCCTTGTGTGCGGACGCAATCGACCTCGGCGTGGAGGTTTACTTGCACAAGTTTCGCCGCAAGCTCGACCCCGGGGCGGCGATGGCGTCGCACTATTCCAGCCTGATCGACTTTCGCGACCGCAAGGACCCCGCGCGCATCCTGGAAAAGAACGTCGAGGTGAAGATGAACCAGCCGGCCGAGTTTTACGACCCGGCGACCGGCCGCTCCTATCGCCTCTTCCAGACGAGTTTTCAAGGGCCCCTCTCGGCGGAATCGCTGGGGAGTTCGTGGACCGGGCCGGGCGATCCGCCGCCGCGGCTGTTTCTGTCAGAGTTTACGCTTAATGGCGACCCCGGTCGCGGCCTGAAATACGCCGCCTGCCTGGCGGTCATTTGCGGCGTTTTCATCCGATACTTCCTCAAGTCGCAATCGCCCAAGGACGTCGGCGGCGGCAGAAACGGCAAGGGCGCCGCGGCGGGGAAGGCGGCGGCCGTGGTCCTTGCGGCGGCGGTCATCGCCGGCGGAGGCGCCGCGCAGGCAGGCGAGCCGGCCCCGCTGGACTGGAGCGTTTGGCGGCAATTGCCCGTCCTCGACGGCGGCCGGATCATGCCCCTGGACACCTTCGCCCGTTCGACCGTGAAGAAGGTCTGCGGCAGCGAGCGGCCGGATTTCCTGCCCGAAGGCGGCGCCGCCGAGTTGCTCTTCGCTTGGCTGGTCGAGCCGCAGCGATGGGAAACGATTGCGTTTCTCCCCGCGGCCGAGCCGGGGTTGCGGACGGACTTGCTGGAGTTGCCTCTGCGCGACGAGCAGGGCCAGCCGCTTCGCTATATTTCGCCGCGAGAGGCGGCCGCCGCCGTGAAGCTGCGGCAGCGATTGGAGGAGATCAGCAATCGCCAACGGCAGGCGGAAACCGCGGGCAGACGCCCGGAACTCTCGGCCACGGACGCCGCGGCAAGAGAACTGGCCGACGCCTACTCCGCGTATCGCCAATTGACGTTTCAGCCCGCCGCGTCCGTAAACGGCCGCGACCGTTTCAACGAAAAGATCGAAGGCGTCGTTCGCGATTGGAATGAGTTGGAAGGCGGCCTGATGTCGTTCTTTTCCGCGGACAAGCAGGGCAAAGTCGGCAAGGCGGCTGCCCGTGCGGCCGAAGCCGTGAAGAAGCTGACCGCGCTGGGGCAAAAGGAAGAAGACGCGCCGCTGGCGGAGGTGGAGCCGGCGGCCGCGTCGCTGGAGCGGTCCACGGCGGAATTGGCCCGCGGGATGTCGAGCCTGGGCGACCGCATGATGAAGAGTCCGCACGCCTTCAGCGCGTCGCAGGCCCGCGGCTTTCGCCTGATGATGCAGAGCGTCGCGGCCCGGGTGGACGAGTTGGCCCGGCGGAGCGCGGCGGCCCACCTGGCGTTGTACGACAATGGGCTGTCGCTGCGGCCTGCGCCGGCGTTGGACCCGGCGGCCCTGGAGGCGGATCGCGAGCCGGAGGACGACGCCCAGCCCTGGATCGCCTTGCCGGCCTTGTTGGACGGCCCCGCCGACGTCGTCGGCCCGTATCCGCCCGCCCTCTTGCAGCAAGTGCGAAAGGCGTTCCGTCGGGCGGCCGAGGCCTATGCGGATCGCGACAATTTCCAACGGCCGCAGGATTTCGCCGCCGCGATGAACTCGCTGGCCGGCGCACTGGCGGAATTGGGCCAGGCCATCGAGCCGATCCGCCGCGAGCTGCCCATCCGCGACAAGGACGACGAACTGTTGGCCCAAACGGCCTATCCTCCCGCCGGATCGACCGGCGTCGAAGTCCTCTACAATCGCATCGATCCATTTTACTGGGCCTGGGCCGGGTGCCTGCTGGCGGTCGTTTGGCTGGCGGCCTCGTTGGCGGTCTTTCGCACGGCGGCGTTTTGGCTGGGCGCGGCGGCCCTGGCCGGCGGCATGGCGATGATCGTCGTCGGCTTTTCCTTGCGCGTGGCGATTACCCGCTGGGCCCCGGTCACGAACATGTTCGAGACGATCGTCTTCGTGGCGCTGTGCGTCGGGCTGCTGGGGATGTGGTTCGCGTCGCGTCCGCTCCGTGGGCAGCCGGCGACGGAGAGAAATTTGCAGACGCTCTTCCTTCTTGTCACCGCGGGCATCTCGTTGTTGGCCCTGCTGATCGCCTACTACGTCCCCGTTTTTCCCAAGGAAATACGGCCGCTGATGCCCGTGTTGCGGAGCAACTGGTGGCTGGCCGTTCACGTCACCACGATCGTCGCCGCCTACGGGGCGGCCGCGCTGGCTTGGGGCGTGGGCAACATCGCCTTGGGCTATTACTGGCTGGGACGCTACCCGCAGGGCAAGCCGCCGCAAAACTGCGCCGTCCTCGTCGCCGTGACCTACAAGATCATCCAGATCGCCATCCTTCTCCTGATTGTCGGCACGTTTCTCGGCGCATTGTGGGCGGACGTTTCCTGGGGGCGATTCTGGGGTTGGGATCCGAAGGAAGTGTGGGCGCTGATCTCCATCCTCGTTTACATGCTGATCGTTCACTCCCGCTCTGCCGGCTGGTGCGGCAACTTCGGCATGGCCAACGGCGCGGTGCTTGCGTTCATGGCGATCTTGTGGGCGTGGTACGGGGTCAATTACCTCATGCCCGGCGGAAAACATTCCTACGGCGAGGCGGTTGCCGGCGGAGGCTTGATGGGCTGGCTGGTCGTCGCCCTGTTCGCGGTCTTGGTGTTGTTGGTCAGCGGCATCCTGCTGGTCGCCGCTCCGATGCGATATTTCTCCGCAAATGAACCAGGCGAAGGCGACAAATTGTAGCATTGTCCGGCCTTCATCCTTCATCCTTCATCCTTCATCCTTCATCCTTCATCCTTCATCCCTCATCCTTCATCCTTCCCGGCCCCCCCTCCCTTGCTGAAGCGGCCGGATTGGCGTAGCATAGCGGCTATGTTGACACAACGGATCGGACTGATCGGCGCGGGTCAAATGGCTACGGCCCTGGGGCGGGGGTTCGTTCGTGCCGGGCTGATCCCCGCCGACCATATCCTGGCCGCCGATCCCCAAGCGGACGCCCGGGCTCGCTTCGCCAAGGAGACCGGCGGCCGGGCCACGGCCGACAACGCCGAGGTCGTCGCCGCGGCGGACATCCTCATCCTCGCCGTCAAGCCGCAGCAAATTGCCGCGGTGTTGGCGGAGTTGCGGGGGAAAATTCCGCCGCGGACGCTGGTCGTTTCCATTGTCGCCGGTTTTCGGCTGGCCGCCTTGGCCCAGGGACTCGGCCCGCAAACCCGCTTGGTTCGCGTCATGCCGAACACGCCGTGCCTGGTTGGCCGCGGGGCGTGTGCGTATTCCCTCGGCTCTCAGGCGACAACGGCCGACGGCCAGTTGGTCGAGCAATTACTCGCCTCCGTCGGCATCGCCTTTGCTGTTGACGAGGGGCTGCTGGACGCGGTGACGGGGTTGTCCGGCTCGGGACCGGCGTTCGTTTACGTGGTGATCGAGGCCCTGAGCGACGGCGGCGTCCGCATGGGCCTGCCCCGCGCCGTCGCCACCGCCTTGGCCGCCCAGACCGTCCTCGGCGCGGCGGAAATGGTCCTTGCGACCGGCGAGCACCCCGGCGCGCTGAAGGACCGCGTGGCCAGTCCCGGCGGGACGACCATCGCCGGGCTGCAAGCGATCGAGGAGGGTTCGCTGCGCGCGACCCTGATGGCCGCCGTCGGAGCCGCCGCCCGCCGCTCCATCGAACTGGGGGGCCTTCGTAATGCAGGTCTTCTGCACGATCGACGACAAACGCATCCCGCTCTATCGGATCATGTGGATCTCCGACCTGCCGCACTTCTGTGGCAACGGCGAGTGCGAGCGGGAAGGCCAGTACGAAGTCCGCCTCGAACACAACGAGACCGTCTGGGCCAACCTCCAGGAGCACGATGCGACGATCGAAGCCCTGGGCGCCTGGCTGAAACATGCACGCGGCGTGAAAAACGATCCCCCGGAGTAACTGCCATGTCGACGTTTGAAGACGGCCGGTTTCGTTGGCGCGAGACCTATTTCGTCCTCTTTCCCGCGGCGAAACAGCCGACGCTCAAGGCGATGCAGAAGACGCTCGCGGCGATCAACAAGAATTACTTCCTCAGCCATCCCGGCTGCGACGCCCATGGCCGCTTCGAGTCGATCACGCTGATTTCTCCCGAGGACTACGCCGCCTTGGATATTTGCTTTACCAGCGGCGAGGAAGTGACCGAGCAGATCGAGGCCCTGGCCGAGGACCTGGAAGAGAGCATCGAGCCGGGGCAATTGGCCACCTTGAAGCGGCTGCGGCGATACGACGGCCGCTTTGACGTGCTCCATTTTGAACAAATCACCGACTTGCCCGACAACGAGGCCGAAGAAGAAGAAGAGCAAGAGGAGCCCGACGAGTTGCTCGACCCGGGCGCGTTGTTGGCGGTGTTGGCCGAGTTGGCCAGGCTGACCGGCGGCGTCGCCGTCGACCCGCAGTCGGGAACGATCCTCTCCGGGGAAGAGTGACCTGCTGCGAAACCGAGTTGGACCGATATGCTGGCAAAAGACATCAAGACGGGAAGCATTTTGAATTACAACGAGGCGCCGTGCGCGATCGAGTCGATCACGGTGCAGAGCCCGTCGGCCCGCGGCGCGGCGACGTTCTACAAGTACCGCGCGCGGAACCTGATCACCAAGCAGAAGGTGGACATCACCCTCCGCGGCGGCGAATCGCTGCCCGAGGCCGACTTCCGCAAGCGGCCGGTCAAGTTCATGTACTCCGACGCCACGCACATCCACTTCCTCGACCAGGAGGACTACAACCAGTATTCGCTCGCCAAGGAGGACCTCGCCGAGGAGAGCCGATACCTGACCGAGAGCCTGGAGGGCGTGCAGGCGTTGATCTACAACGACGAGTGCGTCGGGGTGCAGTTGCCGGTGGCGGTTGCCTTGAAGGTGGTGCAGTGCGACCCGGGCATCAAGGGGGCCTCGGCCACCGCGCGGAGCAAGCCCGCGACGCTCGAAACCGGCCTTGTGGTCCAGGTGCCGGAGTATCTTTCCCAGGGCGAAGTCATCAAGGTGGACACGCGCACCGGGACGTATTTATCTCGCGCGTGATGGGGGAGAATTGGCGAGAAGGGTCGCATCCGGCAGTCGCGCGGCTCTGCGGCGCGAGCGGTCCGACTGTCGCTTGCGGTTTCGCGGGCGTCATCCCATGCTTATCCCCCGCTCTCCGCCACCTCCTCCACGCGGCTGATCGCCCGTCCCTTTGCGAATCGCGTGGCGATCCGCTCGCCGGGGTTTAATTCCGCGGCGTCGCGAATCAGCCGGCCGTCGGCCAGCCGCTGGGTCATACTGTAGCCGCGGGCGAGAACGGCCAAGGGACTTAGCGCGTCCAGCCGCGCCGCCGCGGCGTCGAGCCGGGCGCGAGAGACTTGCAAACGATTTCGCATCGCCCGCTGCGCCGCGGCTTCCAACTCGTCCAGCCGCCGCGAAAAATCCTCGATCGGCTGCAAAGGGCGGCGGAAAACCCGCCGCCGCGCAAGCGCGTCCAACCGCGCCCGGGCCAACTCGACCCGCCGCCGCAAGGCCGCGGCCAGCCGCTTGCCGATCTGCCGCAGGCCGGCCAAAACGTCCTCCGCGGCGGGGGCGACCAATTCGGCCGCCTCGCTGGGCGTCAATGCCCGCACGTCGGCCGCAAGGTCCGAAAGCGTCACGTCGACCTCGTGGCCGATGGCGGAGACGACGGGAATCCGCGAGGCGAACACCGCGCGGACGACGATCTCCTCGTTGAACGCCCAAAGGTCTTCCAGGCTGCCGCCGCCCCGGGCGAGCACGAGGCAGTCGATCGGCAGCGAGCAGGCGGTTGGCGATTTCAATCGCCGCGGCGATCTCCTCCGCCGCGCCGACGCCCTGGACGCGGGTGGGCACGACCAACACGTCGGCGCCCCGCCATCGCCGCTTGAGGACCTGGAGAAAATCGTGGATCGCCGCGCCGGTGGGACTGGTCACCAGGGCGACGCGGCGCAACAATCGCGGCAGCGGCCGCTTCCGCGCCGGATCGAAGAGCCCCTCGCGGGCGAGTTTTTCCCGCAGTTGCCGCAAGGCCAGCTCCAATGCCCCGATCCCCTTCGGCTCGATCCGCTCGAGAATCAATTGATAGGAGCCGCGCGGGGCGTAAACGTCCAATCGCCCGCGGCAAATCACTTCCATGCCGTCGCGGAGGTCGAAGCGCACGCCCGCGGCGGCGTTGCGCCACAAGGCCGCGCGGATTTGCGGCGCGGTCGTCCTTGAGCGTCAAGTAGCAATGTCCCGACTGCGGGCGGGAAAGATTCGAGATTTCGCCGACAACCCAGACCGCGGGAAAGGAGATTTCCAGCAGGTCCTTGATTTGGCTGGTCAGTTCCCAGACGGAGAGGACCGGCGGCGAGTCGGCGTCGGTGAAGAGGTCGCGTTGGGTCATGCGGGGATCTTCCTTGAAAGAAGCACGATTTCGGATTTATCGTTGTCGCAGCGGCCGCATTTCTCGCTTTCGCCGCCGCGGCCTGGTCGCGCGCCAGAGCTTCGACTGCCCCGTCTTGCGGCGTCCGGAAGCGGCCCAGGTCTCGGCCTCCTCGCTCAAGGCATTCAGAAGGTCCTCGGTGCGGCGGCGAAAATGCTCCAGCCCATCGCGATCCAGCTCGGGCGGGACGAAGATCTCGCCGGTGGCCACGCCCCGCGCCCGGGAAAAAGGCCGCGGCAGGGCGAAATGGTCCCAACTTCCCAGTCGCCAGGGGCGGTCGAAGCCGTAGCCCATCAGCACCAGCGGCAGGCCGAGTTTCGAGGCGAGGAAGATCGGTCCCGGGGCCATGCGGCGGCGCGGGCCGCGGGGGCCGTCGGGGGTGATCGTCAGGTGCATTTGCCGGCTCTTCGCCAGCAACTCCCGCAGCGCCGCCGCCCCGCCGCGATTCGTCGAGCCGCGGATGAAGTCAAAGCCCAGGTGATAGGCGGCGTAGGAAAGGATTTCCGCGTCGCGATGCCGGCTGAGGAGCATCGAAAGGTTGCAATGGCCGCGGAGGAAGATCGGAAAAAGGATGTATTCGTGCCAAAAGAGATAGATCTTGTTCCCGCGGCACTCGGGAAAAATCGGGTCGATCGCGCGGTCGTAATACGCCGCCTTGTAGTCGAGCGATCCCATCCACGCGCGGATGGCCGCCGATCCCAGCAGACCGCCCAGCTTGTGGAGGAGGGGATTGTCGATCTTCATCGTCGCTGCCAGACCCCGTCGTCCCAAACGCCGTGAAAGACTTCCGACGGCGGGGCCGGTCAGGTAGACGTGGTTGTCGTCGCCCCAATGGAGTTCGAGGTCGCCGCCGGGGAGATGGACGAGGAGCTTTCGCCGCGTTCGGCCGCTGAGGACGCCGGCGACGCAGACGGCGCAGGCCCCGCTGCCGCAAGCGAGGGTTTCGCCGGAGCCTCGCTCCCATACGCGCATGCGGACCTCGTCCGGCGAGACGATTTGCACGAACTCGGCGTTCACCCGCCGGGGAAAGCGAGGGTCCTTCTCGACCAGCGGCCCAATTTCCAACACCCAGCGGTCGCTGAGTTCGTCGACAAACGCGACGCAATGCGGATTGCCCATCGAGACGCACGTCGACCGAAACCCGCTCGCCGCCGACATCCAAGGGGACGTCGACCACGGCGCCGTCCGCGCGGCTGGGGTCGCCGCGCAGGGTGGTGGGGATTAGCTCGGGCAGGAGGATCGGCTCGCCCATATCGACGCGGGCCCGCCGGGCCAGACCGTCGCGGACTTCCAATTCGACGGCGAGCACGCCCCGGCCGGTCTCGATCCGCAGCGATGGACTCTTGCATATCCCGTGGTCGTAAACGTACTTTCCGACGCAGCGAATGCCGTTGCCGCACATTTCCGCCTCGGAGCCGTCGGTGTTGAACATCCGCATCCGGGCGTCGGCCTGTTGGCTGGGACAAATGAGGATCAGGCCGTCGCCGCCGACGCCGAAATGGCGGTCGGCGATTCGCCGCGCCAGTTCGGCGGGCCGCTCGGGCAGCGGTTCGGCGAAGCAATCGACATAGACGTAGTCGTTGCCCGCCCCTTGCATCTTTGTAAATCGCATGGCACGCCACATGGAAATTTAGGGGTTACAAGGCATTCTAACGGCTCCTCGGCAAAATGTCAGGCCGTGCGTACGGCGGCCCCCCTCTCCCTTCGGGAGAGGGTCGGGGTGAGGGGCAGGGCTGACGCATTTGGAATTGCATTAACATGGGAACATTGTGGAAACCTGAGAGATGCTGATTTACCCCAGTCTATCTTGACGAGCCTTGGCCAACCCGTTCCTCCCTGCTGAAAAGCGGGCGTAATGCGTTTGCCATACAGTTCTGACACAAGTTCGTCAACTGAGGTTGGGTAAGTTGTCGCCTTCTCACGATTCCGCAGTTTTCCCAGTTAAATGCGTCAGCCCTGGGGTGAGGGGAATTATCGCAAGTCACCGCTTCCGAAGATCAGCGTTTTTGCAAGCGTCCATTTTATCAGGAAGCGGCCAGAGACGGCCGCTGCCAGGGCGGAAGGCTTGACGTGATCGTAGGCCGGTGGAACTTCCCCTCACCCTAACCCTCTCCCGGAGGGAGAGGGGACCGGAGGCCGCTTCCCCTCCAGGGGCACAAATTTGAACACCTCGATGTAGTCGTGGTCCGACAGCGACGGGGCGCCCCACTTCCCATAAATCGGCACGGGATAGCGGTCGCGGCAGACCAGCTTGTAGGATCGCTCCATCTCGGCGACCCAGCGATCCACGCGGCCGCTGTCCTTTTCCTGATCCAACGCGCGAAACAAGACGCATCGCAACGGCCGCTCGGCGGAGACCTGCTCCAAGTGCGGCGGCTCGCCCCGGGCGTGACGCGGCGAATAAATCCGCTGGTTGCACAAGTACAGCGACGACCAGCCCCACGTGTACGTGCCCGGCGAAAGGTCCTTTTTCCAATCGGTCTCCAGGCAGACAAGTTCGCTGTCGTGGCCAACGTCGGACCAGAACCAGCGGGCGAAATCCCTGGCCCGCAGCGTCGTGTCCGACTTGTACGGGTAAATCAGATCGTGAACGATTGATCCGCCGGCGACCAGGGCGAGAACCGCCAACACGGTCGGCGCCGCCGCGCGAATTACGCGGCCTTGCGCGCGGCCGCCGGGCGAGCCAATCGAGCATCGCGGCGATGCCCACCCCCATCAAGACGCAGAAGCTCGCCGCGGAAAAGAGGCCGAATTTCATGTGCTGCGGATAGGGATAGCGGTGCATCGCCGCGGCGGCGAAGTTCAGTCCCAGCGGCAGGAGCAACAGCGCGAGCAGCCATCCCTGCCGCCGCCGCGCCAAGACGACGAGCCCCGCCGCGCAACAGAGAAACGCCGCCGTGCTGCCGCCCTTCGGCCCGCCCACCGGATAGGCCAACATGCTCCCCGTGTGTTCGCTGAAAAACCAGCCGATCAATCGAATCGGATGCGCCAGCGGCGGAAAGCTGTCCTGCCACATCCGGTCCATCTCGGCCTGGTTCCATTGTCCCACGGCAAAGTGATTGACGGCCAACACGGCGAGAAACCCGGCGGCCAACAGCAGATTGAAGGCAAACCACGGCAGCCAGCCGCGGCGGCCGGACCGCCAGAGGGCATAGCCGACGACGAGGCTGACGCCGCCGCCGGTGAACAGGGCGGGAAAGGAGAATCCGACCGCCGGCAGGATCATCGCCGCCAACGCCCAGAGCCAGCGGTTTTCGCCCGGCCGGCGGAGCCAATGGACCGCCAGCGTGAGCATCGCCAAGGCGAGGAAGAGGTCGCAGGCATAGGGCTTGGCCTCGGCCGCATAGCGAATGGGCGGATAGGAAACGGCGAAGACGCCGAAGGCCACGACCAAGGCCATTCCGCGGAGCAGCATTCCGGTCAGGTGGCGGAAGAGGAACAGGCTGGCGATTCCGCAAACGAAGGGCACAAGCCGCAGGGCGTATTCCGAAAAGCCCAGCAGTTTGACGACCGCGAGCTGGCACCAGAGGAACAGCGTCGGCGCGACCTGGACGTAGTTCAGCGGTTTGAGCATTTGCCAAAAACCGCGGTCGAGGAAATTGGCGGCCAGCATGGCCTCGTCTTCCCACAGGGGGAACCGCAGCATGTAGCGGACCGACCTTGCCGCAATTCCGATGAGCAGGAAAGCCAACAGCCATTGGGCCTGTCGCTGGGGCGAGAGCAATTCGGCGTCGGCAGCCAGCGGGGACTGTTCCAGGCGGGGGAGGGGGCGGAGATGATGCGAGTGGTGGGCGGTTTCTATGCGTTTTGTCTCCCCGGCCATGGGCGATCTCCGCAGATTGCGATCCATTGGGGGTATAGTATCGAAGTTGGCGGCCAATCGCCAATGGCAATTCGGTTGATTTTGGGCGAGCGGTCCCCCCATCGCGGCGATGGTTCGGGGGGCATATTGACCAGTTGTCCGGGGCCGGCTTATGATGCGGGTGTCTTTTTGGGACACACGTGCATGGAACAGCCAGTAACCATTCGATTCCGCTGGACGGCCGACGAACTGTTGCAGGGGTATCGTTACCACTTTCGCCACACATGTCGCCCGGTGTTTCGTTTCGGACTGAACGCCATTTTTGTTTTTGGCGTTGTTGCAGGGGTCCTGATGCTGACCGTGCCCGGCGCTGACGACAAGGCTCGATTAACGTTGTCCATCGGGTGTCTGATTGCCGGCATTTATTGGTTCGTCGTCCGGCCATTCGAGAGGCGCTGGATAGTCCGCCGCCGGTTCAGAAAGCGCCCCGATCGAGGATATGGAACTTGAGTGGCAGGCTTCCACCGACGCGATACTCACAAAGAGTGCGCTCGGTCACGGCGAGGCCTTATGGCAGGCTTTCGCGAAGGTGGTGCGGACTCCCGAAGGAATCATGCTCTATCCGAACGACCAGATTTTTCATTGGCTGCCGCGACATGGTTTCGCGAGCGATGCGGAGTTTGAGATATTTTGTGAACTTGCAAAGGGCAAGGTGGAAAAATTTTATGACGTGGCCTAACGCGGGAGAATAGCGGAGAAGTCCAACTGCCAACAATCGCCTTTCCTTCATCAACCCTTGCCGACAATTAGCTCCGGATGGTTCGCGGCGAGCCATTTCACCAAATCCTCGCGAAGGGCATTGGCCAGGCGGACGATCTCGCTGGCCTCTTGCTGCGAGACGCCGCCGCGCACTCGTAGTCGCTGATGTTGCGTTTCTTCCGATAGCTCTGCAATTGGGCGATCCGCCCAGCGCCGACGTTCATCGTGTACGCCAGCGATTCGATGACGCGATGATGCTGGGCGGCGCGAGCGGCGCGATAACCGGCGGCGGCCAGCGCAGCCGTCGCAACTTGCAGAATTGCATTGTAGGCAATGTTCAGTTGCCAGTCTGGGCTCAGACCGGCGAGCTGACACTGGGCGATGTCGCGGCCGACAACCCCCAGCAAGTCGGCAATCTCCTGGCTGCTCGTCTGATGTTCAATCAGCCAGCCGCTTCGCAGCCAGTCTTTCAAGTCCATCCTCGTCCCCGATCAGGAAAACCTTGCCGCCGGCCATGACGTTCTTGAGAAAATGATGGCCAACCGCCAGCTTAGCACGAAACTCCTCCGGCGGATACACGCTCGGATTGACCTCCCGCTGAAGTTGTTCCTGCGCCGGACCGATCGCGGCCGTCACGTCGGCAGAAGTCGCCTTGCCCACGACGAGCACGTCAACGTCGCTATCTTGTCGCTCTTTCCCCTGGGCGAAAGAGCCGAAGACAAAGGCGACCTCAATTTGGTCGGCCAGCGGGGCCAAGGCAGTCCGCAAGAACGTCGGCCAACCCCGCCGTTTTCATCAGCAGACTTTTCAGTTCGGCGAAGATCGGGCACTCAGGATTCGCCTGAAAGTAGACCTCTTGGCCTCGGGCCGTTCGACGCAGGATGCCGCACTGGACGAGTTGTCGCAGTTCCCGCTGAATTGCCCCAGCCCGCCGCCGGCAGTACGAACAATCTGCCGCAGGTAGAACGCCTCGTCGGCGTGCCCTAGCAACAAGGACAGGATCATCCGGCGATTTTTGCTTAACAGGGCCTCGGCCAAGCCGCTGGTTGCATGTACTGTACCCATGATTGGTACAAGTGTACTCTTTTGTGTCACACCAGTCAAGTCTCGCTCCCCTCTTCGCTCCGATCCAGTTCATCCGCCAGGCGGTCGAGATCGTCGCCAAAAGCCAGCGGCGGAGAATCGTCGCCGGCTATCGCGGGGTTGTCGCAGGCGGGAAAAATGATCGCCCCGACGGGACATATCCGCCAGCACGCCGGACAGCCGTCGCGGCACGCAGCGGGCGTTTCGACCAGGATTCGACCCGCCGCGTCCAGACCGTAGACCCCGAACAGACAGAAATTCAAACATTCCAGGCAATTCGTGCAGCGGTCGTCGTCGATCACCGGATGCCATCGCGGCAGGCCGGCCGCGTCATCCTCAAATTGCTCGAACGTTGGATTTCCGCCCCCCGGCGCTACAGCGATGCTGCGGGCGATCGCCGCCGCGTCGGGGAAACAGCGGAGGTCGAGACAGCGGATCGGCCGCTGCGAACCGGAGGGGACGGTTTCCGCGACGCCGAAGGGGACAGTTCCATTTTCAGCGGATGAAAATTGGGACAGTTCCCAAGTGGGGCAGAATCGGCCGGCAACGCCGTGGGCGCGGAGGAGCCAATAGGCGGCCCGGGGGTAGAGGCGGCTGAGGACGATCAAGTCGCCCTCGATCTGGCGCAACCGCCGCACGACCGCTCCGTCGGGCGGGAGATCGACGAACCGAGGGAAGGCGATTACCGCGGGTGGCGCCGGCATCTTGCCAGTGCTCCCAACCAACACTGGCGACACGCCAGTGCCACCCAATAGGTCGGCCAATTCCCGCCCCAGGGCGGCGGCCGCTTCGCGAGAGTCTTCCGAAACAAGGATCGTGGTCGGCGGCGTCATGCGTCAGCGTTTCTTCTGCCCGAAACAATAGAGATTGCCGTCCATCGCGCCGACGACCATTTGCCCCGCGGCGACGGCCGGCGAGGCTTCGACGGCGGCGCCCGCTTCAAACCGCCACACTTCCCGGCCCGATTTCGCGTCCAGGCCATAAATCCGGCCGTCGGACGAGCCGACGAACACTCGCTTGCCGACGACAACCGGCGAGCTATCGACGCGGGCCTTTGTGCGAAAGGCCCACAACGGCCGGCCGGTTTTCGGATCGAGGGCATGGATTTGCTTGTCGTGGCAACCGACGAAAATGGCCTCGGGGGTCGCGGCGGCGGAGGACTCGAAAGGGAACGCCTCGGGGGTTTCATAGCTCCAGAGAATCTTCTTTTGCCGCGGATCGAGCGCGACCAGCGCCCCGCCTTCATTCCCCACGAAGAGGACGCCGCTCGTCAGCGCCGGCACGCAGGCGGTCGGCCAGCGCATGTAAATTGCGCCGAGGCTCTTGCCCTGCCGCGGGTCGATGATGTGTACGGAGTTGTCGTCGCCGGCAAAGAAAACGCGGTCCTCGGCGACGACGATCGAGCAGATTTCGCCGGGGCTTTCGCACTTCCAAACGAGCTTGCCGGAATCGGCCTTCAGACAGTAGAGAAACGCGTCCCGGGAGCCGAACAAGACGCAGTCGCGGTAAAAGTTCGCGCTGGCGTAAATCCGCGCATCGGCTTCGAATTGCCAGACGACTTTTCCCGACTTGCCGTCAAGGCAGTGGAAACGGCCGTCGTAGTCGCCGATGTAGACCCGGTCGCGACGCACGGCGGGCGAGGCGGTGATCGTCGAGTTCGTCGGCGATTTCCACCGTTTTGCGCCGCTGGCCAGATCAATCGCATAGAGATTGCCGTCGCTGTCCGCGGCGTAGACCGTCCCGGCGACGATGGCGGCCGTGGCCTTGAAGCCGTGGCTTGCGGAAAAGGTCCAGAGGAGTTCGAGGCGTTCCGAGGAGGGCAGGGCATCTCGGGCGACGCCGCTGGCGCGGGCGTCGCCGCGAAAGACCGGCCAAGCGTCGCCTTGGTTGCTTTCGTCGGCCTGGGCAAACAGCGCCCACAATGCCGCGGCCGCCCCGATCCCCAACCACGGCCAGATCCCCAACCGCGGCAAAAGTGGCCGCGACGCCATGTCAGGGCGTATTTGGAGCATTGGCCGGCGCCGCGGTCGCGCTCAACTGCGACAGGACCTGCAACAGGCCGTTCAGGTGCGCCAACCGCGGGCCGAAGCGATCGACGAACTCGTTGAGCATGAATTCGCCGTCCAGCAGCACCTCGTAGTTCTCCCGCACCTCCTGGGTCAGGCTGTCGAGGAACTCGGTCTGGACCTTGCCAAGGGCTTCGGCGGCCATGCGGCAACTCCGCGCCAAGTGCGGATTGGCCTGCTTCCATTGCCCCAGTTCGATCGCCCGCTGCTTCTGGGCAGCGCCCAACTGGTTGACTAATTCTTCCAGCAACTCGTTCTGCCGATCCTGGCCGGCAACCAACTGCCGCAATATTTGGGGGGTTTCCATGTCTGGGCTTCGCGCTGCATGCACCCCCCCGCAAAACCGACATTTTGCGAGACCTCAATCTGACTGCTGAACAGGGGAGGACGAGGCCGGGGTTGTTCTTGGCTCATGGCGACATTCCTTTCAACCTCTAGTATAAACAGAAAGTCGCGAAAAAGTCGAGCACCCGGCAAAAGTTCTTTTTTCAGACCTATTCGTGTCTATATTGACTCGAATCGGCCGACCAACGAAAGGCGGGAAAATTCGGGCTCCGGTTCGTCGCCCCGATCCGCTTTCTACGCAGATATCAGTAAAGTCGCCGCCGGCCCAAACCCGATGCACCAACCGCACGAACGGCCTTTTGGGAGTCGGTGTGGGGTGGATAGGAGCTATGGAGAAAACGAGAAAAATAGGCGTTGCTGATGACCACCATGGACGCTAAACACAGGCCCGCCTTGGGGTTTCTTACCGTGGTCGAGCATCCGCAGCACGGCCTGTTCGGTGGCTATCTGCTACTGAATCTAGCCGCCCGGCCGCTGGAGTTCCATTGCACGACGCCGATCAAGGCGAACCGGGCCCAGGAAATCCTTTACGGACCGACACTGGAGGCTTACTTATACGGCGAGCAGATTGGTTCCACCCTGTTAGGGCAATCGAAAATCGAACCGCTGGCTGTATTTACGGATCGCCCCCCCGTTTTGGCTGTCCGCAGCCTCGTTTCTTTTCCCGTCGCCCTGGTCATGGCGTCGGAAGAGTCAGCTAATGGTCATCTGTTCACATTTCGCCTCGGGGGCAACGCGCTGGCGGCGGCGGAAAAGGCCGAGGGGGATGCGACGCTGATCGCCCAGCGGCTGGCGGAGTTGAGCGAGTCGTTTGACCTGGCCGAGCCGTTCGAGCGGATTCGGCAGGCGATCGAAGAAGCGCAGCAGGCCGCCCGATGAGCGTCGCGAGCTGGCATCCCGCTCCGCCCCCGGCCGTCGCCACTCTGGGCATAGAGATTCCGGTCCAGGCGGCCGATGCGGCCTGCGGCGAGGCTTTCCGCGTGTCGATGGCGCCGCAGGCGCATAGCGTGCGATTGGAGGCGACAGGTCCGCAGGTCGTCTCGATTCCCATCGGCGACGTGAAGCTCCGCGCGCGAAGTTTTGTCTTTTCCGCGTCGGTTGAGCGGGAATCGCCGCCGGCGGGTGCATCGCCGCAATCCCTGCCGCCGCCGCCCGCGGCAGCCTCGCTCGGGCTGCAAGGCCGCACGCGGATCAAACCGCCGGGCAACGTCATCAAGTTGGCGGACCGACTGCACTATCTTTTGCAGCCGTCCTTGGAGTCGCTGTTGGCGGAAGGATTGCTGACGATGCCGTTTCCGCCGTTTCCTTTCCAGCTTGAGGGCGCGGCCTTCCTTTATCCGCGGCTCTCGGCGATCCTGGCCGATGAGAATGGGCTTGGGCAAGACGATGCAGGCGATTACGGCGATTCGCCTGCTGCTTCGCCGCGGGGAAGTTCACCGTGTGCTGCTGGTCTGTCCCAAGCCGCTGGTGAGCAACTGGCAGCGGGAATTCGGCCTTTGGGCCCCGGAAATCCCCCTCCTGGTCGTCGAAGGCGACCAGGCGCGGCGGCTGTGGCAGTGGCAATTGCCCGACGTCCCGCTGCGCATCGCCAACTACGAAGTCCTCTGTCGCGATCGCGAAGCGATGGACGGCGGCGTCGCCGACGGCCCCGCGGCGGGCTTCGATCTGGTCGTCCTCGACGAATCGCAGCGGGTGAAAAATCGGGCCAGCGCCACCAGCGAGGTCGTCTGTTCACTTGCGCGGAAACGCAGTTGGGCCCTGACCGGCACGCCCGTGGAAAACAGCGCCGACGACCTGCTGGGGATTTTCGAGTTTTTGGCCCCGGGCTTTCTTTCGCCGGGGATGAAGCCGCGGCGGCTGGGCCGGGCGGTGAGCGATCACGTCCTCCGCCGCACGAAGGAGCAGGTGCTGGACGACCTGCCGCCGAAACTCTTTCGCGATGCGGAGTTGGAACTGACCCCGCCGCAGCGCGAGTCCTACGAATTGGCGGAAAACGAGGGCGTCTTGCGGCTGACGGAAATGGGCGACGCGGCAACGATCCGGCACGTCTTCGAGTTGGTGCTGCGGTTGAAGCAGATTTGCAATTTCGACCCCGCCAGCGGCGCCAGCTCGAAACTGGAGCGGATCGAGGCCGATTCTCGAGGAGGTGGCCGCCAGCGGCCGCAAGGCGATCGTTTTCAGCCAATGGGTCGGCGCGATCGAGCGATTGGCGGCGGGACTGGCGCGGTTTGGCCCCTTGGCGTATCACGGCCGGATTCCCCACCGCCGCCGCGAGGAGATCCTTCGGCGTTTTCGCGACGATCCCGCGGCGCACGTCCTCTTGATGACCTACGGCGCGGGGGGCGTCGGGTTGAACCTCCAGTTCGCCGGCTACGTGTTTCTCTTCGACCGCTGGTGGAATCCGGCCGTCGAGGACCAGGCGATCAATCGCGCCCATCGCATCGGCTCCAACGGTCCGGTGACGGTGTCGCGACTGCTCGTTCTCGACACGATCGAGGAGCGGATCGACCGCATCTTGCAGGAGAAGCGAGACCTGTTCGAGGCGATCTTCGCCGGGGCCACCGGGCCGCGGAAGCTGGGGCTGACGCAAGAGGAAATGTTTGGACTGTTCCAACTCCGATGTCCGCGCATGGGCTAATCGCAAAACCGCGAGCGGCTGTCGGTCGCCGGCGGCGACGCAATGTCCATTTTCCCCGCTATTTCCGCCAGGAGGCCTCGATCTCCTCCAGCGTCCGCCCCTTGGTCTCCGGAAGCATGGCGACGACAAAGACGGCGCTGAGGAGGCTGAAAAAGGCGTAGGTCCAGAAGGTCTTCGCCGGGCCGACCTGATCGCGCAGGCGGGGGAATGTCTGCGTGACCACGAAGTCGCCCAACCAGAGCATGACGACGGCCACCGACATCGCCCGGCCGCGGAGCTTCGTGGGAAAGATTTCGGAGAGGACGATCCAGGAAATCGGGCCCATCGCCAGGGAAAAGGCGCCGACGAACACGAGGATGCCCGCCAAGAGCAAGATCCCGTGAATCCCCAAGTGGAACATCAGCCCGATGCAGGCGAGCGAGATGGCCTGGACGAGCGTGCCGAAGATGAGCATCGGTCTGCGTCCCGCGCGATCCACCAGTCCGATCGCCAGGAAGGTGAACAAGAGATTGACGATGCCGACGATCACCGTCTGCGTGAAGGCGTCGGCGGTTGCGGCGCCGGCCGACTTGAAAATATCGGTGCCGTAATAAGTGACCGCGTTGATGCCGCTGAGCTGGGAGAAGACGGCCAGGAGCACGCCGATCAAGAGCGCCCGACTGTACCCCGGCGACAGCAACTCCGCCCAGCGTCCTTCTTCCTCGTGGAGGGCCTGCTCGATCTGCTGGATTTCGCGGGCGGCGATGCTGGGGACGCAGATGCGTTCGAGGACGGCGCGGGCCTGGTCGAGGCGGCCCGCCTTGGCCAGCCAGCGCGGGCTCTCCGGCACCAACAGCATCAAGAAGGAGAACAGCGCCGAGGGGAACACGAGCGAAGCGAACATCCACCGCCAGCCTAAATCGACGTTCCACATTTTGTCCGCCATGCGCTCGCCGAGCATCGCAATTTCCCGGTTGGCAAAGAAGACGACGAGGATGCCGACGACGATGGCCAATTGGTAGGTCGCCACCAGCGCGCCGCGGAACTTCTCCGGGGCGATCTCCGCGATGTACAGCGGCGAGAGCATCGAGGCGGCGCCGATGGCCGCCCCTCCGGCGAAGCGAGCCCAGAGGAACTGCGAAAGCGAGTGGGGAATCGCCGCCGCCAGCGAGGAGACGGCAAACAGCACGCCGCAGAGCACGAGCGTCCATTTCCGCCCGAAGCGGTCGCCCAACGGGCCCGCCAAGGCCGCCCCCGCCATGCAGCCGATCAGCATCACCGACGTGGCAAAGCCCTCCAGGTCGGCGTTCAGGTGGAAGTGCGTTTTCAGGTAGCCGATGGCCCCGTTGACCACCGCCGTGTCGTAACCGAAGAGAAAACCGCCCAAAGCGGCGGTCAGGGCCAGGGACAAAAGCGCCGGAAAGTGGTATTGCTTGGACAAGACGTTGATCCTCGATGGGAAGCGAGCGGTCGAGCGTTTCAATCCCGGGGACGAATAAACCGGGGACTGTCCCCCTCCTCCTCAAAAGTCGCGATTCTCGCAGATTCCCATCTTCAAAACAAGCCGGCGATCGTTATATCCGCGCGGCAATCGAGCCTATGCTTCCAGAGCGGCGGCAATTGGCGTCCCTGTTCCAGGATGCTATGTTAGAGCAACCGCTCTGGAGCAACGCACTTCACTCTTGCGGGTGGTGTTGGCGAAGGCATCGATCGGAGGCCACAGCCGTGCCTGGACTCGAAGTTCTGCTCTGGATCTTCATCTGCCTGGCGATTGTCGCCGTGGTCGGGCACGGCATTTGGGCGGGGCTGGCCTGGCTTTTCCGCCTGGGGACGAAGCCTGCGACCCGCCCCTGCGTCTTCTGCGGCCACCCCGTCTCCGCCCGCGCCGGGCAATGCACTTGGTGTTATCGCGAACTCGACTCTCCGCAGGCCAAGGCGCTCGAGGACCTTGCCGCCGTCGAGCGGCAGTTGCACCGCTTTCGCAGACTCGGGCGAGGTCGAGCCGGAACACGTCCAGGCGGTTTTGGAACAGGTCGAGGCGAGTCGCCGGCAGTTGCGTCCGTCGTTGCCGATTGGGAACGCGGAAACGCCGATCGTCCCCGAGTGGATTGTGGAATTGCCCCCCGCCGCGCCGAAGCCAACGGCCCCGGCGGTTGCGCCGAACAAACCCAACCTGGCGGCGATGGAGGCCGCGAGTTCGCCTCCCGCGGCTTCTCGCCCTCCGGCTGCGGAGATCCCCTTGGCGGCGATCGTCCTTCCAGACGCCCTGCGGCGCCGCGGACGTCCTGGACCGACGTCCTGGCCGCCTTCATGGAAGAGCGGAACATCCGTTGGGGCGAACTCGTCGGCGGGCTGCTGATGGTTTGCTCGTCCGTGGCGCTGGTCGTCAGCATTTGGGCCCCGCTGCACAAGATCCCCTATTTCCAGTTCATCATCTTCGGGACCGTCTCCGCCGCGGTGTATCTCGTCGGACTCTACACCCATTACCGCTGGAAGTTGCCGGCCACCAGCAGCGGGCTGCTCATCGTCGCCACGCTGCTGACGCCGCTCGACTTCGTGGCGATGGCGGAATTTTCCCGGAATGCCTTGACGCCGACGGCGGCGATCTTGGAGTTGGTTTTTTGGGCCCTCTTCCTCTGGCTGGCGAACCTGACCGCCCGGGTGTTGACGCCTCGCGCAGCGTGGCTGCTGCCGCTGGCCGTGTTGGGCAACTCGGCCCTGCTTCTCTTGACGCGGTGGGTGAATCCCGAATCGCCGGCGCGGCTCGTGGTGTGGGGCGGCCTCGCGCCGGTCGGATTGCTCGCCGGCGCCGTCGGCTGGCGGCTGCTGACCTTGAGCCGATCGCGAGGTCTTCGCCGCACGCGGCGGCTGGAATGGCCGGAAATCCTCGAATTGTTCACCTTGCTCGGCACGGCGGTCTTCGCGACGGCCGCCGCCATCGGGCTGCTGGCGGTCCGCGCCTTTGCCCCCGGCGACCTGACCAGCCTGTTGACGCGATTGTCGCCGGCGGCGGCCCTGGCGGGTCTGCCAATCCTCGCCGTCGGAATCACGGTGATGCGCGGCGCCGGAGTGAAGGAACTCGGCGCATCCCGCTTGGCCGGCACGTGCGTCGCCTTACTTGGCGGGATGGTCATGTTGGCGGCGTTGGGGTTGGCGTGGCCTTGGCCCGGCTGGATGCTCGCCGTCGGCGCCTTTGACGCGGTAGCCCTGGCCTGGGCGGGTTTCCGCTGGCGCCTGCCGCCGCTGTCCGCCGTGGCCATCGCTTGCGCCGCGATCGTCTATCTCACCGCCTTCCACCTTGCCGGCGGCCATCTTACGTCGCCGCACCGGTGGCAGTTGAGCGTCGAGTGGCTGCGATTGAGCCTCAGCGGCCGCAGCGGCGCCGCGCTGACCGGTTTGACGCTCGCCCTGGCCGCCGTCGCCGAAGCGCTCGCCCGGCGCGGCCATCGCCGACACGCCCGGGTTTACCTCATCGGCGCCGCGGCGACGGCCATCGCCGGGTTGCTGCTGGTCACCTATCACGCCGCGATGGAAGCCGGTCCGGACGCCTTCCGCGCCGCCATCCTCTACGCCTTGTACGGCGTCGCCGGCCTCGCATTGGTCGTCCGCTGGCCGCGGCCCATCTTGGCCAGCGCCGCCGCCGCCTTGCTCGCGGCCGCGCCGTTCTGGGCATTGTGGCAGCATCCGGCCGTGCATCACATCGGGCCGCTCTGGGCCGCCGTGCTCGGCGGCGAATCGCTCCTCATGGCGGCCATCGCCGCGGGCTTGACCTTCGCGCCTTTCCGCAAGACGCCCTTGGCGGAACTCTATTGCAACGCCTTCGCTTGCGTGGCCGAGTGGTCGGCCGGACTGGGCGTTGCGGCGGCTGCGGCCATCGCTTGGTTCGATCGAGACGCGATCCTCCACGCCGCGGCCATGCCGGCGGCCGCCGCCTGCCTGGCCGCCGCCTGGTTCCTCCTCGCCTGGCTCCGCCGTTCGCCGGCCCGGACCTGGATCGGCTCGACGGTCGTCCTCGCAGGGCTCCTCCACACCTTGGGCAGCAACTATCCCGGCCTGCTCGAACAGCCGTGGCTGACGGCGTGGTTGATCCACGCCACGGCCGCCGCCGCGGCGGCGATGGCCCTGGAACTTTGGGCCTTTCAACGCGGCGAATCGCCGACGACGGTCTTCTGGGGCCGCGTCTTCAGCCGTCCTTTGTTCGACGCGGCGCTCTGCTCGTCCACATTCGCCGTCTTGACGACGATCGTCGATCCGCCGAGCGGACCGATGCCGCTGGCCGCGAGACTGTTCTGGTTGGCGGCAATCTTTCTCCTCCTCGCCTGGCGAAACCGCGACGCCTGGCTCGTTGCGGCCCACCAGGCGACGCTGACCGCGGCGACGTTGGCGGCCGTCGCCGCGTGGCTGGAGCGAATGGGTTGGATCGAATCGCTCCGCGCGGCGGATCTTTGCGAGCCCCGCTGCCTGCAAGCGCTGGCGATCGGCCTGGCGATCTTGTCGCTGGCATGGGCCGTGGCGCGGATCGGCGTGCGGTTCAGCGGCGTCGGCCGCGGCCTGTGGGACGGTCGATGGACGGTCAACCGCGTCGTCCGTTGCGGCGTGGCCGTGACCCAGTGGGCCCTCCTGGCCAGCGTCGTCTTGCCTTATGCGGCGTCGCCGGCTGCCATGCAAAGCGCGGTCGGCGCGACCGGCTGGAGCTTGGTCGTTCTGGTCGGCTTGACTGCGGCGCTGGCCTTGTGGGATCGCTTCGGGCGGAGCGACTTGATCGCCGCCTTGTTGGCCGCGGCGACGGTCCCGCTGCTGATCGCGGGCCGATTCCTCGATGAGCTTGCCGTTGCCTCGGCGCTCCGTTTTGCCCTCGCGGCGACGTTCCTCGCGGCAACGGCGGCCGTCTGCCTGCGGCAACGGCTGATGGCGCTTTGCGAAAGGGCCCAAGCGCGGATTGACGTTGGTCTTGCCGGCGCCCCGCTGGCTCGCGCCGGGGCGATGCTGACCATGGCGGCGCCGGCCGTGGCGTTGACCGTCATGGCCGTTCTGTGGCAACTGGGCGGCGTGCAGCCGGTCGGGCCGTTGCCCGGCGCCTGGCTGGCCGGATTGGGCCCGCTTTGGTCGCACCTTGCGCCTTTGGCGGCGATCGTCCTCGGACTGGTCGCCTTGGCAGTGCGGGAGCGGTCCGACGGCTATGCTTTCTCCGCGGGGCTGACCTTGCAGTTGGCCGTCGTTCTTGGGTGCATTCTCGCCGCGCTGACGGCCGGCCGGGCGTTCGACGAGATCTTCTTCGTCCGCCTGTCGCAATCGGCGACCATTGCGGCCGCCGCCTGGGCAATCGCTTGGATGGCGACAAGGCGATGGCTATACGGCGAACCGTTGCGGCGGTCGGCGCTCCTCGACGTGCAACAGATCATGGCGGGGACGGGCAATTTTTTCCTCCTGGCCATTCCGGTCTTGTTTCTTCTCCTCGTCCCGGAGAAAGCGGAGAATCTGCCCGGGTGGTTCGCGGAGATTGCCTCTCCCGCGGGCTGGATTGCACTTCTCTTGGCGGCCGCGCCCATCGGTTGGGACATGTGCCGCCGCCGCCCCGAGCGCATCATCGACGTGATTGGGGCTGTCCTGCTGGGCATCGGATCGCTGGCCGCGTGCGGCGTTCAACAATTCCTGGACGGCCTATCACACGCTGATCGCCGCGTGGACCGCCGCCGCGGCCGTTGCCCTGGCCCTGGGCATGGCCGCCGACCGGTGGACGAAGCTGCCGCCGCCAAGACCGTTGGTGCAAACGTGGGTCATCGGCATAGGGCTTCTCGTTTTCATGTTCGTTGTCAAACACGCGGTCGTCAATCCGTCGTCCGCATGGTGGTTGGCCTGCCCAATTTTGGCTTTCAGCGCGATTTTCGCCGCGATGGCCTTGTGGCTTCAGGAGACGAAATACGTTGACGTTTCCGGGATTCTGCTCGGTGCGGCGGGCACGCTCCTTTGGTGGTCGCGGATCGGCGCCAACACGCCCTTTGACTCCTGGGACCTGGCGATGATCGACGGATTGGTGCAGACGAACGTCGTCTGCCTGGCCATCGGCGGGACGGCCTGGCGGCTGCTTGGGCTGCTCGGCCGGCCGAGCGAGGCGTCCTTTGTTTCCAGGGCTGCTCGCTTGGGCGTCTGGCTGCTTTGCGGCCTGGTCGCTGTCTGCGTAGCGAACGACCTGCTGGGTTTGCCGCACGTCCAGCCGCAACGGTTGGACTGGATCGCCCTGGGCGCGATTGCCGCGGCGGCGACGATCTGCTTGCGGAGGCAATCCGGCGGCGGGCCGGCGGCGCTCTATGCGTTGGGGATCGCCGCTTTGGGCATGGAACTCCTCGCCTTGCACGTCTCGACGTTGACGTTCTCTTGGCTGGCGGCGGTGGAATTGGCGGGTTTTGCCCTGGCCATCGCGGCGATTGCCCAGTTGCTTTGGTCCGAGCGACCGCAATGGTTCGCCGCCGCGCAGGCGGTCGTGGTCGCGATTGCCGCCGCCTTGGCCGTGCGGATCGCCCTGGACAGCCGCTTCGACGGCGTGGGATGCCTTCAAGCGGCGGCGATTGGAGCGCCCGCTCTGTCCGGCCGGCCGGTCAGCGTCGTCGCGCTGGTCCTCCTGCTGGGAACGTCGCTCCTCATGGCCAGAGCCCGCGGCGGGGAGCGGGCCGCTTGGCAATTCGCGGCGATCGGCATGGCGGCCGGGCTGGGGTGCTCGGCCGGTTGGGCATGGCTGCCGTCCGACGCGCCCGCGGTATGGCTCCATCGCAGCGTGATCTTCATGACCTCGACCGCGGCGACGTTCCTGGCGGCGACGTTCGGCTTGCGGGCGATCGGCCTTGTCGCGCCGCAAAGCGATTGGATCGACCGCGGCAAGCGAAGTTCGCCCGCATTGGCTGCGGCGGCCATGCTGGCTCTGGCGGCCGTCTTGGCCCAGGAATGCCTTCTTGACATCGCCGTGGACGCGGCGATGGCGCGTTGGGCTATTGCCCTGGCAGTTGCCGTTCCGGCCGCCTTGGCGGCGGCGTGCGTCGTTTTGGCCGTGCGGCCACAGTGGGATCCGCTGGTCCTCGACAAGCGAGGCCGGCAGGCCTACGTCTACGCGGCGGAGATTCTCGCGGCGGCCTTGCTCGCACACGTCCGGCTCGCCATGCCCTGGCTCTTCCACGATTGGGTGCGGCCGTACTGGATGCTCGTGGCGATGGGCGCGGCGTTTGTCGGGGCGGGGCTGAGCGAATGGTTCCAGCGTCGCAAGACGCCCGTCCTCGCCCGGCCGCTGTTTCTGACCGCCCTGTGGATGCCGCTGCTGCCGGCGATCGGCTTCTGGTTCATGCCCGACCATGGCCCGATCGGCATGACCGGCCAAACGCCGCTCGTCTGGCTGGCGATGGCTGCATTCTATGCGGTGCAGGCCCAGAGGCGGCGGTCGCCGCTGTGCTGGTGCTTGGCGGCCGCGTGCGTCAACCTCAGCCTGTGGGTCGCTTTGCACCAGTGGGGCGTGGCCTTCGCTCGGCATCCGCAAGTTTGGCTGATTCCCCCGGCCCTGGCGGCCCTGGCGGCGGAGCGCGTCGAGCGCCGCCGGTTGACGGAGTCGCAGCGCGGCGGCCTGCGGTTGGCGGCGCTGTGCGTCCTTTACGTCTCCTCGACGTCCGACATGTTCATCGCCGGCCTGGGCGCGGATTGGCGGCTCCCCTTGGTCCTGATGGCCCTGTCCGTCGCGGGGATTCTTGTCGGCATGGCCTTGCGCGTCCGCTCCTTCCTCTTTTGGGAATGACTTTTCTCCTCGTGGACATCGCCAGCGAGATCTGGTACGCGGCGGTCGATCTGCGGCAGACGTGGATTTGGTACGCCTGCGGCGTCGCCCTCGGCGCGGCGATCATCGCCTTGTTCGCCCTGTTCGAGAAGCGGCGAAACGACGTGCTGGCGGCCGTCGGACAGTTGAAGAATTGGAAGGTCTAAGCGGCGGCCGAAGCGGTCACGGCGGGCCTCCCGGCGCATTCAAGTGGAACAGGCGAGCCGTGTAGACGCCGGTGATCCAGCCGAGCACGGCGCCGGCCAGCACGTCGCCGAGGAAGTGATAGTTCAGCCCGACCAAGGCGACGCACAGCCCGCCGCAGACGGCCGCATAGAGCCATCGCCCGCGCGGATGGCAGAGCCACAAGATCGCGGCGACGGAGAAGACCACGGCAGCGTGTCCCGAGGGGAACGAGGCGCACCCGCTGCCGCCGTGGAACGGGTGAAATCCATAGGCGCCGGTGGCGATCCAGGAGGGGTCGCCCGGATGCCACGCTTCCGGCCAGTAGCGGCCGAAGGCCCACTTCAGCCCGTTTTTCAAGACGGTGACGACGACCAGGTCGGCGGCAATGGCCAGGAAAACGGCTTGCAGGCGGCCGCCCTTCTTCAAAATCCGCCAGACGACCACGCAGACGATGGCCGCCGGCAAAAGATACTTGAGGCGGTCGGACAGGGTCGGCGCCCATCGCCACAGCTCCGGCCCGACCGGGCTGTGCTCATGGACGAAGCTTGCAAGCGGTCGATCCACGAAGCGGACGCAGAGGAACACGAGGCCTGCGGTCAGGATCGCCGCGGCGGCGGTTCGGAGCAGAAGGCTTTTGGTTGTCACGAGTTCCTCCGCTGACAACAATCGCCACGGCGGGCGGAATGTTGGCCGCATCAACCTTTCCGGCCCGCCCGCGTTCCCCGGAGGATGAGGCATCGCTCCGTTCCGACGGGTGCGCGCGGCGCGGCGGCAATCGTGATTGTAACCTCTTGTTTGTCGCTGGGAATGGGCGTCGGCCGGACGGAAACGCCCGGCCGGAACGCAGCGGCAGCCGAGCTTCGTGAGCTGACGTTTGAAAGATATAAAGGATATAAAGGGGAAGGATATAAAGGGGACACCCATATAATGGGTGGATTGGGATATTGCAGTTCATGCCATAATTCGCAAGTTGCCCAGTATATGCGCCTGTCCCCTTTCACACCTTTCACACCTTTCACACCTCCCGAACTTGACGAGCCGTCTCGCATTGGTCAGATTGATATGGAGTAATCGTTCACGAGGAGAACTGCCTCAGGTGAGGGAAGCGGTTAATATCCTGAACATAGCCCATGGGAGCATAGTCATGTTGAATCACCGTTGGATGTCAGTTGCTCTACTGCTCGTGTTGGCAGGCCGGGCATTGGCGGTGGCAATTGAAGATGAACGCACGTTCCATCCCGGCCCGGTCGCGTCTCTGCGGCTGGTCTTACCCAACATGCGCCGGTCCGGTATTGCAGAACATTGCCGTCCTCTTTGCGCCAGGTTCAGCAGCGGTGTGCCGCGAAGGTTGTGACGGTTGGGCAGGCGAGCTTGCGGGTCGAGCTGGCTGTCAAGCCAGGAATAGCCGCGGAAGGCTTCACGATTGCCGATGTCAAGCCGGGGGTGATCCGGATCACCGGCAGTGACCAGCGGGGCGTTCTCTACGGGGTCGGCAAGTTTCTGCACACCTCACGCTATGACCAGGGTGGGTTCACGCCCGGCGCCTGGCGCGGGACTTCGGCGCCGAAGAAGACCGTGCGCGGCATGTACTTCGCCACGCACTTCCATAATTTCTTTCTACCACGATGCGCCGCGCGAAGAAGTGCAACAATACGTCCAGGAATTGGGCCTGTGGGGATTCAACTCGATCGAGGTCTGGTACGACATGCGTTACGCCAAGACCTTTGACGATCCGGAAGCCGGAGCGTTTCGCGCCCGGCTGAAAGGGATCTTGCAATCGGCCCGCGACGTTGGCATGGGCGCGGCTCTGATGGTGATCGGCAATGAAGCCGACTTGGCGTGCCCAAAGGAGTTTTGGGCCGATCCGAGAGCCCAGCGCGGCGATTTCGTGCGGGAACATACTTGCCCCAGCCTGCCGGGAGGCATGGCCTACACCCTGAAGGTCATGGGAAGGCTCTTCGACTGGGGTTCGGACCTGCGGCCGGAGTACGTGTGCATCTGGCCTTATGATCCGGGTTCATGCGGCTGCGACCAATGCCGGCCTTGGGGCGCCAACGGTTTTCTCAAGTGCGCCGGGAACGTGGCCAGGTTGGCGAAACAGAAATTGCCCGGCGTAAAGATCGTCGTTTCAACCTGGTACTTCAGCAACGAGGAATGGAAAGGCCTGCAAGAGAAATGGCGCGTCAAACCCGACTGGGCCGACATCGTCCTGGCCGACTGGCGCGCCGATTCGCCCGGCGGCCTGCCCCTGGTCGGCTTTCCCGAGATCAGCATGCGTGGAATGATCCCGTGGGGTGGATACGGCGCCGATCCCGCGCCGCATCACGTCAACGATGAATGGAACGCGCGCAAGAACATCCTCGCTGGCGGGTGGCCTTACTCGGAAGGCATCTATGAAGACATCGACAAGGTGCTTTACGGCCAGTTCTACTGGAGTCCGGACAAGAGCGCTGCCGAAACGGTGAGCGAATACGCCGCCTTCGAGTTCTCGCCTGCCGTAGCGGCTGACGTGGTGAAAATCGTCACTATCCTCGAAGAGAACCTGGGACATGAGGGGCAGCAGGGCCAATGCAAGAACCACATCCAGGCCAGCGCGCGGGAAGCCTTCGCGCTGGCCCAACGAATTGATGGGAAATTGACGCCTGCGGCCCGACGAAACTGGCGGTGGCGCATTCTCTACCTGCGGGCGCTGATCGACCGGGAGCTGTTTGAGAAAAAGGGCAAACTCGAGGGCCAAGCCTTAAGCAAAGCGTTCGACGAACTGAAGACGATCTATCATGCCGGCGGCGCGAACCCCGTCTTGAAGCCTCCGTTTTGAAGCGAAACTAGCCCGCAGCAAGGCTCTTGGCAGGGGGGCTTGGCAGGGGGGCTTGGCAGGGGGGCTTGGCAGGGGACAGGCGCATATAATGGGTGGATTGGGATATTGCAATTCATGCCATAATGCGCAAGTTGCCCAGTATTTGCGCCCCTCTATCTCTTCCCCCTTTATCTCTTCAAGCCAGCAGTGGCGCCCAGTCACGCCAGGGCAAAGGCCAGTGCGGTCTTCAGGGGCGATCGCCGCCGAATGCGTTACGCGCCGGCGGGGACAGCGCCACGGGCGCTTCGCGAAGCTCCGGGCCGCTGCCTTGGGCGAACTGCGGCCAACTTCCCCGAGACGACTGCGGCGCGCTCGCCCGGCGGGAAAACGCCACGCCTTCGATCTCGACCAACAGACTCGCCGCGGCAAACGTCGGCCAGGGCGAAGATCATCGGCAGATCGCCCAGCCGCTGCCGGCACGCCGCACGAACGGCCGCGTAGTCTTCGCGCCGCTTGACGTAGACTCGGGCCAGGCCGAGGCTCGCCAGCGACGCCCCCAGCCCGGCCATGTCGTGCCGGGCCAGATTCTCCTCGCAAAGCAAGTCGGCGATGTTGTCCAAGGTCTGCTGGGTTTGGGCCACAGGATCGCCGGCGTGCCGCGTCTGGGAGCCGGTGATGCTCGCGGTCCCGGAGATGAAGATCGTTGCGTTCTCGCCGCAAGACAGGGCCATGGCGCGGGAGAACTTGGGGCTTTGCGGGCTGTAGGCCGCGGTGTAGTCGTAGGCGGCCGTCTGCCGCGGATTCTCCAACGCCGCGGCGCGAATGTCCCGTCGCCCCGTGTCCAAGGCGATCGCGCTGCCCACCAAGAGCGCCCCGCGGTCCCGATGCCCGTGCTCGCCGGATAGACCGGACTCCGCCTCCCGCCGGCCGATGCGGGGACGCAATCGGCGAGAAAGCTGGTGTCGCGGTAGAAATCGCTGCGGGCGCGGTTGAATTCTTTGTATCGCTGTTGGCCGCCCTCCAGGTCGAGAATCCCGCCGACGTAAAGCCACGTGCGCACGACCTGGTCGAAGCGAACGCCCACGCTGGAAAACAACCGTCGCATCCCCTCCAACACGTTGGTGGTCGCCCCGTAAATGCCGACCGGACCCTCGGGCGAGACCGCTTGCGCCGCATGGACCCAAGCGATGCCGTGATGCCGGACGACGACGATCTGCGGGCTGACCCGCTCGATCGCGACGTCGTCGCGCCCCGAGCCGACGCCGAGCGCCTCGATGGCCACGAGCTTTCCGTCGCACGGGGGCTGGGCAATGTAGCTGGTGGCCGGCAGTTGGTCGCCGTAGAAGTCCTGCACGATCCGCCGGCACGGTTCGACCAGGGCGGCGTCGGCGAGGAAGACCGTCTGCTGGACGATCGAGCCGCGGACGCCTTCTTCATCGACGGCCGCCTGAATCGCGCGGAGGGCGTCGTTGGCTTGTTCGTCGAGCGAGCGGCCGCGTTGCGGCGCGGCGGCCGCCATCACGTGGCGGACGTTCGCTCAGATCGACCGCCGCGGAACCGATCCCCTCCTGGCACGCCTTGCGGATCTTATGGTCGGCCATACCGGCTTCTTCCCTCTCGCTTCAAAATCAGGGCCGCTCCGGCCGCTGCGTCGCTCTTGGGTTTGGCGGGGCGAAGGTCTTCAGCGCAGTTTGGCGGGACTTTTTGGAGGGACGCGGGCGGAATGCCGAAGGACTCAAATATAACCGCGCGGCCAGCGGCAAAACACCCCCACGCGGCGGCATTCCCAAAAACGGCGGACATGGCCGCGCGTAGTCTCCCCACCATCAAACCCCAGCCGCGAGAAAAAGATTCGCGCGCCGGGATTTCCGCCTATGACTTCAGTCCTGTCATGTCGTAGGGGATCTTCTCGGCCGATTTCATCATCTCGTCCCACGTCGCGACGGCCTTCTTATAGGCGGCGGTCCGCCCGAGGATCGCGGTCAAATTGCTCCGCACGCTCGCTTCGACCGTGGCGTTGGAATAGTCGCCCTTGGCGACCGCCGTGTGGAAGGCGGCGATGTTGGCAATCGCGCCGTCGCCGTAAAGACTGATGCTTCGCCCGCCCTTGTACGACTTCTGGCCGCGGAGGAAGGCGACGCCGCCGTAATGCGTCTCGATCATCCCCTTGGGGCCGAACATGCGGCAGCCGATGTCGTCACAGCCCGTGCCGTATTGCTTCGAGGCGAAGCTCACGAGCACGTCGCCGGGGAAGGTGTAGAGAACCGCGAAGTGGTCGTTGCAATCGCCCTGGTCGCCGCGCCCCTTCTTGCCGCACGTCCCGTAGGCTTGCAGCGGGGCCGCGTCGATGATCCAGGCCGCCACGTCCAGGGCGTGGATGTTCTGCTCGGTGATGATGTCGCCGGAGAGGGCGCGATCCACGAGCCAATAGCGAAGCCGCTCCTCGGGGGCCTTCAGGCTGCCCTCGTAACCGCACGCCGGGCCGGCGTAGTAGACCGCCTCGCCGGAAACCACCGGTCCGATGTCGCCGGCATGGACCCGCCGCACCGCCTCGCGATAGAACGCGTCGGTGCGCGTCTGAAAGTCGATGAGCACGACCCGCTTGTTCGCGGCGCCCTTTCGCCCCGTCTCGCCGATGGTCAAACAACCCGGCACGTCCACGGAGATCGGCTTGGCGCAGTAGACGTGGCAACCGGCGTCCACGCCCGCGGCGGCCTGCTCGGGATGAAAATACGGCGGACTTTCGATGACGATGGCGTCCGGTCGGGCGTCCAGGGCCCGCTTGTAGGCGGACAGGCCGCTGAAGGCATGCTTGGCGGGAACGCCCAACCGCGTGGCCGTGTTCGCCGCGCGATCGGAAAAATAGTCGGCTGTGGCGATGAATTGATAGCCGCCGTGCTTGGCGAACAGGTCGGCGATCCAGTTGCCCCGTCCGCCACAGCCGATCAGGGCCAGGGTGATCTTCGCGCTGGCCTCCGAGCCGGCCACGAGTTCCGGACGGAGGAGGGTCAATCCCAAAGCGGTTGTCCCGGCGAGGAAATTACGGCGGCTGCAACCGCCCAAACGCGACTCTTCCACGGAATTTAACTGCTCGATCATTTTCGAGTTTCCTTGGTGGGATAGCGGTGGGGCAGGGGGGGTGAGGGTATCGAACTATCCTAGCCCGCCTCGGCCGCGGATGCAAGCCGCCGGAGAAGTTGAGAGTCTTGAGTTGAATGGCACTGATATTTGCTTAACGTGTTTTAGCTTCTTGCTTTCGGGCTTGATTACGAGGTTTGGTCATCAGCTTGTAAGGCTTGGGCCTTCGTTTGCGTTGACGTGGTTCGAGGCGGTGGGGTCGGTTGCCGATTTCATGAGAAGCAATTGCCGTGAGCATGTGGTTGTAAAGCGCGACGAGCTGCTCCCGTGGGATGTGGGCAAGCACGGGACGGAACGCCTCCAACGTCCGCATCGTTCGCTTGAAGCTGATCTGACGTGGATTTTTGCCATGCCTGGCCGCCGCCTGCGCAATCACCGTTCGGATCAAGTTGTACGCCAACAGATGGGCCCAGATCTCCTTGCGCACCATGTCGGGAGTTTGGCAGCGAAGCACATCCATATTCATCATCGTCTTCAGGGAACGCAGATTGATTTCCGCATCCCAGCGAAGTCGATACAAATCCGCGATCTCGTCTTGCGGATACCGCTCGGCATCGAGCAGCGTCGTGGCGACGATGATCGTTCGTGTGCGATAGCCTCTGCGGACGATCCGGCGGCGAAACTCGCGGATCAAGAGGGTCTGGGGAATCGCCGCGTAGTCTTGCGGAGACATCCAGTCGGGGCATCCGGGCTTGCTCCACTCGACCACGTGATCGCACGGGCCCAGCCGCCTGCCACGGCGAAAATCCACGTTCCGGTGGGCGTGCATCTGGCCCACATAGTCGGCGCCTTGCCTCCGCACCAGGGCGATTTCCATGTAGGAGCAGAGAAAGCAATCTGTCAACAACACGTCGTTCGCCTGAAGCGACGGAATCATATCGCGGAGCATGGCCAGTTCGCTCTGAAACTTGCCCGCCCAGCGGCGAATGCCCAGGTCCAACACCGTCCCCACCGCCAAGGAAAACAGCACCCCAATGCGGGCCAGCGGAAAGCCCACCCCGCCGCTTGGGTGCGGCTCTGGGGAAATGCCTCCTGATTCGCGGGCGTATCGGGCATCGAAACCGTCGAGCCGTCGAACAATTTCACCACCCGGCCGAGCCATCGCCATTCGCTCGGCGCGGCGTGTTCGGCCGCGCGGCCGGTGTGCCTGGTGAGCACGGCCAGCAAGGTTTCGGGAAGGCGTTGTCGCGCCGCGCATAGGCGCCCGTGTCGGCCGAACACGGCGACATCCCCTGGGCCAACCGCCAAGCGAGAAAGCACTCGACCGTCACGGCCAACGTCGGATTGGCATGCATCACCTGGCTGAGAAACAGCCACAAGACCGTGACTGGGTTGTACAACGAATCGTAGAATCGCACGCCCAGCGACTGCAATGCAGTCACCACCAGTTGAGCCGGCAGGACCTGCGAAAACGGAAGCCCTGTCTGCTGGGCAAACTGGCGGCGGAACCAATCGATCTGTTGCCGAAACAACCATCGGGTATAATCACTCACGGCGGCCTCCTTGCTGCTTGGGGTGTCTGGTTAACACCTTTGTAGCGAGGCAGGCCGTTTTTACTTAGATCACTTCTGCATAACGAGTTACGAAAATATCAGTGCCATTCAACTCTGAACTCTCAACTGAATGGCACTGATATTTGCTTAACGTGTTTTAGCTTCTTGCTTTCGGGCTTGATTACGAGGTTTGGTCATCAGCTTGTAAGGCTTGGGCCTTCGTTTGCGTTGACGTGGTTCGAGGCGGTGGGGTCGGTTGCCGATTTCATGAGAAGCAATTGCCGTGAGCATGTGGTTGTAAAGCGCGACGAGCTGCTCCCGTGGGATGTGGGCAAGCACGGGACGGAACGCCTCCAACGTCCGCATCGTTCGCTTGAAGCTGATCTGACGTGGATTTTTGCCATGCCTGGCCGCCGCCTGCGCAATCACCGTTCGGATCAAGTTGTACGCCAACAGATGGGCCCAGATCTCCTTGCGCACCATGTCGGGAGTTTGGCAGCGAAGCACATCCATATTCATCATCGTCTTCAGGGAACGCAGATTGATTTCCGCATCCCAGCGAAGTCGATACAAATCCGCGATCTCGTCTTGCGGATACCGCTCGGCATCGAGCAGCGTCGTGGCGACGATGATCGTTCGTGTGCGATAGCCTCTGCGGACGATCCGGCGGCGAAACTCGCGGATCAAGAGGGTCTGGGGAATCGCCGCGTAGTCTTGCGGAGACATCCAGTCGGGGCATCCGGGCTTGCTCCACTCGACCACGTGATCGCACGGGCCCAGCCGCCTGCCACGGCGAAAATCCACGTTCCGGTGGGCGTGCATCTGGCCCACATAGTCGGCGCCTTGCCTCCGCACCAGGGCGATTTCCATGTAGGAGCAGAGAAAGCAATCTGTCAACAACACGTCGTTCGCCTGAAGCGACGGAATCATATCGCGGAGCATGGCCAGTTCGCTCTGAAACTTGCCCGCCCAGCGGCGAATGCCCAGGTCCAACACCGTCCCCACCGCCAAGGAAAACAGCACCCCAATGCGGGCCAGCGGAAAGCCCACCCCGCGCTTGGGTGCGGCTCTGGGGAAATGCCTCCTGATTCGCGGGCGTATCGGGCATCGAAACCGTCGAGCCGTCGAACAATTTCACCACCCGGCCGAGCCATCGCCATTCGCTCGGCGCGGCGTGTTCGGCCGCGCGGCCGGTGTGCCTGGTGAGCACGGCCAGCAAGGTTTCGGGAAGGCGTTGTCGCGCCCGCGCATAGGCGCCCGTGTCGGCCGAACACGGCGACATCCCCTGGGCCAACCGCCAAGCGAGAAAGCACTCGACCGTCACGGCCAACGTCGGATTGGCATGCATCACCTGGCTGAGAAACAGCCACAAGACCGTGACTGGGTTGTACAACGAATCGTAGAATCGCACGCCCAGCGACTGCAATGCAGTCACCACCAGTTGAGCCGGCAGGACCTGCGAAAACGGAAGCCCTGTCTGCTGGGCAAACTGGCGGCGGAACCAATCGATCTGTTGCCGAAACAACCATCGGGTATAATCACTCACGGCGGCCTCCTTGCTGCTTGGGGTGTCTGGTTAACACCTTTGTAGCGAGGCAGGCCGTTTTTACTTAGATCACTTCTGCATAACGAGTTACGAAAATATCAGTGCCATTCAACTCTCAACTCTCAACTTTTCGGCCGTTTTCATGGGCTTGTCTGCGGGCGTCGCAAAAGATATGGTGAGTCATGATCCTTCCCCCGGGCAAAGGATGCGCCCTTGCCTCCGACGAACTCCGCAAACTTCGATCCCGCCAGTCCGCCTGGCTCGCGGACGCCGTTGAAGACGGTCGGCGCACTGCTCGTTCTGGCCGCCTTGAGCGTCGCCGCGGTCGTTGTGCTGGTGGTTGTGGAGGCGGCGTTGGTGATGTTCACTCCCGCCGAAGGGGCGGTCGATCCGCAAGAGCGGCGGCTGGTGGTGGATATTTCCGCCGTCGCCGCCCAGATCGACGATTATGTCCCGCAGCCGCGCCGCGAAACCTTGCGGGAGCATCGCTATATCGACGGCTCGCGGGAAATCGAATACACCTATGCCCAATCCCGCGCCGACGACCTTTACCTCCGCTCGACCTTCATTGTTGCGGCGTCGCCCGCCGAGGCGAAGGCGGTTTTTCGCAAGTGCTGGGATGTCGAGCCGTGGCGGAAAGCCCTGTTCGGCGGCCAAAAAGTTGTGCTCGAAGAGCGGAACGACTTATTCGCCTGGGGCGACGAATCCCGGCTGGCGGTGATCTTTGTCGGGGTCGGCGTCGGCGGCAAGCCGGGGGGAAATCTTTTTATCGCCCGGAAAGGGGCCGCCGTCTTTTCGCTGCTCGTGACCGGCGTTTGCTTCGATCGTCAAGAAGCCTTTGCCAGCCTCGTGCTGCCGACGCTCGCCCGCATCGAGGCGAAGGGCCGATGACGTTCATCGGTGGCCGCGACGGCGGCCGGCCTCCTCATTCATCCTTCCGCCCGTCATCCGCCCAGCGTCCCCTTCGTGCTCGGCACGTCGGTCATCCGCGGATCGGGCTCGACGGCCATGCGCAGCGCGCGGGCGGCGGCCTTGAAGACACACTCGGCGATGTGATGCCCGCTGGCGCCGTAATGCACCATGACGTGCAGATTGCAGCGGGCGTTTGCCGCCACGGCCTGCCAAAACTCGGCCACCAATTCGCTGTCGAAATTGCCGATCTTGCACGCAGGAAACTCAACGTCCCAGGCGAAGTGCGCCCGCCCGCCCAGATCGATCGCGCAGGTGGCCAGCGACTCCTCCATCGGCAAGGTGGCGGAGCCGTAGCGGCGGATGCCGGCCCGATCGCCCAACGCCTGGTCGATCGCCTTGCCGAGGCAAATGCCCACGTCCTCAACCGTGTGATGCTGATCGACCTGGAGATCGCCCGTCGCCTGGACGGTCAGGTCCATCGCGGCGTGCTTGGCCAAGAGCGTCAGCATGTGGTCGAAGAAGCCGACGCCGGTGGCGATGTGCGACTTCCCGCCGCCGTCGAGCGTCAGTTCGAGTTGAACGTTCGTCTCCGCGGTCGCCCGGGCGATTGTCGCGTGTCTGGCCATGATGGGGTTCCTTGCTCGCAAGCGGTCCCCCTCTCCCTTTGGGAGAGGGCCGGGGTGAGGGGAACCCGGAGAAACGCCGGCTTCCAGAACGCGGGACCAGCTCCAGCGTCCCCTCACCCCAACCCTCTCCCAAAGGGAGAGGGGGATCTTGAATTCGCAACTCCTCGTTTACGCCAACCGCCGCAACTGCTCCAAGCAGGCGTCGATTTGCGGGTCGCTGCCGACGCTGATCCGCAGCCCGTCGCCCCAGCCGGCATAGTCCATGTATCGGACCAAAATGCCGCGGCGTTTCAATTCTTCGTAAAGCGGTCGGGCGCACGCCGGCCGTAGGGACCGCCCAGACAAAGTTAGCTTGCGAATCGACCGCTGCAAACCCTAATTCCCGCAAGGCCGCTAGAAGCCGACCCCGGGTGGCGAGGATCTTCGCCCGGTTGCCGGCCAGCCACGCCTGGTCGCCCAAGGCCGCGGCGGCCGCGGCAATCGACACCGCGTCGCAATTGTACGAGTCCTTCACCTTGACCAACTGCTCGATCACCCGCGGCCGGGCGACAATGTAGCCGAAGCGCAATCCGGCCAGGGCGTACGACTTGCTCAAGCTCCGCGAAACCATGATCTTTTCGCTCCGCGCCACCAGGTCGAGACAGTTCGTCGCGGCGAAATCGGCGTAGGCCTCATCGACCAACAGCGGGCAGGGCAGCCGCTCCGCCAGCCGCAGCACTTCTTGCGGCGAAACGACCGTGCCCGACGGACTGTTCGGATTGGCGAGGAAAACCAGCCGCAGGCCGGCCGCCGCGCCGGCAAACTCCTCCGGCAGCGACCAGTCCGGGCGAAAGTGGACTTCTTCCGCCCGGGCGGCTTGAAGCTGGGCCAGCGTCTTGTAAAGAATGTAGCTGGGAAACGGCAGCCGCAGGAGTTGCCCCTGCCCGACGAACGTTCGCGTGACGATCGTCAGCACGTCGTCGCTGCCGTTGCCGGCCATGATCCAGTCGGGCTGGAGGCCGAGCACTTCCGCCGCCTTTCGGCGAAACGCCCCGGCCAGCGGATCGGGATATTTTTCCAGCCCGCGGCGCAGCGTCTCCGCGATCGCCGCGGCGACGGCCGGCGAAGGCGGATAGGGATTCTCATTCGTATTGAGTTTGATGAACTCGCCGCCCTGCGGCTGCTCGCCCGGCGCGTAGCCGGCCATCGCTTCGATTTCTGGACGGAAGTAAGACATGGGTTGGTGTTCGATGCTCGGGCGTTTCTTTTTCAATTGGCTTGCCGCGGTCCCAATTATCATTACGGCGCAGAGTTCACCACGGAGACACGGAGATCACGGAGAAGAAGGAGTGCAAAATGAAAATTGCAAAATGCACAATCAAGGAAGAATGGGCGCCAACGGCGGCGCGACCGGGCAAGAGACAACGCCTCGCGCCTCCGTGGTGAGCCTGCACTGTTTTGTCAATTTGCACTTTGCATTTTGCAATTTTCATTTTGCATTCTCTTCCTTGTCCATCGCTCCGTGTTCTCCGTGCCTCCGTGGTGAACCTGGGTTGTAGTGTTATTTCCCGCCGCGCAATCTCACTTCGACGCTCGCCCGATGGCCGGTCAGGCCCTCTTTCGTCGCCAGCGCCGGACATCCGCGGCGAGGTCTTCCATCCCTTGCCGCGTGAAGTGCAAGAGACTCGCGCTCCGCAGGAAGGAGTTGGCCGACAGGCCGCTGGCAAAACGCGCCGTGCCGCTGGTGGGCAAGACGTGCGAGGGGCCGGCGGCATAGTCGCCCAACGCCACCGGCGTGTAGTTGCCGAGGAAAATCGCCCCCGCGTGCGAAATCTTCGCCGCCAACTCCTCCGCGTCGTCCGTGGCGATGTGCAGGTGCTCCGGGGCAATCTCGTCGGCCAGGCGGCACGCCTCGTCGGCGTCGCGGACCAAAATCACCGCCCCAAACTCTTCGAGACTCTGCCGCGCCAGTTCGCCCCGCTCCAGGCCGGCCAACTGCCGGTCCAACGCGGCGACGGCGCCCGCCAGCGCGCACTTTCGTCCCAGCCGATCAAGACGCTCGCGCCGGGGCGTGTTCGGCCTGGGCGATCAGATCGGCCGCCGTGTATTCCGGCCGCGTCGAACGATCGACCAAAACGACCACCTCGCTCGGACCGGCGATCGAGTCGATGTCCACCGCGCCGTACACGTGCCTTTTCGCCAGCGCGACAAAGAGGTTGCCCGGCCCGACAATCTTATCCACGCGCGGAATGCCTTCGACGCCGTACGCCAATGCGGCCACGGCCTGGGCCCCGCCCAAGCGATAGACTTCCGTGATGTCCAGTTCGCGGCACAAGGCCAGCAGGTCGGGGTTGAAGGCCCCGAAGCGGGTTGGCGGGGCGACCACGGCCAACTCCTTCACGCCCGCGACTTGCGCCGGCACGGCGGTCATCAACACCGTCGAGGGATAGGCCGCCGCCCCGCCGGGCACGCAAATTCCCACGCGATCCAGCGGCCGATAGCGCTGCCGCAAAGAGCCGTTGGGTAGGTCCACGCGGACGTCGCCGTGCAGAATTGCCCGCTGAAAGGCGTCGATCCGTCCGCGGATGCTGCGGACGGCGGCCAAAAACTCCGCCTCGGCGGCCGCATGGGCGCGGTCCAGTTCCTCGATGGGCACGCGAATGCTGTTGGGCGTCAGTTCCGCCTTGTCGATCCGCCGCGCGTAGTCCAACACGGCGGCGAGCCCCTTTTCCTTCACGTCGCGACAAATCCGCACGACGACTTGTTGCGGCGAAAGGGCCTCGCCAAAAACTTCCAGTGTCCGCCGCCGGCCCGCCTCGCTGACGACGTTTCCCTCCGGGCTGAGCCTTCGCCGCAGTTCGGCCACGGCCGCCCGGGCATCGTCGCGGCGGGTGTCGATGTGGAGGATGTTGAGTTTCATCCCTCCATTGTGTCAAAAGGGCAGGGTCCGTGGAAGGGGCATGGCCCTCTTGACAAGTTTGTCATAGCGGCTTAGGATTGGAGGCATGGTGAACGTCCTGGTCAGCCCCGACGTGCAGCGACAGGTCGATCGACTGCCAAAGGTCATCCGGGCGAGAGTATGGCATTTGATCCAACGCTGGGAAAGTGGCCGGAGATCAGCGGAGCCAAGCCGCTTCGCGGCAACCTGGCGGGCAGGTACAGGCTGCGGACCGGCGACTACCGGCTTCAATTCCACATCGATGGCCAGGACATTGTAATCGAACAGATCGGCCATCGGGCCGGATTCTATGGGGAGTAGGAGGACAAACGATGATCCGGGAAGTGATGATGATCCACGGCAAGCGGTGCGTGGCGATCGAAGAGACGGAGTTGCGGCGGCTGGAACGCCTTGCGGAGAGGGAATCGCCCCTGCCGCCTCTGCCCCCGGCCGACGCCAAGGGGAACCGGCCGGCGTTGGAATATGTCCAAGCGTCGATCGCGCGCAACATCGTCAAGGAACGGCGGTCGCTGGGCCTCGGCCAGGCGCAGTTGGCCGAGTTGGCGGGGATTCGGCAGGAGACCCTCTCTCGCCTGGAATCGGGCAAGCACTCGCCGACGGTGCGGACCGTGGAGAAGATCGATCAGGCATTGAAGCAGTGCGCCAAATCGAGGAACAAGCGACGTGGAAAAGGCCCCGCTGGAACCGACGCCCGCGCAAAGTGAAATCCCCGCGCGGTGATCGAGAAGATCCTGCGTCACTGCGGGCTGTGGCGGGAGTCGTTGCCGCGTCCGCCGCCCGCCGACGAGGAAGTGGTCTACGTCCCGGACGAGGACTTTCCGCCTCTGCGCCTCGGACAGGCGGACGCCGTTCTCGGAGCAGCCCGGGGAATTGACCTTCGTGGACATGGACACGTTTTGGGCGACGTTTTGAATTTTCCGACGGGCGTCTGCGTGGACGGTGCGCGCGCGGGTCGGGAACAGGACGAGAATCGCGGTCCAACCGGCGCTCAGGGGCCGAATCTTCGCTTGGACCGGGCGATTTAGGCGAAAGGGGATGGGAAGCGCCAAGGCGGCCATGGCCGCCTTGGCGCTTCCCATCCCCTTGATTCAGTAGTCCCCATTGGGTAAACTCACTGCTGATGGGTGAAATCAAATTTCCTATCAGTATGACGCAGTTGATAAACACCTACCGCCGCGTGCAAGATAATAATGGTACGAACTTCTTGCTTTCGTCTGGGCGTGCCTATGTCTGCGATGATTATCCAAATGCAACAGTTGGCAAGGGCTTCGTAAATGATGACAGTTTGGAGGACATTGGAGACAGTAGTACGCAGAGTTCTGCCGCGGATGACACGCCTCGTCAGGAAGTGACAGACAACTATCAGCACGTGAGAGCCAACGACGGCTTTTGCGTCTACTTGATGTATAAGCCGACTGGAGCGGACAGCATTTGGGTTACGCTGCGCACACTAAAATGGTACTGGAGCGGCTCTGGAACAAGGGGAGTAAATTGGTCGATAGTGCCGAATTCAGTCTCAATCCCCGCTGCCAATCCTACGAGTTCTGATAGCACCGATTTGCCCCTGTGGAATGACTACTTTACCGATCTCCAATTGCTGCAACGATAAGATTGGGGGGAACCTTAAATGGCACGTGTTCTGGAATTGCGTTATGTTCTGTTCGCAGCCGTCACTTGTTTGTCAACCTCCACTCTCGCTGGCAATAGCCCCGAATCGGAGAAGGATAAGGTGAGCAAGAGCGAGTGGGGCGATGCCGTTGCGGGGCAATCGCTCTCGATTGCAACCGAAAAAGCGGCCTATTCCGCCGGTGAGCGAATCGACTTAATCATTCGCTTCAAGAATGTCGGCAAGGAGGATGTGCGGGCCCTTCGGTCAGCTCCGCTTAGACGTTTATGATGTGGTTGTGTTGCTTCCCAATGGGCAAAAAGCACCCCACACGCTGTGCGGTAAGCGTCATTTAGATTCTCTAAGGGGAGGAGGCTCTTCATCCCCCGTACTGAAGCCAGGGCACGAGCATTCCGCGGGGATTCGATTAACTCGGCTCTTTGACATGAGCCTAGAGGGGAAATACTCAGTGATTGTACGAAGACCCGTATGGAAGAGGGACGCATCCTCAGATCACATGAAAGCTGTGTCGAACAATCTTGGAGATAACGGTCGGTGACTCGCCCGTTCAATGGAATCTACATCGATAGTAAGGGGCTATGGCGGCATGTCTGAATGGCAGACCGCTGGCAAGCGATGGCTGGCGGCATTATGTGGTTTGACGTTGTGCTTGCGATTCGTGCCTGGGTTTGCTGTTGCGCAACCTGGCCCCGGCTTTGGGAGAATCCCGCTTTCTGTGCCCGCCAGGCCGGGCGCTGCCATCGTGCGCGTGAATTGGAGGTCGGCGTTCCTCCCGGCGGTGAAAGCCATTGCTGACACGTTTCGGGCTAAAGAAAAGCTGGACATCAGCTACGACGATTATGCATCCTTCGGCCGATTCTGCGACGACGACAATCCATACCACGTCGTCCTCGATGAGGTCAGCCTGACGCCACATGAGCAATGGTGTTGGCAGCGGCGATTTCCCGCCGGGATTCCACAACCGGAAGCGTTTGTGGTCGGGCAACTTCGGGTCGTCTTCGTGGTCAATAAGTCGAATCCGATCGAGTTGCTCACGTTCGCGGGAATCCGCAAGGCACTCAACGAGACGGGAAAACGGCTTTAAGGAGGCGTAGTCATCATAGTTGATGTCGAGCTTGTCGTTGGCCCAGAACACCTCGGCAATCGCCTTGACCGCCGGGAGCAACTCCGACCTCCAATTAAGCCGCACCACCGCAGCGCCGGCCTTCGCGGGCAAGGAAAGCGGATATGCCCCGAACCCAGAGCGAGCGTGGGCGGCGCCAAACGCCGCCTCCAGCAGCACGGCCAGGTTCAGGGCCCAACGCGCGAACAGGCATTGCCTTTGACAAACCACGATTCGCCTCACTTGTCCGGCTTCTCTGGGGCAGGCTTGCCTTTCTCCTCCGCGACGCACTTCAATATGAGCGCCTTTGTCTGCGGGGGGCACGTGCGGGTGCAGGCAACGTCCGCCAAGGACTGCCCCTTATTGTTCTTAACGTCGGTCCGTGCTCCCAGTCGCAACAGCCACTTCACGTCCTCAAGATCGCCCGCCGCCGCGGCGCGCATGAGCCCGGTCTCTCCGTTATTGTCTTTAGCATTGATGTCAAATCCGCCCTTCCGAAACTCTTCCTCAATGTACTTGCGCTTCTGGTCGCGAAGCGTCGTCTCAAACACATCGCGCATTTGTCTTGCGGCTGAGTAGGCGCTCTGGCCTCGCTTATCGCGTTCGTCCGCAATCGCACCGTGGTCCAAGAGAATTTTGACGATGGCGACGTGGCCGTGCATGACGGCCAACAGGAGCGGAGTTCGGCCTTCCTTGTCCTTGACTTCGGTGTTGAATCCCTTTTCCAAGAGGCGTTTCGTCTCGTCGGCATTTCCTGAGAGCACCGCCGCAAACAAGGGCGATTTCTGGTCAGCGGCCTCCTCCCTTTCAAGCACTTCCGCCAAGACTGCCCTGATTTTCAGGAACTTTTGCCGAGCCTCTTCCCCTCGGTCCTTCTTGAGCCACTCTTCCTGCTCTGCAAGTGCCCTGCTCGATTTCCCCTCCCACTTCAAGGCGTGCATCTCCAATTTGTGGAACTCGTCCGTGCACTCAAACAAGCACCTGTCCGCGCAGTCGAGCGCATTTCTTCTCAGCTTGTAGTCCTTGATTGATACCCTGGCGCCATTCCTTAGCAGTAGCTCCACAGCATCCATGCGATTCGCCTGCACAGCCATCCATAGCGGCGTGCCCCCCCATTCGTTCTGGGCGTTTGCTTGGCCAGGATCCTTGGCAAGGATGCGTCTGATCTCCTCCACGTTTCCCGCTTTCGCCGCATCGTGAACCGGCGCCGCACCCGCGGGAATAACGGACGCGAACGGCACGAGACACACAACACACATACAAAGGCGTCGCGCAAACATTCTGATTGTCCTTTCTTCTGATGGATCGAATCATGCATTCACTTCTTTTGAACGGTCGTGGCACAAAAGCTATCGTCTAGAATGATTGTCCATCTCCTTTTGGATTGCTGGTCGAAGTAGGGTCGCTCTGCTCCAAGGCCGCAATGCTCTTGCCGAAGGCCAACGGCGAGCGCCAAACACCGGTGTCCCACGCGCTAACGTCGATCCGAACGATTTCCAGGGGTCGATGAGGAAGTGGACCTGCAATTCGACCAGGCGCGCCACTACGACCCGACCGTGGGCTGCTTAGCCCATCTTGATCACTGTCAGCCTTTTCATGTCGTGCTCGTCCAGGGCAGTAGGACGCTCGGCGACGACCGGTGTCTTCATCCCTCCATTGTGTCCGCTGGGCGTGATCCGTGGAAGGGGCGCGGCCCGCTGGACCAGGCCATCCCCCCCTTGGTTTGGTGGTCATCTATGGACGTTTTCATGCTTGCTCGGTGAAATAACATTTCCCATCAATATGTCGAAATGCAGTTGATTTTGTAAATTCAGCGCAAAATGCTTGACGCAATCGAGCCCCCGCTGTATATTCAGCCCATCAATTGCCACACGTGTTGGTGCGGCAAATCATCTGGCTTTGCCGCGAGGCAGCGTAGCACGCCGGTTGTCGTTTCCTGAATCGGATCGGAATCGCCTCGGCGCGCACTCTTGTTTCGGCTTACACCTTGTAGGCCGGCCCCAATGTTCGGCTTTCGCCCGGCGTGATTTTCCCGCGCGCTGGGGGCGAGCATCTGCGAAATCACAACAGCAACCCCGAATGGAGCATTTCGTGCCCAGTTCAAAACCCTTTCGCCGTTCTACCGTGGCTGTCTCTCCCCTGTCGTTTCCGCTCGCCCCCTCGGCAATTATCGGGGGGCGTCGTACGGGATCAAAATTCCTGCCAGGGACTGGTGGAAAGAGGAGATTGCGGAACTACTTACCGGCGTTTGCACTCCTGGTGCTGCTCCTCTTGGCGGCCCCGGCTGAATTGAGGGCCGACGCTCCCGTGCTTTGGGATCTGGTCGGCTCGTGGGACATCCTATGGGAACAAGAAGGTCTGAACGACTCGCCGATAACCATCACGAGCGAAAACTTCACCACGGGCGCGTTTTCCGGGGTCAACTGTTGGGGTAACCTGATTGCCGGCGAAACGTGGGACGACCGCGTCGAGTTCTCCGAATGGTATCCGTGGCCTTGCTATGTGGACTTCGATGGAACCATCGCACCGGATGGCACGATGTCCGGCGGTCTGGCAAACTACCAGTGGAACGGGGTTTGGACCGGATGGTTTTGGACAAACGAAGGGCATGCCGTCCCGGTCCCCGAACCCCCCACCGCCGCCCTCCTCGGCATCGGCGCCGTCAGCCTGCTCGCCTACGCTTGGCGACGGCGGGGCAGAAAGGCATCGATCCGCCGCGCGTAGTCCAACACGGCGGCGAGCCCCTTTTCCTTCACGTCGCGGCAGATCCGCACGACGACTTGTTGCGGCGAAAGGGCCTCGCCAAAAACTTCCCGCGTCCGCCGCCGGCCCTGCTCGCTGACGACGTTTCCCTCCGGGCTGAGCCTTCGCCGCAGTTCGACCACGGCCGCCCGGGCGTCGTCGCGGCGGGTGTCGATGTGGAGGAGGTTGAGTTTCATCCCTCCATTGTGTCAAAAGGGCAGGGTCCGTGGAAGGGGCGCGGCCCGCTGGACCAGGCCATCCCGCTTCTCATCCCCTTGAATCAGTAGTTCCCGTTGGGTAAACTCACTGCTGATGGGTGAAATCAAATTTCCTATCAGTATCTTACATCGGATACAGTCAAACTAGGGAGAGCGCGGTTATAATTGTGCCCAGCCAGGAGGATGCTATGAGCCGAAGCCCGATCGTCGCTGCCGGCCGCGCGCTTGCGCTCGTCGCTCGGGTCGCCGCGTGGCTGGGCCTTGCTATCGGCGTCGCAGGCGCGACGGAGCCGCCGCCCTTGACGAGCCTGTCCGATCCGGCCGTCCGTTACCGGCTGGCGGACAAGCCGTATGTCGTGCTGAAACGCTCCGAGATCGAAGCAGTGATCGCCGACAACCGGCCCGTTGACGACGCCGTCCTGCCCGGCCACCGAAGGGGCTATAGCGGCATCGCATCGCTCAAACATGCTCGGCGGCGAGAGAACCTGTTTGCGCCGCCATTTGCCGGGCTCAATCTTGAGCACATCCACGACGGCGCCGTCCAGCCCTGGGACGTCTTGTTCGAGCCACGCAGGGCCCCGATGGAGCTCCGCGTCGTCGATTCCTCGACGGCGGAGCTTTGCCAGAAGCCGACGCCCCACTACGGCCTGGAGAGCTGTCTCCGCTACCACTTGCTCGAAGACGGCGCCATCGAGAATGGCCTTCGAGTGCATTCCGCGGCAGCGGAGCTTCCGCAACGGCTACGTGGGCCTGTTTTGGGCGTCCTATATCCACCAGCCCGAGTCGCTCGACATCCATTTCAAAGGCTTCCCTGCCGACGAGCCGGGGCCGGCACAATGGGTGCGGGGCGTGTCGCCTGCCCACGGCGCCTGTCCACTCACCTGGCCGCCGACAACCACCGCTCCTTCGCCCACGATCCGGGCTTCCCGTTGACGCTTGTGTTCAACTTCTCGAAGTATCGCTACAGTGAACCGTGGTGCTACGGCGTCAGCCATGGCATGGCCCTGGCGTTGATGTTTCGCCCGAGGGACCGGATCCGCATGAGCCAGTCACCCAGCGGCGCCGGCGGGCAATCCGGCCTGGGACTTCCAATACTTCATTCCTGACTACCAAGTGGGGAAACGGTATCAAATGGTGGTGCGGGCGCTATACTTGCCCTACGAGTCGCCGGAGGCGATCGAACGGGCCACGCGCCGCATCGCAAGGCGTTGGAGCGCAATCGCGCCTGGCGCGGCCGGTCTTTCGCCCCGCGAGGCATATGACCGCCGCTGAAATCGGGGGACACGAACCGGTATTGGCATTCTGGGAAAGAACTCTCGCTTTCCGGCAGCGTGACGATTCCCGCCGGGTAAACTCCCCATCGGCGGCCGCATGGGCGCGGTCCAGTTCCGCGATGGGCACGCGGACGCCGCCGGGCGCGAGTTCCGCCTTGTCGATCCGCCGCGAGTAGTCCAACACGGCGGCCAGCCCCTTTTCCTTCACGTCGCGGCAGATCCGCACGACGACTTGTTGCGGCGAAAAGGCCTCGCCGAAGGCGTCCAGCGTCCGCCGCCGCAGGCCTCCCATCCCCTTGAATCCGTAGTTCCCTTTGAATAAACTCACTGCTGATTGGTGAAATCAAATTTCCTATCCGTATGTCCGACTGAATTGCCGCCGACAAAACAGGAGAAAACCATGAGCCAACTTATCAGTGAGAAACAGTGGAGAGATAAAGGGGCATATATTGGTTAAACTGCGCAGAATATTGCGGAATATCTCTCGCTAATTTACCCATTATATGCGTCTGTCCCCCCAGCGTCCCCCGATTTCGAGGTCATCCCTCCATTGTGTCCCGCGGGCGCAATCCGTGGAAGGGCCATCGCCGTCAAGGACTATGCTTTGGACCACGGCGGCGGAGGCACGCCCCGCCTGCCCACGCAAGGATCGCCAGTAGCGACAGCCCGCTGAGCCGCATTCCCCAGGCGACGCTGGCCGGTTCATAGCGGAATTCCAGCGTGGATTCGCCTGGCGGGGCCAAAACCCCGCGCACGGCGTGATTCGTCCGCAGGATCGGCGTCTTTCGCCCGTCGAGATAAGCGGCCCAGCCTTTGTCCCAGCGATCGGACAAGACGACCAGGCCCGGGGTGTGCATTTGCAGCGCGACCGTGATCCGCGTGGGGACCTCGGCGACGATCTTCGCCGAGCCGCGGCAGCGCGTCGGCAAATCGAGCGGCGTTTCCACGTAGGCGACCTGTTGCGGATGGAAGTCCGCCGCGGCCATCTTGTGCAGCCGCTGGTGGTCGTCGGCGATCGTTTCCACCCGCTCCGGCACAAACACCCGCGGCAACGCCGATCGATTGATCAGCACCCAATAGTCGTCGCCGGAGAAATGCCCGCGGACGCCTTTGTCGGCCGGGGGGCTGCCGCGAAAGATCACGTAGCGGACGGCGAGCATGTCGAGGATGGGCGGCAAGCGGACAGCGTCGGGAGGGAGCATCTCCATTTTCGGCGTCATTGCCTGCGTCCGCGCCTCGCGGGGAAACGGCGACTTTGGATCGGCGGCCAGCATCATCAGGTCGATCATCCGGGCGGGATCGACGCCGTCGTAGCCGCGGACGTCGCGCAGCCGCAGCGTCTTGCTCAACACCGAGGGGAGGCAGCCGGCGCCGATGATCCGCGACGACGTCTTCTCGGCGTCCTTGGCCACGTCTTCCAAGACGGGAATTCGCGGATAATAAAGCGACCAATCGCACTGCGCACTGCGGCCATAGCCGAACCAGAGGAGATCGGCGAGCATGAGGAGGCCCAACAGCGGCACGGGCCATGCGCTCCGCGGCGCTCGTCGCCGGACGAGCGCCCAGCCGGCCAGCGTCAGCGCGGAGAGCAGGGCGGCGATGGCGTAGTTGTGCATGAAGGTCCTTTGCACCCGATGCACGCCGGCGAGATCGGCGACGGTGTAGAAAGTTCCGAAGCGGGCGACATAGGACTCCAGGAGCGTGGCGACGGGCTCGGGCGGGGTCGCGGCGCGATAGAGGCACCAGCCCAGCAGCGTTGCCGACGCGGCCATCGGCCCCCAAAACCACCATCGCGGCTGCGGATTGCCGTCGGCCAGCACGTCGAGGCCCACGGCCGCCATCGCCAACAGCGCCAGCGAAGCGGCGAAAACGAAACGGTTGTATGGCAGGATGTTCACCAGGGGCAGGCGACCGAGCGCGACCAGGCCGGGAATGTTCAGGTTCCAGCCGAGTCCGAGCACGGCCAGGCCGAGCCAGAAAAGATTCATTGATCGCCGGCGTCGGCTGCACCATGCCAAGGGGGCCAGCAGCAGCGCGGCGAGCAGGCCGACGTAGGTCGCTGCGGTGCTTTCCAACTGGTTGGCCTGGCGGAGAGGATAGGGAATCACGACTCCGTCGCGGAACTCGAACAGCGGAATGCTGCCGCGTTGCATCGATCCATACATGTCCGGCAGCACAATTTGCGGCAAGGCGGCGATTCCGACCGGCGGCCGATTTTCCTCGCCCGCGCCGCGCCGTGCGAGGCGCGCACCGGTTGCAGCGTAGTCGAACATGGGCAGCAGTTGCCCGGCCCCGAGAAGAATGCCCAGGCCCCAGGCGGTCGCCGTGCAGGCCAGCGGCCAGAGTGCGCGGCGGCTGAAGCAGCGACTGCCGTACTCGTCGAAGAAACACCAAACGGCGTACAAGCCGGAGATCAGCAGAACGAAAGCGGCGATGTCCGGGCGGCCGTCGGCCGTCAGCAGTCCGGTCAACAGCGCCAGGCAAGGCGCGGCGCCGCGGTTGGCTCGCCGCACGGTCTTGTCCACCGCGAGCAACATCCATGGAAGCCAGGCAAGGCCGAAGTGCAATCCCCATCCTTGCCAGAAGATGAAGAAGCCCGTCAAGGGATAGCACCATGCGACGAAGACGGCCGGCCAGCAGCCGACGCGCAACACGCGGCGGCAGAAGGCGTACATGCCGAAGGCGGCGATCAAGGCAACGAGCATCTCGATCCACGGCAGGGCCGCCGGCGACGGCGAGATGCAGGCGAGCCGCCAGAACGCGGAGAACCTTGGCGTCATCGTCGGTACGCCGGCAAACTGATAGGGGTCCCAACTCGGCCAGCGGCCCGCGCGGAGTTCGCACGCCGCAAATTGCCGCGCCGGCTCGACGGCATAGATCACGTCGGAGCGGCCGTGGTTGTGAGGAAACGGCGGCCATCGTCCCGGCGTCAAGGGCGAGTAAATGTTCGCCTGGGAGAGAATGTCCAGGGGAAGGAGGACTTTCCGGCCTGCCAGCGATGGGCCGTAAAGGATGAACTGTGAGACGACGACGCCGAGGGCGACGATCGCCAAACGTCCGCCCGCGAAACCGAGACGGCGGCAGGCATCTCCAAGCCGATGGTTCATGGGTTTGCGCAAAGCGGCCTGTTGCTCGGCGGCGGAAACTCAGTCCGGCGGAATGCACCGGTCGCCTGCTGCGCGCCTATTCCGGCGCCACGGTCACCAACTCCTCGCAGACGGCCTCGATGTTTTCGCCCGTGATTGTCCGTCGCTCCTCGGCAAATCCGATCAACAGGGACAAATCGCAGAGGCGATTGATCGAGCGGGCGACGCCGTGGGTCAGGTCGTGCAGGGCGGCAAGCGCGCCCGGCTCGAAGATCGGCTGCAAACAGCCGGCCGCCGAAGACGATGGCTGACGTAGGCCGCCGTCTCCTCCTCGTTGAAGGGGCGCAGCAGACACTTTACGCCCAGCCGCTCCTCCAAGTGCGTCATCCGGCGGAGGGTCGCCAACAGCCCGGGCTGGCCGACCAAGAGGAGCGTCATCGCCGGCCGATTGTCCGGCTGGAAATTCAAGAGCAGCCGCAGGGCTTCCAGCGTGTGCGCCGTCTCGATCAGGTGCGCTTCGTCGATCGCCAACACGGCGTGGCGGCCGTTTTGGGCGTTTTCCGTCAGCGCCCGGCCGATGCGGCGAACGCTTTCCTGGACGCTTGCTCCCGCGGCGGAACCGCCGGGGCCGTCGAATTCCTCGGCCAGACAGGCCAAGAGGTCGGCGGTCGGCATCTGCGGAAAGACAAGGTGTACGAAGGGGCCGAAGGCCTCGCCGAGCATCGTCCGCATCATGTTGACCAGGAGCGTCTTCCCTGAGCCGGAAACGCCGGCCAGCAGGGCCCCGCCGCGGCGATTCTCGATCGCGTAGCGGAGTTTCAGCAGGGCCGCCTGGTGCGATTCGCCCGGATAATAGAATTGTGGATCGGCGTTGTTCTCGAACGGCCGCCGCTCGAATTGCCAGTACGACTCGTACATTTCCAGGCCCCTATTGCGGGGAAAAGGTCACGAAGAGCGGACAAAGTTTTCGATGACGCCCACTTCGGCCACGCCGGCGTCGGCCAGCTTGCGTTCGACTTTCGCCAATCCCACGGCGTTGGTCGAGCGGAGGTTGTGAACGACGACTGCCGCATCGAGGCGGCTGGCCCCGCCCAGCATCGGCGGCATGTGCGAGAGGCGGTCTTCCAGCGATCCGACATCCACGAGGATCACGTCGTAATGTTGCACAAGTTCATCGAGGCTGGCGTCCAAGGCGCTGGCCAGGGCAAAGTCGTTCTTCGGGCTCGATGGCCGCGTCGCCGCCGGCAGCAAGGCCAGACGATCCTCCGTGGAAACGATGATCGCTTCCTCCAAGGCCGCCCGCCCGGCCAGCACGTCCTGCCAGCCGAGGTCGGGCAACATGCCCAGCCGCCGGGCCAACTGTGGATCGTCGAAGCAGGCGTCGGCCGCGAGCACGCGCATTCCGCTGCGGGCGAGTTGACGCGCGGCGCAAAGGAGCAGCGTCGTTGCGCCGTCGCCGGCGCGGCATCCGCCCACCGCCAACGCCTTGCGGCCGCTCTCTGCCGCGGCCAGAATCGCCGCCGCCAGTCGATCGAGTTGCCGCACGGCGACCATGTGCAATTGCGTGCAAATCCGCGGCCAGACGACGTGCTCCACTTGCAGCAGCGGCTGCCACGGAGCGGGCGCGGCGGCGCACGCTTCCGCGCTTGAAGCCGCCTCCTCGGCCGGCGACGCCGGCGATTCGGCCATGTCGCTCGACGCCAACGACCAGAGATTCGCCGTCGGACGCGCCAGGGCGGCTGGCTCCATCGCGGCCGCCGTCTCCGACTCGACCGCGACGGACGTCGCGATGGCCGCTGCCGCGGCCGCGGCGGAAATTTCGTCCGCGGATTTTTCGCCGAGGGGGACTTCTAAAGAGACATTCCGCGGCGTCTCGGCGGCCCGCTTGTCGCGGATCGCCGGGTTGTGCGGCGCCAAGACCGCCGACAGCGGCACATTGGCCGCGCCGGGATCGGCGCGCAAGATGGGGCGAACAATTCCCAATGTCTCCGCCGCGGAAACCATGTTCCGCTTCGGCAAGGTCGCTTCGATCGACCCCGACGATGGCCGCGCCAGGCGAGTGAAGAGGCGTTCGATGGAACCGGCGTCCCCGAGGGACGTCGCCGCGGCTTCCTGCAACGAAACCATCTCCGCAGCGCGTCTCGCTGAGGCCGGCGCGGCGGCCCCGGCCGGTTCCTCGACCAGCATCTCGCTCAGCGGCACGGCGGGACGAGCGGCGATCGACGGCATCGCTTCTTCCCCTTGCTGCCGGTAAGCGCGAATAAAGGCTTGGTCCATCGCGGTCATGGGTGATCCTAATTTGTTGGAGGGGTTCCGACGACGCCTTGCAACCGCGCCACGCCTGCCTGCGGCGACTGCTCCGGCGGGACCGGCGGCAACTGTCCCGCCGAATTGCCTCCCGACGGCAGACCTGGCCCCGGCGCCGCCGACCCGGCCGGCGGCTCTGGCGGCGGTGGCGGCGAAGACGGCGCCTGCGGCCCGGCGGGCGAGAACTCCCTGTTCAGATCCGGCATGACGGGACTTTTCGGAGCCGCGTCGCCACGGGAATCGCTGCGGTAGTCGTTGCGATACCTGTCGCCAACGTCATTGCGCAAGTCGGCCTGCCGGTAATTGTCCTGTCGGTAATCAGCCTGGCGAGAATCATTCGCGCGCAGTGTGTTCTGCCGAGGGTCAACCGGTCGCGAATCGTTCGCGCGAAGTTCATTTTGGCGGTAGTCTCCTTGTTGCCACTCCGTTTGCCGGTAATCGCCCTGCCGCTGGGGAGATATCGCTGGCCGGGCTTCGGCGGCGACGGTCTGCTCCCGCACGGCGTCTACGCGGTCGCGGATGGCCATGGGGCGATTCATTTCCACAGCGGTTTGGCCGATGCGCGAATTTGCGGGGTGAATTTCCGCCGCCACATTGGCTTGCTGCATTTGCAACGGCTTCGTCGCCGCGACGCTGAGAGGCGCGGTCATAGGGCTTGTGGCAGGCGCAACCGCATGGCTCGCAGTCCCCGCGGGCGCCGCCTGGACGATGATCGAGGGCGCCGACGGCATGGCGGCGATGGACGTCGCCGCCTTTTGCGGCGCACCGCCGTTCCAGGCCGGCGCAACGGAGGCATCCGGGACCGGCGAGTTGGCCCAGGCCGGTTCGTTCGCTTGGGAGTCTGTTTTTTTGGCCGGGGCAACGAAGGGAAGGATGGCCGCCAGGACCAAAAGGATGCCGCCGCCAATCACCAGCTTGCTGGCCAGAGCCTGGCTGATGATTCGCCCATCGCCCGAGGCGGTCCCCTCTTCTAGAAAGGAATCGGGCTCGTCAAAACTCATGTCGGGGATTTGGGCAAGCAACGTGGCGTTCCTGTGGGGGTTGGAATGCGCAAGATGGGTAATGTGAATTGCGTGTTCTGGCCCCTGTGATTGGGCGGTTTCATCGCTGGAAACGGGAGTGGCATGATGTCGCTGCATAGCCCAGAGTTCCTTCGGGGAGATTCTTTGCACGAATTGATCGCGCACAGCGCAGCCTCCTGCGCCGTGTACCGTCTGATTATCGGTTCTGATTGCGTTGATCTTGAGCATTAACGCGAGTGTGCCGATTAGTGAAAATGGGTAAAAAGGAGTGTTTTGCGATGTGTCCCTCGCCGTCAGCCGCCTTCGCTGATTGACATTCGCCGTGGGGGCGATAGGATGGCTTGCAGCAGCCGCAATCTGGCTGCAATTTTTTTCGGCCCAGGAAGAGTACCCCCGGCATGACCCAGATCGAACAGGCCAAGGCGGGAGTCGTTACCCCCTCGATGGAGGAGGTTGCCGCCAGCGAGCAGCTTCCGCCCGAGTTGGTCCGCGCGGAGGTTGCCCGCGGCCGGATGGTCATTCCCGCCAACAAGGTCCACCTGGAAAAGAACCTCCGGCCGATTGGCATCGGCGTCGCCGCGCGGACGAAGATCAACGCGAACATCGGCAAGTCGGCCGTATCCAGCGATCCGCAGTGCGAGTTGGAAAAGCTGATGCTGGCGGTCCGCTACGGGGCCGACACGGTGATGGACCTCTCGACGGGGCGAGAGATCGATTGCGTTCGGCGGCGGATCATCGCCGCCGCCGCCGTGCCGATCGGAACCGTGCCCATCTACGAGTTGGCCGAGCGGTTGGACGACATCGCCGACATGCGGCCGCGGCAATTTCTCGACGTTGTCGAAGTGCAGGCCCGGCAGGGCGTTGACTATATGACCATCCACGCCGGCCTGTTGCGGGAGCACCTGCCGTTGTGCGCGCGGCGGGTGACGGGCATTGTCAGCCGCGGCGGGTCGCTCGTGGCCAAATGGATGGCGGTCCACGGCGAGGAGAACCCGTTCTACACCCACTTCGACGACCTGTGCGAGATCATGCGGCAGTGCGACGTCACCTGGAGCCTGGGCGATGGGCTGCGGCCGGGTTGCCTCGCCGACGCCGGCGACGACGCCCAGTTCGCCGAGTTACGGGTGATGGGGGAATTGGGCCGCCGCGCCGGGAGCAAAACTGCCAGGTGATGATCGAAGGCCCGGGCCACGTGCCCATGGACCAGATCGAGCGCAACATCCGCTTGGAGATGGAGTATTGCGACGAGGCCCCATTCTACGTGCTCGGCCCGGTGGTGACGGACATTGCCCCGGGGTACGATCACATCGCCAGCGCGATTGGCGCGGCGATGGCCGCTTGGTACGGCGCGGCGATGCTCTGTTACGTGACGCCGAAGGAGCATCTCGGCCTGCCCGACCTGGACGACGTGCGCCAAGGGGTGATCGCCTACAAGATTGCCGCGCACGCGGCGGACGTGGCGCGGAAGCGTCCGGGGGCGAGGCAGCGGGACGACGCCATGAGCCGCGCCCGCTATCGCTTCGACTGGGACGAGCAGTTCCGTCTTTCGCTCGATCCGGAGACCGCGCGGCGGATGCACGAAGAGTCGCTGCCCGAGGAGGACCGCAAGCAGTCGCGTTATTGCAGCATGTGTGGACCGAAGTTCTGTTCGATGAAGACGACCGAGGAGGTGCGGCAGATCGAAAGGATGAAGGAGGAAGGCTGAAGGATGAAGGTGGACAACCCATCATCCTCCCCGTTCATCCTTCATCCTTCATCCTTCATCCTTCAATTATGCCGATCCGCAAGCTTTCCCAATCCCTGATCAACAAGATCGCCGCCGGCGAGGTCATCGAGCGGCCGGCGAGCGTGGTCAAGGAACTCATGGAAAACGCCGTCGACGCCGGCGCGACGCGGATCGACGTCTCTGTGCGGCAAGGCGGACTCGATTTGGTCCGCGTCGCGGACAACGGCGGCGGCATTCCGGCCGACGAACTCCTCCTGGCCGTGACCAGCCACGCGACGAGCAAATTGGCCGAGGCCGACGACCTGTTCCGCGTCGGGACGCTCGGCTTCCGCGGCGAAGCCCTGGCGTCGATCGGCGAGGTGAGCCGGTTGGTGCTTCGCAGCCGAACGAGCCTTTTTCCCAACGGCGCGGAAATCGAGGTTGCCGGCGGCCGAGCGGGCGAGGTGGCGCCCTGCGGTTGTCCGCAGGGCACGACGGTCGAGGTCGCCAATCTCTTCTACAACACCCCCGTGCGGCGGAAGTTTCTCCGCACAACGCAGACGGAGTTCGGCCACGCCAGCGAGGCGTTCACGCGCATCGCCCTGGCCGCGCCGCAGATCCATTTCACCCTGCGGCACAACGAGCGGCAGGTGTTCGAGTTGTCCGCAACGGACGGGCTGCTCGAGCGGATCGCCCGTTTCTTCGGCCGCGAGCTGGCCGAGAGCCTGATTTGGGTGGAAAGCAGCGACGGCCCGGTGCAAATTTCCGGCTACGCCGCGCATCCTTCGCAAAGCCGCAGCAACAACCGCATGCAGTATTTCCTCCTCAACGGGCGGCACATCCGCGACCACGCCTTGCAGCACGCCTTGGGCGAGGCGTATCGCGGGCTGTTAATGACGGGGCGATGTCCGATCGCCTTTCTCTCGCTCCAGATGCCGCCGGAAATGGTCGATGTGAACGTGCATCCGACGAAGCTGGAGGTGCGTTTTCAGGACTCGGGCCGGCTGTACAGCCAGCTTTTGGCGACGTTGCGGCGGAAGTTTCTCACCGCGGACCTCGCCTCCTACGTCCGCGCCGACGGCGCGCACGCCGATCCGACCGGCGGACACGACCCGGCGCAGACCGCCCAAGCGAGGCAACAACTCGTCGATTGGGCCAAGGGGAAGGTCGCCGCATGGCGGCCCTTCGCGCCGTTGGATGCCTCCAGCCGAGATGCCGCCGCGGCGGACAGTTTCTCCGGCCCGGGCGGCGGGCGGCCTTTGGAGTTGCAATCGCTCCGTCCCGGCTGGCCGACGCCGCAGCCTGCCCAGCGGGCGGGCCCCGCCGCCGGACCGGGCCCGAGCGACGCCTTTCCCGCCCGCGCGACCCCGGCCCTGCAAGTCCACAATCGCTATCTCGTCACCGAAAGCCGCGAGGGCGTGACGATCATCGACCAGCACGCCCTGCACGAGCGGATTCTCTACGAGCAGTTGCGCCGCCGGATCGACGCCGGGCAGGTGGAGATGCAAAACCTGCTCGTGCCCCAGCCGGTCGATCTTGGGGCTGCCGAGGCCGCCGCGGCCATGGAGCATCAGGCGGTGCTGGCGCAATTGGGCATGAAGGTCGAGGCCTTCGGCGGCGAGACGATTTTGATCACCGGGTTTCCGGCGATGTTGGCCAGCATGAATCCGGGCGAGGTCTTGCAGGGGCTGTTGGAGCGGTTGCTTTCCGGCGGGAAGCAGCCCGACCGCCGCGACCTCTTGGACGACCTGCTGCACGAGATCGCCTGCAAGGCGGCGGTGAAGGCCGGCGACCATCTCAACGCGGAGGAGATCGCCGCGCTGCTGGAGCAGCGCGACCTGGTCGAACGACGCGCATCATTGTCCGCACGGGCGTCCGACCGCGCTGGTCTTTACCCGGGAGGAGTTGGATAAGCAGTTTAAGAGGACGTAGCGCGAGGGATTAGGGATTGGAGATTGGGGATTGGAGAGAGGCGGAACAGCCTTGAAAATTCGTCGAGATCGACTAAGATGGTAGGGGTTCCGCGGGCCTCCCCGCCGATCCCCAATCCCTAATCCCTAATCCCCAATCCCTTCTTATGATCTGCGTCAGCATTGGTCGCGGCCGGCATCGTCACGCACTGGCCGAACACCGGCATCTGGTCGAGCAAGGCGCGAAGCTCGTCGAGCTGCGCGTGGACTACATCAGCGGCGAGGCGAACATCAAGCGATTGGTCGCCGATCGCCCCGGCCCGGTCATCATCACCTGCCGGCGGCCGGCCGACGGCGGCAAATACAACGGCGGCGAGGAGCAGCGGTTGATGCTCCTGCGCACGGCGATCGCCGAGGGGGTCGAGTACATCGACCTGGAGGAAGACGTCGCCGGGAAGATCGCCCGCTTCGGCCGCACGAAGCGGATCATCAGCCACCACGACTTCCGCAAGACGCCGGACAACCTCGATGAAATCCACGCCCGACTGGCCGGACTCGATCCGGACATCATCAAGATCTGCACGATGGCCAACCACCCACACGACAACGTGCGGATGTTGCAGTTGATGCAGAAGAGCAAGATTCCCACGATCGGCGTCTGCATGGGCGACATCGGCGCGCCGACGCGCATCCTCGCCGGCCGCTTCGGGGCCCCGTTCACCTTCGCCACGTTTCATCACGAGCGGGCGCTGGCCCCGGGACAACTCAGCTACCAGCAGATGAACGAGATCTATCATTACGACCAGATCGATCCGCAGACCGAGGTCTACGGCGTGATCGCCGATCCGGTCGGGCACAGCTTGAGCCCGCAAATCCACAACGCCGGCTTCGCCCACTTGAAGCTGAACAAGGTTTACGTTCCCTTTCGCGTGCCGCGCGAGGACCTGGGCCAGTTTCTCGACGACGCCGCCGCTTTGGGAATCAAGGGCCTGAGCGTGACGATTCCGCACAAGGAGGAGATCGTCAAGCGGCTCACGGAGGCGGACGGCGTCGTGCGCAACATCGGCGCCGCGAACACCGTCGTCTTCGAGGGCCACGCGCGCTTCGGCTACAACACCGACTATCGCGCCGCGATGAGCAGTCTCGAAGAGGCCGTCGCGGTTCCCGGACAACAAAAGCCGGAAGAGGAGTTGCTCCTGGGCAAGACGGCCTTGCTCCTCGGCGCGGGCGGGGCGGGCATGGCGATCGGCTACGGACTCCTCCGCCGCGGCGCCCAACTGGTGATCGCCGACGGCAGCGCCCGACAGGCCAATCTGCTGGCCAAGCGGCTCAACTGCCGCAGCGTCGAGTGGTCGCTGCGGCACACCGTGACGGTCGACATCCTTGTGAACTGCACTCCGGTCGGCATGCACCCGAACGTCGATGATTCGCCTTTCGACAAGCACTACCTGCGGCCTTCGATGATCGTTTTCGACGTGGTCTACAATCCCGAGAACACGCTGTTGATCAAGGAAGCCCGCAGCCGCAACTGCACCGTGGCGACCGGCGTCGAAATGTTCGTCCGCCAGGCGTGTTTTCAGTTCCGCTTGTTCACCGGGCAGGACGGCCCGGCGGACTTGATGCGGGACGTGATTCGCCGCGCGATCGGGGCGGCAAAAATATGAAGAGGGGATTGGGGATTGGCGATTAGGGATTAGAGAGACGAGCAATGGACAGCCAGAATTTCCGCAGCTTGAAGGTGCGGCAACTGGGAATGCAGTTGGCGGAAGAAGTCTGCCGGTTGTCCGAGCAGTTTCCCAAGCAGGAGATCTATGGCCTGACTAGCCAGATTCAGCACGCGGCAGTTTCCGTTCCTGCCAATATCGCCGAGGGGCATGCCATGGGCTCCAGCAAAGACGTCTTGCGGTTCTTGGCAATTGCCCAGGGCTCGCTGGCGGAACGGGAAACGCATCTGATGCTGGCCGAACGCATCAAATACGCCGCCCCTGCCGAAAGCGAGCCGATCCTCACCCGATGCGCCGAAGAAGCACGAATGTTGCGATGTCTACGGAAAAGCGTGCGTAGCAGGCTGAGACAATGAAACGGAACCCGCGGAATTCCAATCTCGGGCCAGTCCTTGGCGTGGCTGTTCCTCTTTCCAATCCCTAATCCCCAATCCCTATGGTCCTGTCCTTGATCGGCTATCGCGCCACGGGCAAGACCACGATTGCCCGACTGCTGGCCGAGCGGCTCGGCTGGGCGTGGATCGACGCCGACGTGGAGATCGAACGTCGCGCGGGCAAATCGATCGCGAGAATCTTCGCCGAAGACGGCGAGCCGGCCTTCCGCGATGTCGAGGCTCAGGTCATCGCCGACCTCTGCCGTAACGAGCAACTCGTCCTTGCCGCCGGCGGAGGGGCGCCGCTGCGATTGGAAAGCCGCCAGGCGATGCGCGAAGGCGGAAAAGTCGTCTGGCTAACCGCCCGGCCGGAAACCATCCTTCGGCGGATGTGCGGCGATTCGACCACCGCCGCGCGACGCCCGAATCTGACCGGCCGCGGTCCGCTGGAGGAAATCATCGAACTGCTCGGGCGCCGAAAGCCGATCTATCGAGAAGCGGCCCACCTGGAGGTCGATACGGAAGGCAAGACCCCCGAGCAATTGGCGACGGAAATCCTCACCCGGCTCGGCTTCGATTGCGACGCGGAAACCGCTTAAGTGAACCTGATTTTGCACATCCCGATCGAGGCCCGCCTGGCGGTCGCGTTCATCCTCGGGGCGTGCGTCGGCTCTCTGGTCAATCTCGCGGCGTATCGGCTCGCGTGGCGAACGCGCGCGATCAGCCCCTGGTCGGCGGCCGACGACGGGGCTCCACCGCGGCGGGCGTGGGACCGGGCGCCGATCTTCGGCTGGCTCGGCCTGCGGCGCGAGGCTTTCCTGCACGGTCCCGGCTTCTGGATCCGGCCGATGCTCGTCGAACTCGGCCTCGGTCTCGGCTTCGCTGCGCTTTATTGGTGGGAAACCGTCGCCGCGGGACTCCTGCCCGCAGGATTCCCCCGCGGCGGCCTCGTGCCGCTTATCTTGCACTGCGAGGTCCGATCGCACGTGCTGTTGATTTCGCTGATGCTGATAGCCTCGCTGATCGACATCGACGAAAAGACCATCCCCGACGCAATCACGGTGCCGGGTACGCTGGCTGGCCTTGTGCTGGCGACCGTCTTTCCCTGGTCGCTCCTGCCCAACGCCCACATCATAAGGAGTGGGGATTCCTTTGCCGGCTTCCTTTGGCTGACCGCCCCAAGCCGCCTGGCCACCGTGGCTGGACGGCTTTCCCGACGGCTCTTCGCTCTTAGTCGCTTTGGGCTGCTTTGTCGGCTGGTGCGCCGCGCTTTTGCCCCGCACCTGGTACGGTCGGCACGGCTGGCGGCGGGCGATGCGGCTCTCGCTGGCCCGACTCGTCCGCAGCCGGGAGACGTACGGCGTCCTCGCGATGGCCGCGATCGGATCGGCGGCGATTACTGCCGTTTGGCGTCTGGGCGGAGTGCGCTGGGAAGGGCTGCTCACCGCCCTGGTCGGCATGGCCGGAGGGGCCGGACTGATCTGGCTGGCCCGCATCTTCGGCAGCGCCGCCCTGGGACGCGAAGCGATGGGTTTCGGCGACGTCACCCTGATGGGCATGATTGGGGCCTTTCTCGGCTGGCAGACGTGCCTGATCGTCTTCTTCCTCGCCCCCTTGGCCGGCCTTGTCCTCGGCGTGGTCCAATTGATCCTTCGCCGCGGCTCGGAGATTCCCTATGGGCCGTTTTTGTGTCTGGCCGCCTTGGCGACGATCGTCTTCTGGGCGCCGATTTGGAACTGGACCATGCCGGCGTTCTATCTCGGCTGGCTCGTGCCCGCGGCGATGTTCGCCTGCCTCGTGTTGATGGCCCTGTTGTTGGCTTTGTGGAAGGCGGTGCGGACGGCGATTTTTGGCTAGGCCAACTCGGGCGTGGTTCCCGGGTATTGCCCATAAAACCGCTTGATGTAGTGCCGATGCCACCGCGTGGGACAATGCGGCGACCAGCCGAGGCGATCCAACAGCTTTGCCGAGATTCGCCAATTGCCCGCGTCGCACAACAGGGCGTCGCTGCGCTTCAGGCGAGCGATTTCTTCCAACGCCTCCAACGCCCGGCCGGCGGTCGCCAGACTTGTGTCCCGGTTGGAGACGATGTAGCGCAAGACGAGGAAATTGCGAAATCGCCGCGGCTGATTGTAATAGAGCCAAAGGCGGTCGCCGGCGCAAAAGCGATGCCGCCATCCCCCCAAAAACATCGCCTCCGGGACTGAGGCGATTTTAGGGAATGGGCGGATCCGCACTTCGCGCACTTGCCCGTCGGCCGCCACAATCACGCCGTAGGGACGGCGACGCAGCGTTTCCGCCGCGGCGGCCAGGTCGAACGCAGTCTCAAAAAATGGCAAGGACATGCTGGCGTGGAGGGGAGAGTCGAACTCTAGACGCGGGCGTTTCCGGCGGTTCCCCTCACCCTAACCCTCTCCCAGAGGGAGAGGGGACCTACCACAACCATAGCATCGGTCGGGGACGGCAGCAGTCCAGCGGCGAGAATTCCGGCCCGATGACGGCAAACGGCATCCCTCATTCAGAGGGAGAGCGAAGAAATTGGCCTTGCGACCCCCCGGCGACCTTGTTACCATCCCCGCCGCTTGTCGCGTTACAGCCGGTCGGCCGGCCGAAATTGAGCCTCCTCAGGAGTCGCCCCGCCATGCCACGGCGCGGATGGATTTCATCGCTGTCAGTCTGGGCGCTGTTGTGCGTTGCCGGCTGCGCGGACAATCCGATGGTCTTGCAGGGCCGGATGGCCCAGACCGAGCGGCAAGAACAAGCGCTGGCGAAGCAGAACGAGCAACTCGTGGCCCGGGCGAGGGACATGGATCGGGCCAACCAGGACCTCGTGTCGCAAGTGGCCCAATCGCAGCAGCAGGCCCGCGTGGCCGAGGACCAGTTGTCCGCCGTCCGCGAGCAGCTTCGCGGGGCGACGGCGCAGTTGGCGCAGGTCCAGGCCGACAAGCAGAACTACGAGCAGAAGACGCAGGCCCTCAGTGCCTCGCTCCATCGCCAGACCGGCGTGTCGATCAGTCCGAATAACAGCTTCTTGCAGACGCTGCCGGCGATCCATCAGCCGGACGTCTATGTCCGCCGCGACGGCGACGTGATCCGCGTCGAACTGCCCGCCCATCGCCTCTTCGAGCAGGGCGGGGCGCGGCTCCTGCCCGGGGCGGCCAATCTCGTCGCCGACGTCGCCGGCGAACTCCGCCGCAGCTATCCCGATCAGCTCATCGCTGTCGAAGGGCACACGGACAGCGATCCGGTCGTGGGCGGCCCATGGCGCAGCAACCACGAGTTGTCCAACGCCCGGGCGATGGCCGTCTACGAGGTGTTGACCAGCAGCATGAGGCTGCGGCCGGACCAGCTTTTCGTCGTCGCCCACGGCGCGAACCACCCGGTGGTTTCCAACGCGACCCCCGAGGGGAAGCAGCGGAACCGCCGCGTCGAGTTGGTGGTTTACCCGGAGAAGCGGGAGTAGGCGGCAGGGCAAGGGGCCTCTTGCCTTGGCGCGTTGCCGCGGGGATACTGGGGGCTGATTCCTACGTTTTGCTGGCCGGCCCCCAACCCCTTATCGCGCGGCGGCGCCTCGCTAAACCGCAAGCGTTGCACCTTCCAATCCCTAATCCCCAATCCCTTCCCCCCGCCATGATCGCCATCATCGACTACGGAATGGGCAACCTTCGCAGCGTGCAGAAGGGGTTTGAAAAGGTCGGCTGCCAGGCCGTTGTCGTCAACGATCCGGCCCAACTGGCGATGGCCGAAAAAATCGTCTTGCCCGGCGTGGGGGCCTTTGAAGACGCCATCGCCGAACTCCGCCGCCGCGAACTGGTCGAGCCGATTCTCGCCGCGATCGACTCCGGCAAGCCCTTCCTGGGCATCTGCCTCGGGCTGCAAATGCTCTTCGACGTGAGTTACGAAAACGGCCGGCACGAGGGGCTGGGCGTCCTCCGCGGCGAGGTGGTGAAGTTCGACTTGCCGCCGGAGTACGCGGTTCCCCACATGGGCTGGAATCAACTCGATGTCCGCCGCCGTCCCCCTATTTTAGAGGGGATTGAGGATGGCGCGTATGCCTATTTCGTCCACTCGTATTACGTGGTCCCGAGCGACGCCGGGGTGATCGCCACGCAAACCGACTATGGACTCTCCTTCTGTTCGATGGTCTGGCGGGACAATCTCTACGCGACCCAATTCCACCCGGAAAAGAGCCAGTCGGACGGGCTGCGGATTCTGAAGAACTTCGCCGAGCTGGGATAGGCGGAAGTTCGTCTTGCCCCTCTCCCGGACGGAGAGGGGACCGGGCGGCTTGCAAGCTCCAGGGGCGTGTGTCATATTACGTGTTTTGGCGTTTGGCCCGGCGTTCAGACTAGAGCGAGGATTGGGTGGAGATCTGGCCGGCAATTGACCTGCGAGGCGGGAAGTGCGTTCGTCTGAAACAGGGCGACTATCAGCGGGAGACCGTTTTTTCGGACGACCCGGCGGCAATGGCTCAGCATTGGGCGGCCCTGGGAGCTGATCGCCTGCACCTGGTCGATCTGGACGGCGCCCGGGAGGGGCGACTGGAAAATCTCGCCGCCATCCGCGCGATCGTCGCGTCGGTCGGCGTCGAGTGCGAGTTGGGCGGCGGAATCCGCAGCGAAGCGACGATTCGCCAACTCCTCGACCTCGGCCTGACGCGGCTGGTGATCGGCACCTTGGCGGTCCGCCAGCCCGATTGGTTCCGCCAAATGTGCCGGAACTATCCCGGCCGCTTGGCGTTGGCGATCGACGCCCGCAACGGCCGCGTCGCCACGGAAGGCTGGCGGCAGATGAGCGAGGCGGCGGCCGCCGACTTGGCGGGAGAGTTTGCCGGCGAGCCGATTGCCGCGGTGATTTACACGGACATCGCCGCCGACGGGATGCTCGCCGGGCCGAACTTCGCGGCGATGGCCGAGATGCAAGCGGCCGTCGAACTGCCGGTGATCGCTTCCGGCGGCGTGGCCAACAAAGAAGACGTCGCCCGGTTGGCGGCCATTCCCATGGCCGGCTGCATCATCGGCCGGGCGTTGTACGAAGGAACGCTGACCCTGCCCGACGCCTTGGCGGCAGCGCAGGGATTAGGGATTAGGGATTAGGGATTGGAGAGTTAGGGCAAGATTTCAACGCGGGGAGCCACTGCTGGCTTGTCCGGCAGTGCTGCGAACGGCGGTGGTTTGACACTGCCGGACAAGCCGGCAGTGGCGCCCATATCCCGGGCAAGGAAATCGATCAACTCACGTTAGCATAACGGCGCCCCTTGGCGTGTGCCGGAGGGCAGCCGCAAAGAAAAGGACACTTTCATGGCAAAACACTCCGTCGCAGACATTCGCAACATCGCGTTTTGCGGTCATGGCTCGGCCGGCAAGACAACCCTCGTCGATCGCCTGTTGCTGGCCACCGGCGCCTTCAACCGCCCGGCGAGCGTCGACGAAGGATCGAGCATCTGCGATTTCGACGAAGAGGAAAAGCACCACAAGTACACCATCGAATCGACGTTGGTCCACTTCGAGCACGGCGGCAAGCTGTTCCAGGTCCTCGACACGCCCGGCTATCCGGACTTTATCGGCCAGACGATCGGCGCCCTGCGGGCGGTGGACACGGCGGCCGTGGTCATCAACGCCCATGCGGGGATCGAAGTGAACACGCGGCGGGTGTTCGCCGAGGCGAAGAAGGCCGGGCTGGGGCGCGTCGTCGTGTTGAGCAAGATGGACGGCGACAACATCGACTTTCCCGCCCTCTTGGCGAGCGTCCAGGAGTTGTTCGGCAAGGCGTGCATGTTGCTCAACGTTCCTTTGGGGCAAGGGGCCGATTTCCGCGGCGTCGCCAGCGTGCTCTCGCCCCCGGCCGACGTCGCAGGCGCCCTGGTCGATCCGAGCGAACTCAGCCAGACCCTCTTGGAGTCGATCATCGAGGTCAACGAGGCGGTCATGGAGCGGTATTTCGAGGGGACGCCGCCGGGGGCCGAAGAATTGCCGCAGTTGATCCAGCGGGCGGTTGCCCTGGGAAGCCTGATTCCCGTATTGTGCGTTTCGGCGAAGACGGGCGTGGGGCTGACGGAACTTTTGGACGCCTTGGCCGTTTGCGCCCCTCGGCCGACATGATCGCGCGGACCGCCCAGAACGCCGCGGGCGAAACGGTGGAAATCAAGGCCGATCCGGCCGGGCCGCTGGTCGCCCAAGTCTTCAAAACCCGCATCGACCCCTTCGTGCAGAAGATCAACTTCATTCGCGTCTACTCGGGCACGATCAAGAAGGACGAAACCGTCCCGGTCTCCGGGCTGCGCAAGGGACTGAAGCTCGGCCAACTTTTCGCCATCCAGGCCAACGAGACCCAGCCGATCGACGACGCCGGCCCCGGCCGTCTCGCCGCGGTCATCAAGCTGGAAGACCTGCGCACGGGCATGTCCCTGGGCGAATTGACCATGCCGCCGATTCCTTTCCCATCCCCCATGGTCGGCCTGGCGGTCACTCCCAAGACCCGCGGCGACGAAACCAAGCTCTCCGGCTCGCTGAACAAGATCTGCCAGGAGGACTCGACATTCCGCATCGACCGCGACGCGCAGACGAAGGAAATGGTCGCCACCGGGATGAGCGAACTCCACTTGCAGATCCTCCGCGAGCGGCTCAAACGCCGCGACAAGGTCGAAGTGGACACGAAAGAGCCGAAAATCCCCTACCGCGAAACGATCCAGATCAACGCCGAAGGAAGCTATCGGCACAAGAAGCAGACCGGCGGCCGCGGGCAGTTCGGCGAAGTCCACATCCGCATGTTCCCCCTGCCCAAGGACGTGAACATCGAGGAGTGGGCGGTCAAGGACCGCTTCCCTTCGCTGAAGGCTTATCACTACGACGCGGAGAACAATTTCGTCTGGATCGACTCGGTTGTCGGCGGAACGATCCCAGGCAACTTCCTCCCCGCGATCGAGAAGGGTTTTAAGGAGCGGATCGAGCGCGGCGTGATCGCCGGCTACAAGGTGAAGAACGTCTGCGTCGAGGTCCATTTCGGCAAGCACCATCCCGTGGACAGCTCGGAACAGGCGTTCAAGACGGCCGGCTCGATGGCCTTCCGCAACGTCTTTCAGCAGGCGAAGCCGGCCCTGTTGGAGCCGATCGTGAAGATCGAAATCACCGTGCCCAGCGGCAAGGTGGGCGACGTGAACAGCGACATGTCGGGGCGTCGCGGCCGCGTGCTGGGGATCGACTCCGCCGGCGGCGACCTGCAAACCGTCATCGCCGAGGTCCCCTTGGCCGAAGTCACCACCTACGCCCGCAGCCTTTCGAGCATGACCGGCGGCCAGGGGAGCTATTCCATCGAGTTGAGCCACTACGACGTGGTGCCCGGCAACGTGCAGCAGGAGATCATCGCCAAGGCGCAGGTCAAGGAGGAGGAAGAGGAGTAACGCGGCGGGTCGCGGCGTTCGGTCCCCTCTCCCTCCGGGAGAGGGTTAGGGTGAGGGCCAGGGCTGACGCATTTAGGTTTTCCCAGCAGCCATAAGGACTTGGAACATATAGGCGTCATCCCAGCCGGTCATCATTCGTTTGGTAACAAGACTTTGTTTCGTGGGTTCCCGCTTCAACAGGGTAATGGCTAGCCTCCGCAGGGTGGCTAGGTTTTGGGCGCTATAACGGTTACGTGTTCGGTTGTCGTCTTCGCGGAACGTTACATCCAAGACCCAATGCAACGAGTTTTCGATACTCCAATGAGAGCGTACCGCATGGGCCATTTGCTCGGCGTCGGGCTCCAAGCTGCTAATGAAGTAGCGGGTGTAGGATTCTTCTCGCCCGGCGATGATGCGTCGGCTCTCCACCATGCCCAGGCTTTTCAAGTCCCGCCAGAGTTCCCGGTTGCGAAGCGATTCCGGCACAGGAGCCGCACGGGTCGTGCGATGCTCTTCTCGCCCATGAGCCTTTTCGTGCGTCTCGTGACTGCTGCACTGTGGTTGTGGGAAGCCTTCCATTTTCTGTTGCTCGAAGTGCGTGGTAACATCCTCGTACAACGAGTTTTGGTTCTGCTTAAGGGCGAGAACGTAGTCCGCCTCTTGCTTGCGAATTTGGCTGGCAATGGCCCGCTGACAGCCAGCGGCGTCGATGGTGACGATGGCGTCCTTGATGGCCAAAAGCCCCAACAAGGCTGGAATTGCCGTGATTTCGTTGGATTTCGCATCAACGGCGACTTGTCCGAGGGAAATGTGGTTTTCGCTGCACCAAGCACTGACCAAATGCAGTGGATTCAACCCTTCCGTCTGATCGAACGATCGCCGCAGGGTCTTGCCGTCGATGGCGATCACCTTGCCGCCGGTCGCGTCGCGCAACGCCGCGGCCCAGCGCATAAAGCATTCCTGAAACTTGGCGGGATCAATCACGGTCCATACCCGTGCGAAGGTATCATGGGAAGGGATGCCGTGCGGCAACTCCAGAAAGTTCCGCAACCACGCCTCCTTGTACCGCCCATATTCGGCGATTTGGTGGAACGACTCGCAACCGGCAATGACCGCACACATCGTTATCACGAGAATGTCGATCAACTTGTGCAGCGTGTGCGGACCGACCCGGGGGTCTTCCAAGTCCGCGAAATACTGGATAATGGTTACCTGTGTCGGCTCGTGTCCTGCGTCGCCATCCATGTCCATTCCTCCGTGAATGCTTGGGGGTGCCGGGGGAATGGCTTACCAAAAAGACGGTTCTCTGAATACCCCACTTTACCTGGATAAATGCGTCAGCCCTGGGGTGAGGGCCGATGCGGAGGACGTGTGCCAGAGGAATCCCCCTTTAATAATCCGAGCCAAAAACGGAGCCGATGATGCCCCCAATCAAATCGTTCAATCCCGAGGTGGTGTTGCTCAAGGATACGCCAGGCGTAGACGAGAAGTGGCTTCAGGACCAAATCGCCGCCGACCCGTCAATCCTGGGGCTGGGCGACCTCAACCTCAAGGACCGCGAGCGCATCCAGCCACGGGGCGGCCGGCTCGACATGCTGCTGCAGGATCCGGAAACGAACCGGCGATATGAGGTGGAGATCCAACTCGGCAAGACCGACGAAAGCCACATTATCCGCACGATCGAGTATTGGGACATTGAGAAGCAGCGATACCCACACCTCAACCATTGCGCCGTGATCGTCGCGGAAGACATTACGGCGCGTTTTCTCAATGTCATAAAGCTATTTAACCGCTCCCTTCCGCTAATCGCGATAAAGCTCAATGCAATACGGGTCGGCGACCAGATCGGATTGGTCTTCACGACGGTTCTGGACGAGGTTCCGCGGGGGCTCCCCGATGACGAGCCCTCGCAGGACATCAAAGACAGGCCCTACTGGGAAGACAAGGGCTCTCCGGAGACTGTGAAGCTTGCTGACCGGATGTTGGAACTGATCCATACGTTTGCGCCCGGTTTTGAGATCAAGTACAATAAGCACTACATCGGCCTGGTTCTTAACGGAAAGGCTATTAACTTCGCCGCATTTAGGCCGCAAAGGACGGCGCTCCGTTTTGAGGTCGCTCTTCCCAAGGACGAAGCGACCTCCGCAAAATTAGAGAGTGCTGGTCTTGAAGTGCTTGCATACGACAACCAATTTGGGTACTACAAGGTTCGACTCTCGGCGGAGGACATTGATAAACATCAGGAGTTATTATCGGCCTTGATGAAGGAAGCCTACGCGCTGCGCGGAGGCTGACTGGAAAACGGTGCGCCGAGCGAATCGCGCGCGACCGAAGAACCACCGGCGGAAAAACCACTCGCGGCGCCGCCCTCACCCTAACCCTCTCCCGGAGGGAGAGGGGACCATTAACGCCAGCCCCAACGGGATCCGCAACCCGTCGTAGGCCAACTCCATCCCTTCCGGGAGCGAGGCGTTGGTCGCCTCGTGCTCCAGATCGTGGGCCATGTGCGTAAACAGCGTCCGCCGCGGCGAAAGCCGCCGCGCCGCGGCGACCGCCTCCTCCAGGCTGAAGTGCGTCGGATGCGGCCGATGCCGCAGACCGTCGAGAATCAACACGTCCAACCCCTGCAACAACTCCATGCTCGACGGCGAAATGCCGTTGGCGTCGGTGCAATAGGCGACGTTGCCGAAGCGGTATCCCAAGGTCGTTCCGCGGCCGTGCTGCAAGGGAATCGGCGTGATCCGCGTCCCCAACGCCGCGAACGGCCGATCGGAGATCGGCTCGAAGGCCAGCCGCGGCACCCCTCCGGCGGGAAATTGCCGCGTCGCCGGATCGAAGGCGTAGTCGAACGTCTTGCGAATCCGCTCTTCGACGCATCGCTCGCAGAAGACCGGCAGGTCGTGTTCCAAGCGCTGCGCGAAAATCCGCAGGTCGTCCAGCCCAAACAGATGGTCGGCGTGCGCGTGCGTGTAGAGCACCGCGTGGATCAGCCCGATCCGCTGGCCAATCAACTGGGCGTGCAGGTCGGGCGGACTGTCGATCAGCAGGTTTCCCCCCGGCAGTCCCAGGGCGACGCTGCACCGCGTCCGCCGGTTTTTCGGGTTGGCGCTGGTGCAGGTTTCGCAGCCGCAGCCGATGACCGGCACGCCGTGCGATGTGCCCGTGCCGAGAAACACAAGCTGATCGGCAAAATCGTGGTGCAAGAGCGGGAATGGCAAAGAAGGGCCTCCGGTGGTTGGGACGCCTATTCTCGCAAAGTGAAGCGGCTTTGCTAAGCCCACCACCTGTTGTGGCTACAGCGGTTCCTCATGTGACTCCGCCTCGCTCGGCGGCGACCAACTCCCGGGGAGATGCCGCGCTATGGACGACCGCCGTTGACCACCTATACAATAATGGGTAGACTGGGGCGTTTCTGGCGGCACGCTCCAGCCTCCTAACACGATGCCATGGAAGAGATCTTTTCGCAAATTTGGGATACGCTGGGCGACTTCTTCGGCGGCTTCGGTCGGGCGATCGAGCGGTCGCTGACCAGCCTGTTCGGCTCGTCGAACGCCCGTTATCTGCGCCGCTTGCAGCCGCAGGTCGCGGCAATCAACGACCTGGAGCCGAAGTACCAGACGATGACCGACGCGGAACTGGCCGAGCAGACGCCCAAGTTCCGCAAGCGGCTGGCCGCCGGGGAGACGTTGGACGACCTCTTGATCGAGGCCTTCGCCGTCGCCCGCGAGGCCGGCCGCCGCACCCTGGGCATGAGGCACTTCGACGTCCAGTTGATGGGCGGGATGGTGTTGCACAGCGGGGCGATTGCGGAAATGGTCACCGGCGAAGGAAAGACGCTCGTGGCCACGCTGCCGGCGTATTTGAACGCCCTGGAAGGCAAGGGCGTCCATGTGGTCACGGTGAACGACTACCTCGCCCGCCGCGACATGGAATGGATGGGCCCGTTGTACATGTCCTTGGGGCTTTCGATCGGGGCGATCCAGAGCAACATGGACACCGAGTTGCGGCAGAAGGCCTACGCCTGCGACATCACTTACGGGACAAACAACGAATTCGGCTTCGACTACCTTCGCGACAACATGCGTCCGGCGGCCCGGGGCGACGAAGCCTATCCGAAGTCGTACCAGCAGTCGCAGGGGCCGCTGCACTACGCGATCATCGACGAGGTGGACAACATCCTCATCGACGAGGCGCGGACGCCGCTGATCATTTCCGGCCCGGCGCACGACGACGTCACCCGCTACACCCGCGCCGACCGCATCGCGCGGCAGTTGAAGAAGGGCGTCCACTTCGAGGTCAACGAGAAGGAGCACTCGTCGCACTTGACCGACGAGGGGGTGCGGGCGGCGGAGCATTTGGCGGGGGTGGAGAGCTTTTACACCGCCGGCAACATGGAATGGCCGCACCTGATCGACAATTCGCTGAAGGCCCACAACCTCTACAAGCGCGACGTCAACTACGTCGTCACCTCCGAGGGAGAGGTGGTGATCGTCGACGAGTTCACCGGCCGCCTGATGCCGGGCGCAACTGGAGCGACGGCCTGCACCAGGCGGTCGAGGCGAAGGAAGGCGTGCAGGTCAAAGAAGAGAACCAGACGCTGGCGACGATCACGCTGCAGAATTTCTTCAAGCTCTACGACAAGATCTGCGGCATGACCGGCACGGCGATGACCGAGGCGTCCGAGTTCTGGAAGATCTACAAGCTCGACGTCATCGCCATTCCCACGAACCGGCCGCTGCACCGCATCAATTCGCCCGACGTGATTTATCGCACGGAGAAGGAGAAGTACGTCGCCATCGCCGAAGAGATCGAGCGGATGCACAAGCACGACACGCTGGAAGTCGCCGGCGGCGAGACGCTCCAGGGGGAGATTGTCCGCGAATCGGACGAGGCGATCGAGTTCATCCCCAAAGACAGCCGCGAGAAAGAGTCGCTTCCCCTGGAGAAAGTGCGGAAGATCGATCGCCGCGGCCGGCCGATCCTCGTCGGCACCGTCTCCATCGAGCGGAGCGAGTTGATTTCGGGGATGTTGGACAAGCGCGGGGTGAAGCACGAGGTGCTCAACGCGAAGCACCACAAGCGGGAGGCGGAGATCGTCGCCCAGGCCGGGCGCAAGGGCGCGGTGACCATCGCCACGAACATGGCCGGCCGCGGCACGGACATCATCCTCGGCGGCAATCCGGAGGCGATGGCCTGGGCGCAGCTCCAGGAAAAGTACCCCACGCGGCTGGAGGTCCCGCCGGAGCAGTGGGACGCCCTGGTCAACGAGATCGAAGCCCGCGAGCAGACCAAGGCCGAAGGCCGCGAGGTGGCGGGGATGGGCGGGCTGCACATCATCGGCAGCGAGCGGCACGAGGCCCGGCGGATCGACTTGCAGCTTCGCGGACGCTGCGGCCGGCAGGGCGATCCGGGCAGCAGCCGCTTCTATCTCTCGCTCGAAGACGACCTCATGCGCATCTTCGCCGGCGAATGGGTGAAGAACGTGCTCACCCGGCTGGGCATGCAGGAGGGCGAAGCGATCGAAAGCCGCATGGTCTCGCGGCGCATCGAGGGAGCGCAAAAAAAGGTCGAAGAACGCAACTTCGAAGTCCGCAAGAACCTCCTCGAATACGACGAGGTCATGGACGAGCAGCGCCGCCGCGTCTACGGCTATCGCCAGCGCATCCTCGACGGCGCCAACTGCAAACAACTCATCATCGATATGATCGCCGCCCAGGTCGCCGCCCGGCTGGACCAATGCCTGGCGCGGGACTACGGCACGGAATCGTTTGCGGAGTGGGCAGGCAAGGAGTTGGGCGTCGAGTTCGACGCCCGCGACTTCCGCGGCATGGACTTCACCGCCGCCTGCGACTACGCCCTGGACCAGGCGGAGCGGAAACGCGAGGGCCAGGTGCACGACGCGATCGAAGAGAACCTTCCCGAGGAAGCCGAGCAGGCGGAGTGGAACTGGGAGGCCCTGGCCCGTGCGGCCAACACCCTCTGGCGGCTTTCCCTGCGGGACCGCGATCTGAAGCAGGCCGGCCGCGACGGCGTCGGCGAACTGCTCATCGAGAAGTCGCGCGAGGCCCTGCGCAAGGTGGACCTTGCCGACGGGGCGCGGTTCCTCGAGGCCGGATTACGGCGTGAAGGCGGCCTGCGCCTGGGTGCAGTTCAAATTTGGCATCGTTTTGTCGCCGCAGGACGTGGCCGATCTGGAGCCGGCGGCCTTCAAGGCGATGGTCCGCCGCCGCGCCGAAGAGGCCTACCACGAAAAGGAGGTCGTCTATCCGGTGATGGCCGGGCTGTACCACTTCACCACCCGCGACCCGGGCGGCCACAAACACTACGATCGCGAGGAGTTGGCCCGTTGGGCCCGGCAGCGATTCCAAGTCGATTTGGACCTGGAAGACCTGAAGAACAAGCAGCGCGACGAGATCCGCGACGTGCTCGTCGAGCAGAGCCGCCGCCACGGCGACTCCGCGCAGCAGGCCGCCGAGCAGGTCCAGACGCAATGGGCGGCGGTCTTCAACGGCCAGGCCCCTTCGGCCAAGTCGCTCCGCGACGCCGCCGGCGACGGCCGATTGGAGTCGCTCTCCCGCTGGGCTGCCGACGAACTTCACTTCGCCCTCTCGCCGGAGGAGATGCTTCGCCTTCCGCCGGACAAAGTGAAAAACCGGCTCGAACAGGCGGTCGAGGAGCTTTATCGCCCGGAAATGCGGCGGCTGGAGCGGGCGCTGCTCCTGCAGATATTGGACGACGCCTGGAAGAACCACCTCTTGACGATGGACCATCTCGAAGAGCAGCATCGGCCTGCGCGGCTACGCCCAAGTCGATCCGAAGGTGGAGTACAAGCGCGAGGGCATGAAGACGTTCGAGGAGATGTGGGATTCCGTCGGCGAGCGCGTGACCGACCTCGTTTTCCGCGTCGAACAACTCGACGAGGGTTTTGTCGGCTCGACGTGGAAGGAGACGGAAGCGGTCCACGAGGACGCCTCCGCCGCCGGCGGCATTGCCCAACAGCAGCAGCAAGCGATCGACGGCACGCAGGCCGATCACAAGCCGCAGCCGATTCGCAACCGCCAGCAGCGCGTAGGCCGCAACGATCCTTGTCCCTGCGGCAGCGGGAAGAAGTTCAAGCACTGCCACATGCGGAAGTGAAGGAGAAGAGATGAGCGAGGAAAGCGGGATCGTCTGGAGGATGGGCAGAAGCGATCCTCACAATCTGCGCGACGAGTGAAACGGGGTCGGCGAGAATGTCAATTCCACGGGTATATATCGAGACGACCATACCGAGCTTCTATTGCAGCAGCCGCGACGATCCGGAATCGGTTGTTCGCAAGAATTGGACTCAGCATTGGTGGGATTTCAAACGTGGGAGTTACGACCTGTGTACAAGCTCGGCGGTGCTTGACGAATTGAGCCGATGGAATTCACCGGCGAAGTCCGCGGCCTTAACGCTCATGAGGAGCGTGCCGCTGTTGCGGGTTGATACGGCGGTTGCCGAAATTGTAGAAACGTATATCCGCCACTCCGTTATGCCGGCGGACGTGGCCGGCGACGCATTACATCTTGCGATGGCTTCCTATCACCATTGCGAGTTTCTTGCTTACCTGGAACTGCAAACATTTGGCGAATGCCAACAAATTGCGACATATACAGCGAGTCAACGCTCTTATGGGGCTGTACTCGCCTGAACTTGTGACGCCGCTGGAATTCCTTGGCGAGGAGATGTGAAATGAGACCGGATCCCATCATCGACGAAATCCGCGAGGTGCGTCATCATATTTCGGAAGAGTGCGGGCACGATCCGGTAGTGCTTGTGCAGCATTATATGGAATTGGAGAGAATGAGCTATGCCGAGCGCCTCATCGAGCCAACGACGCCTCCAAATGCGACGAAGGACGAGGAGCCGGTGTGATTGCGCCGCGTGACCCTGCCGCCGCGGTCACGTCATCGGAAGGGAGTCCGCCGTTGCCCTACCTGCTCAATATCGCCTATCTCCTGCTGATTTTCTTCTCCCTCCCCTGGCTTGTCGTCCAGGCCGTTCGCAAGGGCAAGTATCGCGAGGGCTACGCGGCGAAGTTCCTCGGGCTGGTTCCGCGGCGAAGCGGCGATCGCGTCTGCGTCTGGCTGCACGCGGTGAGCGTCGGCGAAGTCAACCTGCTTGCCCCGCTGCTCCGCACGATCCGCCAACAGCGTCCCGATTGGGAGTGCGTCGTCTCGAGCACCACGGCCGCCGGCATGGCGCTGGCGAAGAAGAAATACGCCGATCTTTGCGTCTTCTACTGCCCGCTGGATTTTAGTTGGGCGGTCCGCACGGCGATGCGGCGGATTCGCCCCGACGCGCTGGTGCTGGCGGAATTGGAGCTTTGGCCGAACCTCGTGCGCGCGGCCCGCGGAAAACGGCGCCCGCGTGGCGGTGATCAACGGACGGCTGAGCGAGCGGAGCTTCGTCGGCTATCGGCGGATTCGTTTCCTGGCGGCATCCCTGCTGCGGCGGATCGACCTGCTGGCCGTGCAGGACGAGGTCTACGCCGAACGTTTTCTCAGCCTTGGGCGCCCGTTCGGAGTCGGTCCACATGACCGGCTCGATGAAGTACGACGGGGCGCAGACCGACAGGGCGAATCCGACAACGCAACGGCTGGCGGCGCTGGCCGGCTTCCGACGGCGAGGACGCGGTCTTCCTGGCCGGCAGCACCCAGGAGCCGGAGGAGGCCGCCGCGGTGGACGTCTTCCGGCGGTTGCTTCCCGCTTGGCCGCAGCTGCGGCTGGTGCTGGTCCCCCGCCATCCGGAGCGATTCGAGGCGGTGGGCCGGCTGCTGGACGCCGCGGGCGTCGCCTGGCAGCGACGGACCGACTTGGACCGCGGCGGGCCCGAACCCGGCCGCCCGGGTCCTTTTGGTCGATGTCGTGGGCGAATTGGGCGGCTGGTGGGGAACGGCGCAGAATCGCCTTTGTCGGCGGCAGCCTGGGCAACCGCGGCGGGCAAAACATGATCGAGCCGGCGGCCTACGGGGCGGCCGTCTGCTTTCGGCCCCAATACGCGGAACTTTCGCGACATCGTCGCCGCGATGCTCGCCCACCAGGCCGCCGTGGTTGTCGCCGGCGAGCGCCGAATTAACGCAGTTCGTTCGCCGCTGCCTCGAAGAGCCCGCCTATGCCGCCGCCCTGGGGGAGCGGGCCAAATCGCTCGTCAGGAGCCAGCAGGGGGCCACGGCGCGGACCTGGGCATTGTTAAGCGATTTGATCGACAATCCCCGCGACGTCTCCCGCTTGCATTGCCTGAGCGGTTCATCATATAATGACGGTTTCCCCATTTCTAACGTCCAGGAGGTCCTTTCTGTGGCTCAAGGCAAGCACTTATTCACCAGCGAATCGGTAAGCATGGGACATCCGGACAAGCTTGCCGATCAAATTTCCGACGGCATTCTCGACGCCCTCATTGCCCAAGACCCCTTCAGCCGCGTCGCTTGCGAGACCTTGGTGACCACGGGAATGGCCATGGTGGCCGGCGAAATCACAACCAAGGCGGTGATCAATTATCCCGACGTGGTCCGCCAGGTCATTCGCGAGGTCGGCTATACGGACGACCAATTGGGCATCTGCGCCGACACCTGCGCGGTGATCGTCGCCCTGGACCGCCAAAGCCCGGACATCGCCATGGGCGTCGATGAGAACCAGGCGGCCGGAAAGGAGATCGGCGCCGGCGACCAGGGGTTGATGTTCGGCTACGCCTGCAACGACACGCCGGAATTGATGCCGCTGCCGATCGCCCTGGCGCATCGCATTCTCAACCGGCTGACCGTCGCCCGCTTCAAGAACGAAGTGCCCTGGCTGCGGCCGGACAGCAAGAGCCAGGTGACCGTCGAGTTCGACGGCCCGCGGCCGGTGCGGATCGACACTGTCGTGGTCTCGACGCAGCACAGCCCGAGCGTCTCACGCGAGGAAATTCAACGCTACGTGGTCAATTCGATCGTCAAGCCGATCCTCCCGGAAGACCTGGTCAACGGGGCGGTCACCTATCACATCAACCCGACGGGGCGGTTTGTCGTCGGCGGCCCGCATGGCGACTGCGGCCTCACCGGGCGAAAGATCATCGTCAACACGTACGGCGGCTGGGCGCGGCACGGCGGCGGGGCCTTCAGCGGCAAGGACCCGACCAAGGTCGACCGCAGCGCCGCCTACATGGCCCGGCACATCGCCAAGAACATCGTCGCCGCCGGACTGGCCGACCGTTGCGAAGTCCAGTTGGCCTACGCTATCGGCGTTTCCGATCCGGTGAGCGTGCTGGTGGACACCGACGGCACGGGCAAGATCGACGATCTGCGGTTGTGCGACCTGGCCCGCGAGTTGTTTCCCATGACCCCGGGCGGCATCATCCGCTACCTCGACCTTCGCCGGCCGATTTACCGGCTGACCGCCTCGGGCGGGCACTTCGGCCGCAGCGAACCAGAGTTTACCTGGGAGAAGACGCACCGGGCGGGCGAGTTGGCCGAGGCCGCCGGCTTGGAGGCCGCCGCCAGCCGCGGATAGGGCGACGCTTGCGGTTTCGCCTTGATTTTAGGGGACGTCGTCTCGCGGCGCTGAACCGCCATGCCAAGCCGCTCATCATCTCCGCCGCTTCAAGACTCGGCAGCTTCGCTGCTCCGCCGCGGGGCGACTGTTTGGATCGGCTTGCTGTTTTCCGCCGCCTTGCTGCTTGCCTGGCGGCGGCTGGCGGGGGCGCTGAGCCATCCCCTTGGATCGTCCGCGTTGATCCTTGTCGGCATTGTCGCCGTGGGCGGCGCCGCCGCCGCCCGCACGGCTTCGCCCGGCCGAATCGCCCGAGGGCTCATCGCCCCGGCCTTGCTCTTGCTCGGATTGAGCCTTTCGCCCGGCAGCCAACCCGCCGGCCTGGCGGCATTTTGGATGCTCGTGGCGAGCGAAGAAATCTGGGCGTGGCTCTGGCTGGCGCGGTCCGGGAATCGCCCCCTTGGCCGTCGTTCTCGTGAAGTGCGCCCCTGGAAGCCTTCCCGGCCGACAATGTTCTCCAGCAGTTGACGCTTAGCCGGGAAGCCGACGGCCGGCAGCGGTTGGACGGCTGGGTTCGCGTCTGTTTGGCCGCCGGGCAGCGGACCGACGCGGTCCACGTCGCCTTTTGTCCGCCGTTTCCGCGGACGCCGGAGTTGTCGTTGGAGCAGGCATTTGGGCCGGCCGCGCGAATCGAGACGGCCCAACTCATGCCCTACGGGGCGCGGCTGGAGTTGAAGCTGGCCGCAACCGCCGCCGCGCCGGCGAGCGTGCTGCTGCGTTTGACGGCCCGCTCCGCCGATCCCGCTCCTTCCTCGCCGCACGCCCTAGTGGAAACGCCCAGGCCTTTGCAGTAGGATGACGGCCTCGGGAGCAGCGTGTCAGAAACCCCAATTTCAGGTGAGGCCGCCCATGAGTCGGAAACATCGTCGTGCGATTGCGTGGTTGCTCGTTGCGGTTATGTCCTTTTCGCCGTCGTTGGTCTACGCCCAGGCGGCGGAAACTGCGGCGTCGGCGGCTGTCCCCGTCCCAAAACCGAAGCTCGATCTGAGCTACGTCACCCCGGAGACCGCGGCGATCGTGGTTGCGTTTCCCCGCCACGTGCTGACCGCGCCGGAAATGGAGATGCTGCCGGTGGAAGTGTTTACGGCGGCCGGGCTGAAGGAACTCGGGATCGATCCGGCCCAGATCGAGCAGATTCTCGCCGTCGTCGAGCCGCCGCAGGCCGGGGCGATGCTGGCGGCGGTCGTGGTGGAGATGGCCTCGCCGCTGGGACAAGAAAAACTTTGGCGCCCTTGCTCGCGGGGACGGTGGAAGACCAATTGGACGGCAAGCCGTACCGCCGCGGGGCGAATCCGATGGCGCCCGGCTTTTTCCGCGCCGACGAGCGCACGCTGCTTATGGGAACGGACGCGATGGTTCGCAAACTGGTCGCCAGCCACGCCGCCCCGAAGCAAGGCCCGATGAGCCGCATGTTGGCGAAGATCGCCGCGCCGCCGGACGCGATGGCGATTGTGCGGGTCGAGCCGCTCCGCCAGTTGATCGACATGCCGCTGGCGATGGCGCCCGTGCCGCCGCAATATGCCGATTTGAAGAAGCTGCCCGACCTGTTGACCTCGATCGGCCTGAAGCTGGGCGTCAACGACAACCCAGGCGTGTCGCTCACGATTCGAGCCAACGATGAGGAAGCGGCCAAACAAGTCGAGCAGATCGTCGCCAACGCGATCGACGCCGCGAAAGCGGATGCCTTGAAGGACATCGAGAGGCGGGCGCAGAGCGGCGACCCGATCGACCAGGCGATGGCCCGCTACGTGAAGCGAATGAGCGAGCGAAAGTCGGCCTCCTTGCTTCCGGATCGAAAAGGCGCGACATTTCGGCTTGCCACCCCGCCGGGCCGGGGCAACACCGCGATTCTGGCGGCCGCCCTAATCGGCATTTCGGCCGCTTCGGCGGTTTTACCGATCTTTTGTCTGGGCCCACCGAGGCGTGTCAATCAGACGCATGAGCAGGGTAATCGCGGTGAGTCACCATCACCGCAGTGATTTGAGTCCGACGCTTTGATTTCCTCCGGTCTCACGGCGGGCCGGAGTTATCTTCGCGCCTGCGGTCCGAGTCCGCCTTTGCGCCCATTCCGCGGGTGAGGCGGATCAAGTGCCAAAGCCCGCCGCCGAGGCCGACGACCCCGCCGAGAATGGTCAACGCAGGCTTCCACCCCAGCCGCCGGTCGAGAAAATAGCCGATCAGAATCGGGACGACCATCTCCATGGCGACGCTCGTCGCCAGTGAGCCGAGCTCAATCGCCCGGGCCAGCTTCGATCGGTCGTCGGATGGATTGTTTGACATAACGCCGGTTGGGAGGAGGAGGTGCTAGGGCAGATTCCGAATGCTGGAAGTCGGCGTTTTCCCAGGGCTCCCCTCACCCTAACCCTCTCCCGAAGGGAGAGGGGACCTTGTAATCATACCTACCGATCGCCTCACTCGTTCGTGCGGATCGCCTTGATGATCTCCTCGAGATCGTTGGGAACGACCACGGCGCGGTTGGCGAAGGCGGCGCGGCGGACGCCGCGGCTGCCCAACACGCGGTCGAACTGCTCGCGGTCGCCGGAGTGATAAGCGACCGTCGCCGTGGGGTCCTTGAGTTGATGGCCGGTGAGGATGCAGACGACCCGTTGGTCGGGCTGAATCACGCCTTGGGCCACCAGGCGTTTGGCCCCGGCGACGCTGGCCGCGCTGGCGGGCTCGCATCCCAGTCCGCCCGCCCCCACCTGGGCCTTGGCGTCGAGAATCTCCTCGTCGGCGGCCTCGGCCACCACCCCGTCGCACCACTCCAACGCCCGTAGACACTTCAACAGATTGACCGGGCGGTTGATTTCGATGGCGCTGGCGATGGTCGAGGCCCGTCGGCCGGCGGCATCCATCTCGGCGAAGTAGCGGGCCGCCAGATCGGCGTCGGGCGAGCCGCCGTTCCAACACAGGCCGCGCTCCTGCACGAGTTGATACAGCGTGTTCGCGCCGGCGGCATTGATTACCGCCAACCGGGGTATGCGGTCGATCAGTCCAAGCTCGAAGAGTTCGTGAAATGCCTTGCCGAAGGCGCTGGAGTTGCCCAAGTTCCCGCCGGGAACGACGATCCAGTCGGGCACTTCCCAGCGAAGGGCTTCGAGCACGCGGAACATGATCGTCTTCTGTCCTTCCAGGCGGAAGGGATTGACGCTGTTGACCAGATAGATGCCCAGTTCGCTGGCTGACTTCCTGCACCCGGGCCATGGCGTCGTCGAAGTCGCCTTCGATCTGCACGGTCAGGGCACCGTAATCGAGCGACTGCGAGAGCTTGCCGTAGGCGATCTTCCCCGAGCCGATGAAGATGACCGCCTTCATCAGCCGCGTGGCCGAGCAGTAGAGGGCCAGCGAGGCGCTGGTGTTGCCGGTCGAGGCGCAGGCGGCCCGGCTGGCGCCGACGAGCCGGGCGTGGCTGAAGGCCGCCGACATGCCGTTGTCCTTGAAACTGCCCGAGGGGTTCATCCCCTCGTATTGCAGGTGCAGGCGGTCGGGCCGGACGCCGACGTAGCGGGCGGCCGGTTCGCACGTTTGCAAGAGGGTTTGCCCTTCGCCGACGGTGACGCAATCGCCCAGGGGGGCGAAGGGCAGCAATTCGTGGAATCGCCAGACGCCGCTAAAACAGTGCGGATCGTCGCGATGGGACCATTTTTCCTCAAACGCGGCGAGCGATTTGGGAACCGCCAGCCGCGCCCAGTCGTAGGCGACGTCGAGGAGGTTGCCGCAACGACCGCAAGCCACGCGGACCTCGTCGATGGCATAGGTTTCCCCGCAATGGGGGGAAATACAGCGTTGGAAGGCGGCGTTAGGGGAAATGTTGGTTCTCCCTGGGATTTGGCAACACCCTCCAAGGATACCACAGAACGTCGAACCGTCAAAGCGGGGGGGGGCGGTTTGACAGGCTGCGCGGCGCGGTTTAGAATGAAAAGTCTAGGATGTCCCAAACGGGGGTCAACTGGTGCAAGCCGGTGTTGAGGAGGTGCAATGACCGACAACGAAATGACTGATTACCGGGAACGGCTCCTCGCCTTGCGGCGCGGCTTCGGGGGGATGTAAACAACCTTGCCGATGCGGCCTTGAAAAAAAGCCGCTCGGAAGCCAACGGCGATCTCTCCAGCATGCCAATCCACATGGCCGACCTCGGCAGCGACAACTTCGAGCAGGAGTTCACGCTCAGCCTGATGGAAAACGATGGGGCGGCCCTGGCAAAGATCGAGTCTTCGCTGGAGCGGATCGAGGAAGGCACGTATGGCGTTTGCGAGGAGTGCGGGGCGAAGATTCCCAAGAGTCGCCTCAACGCCATCCCCTACGCCACGCATTGCGTCAAGTGCGCGTCGGTGCAGGAAAACGGGACCTGATCCTTCGCCGCATGGGGGGCGCCAGGCAATCTCCCCTGCGGAAGCACGATTTTTCAAGGATGTGACGCCATGAAGGCGGTTCCCATCAGCCGTTGGATCGTGTTCTTCGCCCTTGCCGTCGGCGGTTGCGCCGTGGACATGGCCAGCAAACGGGCGGTCTTCAGCTGGTTGGGAATGCCCGACCCGCGAAACGCCTGGTGGGTGTGGAAGGGCGTCTTCGGCTTTCAAACCAGCTTGAACGAAGGGGCGCTGTTCGGCATCGGCCAGGGCATGGTCAAGGTCTTCGCCGGTCTGTCGCTGGCGGCGGCGGCGGCGGTCCTCTACTGGCTGTTCTGCGTCGGGGCCGCCCGCAGTTGGCTCTTGACCGTCGCCCTCGGCTGCGTGACGGCGGGGATTTTCGGCAATCTTTACGATCGGCTCGGCCTGCCGGGGCTGGTGTGGAATTATTCCAACGCCCTGCACCGCGCCGGCGAGCCCGTCTATGCCGTCCGCGACTGGATTCAGGTGATGATCGGCACGTGGCCTTGGCCGACGTTCAACATCGCCGACAGCCTGTTGGTGTGCGGGGCGGCCATGCTTGTTTGGCACGCGACGATGCTCGCCCCGGCGCCAACCGTTCACGTTGCGGGCGGGGAGACAGAGGGGAGCCGCAGATAGGCGCAGGATGAACGCAGATCGACAAAACGAACAGAGGAAGCCACGGATTGAACACAAATGAAACACAGATAGACAACAGTTTTTTGTCTTTCTCTGTCCTTTTCTTTCGTTCATCCGTGTTTCATCTGTGTTCATCTGTGGCTGCCTTCTCGGACTCTCTGTTTTCGCGTTCCTCTGCGGCTCCGTCTGCCGGCTCCCCGAGCGATTGAGCGCTTACGCCCCGGCTCAGCCAACGTCGCCCAGTTCCAACGCCCGGCCGTACGCGCCAGCGTCATCCGCCGCAGCCGGGCGTGTTCCGCTTGCGACAAGTCCGTGTCGGCGGCCACCAGCGCCCGGGCGTCCTGCCGGGCCTCTTCCAGCAGGGGCATGTCGCCGGGCAACGCCGCGATCCGCAGCGGCGGCAGGCCGTGTTGCTTCGCGCCGAACAGGTCGCCCGGCCCGCGCAGGGCAAAGTCCTTTTCCGCCAGGGCGAACCCGTCGGTCGTTTCCACAAACGCCTTCAATCGCTCCTCCGCCTCGGCGTTCTGGGGTTCGGCAAAGACGCAGCAGAAGCCGGGAAACCGCCCCCGGCCGATCCGCCCGCGCAACTGGTGGAGCTGGGCCAGGCCGAAGCGTTGCCCGCTCTCGATCGTCATCAACGTGGCGTTGGGCACGTCAACGCCCACCTCGACCACCGACGTGGCCACAAGGGCCTGGATGTCGCCGCGGCGAAACTCGTCCATCACGGCGTCCTTCTCCTCGGCGGTCATTCGGCCGTGGATCAGCCCCAGGCGGAAAGCCTCCAACTCGCCATTGGCCAACGATTCGTAGGTCTCTTCCAGACTGACGCCGGCGTATTGGTCGGAATCCTCGACCAACGGCGTGATGATGTAGCCTTGGCGTCCTTCGCGGAGTTTTTGGCGAAAGAACTCCCACCACCGCGCCCGCCGCTCCTCCGTGGCCCAATAGGTGTGCAACGGCTGGCGTCCCGGGGGGCTTTCCCGCAGGATGGAAACGTCCAGATCGCCGAAGAGCGTCATCGCCACGGTCCGCGGAATCGGCGTGGCCGTCATCACCAGGTAATGCGGATCGGCCCCGGTGTGCTTCAACGCCGCCCGCTGAAGCACGCCGAACTTGTGCTGCTCGTCGATCACCACCAGCCCGAGCCGGGCGAAACGAACGTCTTCCTGGATGACCGCCTGGGTGCCGACCACCAGGTCGATCTCGCCGCCGGCGATTTGCTCCAACAGGGCGGTCCGCTGCTTCGCCGCCATGCCGCCGGTCAGCGCGGCGCGGCGGACCTGGCTTCGCGCGAGCAACTGTTCCACGGTCAGGGCGTGCTGACGGGCGAGGACTTCCGTCGGCGCCATGAGGACCGCCTGATGGCGATGCGCGATCGCCAGGAGCATGGCGTACAGGGCGACCACCGTCTTGCCGCTGCCCACGTCGCCTTGCAACAGCCGGTTCATCGGCAAGGGCTGCCCCATGTCGGCGGCGATCTCCTCGATCGCCTGCCGCTGCGCCGCGGTCAACTCGAAGGGGAACAGCCTGCGGATGCGGGCGTCGATCTGCGCCGTCGCCTCCAGCGGCGGCGCTTGACGCTGCTCATGCTGCCGCCGCCGCCGCAGGGCCAACGCAAGTTGCAAAATGAACAACTCCTGATACGCCAGCCGCCGCCTCGCCCGGGCGAGCCCCTCGCGATCGCTGGGAAAATGAATCTGCGGCAGCGCCCGGCGGAGCGGCCAAAGGTCGTGCTGCTCCAAGTAGCCGCCGGGAAAAACCTCTTCGAGCAGCTCGACGTGTGCGGCCAGCGCGTCGCGGACGATGTTTCGCATTTGCCATTGCTGCAAGCCCTCGGTCAGCGGATAGACCGGCAGAATCTTGCCGACCGGCTCGTCCTCGTCGCCGAGGGTTTCCACGCGGGGATGGACGATTTCCCAAATCATCCCGCTCCGCCGCGGCTTGCCGGAGACCAGCACGTGCTGGCCGAAGGCGAAGCGCTCGCGGAGGAAGGGCTGGTTGAACCACAGCGCGCGGACGTGGCCGCGGCGGGAGCGGACCAGCACCCCGAGGACGCAGCCGCCGCTGCTTGTGCCGCGGAGGTCGATGTCTTCGATCGCGCCGCGGACGCTTTGCAGCTTTCCCTCTTCGAGATCGTCGGCGTCGCGCTCGTCGGTCATGTCTTCGTACGTGCGGGGAAAGAAGAACAGCACGTCGCGGACGGTCCTGATGCCGAGCCTTTCCAGGGCCTCGGCCCGCTGCGGCCCAACCCCCTTGAGGAATTGCACCGGCGTGAATAATTGTTCGTGGGGCGTCTTTTCAGGAGCGGCCATAGGGCGTATTATAGCTGCCGGGGAGCGGGATGGGGACTGGTGGAAGCGGGGCGCCATGCCCGACGCTCGCGTCGGCGTGTTACGCGGGATCGATTTCCGGCATCACTGGGGGCGTCGCACCGGGCGATCGCGCCGGCCAGTTGACTATTTATTACGCCTTCGGCACGCAAATTACAGGCTCAGCTTCCGCCCCGGCGGCTCCGGCTGAGCGTTACACGTGAGGCCAAATGACCATCCCGCGACCATATCGACGCATCTGCCGCCAGTTTTCCGATGGCTCCTATGCTGACGCTGGCAGGTCACGCTACATCGACCACCCGATGTACGCAGAATCACCGGAGCATTACGTCAGGGCTTTCGCTTTGTTACTTAAGGATGTTCAAACGTTATTCGACTACGTCGAACCCTCAGACGTGAACCTGCCATGCTATTCGTATCGAATACACGAGCTACTGCTCCGCACCTGCGTCGAGGTCGAGGCTAATTGCAAGGCGATACTTAGGGAGAACGGCTATGACCGTCCGGGTGACTGGAGCATGGCCGACTATCGGAAGATCGACGTTTCCCACCGGCTCTCCCGGTACGTGGTGCGCATTCCTTTCTGGCAGGGCGCCGAATGCACGCGGACCCCGTTCGAAACCTTGGGAGTCCGGCGGCTCGCTGCCATGGTATCAAGCATACAACGCCGCGAAACATGATAGGCGCAATGCCTTCTCGCAGGCGACGTTTCGACATGTGACCGACGCGCTCGCGGGATTGCTCGCGGTGCTTTCCTCCCAGTTCTACACCCACGATTTCTCCCCGGGCAACGTCCTCCTGGCGTGTGGGGGCCCGCATGACGGGATGGAGGCCGGAATTGGCGGCTATCTGAGAGTTAAATTCCCCGACGACTGGCCGGCAAATGAGCGGTATGATTTTGATTGGGACGCCATTAAAAATGATCGAAACCCTTTTCAGCAATACGGGTACGCGTGAGGGCAAAAAAAGGCGACGGTAAGGGGATGTAAATGTAATCGGGAGTCGAACCGGGGACGCAGTTCCCATCGGTAAGATAGGTTCCGGCGACTGGCTGTGTCCCCGTTTCCGATTCGACAGGGCCGGCGAGCCCGTCTATGTCTGGGGCTCCGACCGACGCCGGACTCCGGCGCAAAGCCACCGGAGCCGACGACGGAGGGCCCGGCGCGGTCGGCGCTGGAAAAACACAAAGCGGAACGAAAGGCGAAGTGACCATGAACACACGACGATGGATTGAGTTCGCAACAGCCCTGTTGCTCGGGACGCTGATCGGCTACCTTGTCGCTCCCTCAGCACGTTACACGTTCGCGGTCGGGCGAGTTATTGAGAACGAAGATGTTCTCTATCGCTGTGACACGCACACTGGGAAGACATGGTGGTTTGCAGTCCCCAAACAAGCCTCTGATCCCTGGGGCGAGGCAGAGCATGGAAAGCAAGATTGGTTTGAAACCGACAACATCAACAAGAACAGCAACACGGATTGGAGGGAAATCCCCGAAACTGACCATTCCTTGCCAGTCTCCTACTCTGCCGCCGCGGAGATTCACCGAACGGAAGCCGGCAAAAAACAAAACTCAGACGGTACTCTTAGCCAGAAGCAAAAGAAGTGAAAGGCGAAATCATGGGGTCCGTTTCCAAGAAAACCGCGACAAAGCCGGGTACGATGTCCGACGCTTGCGTTGGCATGCGAGGTGAGGCGGGGCTGGCATTGGAAAAGGATGCGGCGTCGGCTTTAGGGCCGTTCACGGCCCTCTCCGCCGAAGGCGGTCGTAGGCCCGGCATTTATGCCGGGCTTGAGGAGCAAGGCAAGCCGCTTGGCCCGCCGAGGGTTTTGTCAGCCGCGTTTACGCGGCTCCTGCGAGCGACCCGGCAGGAGCCCGGTGAACCGGGCTGACCGGGATGGCGCCATAACGCGCGAACGCCGGACCCGGCATGAATGCCGGGCCTAAGGCCGCTTCGCGGAAACGCCCGTGAACGGGCGTAAGAACACCAGGGGCGCCCCAACGAACCGGAGCGAAAATGGAACACACAGGTTTGCCGTTGCCGAACTCGTCTTTATAATCCCATTGTCCATCAAGGAACCACACTCATGTCCGAAGAACAATTGCGTCGCGAACTGATCGATTCGTACAAGAACCGGGCGATTCTCTACTGGCTCATCTTCGACGAACTCCGCAACCGCTGCGGCGAGGGCAACGCGGAGGAAATCATGGGCCGGGCGATCTACCGCCGCGGTCAGCAAAAGGGACGCGAAAAATACGCCCAGTTCGCCCCCAAAGACCTCGAAGGCGTCAAACGGGCGTTCCTCTCCGGCTCGGCCGACGAAGGACGCATGTTCCAGCCCGAGGTGATCCATCAGGACCCCGGCCGGCTGGACGTCAAACACCACAAGTGTCCGCTCTTGGAGGCGTGGCAAGCGATGGGCCTGCCGGACGACGACACCGCGACGCTCTGCCGCATCGCCTCGCGGATCGACTACGGGACGTTCGAGGCCGCGGGTTTTGGCTTTTCTTTGGACACCTGGCAGCCCGGCTGCGATCATTGCTGCGTGCTGCACATCGCGTCGGGGAAGTGACCGCTGGCCCGCGGCCGTTCTTGCGACAGTGTTCTCCCTAGCCTGATTGGGTGTGGCCGGTGCGCTGCGCTACGGCGACGGCGCGCATCGCCGGAAAAGGCCCCGCCGCCGCTCTTTCGTTACATTCGGAGGGCGGCGAATTTTGTCGTGCGAAAACCCCCTTCTTCCCGCGGCAAACCTTGCCCGCCCCGGGGGAAAAACGAATAATGCCTTGTTGACACACAATCTCAGTTTACGAAGGGGGTGTTCCCATGAGACATGTTCGAAGCACGGGTTTGGCGATCCTGGCGGGGCTGTGCGTGCTGTCTGCCGCGACGATTAGCGAGGCGCGGTGGTTCGGGTGCGGATGTTGCGGGCATAGCGCCTGTTATCCAATGTGCGCCGCGCCGGCCGCCGCGCCTTCCGCCCCAATGACGACGCCCGCGCCCGCCGCGCCGGCGCCGCGGACAGCGTACATGCCGATCGCGCAACCGGAGACGGCCCAGCCGGCGGCGGCGTACGACAACGGCCGCGCGGGCTGGAGCGGCGGCGGCAACATGCCCCAAAGCTCGTGGGACTTCGGCCGCTGGCCGCCGTTCTAGAGCGTTTATCATGCCCGTGTAGCGTCCCGATGGGTGCCATGCCCACGCTTGCGTGGGCATGTTCCTCACGTTTGGCCTCATGCCCACGCAAGCGTGGTCATGGCACCCGCTACGCTGAGATGAGAAGCGCTCTAGGCGCAGGCTTTCCTAGAACGTGACGATCATGTCGGCGGCCAAGAGCAACTGCTCCGAGCGGTGGCCGTCGCCGAAGGGCAATTGCCCTTGGAGGTTCGGCGTGCCGTTGTACCAGTCGCAGCGGATTTCCGGCCGGAAGACGAAATTCGGGCTCGGCCGCCAGTTCAAGCCGGTGGTCCATTCGGTGAAGGTGCCGACGAATCCCGGGCCGGCGTCCCAGCCGTAGTTGAGGTTGCCGATGCCCGCCACCCGGGCGCCGTCGTTGTCGCGGAACCACTCGATCCGCGTTCCGGCCGACCATTCCTTGTTGATCGTATAGATCAGATACTGGGCCAGTCCGTACCAGGTGGCGTATCCGCCGGGGGTTACGGTGCTGGCGCCCGGCTCGCCGCCCATGTTGTTCTGGGCGACGTAGAGCCAATTTTCGCCGAGCTTTTGCTTCAAGTAGAACGAGTAATCCCAGCGGTTTTCCTCTCCTGCCGGGTCTTGGGGCCCGACGTCGATTTCGAACGACGCGCTGGTGGTGTTCGCGTCGTTATGCCATTTCAGGCCGCCGAGAAAGTCGAGTTCGGTGTTGTCGTCGTTGAACATCGACCAGCCGCGGTTGAAGCCGCCGTTGACGTTCCAGTTGTTGTTCAGCTTGTAGTCGGCCTGGAGGCCGGTGACGAGGATGTCCTCGGCGTAGGCGATTTCGTAGGAGTGCGAGTAGAAGAAGTTGCCCGGCGCAGCGACGACTTCGTAGCCCATCACCGCGGCGAAGTGTCCCATCTTCACGGTGAGGTCGTCGTAGCCCACTTCGACGTAGAACTGCGGCAGGCAGAGGCCGTAGAGCTCGATTTGGCGTGTCGATTTTCGACTCCAGGCCCAGGCATTGGCCGTAGCGCCAGTCCGTGCCGTAGAGCACGTCGATCCGGCCGCCGATGTCGAACCCATTGCCGTCCGTCTTCACCGGGCGGACAAAGGCCAGCCAGAGTTGGTTCATCTCGTAATTGTTGCTCAGGTCGTTGGTCGCCACGGGGCCGTTCCAGCCGTTCTGCGGGCTAAGGCTGTTCAGGGTGACGCCTTGTTCCAGCCAGCCGCTCGTGTCGATGCCTAATTGCTTAAGGACGCAGGGCTGCGGGAGCTTCCACGGCTTGGGGCCAGGATCGGCCTCGGGGGCGGCGTCGGCGGCGGCCGCCGTCCCGCTGTCCGCCAGCGAGGGCGCTCCCGATTCGGAGGCGCTCGGCCCCGTCGGCGGAAGGGGCGCGGCGACGGCATAATCCTCGGCCTTGGCCGCCGAAACAATCCCGATGCCGATGGCAATCCAGAGAATCGCAACTTTCATTTTTCCGCTCCCCTTCGGCAAAATCCCTGCAACAATCGAAAATCCACCCTGGGACAGCATCGGCCGCGATTCAATGCATCGGTGATCGAAATGTCGCCGAGTTGGGCGGTTGTTCCGGCCGCGCCGCGCCGGATTCTCTCAATTTTCCGGATGAAACAAATGTATTGGGGGGCCGCGGGCGCGCAAAGGGAAAAGCCGCAGGTTCCGCCGCCGCCGATGGGGCGATAGAATGGCGTCTCCGCGCGCGCCGCCAACAACCATCGCCTCGAAAAAACAGCCCAGCCGTCGTGGCAGATTCCGAACCTTTGAAAGACCGCGTTCTCGGCATCGTCTTCCCAGCCCTTGCGGAAGGATTTCTCCACGGCCGCCGCGGCAAGAAGCGGCCCCCCGGCAAGAGGGAATTGGCCGACGTCTCTCGCGCAAGCACGACCCTCCTGTACCGGATGCTGCTGGGATTCCTCTGGGAATCGCGGGCGGCGTCGGGACGACGCTCGTCGGGCTTGAAGGAACTTGCCGGCGAGATCGCCGCCGTGGCCGGGAACGATCCCGGCCAGACTTCGAACCGCATCGCCGCGGCGTACTCCGCCGTGGAGAGCCGCCTGCAGCATCGACTCGACCGGCTGCTGGCGAAGACGGGGGCATGGACTTTTCCGCATCGCCGCGCGGCGTTTTTACCCCCGCTGGCCGCTGCCGATCGTTTCCTCGCGACCGCAATCGACGGCCTTGCCCGGCGCCTCGGCTCGGCCGATCGCCTGGTCGCCGTGGATTTCCGCGCCGTCGATCTGCGGCAGTTGGGTGTCGTCCACGAATGTCTGTCGCACTGCAAACTGGAGTTTTTCATCTCGCGCGCGGGGCTTGCCCTTGTTGGCGACAACGTGGGGCGGAAACGCGCCGGCTCCTATTACACGCCCGAACCGATCGTGCGGCGGATCGTCGCCGCCGCCGTGGGGCCGGCGATCGATCGCAAGCTCCAGGCGGCCCGGCGGCGATGGGAAGAATGCGGACGGCCGGCGAACTCTCAACTGCTGGCTGAACTCTTGGACTTCCGCGTCCTCAACCCGGCCGTCGGCAGCGGATACTTCCTCTTGGCCGCCGCCGACTTTCTTGCCCAGCGGCTGTGCGATTTTCTCGGCAGTCTCCCGCGGGCGAAAGCGGCGTTTTCTCTGCCGCTCGTGAAGCAACAGATTGTCCAGCGATGCCTCTACGGCGTCGATCTCGACCCGATGGCCGTGGAACTGGCCAAGGCCAGTCTGCGGCTCGACGCCGGGCTGCCGCCGGCGCCGCGCCAGCGCCGCCCGGCGCCCCTGGACGCCCATTTTCGTTGCGGCAATTCGCTCGTGGGGCGGACGCTCGCCGCGTTGGACGGCGGCGGAGGGTTCAACGTCGTCATCGGAAATCCGCCCTATCGCGGCGTCCGCACGGGCACATTCGACCGGGCCTTCGCCGATTACGTCGCGTCGCATTACGCGACGGCCCGCGGCAACTGGGACCTGGCCGCCCTCTTCCTGGAGAAGAGCCTTGCGGTCGGCAAGGCGGAGTCGGCCTGCGGCTTCATCGTGCCGTCGCGAATCGCCGCCAACCGCGATTTCGCCCCCTTGCGCCAGCGGATTTTCGCCGTCGGCGGCCCGGCCGAGGTGATCGAGTGCGGCGCGGTCTTCGATGATCCGGCCGTGCTGGCCTCGATCGTGACGATTGTCCGGCCGCCGGAGTCGGGACGCGTGCGGTTGGGGCGATGGGAAGCGGGAAAGGAGCGGACGTGGACCCTGCCGCGGTCGATGCTGCAATCGCTCCCCGATCAGCCGCTGTTTAGCGACCTGCGGCCGCCAGCGGCGACGCGGTTTCGGAAAATCGACCAGGCGCCCTGTCGCCTCGGCGACCTGGCGGCCATCACCCGCGGCATGGAATGCGGCAAGAATGATCCGCACATCACTCGTCGGCCGCAGGCCGGGTTTCTGCCCGTCATCACCGGGCAATCCGTGCATGAGTTTCACGTCGAGCCGCAAGGGTTGTTCATGCCGCCGGGGCTGAAGCCGGTCGCGAAATACAAGCGGCCGGAATGGTTCGCCGCCGTCCCGAAGCTTTTGATGCGATTTGTCGCCCCGCACCCGATTTGTGGCGCTGGACTTGCAAGGCTACATCCACTGCAATACGGTCTACGCCCTTGTGCTCGCGCAACCGTCGCTCCGCGCCTACGCGGCCCTGGCCTGCTTGTTGAACAGCCGACCCGTCCGCTGGTGGTTCGCGCGGGCGTTCAACTCGGAAGAGCGACTTTTCCCGCACATTCAGAAATACCAAATCCAGCGGATTCCCCTGCCCAAGCTCGACGATGGCAGTCCGGCGATGGGTCGCTTGGCGCGGCTGGGCCAGGCCGCCGCCGTCGGCGGCAAAATCGATCGGGAGACAATCGAGGCGGCCTGTCTTGCGGCCTTCGGCCTGGCGAACTGGGAGTAGCAGGGACACTGTCGATATTCTGCGGCTAGCGGACATTGCCCAGCCTGCCAACTTTTCCGTGAGCGGCTTGCGACGCCCCCCCGGCTGCGCCGGGAAAGCTCGGCCTTGTCTTGTCAAAGGTTTCCGATTAGGATGAGTGTAGGTTGTTGGCAGGGATTGGACGAACAGCCGATGTCCCGCCGGGGTGTGGAGTCACCCGCCCCAATTTCCAGCTTTTTTCCAAGTCTGTCCATTTTACGAGGATTTCCTGAATGACGATTTTTTCCAGCCGGCTGCATCGAAATAGTTTAGCGTGTCTCTTGTCCGTGGCATTGGCGGCGACGGGATGGGCGGCTAAGGTCATGGCCGATCCGGACGGTCCCCGGCCCGACAACCACAATATCGCGGTGGCGGTGACGGCTGAGTTGCGCGCGCATCATCTAACCCAGCATCCGTTGGACACGGAAATGTCGCATCGGTGTCTGAAACAATTTCTGCGGGATCTCGACCCCCAAAAGTTGTATTTTTATCAGTCGGACATCGATGAGTTTATGAAGTCGCGCGATTCGTTGGCCCAATGGACCGCCAGGGGCGACATCAGTTTCGCCTACACGGTGTTCAATACTTTTTTGGCCCGGCTGGACGAGCGCGTGAAGACGGCCGACCAGTTGCTCGCCATGCCGCAGGACTTCACCGTGGACGAGGAAATGGCCGTCGACAAGGACGTGCTGGAATATCCGAAGACCGCGGCGGAGGCGTTTGAGCGTTGGCGGAAGCGGGTCAAGTTCGACCTGCTGCTGCTGAAGGCCGACAAGTCGGATAAGAAGGCGGAGAAGAAGGACGAGACGGCCGACGACAAGACGCCGCAGCAGCGGTTGTCGCAGCGTTACCACAGCATTGCCAAGCTTTGGCGGCAGACCGACGCCGACGAGTTGCTGGAATTGTATCTTAACGCGCTGACGACCTCCTTCGATCCGCACACCGACTACATGTCGCCGAGCACGCAGAAGGATTTCGACATCATGATGGCGCTGAAGCTGGAGGGGATCGGCGCCTCGCTCCAGAGCGTCAACGGCTACACGGTGGTGAAGCAAATCATTCCCGGCGGGGCGGCCGATAAGGAAGGCCATTTGAAGCTCGAGGACAAGATCGTCGCCGTCGGCGAGGGAGAAACGGGCGAGTTTGTCGACGTCGTCGACATGAAGCTGAAGCACGTGGTCAAGCTGATTCGCGGCCATCCCGACACGATTGTCCGTCTCCAAGTCCTCCCCTTGCACTCCACCGAACGGAAGGTCGTCAAGATCACCCGCGCGGAAATCGAGCTGAAGGACAAGGAGGCCCGGGGCGAGGTGTTCAACGTCGGCCGCAAGCCGGACGGCCAACCGTTCAAGGTCGGGGTGATCGATTTGCCCAGCTTCTACATGGACATGGAGGCCGCGTCCCGCGGCGCGGCCGACTACAAGAGCACCACCCGCGACGTCAAACGCATCCTCGATCGATTCAAAGATCAGGGCGTGGACGCCATCGCCTTGGACCTGCGTTTTAACGGCGGCGGATCGCTCCAGGAGGCGATCACGCTCACCGGGCTGTTTCTCTACGACGGGCCAGTCGTCCAGGTGAAAGGGCCCGACGGCCGCGTGAGCAGCTACGCCGACACCGACCCGACGATCGAATGGGCGGGGCCGCTGGTCGTGCTCACCAGCAAGTTCAGCGCCAGCGCGAGCGAGATTTTCGCCGGGGCGATTCAGGATTACCATCGCGGCCTGATCGTCGGCGACCATTCCACGCACGGCAAGGGGACCGTGCAGAGCCTGATTCAGATCGGCTCGCGGCTGTTCAGCTTCTCCCGCGACGCCAACATGGGCGCCTTGAAACTGACGATGCAGCAGTTTTATCGCCCCTGCGGCGACAGCACGCAGAAACGCGGCGTGTTGGCGGACGTCGAACTCCCCTCGCTCACTTCGCACCTCGACGTCGGCGAGGCCGATCTGGATTACCCGGTCGCCTTCGACAGCGTCAAGGCGCAGAGCTACAAGCGTTTCAACGACGTCAATCCGCCGGTCGTGGATCAGCTTCGCCGCCTTTCCGAGCAGCGCTGCGCCGCCTCGGAAAAATTCCAGAAGGTTCTTCGCAACATCGCCCGTTATAAAGAGCAAAGGGCGAAGAAGTACGTCACGCTCAACGAAGCGAAGTTCCTAAAGGAACGGGCGGAGCTTGACGTCGACAAAGAAGAAGAAAAGGCGATGGACAAGCTCAACGACGCCAACAGCGCGCCGATCAAGCGAGACTTCTATCTCGACGAGGTCTTGACGATCACGACCGATTACATCAACTGCCTGAAGCAGGTGGCCAAGGCCAACTGAGCTTCGCGGCGGTAATGCATGTGCGGCCCAGCGGCGTGGGCACTCCGCGCCCGCTCCCCCGTTTGGCGGGAAGATATGCCTGACTTGCCCGGGGTCGATCACCTTCGGCGGACGGGACCGTCGTGGCCGGGACCGCGAAAAAGGCGGGTTTCCCCCCTATAGAAAAAGTCGGAAGGGCGATTTTTTTCGCCAATCTATCGACGTAAGTCTTGTTGCGTCAATGTCTTGCAGATCCGGTCTGTGGTGCAATCGGTGCTTCCCGCGGCAAAAAATGGTTGCAAAGAAGTCTCGCCGCGATTATAATCGATGTCAGCAGAGTCTCCTTCCTAGCCCAACAACTACGGATGTCTCGCCGGGCCCCTGCCAAAGGATGGGAGCGACCAAGCGGACGATTGTGATGCCGCCCCAATGGCAGAGCATCATGCCTGCCATAGGAGTACGTCGCCGGTATGACTTGCCCGGTGCGGCAGAAGAGTCGCAAACGTGGAGGTACACAACCCATGATGACGACAACGAGCCTGAAATCCCACACGGTCCGAGACCTGGCCGCCATGGCCAAGAAGAAAAAGGTGGCCGGCTGGCATATGATGCGGAAGGATCAACTCATCGACGCCCTGGTGAAACAGGGCAATGGCCGGGCGGCCAAGGCGAACGGTTCCTCTGGCCGCGGAAAAGAAGATCCGCAACCCAAGGCTGCTTCGCCAGTTGGACCAGATCAAGGCCCAGTTGGCCAAGGCCAAGGACCTTGCCGTCCACAGCCTCGACGAGGCAAATGGTCGCAGCAAGGACCGGCTCGTCGTCATGGTCCGCGATCCCTACTGGTTGCACGCCTATTGGGAACTTAGCCGGCGCGGGATCGACCGCGCCAGGGCGGCCATGGGCCAGCATTGGCACGAAGCCCGGCCCGTCCTCCGCCTCCACGAGGTCAGCCGCAACGGCGCCACGTCCACTTCCCGCAAGCTTGTTCGCGACATCGAAGTCCACGGCGGCGTGAGCAACTGGTACATCGACGTGCAGGACCCGCCGAAGAGCTACCAGGTCGAAATCGGCTACCTGGCCCACGGCAACCGCTTTTATTGCCTGGCGCGGAGCAACGTCGTCAGCACGCCGAAGGGCGGCGCCGCGGACAGCTTCGACAAGAACTGGGCCGAAGTCGCCAAGGATTTCGACCACATCTACGCCATGAGCGGCGGTTATGTCGAGCAGGAGGGCAACGGCGATTTGAAGGAGGTCTTCGAGGAGCAGTTGCGCCGCCCCGTGGGCGAGCCGTTGACGAGCCGCTTCGGACGCGGGGCCGACTGTTTCGCCCCGCGCCGCGGCGAACTGAACTTCCATGTCGAGACCGAGTTGATCGTTCACGGCGTCGCGCATCCCAACGCCCGCGTCACCCTTCGCGGCGAGCCGGTCCACCTTCGGCCGGACGGAACGTTTGCCGTCCGCTTCACCCTGCCCGATCGGCGGCACGTGTTGCCGCTGGTGGCCAGCAGTTGCGACGGCGTCGAGCAGCGGACCATCGTCTTGGCGGTCGATCGCAACACGAAGGTGATGGAGCCGATCATCCGCGACCCGGCGGACTAATGAATTGGTCCCCTCTCCCTCCGGGAGAGGGTTAGGGTGAGGGCCGCACTGCCCCACAGCCTATCTTGTCCCAAAGGCGGTTGGCAGCGAAGGCTTGTCGCTTCCTCTCCTTCCGGCCATAATGCCGGACATGGCGTCTGTTGTCTCCGAACCGCGCCAGGCTCGCTATCAACCGCTGGTGATTGTCCTGGCGGCCGTGTGCGCGGGAATCGTCGCCGACCGCTCCTGGCCGCTGCCATTGGTTGTCTGGTGGCTCGTCGCGGCCGGGGCCTGTGCCGCCTGGTTGCTGCTGTGGCGGTGGGGAAGGCTTCGCTTGGCCGCCGCGATGGTCCTGTTGGCCGCGGCTGCAACCGCCGCCTCCTGGCGCCACTGCCGCTGGGAACTCTTTGCCGCCGACGACCTCGGCCACTTCGCCCGCGAGACCGCCCGACCGATCTGTGTTGAAGTCCGCGCGGTGAAATCGCCGCGGGAAGTTCCCCCGCCGCCGCCCGATCCCATGGCCTTCGCCGGACAGGGAAGCCGCGTTCACCTCGACGTGGAACTGCTCGCCGTCCGCGACGCGGCGCGATGGCGGCCGGCCTCCGGCCGCGCGAGCCTGCTCGTCGACGGGCCATTGCCCGACGTCCAGGCCGGCGACCGGCTGCAAGTCTTTGCCCAACTGACCGCCCCGTCGCCGGCGCGCAACCCGGGCGACCTCGACCAGGCCGAGAACCTCCGCGGCCAACGCATCTTGGGCCAGCTTCGCGCAAAGTTCAGCGAATCGGTCGCCCTCGTGGCAAGAGGTTCGCTCTGCAGCCCCGAACGATGGCTGGAGCGGGTTCGCACGGCGGGCGGCGCCATCCTCGCCAGGTTCGTCGGCCGCGTGAATTCGCCCTTGGCCGCGGCGGTCTTGCTCGGCCAGCGCGAGCAACTCGACTCCGATCGCGTCGAGGCCTTCGTCGAGACCGGCGCGATCCACCTCCTCGTAATTGCCGGACTGCACCTGGGAATTCTCGCCGGCGCCGTGCTCTTGGCGCTGCGCTGTCTGCCAATTCCCCGCCGTTGGGCGCTGGCGGCCGTGGCGGCGATGGCCGTGGTCTATGCGTTGATGGTCGATGCGAATCCGCCGGTGATTCGCGCCGCCGTGATGATCGCGACGATGTGCGTCGCCGCCTGGTTCGGCCGCCGGGCGCTGGGGATGAATTCGCTGGCCGCGGCCGCACTGCTGGTGCTGATCGTCAATCCCGCCGATCTCTTCCGCGTCGGGGCCCAGTTGTCCTTTCTCTGCGTGGCCGGCCTCGTCTGGGCTGCGCCAAGGTGGCTTCGGTCGGATCAGAGGCGCGATCCCGTGGAACGGTTGATCTGGCGCAACTTGGGGCTCCTGCCGCGCACGCTTCGACAAATCGGCGGATATTATCGCGGCCTGTTCTTGATCAGCCTGACGATATGGCTGCTGACGCTGCCGCTGGTGATGGCCCGCTTCCATCTGATCACGCCGATTTCCGTGTTGCTCAATCCGCTGGTTTGGGCGCCGATGTCGCTGGCCTTGGTGAGCGGGCTGGCGACGCTGCTATTGGGCGGTTGGGCCCCGCCGCTGGCCTGGCTCAGCGGCATGATGTGCAACGCCTGTCTGTGGCTCGTCGAATTGCTGGTCAAGCTGGCGCAGTGGGCCCCGCGGGGCCATTTCTGGACGCCCGGCCCGGCCGACTGGTGGCTCGTCGGATTTTATGCGGCCTTGGCCGCGGCCGCCGCGTTTCCCCGACTCCGCCCGCCGCGGCGCTGGGCCGTGGCCGCGCTGGCCGCCTGGATCGCCATCGGCTTTGCCGCCGCGGGACTCCGCGACTGGGCCGACCGCGGACGCATGACCTGCACGTTTCTCTCCGTCGGACACGGCCTGGCGGTGGTGATGGAGTTTCCTTCCGGACAGGCGATGCTCTACGACGCCGGGCAGATGGGCTCGCCCCACGCCGCCACGCGGGCAATTTCCGGCTATCTTTGGTCGCGCGGCCGCAGCCGCCTGGACGGCGTGGTCCTCTCGCACGCCAACGTCAACCACTACAACGGCCTGCCCGGCGTCTTGGAGCGTTTCTCCGTGGGGGCGATTTACGTCACGCGGCAGATGTTTCAGAACGAGAACCATGCGGTGCTCGCCCTGCACGAGGCCATCGCCCGCTCCGGCGCCCCCTTGCGCCAGGTCTGGTCGGGCGACAGGCTTTCCGCCGGCGGCGATTGCACGATGGAAGTCCTTCATCCGCCGCAACTCGGCGTCGCCGGGCGCGACAACGCGAACAGTCTGACGCTGTTGGTTTGCTGCCGCGGCCGCCGCATCCTGTTGACCGGCGACCTGGAGTCGCCGGGACTGGACGACGTGATGGCCGAGGAGCCGTTGCACTGCGACGTGCTGTTGGCCCCGCATCACGGCAGCCGGCGGAGCGAGCCCGAGGACTTGGCCGCGTGGTCCACGCCCGGCTGGACGATCATCAGCAACGACCGCCGCATCGATCTGGGGACGGTCATCGCCGCCTATCGCGCGGTCGGCAGTCGGGTGATGCACACGGGCGAGTTGGGGGCGGTCACGTTTACGATCGACGCGGCGGGGATTCGCGCCGCGGGGTTCCTCCGGCCGGTTCGGTAAATCGGTCCCCCTCTCCCACGACCAACGTTCCGTCGGCGCCCGGAGGGGACCCGAAATGGAGGGCCAGTGGCGATTCCCCTCACCCCAACCCTCTCCCGAAGGGAGAGGGGGACCTTAATTCCGAGTCACAGAAACTTCTGATACGCCGCTACGGCCAATGCGTCGCAACGCTCGTTTTCCGCGTGGCCGGCGTGGCCGCGGACGTGGGTGAAGTGAAGCTCGTGCGTCTGCAAAAGCTCGTCCAGCCGCCGCCAAAGGTCCTCGTTCTTGATCGAGCCGGGCTGCCCATTGGCGGTCCGCCGCCAGCCGAACGATTTCCATTTCGGCATCCATTCCGTAATGCCCTTGCCGACGTAGATGCTGTCGGTCAGGAGTTCGACGCGGGTGGGGTGCTTCAGGGCCTCCAGGCCGCGGATGACGGCGGTCATTTCCATGCGGTTGTTGGTCGTGTCCCGTTGGCCGCCGGAGCGTTGGAGTTCCTTGCCGGACGTGCCGTGGCGGAGGATGAAGGCCCAGCCGCCGGGCCCGGGGTTGCCGCTGCACGCGCCGTCGGCGAAGAGTTGCACTTCGGCGTCGTTGCCCGGCGTTTTCTTGGCCATAGTGCGTCACGTCCCCCGCGCGAAACCGCAAGCGGACGGGCGGCCCGTCCGTGGTTCCCGACCCCGCTGCAAACTCACACCCGCTCCCGCGGCGTGTACGTCGTGTGCAAGAGATGGTGCGACCGCTCGCCCAACGGCTTGCCGAGAAACTCCGCGTAAAGCCGGGCGACGTCGGGGTTCTCGTGCGACTTGCGCAGGCCCTTGCCTTCGTCTTCACGATAGATGGCGGCGATGCGCGCGGCGCGAATGCGGTTGTCGGTGAAGTCGCGGTTGCCCGCCGCCGCCGACGCACCCGCCCGGACAGGTCATCACCTCGACGAAGTGATATTGTTTTTGGCCGGACTTGATCGCAGCGATCACTTGCTGGGCGTTGCTCAAGCCGTGGGCGACGGCGACGTTGAGCGTGACGCCTTCCAAGAAGCTCCACTCCGGCAACGCGCCCTCGATTTTCAGCGACGCCTCCTTGACGCCCTCAAGGCCGGCCACGGGGGCGATGTGCAGATTGGGGGTTGGCAGCGGGCGGCCGGTGACGATTTCATAGGCGGTCCGCAGCGCCGCTTCCATCACGCCGCCGGTGTTGGCGAAGATGTCCGCGGCGCCGCTGGAAAGCCCCAGCGGGGCGTCCATCTCTTCATCCGGGAGGCTGGGGAAGTCGAGTCCGGCGACGTGGATCATCTTGCCCAGTTCGCGGGTGGTGAGCACGACATCGACGTCGCGGACGCCGCTGGCGGTCATTTCCGGACGCTGGCACTCGAACTTTTTCGCCGTGCAGGGCATGACGGAGACGACAAAGACGTCTTCCGGCCGCTTGCCCAATTTTGCGGCGTAATAGGTCTTCGCCACGGCCCCGAACATCTGCTGCGGCGACTTGCAGGTGGAGAGGTTCGGCAGCAAGTCGGGATGAAAGTATTCGAGGAACTTGATCCAACCCGGCGAGCAACTGGTGAACATCGGCAGATGGGTTTCCGCTTTTTCGACCAGGGCCTTGCGCAGCCGGGAGAGCAATTCGGAGCCTTCCTCCAAAATCGTCAGGTCGGCGGCGAAATTCGTGTCGAACACCGCCTGGAATCCCAGCCGCCGCAGGGCGGCGACCATTTTGCCGGTCACCAGCGTGCCGGCGGGGTAGCCGAAGCACTCGCCCAGGGCGGCGCGGATGGCCGGCGCCGTCTGCACGACGGTGTGCTTGTCGCGGGTCTCCAGGGCGGTCCAGACCTCCTCGATCTGGTCGCGTTCGGTGATTGCCCCGACGGGGCAAATCGCCGCGCACTGGCCGCACTGGACGCAGACCGCTTCGTCCAGGTCGCGGTTGAAGGCCGGGCCGACGACGGTTTCAAAGCCGCGATTCTGCGGGAAGAGGGCGCCGACGTCCTGGACCTCGCTGCAGACGCTGACGCAGCGGCGGCACTTGATGCACTTGCCGTTGTCGCGGAGCAGGGCGGGCGTTCGACGCGTCGATTCGCTTGCGAATCTTCTCGCCGACGTACTCGATCTCGCGAATTCCCAATTCGGCGGCCAGGGCCTGCAACTCGCAATCCTCGTTGCGGTCGCACGTCTGGCACTCGCCGTTGTGCTCGGAAAGGAGCAGTTCGACGACCGCCCGGCGGGCCTTGCGCACGCGGCTGGTGTTGGTGAAGACCTTCATTCCCGCCGCGGCGGGCATGGCGCAGGAGGCGACGAGGTTTCGCGCCCCGTCGACCTCGACGACGCAGACGCGGCAGGCGCCGATGGTCTGCAAACCTTCGACGTGGCAGAGCGTGGGGATCCGCACGCCCGCCTTGCGCCGCGCCGAGGAGGGTTGTCGCTTCGGGAACTTCGACGGGAATGTTGTTGATGGACAGGGTAATCATTGCGTTAAACTCCTTCTCCGTTGCCGGCGGGACAGCGTTTGCCGTAGTCGCAGCGGAGGCAGCGTTTCGCCTGGCGAACGGCCGCCGACTCGCGCCACGGTTGTTCGACCTCGTCGAAGTTGTGCCGCCGCCGCTCGACGGGGATCAGGTCGAGCTTTTCCCGCGCGGCGTCGCTCGGGTCGGCGTCGGGGTCGAAGAAGGTGTCGACTTCGCGGGTTTCGCGCCAGAAGGCGTGCGCTGCGCCGCTCAAGTAGCGGTCGATGCCCACTGCCGCCCGCTCGCCCGCCGCCACCGCCTCGACCACCGAGGAGGGGCCGCTGACCGCGTCGCCGCCGGCGAAAATCCATTTCTCCGACGTCTGCCCGGTGACGGGGTTGATTTGGATGAAGTCGCGGTTGCGGGCTTCGAGGCGGACGCCGTCGCAGAGCTTCTTCAGGTCGAGGGTTTGTCCGATGGCCGCGAGGATATGGTCCGCCTTGATGACGAACGCCTCTCCGCCCTCTTCGGGGCGGCGGCGTCCGGAGCGGTCGAACTCGCCCAACCGCATCGGCTGGCACTTCAGTCCGGCGACGCGGCGGCCTTCGACGAGGACCTCGACCGGCGCGGTCAACAGCCGCAGGGCGACGCCCTCGTGCTGCGCCTCTTCGATCTCTTCCTTGTAGGCCGGCATGACCTCGCGGCTGCGGCGATAGACGACGGCGACGTTCTCGGCGCCGAGGCGGACGGCGGTGCGGGCGGCGTCGATGGCCGAGTTGCCGCCGCCGATGACGACGACGTTCTTGCCCACGGGCACGGAGCCGCGGAGGTTGTAGGTGCGGAGGAAGGAGAGGGCGTCGCCGATCCCCTCGGCGGTTTCGCCGGGGATGCCCAGGCCGACGCCCAGGGGCGCGCCGACGGCGAGGAACACCGCTTCATAGCCCTTGGCGCGGAGCGACTTCAAGGTGAAATCGCGGCCCAGGGCCGTGCCGGTGAGGATTTCCACGCCCATTTGCTCGATCATGCGGACTTCGCGGGCGACGATTTCGCGGGGGAGGCGATAGGCGGGAATGGCCTGGACCAACATGCCGCCGGGACGGGGCTCGGCCTCGAAGACCGTGGGGCGATAGCCGAGGCGGGCGAGGAAGTACGCGCAGGAGAGCCCCGCCGGCCCCGCCCCCACGACGGCGACCTTGCGGCGGGCGTTCGCCTCGCTCTCGCGGACCTCGGGAAGTTGAATCGTCACTTCCTGATCGACCATGAACCGCTTCACGCTGCGGATGGAAACCGGCTCGTCGAGCGTCGCGCGGCGGCACTTGTCCTCGCAGGTGTGGAAGCACACCCGCGAGCAAACGGCCGCAAACGGATTTCGTTCGCGGTGCAGCCGCAGGGCCTCGGCGTAGCGCTTCTCGGCGACGAGGGAGACATAGCCGGGGATGTCCACGTTGGCCGGACAGGCGCTGGAGCAGGCGCGCAGACCAGCGCCGCGCACACCCCGGCGCGGCAGTGCTTGTCGCGAATGTGCTCGACGTACTCGTGGCCGAAATGGCGGATTGTCGAGAGGACGGGGTTGGGCGCCGTCTGGCCCAGGCCGCAAAGCGAGGTGTCCTTGATCATTTCGCCCAGTTCGATGAGTCGATCGACGTCGGCCTCTTCGCCGCGCCCTTCGCAGATGCGGTTGAGGATTTCCAGCATCCGCGTCGTGCCCACGCGGCAGGGAACGCACTTGCCGCACGATTCCTCGCGGACGAACTCGACGAAGTAGCGGGCGACATCGACCATGCAACTGTCTTCGTCCATGACGACCAGCCCGCCCGAGCCCATGATCGCGCCGAGTTCGGAGAGCGACTCGTAGTCCAAGGGGACGTTGAGGTGCTGTTTGGGGATGCAGCCGCCGGAGGGTCCGCCGATTTGGGCCGCCTTGAACTCCTTGCCCGACGAGGCCCCGCCGCCGATGTCGTAGATCAGGTCGCCCAAAGGCATGCCGATGGGGACTTCGACCAGGCCGGCGTTTTTGATCGCCCCGGCCAGGGCGAAGACCTTGGTGCCCTTGCTCCGTTCGCCGCCCAGCGAGGCGTACCAGGCGCCGCCGCCGAGGAGGATTGGCGGGACGTTGGCGTACGTCTCGACGTTGTTCAGCAGCGTCGGCTTGCCCCAGAGTCCTTTGACGGCGGGGAAGGGGGGGCGGGGCGCGGCTCGCCGCGGTTGCCCTCGATCGAGGTCATCAAGGCGGTCTCTTCGCCGCAGACGAACGCCCCGGAGCCCATGCGGATCTCCAGGTTGAAGTCGAATCCCCCGCCGAGGATGTTCTTGCCCAGCAGGCCGCGCGCGCATGCGCCTGGTCGATCGCGATGCGGAGCCGCTGGACCGCCAGGGGATACTCGGCGCGGACGTAGACGTAGCCCCGCGACGCCCCGATCGTGTGCGCCGCGACGGCCATGCCCTCGAGGACGCTGTGCGGATCGCCCTCGAGGACGCTGCGGTCCATGAACGCGCCGGGGTCGCCTTCGTCGGCGTTGCAGACGGCGAATTTCTCGCTGCCGGCGGCCTGCCGCGTGAGCTTCCACTTTCGCCACGTGGGGAACCCGGCCCCGCCGCGGCCGCGAAGCCCGGATGTCCGCATCGTCTCGATCACCGCCTCCGGGTTGTTCTCCGACAAGACCTTGGCGAGGGCCTGGTAGCCGTCGCGGGCGATGTAGTCTTCGATCCGCTGGGGATCGACGATGCCGCAATTCCGCAGGACGATCTTCTTCTGCCGCTTGAAGAAGTCAACGTCGGCGGCCTGGGCGACGTGCCGGCCGTCGGGCCGCTTGTGCGTCAGCCGCTCGACAACCCGCCCTTTGAGCAGGTGCTCGACGACGATCTCGACTCCGTCGCTCGGCTTGAGGTTCTCGTAGAAGACGTTGTCGACGACGAGCACCGGGCCGGCGGAGCAAGGGCCCAGGCAGCCCGTGCCGGCGACCGAGACCCGCTCGGCCAGCCCGGTCCGGGCGAGTTCGCCCTCGATGGCCGCCTTCACCCGCGTTGCGCCGGAGGCGATGCAGCCGGCGCCCATGCAGAGTTGAATGCGTTTGCAGCCGGCGGCCGTCCGGGCGGCCTCCTCGCCGCGGATCGCGTCGCGAAGCTCGTTGAGTTGCCGTGCGTTGGCGAGAATCTCCGTCATACCCCGTCTCCGTTGGCGTCGCTGATCTCCGGACGCCGATAATTTTCCAGGATCTTGGCCACTCTGGCCGGCTTCACCCGCTGGTGTACGTCGTCGTCGATCATGATGACCGGCGCCAGTCCACAGGCGCCGAAACAGCGGCCCACGTCGAGAGAGAAGAGGCGGTCGGGCGTGGTTTCGCCCACTTCGACGCCGAGGGCGGACTTCAACGACGCGAGCACCTCCTTGCCGCCGCGAACATAGCACGCCGTGCCCAGACAGGCGCGCACCAGGTGCTTGCCCCGCGGCACGGTGGTGAAATAGGAGTAAAAGGTGACGACGCCGGCCACTTCGCTGTACGGCTTGCCCAGGGCCAGGCTAATTTTTCGCAGCGCGGTTTCCGGCAAGTAGCCGAACATCGCTTGGGCGATTTGCAGCACGGGAATCAACGCGCCGGGCACGGCGGCGTAGTCCCGCAGCACGTCGTCGAGCCGGACGAGGAGTTCTTCCTCGGTCGCCGGCTGGCACTCGCCGTTGGTCACATCCACGGCCATGGTTGAATCCTGATTTCGTTGTTGAACGCTTCTCGACAAACTGAATATTCACTCATTTCCGACTGCTGAACGTGGAAAAAATCACTCCATTAGCCAGTCGGCCGTCCGAGAAGGGGGCCTTCTTGGCTTCCGGGGGAAGCCGAAGAAAACCGCTCGGTCTGGGACGGCCGTTCGATAAGGGAGGAAACTCATTCCCCCCAACGTCACACAATCTATGATACTGTAGCTTGCCGGGGGGACGCAAGCGGTGGGCATCGAATGACGCCGTTTATCTTCGCGAGGCCTTCTCTCCGCCGCGCGCGGCTTCTAAAATGGGAGCGGTTGCGAAAAACCTGCGAATAATTGATGGCTGTCGAATCACCTTCACTTCCGATCGGTTTGCTCTTCAGCGGCGGACTGGATAGTTCCATCCTCTTGGGGCATTTGTTGGGCACGGGGCGGCGGGTCCAGCCGTTTTATGTCCGTTCACACCTGTATTGGGAGGGCGTGGAGCTCGCCGCGGTCAGACGGTTCCTGCGGGCGATCGCCTCGCCGGGGTTGGAGGAACTGGTCGTGCTCGACTTGCCGCTGGAAGACCTGTACGCGGGCCACTGGAGCCTGACCGGCCGGGGAGTGCCGGACTTCGCCAGCCCCGATACAGCCGTCTACCTGCCCGGCCGCAACGCCCTGCTGTTGGTCAAGGCGGCCTTGTGGTGCCGGCTTCACGGCATCGAAGAGTTGGCCCTGGCCGTGCTCGCGGCCAATCCCTTTGCCGACGCCACGCCGGAGTTCTTCGACGCATTCGCCTCCGCGCCTCCAGCGGGCGGCCGGCGGGCCGATCCGTTTCCTTTGCCCCTTCGGCCGGCTCGCGAAGCGGCAAGTGATGGAGTTGGGCCGCGGCCTGCCGCTGGAGTTGACCTTCTCTTGCATCGCGCCGATCGATTCTCTGCACTGCGGCCGGTGCAACAAGTGCGCCGAGCGGATCGCCGCGTTCGCCCTGATTGACGGCGAAGACCCAACGCGCTACGCACGTGAAAGGATCTATGGAAGGATGAAGGCGGAAGGATGAAGGCGGAAGGATGAAGGATGAAGGTCGAAAAAACCGGCCGCCGTCTGCTGCGATCCGTTGGCGAATTTTCTTCTTCATCCTTCATCCTTCATCCCTCACCATTAACCCGTCATCCCTCGGTTAGTTTCATGTTCTACGTCTCGCGCGAAATCGACTTCTGCTACGGCCATCGGCTGCTGAACTATCAGGGCAAGTGTCGTCATCTGCACGGGCACAACGGCCGGATGATCGTCACGATCGAGGCCGTTGGCCTGGACGGCCGCGGCATGGTGCTCGACTTCGGCGACATCAAGGCGGTCATCAGCCGGTGGATCGACGAGCATCTCGACCACCGCATGATCCTTTGTTGCGACGATCCGGCCGTGGCGGCGCTGGAGAAGCTGGGCGAGCCGCTTTTCCTCATCGACGCCAATCCGACGGCGGAGAACATCGCGAAGCTGATCTACGATTATTGCCTCGCGCAGGGGTTTCCCGTGGTCGAGGTGAAGCTGTGGGAGACGCCCCGCTGCGCGGCGACGTATCGGCCGACCAATTGACGGCTTGCCGTTTCGCGATGGGAAAACTCTCTACAAACGAGGGCGAACGCCGATGTCGGACGAGCAAAAAACACATTCGCAGCTCATCGCCGAAATCGAGGAACTGCGGCGCCGGCTTGCCGCGATCGCGGCCGTCGGGACGCAGGGCGACGACGCCCTCGGGCAAGGCGAAGCCAAGTACCGCGGCCTCGTCGAAGCCTGTCCCAACGTCGTCGTGATGACCGATTTGCAGGGACAGATCCTTTTCGCCTCGCGACAAACGTGGAAGTTGCTCGGACTGGCCGAGTCGGACGAGTTGGTCGGGAGGAGCGTCTTCGATTTTGTCGTTCCCCAGGATCGCCCGCGGCTTGTCGCCAACATGGCCAATGTGGCTCAAGTCGGACTGCGGTTCAGCACCGAGTACACGGCGCTTCGCCGGGACGGCGGGACCGTTCCCGCCGAGGCCTCCTCGTCGGCGATTCGCGACGCCGCGGGAAAGCCGCGGGCGGTGATGGCCGTCATTCGCAACGTCACGGAGCGAAAAAAGGCGGCCGACGCCCTCCAACGCGAGCACCGCACGCTTCGCCATCTGCTCCAATCGAGCGATCGCGAGCGGCAATTGATCGCCTATGAAATCCACGACGGGCTGGCGCAGCAGTTGGCCGGCGCGATCATGCAGTTTCAGATCTTCGATCACCTGAAGGAGGTCCAGCCGAAGGAGGCGGGCAAGGCGTACCAGGCCGGCATGACGATGCTCCAGCAAAGCCATTTCGAGGCCCGGCGGCTGATCGGCGGCGTGCGGCCGCCGATCCTCGACGAAGCCGGCGTCGTCGCCGCCATCGCCCACCTGGTCAACGAACAGCGGCAGCGGCACGGTCCGAAAATCGAGTTCCACAGCCGCGTCGAGTTCCATCGCCTTGTTCCCGTCCTGGAGAACGCCGTCTACCGCATCATCCAGGAAGGGCTGACCAACGCCTGCCGGCACAGCCGCAGCAAGCGGGTCCGCGTCGAACTTCTCCAAGAGGGCGACCGCCTGCACCTCGATGTTCGCGACTGGGGCGTCGGCTTCGAAGCCGACGGCGTCGGCGACACGCGTTTCGGGTTGGAGGGGATCGTCCAGCGGGTTCGACTTCTCGACGGCCGGTTCGACTTGGAAACCGCCCCTGGCCAAGGCACGCGAATCCACGTCGAATTGCCTGTCGTCTTGAGGGAAGAAGAGGGGGAGGCTTGACGCTTGTTGCCGGCCGGGTGCGTCCGATGTATTATGGCCGAAAGCCAGCCGACGCGGCCGGCGCAAGCGATCCCCATCTCCCTCCGCGAGAGGGAGATCCAAATTGGCAATCGGCAAAAGTTCAGAACTCTCTCGGAAAGGACATCGCAATGAACTCGAGAATGGGTGGAAAACGGCTTGGTCTTTTCGCCGCACTCCTGCTCCTGGCGGCCTGTTCCGCCCCGGCCGAGAAGACAGACAACATCGTCCGCTCGACGCCAGCCGGGGCGTCGGTCGATAGGGGAGTCGTCAACAAACTCACGGCGGTCTCCATTCTTAAGAATGCCTCGGACATTCCCTTCATCGGCAATTGGGCGTTGACGATCCCCGGCGGCGGAGCCGGATGGCTCGGCATCGTGGAAAAAGGCGGCCAACTCTCCGGCAGCATCCTCTGGGGCGGCGGCAGCGTCCTGCCCGTGGACTCCGTGAAAATCGAGGGCGACAAGCTCGTCGTCACGCGCATCTGGGGAACGGGCCCGAAGGACCGCGTCGTCGAGACGATTACGGCGATCGTCGCCGGCGACGATTTGAAGCTCCAGACTGTGAAGACGGGCCCGGACGGAAAACCGTCCAAGCCGGCGTTTTTCGCCGGCAAGCGGACGCCGCCGTTGCCGCCGGCCCCCGACCTGGCGAAAGTTCGCTTCGGCGCGCCGATCGAATTGTTCAACGGGCGAAACCTCAACGGCTGGAAGTTGACCTCGCCCGGCGCGGTCAACGGCTGGAGCGTCAAGGACGGCCTGTTGGTGAATGCCGTGGTGCAAGAGCCGGGCAAGCCGCCCAAGCCTTACGGCAATCTGCGGACGGAGCGGGAATTCGAGGACTTTCGCATCACCGCGGACGTCAACGTGCCCAAGGACGGCAACAGCGGCGTCTACCTCCGCGGGATTTATGAGGTTCAGGTGCTCGACAGCTTCGGCAAACCGGTGGACTGCCACAACATGGGCGCGATCTACAGCCGCATCACTCCCAGCGAGGCCGCGGAAAAGCCCGCCGGAGAGTGGCAGACGCTGGACGCCACGTTGGTCGATCGGCACGCGACGGTGATTCTCAACGGGAAGAAGATCATCGACAACAAGCCGCTGCTGGGCTGCACGGGCGGGGCGCTCTGGTCCGACCAGCTTCGCCCCGGTCCGATCTACCTGCAAGGCGATCACACGGGCGTGACCTATGGAAAAATCGTCCTCTGGCCGGTGGTGAAATAGGCGGCGGCCGGCGGCGGCTGCGTTATTCCTCGACTGCGGTTTCGCAGGCGAGAGGTTGAGGGAGCGAGGATTCTTCGACCGCCTCCCACGCTTCCGCCGCGCCGACCGCAAGCCCCGTGTGCCGCGCGATGAGGCTGACGAGTTTGTCTCGCTCGATCGGCTTGCTCAGGTAGTCGTCGCAGCCGGCGTCGAGGCATTTCTGTCGGTCATCGACCATGGCGTGGGCAGTTAAGGCGATGATCGGGCCGCGATAGTTTCCTTGGCGAATTCGCTTCGTCGCCTCGTATCCGTCCATGATCGGCATCTGCATGTCCATGAGGATGATGTCGAACGGCTGGGTGGGATCGCCGTAGCGGCGGCCCCAGCCGGGAAAGGTCGCCAGGGCTTGCTCCATCGCCGCCTGCCCGTTGTCGACGACCGTCACGTCCGCGCCGGCCTTCTGCAACAGGAACGTAAGCAGCCGCTTGTTGTCCGGCCCGTCTTCGGCCAGGAGGATGCGGCAGTCGAGGCGGACCTGCGGCGCAAAGCGCCCGCGGGACGCCTGCCGCGACTGGCGGAGCGCTTCGCTCGGCCGCTCCAACATGCGGACCGCTTGCATGGAGCCGGCGGCGATGGTTAGCGAGAAAGTGCTTCCCCGGCCGGCGACGCTCTCGGCGCAGATGTCGCCGCCGAGAATGTTGGCCAAACGCTTGCTGATCGCCAGGCCGAGGCCCGTGCCTCCGAATTTCCGATTCGTCGCCGCGTCGGCCTGAGAGAACGGCTGGAAAAGACGGTCGCACTCCTCCAGCGAGACGCCGATGCCCGTGTCCACCACGTCGATCCGCAGGGTCTCCCGGCCTTGCTCGGCGGCGGCCATTCCCGCGCCAGCCGCACCTCGCCGACCTCGGTGAATTTGATCGCGTTGCCCACGAGGTTGACGAGAATTTGCCGCAGCGCGCACCGGATCGGTGACGATGGTCTCCGGCATCGGGCCAATGAACTCGACATACAGCCCCAGTCCTTTGGCTTGCGCGCAACGCGCATCAGCGAAGCCACGTCGGCCAGCAACTGACAAGGGGAGCAGGAGACCCGCTGCACGTCGAGCTTGCCCGCTTCGATCTTCGAGAGATCGAGGATGTCGTTCAACAGCGCCAGCAGGTGTTCGCCGTTTTTCTTAATGATGCCAACGGCTTCGCGAACCTCTTCCTGGCCGGAGTCGGCGAGGTTGCCGGCCAAGACGTCGGTGAAACCGAGAATCGCCGTCATGGGCGTGCGGATTTCGTGGCTCATGTTGGCCAAGAAGTTGCTCTTCGCCACCGTCGCCGCTTGGGCGGCGGCGTAGAGCCGCTGCAATTCGGCCTGCTGCCGCTGCAAGAGGTCGTCGCTGGGCTGAAAATTCTTCAAGAAGATGTTCAGCGGCTTGGTCAACGATTTCCAGAAGGGGGGCATCGCTTTGTCTCCTTGGTTCTTCCCTAGAAGTGTAGGTTGCGAAAGGAGTTGCGAATACTTGCCCGACGCGGACGGCCGCGCCCGGCACGGTGCGGTTGCAACGGTGGCGCCGGATTCGCCGAGGATGCGCCGCGCCGCGCGGCGGGATTTGCGCGGCTGTCTCGGTTGCCCTGGGGATGGGCTCTTTGAACGCGCGATTTGCAGGAATTCGCGTCGCGAAGCGTCAGTCGCCGGGCAGGAGGCGCATCACGGCGTCACCGTCCCATGCGGCGGGCGATGCGCAACTGCGCAGCGCCGCCTGCGCGGCCGCCCGGTCGCACGCGGCCGTCTGCTCGGGCGACGTCGCCCGCGCGGCCAACGCCGAGCGAAGCTGCTCTTCGGCCGCCGCGTCGTCGATCTCCTCCACGGGCACGGCGCGATTGGTCAGCACGGAAACAACGTTGTCGACCACTTCGACGAAGCCGCCTTCGACGTAATAGCGGACGGTCTTCGCTTCCGTCGCCGCCCGCATCTCGCCGCAGCCGAGTCGCCCGATCAGCGGCGTGTGGCGAGGCGCGACGCCAATCTCGCCGTCGAAGAGCGTCAGCGCGACGAAATCCGCCTCCGCGTCGAGGACCGTTCGTTCAGGAGTTACAAGAATGCATTGCATAACGGCTGCGTTTCCAGTTCCCCATTCCTCAATTTCCTACTTCCCGCCGCTCTCCATCTTCTTCGCCTGCGCTTCCGCCTGTTCGATCGAGCCGACATACATGAAGGCTTGCTCGGGCAGGTGGTCCCACTTGCCGTCGGCCAATTCCTCGAAACTGCGAATCGTGTCGGCCAGCGGGGTGATCTCGCCCGGCTTGCCCGTGAACACCTCCGCCACGAGGAACGGCTGGGAGAGGAACCGCTCCATCCGCCGGGCGCGGTGGACGACGAGTTTATCCTGCTCGCTGAGTTCCTCGACGCCGAGGATGGCGATGATGTCTTGCAATTCGCGGTATCGCTGCAGGGTCATCTGCACCCGCCGGGCGATGTCGTAGTGGCGCTGGCCCACGTACTGCGGGTCGAGGATGCGGCTGGACGAGGCCAACGGATCGACGGCCGGATAGATGCCCTTTTCGGAAATCGACCGCTCGAGGTAGAGGAAGGCGTCCAACTGGCCGAAGGCGGCCGCGGGAGCGGGATCGGTCGGGTCGTCGGCCGGCACGTACACCGCCTGCACCGACGTGATCGCCCCCTTGTTCGTCGAGGCGATCCGCTCCTGAAGTTGGCCCATTTCCGTGGCCAGCGTCGGCTGGTAGCCGACGGCCGAGGGCATGCGTCCCAAGAGGGCGGAGACTTCGCTGCCGGCCTGGGAAAAGCGGAAGATGTTGTCGATGAACAAGAGCACGTCCGTCCCCGTCGAATCGCGGAAGTATTCCGCCATCGTCAACGCGGACAGCGCCACGCGCAGGCGGGCGCCAGGCGGTTCGTTCATCTGCCCGAACACCATGCAGGTCTGCGAAAGCACGTTGCGGCCGGTCGTGCCGATCTTCGCGTGCTGCATTTCCAGCCAGAGGTCGTTTCCTTCGCGCGTGCGCTCGCCGACGCCGGCGAAGACGGAGAAGCCGCCGTGGGCGCTGGCGATGCGCGCGATCAGCTCGGTGAGGATGACGGTCTTGCCCAGGCCGGCCCCGCCGAACAGCCCCGCCTTGCCCCCGCGGACAAACGGCGTCAACAGGTCGATCACCTTGATGCCCGTCTCGAAGATTTCCGTCTTCGTCGAGAGATCGGTGACCGGCGGGGCGTCGCGGTGGATGGGCCAATATTCGTCGGCCTGGATGGGGGCGAGTCCGTCGATCGTCTCGCCGATCAGGTTGAAGACGCGGCCGAGGGTCGCCTTGCCGACGGGGACCTTGACCGGGGCGCCGGTGTTGACGCAGTCCATGCCGCGGACCATCCCGTCCGTGTTGCCCAGCGCGACGCACCGCACCCGCCCGCCGCCGAGGTGCTGCTGCACTTCGCCGGTGAGGTTCAGTTCGACGCCCTTCTGATGGCCGACGATCTTGACGGCGTTGTAAATCGCCGGCATATGCGCCTGGTGGAATTCGGCGTCGAAGGTCGAGCCGATGATTTGCGTGACGCGGCCGGTGTTTTGATTCTGTGGTTGTTCCGGAGTCATACTGCCCTTCCCAGTCCTCGTTGTTCACGCGATTGCGACAAAGACAACCGGCGAACGAGGAAAAAATTGCAAAATGAAAATTGCAAATTGCAAATTGCAAATTGCGGTCGGCCCTATCGAGCCTATTTTGTCTCCCTTTTTTTCTTTGCCGTCACCAGAGAACTCGCGAGGATCCTGCACAATTGCGTACACTCGTCCTCCAAGTCGGCGAGCTTCTTGGTCGGCAACAACTCGCTCTTGACCATCGGGCGAATCCAGAAGCGAGATTCTCGCAGTTCCTTTAGGCAGACGCTTAGTTTGTGAATGAAATCGGCGCGGCTTTCCGCTGTGCATCCCTCTTCGTAGTTCGGGCCTGCGGATGTTCCGGAGCGAATCAACTGCGCCGCGACATGGCGTCCCAATCGCGTCGCCGGCAAGGCGTTCACCGCCTTTCCGACGCGGGCGGCAAAGTTCAGCAACCGCTCGGCCAGCGCGTCGGCCTCGCTCCTCGCAGCGGGCCGATGTCCGTTTCGCTCGCCGCCGGCATTTTTCAATTTGCAATTTGCAATTGTCATTTTGCAATCCGCCTTCACCCGTTGAGCGCCTCCGCTCCGCCGATCACCTCCAACAACTCGGAGGTGATCTGGCCTTGCCGCGCCCGATTGTACGACATCGACAGGTTGCCGATCATTTCGTCGGCGTTTTCCGTGGCGGCCTTCATCGCCATCATCCGCGCGATCTGCTCGCTGACCGCCGCGTCGAGGAAGCACTTGAACAGCCGCGCCTTGAAGCTGGCCGGCACGAGTTCGTCCAAAATGCTCTCCGCCGAGGGGAGGAAGTCGTAGGGGTTGTGATTGCCCTCCTCCTCCGCGGCGCCGGCCAAGGGGGAAAGCGGCAGCAGCGTCTCGACGACCGCATACTGCCGGCTGAGGTTCTCGAATTTCACGTAGGCCACGTCGAACCGGTCCAATCGCCCCGCCGCAAATGCGTCCAAATAGCGATTTGCGAGGAGTTCGACTTCGCCGAAGGCCGGCTTGTCCTCGAAATGCGTGAACCGCTCGTCCGGTTGGATATGGCGGAAGCGGAAGGCCGAGATGCCTCGCTTGCCCGACGCCTCCAGGCGGGTCTCTTCCATCGTTTTTTTGAGTTCGCCGTAGCGGGCGTTGGCCAGCCGCATGACGCTCGAGTTGTATCCGCCGCACAGGCCGCGATTGCCGGTCAGCGCGAGGAGGATTGCCCGTCGCGGGTCCGGGCGGGAGACCAGCAGCGGATGCGTCGCGTCGAGGCCGCTCTGGGCCAATCGCCCGACCAACGCCGTGATGCGGCGGGTGTAGGCGGTCGCGGCGATCGCCCGATCCATCGCCCGTTTGAACCGCGCCGTCGAGATCAATTCCATCGTCCGCGTGATTTTGCGGATGTTCTTGATCGACTTGCGGCGTTTGTCCAGCGATTTCGCTTTGGCCATCGGAACGGGAGCAGGGATTAGGGATTAGGGATTAGGGATTGGGGGATACGGAGGCAAGACTGCAAAGCGATTTTAAGGCCGTCGTTGCCGCCCTGGCGGCGTCCCCATTTTGCAATTTGCAATTTGCATTTTTCATTTTGCAATCACGCCCGGTGCCGTCTTATCCCTCGACTCTCGACTCTCGACTCTCGACTACGCCTTGACCGTCTTCTCCGCGCTTCCGCCATAGATATTTTGAAATTCGGCAATCGCCTTGTCCGCCTCGGCGATGGTGTCGGCGTTGACGTGCAGGCTGTCGGTGATCTTCTGCCACAGGCCCTGCTTGTTCTCGTGGATGAACCGCAAGAACGCCTCTTCCCAGTCGTGGACTTGCTTCGCGGGGATCTTGTCCAGATGCCCGTGCGTCCCCGCGTAAATGCTCAACACCTGGTCGGTGACGTGCATCGGCCGGTAGACGCCCTGTTTGAGCAGTTCGGTCACGCGGCAGCCGCGATCGAGGCGGGATTGGGTCGCCGGGTCGAGGTCGGTGCCCAACTGGGCGAAGGCCTCCAATTCGCGGAAGGCGGCCAGGTCCAGCCGCAGTCCGCCGGCCACCTTCTTCATTGCCGGAATCTGCGCCGCTCCGCCGACGCGGGAAACGGAAATTCCCACGTTCATCGCCGGGCGCTGGCCGGCGAAGAAGAGGTCGGGCTGGAGGTAAATCTGCCCGTCGGTGATCGAGATCACGTTCGTGGGGATGTATGCGGAGACTTCGCCTTCGAGGGTCTCGACGATCGGCAGCGCGGTGAGCGATCCGCCGCCGAGTTCGTCGCTCAGCTTCGCCGCCCGCTCCAGGAGCCGGCTATGGGCGTAGAAAATATCGCCCGGATAGGCTTCGCGCCCCGGCGGTCGGCGCATCAACAGCGACAACTGGCGATACGCCTGGGCCTGCTTCGAAAGGTCGTCGTAGACGATCAGCGCGTGCTGGCCCTTGTAGGTGAAGTATTCGGCCATCGGCGCAGCCGGCGTAGGGGGCGATGTATTGCAGCGGCGCGGGATCGCTAGCCCCGGCGACGATCACCGTCGTGTAGTCCATCGCCCCTTCGCGGCGGAGGACCTCGATCAGCCCGGCGACGGTCGATTCCTTTTGCCCCACGGCCACGTAGAAGCACTTCACGTCGAAGTTCTTCTGATTGATGATCGTGTCGATGCAGATGGCGGTCTTGCCCGTCTTGCGGTCGCCGATGATCAACTCGCGTTGTCCGCGGCCAATGGGCGTCATCGCGTCGATGGCTTTGATCCCGGTTTGCAACGGCTGCTTCACCGGCTGGCGGCCGGCGACTCCGGGGGCGGAAGACTCGACCGCGCGGCGCTCGTCTGCGGCGATCGGGCCGCGGCCGTCCAGCGGATTGCCCAGCGGGTCGATCACGCGCCCGAGCACGGCGTCGCCCACGGGCACGCTCAGCAGCCGCCCCGTGCTGCGGACCTCGTCCCCCTCGTTGATCGTGAGGAAGTCGCCGAGGATGATCACGCCGACGGAGTTCTCTTCAAGGTTGAACGCCAGTCCGAAGACGTCGCCGGGAAATTCGACCATTTCCCCGGACATGACGCCCGACAGGCCGTAGACGCGGGCAATCCCGTCGCCGACCTCGATGACGCGACCGACCTCGCGGACGTCGATGCGCGACTCGTATTGCTCAATTTCCTGCTGAATTACGGAAGCGATCTCGTCCGCTTTGAATCTCATGGGCGCTCCTGTCAATCATCTGACGACGGATGGTGTGCAATTGGTTGGCGATCGAGGCGTCGTAAACGATGTCGCCGACGCGGACGACGCCGCCGCCGATCAAGCTAGGATCGACGACCCGCTCCAGCACGGGCTCGCCGCCGACGGCCCCGGCGATCTCCTGGACCAGTCGGGCCGCGAAGGCGTCGTCCACCGGCGCGGCGGTGCTCAGTTTCACGCGGACCCGCCCGCGCAGTCGGTCGTACTGGAGCCACGCCTGGCGGCGAATGACGCGGATGCAGTCGAGCCGTCCGTGCCGCGACACAACCTTGAGAAAATTCACAAACGCGGTCGATGCCCGGCCGCCGAGGACGCGATCGAGGATCGCGCATTTCTCTTCGTGCGAGACCAGGGCGGAGGCGAGGACGGCCTCGAGCTTGGGAAATTTCGCGAAGAGTTCGTCGATCAGGGCGTCGAGTTCCGCGATCGCCTCGTCGGTCTTGCCCGTCTTCTCCCCCGCGGCCAAGGCGGCGGCGGCGTAAACGTCGGCGATCCGCTCCAGGGAGACGTCGGCGTCGATTTCCGCGGCGGCGCGGGCGTGTTCGGCGGTGATGTCGCGGGACTCGGCCATGGGGAACTCATCAGGAGTTGGAAGAAAGGAGTTAGGAGTTAGGAGTTCGATGCGACCCCTTTTGGGAAAACAGCGATTGCCCGCGTTGACGCGCAAAAAAGCCGCGCTGCTTCACTCCGAATCCTACCTGAACTTCCGCCTTCTAACTCCTAACTCCTAACTTCCAACTTCTTTCTTCTCTGCCGCGAATTCAGCCACGGCGTCCTGGATCAATTGGGCGTGGTCGCCCGGATCGAGCCGGCGGCGAACGATCTTGCCGGCCAGTTCGACCGCCAAGGTCGCGCTCCGCTGGGCAAGCTCGTGCAAGGCGCCGGCCGTGGCCGCCTCGATCTGCTGCAACAACCGCTGACGCTCCGCCGCGGCCTCGTCCTTCGCCCGCGCGAGCATCTCCCGGCTGAGCGTTTCCGCGTCGCGCCGCGCTTGCTCCAACAGGCCGCGAACCTCCTGATGCGAGTCGGTCAGCCGCTTCTCGTAGTCGGCGAGGATCTGCCGCGCGTTCTCGTTCTGCCGCTCGGCCGCGGCGATGTTGTCGGCGATGTGCCGCTCGCGCTTCTCCAGCCCGTCGGCGATCGGCTTCCAGGCGTACTTCCACAGGATCCACAAGAGGATCGCGAAGACGACGAAGGTCCAAAGGGCCGTATCGCTCTTGAACTCCAGCGGATTGGACGCCTTGGGCGCCTCGTCGGCGGCCAGGAGCAGGGAACAAATCAGCGGGGACGCGATCATGATGCCGCCTTGCGACGATTACGGGTACAACATGCAGACGATCAAGGCGAAGAACGTCACGCCTTCGATCAAGGCCGCGGCGATAATCATTGCGCCCTGAATGTTGCCGGCCACTTCGGGCTGGCGGGCCATGCTGTCAACCGCGGCGGCGCCGATGCGTCCGATGCCCATCCCCGCGCCGATGATGACCAATCCCGCGCCGATCGCCCCGCCCAGCTTAATCAACTGGCTCGGCTGCGCGGCGACGGCTGCGGCCGCATTTGTCGCCGGGGACTTCTCCGCGTCCGCGGCCAGGACCGTCGAGGCAAGCCCCAACAACAGTCCACACAACGCCAATGTCGTCAAGAACCTTTTCACGAGCAACTTCTCCTTGCGAAAAACGTGCGTCTTTCGGCGCACGGATCACGTCAATGCTGGTGAACCGCCATGCCGATGAACAAAGCCGCCAAATAGGTGAATACGTAAGCTTGGATCAAGGCGACGATCAGTTCCAAGAGGCTCAGGGCCACCGCCCCGAGCACGCTGGCGGGCATGACGCCGTACCAGGCCAACAACCCCGCCGTCATGGCGATGAAACCCAAGACGGCCGCCAGCACGAGGTGCCCGGCAAACATGTTGGCGAAAAGTCGCACCGCCAAGATCACGTGCCGCACGAGCATCCCCACCACTTCCAACGCGAAGAGCATCGGCCAAAGGAGGATCAGCGTGACGAAGGGGACGTCCATGTGCGGAACCTGGCCGGTCCAAAAACGGACCAAACCGAACTTCTTCACGCCCCCGCCGATCACCATCGCCAGCGTAATCGCCGCCAGCGCCGCGGTGACGCCGATGGCCCCCGTGGCCGAGCCGCACCACGGCACAAGCCCGATCAAGTTCAAAAACAGAATGAAAAAAAACATCGTCCACAGGAAGGGCAGGAAGCGATCGGCCTCGTGCTTGCCGATGGCGGGCCGGGCGACCTGGTCGCGAATGAACACAATCATCGCCTCGATCATGTTCCACCACCGTCCCCGGGGCGCCTTGCCCGAGGCGATCCGCTGCCCGACGGGCACAAACACGGCGATCATCACCGCCGCGGCCGCCAACTCCAAGACCATGAACCGCGTCACCTGGAACCCGAGGATTTGGGGGAGATGGAACTCCGCCCCCAACGGGAGGTGGAAGGAGTTGCTGTCCTTCACATGTTCAAGCAGTTCAGCAGGATCGGCCATCAGACAACACTAACTCACGAAACTGCGCTAAGTGTCAATCCCCTCAAGCCGCGGCGTACGAATGGTCCCCCTCTCCCTTCGGGAGAGGGTTGGGGTGAGGGGCGCCCGGCCCAGTCGTCGCTCCGCAAGTTCCGCATTTTCTCTAACGCCCTCACCCCGTCCCTCTCCCGGAGGGAGAGGGGGACTTAGGCAGCAACGCTTCATCCTGCTCCCCACTGGACGCCTTCAAACTCCCCAAGGACAACGGCATCTCGACGGCCAGCGCGGCCAGATAAAAGACTAAAAGATAGTACACTCCTCCCGCTTTGACCAGGGGGCCGTCAACAAGTCGCATGACGACAGCCAAAACCAGGGGCAAACCGGTCCGCACGCTCATCGGCAGAACCAGCCCGAGCAGGGCGCGGTTCGGCCCACGGACGGAGTAGCTGATCGTCAAAGCGGCCAGCGCTCCGACGAGACAAACCACCGCCGGCACACCCGCCGCCAGCAGTCCTGGCCCGCCCTGATACCGAGATGCGGCGACTGTGGTTGAGGCGTAAAGTGTTGTCAGTATTGCAGTTGCGACGGAAAATCGGCGGCCGAATCCCCAATTCCCAGGCAGCATGAAGTGTTTCACCTCGCTTCGAGCGGATGGACGCAATGTAGCGATAATATCGCCGAATCGCTCGCATGAAGGAAGGCCCCGCCTCTTCTGGGAGACGGTGATGGCGAACCCAGCAATAGTTGGCGGGCATCCCCATCGCCTGTAGAATGCGTCTGTTTGCATCGCCTTTGCCGAAACGATCCTCCGGATTTCCTTCCCCCATGAACCCCATTCGCATCGTCATTCACGGAGCCGCAGGCCGCATGGGCCGGCGGCTGGTCGCCCTGGCTGCCGCCGATCCACAACTGACCGTCGTCGCGGCCCTTGAAGCGGCGGGCCATCCCCTAATCGGCCGCGACGCCGGCGTTGCGGCGGGCGTTGGCTCGCTGGGAATCGCCATCGCGTCCGACCTGACCGCCGCCGCCGACGTGATCATCGACTTTTCCGTTCCCGCCGCGGCCGAGGCGATCGTCGAGGCCGCTCGCCGGCGTCGCTTGCCGCTGGTGGTGGCGACGACCGGGCTTTCGCCCGCGCAAATCGAGAATCTCCGCGCCGCCGCCGGCGAGATTCCCTTGCTCTGGTCGCCGAACATGAGCCTGGCGGTCAACCTTTCGATGAAGCTTTGCGCGGTGGCGGCAACGGCCTTGGCGGACAAGGACGCCGATGTCGAGATCATCGAGCGGCATCATCGCTTCAAGGAGGATTCGCCCAGCGGCACGGCCTTGAAGTTCGGCGAGATCATCGCCCGGGCGATGGGGCAAACCATCCATCGGCACGGGCGGCAGGGTCGGCCGGGCGTGCGGCCGCACGCGGAAATCGGCTATCACGCCGTCCGCGTCGGCGACAATCCGGGCGAGCACACGATCATTTTCGGCATGTTGGGCGAGACGATCGAGCTATCGGTCGCCGCCACGAGTCGCGACAGTTACGCCATCGGGGCGCTGGCCGCGGCGAAGTTTTTGGTCGGGGCGGGAAAGCGGCCGGGGATGTACGGCATGAACGACGTGCTCGGGTTCTGACGGGCGAAGGAATTTCTAACTCCGACCTGATGAGGACGAATCGCCGATGAACGAAGGGGCCGCCGAAGTCCGAATCTACGAGGCGCTGATCGCTCTTCTCCACCGGGGAGCAAAGGGCTCGTTCGTGTTTATCGCGGAGCCGCGGTCCCAAAAGTTCGTGCAGTTTGGCACGGGCCGGCTTCTCGGCATGGACGTTCCTTGTGTAGCGCCGAGCAGCGACGAGGCGGAGCGGGCATCCCGCTTTTTCAACGAACTCGGCGAGGAGTATCCGCGGGAATACCATGCTCCCGACCCGAAGACCGGAAGAATCCGTCATGGAGCGACCTTTCGTCACGACTTCGGCCGAGACGCCAGAGCGGCGTCACTCGCGGCGGTCGCGTTTTTTGTGAACGTCTATGGATTCCCGGCAGATGTTGAGCTTTCCGTTGAGGAGCATTGATGGCTGGACAGAATTTGGCCGTTCGGCTGAAATACAATGGGAGGCGTTCATGCGGTTGCTCCGACCAAATGCGAAGCGGAAGAAGAGTCGGAACCGGAACGCGGCTAGAACGTAGAATGTAGGGTGGGTCGAGCGCAGCGAGCCCCACCAAAATCATCCGGCATTGCACTGCTGGTGGGGCTCGCTCCGCTCGACCCACCCTACAAACCTTTTTTGAAAGGCGCCGGTCATGTCAAAGAAAGTCGTGATTCGCAGTGTTCTGGGCGTGGCGGTCGTGCTGGCGGTCGGCGGCGCGGCGACCTATGTTTGGCTTGACTATAGTCAGGCCCAAAATGCGTTGGCCAACGCGCGGCTGGATGTCCGCTCCTTGGGCGAAAACATCGAACGACACCCCGAAGATGTCCCGCGCCTGAAGGAAATGTGCTCCTTGGCCAAGATAAACCTCCAGTGCCTGGAGACATTCTGCTTCGATTTGGATCGACAAAGCGGTAGTCACGGCGCTGCGAGTCGAATTGGAAAAGGACCAGCGCGACATCGACCAGCTTGCCGCCGCCGCCGAGAAGCGAAAATCCTCAGGGACATTCGGCGGTTGGATACGCCCGCCGACGCAATGACTCGGGCGCTCAGCCGCCGCATTCGCTCATCGCCGCGGCGGTGTCGGCCTCCAAGTGGCGCGCGCCCCACAGCCAAAACACCCCGCCGAGGAAGAGAAATCCGGAGACGACGACGAATCCGGCCTTCAGCCCAAAACGGTCGGCGATCGCCCCGATGGCCGTGGGCGAGATGGCGTCGCCGAGGGCGTGAATGATGAGGATGTTCAGGCCGAAGCCCGCGGCGCGGATCGTCGGAGGGACCACGTTGGCGAGGATCGTGTTCGTCGGACCGGTGTTGAAGAAGAGGAAGAATTCGGCGAGGAAGATGAACAGCCAGGCGGATGGAAAGGGGACGACGAGAAAGAGCAGCGCGCAGGGCACGCAGGCGAGCAACCCGGCGGCGGAGACGAGAAAATACGATCCCGGCCAACGGCTGCGGCTGGCGTCGCCGACGATTCCGCCGCAAAGCGTGCCGAGGATCCCCGCCGCGGCGGTCGTCGCGCCGAACATCAGCCGCGGCTCGACGCCCCACAGCCTCTCGGCGTGGTGCGAGAGCAAATAGTCGGGCATCCACCAGGCGTAGGCGCCCATGGCGAAGGTCATCGCGGTCATGCCCAAGGTGTTCATCGTATAGGAAGGCGTCTTCACAAGCGCGAGGTAGATCCGCCAGCCGGCGCGGCGGTTTGCTGTCGCCGTGGCGTGGTTGGCCGCGGCCGACGGCAGCGGGCGCATCGCCAGCGACCACAAGCCCAGCAGGAGCCCGGGGATCACAACGGCGTAGAAGGCCCAGCGCCAACTTTGGCCCGCATGGTTGATCGCGGCCATTTGTCCGCCCAGCGCGTAGCCGAGGGCGCCGCCGACGGGAATGGCGATGTAGAACCAGGACAGGGCCTGGCCGCGGCGGGCTAGGGGGAAGTAATCGGCGACGATCGTCGGGGCCACGGGGCCGTAGGCCGCCTCGCCGACGCCTACCAGGCATCGCGTCGCCAGAAGGACGCCAAAAGTCGCGGCCAACCCGCTGGCCCCGCTGGCCAGGCTCCACAGGGCGATGCCCAGGGCCACCAGCCGCCACCGCGACCACGCGTGGGCGAGCCAGCCGAAGACGGGGGCGGCGAGCATGTAGGAAGCGAGGAAGGCGGTGGACAGCAGCCCGGTCTTCGCCATCGCGTGCGGATCGTCCGGATTTGCCGCGAGGACGAGGTCGCGGCGGATTTCCGGCTCGACGGCGGCCAAAACCTGCCGGTCGATGTAGTTGAACAGATTCATCGACAGCAGCAGGGCCATTGCGCCCCATGCCCCGGCCATGGCAGCGCCCGCGCCGCGCGGTTTCGAGTCTAGAGCCATTGGGAGTTGAGAGTTGAGAGTCGAGAGCCAGGAGTTGAGAGCCAGGAGTTGAGAGTCTGCGAGTGCGGCGAGGCAGTAAGCAGTGTCGGCGATGTGGATGTGGGGTTGCGAGTTGGGAGAAAGCTGCCCGTCCTTCCGGCTCTCAACTCTCAACTCTCAACTCTCAACTCCTCCCTACATCCCATACTCCTTGATCTTTCTGTAAAGCGTCCGCTCGCCGATTCCCAATTTGCTGGCGGCCACTTCGCGATTGCCGCCGGTCACCCGCAATGTCTCGGCGATGAACATCCGCTCGATCTCCTCCAGCGGCCTGCCGACCAGCGCCACCAGCGAGGCCGCGGCCGGCTGGCCCGGCGGCTCCGTCGGGCCGGCCAACTCGTCCGGCAGATCGTCGGTGTCCAACAGCCCGTCGTAATCGACCACCACCATGCTCTCGACCACATTGCGAAGCTGCCGCACGTTGCCGGGCCAGGGAAAGCTGAGCAGCTTGTGCCGCGCCGCCGGGGCCACGCCCTTGATGTGCTTGCCGTGCTGCGCGGCAAACTGCTTCAGAAAATAGTCGATCAAGATGGGGATGTCCTGGCTCCGCTCGACCAGCGTCGGCAGCCGCAGCGTCACCACCTTCAGCCGATGATAGAGGTCGCTGCGGAACGTCCCCGCGGCGATCGCCTCCTCCAGATTGCGGTTTGTGGCGGAAAGAATCCGCACGTTGACCTTGATCGGAGTGTTCGAGCCGACGCGGGTGATCTCGCCGTTTTCCAACACCCGCAAGAGCTTGATCTGCGTGGCCAGGGGCATGTCGCCGACTTCGTCGAGGAACATCGTGCCGCCGTCGGCGTATTCGAACTTGCCGACGCGATCGGTCGAGGCGTCGGTGAACGCCCCTTTCACGTGGCCGAACAACTCGCTCTCCAAAATGTTCTCGCTCAAGGCGGCGCAGTTCAGGGCGACGAAGGGCTGGTTCTTCCGCTGGCTGTTTTGGTGGATCGCCTGGGCGACCAACTCCTTGCCCGTGCCCGTCTCGCCTTGGATGAGCACGGAGGCGTTGGTGGGGGCGATGCGTTTCAGGCGGTCGATGATGTCGCGCATCTGCCGGCTGTCGCCGATGACGCCCTCGAAGCCGAATTTTTCTTCCAGTCGCCGCTGCGACTCGACGTAGGCCCGCCGCAGCCGCGTGTTCGCCACGGCCGCCTCCGCGCTGACGCGAAGCTGATGGATGTCCAGCGGCTTGAGCAGATAGATGAACGCCCCTTTCGACATCGCCTCGACGGCCGACTCCCCCGTGCCGTGGCCGGTGAGGAGGATGACGGCGGTGTCCGGCTGGCTCTGTTTCGCCCGGGCGAGGATGGCCAGGCCGTCGAGGTCGTGCATCACCAGGTCGGTGATGATCAGGTCGAAGTTGTCTTCGTCGATGATCCTGGCGCCCTCGGCCCCGGAGGCGGCCACGCGGCAATGAAAACCCACCCGATCGAGGCTCTCCGCCACGGTCTCGGCATGGGCGCGATCATTGTCGATGATCAGGACTTGCGCCGGCGTCGCGGGCGCGGCGTCGGGCGTCGCCGGCGGGGTGTGGGAGCGGGAAGTCGAAACGGTCATAACGCTGATGATAGCGGATTGGCGGGGCTTGGGCCAGAACCCCACAAGAGATGTGGTTGGTTACCGGTTTAGTTCCGCGGAGCATCGCTTCACGGTCCCCCTCTCCCTTCGGGAGAGGGTTGGGGTGAGGGGAACCCGCCCACGATGTCGTTTTCAAGATTCCGCAGCTTCGCCAATCTCCTAAACTCGTGGCCAGGGCCGGTCAGAAAATCCGCGCAGTACAACTCCAGGTCATGGCGAAGCGCGTTCGAACCCAGCCATCGGCGCATCCCGCGGAAACCGTCTGTACTCACTTTCGCCGTCCACGCTCAGCAATCGCATATACGAATTGTGATCAAGGCGTGCCTCATCAATGTGGTACTCCACCGCGCCCAAGGCAAATCGGCAACTGAAATCGAGCCGCCTGTTCTTTTTGACGTAGGACGCCCAGGCCAAATGCCCTCCCGAACTTTTTCTGGCGCCGCCAGGAAGAAAGAGGAACCCCGCCGGGCTCATAACGCGATCTAAAATCCTGCGACCAGCTTCAATCGCATCTGCCGGGCGCATGAGGGAGTCCTTTAAGTCTGGGCGAAGGGCAGAGTCGCTGGCGCCGTTGTGCCCGAACGAGACGCCGAAACGCGATGCTTGCGAAAGCCGGAGGCTGACCGACAACGAGTTCGCCGCATTGTACTTTGCCCGGGCGACCCCGGAAGCCGAGGGCCTCACCTCGATCGGGCGATTCTCACGCATCCCCTCAGATAGCAAAGCCCGCGGCGCTTCCCCTCACCCTAACCCTCTCCCGGAGGGAGAGGGGACCGCGGCTACGGCGCGAACGTCCCTCTCCCGGAGGGAGAGGGGACCGCGGCTGCGGCGCGAACGTCTCTCTCCCGAAGGGAGAGGGGACCGCGGCTACGGCGCGAACGTCTCTTCCACCGGCACGCCGCAACTCCGCTGCCCGCAATCGGCCCACTCCAGCCCGCTCTCTTTGCGAACGCGGTGTTCAAACTCGCCCAACAGACCGCCGATGATGTCCCAGCGGCTGTGTCGGCGGAGTTCAATGTCGCCCTGGCGATTGATGCGGACCACGCTCTCGTCGGTCACGCCGACGCGATCCAACTCGTCCGGGTGCAACTCTTCACAGTTGACGATCCGTTTGAGCACCTTTCCCGACATCTCGATGAACTGCATCGCGGTCTCCTTTCTCTGCCCTCATCTTACCGCAATCGGGGGGCGGAGTCAAATGGAAGGATGAAGGCGGAAGGATGAAGGATGAATGAGGACGGCGGAATTTCGGCCGGTTTTCATCCTTCATCCTTCCGCCTTCAGCCTTTCGGCGAGAGCCAGCATCGTTTCCACGTCGAGATTTTCCGCACGGTCCGTGGGGTCCAAGCCCAACTCCTCAAGGATGCGATCCACGCCCGCCTTGTCCAGCCGGTCTTTGCAGGCGGCGAGCAATTGCGGAGCGGAGGAACTTGCGGCGGTGAAAGAACATCGCGCGCACGAAGTCGTGGAAGAAGTCCCGATCGGCGATTCGCCCCCGCAGCGCGCGGGTCAAGCGACGATCTGCACGAAGGCGGAGGAGACCTTCGGCCGCGGCCAGAACACCGACGGCGCCAGGATCCGCACAATCCGGCAGCGGCACTGGCTCTGCACCCAGATCGCCAACGCCCCGTAGTCCTTGGTGCCGGGACGGGCGACGATCCGCTCGGCCAGTTCCTTCTGGATCGTGCAGGTCATGGTCTCCGGCGGGCGGTCCAGCGCCAGGAGGTTCGTCAGCAGCGGGCGTGGCGACGTTGTAGGGGAGATTGGCGACCAGTTTGAAGCGGCGGCCCGGCGCGGCGTCCAACTGCGCGGCGACCGCCGCCAGCACCGTCCGGGTTGAGGCGGTTCTTGTTCTTCAGGGCGTCGGCCTGGAGCATGGTCACGTTGCTCGAGCCGAAGAGCTCCTCGCCGGCCAGGTGGAACAACTGCGGATCGAGCTCGACGGTGACCACGGCCGCCGCGCGCCGGGCGAGCAGGGCGGTCAGCGCCCCGGTGCCGGTGCCGATCTCCAGGACCACGTCGTCCGGTCCCAGCGTCGGCCGTCTCCAGCAGCACCCGCTGGAGGTTCATGTCGATGAGGAAGTTCTGCCCGAGCCTGGTCTGCGGCCGGATGCCCGCCTCGCGGAATCGCCGCAGGAGGAAGGAGAGCGTTTGCTTCGGCGAGGGGACCGCGGCGGAGTCGGCGTTCTGTTTTTCCTCGGACACGGCGTCAACCCTGTTTCCAATCCCGTGCCTCGACCAAGCGCTGGACGTACTTGGCCAAAATGTCGGTCTCCAGGTTCACCGTGCCGCCGACTGCCAACGGGCCCAGCGTGGTGACCGCCAGCGTGTAGGGAATCAGGGCCACGCTGAAGCGATCGGGCTGGCTGTCGACGATCGTCAGGCTCACGCCGTCCACGGCGATCGAGCCCTTCGAGGCCATCTGCCGGGCCAATGCCGGGGGCACGGAAAACCAAAAGGTGGACCAGTCGCCGTGGTCGAGCCGCTCGATGAGATTGCCCGTCCCGTCGATGTGCCCGCTGACGAAATGTCCGCCCAGCCGCGCGTCCACGCGGAGCGCCCGCTCCAAGTTGACCGGGCTGTCCGGGCGAAGTTCGCCGAGGTTGGTCCGCGCCAAGGTCTCCGGACCGGCCTGAAAGGCCATCGCGTCGCCTTCGACGGCCACGACGGTCAGGCAGCAGCCGTTGATCGAGACGCTGTCGGCGACCGCCGTCTCCGCGGCGATCTTCGGGTGGCGGACGATCAAGCGGCAGCCGGGCGGCTCGGGGCGAACCTCCGCCACGCGTCCCAATGCTTCGACAATTCCGGAAAACATGGATCGGCACTCCTAATGATGAGCAAGGAGAGAGAAGTAAGGAGTTAGAAGTTGGAATCACGCACGGCCGACCGTCTTCTGACTCCGACTCCTAACTCCTAACTTCTATCTCCTCTCCTCTCTTCCTCGCTCAAAACAGCGGATCTTCCTGCCGGCGCCGCTCGACGATCTTCCCCCAGCACAGCCGCAGCGGGCCGTAGAAGACAAACGCGCAGCAGATGATCGGCACCGAATAGCTGCGAATCACCATGATCGCCACGATGGCGAAGATCACCGCCACCGGCGTGGGCGAACGTCCGCTGCGCCGCGAAACACCTGGTTGACCACGTGCGGATACGGGATCCGCGACACCATCAGCAGCGCCACCATCACGGCGAAAAACGGCAGCACCATCTGCAACACGATGTCGATGTTCCGCGCGAACGCCGGATCGTCTCTTCATTTCGCAGCGTGTAGAACATGATGGCGAATCCGGCGATGGCCGCCGCCGCCGCCGGGCTGGGCAGCCCGCTGAAGTGCAAATGATCGTCCTCGTCGCCCGTCTCCACGTTGAACCGGGCCAGCCGCAACGCCGCGCAGGCCGCAAACGACGCCGCGATCACCCACACCGCCTCGCTGTGAAAAAAGGCGAAGTGCGGGCACATCTTCACCAGCAGAAACCCGGCGCCACGCCGAAGGTGACCAGGTCGCAAAGGCTGTCCAACTGCGCGCCGAAATCGCTGGCCGTCCGCGACAGCCGGGCCACGTAGCCGTCCAGGGCGTCGAACACCATGGCCAGAAAAATCAGACACCCGCTGTCCGTCGCGTTGGTCGGGTCGATGTGGCAAGCCCGCCCGCGTTCGTCGGCGCCACGATCCGCGAGGCGACCACGATGGCGAAAAACCCGCAGACGAGGTTCCCCAGCGTCAGCATCGTGGGAAACATGGCGATCGTTCGGATGGGTCGCATGGATGCAACCTCAGAACTTGCGTAAATCGCGCCAGCACGCTGCTGCCGGCCCGGACGCGGCGGCCAACCGCCACGTCGACCGACAGCCCCTCCACGTCGGGCAGGATCAACTCGGTCCGCGAGCCGAGCTTGATCATGCCGAACTTTTGCCCCCGCGGCAAGCACTTCGCCCGGCCGCAGGTCGCAGACGATCCGCCGCGCGATGGCCCCGGAAATCTGCCGCACCGCCAGCCGGCGATGCGGCGGCGACTCCTCCTCCAGGCCGATCCACATGTTCTCGTTCCGCACCGCGCTTTCCGGCCGCAAGGCGTTGAGGAATTCGCCGGGCGAGTAACGCAGGGCGACCACCCGGCACGCCAGCGGCGCGCGGTTGAGGTGGACGTTGAAGATCGAAAGGAAGATGCCGATCCGCACCGCCGGCCCGCCGATGAACTCGTCGCGCTCCAGTCGGGTCACTTCGGCGACCGTCCCGTCGGCGGGCGAGACGACCAGGCCCGGCTCCTGGGGCATGCGCCGCGGCGGATCGCGGAAGAAATAGACGACCAAGGCCAAAGGCACGCCGCGGGCAGCAGCGCCAGCTACCAGTGAAAATAACCCGGCCGCAACCATCGCCGCCGCCAGCGGCCAGCCCATCAACTGCAACTCGGCCAGGCCCCAGCGGGCAAAGCGGAATCCGCCTCCGCCAGCGAAACGGATCGTCGTTCTCGTCCCACGAGCAGGCGCAGAGATTGCGGCAGTACTTCAGGTCGCGGGGATCGAGGATTTCGTGCGGGGCGCCGGCGAATCGCCGCGGCGCAATGCGGCCATGCGGCGGACGTAGCCCGGGCGAAACTGCGCGAGCCACCATCGCCGCCAGCGGCCCCAAGCCAGCTCGATCCGACAGCACACCCCGCCGCCCGGCTGTACGCCGCGGATGTTCTCCGGGAGCGGCTGGGGCGCGGCGCGGTTCGGCGAGAATTTCCGAGTGGGTCATCATTCTCAATCTCACGGTAACAAAAATCCCCCGCTCCCGCCACCCCCGCTGGTCAATCGCCGCAAGATCGGCCACAATGCGGGGTCTGTGCCAAGGTTTCGCCGCTCGGCGGATGAAAAAACTAGACCGCCCTCCGCCGGCCGGCGGCCTGTCCGCAAAAACATCAAATTAATGTCGCAACGAACAGCACATGCCCTTTTTTGCAAGGAACATTCGAAACATGAGTTCAACCATTGTAGACATCCGCGCCCGGCAAATCCTCGACAGCCGGGGAAATCCCACCATCGAAGTCGACGTCGAACTGGCCGATGGCTCGTTCGGCCGCGCCGCGGTGCCCAGCGGGGCCAGCACCGGCATCCACGAGGCCTGGGAGCTTCGCGACGGCGACAAGTCCAAGTACCTCGGCAAGGGGGTCATAAAGGCCGTCGACAACGTCAACGGCAAGCTGGCCGACGAGTTGTGCGGCATGAACGCCGTCGATCAGGCCGCCGTCGACGCGCGGATGATCGAGCTGGACGGCAGCGAGAACAAGAAGGAACTTGGGCGCCAACGCCATTCTCGGCGTGTCGCTGGCCGCCGCCCACGCCGCCGCCGATCACTGCGGGCTGCCGCTGTTCCGCTATCTGGGCGGCGTCGGCGCCGGATCCTGCCGGCCCCGATGATGAACATCCTCAACGGCGGCACGCCACGCCGACAACGACGTGGACGTGCAGGAGTTCATGGTCATGCCGCTTGGGCTTCGAGTCCTTCAGCGACGCCATCCGCTGCGGCTGCGAAGTCTTCCACAACCTGAAGAAGGTGTTGCAAGGTCGAAGAAGCTGGCCACCAACGTCGGCGACGAGGGCGGCTTCGCCCCCAACCTGAAGAGCAACGCCGAGGCCCTGGACCTGATCGTCGAGGCCATCGGCAAGGCGGGCTACGAGGCCGGCAAGCAGGTCTTCATCGCCCTGGACCCGGCCGCCTCGGAATTCTACGACGCCGAGAAGAAGGCCTACGCCATCGACGGCAAGACAGATCGATGCCGCCGCCTTGGTCGAGAAATATGCCGGCTGGGTCGACAAGTATCCCATCTGCTCGATCGAAGACGGCTTCGCCGAGGACGATTGGGACGGCTGGAAGCTGATGACCGAGAGGCTCGGCGACAAGATCCAGTTGGTCGGCGACGACATCTTCGTCACCAACACGAAGCGGCTCCAGCGCGGCATCGACGAGGGCATCGCCAACAGCATCCTCATCAAGGCTGAACCAGATCGGCACGCTGACCGAGACGATCGAGACGATCGAGTTGGCCCGGCGGAACGGCTACACCACCGTCATCAGCCATCGCAGCGGCGAGACCGAGGACGCCACGATCGCCGACCTGGCCGTCGCCCTGGGGACCGGCCAGATCAAGACCGGCTCGGCCTCGCGGACCGACCGCATGGCCAAGTACAACCAGTTGCTGCGGATCGAGGAGCAGTTGGGCGACGCGGCGATTTACGGCGGCCCGCTGTTCCGCACGAAGCGATAACGGCCATCGTTGGTCCCGTCTCCCTTCGGGAGAGCGATAGCGGCCATCGTTGGTCCCCTCTCCCCTCGGGAGAGGGTTAGGGTGAGGGCGCGCTGCAGCGTGGCTCCGATTACAAGCGGCGTGCGGTTTCGCGAGCCGCGGTCCGTGCGCGGAGGAGGTCCGCATGGAAATCTTCGTCGAAAGCCCCTGGCCGGCGATTTTCTTCGGCCTCATCGGCGAGGCGATCCTCGCCGTGGCGCTGGTGCGGAGCGGCCGCGGGGTGTTGCTCTGGGCAATGGCCGGCGTTTTGGCCGTTTCCCTGGGCGGCGTCGCCCTCGCGCGGCTGGTGGTGACGGAGAAGAAACTCGCCGCGGCCGTCGTCTACGACTGCGCCGCCGCCGCTCAGAAGAACGACGCCGAAGGCGTCTTGCGGCACATCTCCCCCGAGGACGAGGTGTTGCGTACGCAGATTGCCGCCATCATGCAGCAGTTCGAGATCAGCGAGGTGAAGATCCGCGCCCTCGAAATCGACGGTCAACCGTTTGACCAGCTCCCCCGACCGCGGCGGCGACGTTCAATTACATCGGCGACGGGCAAGGACCGTCGCGGCGAGTTCGGCGGCCGATGACCCGGCCGGGAAAGGTCGAGTGTGCGGATGCGACGCGAGCCCGACGGCTGGATCATCATCGGGCACAGGCGACTCTTGACGCGACGCCGTCGCGAGCCGCGACGATCCGCGGTCGTCAACCGCGCTCGAGTGCTTGGCCTATCGCCCAGGATAAACCCGGCGGCTCGCTGGCTGGAAAGCGTCGATTTCAGCAGCGGCGGCGGCGTCCCACGGCTCGCTCCGGGCTGACGGTCCGGCGACTGGAGTTCGCACTGGCCGCGACCGGGCTGACCGCCGTGCGACGGACCTGACCGTCCCGGACCGGGCTGACCGCCGCCCTGGCACGTTGGCCGATACTGGACCAGACGGTTGCCCGCCCGGCGGACCGCATAGGCTGCTGGCACGGGACCGTAGTTGGGCGCCAGTATCCTTGCTGCATCGGGCCGGCGGCGTAAGGATTCGGCCCGCGTTGTAGGGCCTCATCCCCGGATTCTGAACGCCCCCGTAACCGCCCCACGCACTATAAGGCGTGGCACAGGGGCGATAGGGATGTTCCCATTCGCCGTAGGGTCGGATCGCCAGGCCCAGGCCCCAGGTCTGCACGATGTTCGTGCGGTCGGCGTTGCTGCCCGAGCCGATGGTGATCAAGTTGTGCCGGTAGCCGCTCTCCTGGTACGTGTCGTCGTAACGCAGATAGGACGGCTGCTCCGGGCAGTATTGCGCGACCCGCTGGCCGGTCGCGGGCGAGTGCGTGTAGGCGGGGGCGGAAAAGATCCAACTAGTCTCTTCCGCCCCGGCGCCGCCCGGCGGCAAGGCGGCCAAGGCCGCGATCCAAACAAGGTGCTGTCTCATGGGTTGTTCTTCAATCGGGGATCGCAGAGTCGTCTAGTCGGGCGGTCCTCAACGTCGTCAGTTGTGCTTTTCCACCATCAGTTCTTCTTGCGCCGGATCATAGACGTAACGATCGCCGGGCCGAAGCGCGGGCAAGCTGATATGATTCTCTTGGATGATGACCTTCATGAACTCGTCGTGCGTCTTCGGACCATGGTCGTCGTGCGACGCCTTGTAGAGTCTGCATCGCGTGGGGGATCTGGATGTCGAAGGCGATCCGTTCCTTCGCGGAGAAATAAGCGGCGATGGGCGTGGCGACGAACCCGTCGCCATAATCGTGGCCTTTGGCGCCGACGCCGACCTCCGCTTTGACCCGCGTCGGGGCCGCCGGCGGGGCCGGCCGCCGGTTGGGCCGCTGTTCGGCCGCCGGTGCGGGGGCCGCCGCCGGCTTCTTCCACTCGCCTCCGCCGCAGCCGGCGACCAGCGCGACGATCGCCCATCGCGGCGGCCGTCCAATCTATGCTGTTTCGTCGCAACATGTTCTCCTTCCGGGATTGGCTCGGCTCTGCCTCCGTCTCGTCCAGGTGGAACCGCCAACCCTCCATTTCCTGCAAAACCGATTGCCGCGTCAAGTCATAGTCCAGCGGGGTCAGGGTAATCAATCCCTTTGGCCAAGGCGGAGAGGTCGGTCTCGTGCTCGGGCACGCATGGCGGCGGCCCGCCGGTCAGCCAGATAGTAATCCCGGCCCCAGGGATCCTTCCGCTTCTGAAAACTGTCGTCATAGCGGGTCGACGTTCATCGGCACGCTGCAGACCTGCGGCGATCCGCTCAAGCGCCGCCGTGGGGATGTTCAGATTGAACAGTTGCGGCCCGGGGGCCTTTTCTTTGCGAGAATTTGTTCGATAACCCCGCGGGCCAAGCCGGGCGGCCTTGTCGAACTGTGCGATGCGCGGCGAACTCCAGCGACACGGCGAAGCTGGTGATGCCGTAGAAGGCCCCTTCGATTGCGGCGGCCACCGTGCCCGAATAGAGCACGTTGATCCCCGCGTTCAGGCCGCTGTTGATGCCGCTGACGACCAGGTCGGGCGTTTGCGGGCAGAACTCGGCGACGCCGATTTTTACGCAGTCGGCCGGGCTGCCTTGGACGGCCCAACCCCATCGCTGGCCGCGGCCGCCCGGAAACCGCTCGTCGTGGAAAACTTCGCGGACGATAAGCGGGGTAAGATAGGTAATTGAATGACCGACGCCGCTCTGTTCGATGGCTGGGGCGACGACCACGACTTCGCCCAGCCGGCACAGCTCGCGCTGCAATCGCCGCGAGTCCTGGGGCGTAGATGCCGTCGTCGTTGGTGAGAAGAATTCGCACGCTGCCTCCCGCTTTGGCCTATCTCCATCATAATCAGACGAGTCGCCCAGCACAATGGGTGGCGGCGCAAGATGTTGCTGTTGTGTGGTTTATGGCAATTATTCCTCTCCCGCCGCCGGGCTTTCCGCAAGGCTTTGCGGCTGCGGGACCATATGCGGTTGCAGTTTGCAAAGCATTTGATAAGATTGAGTAAGTGCTGAGTTTTTTATTGTTGACACTCAAACTAGAACATTTTGTCCACAAATGCCTTTGGGATCCCCGGAAGGGATTTGTCAAAGGCAACGCATCGCGAGTATTCGACTGGTTTTTTGGCAGCAAGAACCAACCAGTTTTTGGGAATCCACCGCATGATTGAGTTGATCGCACTGCTGATCGGGTGGATTCGTGGGCGTTCGGCGGCCAGGTCCGCGGTCCCGTGTCGAGAGGGGAGCACGTGCGTCCGCGGGCCGATGGCGACCGAATCTTTCCCGTCACCCGTTTTCTGCTGGACCCTTCCTGTCCGCCGCCGATCGACACCCGCTCGGCCGGACAGCGGCTCTTCGCCGCGTCCAGTCCTCTTTGGCGCTGCCTTTGGACCGAGGACGCCGGTCTCGGGACGGCGGCGGCGCCGATTGAATCGGTCTGCGAGAGGAAGATCATGGAGCCCTCAGTTGCGTAATCGCCGTGATTGTCACGGCCGTGCTTGCCTGCCGCCTTGACCTTCTGCTGATCAAGCTGCTGGATCATCTGCGGCGCAGAGACGCCGAATCGGAAGCCAAGGAAATCGTCCGCCGGGCCCACCAGGACGTGGAGAATCGTCGTCGCGAGGCCGAGTTGGAAATCAAGGAACATGACCATCGCAGGCCCAGGGCGGAGAGCGAAAAGGAGCTCCGCCGCCTGCGCGGCGAACTCCACGAGCGGGAACGCCTCCTCGACAAGCGCCAGGACGCCCTGGAAGAACAGGCCGAGCAAGTCCGCAAGCAGGAGAAAATCGTCGAAGGGCACGCAGCGAAAGCTGACCGAAAGGATCCAGGACGCCAACCGCCGCAAGGAGGACCTCTCGAAGCTCCTGGACCTCCAGCGGCAGACCCTGCACGAGCTGAGCGGCCTGAGCCGCGAGGAGGCCACGCAGGCGGCTGCTGGAAATTCTCGACACCCAATTGCAGCAGGAAACCGGCGGCGTGATCCTCCGCCACGAGAAGAAAATCGCCGAGACCTGCGAGCAGAAGTCGCGGGAAGTCCTGCTCACCTGCATTCAGCGTTACGCCGCCGCCCAAACCGGCGAGACGACCACCAGCACGGTGGGCATTCCCAACGACGAGATGAAGGGGCGGATCATCGGCCGCGAGGGCCGCAACATTCGCGCCTTCGAGAAGGCCACCGGCGTGGACGTCATCATCGACGACACGCCCGGCGTGGTGATCGTCAGCGCCTTCGACATGATCCGCCGCGAGGTCGCCCGCATCGCCTTGAACAAGCTGATCGCCGACGGCCGCATCCATCCCTCGCGGATCGAGGAAATCGTCGCCGCGACGCAGCAGGAATTGGAGCGGCACATGCAGAAGCTCGGCGAGGAGGCCTGCCAGGAGGTCGACGTCCACGGCGTCCACGAGCGGATCATGAACCTGCTCGGGCGGCTCCATTTCCGCACCAGCTACAGCCAGAACGTCTTGCGGCACAGCGTCGAGGTGGCGTTCATCGCCGGGATGTTGGCCGAGGAAATCGGCCTGAACGGCCTGATCGCGCGGCGGTGCGGCCTGCTGCACGACATCGGCAAGGCGGCCGACCACGAGACCGAGGGCGGCCATCCGAAGATCGGCGCCGACCTGCTGAAGCGCTACGGCGAGCGGCCCGAGGTGGTCCACGCCGCCGCCGGCCATCACGACGATCTGCGCATCGACAACCCGTACACGGTGCTGGTCTCCGCCGCCGACGCTTGCAGCGCCTCGCGGCCCGGCGCCCGGCGGGAAACCCTCGAACGCTACGTCAAACGCATGGAGGAGCTCGAATCGATCGCCGGCCAGTTCCCCGGCGTCGAGCAGGCGTTTGCCATCCAGGCCGGCCGCGAACTGCGCGTCATGGTCAGCTCCAAGGAAACCACCGACGAGACCGCCGCGAAGATCTGCCACGACATCGTCCAGGCCTTCGAGCAGCAACTCACCTATCCGGGCGAGATCAAGGTCACCGTCGCTCCGCGGAAGACTCGGCACGTGGAAATGGCCCGGTGAAAAGCCTGAGCACCTTCGATAAAAAATCCCTTCCAGTGCGACTGTTGATGATCGGCGACATTGTCGGCAAGCCCGGCCGCGACATTTGCGTGCGGGCGATTCGCGGTCTGCGGATCGAGGAGCGGACTCGACCTGGTGGTGGCCAACGCGGAAAACGCCGCCGGCGGCTCGGGCCTGACCCCGGCGAATCTACCACGAATTGATCGCCGCCGGCATCGACGGCATCACCATGGGCGATCACGTCTACAAGTCGGCGGGAGATTTTTCCCATCCTCCAGACCGAGCGGCGGATCGTCCGTCCGGCGAATTTTCCCGCCGAGGCGCCCGGCCACGACGTGGCGATCCTTCGCGCGCACAACCAGGTCCGCGTGGCGATCTTCACCCTCTTGGGCCGGGTGTTTATGCCGCCGGTCGATTGCCCCTTCCACGCCGCCGACCGCGTGTTGGCCGCGCTGCCGCCGGACGTGCGCGTCGTGCTCCTGGATTTTCACGCCGAGGCGACCAGCGACAAGCAATTGATGGGCCGCCACCTCGACGGCCGGGTGACGGCCGTGCTGGGGACGCACACCCACGTCCCCACGGCCGACGAGCAGATTCTCCCCGGCGGAACCGCCTTCCAATGCGACGTCGGCATGACCGGCCCGATGGACAGCATTCTCGGCCGGCGGATCGACCGGGTGATGGAGACGACGCGGACCTTCCGTCCTACCCATTACGATGTGGCCACCGGCGACGTGCGCATGTACGGCACGCTGGTGGATTTCGATCCGGATACCGGCCGTGCGTCGGGGATTCGGCGGATTTGCGTGGACGAGGCGGCGGCGAACCGTCTGGCGGCGATCGCTCAGCCGCCCCCTCAGGGCGTTGCGACGCCCTGAGGCGGCCGGCATCCGCGCGGATCAAAATGCCGGATTTCGGCGCCGGCGGTGCCTGGAAGGCCCTCTTGCTGGAGGAAAAAAGAGGCTAAACTTAGTGGTTCAGCGTTCGCTGAGGGGACGTAGCTCAATTGGTCAGAGCGTCGGACTGTCGATGGACCACTGGGCATTTTGAATAAGCTGCGTATTTCGAGGGAAAATGCCGTAAACTCTTGCCGCTCTGGCACTTCGACACGGCGGGCGCAGCATACACAAGAGTGCGTAAGCACCCCTCTCCCGTATTAAACAGGCGTAGGCTACGCCCGCTACCCCGCTGGTTTTCAATAGCCCGACAGGGACCGTCAGACGGCGCCTTGCCGGCCCTTGTAAATCCAGCGGGCGTGATCCCGTATAAAATGGGTTGGCGGGTTGCGGTGCAGCTTGGCGGAACCATCAATACGCGGCGGCGCTGACAACAGGCGATCAGAGCCATCTTGGTGATCGCCGTCAAGACGCCTCGGCCGGGACCAGCAGGGCCGCCAGGGTCCGGGCGAATTTGTCCAATACCTGGCGGTCGGGAAGCGTGATCGAAAGCCGCGGCTTGCCCGAGGGATCGTCCTCGAACACACGTTGCAAGCCGGTCGTGAACCTGGGAGACGATCGCCTCGGACGGCGCCTTTCCGCGCCCGTCCGCGACGAGTTCGCCCAGCAGGTCGGCCACCGCGCCGAGGAGCTGTCCGCCGGCGGCCGCCATGCGATCGCGATGCTCGCGAAGTTGGTCTTCCCGGCGGCGGACCTCCTCCTGCTGCGAGACGTCCCGCGGCGCCTCCGACTGCGCGCCGAAGAGCACCTCCAGCCGCCGCCGCAGTTCCTCGATCCCGCTGACGAGGTCTACCTTGGTCACGTCCGAGTCGGCGTCGAGCGCCGCCATGGCCAAATCGTGCTTCGCGGAGAGAGTCGCCAGCAGGTTCTCTTCGATCGTGGCTTCCGTCACCAGGACGAACACCTGGACCGGCCGGCGTTGGCCCATGCGGTGCGCCCGGGAGATGCGCTGTTCGAGCACCGCCGGGTTCCAGGGCAGATCGACGTTGATCACCGTGTTGGCCGCCTGGAGATTCAAGCCCGTCGATCCGGCGTTGGTCGTCAGGAACAACCGGCACGCCGGGTCGTCGCGGAAGCGGTGGACCAGTTGTTGGCGTTTCTGTTGCGGGACCGATCCGTCCAGCCGCACGTAGGGCAGCTTCCGCGCGGCGAGCAGCGGTTCGATGAGGTTCAGCATCGTGGTCCACTCGGAGAACAAGACGGCCTTGCGGTCCGGTTCCTCGAACAGCCCGTCGAACAACTCGCCCACGCGATCGAGCTTCGTGGAATAACCCGGCGCCTGCTTGTTGACCAGGTAAGTGCTGTCGGCGGCCATGCGGCACATCAGCAGCGCCTTCTGGAGCCGCAGCAGGTCCATCTCGGAAATGAACGCCTTCCGCGCAATCATCGAGGCGGTGCGCATGTGGGCGCCGTGCAGTTCGGCTTGCTCGTCCGTCGGCGGGATGCGGACGATCTCGGTCGTCCGCGGCGGCAGTTGCTGGAGCACCGACGCCCGGGTGCGGCGAAGCAGGATGGGAGCGAGGTTCGCCCGCAATTGGTCGAGGTTCTTGTACCCCAGCACCTTCCCCTTCTCGTCGACGACGCGATGGCGATTGAAGAAGCGGAAGGCGGGGGCCAGGCGTCGGTCGTCAACGAACTGCACGACCGAATACAACTCGTCCAGCCGGTTCTCCAGCGGCGTGCCGCTGAGGACCAGGGCGAACGGCGATTTCAGGCCCTTGACGACCGCGGCCGTCTTCGACTGCCAATTCTTGATCCGCTGCCCCTCGTCGAGGATGATCAGGTCCCAGCGGACACGCTCGATGGCCAGGATGTCGCGGAGCACCTGCTCGTAGTTGCAGACGGTGAAAAAGCACTCGTTGGCATATTGCGAGGCGCGGGCGGCCGCACCCCCGGCAACCAATTGAACGTCGCGGTCGGAGAAGCGGTGCACTTCGCTCCGCCACTGCGACTTGACCGAGGCAGGGCAGACGACCAGCACTTTGCCGATTCCGGCCTCCCGGGCCAGCAGCTCGGCCGCGCCCACGCCTTGAATCGTTTTGCCCAGCCCCATGTCGTCGGCCAGGACGGCGCGGCCTGCGCCGACGGCGAACGCGACGCCGTCGAGTTGGTACGGAAGCAACTCTGCCTTGAGCAAGGTCGTTCGGAGCGGGTGCCCGGCCGGATTCTTGCGGATCTCGCTCGCAACCGAGGCCATTCGCGCCTGGAAGAGCCGCTTCTCGATCAACTCTTCCGCATCGGGGTAGACCGTGACCGAATGGCCGAGCCGCTCCAGCCGCGCGATGCAGTCGACCAGCTTGCGGACGTCGGCGATCGGCGCGTTTGCCAAGCGCCCGGCCGCCTTCACCAGCGCCGCATCGGGCCGCGTGGGAAGCCGCAGGTGCAAGGTCGTATCCTCGCCGTAGAGCACGTGGACGAAACATCCGCGATTGGTGGCCGGCCTTCGCCGCAGATCGTGGAACCGTCGCCGTACGCGGTGCAGGGCGTACAAGATGTGCTTGCACGTGCCCAGCGTGTTGGTGCGGAAGTCGGGACACGAGCAGTAGGACTCACCGCGCTCGACGCCCCGCAGCGCCACGCGATAGGTCTTGCCCGACGCGGCGCTCGTGACGACGTAGTCCGCCCACGGGGTCTTGGGATTGCCGGATTGCAAGCGAAATTTCTCCGTTCGCGCCCGCTCGGCGCGATCGCTCAGGGCTTGTTCGACCAGGGCCTCTTCGCTGAGGCTTTCGATGGGCACGCGCTCTGCGGCGCCGCGGCCAGGCCCAGGGCCGTTTTCTCCTCCAGAATCAACGAGACGGCGGCGCCGATGTGTGGACAAACCGTCTGGCACTCGGTGCAGTTGAAGTGCAACCGATCTTTGGCCTCGGTCTTCGCCGTGATGGTGACGACGACGTCCTTGCCGCGGGCGCCGGCGCCGGGCATTTTCAGCCGGAACAGGTCGCCGCCGAAGTAGACGTCCCGCTCAATGTCGATCTCGCCGTCGGCCGACCCTTGACGGATCAGTTGCTTACCCGTGGGACCCAGCAATTGACATGCCCGGGTGAACGTCAATCGCGATAGGCGGTCTTTGAGCGTCAGATGGCTGCTTCTCTTGGTCTTGGCCATGTGTGTCTCCTTCGCCGAGATTTTCGCCGGGAACCGCGTGTATGTCAACTATCCCCGTCGCCCACGCTGATGTGACAGCGTTCGCACGATTGCATCGAGCACGGCATCGAGTCGCTTGCCCACATCTTCGGCAAGGAACCGCAGCACGAAGTAGCCGTTTTCCTGCAGTAGAAGATCTTTGCGCCGGTCGCGACGGTAGGCCTCGGCGTCAGCCAAGTGTTGACCACCGTCGAGCTCGATGGCAACGCGTGCATCAGCGCATAACAGATCCACTTCCATGTGCCCCCACCCGTCAAAGGGGATGGGCAACTCGACATTAAGACGGAACACGCCGGCGGTGTCCGGCAATGTTTGAAGCCGCCGGTAAAGGAACGCCTCGGTTGCACTTCGCGCACGCTCGACACCTTCGGCGCCCGCCGGCGGCGTCTGTGCCACGTGGACGAATAGATTCGCCAACGGTGAGTTGACGCCGTCGCGAACAAGCCGCCGGACAGTCGCCGCGTACTCGTTCTTCCACAGGGGATCCACGGGAAACGCAACATCGGCCGGCCATCCGGGAACCGCACTGGCGGGCAATCGAATCGCATATCCCACAGCCTCGTAGCCGCGGCAGCGACGATCGAACAAGCGCGTCTTTCGGATCCATCGGTGGATGTCTCCTTGGCCGACATTATTGCCGGAACCGCCTGTACATCAACTTGGCTCAGACTCATCGGGACCGAGCCGGTCAAGAGGAACAAGCGTCGCCGGGGTGAGGATCCGCAGCCAACCGGATGGATTGGCTGTCCTAATCAACCCAGTTCTCCAGAACCAAGGTCGGCGCCTGGCGGAAGTGCCGAAGATTCCGGGTGACCAGTACGGCCCGGTTTGCCAGCGCGACGCTGGCGGTGAGCAAATCCGCGTGGCCGATCTTTCTGACGGACTTCACCTGACGAAGCCTCTCGAACTCAATGACTGCTCGATCATCGAAGGGGACGACAAGCAGTTGCCGCAACAAAGCTTCACTGCGTTCCAGCCAGTTTTGGGCTCGCATCAGTTGTTCGGTGTCTGCTGCCTTCAGCAGAAAGTCGCATCGCGCCCGCAGAACCTCCGCTTTTGTGACGATGGTCATGCCAATTTCCACGTCGTCACATTGGCGCAGACGTTCGACAACCTTGGCGTGGCCGGCATGCAGGTAGGTGAGAGTGTCGGTGTCCAGAGAAGGTGCATCAGCCCTCTTCTGCCTCTGGGCGACCACGATCCCTGTAAATCATGTCGCGTACCTGCGGGAGCGACTCGTCTTGGGCCAGCGCGCCGGCTTGGCTAAGTAACACAGCCTTCCTACTCTTTTCCCGCAACCAATCGGCTAGCGCGGTGCGGAGAAACCGCCACTGGCCTTCGATTTGGCGGCCCGGCAGGGCCTGCTGGACAACCAAACGCATGACCGCATCTGGCGATACCCGCAAGAAAGCGGCAGCCTCCTCCAAGGTCAAAACTTCAGCGGTTTCAACAGCTTGACTCATTTTCGATCCCTCGCGGGAATTTTTCATGGCTGACCGCCGACGGCCCAGCCGTCATCCATCGACATTATTCTACCATGATCACGGCCGCTTCCCATAGGACTCGTATCCTTTGTGTGTGACCAAACTTCCTGGCGGCCTTAAACGGCGGCGGGGCAGGCGTTTGGCCACACTTGCCGCCATTGGCCGTTTCGGTCCAGGGCGTCCAAGGCCGCCACCGCCGTGGCGTTGGGACGGTCCCAGCGGCGACCGTAGCCCTTGAGCCGTTTTGTGCAGAGCTTGCACTGGGATTCGGTCGGCCCGCTGCCGATCTGCCAACCGCGCTCCCGAAACGCCGGATAACGAATCATCTCCTTCCGCAAAGAGACGAACTTCATCAACCGGTCCGCCGCCTCGCGCTTCGCCTTGCCCTTCAAGGCGGCTCGCCACTGGACAATTTTTTCCCAGGCCGCCGAATAGCCCGCGTGCTTGAACAGGTGCATCAACTCGTCGGCCCATGCCCGCCCCTCGGGCGCCTCCTCGCCGAAAACCTTGCCGCCGCGCGGCGCACGTTTTCGCTCAAGTGATAGAAGTCCAAGCCCAAGGCGTCCAACTCCGCGAAGTGGAGTTCCATCTGGTCGCGAATCCAGACCGCTCCGTCCACCAACCCCACGCGCTCGTCGGCCTCGCGGAACCGCAGCCTGTCCGCCTCGCGGCGCAGGAGCGTCCCCGCGTTGATGTGATTGCCGTGCGTGAAGGCGACGTGCTGATGCTTGGCGTCCTCGCTGTAGAAGAACGCGACCTTGAACTCCTTCCAGGCGTTGTCCGCGCCGCGCTTTCGCGGCGGCAAGGGCCGACGCTTCTTTCCCGCGCGGCTGCGCTTCGCCTTGACCTTCTCGCGGCGCTTCACCTTCTCGGCTTCGGTGACGACCGGGACCATGACTCCGTCGCAGCCCGTGTAAACGCGGGTTTTCTTGCCTGTTTCGCCCTCCTCCGGCAGAGCGCAGTCCTCCGCACGCCACGCCGCCTTGATGGCGTCGCTCTGCTGCGCCTGCAAGACGCGGCGTCCGGCCGCTTCGACCTCTTGCCGCAAGCTCGCCGCTGAGCTTCACCTGCGCCGTGCGCTCCAGCACCGCGGCCGCCTTGACGAAACTGCTGGCCGACAAGTTCACGCGGCAGGCCATTCCGATGACGCCGGGCGTGATCGTCGCCCCGCGGCGATCGAGAATCTCATCCGCCGGCGCGACGCTGCCGCTGCCGCGGCCGAACCACCAGCGTCGCTGGGTTTCGATCTTGCCGTTGATCGTGACCACGCTCCGCGACTGACGGCCTTTATCCGCCAGCCGCTTCCCCGTCGCCGGATCGTGCGGAGGGGGGAAAAGCGGCTTCCGCCGCATCGATTCGCTTCTGCACGGCCTGCTCGAAATCCGCTGCCGCATTGCTGCGGCAATGTCGCGAACCTGCTCCTCGCTGCCGGCGATCCACTCGCCGTCGGACGCCTGGTTGACGGCCTCCATGACCTGCTTGAGATACTGTTCCATCTCTCCTCGCATTGACTCGACGAACTCTTCGGGCGGCACTCGCGGCGACTGGCTCATCCGTGCGCTCCTTGCTTGGGACCGAGGGTTGGAAAACGACTACCTCGGCATTTTACCCAAACCCCGCAGATCGCGCCAGTCGAAATTGTCAG